>NZ_JBGKEC010000002.1:0-948194 GCF_041399405.1 Enterobacter sp. KB-280D8
AGACATCTTGCGAAAATGGCCTCTAATTAAATCAAAGACCTGCGCACATGATGATGATGACCTTGGATCCGAAAAACTAGCCGTTTCCCGCGAGCGCGCCGCCCCGTGGTGGGCTACCCCGCCCGGAGGACCCCTCATAAAAACTTAACTAATGTTCTTAGGAGCAATAAGGCCCAGCGATGCTTCATAGCGAAGCAACTGCACTTCATTTGGCATGAACACTACTTGTTTTCAGCCATCATCATTAACATTCTCCGGAGCTCCGGCTAGGGGATGCATCAAGTGTTGTTCGAGTGATCGCTTTATTATATTGCCTCGCTGGTTTGTCCTTATTGGGATGCCAATACGCGATGAAACAGTCCAGTAAAGTACATATGGGCCTCCAATAATAGTGACCTGCATTCTTCTTCTCTTCTGGGGGTTATGGCTTTATCCACTGGATGGAATAACCATATTTATTGGATTTGTTGTACATTGTCACAACAAAACATGTATTTCGTTTGCAATTTTTTAATGCGGTGTTATTGTCACGCAGCCTTAGAGCAAGAAGCACATAAACAAAACAAAAGATTCAACTCATACTTGCCCCGCACCAGGGGCAATTTTTTTGGCCGAATACTGTCAAACCACATTCTTTTTATTGAATGGGAATTGCGACTGAGGTTTTTCTTCTTGGTGGGAATCAGGTATGCACCTGGAACAGACAAGAGCTTTCAACCTCAGGAAATTCCTAATGCTTTTCGCTTACGCTTGTTGATTACTGGCTGAGTGCCAGGCTACCAAAGACTCTGATGAGGAGACTGCCAACTCCATGGAATCATCGATAAAAAAAGAGCAAGTGAAACTGAGACTCCTGTAGCCCTCCTTGTGAGGGCTTTTTTTGATGTTGCGAAGTCATAATTCATAATTTCTCACTTACCTTGCGTGACTAATTTCTGATTTGTCCTTTCCAGTTCGATCTGCCTGATACCCGCAAAGTTATTATTGCCCTTCTCAATGATGGCCAGTAGCGGCTTAATCCACAAAACGGCCTGGCAATATGTCATTGAGCTGGCGGCAGCGGCACGATCATCGGTTTCGTCAGGTCGGCCGGTATCGGTGTGCATTGCGCTGGCACGTAAACGGTTCGCGTATTCGAGCAGCCCACCAGCGATATCAGCAGGAACAGGCAGATCACAGGTCTTTTCACGGCGGAGAATCTCCCGGTATTCGATAACGGTTTCTTCAGTGTTGGTGTCGATCAGGGAGTTAAGCCTGTTGGCATGTTCGGCAACCTGATTGAACCGATTGAAATTGAGTGCCTGTGTCGCGATCACCTGCCCCTGCAAAGAATTGTCACTTCGAAGAACGTCGTTATCGCTCTGAAGGCTACTTGCGTCGGAGCAACTCTTAACGAGAGCGACCGAAAGGCCAGCAATAACGACAACGCTGATAAGGCCCGGATTAATTTTCATTGGTCCAGCCCCCAGCACGCCAACGCACTTTCTTGATCACGCCGCTCGACCTGCCCATAACAGCCATTCTTCTGGCCTTTTGTCAGGCGGCAATCACGTCCACCGTCTTTAATCCACCAGCGGATCGCTTCGCAGGCCCCTCGTTTGTCGCCAGCGTTAATACGCTGGTAAAACGTCGATGGGAAACATTTACTGGGTCCGATGTTGAAGGGGCAGAAAGAAGCTATTCCAGCCTTCTGAGGCTCACTTAGCGGAACGTGAATATTTCGCTCAACCCAAGCAAGCGCCTTATCTCGTTCGATGGCGTTTACCTGATCGCATTTCGTCTGCGTCAGCTTCATGCCCTGTATAACCGGTTTACCATCAACCATCGTGGCACCGCGGCAAATAGTCCAGATACCTCCGCCGTCTTTGTATGCAGTAAGTCTGTTCCCTTCCTTCTCATTCAGGAACTGATCGAGGATTGTCGGTGCAGATGCTCCAGCAAGCACCAACCCAAGAACAGCCGCGCTCAACTTTGCCCGGTTCCCCATTACTCACCTTCCTTTTGTAATGCCTCAACAACTACGCTTGCCGCAGCCGGGCGTTCGTGCAGAGGTTTATCACCGACCCCTTTCAGGTAGTCATTGACCATTTTTGTTCGCTTCTCGTCTTCTCTACGCCTGCGGTGTGCATCCACCCTTCCGTTTATGTAGGAGGCAAGCGAGATAAGCAGACCAGCAGCGCCAAAGAACATGAACACCAGATCCTGAGTGGTAAATCCAATGGCAGACGCCAGAGCTGCTACCCACGCGAAGAACTGCGTGAAGATGTTCCCTGAATCATTCATTTTCATCGTCTCTCACCTCGCGGTGTGCGGGTGCTGTTTTAAGAATAAAAAAAGCCCGCTTTTGAAGGCGGGCTAATGAGTTGACTATTTGTAAGGTAGGTGTGAGTGATACCTATACTCAGGAGTGAAGCTGTATCGGCTGATTCACTATAGGCTCAGGAGAACCACCGGAGAGGTAGGCACATCCCACAACTCAAAGCGTAGCAGCAGATTACAAAACCATAAAAAAAGGCCTGCTTTTTATGGCAGGCTCTCAAGGAATTTGAAATTTGTATTGTTGTTGTCATGGTGCCGGGTGCCTCCCGGTGACTCTACCCCAGTCAGCAAAGCCGCGCGCATACCTGCAGATAGCAGTTGACTGGAACGCCCTTTCGCTTAGAAAGGATTCACCACACAAATAAAATACGTCTCATTCATTCCCACAGTCAATGATTGCCTGTCGCGAGACCTCTCAGAACACTGGGAAACAAAAAAGGCCGCCTAATGGCAGCCTTTTGAAAATAATTTTAGTCACTTACATCTGAACGCTTCAGGGATAGATGGGTTCTCCCCAGATCGGCAAGAAGGACACCACGATTGAACAATGTGCCTACCATCGCCCATATCCCTGTACCCAAAGTCCTCTGTTTTATAAAACACATGAACTCCAGCATCTGCTGAACACTTTGGACAAGACTTATAATCAATACCTTTATGCACAGCATCTTGTGAATCGTTTAGAGAACATCCACAGACAGCGCAACCTCCCATAGAACTACTCCTTCCTTTGGCTAAAGGATAGCAATAGCAAAGAGCAACGGATATATCGTTGACATAGATCGATTTTTGGGAGGTGAAAGACATACCTAAGTAGGATGCTTAGAGACCACTCTTAACAGGTTACGATAGTTTTTGCGTACGCGTTACACTTTTCGTATCATTGAATCAGCCTGCTTTAGGAAACCTCCTATAGAATTGTAAAGGGAAAGGACATGCCTCAGCGTTCATATAAAATTGAATTCTTTCAATTGAATCTTGTGCCAAATCAAAATTTAGCTTCAGTTCGCGATCTTTTCGAAGCTTTGAGAGATGAAGAATATGATACATCATTTGAAATTGGCGGGTTTACACGTGAGGTTTGGGGGTTAGTATTCGATCGGTTCCCTGAGAGTGTTTGCGGACAGTTTCGGAAATTCAGGGATACAGACATCCCTGAGATTGGCCTCCCCGGCGAAGATGCAGCACAGATAGAGTTAGAGGATGGCGAAGGGCTTATTGAAAAGAACTTTTTCATATACTACGAAGAAAACAATATTCTCGCCTGGCACAGGAACAACCATTCCAGTGGAATCAATCAATTCGTCAATTTCTTAAGCAGTACAGCTGGTATCAGGGTTTCAGCAGGGCCAATTTTACAGTCAGACGCAATTGCGCGTCTTATGAGCGGTGATATTGAATTGAAAAAAATTGAAATCACTTTGCCAAGGCCTACAAATCCAGCACTCTATCCAGATGATGATTTCGGTTCCAGCATTCTCGGCATGATGAATGATGCAGATGCAGATAGCTTAAAAATCAGCATGGGGGTGGATTTAAGAAGAGCAGATACTGAAGGAAGATTAACTAACCGATTAAAAAGGACTTTAAGAAATTTGATGCGTACCGGGGCTACTACAGCTCGAGCTCATGTTTTTGAGGATGGTATTGAATACCCTATCGATCTTGTTGCTGACCGGGTTTTTTCGTGGCAGTCTGTTGAGACGAATTCTCATTTTCCTCCAAGTTTTACAATGTATGGTATCATTGACACAGCTAAAGCAGAATGTCAGGAGGCGTTAGATGGGTACTTTGGTGCAATGGAAGACGCTCTGCTCTAGGTCTGTTATAAGCGCCTTAGTGGTAGGATTATTTTGGTTAAAATCAGATAGTGTAAAAGTTGAGATGTTAGTGAGCGCCTCAGGGGTTATTACTGGATTAGCGGGAACTCTCTTAGGCTTCTTGATCACGTCTATGTCTCTAATAACGGCACTGATGGACAAAAGACTAGTTATAAATATGATCAAAACTGGCCACTACAGACGGTTGATCGCGGATACAATAATGACATGTGCATTTCTACTTTCACTGATTGTAGTTTGTCTAATATGTCTCGTATCCCAAGACTATTTGATCAAGTGTTTCTTCTATATGATAATATTTTTCCTTTGTATAAGTATCCTTTATCTTATAGAAGCAGGCCGACGATTTTCAATGGTGGTATTAAACATTAAATAGTGGAGTCGCTGTAGTATAAGCGACTCCTTAATATTATCTACTTTCTACCATAAGCATAACACCGCTAATGAATCCTAATGCGGTTTGTAGGTCTTTTCGAATCGTTCCATCTGAGCATTTCCGTTTTTTCGCAATAGCTCTCAGTGAAATACCGATCACAAAATGAGCAATAATCAACTCATACTCTTCAGGCTCATAATACTTTAGTCGTGTAACACAACCATCAATCTTAATTCCCTCATCGTCATCACATTGCAGGCGTGACTTTTTACCGTGCGGTAGTAATCCTTTAAAACCAGCAGCGATAGGCTGCCAGTCGACACCACTGCTATCAGCAGCAGCCCAGGCACCCCAGCGGTCCATTACCTCATACATGTCACGCATTTTTCTCTCCAATGTTTTCGATAATTATCATTCCGGTTTCGCCCCATACTTTTGATGTCCGGGCGTCCCAAATGTGGGAATCATCCTCAAACAAGGCGTCCAACAGAGATTTTGTTAAGTTGTCCAGATCGGGCTTTTGCTGATGGGGTTGTCCGTCCATAGCTGCGCGTTTTTTCTTGCTCCAGCTCGTCGGCATCGGCAAAACGAATGTGATATGTGCGCCGTTCTCCGGCACCCGGATTCCATGCAAGTGGGCCTCATCGCAAAACATGCGATAGCGCATCACCGGCGGGCGCTGCTTCCACTTATCAGCGCGGGTCATGCGTGGTTTTCCGACAGGAGTGATGAGATATTTAGGCATAGAACACTCCCAGCTCTAACTGGACCTGCTCCAGCAGCTGCAACTCGGTACCGAAGTTTCTCTCCCATTGCTTACGGCCAGCATGAATGGCCACACCATAACCGCCGTTGCGATGGTGCATATGGCACAGAGGAATTGATTTCCGATGGTCAGCGCGCTGGCTTGCGCCCTGCCCGGTTCGGATGTGGTGGATTTCCGCAGGCGTTTCGCCCAGGTTCTGATTTCTGCACACGATGCAGCCCAGTGCGGCCACACGCGAAAGATGGAGGCTATCTGCTTTCTTCATGCTGGACCACCAGCATAAGCAGAAACACCGCACATAGACGGACGGTGAGAGTTGTTTAGGGTAATGCTCTGCGCCATTTTGATTCCTCAGGTTGGCGCAGTAATCAGTGGGTGTTCAGCCCGTTTGATTATTATAAATCAACACTTACGGCTTGAGAACCTTAAGGTCATTTCGCAAGGAGTTTAGGTTTACAACCCGATCTTCATCACCCAGAACCTGGGATGAAAGCCTGTCACCTTCCCGGCGAATCAGTGTGCGCAAGGCATTACTGGTCACCAGGTAGTCGGTGATTTCACCATCGCTAAGACATAAAACAAGCAGTCCGTCTTTGGTGAGACCGGCGGCAAATTCATTCAATTTCATGGGCACATCCCTAAAATGGATTTCCCCTTGCGGGGGCTGTCCTTTTCTCCCTGCATACTGATTTCATTAAGGGTTCCGCTAACCAGACGTCTAATAGGTTAGAAAGAGCAATTTCGTTTAATTGTTCTGTCTAACCGATCGGCAATCAATACACAGGAAGCAGTCGTTTTTTGCTAAATAACTGGCCTATCATCAGTGTCAGTTATTTTGTTTAGCAGGTGAGTTACAACGCCAAGCACATCGGCATCATCAAGCGCATCACCTTCAATAGCCTCACCATCTGTTGTGATAAGAGCTTTTCCCTGCACTGTGGCAAGGTTCAGTCTTCCGCAGAAACAAATCAGCACTATGTCGCCAACGCCAGGCGTTCTGGCAACATTTATTATCGCGTACCCGGCTGGTGTTTCGATTGTTCGGCAATTGCAGTCGTTGCCGAAAATGTTGGCGAGTGAGATTGTCTGTTCTGCATAGTCTGCTGCTGATGATGGATAACCCATGATAGCCACCCCTGACAATTAACTGTATATTTATACAGTAACCCTATGTGCACAAATGATCAATGCCTTAAGAGCACAAATTGCCTGTTATTTGTCAGCAGGATAAATCAGAATCCAATTTAATTATTTGAATTTAATAGATTTATCAATTAATTATAACTTCCAACTGACATAGCTAAGGTAGATTTTCGCCTATCAAAGGCAAAGCAAACTACGAAGGGATTGCATCGAATTCACGACCTCAAGCGGTTTTCGATCATTTCTGTCGCTGTATAAAAAGTAACAAAAAACCTCCCTTAAGGAGGTTTTTAATTGTCGCGAAGTGTTTAATGCCCTAAGCGTTTAACCGTAACTGCCATAAGGTTGATTAAGGCAACTGCTACACTCCCTAATGTGCCTATAGCAACGTTACTCATTTCAACTATACCCAACCCAAGAAGAATAAAAAGGACCAAGCATGTCAATATGGTTAAACAAAAGACACATAAAAGCAGTGAAACAAAAAGCCTAAAGAAAAGACTTTTTTTATAATGTCGCATTTAAGTCCCCTTAAATGCGAAGAAGTCACCGGAGTTGTTCAGGCTCCGATGACATGATTATGGCGGGTTGATGATGGAAAATCAAACAAGAAGATTCATGCTTCATAAACAGAATCGTTCGCAGCAGTAATACGACTTTTAATCGACAGCCCTGTGAAGCAATTAGTCATTGAGCACGTCTGCCACTTATGCCAAAGCCCTCCATTTATGGATACTTCTAATATGTCGTCATTCCCTTTAATCCTGACCCCCTCATAAAGCATATCAAGTCGCTCAATCACTAATCCTCCCGGTACTTCCATCCTGATTACTAGGGCAAACTCTCCGGGTGCGCTGCGTATCGTGATTCTTGCTCCAATACACTCTACATCCCAATTGTCTGTTTTGGCGTGCCACTCATTCTCATGGATAAGAAGGGTTTCCTGGCCGATGGAATTACTAAATACGCCCGATAGGAGCATCGGCCCATCGGGATGTTCGGAGGGTTTTACAGATAATATTGGCTGCTCATTAACGACAATCAAATGCTGGCAGTTATGAAACTTGACCCCTGCGAATTTGACTGTTATCGGCGCATTATGAAAATCAAACATTTCACTTGCAAAACCCTCCTGCCTACACTTCGGGTTACGATCAGCCATTTCAACCGTATGCGCAGACAGCCTTCCGCGCGCTCGTTTTTGATTACACTGCGAGCAAAGAAGCGTCATTCCCTTCGGGTCATGAACTTTTGCATCCACAAAGTCAGGTTTAAAATGCTCGTAGTCATAAAAACCAAACCCGCAAATCACACAGCCAAAACCACATCGCCGCCTAACTTCTCGCTTAACCTCTTCAGGAATGTAACGTGATAGACCGTGTTTGTTTTTTCCTTCCATAACTGGACCAAGAAAAATGAGATAATTCTTACTCTATCAGAACATATCATAATTGTGTGGGCTTGCTTACAACCTCCCCCTTTTTTTTGGGTGAGTTCTCATTCTAAAGCGCCACATCCTACTAGAATGAGCCCCCCGGCAACTACACGGGTTAGGTACTTTTCCCCCTCAGTCCACCAGCCCTCGGTGTAATTTGTGCATTTGAGAAGTAATAAATTGCTCTCTTTGCCCCCACCAACTCTTTCCATTTTTCTTGAAGCAACTGCGGGGCTGCTGCCACTCCATCAGGTGGGAAAGACAATCCCGCGCGGATGCCTCGGCAACCGTTCGAACAGCGGACCTCTGCAGAACCCCAGTTCATTACCCGGCTGCGGACCCTCAGTGCAGGAGGCATGCCGCATACAGGGCATTTCGGTAAATCAGTCATTTCCCATCCCCTGCAGCAGATGTTTGTGGCGACGCAGCTCGCGAACGGCACCCTGCAGACGCTGCAGGTTTGCCAGCTTCGCTTTCGTGCGGCGGATTTCAGTCGAGATATAGCGCGAGGACGGAATAATCAGATCATCCGGACGGCTGGCGAAAGCCGGGATATCCCCAATAATTTCTACCAGGGTTTTGCTTTCCGGTACCGATGCGGCTTTGACTTCCGCTGCTGCGGGCTCCTGCTGCTCTGGCTGTATTGCCGGCCCCCCCGGGAGCTCCAGGTGATGTTTTTCCCGTCCACATGGCGCAGCACCAGACCGTCCTTGCACATTGCACCCAGCGAAGCATTCAGGGCTCGCGGGCTTTTACCCAGCTTTTCAGCGACCTGATTGGCGCTCATAGCCCCCTGCCCCTGCATTGCTGACAAAACCCTCTCCACCAGTGGGGATGTCTGCTTGGGTCTGATACGCTTCGGTTTCTGCTCTTTCGCGGTACCGAGAGACCATGCCCCATCGTAAAAATCACATAACCCCTGCTCTTTCTGCTCGCGCAGCATGTTAAGCGCTTCAACGGGCTCGATATCCAGACGGGCAGCAACCTCGCGATATGTCGCTTTTTTCATGGCTCTCAGTGCATCAAGTACGGTTTCCATAAATATTCTCCTGATAAAATTCAGTTAGATCAGACCCTGAAGCCCGCTTTTGCCGCGGCCTCAATGTCGTATTTGTAATATTCATCGTCAAAGGAACTGCGCATCACTCCGCTGTGAGCGACAGGTGCCAGTTTCAGTACCAGGTCATCCCATTTTTCACGCAACTTCGCCGGGCTCAGTACGTTTCGGCACCAGAACGGGTCGCTCTGGACTCGCTTGAACATGTCGCAAATCTGGCGGTGTGTGCGCCCGTCGATAGTGCGCATCAGCCGGATCTCGTTTGCCCATGCGTTCCAGTTTGGTTCTCTGGGGCGAGCAATTTCACCATCGGTTTCGGCTGCCTGTTCATACAGAGTTCGGATCCTGGAAAATATCCAGCTTGCGCATTGATGATCTTCTGGTGTGCCCCATTTTTTCGTGGCCGGTATTTTTTTGACTGAATCTTCGCCGTCTGGAGATTCGCCAGAATTTCCGGACGAAGAGATCTGTTTTAATGATGGATCTGTAGTTACTGACGGATCGTGTCCAGATTCTGAACCCTGAGAACCCTGTTTATTCGCGTTTTCTGAACGTTCGGGATTTGAACGTTCAGAACCTGAATGTTCAGAATCTGAATCATCAGGGTTGGCTAACCCCTTGTTTAATGGGTGTCCAGATTTTGAACGTTCAGAATCTGAACTATGAAAATATGCTGCCGCCGTGCGTAATTTTTCAGCATTCAGCGTGTATAAATTAGTGCCGCTGCGCTGGCCGTTTCGACGTTCGGTACGGGTTAACCATCCGTCTGCCTCAAGCTGGGTTATCGCAGTTATCACAGTGCTGCGCCCGGCCCCAAGCTGGCGGGCAATGGTGGCAACAGACGGCCAGCACACCCCCTCATCCGAGCTAAAATCGGCCAGGCGAGCCATAACCAGCAGTTTTATGCCCTTGACACCCTGTGCGGCACAACCGTCCCACACCCAAGAAGATAATTTCACGCTCACGACTTCACCTCAGTGAACTTAATTTCAAACTCTCGGCGCCCTGTTTCACTGACGCCGGTGTGCCCCTCCCGGCGATATGACACGCGGAGCTGGGATGCACGTAAAACAGTCACCATGCGCCCGCGTTCGTCGCGGTACCGCTTCCCTGGAATGATTTCACCGCGGCGATCCACTGGCTCCTGAGCGGGTCGGTCATTCATCGCGTTTTTCATGCGCTCTGCCAATGCGCTCGCTAATTCCTGAGAAGTACGCATAGTTGCCTCCAGAATGTTATGCAGCCCGATGGCTGTTCATGATTTGAACCTTTACGCCCACCAGCTGCGCCAGCGCGTCTATCGCTTCCAGAGTTTCTCGCCTGATTACCGGTTGTGGTTTCCCGGTGAATACCGCGTTGGTAGCTTCAATACACTCTTTGTTCACTCTGGCGGCCCGGTAGAGCATGCAGTCCTTCTGCTCCAGCTCGTTATCAATCGCGGCGCGCACCGCATAGCTCAGCGCCTCTGCCTGCTTGAGATAATTCGGCGTATCGTTTCTGAAGGCGCGCTGAATAACCTGCTTATTGTTGTGCAACCGGCGCGCATACTCGTCAGGGTCGGTTACGTCATTGAGAGTCAGCAGCAAATCACCAAAATGATGCAGGGTTATCAGCTGCGTGACCGTCTTCCAGCCCTTTTCCTGTGCCCAGGACTCCAGCTCGCATGCCAGCTTTTTGATTTCCATCAGTCAGTATCCTCCTGAGCTGTTGTGTTATTTTTTTGCTTGTAATCAGGCCAAATCTCAGCCCAATCGCTTGGGCGCATATCAGCTCGAGAAACCTTCCCATCAGTGAAGGTTTCGATAACGATGCATCGACTTGGCGAAATAGCAGCCCGCCCCGTTGCAAGTTGGGAGAGGTAAGATTTCGAAATCCCAAGGTGTTGCTCCAGCGCCTTGCGGATCTTTGGCCCACCGGCTTTCAAAAAGTCATTGAGTTGCATAATTGCTCCTGTGTGTTGAGCTTTAAGTTTATAAACCACTAAACATTAATGTCAAGTTTTTGCTTGTTTAGAAATTACTAATCAAAATGACTGCATGGACACAAAAGAAATCAGGCGCAAGCGCCTAGCGGCATGGTTTTCTAGCAGAACCTTGCCTGAGAAAGAGAAGAGCTACCTTTCACAGCTGATCAACGGCAAAGCGTCGTTCGGCGAGAGAGCAGCGCGCCGCATCGAAAGAGATTACGGCATGGCTCCTGGTTATCTTGATGAAGAGCCTAAGGGTGATGAGACACGAACTCCGCGACCATTTGACGCGCGCCATGAAGAATTGCTTGATCTGTTCGACAGCTTGGCTGAATGGGAAAAAGAGCAGCACATGGTAAACCTCAGAGCCCAAGTAAACTCAATAGACAATGAGCTCAAGGCAAGGCTGAAAGGTAAGTCCAAACAGGAAATCCTTCAGATCCTGAAAGACCTAGAGATAGACTAACTCCCCCTAAGGCCGCTTCTTGCGGTCTTTTTTTCCTCCAAATACAACCACATCCAAAATTTCACGCCTTTTTGTTTACTATTAACTTTACATGTTTGTTTATATACTTATAAACTTAGTCCAACAAAACACGCAGTAATCAGTAAACGTTCCGCCTACCCGGCGATAAGGGTGATTAGCCAAGCAAAGTAGCAAACAGGGGTTCGAGATGGAAAAAGCATACGAAGAGTATTTCAACAGTCTGGCTGAGGGTGAAGAAGCACTGAGCTTTTCCGAGTTCGTCCAGGCAGTTTCTTGAATGTGGCGTAAGCCAAAGTCTTGAAGGCGGTTTTCTCAGGTTGCGCGCTAAAGCATAGCGGGGAGAACCTGGGGCGGAGAGCAAACCCCGCGTTGCAGGACTTGAAATACCTGCACAGACCAATAAGCCGACTGGCAGCGAAACTGCCCTTTACATCTGCCCCGGCGAGGTGGCGCCGCCAGACCAGGGCAGATGAATCGTCCACAACATGGAGGCGCATTCCACTCTTTCACTAATGGGGATTGGTTTGTTAGCTGGCGGAGTGTGCTTCCAGTTGTGGGCAATCGAAATTGTGGATGGCTGTTAATAACCTTATAGGGGATTCATTATGACAGACTTTAATCGTCAACCATCACGGCAACAGGCAGTCCGCCTTAACTGGTTTGAAATAAAACTTCGAAAACTTTGTTATTTGCTTGCTCAAAAAGGCAACCCTGAATTCTGAAGGTTAATAGCGTCGATAAAACGCAATAACCTGACTGTCAATTAATTATACACGATTAAAAACCATGCCTTAAACGGCAGGAATTCTCTCAACCTAAAACAAGGTGTCTGAAATGAAATTAGAAGTATCAACCATTGAAATGGGTCTTGCAATAGTAAACAAAGAAATTGCGACATTTAATATTAACGGGATTATTTCTGGCGTGGTTCATCTACCATCCTCTGGCCCTGTAACCGTTGTACTTGATGGTGGCTATGTGCTGGGCGAGTTTCATTGTCCAGTATGCGCTGTTAAGCACATTAGCTTGCTGTCTGTGAACTTCACAGAAGCACAGAACGCCTGCGGCATGTCCTATTACGATTACAAACGCCAACTTCTTAACTGATATGGATGACATCATTTGTCATTGCGCCGTTTGCTGCCGCGAATATAAAAAATCGGAAATGCACGAAAGGAAAACAGACATATACCCCTTCAAACGCACGATTTATTTATGTGAGCAATGCAATGAAAAAAGAGAAAGGCGTAACGCGTTAAAAAAGGTTAAGCGTGTTATTCGTAAACCATATCGCTAAACATCACACACCAAAAAATTAATAGAGGTAATTATGTCTGTTGAATTAAAAGTTTTCGGCGGTGCTTATTTTCCAAAAGATAAAGCCTTGAAAAAATACCCGGACTTAAAGCCGCTTGCTACAGCAGTAAATTCGGCTACAAAAGCCATTGCTGAAGCTGTTATTTTCGGCAAGCTGGCGGCTGAACATCCTGAACATATAGATGATTATTTTAAGGTGAAAATTTGGGAGCACCACGAAGACCTTCCATGTCCTGAGCTTGATGTGTTTAGCGCTGATTTCTTTGGTGAGCACGTTGTCTGGAATACCAATCGAGGTGAACCAGCTGCTGCGCCACAACCAGAAATCGATAATAACGAAACCGTGCACGCGGCGGGTATGAAGATTGTACGCAACCTTGACCAGGACTCCCGCGCGGCATGCCTCGCCCTCTTCGGCGCAGTGGAGGAGATCACCGATTCGCAATTCGGTCAGGTAGTCGATTTAAATAACGACGACGATGGCAGCTTCCAACGAGAACTGGCCCAGGCTTTTGTGAAGGAACCTCGCGTGTTTGCCCTGAGCGGTGAGCGGCAGGAAGAACTACTGGCGTGGATTCGCAAGACTATGAAGGTCTCAACTCAGTGGCCTGATATCAAAAAAGGTATCACTAAATGGATCGACACTCCGGCAGCAAAGCGTGAGCCTGTTGCTACCGACATCAAACCGGACACAGAAGCCAGCCTGGGCGGTAATACCCCTACCGATCGCAGTCCTGATCTGGTGCATAATCTCGCAACTCTCCGCCTGGAAACCGCACTGGGCATTCTCTCGGCCGCGATGGATTTTGATATTTATGCCATTCCATCCGAAATTATCCGCCGCGCCAAAGAAATGGAAAGCGAGGGAAGAGATCCGCGCTTTTCTGCCTGGTGGAATAAATTACGCGGCACTCCGGGCATCCTGGACTTCTCCCGCGCCTCCATTATCGCGCTGATTAAAACCGCTCCGGAAGACCTTTACCTGAAGCCGGTCGATCTGCGTGCATATATTAACCGCAATCTGGTTGAATCGAATCATGCGAAACCGGATCAGAAAACAATCGATATCGCATGCGGCAATATCAAGTTGGAGACTGAAAATGATGAAACCAAACCGTCTGTACCGGGCGAAACTCTTCCACCAGCAGTTTGCCCTGGCAAAGCTGCGCAACTCGACAAAGAACTCAGCGAGGCATTCGCTCCGAACACGACTCCTGAAAAGCAAGCCGGCGGTCAGCCGCGTGTCGAGAACCTGGGTGGAGGAGTCTTCTCAGTCGATGCTCTGATAAATACCCCCTCCTCAAATGAAGTCGAAAAACAGGAAGTGCCTCCAGCTCAAGACGTTCGCGAAGCACCAGACGAACGCGAATTTTCGATTTTGCACGCACTAAATGATCTGATTTCTGGCCGCACCAATATCATGGGGAAAGAAGAGGCTGAGGGCGTGGTGGCATGCACAGGTCACCTCGTTTCCGATGTTATCCCGCTACTGATGGAAGATATCACCACCACTGAATATTGCCTGTCTCCTGTGTTTACCAACGAGGAGATCCACGATGTGGCAACAACCATGCTGGATAGCTGGTCCGACGATATTAGCGTTCGTCAGAAAATAGCTCTTGATGCGATCGTGGAATACCGCCGCCCCGAAGCACCAAAATCGGTATTGCTCGATACACCAGCTGTAACAGCAAAACCTCAAAAGGCAGCTGATCCTGACCGTGAGGAACCAGATCTGTCGGCGGCATCCTCATACCTACAACAGCTAACGATCGCCGCACTGCAGGGCTTATGTTCCAACCCGGCTTATTGCAATCAGTATGAGGAATTACCGGCTATGGCCGCCGGACTTGCCCGTAGCGTTATCAACCATCAGGAAGGCTCCTGTGCGTCTGATTAACCGTAGCAAGGGAGACAGTATCGGCGGTCCAGCATGCGCCGCGGCGCTCAAATGCCATTTTGAGAAATATGGCGCGCATGGTCGCAGCGACAAGCAGACTTTTTACACCATCAAGTTCCAAGGGAGAAAAATTACGGTTGAGGTTGTTAACCGCCCCCGTAGTTACGTGGCCACGGCAATGACAGGTGCCAGGCATCTCCGGTGCCTCCCTGGCCTTGGTCGGTGATTTTTGACAATCAATAGACTATCTGCCGCTGCGATATCGTGGCGGCGTCATGGAGTTAAGCATGGCGCAAATCATTTTTGATGAAGAGTGGATGGTGGCGGGAAAGCTAACTGAAAAAACGGGGCTGGATGACAGGCAAATAAAAGCTTATCGCCTCGGATGCTGGATTGAAGGGGTTCATTTTAAGCGAGTACCCGCGGTACCCGGCGGAGAAAACAAACGCGCTTTGGTCTGGTACAACTTCCCGCTGATTAATAGATTTATTCAGGAAGCATGATGAACTTTCCAACCGGCGTTGAACTTCATAACGGAAAAATAAGGATCACGTTTACCTATCGCGGCATTCGCTGCCGCGAAGTTCTCCGTGGCTGGGTGGTTAACAGCAGCAACATCAAGAAGGCTGGAAACCTTCGCGCCGCCATCGTGAGTGAGATACAGTTCGGCCAGTTCGACTACGCGGCGCGCTTCCCTGAATCGAAGGCTCTTAAAAAATTCTCATCAACTAAGCGGATCACGACGTTTAAAGAGCTGAGCGATTTTTTCATTGATACAAAAGCGCTGGAGGTGTCAGGGGCAACACTGCACTCTCTCACATCTGCAGTTAATACCCTGAAGCGTGTTGTGGGAGAAAATACTCCCCTTGCTGATATTCAGCACGCCGACATCCTGAATTACCGTAAAGAGCTGCTGACCGGCAGCGTATTAAACCCATCAATGCCTAATCTGGTTAAAAAGGGACGCGCGCCCTCAACAGTCAATAAACAGATGGCGGTTTTATCAGAAATGCTGAAGCTTGCGAATCGAAGTCAGTTTATATTACACGCTCCTTATGAGGGCGTGTCCAGGCTCAAGCTATCTAAGGCAGACCCCGATCCGCTTCTACTTCATGAGTACCAGGCACTGATTGCCGCCCTTCCCCGAAAACTGGCTTTGATCATCATTGTAGCCGTCCATACGGGAATGAGGCCCGGCGAGATTTGTGCTCTGGCGTGGGAGGATATCGATCTGAGGAAAGGTGAGATTCACGTATCAAGAAGCCTGACGAACAAGCGGGTGTTTGTGCCGCCAAAAACAGATGCAGGCATCAGAACGATTACACTGCTTAAGCCTGCTCATGATGCGCTGCTCGAGCAGTTCGAAATCACCGGCAATAACCCAAGACAGCAGATCGTTTTCCATCACCGTGAAATTGGCAAAACCGAGCCGCAAAATCTGCGTTTTGTATTTACTCCTGAAAAGAAATCGTCAGTGAATGAGAGCTTTTTTTCCAAAAATTCGATTTCGTATGGATGGAAACGGGGAACTAAACTTTCTGGAATACGTGAGAGAAACCCTTATCAGTCCCGCCATACATACGCCTGCTGGACGCTTATGGCCGGTGCTAACCCTTCCTTTATCGCCAGCCAGATGGGCCATGAGGACGCGCGTATGGTGTATGAGGTTTACTCGAAGTGGATCGGCGATATGAACCAGGATCAGGTCAATATGCTGAACAATCAGATGCCGACAGCTATGCCCCCAGGACGCCCCCAAGGTATTGGGAACATTAAAAAAGTCATTTAATTTCATGACGCTGGTTTCAAACTACATAATCAGCGTTAAACTATTCATACTATTTATTCCCGGAGAAAAGATGATGCGCGTACTGGTTGTTGAGGATAACGCATTGCTACGCCACCACCTGAAGGTTCAGCTTCAGGAGATGGGACATCAGGTGGACGATGCTGAAGATGCAAAAGAAGCCGATTATTATCTCAATGAACACCTGCCGGACATCGCCATTGTCGATTTAGGCCTGCCTGATGAAGACGGCCTGTCGTTAATTCGTCGCTGGCGCAGCCATGATGTTTCTCTGCCGGTTCTGGTTCTGACGGCACGCGAAGGCTGGCAGGACAAAGTTGAAGTGCTCAGCGCCGGTGCGGATGATTACGTCACCAAACCGTTCCATATTGAAGAAGTGGCGGCGCGCATGCAGGCGCTGTTACGCCGCAACAGCGGGCTGGCTTCACAGGTTATCTCCATTCCGCCTTTCCAGGTGGATCTCTCCCGGCGCGAGCTCTCAATTAACGATGAAGCGATCAAGCTGACCGCATTCGAATACACCATTATGGAAACGCTGATCCGTAACAGCGGCAAGGTAGTGAGCAAAGACTCCTTAATGCTCCAGCTCTACCCTGACGCTGAGCTGCGCGAGAGTCACACCATCGACGTGCTGATGGGGCGTTTGCGTAAGAAAATTCAGGCGCAGTATCCGCAGGATGTGATTACCACCGTCCGCGGTCAGGGCTACCTGTTTGAATTACGCTAAATGAGACGGATTTTGCGCCATATTCTGCCCCTCTCGCTGCGGGTTCGCTTTTTACTGGCTACGGCCGCGGTGGTGTTGGTGCTGTCGCTCTCCTACGGTATGGTCGCCCTCGTAGGGTACAGCGTCAGCTTCGATAAAACGACCTTTCGTCTGTTACGCGGCGAAAGCAATCTGTTTTATACCCTGGCGAAATGGGAAGACAACCACATCACCGTTGAAATGCCGGAGAATCTGAATCAGCAGAGCCCAACCCTGGCCATGATTTATAACGAAAAGGGAAAGTTGCTTTGGGCGCAGCGCGATATTCCGTGGCTGGTGAATAGCATTCGTCCTGAATGGCTCAAAACCAACGGATTTCATGAGATTGAAGCCGATCTCAACACCACCAGCACCCTGATTCGCGAAGATCGCTCGATGCAGCAAAAGCTCAATGAAATCCGCGCTGACGATGCCGAGACGGAGATGACGCACTCGGTGGCGATCAATATCTACCCGGCGACCATGAACATGCCGCAGTTGACCATTGTGGTGATTGACACCATCCCGGTTGAGCTAAAACGTTCCTATAAGGTCTGGGGCTGGTTCGTTTATGTTCTCGCCGCAAACCTGCTGCTGGTGATCCCGCTGCTTTGGGTGGCGGCGTGGTGGAGCTTGCGTCCTATTGAGTCCCTGGCACGAGAGGTGCGAGAGCTTGAGGAACATCATCGTGAAAAGCTCAACCCGGAAACCACCCGTGAGCTGACCAGCCTGGTGCGTAACCTCAATCGCCTGCTGAAAAGCGAGCGTGAACGCTATGATAAGTACCGTACGACCCTGACCGACCTCACGCACAGCCTGAAAACACCGCTGGCCGTGATGCAAAGCACCCTGCGTTCAATGCGCAGCTCAAAGCTGAGCGTCGACGATGCCGAGCCGGTGATGCTGGAACAGATCAGCCGAATCTCGCAGCAAATTGGCTATTATCTGCACCGCGCCAGCATGCGTTCCGGCAGCGCGCTCCTGAGCCGCGAGCTGCACCCGGTAGCCCCGCTGCTGGATAATCTCACGTCCGCACTCAACAAGGTGTATCAGCGTAAAGGGGTGAATATCAGCCTCGATATTTCGCCTGAGATTAGCTTTGTCGGCGAAAAAAATGACTTTATGGAAGTGATGGGCAACCTGTTGGATAACGCCTGCAAGTACTGCCTGGAGTTTGTGGAAGTGTCGGCGCGCCAGACGGATAACGAATTACATATTATCGTCGAGGATGATGGCCCGGGGATCCCGCGCAATAAACGTGATGTGGTGTTCGATCGCGGTCAGCGAGCGGATACGCTGCGTCCCGGTCAGGGGGTGGGATTAGCCGTGGCCCGCGAGATTGTCGACCAGTACGATGGCAAAATCGAAACCAGCGAAAGCTTGCTGGGTGGGGCCAGAATGGAAGTGATTTTTGGTCGACAGCAGCCCACTTCGGACGATAGTTAACCCGTTATGTGAAAAATGCGAGGATCTCGCAGCCGGGGGCCTGAGCTTCCGTTATAATCCGAGTCAGTAAGAGCCTGCGGAATAAAAAAATATGGATTATCACTTAACACTTAACTGGCCCGAGTTTATCGAACGTTACTGGCAAAAGCGCCCGGTGGTTCTGAAACGCGGGTTCAGCAACTTTGTCGACCCTATCTCGCCTGACGAGCTGGCCGGTCTGGCCATGGAAAACGAAGTCGACAGCCGCCTGGTCAGCCACCAGGACGGGAAATGGCAGGTCAGCCACGGTCCTTTCGAAAGCTACGATCACCTCGGCGAAAGCAACTGGTCGCTGCTGGTACAGGCGGTCAACCACTGGCACGAGCCAACTGCCGCGCTAATGCGCCCGTTCCGCGCCCTGCCCGACTGGCGAATGGACGATCTGATGATCTCCTTCTCTGTACCGGGCGGCGGCGTGGGTCCGCATCTGGACCAGTACGACGTGTTTATCATTCAGGGTACGGGCCGCCGCCGCTGGCGCGTGGGCGAAAAAGTGCCAATGAAACAGCACTGCCCGCACCCGGATCTGCTTCAGGTGGATCCGTTCGAAGGAATTATCGACGAAGAGCTGGAGCCGGGCGATATCCTCTACATTCCGCCGGGATTCCCTCATGAAGGTTACTCCCTGGAGAACTCGCTGAACTACTCCGTTGGATTCCGCGCGCCGAGCGGCCGCGAGATGATCAGCGGCTTTGCCGACTATGTTCTGCAGCGCGAGCTGGGCAGCTATCGCTACAGCGATCCGGATGTACCTGCGCGAGAGCATCCGGCAGATATCGTGCCAGAAGAGCTGGATAAACTGCGCGGCATGATGCTGGATCTGATCAACGAGCCGGAACACTTTAAACAATGGTTTGGCGAGTTTATCAGCCAGTCCCGCCACGAGCTGGACGTTGCGCCACCGGAGCCGCCGTATCAGGCGGACGAGATTTACGATGCGCTCCAGCAAGGCGACAAGCTGGTACGTCTGGGCGGATTGCGCGTGCTGCGTATTGGTGAAGAGGTGTTCGTCAACGGCGAGAAGCTGGACTCTCCGCACCGACCGGCGCTGGAAGCCATTGCCAGCCATCTGGTGTTGACTGCCGACACCTTTGGCGATGCGCTGGAAGACCCGTCCTTCCTCGCGATGCTGGCCGCGCTGGTCAACAGCGGGTACTGGTTCTTTGAGGACTGAGTTGCTTTAATGCCCGGTAGCGCTTCGCTTACCGGGCCTGCGATCCGAATGTAGGCCGGGTAAGGCGTAGCCGCCACCCGGCTTTTCACTTCCGCTCACCCGCCGCAAAATCCTCGATCTCTCCCGCCCAATCCACCGGATACACCCCTTCAGCCACATCGCGATGAAACGTTGAAAAAGGCCAGTCAATAACCTTACTGACATAGCCATGCTTCACCGGATTGATGTAGACGTAATCCATATGTCGCAGGTAATCCTTTTCATTGCGAATGGTGTGCTCCCAGAAACGCGGCTGCCATACGTGGCGCATGTCGATGTTGCGGCTAAACGTTTTTTTGATATCCCGCCAGCGTGCCGAAAAGTCGCTATCTCCTTCCGGTAAGGTCCAGATACAGTGCATATGCTCAGGCAGAATAACCCATGCGTTGATCGTGAACGGCTTTGCACGTTTAACCAAAGAGGTGGCAGCGCGCAGACTGTCGATATAACGGGTAAGCAAATCGCTCTGGCGGTTTTGCAGGTTTACGGTGAAAAACCATGTACCGCCGGGGATGTAGTGGCGACGATAGTTTGACATGGGCACTCCTTGCCTCATTGTCGGGTGGCGGCTTCGCCTTACCCGACCTACGATCCGAATGTAGGCCCGGTAAGCCTAGCGCCACCGGGCGTTTTTTAGCCTTTTGCAGTAAGTTCCGCTATCCGCACTATCACCTTCACTGCTTTTTCCATCCCTTCCAGCGTCACAAACTCATGCTTGCCGTGGTAGTTATAGCCACCGGTAAACAAGTTCGGGCACGGCAGTCCCATAAACGACAGCTGAGAACCGTCGGTGCCGCCGCGAATCGGCTTCAGCTGCGGTTCAATATCACAGTCGCGCATCGCCTGCTGGGCGATATCAAGAATGTGCGGATGGGCCATCACCTTCTCGCGCATATTGTAATAGCTATCTTCGATAATGAGCTCAATATAGCAATCAGGGTGTAATCCTTTACCAACCTTCTTAGCGATCTCCATCATCTTGCGCTTGCGGGCCTCAAAGGCTTTGCGGTCGAAATCGCGGATGATGTAGTGCATCTGCGCGCTGTCCACGGTGCCTTTGATGCTGGTGAGGTGATAAAAGCCCTCGTAACCTTCGGTCTGTTCAGGGCTCTCTTCCGCCGGGACTTCCGCATGAATACGCGACGCCAGCGACAAGGCGTTCACCATGACGCCTTTCGCCGAACCGGGGTGAACGTTGTTACCGACAATTTTGATCGTGACGGACGCGGCATTGAAGTTTTCATACTCCAGTTCACCGACGCCGCCGCCGTCAACGGTATAGGCCCACTGCGCGTTAAAGGCTTCCACGTCGAAGTGCTTCGCGCCTTTGCCGACCTCTTCGTCCGGCGTAAAGGCCACGCGGATATCTCCGTGCGGGATATTTTTCTCTTTCAGCACCGCCAGCGCGGTCATGATCTCCGCGATGCCCGCCTTGTCATCCGCCCCCAGCAGCGTTTTACCGTCGGTGGTGATCAGCGTCTGGCCGAGCAACTGGTGCAGCACCGGGAACATCACCGGAGACAGCACTTCGTCGCCAATACCCAGCGCAATATCGCCGCCGCGGTAGTTTTCCACGATCTGCGGGTTAACATGTTTACCGCTAAAATCCGGAGAGGTGTCGACATGGGAGATAAAGCCAATCGCCGGAATATCACCCGGCACATTCGCCGGCAGCGTTCCCATCACAGTGCCTTTTTCGCTTAACGTGACGTTGACCAGCCCCATGGCGTCAAGCTGCTCTTTAAGCAGGTTTAACAACTTCCACTGGCCTTCGGTGCTTGGCACCTGGCGGACACCCGGCTTAGATTGGGTATCCAGCGAAACATACTGTAAAAAACGCTCAAGTAATTTATCCATGCAGTCACCCTCACTTTTCGTGACAACATTATCAATAAGCATCAAAACGCAAATATTGCGTCAGGTCACTTTTATCCCGCAAACGAGAACTTTTTACGTTTATATCTTTATGCGTTAATAAATGTAGCTTATGAATCAGTGACAAGGATTGGCGATTACGGGGGATTGCCGTAGAATGTCCGCCCTCATTACGAGTCACCAAGGTGGTTACACACAAACCCCGCTTCAGTCTGCTGCCTGAGGCGTCTATATGGGACAGCGCAAAAATTGAATACACAATCCCGTTCTCGTTCACCGCTGGTGCAACTGGAACGAATTCGTAAAAGCTTTGATGGCAAAGACGTCATTTCCGACCTCAACCTGACCATCAATGATGGTGAGTTTCTTACGCTGCTTGGCCCTTCCGGCTGCGGCAAAACCACCGTACTGCGCCTTATCGCCGGGCTGGAAAGCGTTGATAATGGCCGCATCCATCTTGAGAACCAGGACATAACCCAGGTTCCTGCCGAAGATCGCCACGTCAATACCGTCTTTCAGAGCTATGCCCTGTTCCCGCACATGACCGTGTTTGAGAACGTGGCGTTTGGCCTGCGGATGCAAAAGACCCCGGCTAATGAGATTGAACCGCGCGTCACCGACGCCCTGCGCATGGTACAGCTGGAAGCGTTTGCCCAGCGTAAGCCCCACCAGCTCTCCGGCGGTCAGCAGCAGCGCGTTGCGATTGCCCGCGCCGTGGTCAATAAACCGCGCCTGCTTCTGCTGGATGAATCCCTCTCCGCGCTGGACTACAAGCTGCGCAAGCAGATGCAGAACGAGCTGAAAGCGCTACAGCGCAAGCTTGGCATCACCTTTGTCTTCGTCACCCACGACCAGGAAGAGGCACTGACCATGTCAGACCGTATCGTGGTGATGCGCGACGGCAAGATTGAGCAGGACGGTACGCCGCGCGAAATCTACGAAGAGCCGAAAAACCTGTTTGTCGCCAGCTTCATTGGCGAAATCAATATCTTTAACGCCACGGTGATTGAGCGTCTGGACGACCAGCGCGTGCGCGCCAGCGTTGAAGGACGCGAGTGCAATATCACGGTGAATTTCCCCGTCGAAAAGGGACAAAAGCTCAACGTTCTGCTGCGCCCGGAAGATCTGCGCGTCGATGAAATTCACGGCAATACCGAGGCCGAAGGGTTAATCGGCTATATCCGTGAGCGCAACTACAAAGGGATGACGCTGGAATCTGTCGTCGAGCTGGAGAACGGCAAAATGGTAATGGTCAGCGAATTCTTTAACGAGGACGATCCTGACTTCGACCACTCTCTCGACCAGAAAATGGTTATTAACTGGGTAGAAAGCTGGGAGGTTGTGCTGGCTGATGAAGAACACAAGTAAGTTCCAGAAGGTGGTGATTGCCACTATCGTCGGTTGGCTTGTGCTGTTTGTCTTTTTACCCAACCTGATGATCGTTGCCACCAGCTTCCTGACCCGGGACGATACAAACTTCGTTTCGCTGGTCTTTACGCTGGACAACTACGCGCGCCTGCTCGACCCGCTCTATTTCGACGTGCTACTGCACTCGCTTAATATGGCGCTGATGGCTACCGTGGCCTGCCTGCTACTAGGGTACCCTTTCGCATGGTTCCTGGCCAGGCTGCCACAGAAGGTGCGCCCGCTGCTGCTGTTTCTGCTGATTGTGCCGTTCTGGACTAACTCGCTGATTCGCATCTACGGGCTGAAAATCTTCCTCAGCACCAAAGGCTACCTCAATGAATTTCTGCTGTGGCTGGGAGTGATCGATACGCCGATACGCATCATGTTTACCCCGAGCGCGGTGATCGTTGGTCTGGTCTATATCCTGCTGCCGTTTATGGTGATGCCGCTCTACTCCAGCATCGAGAAGCTTGATAAACCGCTACTGGAGGCGGCAAAAGACCTGGGGGCTAACAAGCTTCAGACCTTCATCCGCATTATTATTCCGCTGACCATGCCCGGCATTATTGCCGGCTGTCTGCTGGTAATGCTTCCGGCGATGGGCCTGTTCTACGTGTCCGACCTGATGGGCGGAGCGAAAAACCTGCTGATCGGTAACGTGATTAAGAGTCAGTTCCTGAACATCCGCGACTGGCCGTTCGGTTCCGCGACAAGCATTACGCTGACGGTAGTGATGGGGCTGATGCTGCTGGTCTACTGGCGCGCCTCGCGCCTGCTGAATAAAAGGGTGGAACTCGAATGATCGGTCGACTGCTTCGCGGCGGTTTTATGACCGCCATCTACGCCTATCTTTATATCCCGATTATCATTTTAATCGTGAACTCTTTTAACAGCTCGCGGTTCGGGATTAACTGGCAGGGCTTTACCACCAGCTGGTACAGCCTGCTGATGAACAACGACAGCCTGCTGCAGGCTGCCCAGCACTCGCTGACGATGGCGATCGTCTCCGCCACCTTCGCCACGCTGATTGGCTCCCTCACCGCCGTGGCGCTGTACCGCTATCGCTTTCGCGGCAAGCCGTTCGTCAGCGGCATGCTGTTTGTGGTGATGATGTCGCCGGACATCGTGATGGCGATTTCGCTGCTGGTGCTGTTTATGCTGCTGGGCGTACAGCTTGGCTTCTGGTCGCTGCTGTTTTCCCATATCACCTTCTGCCTGCCGTTTGTGGTGGTGACCGTTTTCGCGCGCCTGAAAGGGTTCGACGTGCGCATGCTGGAGGCGGCGAAGGATCTGGGTGCCAGCGAAATGACCATCCTGCGCAAAATCATCCTGCCGCTGGCGATGCCCGCCGTGGCGGCCGGATGGCTGCTCAGCTTTACGCTGTCGATGGATGACGTGGTGGTCTCCTCCTTCGTGACCGGGCCGAGCTACGAAATTCTGCCGTTGAAGATCTATTCGATGGTCAAAGTCGGCGTGTCGCCAGAGGTGAACGCGCTGGCGACCATTCTGCTGGTGTTTTCGCTGGTTCTGGTGATCGCCAGCCAGGTTATTGCTCGTGATAAAACAAAATCTCAGGGGACAATGAAATGAAAAAAATGCTCGCCGCTGCGGCGCTGGTGCTTGGCATGGGTGCCGCGCACGCTGATGACAGCAAAACGCTCTACTTCTACAACTGGACCGAGTATGTGCCGCCGGGCCTGCTGGAGCAGTTCACCAAAGAGACTGGCATTAAGGTTATCTACTCGACCTACGAGTCGAATGAAACCATGTACGCCAAGCTGAAAACCTATAAAGACGGTGCATACGATCTGGTCGTTCCCTCCACTTACTTTGTCGACAAAATGCGCAAAGAGGGGATGATCCAGAAGATCGATAAAACGAAGCTAACCCATTTTTCAAACCTCGATCCTGAGATGCTCAACAAGCCGTTCGACCCGAATAATGACTACTCCATTCCTTACATCTGGGGGGCAACGGCGATTGGCGTTAACAGCGAGGCCATCGATCCGAAAACGGTCACCGGCTGGGCCGACCTGTGGAAACCGGAATACAAAGGCAGCCTGCTGTTAACCGACGATGCGCGCGAAGTATTCCAGATCGCGCTGCGTAAACTCGGCTTTTCCGGTAATACCACCGATCCGAAAGAGATCGATGCGGCTTACAACGAGCTGAAAAAGCTGATGCCTAACGTGGCGGCATTCAACTCAGATAACCCGGCAAACCCGTATATGGAAGGTGAAGTGAACCTGGGGATGGTGTGGAACGGCTCTGCGTATGTTGCCCGCCAGGCCGGTACGCCGCTGGAGGTGGTCTGGCCGAAGGAAGGCGGCATCTTCTGGATGGATAGCCTTGCGATCCCGGCCAACGCGAAGAACGTGGACGGCGCGCTGAAGCTGATCAACTTCCTGCTGCGCCCGGACGTGGCGAAACAGGTTGCCGAGACGATTGGCTACCCGACGCCAAACCTGGCCGCCCGCAAGCTGCTGAAGCCTGACGTGGCTAACGATAAGTCACTCTATCCGGACGCCGACACCATCAGCAAAGGTGAATGGCAGAACGACGTTGGTGACGCGAGTCGCCTTTACGAAGAGTATTATCAGAAGTTAAAAGCAGGTCGTTAATGCAATACATAACGGGCGACGCAGCGTCGCCCGTTACTCTTACAGCCCCTTCAGAAGCTTATCCACAAAGGCCGGCACGACTTCACTCGCCAGGCCGTATTGCTTCTCTTCAAACTCGCTGCCCACCTGGCTTGGCTCCAGATTGAGCTCGACCGTATGCGCCCCGTGCAGTCGCGCTTCGTGAACAAACCCCGCCGCCGGGTAAACGTGACCCGATGTGCCAATAGCAATAAACACGTCCGCCATCGCCAGCGCGCTGTAGATCTCATCCATCCCCAGCGGCATTTCGCCAAACCAGACCACGTGCGGACGCAGGCGCGACGGGAACTGGCAGCAGTGGCATTTGTCTTCCGGCAGCACGTCCTCTTTCCAGTCCAGCACCTGACCGCTCCAGGCGCAGCGAACCTTGAGCAGCTCACCGTGCATGTGGATGATGTTCTTGTTTCCGGCCCGCTCGTGCAGGTTATCGATATTCTGCGTCACCAGCAGAAAACGATCCCCCAGCGCCTCTTCCAGCTTCGCCAGCGCCAGATGCGCCGCATTCGGCGCAATCTCAGGCTGCTGAAGCTGCCGGCGGCGAGCGTTGTAAAACGCCTGCACGAGATCCGGATCGCGGGCAAAGCCTTCCGGCGTCGCCACGTCCTCGACACGGTGCTCTTCCCACAGCCCGTCCGCTGCACGGAAGGTCTGAATTCCTGACTCGGCGGAGATCCCCGCGCCGGTCAGCACCACCACTCTGGGTTTATCCATCGCTTCTGGCATTATTCTGTCTCTGAAAAAGATCCGCTGGCGCAAGCGCTCTCGTAAGCGGCGTTTGTTTTTGCGAAAACGGCTGAGTCGACCCTGGCGACGCGACAGCATAAAGACCTCGTAAACTAATCGGTGAGATGAAGGAATGCGGCTCCGCGCATGCCTCCTGCGTCCCCGTGGCGCGCACGTTCAATACGCGGCACGCGGGCGACCGGCAATAAATGTCGGGGCAGACGCCCGGACAACCTTTCCGTAATCGCGGTAAAGTTTGATAGCCCTCCCCCGATCACCAGCAGATCCGGGTCGACGATGGTGAGAATATTTCCCAGACACACCGCCAGCAGATCCAGATAGCGCTCGACGTGTTCACGCGCCTGCGCATCCCCCTGCTCCCACAGGGTAATGATTTGAGGGGCCTCAAGTTTCTGATGATAGAAGTGTTCGTAAAGCCATGCAAACCCGCGGCCGGAGAGGTAGTTCTCAATACAGCCGTGCTGGCCGCAGCCGCAGCGGGTCAGCGGAAAATCGCGCCCCACCACCTCCAGCGCATCCACCGGCAGGCGGATATGACCAAATTCCCCGGTGATGTAGCTGCGCCCGGTAATCGGCTTACCGTTGATGACAATCCCCCCGCCGACGCCGGTACCGAGGATCAGCCCCATCACCAGCGGATATTGACGGAACTCATCGTCCCAGGCTTCAGAGAGGGCAAAGCAGTTGGCATCGTTGTCTAAACGCACGTCGCGTTCAAGGAGGGCTGAAAGATCGGCGCGCAGCGGTTTACCGCTGGCGGCAGGCACGTTGGCGGCATACAGCGTGCCGTCATCGGTTTCGGGCATCCCCGGGATCCCGATACCGACGCTACCTTTCACGCCAAAGCGTTCATCCGCCTGCGCAACCAGCGCGGCAATGGCGGTTAAAAATTCATCGTAGCTTTCGCGCGGGGTGGGAACGCGGGTTTCCCACTGCAGTTTGAGGTTTTTATCAAACACGCCGAGCGCAATCTTGGTGCCGCCAATATCAAATCCATAATACATAGTGCATTCCTCTTTCTGACATAGCGGCCTCAGGACCGCTACACCATGACGTAATTACTGGCCACTTAATACCCTCGCCGGATCGATTCGGCTTGCGCGACGCGCCGGATACCAGCTTGCCAGCAGACTCAGTAAAAGTGCTGTAAGCAGCACATAAAAAACGTCCAGCCAGTGCAGTTCAGACGGCAGGAAGTCAATAAAATAGATGTCACCGGACAGGAACTGGTGGCCGATAAGCTTTTCAATTCCGTTGATAATCGGCGTCAGCTGCAGGGAAACCACCACGCCAATCACCACGCCGCACAGGCTGCCGAACAGCCCCGCCAGCAAACCATACCAGACGAAGATGGCGCGAATAAGACCGTCTTTTGCCCCGAGGGTACGCAGCACGGCGATGTCGCCGCTCTTGTCCTTAACCGCCATCACCAGCGTCGAGACGATATTAAAGCACGCCACGCCAATCACCAGCACCATCGCCAGATACATAATCGCGCGGATCATCTGGATATCACGGTACATATACCCGTAAGTACCGATCCAGCTTTTGATATAGACATAGTTATTGGTGACGCTGCCGGCATCGCGCACCAGTTTGTTGGCGTTAAAGACGTCGTTCACCTTAATGGCAATGCCCGTCACGCTGTCGCCCATGTCGAGATACTGGCGCGCATCTTCCAGCGGCACCATCGCAAAGCTATGGTCAAGCTGGCCGCTCAGCTGGAGAATACCGGTGACGTGCAGGCGCACGCGCTTGGGCTGCTGCAGTTTGTGGTCAGCGCTGGCGTTGGGGATCATGATTGACACCCAGTCGCCCTGCTTCACCTTCAGGGCATCGGCAACGCCTTTGCCCATGATGATCTGCTGCTCGCCGGCCTTAAAGTTCGCCCACGCGCCGTTCTGCACATAGTTCGGCAGCGCGCTCAGTCGCGCTTCCTGGGCGGGGTTGACCCCTTTCACCTGGATGGCGCGCAGGTTTACCCCGCTCTCTACCAGCCCGGTAAAGTTAATGTAGGGCGCGGCCGCCGCAATGCCGGGCACTTTTTCCACTTTAGTCAGGGCGTCGCTCCAGTTGGCCCACGGCTGGTTAACCGGCTCGATTTCCCCGTGCGGCACCACCGCCAGAATGCGGTTATTCAACTCCCGCTCAAAGCCGTTCATGGCGCTTAAGCCCACAATCAGCACCGCCACGCCCAGCGCAATACCGATGGTCGAGATCACGGAGATGAGCGACACCATGCCGCCGCGACGGCGGCCGCGGCTAAAGCGTAACCCGATGAGTAACGATAACGGTGACGCCATTACTCCGCCCCCATCAGGGTTAGTTCCGCGTTCAGATGACCGTCGCGCATCTCAAGCTGGCGCCCCATGCGTTTTGCCAGCTGCAGATCGTGGGTCACCACCAGAAACGCGGTCCCCTGCGAGGCGTTCAGCTCGCCGAGAAGCTGGAAAATACTGTCCGCATTGCGCGCGTCCAGGTTACCGGTCGGTTCATCCGCAAGTACCAGGCGCGGATTATTGACCAGCGCGCGGGCAATCGCCACGCGCTGGCGCTCGCCGCCGGAAAGCTCTGACGGACGATGGTTACCGCGATGCCCCAGCCCTACCGCTTTCAGCATGTCGCTGGCGCGGGCATTAATTTCTGCCGGTTTCTTTTTGCCAATCAGCAGTGGCATCGCCACGTTTTCCAGCGCCGTGAAATCCGGCAGCAGGTGGTGGAACTGGTAGATAAAGCCCAGCTCGCGGTTACGCAGCTCGGCCTTCGCTGCAGAGGACATTTTGCTCATCGGCTGGCCGGAGAAGATCACATCGCCGCTGGTTGGCGTATCGAGCCCGCCCAGCAGGTGCAGCAGCGTACTTTTGCCCGAGCCGGAGCTGCCGACAATCGCCATCATCTCGCCCTCGCCCACGCTAAAGCTCACATTGTGCAGCACGTCGGTCTGCACAGTGCCTTCCTGATAGCGTTTGGACAGGTTGTCGCATTGCAACAGGATCTTATTCATAACGTAAAGCCTCAGCGGGTTGGGTGGCGGCAGCGCGCCAGGAAGGATAAAGCGTAGAAAGCAGCGCAATGGCCATCGCGGCCAGCGCAATCCCGACCACCTGCAGCGGCTCGATAGCCACCGGCAGCGCCGCGCCGTCAAGCAGCGCGCCGATGATCGGCATTAAGTTATTAAGCTGGCTGGCAAGCAGTGCCCCCAGCACGGCGCCGAGCAGCGCGCCGATGATACCGGCACTGGCCCCCTGCACCATAAACACCGCCATGATCTGGCGCGGCGTGAGCCCCTGAGTTTGCAGAATGGCGACTTCGCCCTGCTTCTCCATCACCATCAGGCCCAGCGATGTGATAATGTTAAATGCAGCCACGGCGACGATCAGGCTCAGCAGCAGCCCCATCATGTTTTTTTCCATTCGCACGGCCTGGAACAGTTCGCCTTTACGCTCGCGCCAGTCCTGCCATTTGGTGCCGTCCGGCAGTTTTTGCTGGCTGAGGGTATCGACCTTCAGCGGCTGATCGAGCCACAGGCGCCAGCCGGTGATGTTTCCCGCCGGGTAACGCATCAGACGTGACGCGTCCTGGATGTTCACCAGCATCTGATAGCCGTCAACTTCGCTGTTGGCGGCAAAGGTGCCGACCACGTTAAACAGGCGCTGGCTTGGCAAACGTCCCATCGGCGTAAATTGGCTTGCGGACGGCACCATCACGCGCAGCTGGTCGCCACGGTTGACGCCAAGCTGGCCGGCAAGCTGCTCACCCAGAATCACGTTGTACTTTCCGGCTTCCAGATCGGTCTGCTTGACGTTAACCAGGAACGGCGTCAGCGGGTCTTTTTGCGCCGGGTCAATTCCCAGCATCACGCCGACCGCCACGCTGCGGGCACTTTGCAGCACCACGTCGCCCGTTGTGAGCGGCGCAACGCGCGTGACGCCCTGTAACTTCGCCGCGCTTTCCGGCAGCTGTTGCGGGTTCACCGAACCGTTGGTTGAGGAGAGAACGGCCTGCGGCATCAGCCCCAGGATGTTGTTTTGCAGCTCGCGCTCGAAGCCATTCATAACGGAAAGTACCGTCACCAGTGCCATCACGCCAAGCGTAATGCCAATAGTCGAAAGCCAGGAGACAAAGCGACCGAAGCGGTCCGCGGCGCGCCCACGCATGTAACGTAAGCCTATGAAGAGTGCGACAGGTTGATACATGAAGTCCGTCTGTTTGCTGATAGCAGACCCACGAGTATATAAGCGAATCCGTTAAGGGTAAATGACTGAAACCGTAAGCTTTGGTAATCATTTTTCCGAAAAATTCAGATAAATCAGAGTGCTATTGTCTGAATCGTCACCATACAGCCTCCACCTTTTCCGAAAAACCACCTGATACAGACTGTTACCCGTTACATCCCGGCTTCGTTTAACAACAATTGCTCGTTCGTTTATGGCAATAAGGTAGTCGCGAACAATGAAGCAAAAAGCATTATGGATTAACCAGATAAAAGGGCTCTGTATCTGCCTGGTGGTTATCTATCATTCGGTCATCACCTTTTACCCGCATCTGAGCGGGCTGCAACACCCGCTCTCTGGACTCCTGGCGAAATGCTGGGTCTATTTTAACCTCTATCTCGCCCCGTTCCGTATGCCGGTCTTCTTCTTTATCTCCGGCTATCTGATCCGTCGTTATATTGATGAGGTAGACTGGCGCACCAGCCTCGACAAGCGGATCTGGAGCATTGTCTGGGTTCTGGCGCTGTGGGGCGTCCTGCAATGGCAAGCGCTGACCCACCTGAATGCCTGGCTGGCGCCCGACCGCGAGCTTGCCACCTCGTCGAATGCGGCCTACGCCGACTCGTTCTCAGGCTTTGTGCTGGGGATGGTCACCGCCAGCACCAGCCTGTGGTATCTGTATGCTCTGGTGGTCTACTTCACGCTGTGTAAACTGCTTAGCCGCTGGAAGCTGCCGGTACTCGGACTGCTGGCGCTGGCGAGCATCGCGATCAACTTCCTGCCGTTGCCGTGGTGGGGAATGAACAGCGTGGTACGTAACATGATCTACTACAGCATGGGGGCGTGGTATGGCGCGGAGCTGATGGCGTGGATGAAAAGCTTCAACCTGCGCCGCACTTGGCTGGCAACTGGCGCTTTCGCGGCCGTCTCCGTGGTGCTGTGGTTTGCAAACGTTCCTCTCCTGCTTTCCCTGCTGTCGATTGTGTTGATCATGAAGCTGTTCTATAGCTTCGAGCAGCGCTATGCCGTGCATCCTAACAACCTGCTGAACGTGATTGGCTCAAACACCATTGCGATCTATACCACCCACCGCATATTAATAGAGGCCTTCAGCCTGATCCTGATTGGCGAGATGAATGCCGCCCTGTGGCCGATCTGGGCAGAACTGTGCTTAATACTGGTCTACCCGTTTGCCAGCCTGCTTATCTGTACCCTTGCCGGGCTCGGGGTGCGTAAAATCTCCACCGCACTGTTCGGAGACCTTTTCTTCTCTCCTCCGTCTACGCGGAGCCTGTCACCTGCCACCCGTTAATGCCCCTCCGCCCCCGTTTTGGGGGCGTTTAGCCCTGCCGTGCGGTTACGATTTGCTTATGTAAAACGATCGAGGATAATAAAGACATTGCGTATCAGTGATATGCCCCAATACTGTTGGTATATCCATAAGAGACTCTGACATAGCCATGCCTGAACACTATCGTTATTCCTTGCCCGTCAAAGCGGGCGACCAGCGTCAGCTGGGTGAACTCACGGGCGCGGCGTGCGCCACGCTGGTGGCAGAAATCGCCGAGCGGCACCCTGGCCCGGTGGTACTGGTTGCCCCGGATATGCAAAACGCCCTGCGCCTGCACGACGAAATCCGCCAGTTCACCGATAGCCTGGTGTTCAGCCTGGCCGACTGGGAAACGCTGCCTTATGACAGCTTCTCTCCGCATCAGGAGATCATCTCCTCGCGCCTGTCGACCCTGTATCAACTCCCGACCATGCAGCGCGGCGTGCTGATTGTGCCGGTCAATACCCTGATGCAACGCGTCTGCCCGCACAGCTATCTGCACGGTCACGCGCTGGTGATGAAAAAAGGCCAGCGCCTGTCTCGCGACACCCTGCGCGACCAGCTTGACGGTGCCGGCTATCGCCATGTCGATCAGGTCATGGAACACGGGGAATACGCGACCCGCGGCGCGTTGCTCGACCTTTACCCGATGGGCAGCGACCAGCCGTATCGTCTGGATTTCTTTGATGATGAAATTGACAGCCTGCGCGTGTTCGATGCCGACACCCAGCGCACGCTGGAGGAAGTGGAGTCTATCAATTTACTGCCCGCGCATGAGTTCCCGACGGACAAAACCGCCATCGAACTGTTCCGCAGCCAGTGGCGCGACAGGTTCGACGTGAAGCGTGATGCAGAACATATCTATCAGCAGGTCAGCAAAGGCACGCTCCCGGCCGGGATCGAATACTGGCAGCCGCTGTTCTTCAACGAGCCGCTGCCTGCCCTGTTCAGCTATTTCCCGGCGAATACGCTGATTGTAAACACCGGCGATATCGACGCCAGCGCCAGCCGCTTTGAAAGCGAAATCCGCGCGCGCTTCGAAAACCGGGGCGTTGACCCGATGCGTCCGCTCCTGCCGCCGGAAGCGCTGTGGCTGCGCACCGACGAGCTTAACGCCGAGCTGAAGCGCTGGCCGCGCATGCAGCTCAAAACCGACTCGCTTGCCGATAAAGCCGCCAATACGAACCTCGCCTTCCGGACGCTGCCTGACCTGGCCGTTCAGGCGCAGCAGAAATCGCCGCTGGATAATCTGCGCAAGTTCCTGGAGTCCTTTACCGGCCCGGTCGTGTTTTCCGTTGAGAGTGAAGGCCGCCGCGAAGCGCTCGGTGAGCTGCTGGGACGCATCAAAGTTGCGCCGAAGCGCATTCTGCGGTTAAGCGAAGCGACCGGGAATGGTCGTTACCTGATGATTGGCGCCGCCGAGCACGGGTTCATTGACACGCTCAATAACCTGGCGCTGATTTGCGAAAGCGACCTGCTGGGCGAGCGCGTCGCGCGCCGTCGGCAGGACAGCCGTCGGACCATCAACCCGGACACCTTGATCCGTAACCTGGCCGAGCTGCATCCGGGCCAGCCGATTGTTCACCTGGAGCACGGCGTCGGACGATATCAGGGGATGACCACGCTGGAAGCGGGCGGTATCAAAGGTGAGTACCTGATGCTGACCTACGCCAACGACGCCAAACTCTATGTGCCAGTTTCGTCCCTGCACCTTATCAGCCGCTACGCGGGAGGTGCGGAGGAGAACGCGCCGCTGCACAAGCTGGGCGGCGATGCCTGGGCGCGCGCGCGCCAGAAGGCAGCGGAAAAAGTGCGCGACGTGGCGGCCGAGCTGCTGGATATCTACGCCCAGCGCGCGGCCAAAGAGGGCTTCGCCTTTAAGCACGACAAAGAACAGTACCAGCTGTTCTGCGACAGCTTCCCGTTTGAAACCACGCCGGATCAGGCCCAGGCCATTAATGCCGTGCTGAGCGACATGTGCCAGCCGCTGGCAATGGACCGCTTAGTCTGCGGCGACGTCGGCTTCGGCAAAACCGAAGTGGCGATGCGCGCCGCCTTCCTTGCGGTGGAAAACAACAAGCAGGTGGCAGTGCTGGTGCCGACCACCCTGCTCGCCCAGCAGCACTTCGACAACTTCCGGGACCGTTTCGCCAACTGGCCGGTACGTATAGAAATGCTGTCGCGTTTTCGCAGCACAAAAGAGCAAACGCAGATCCTGGAGCAGGCAAGCGAAGGCAAAATCGACATTCTGATCGGCACCCACAAGCTGCTGCAAAGCGACGTGAAGTGGAAAGATCTGGGGCTGCTGATCGTTGACGAAGAGCACCGCTTCGGGGTGCGTCATAAAGAGCGCATCAAAGCGATGCGCGCGGACGTCGACATCCTGACCCTGACCGCAACGCCGATCCCGCGCACGCTGAACATGGCGATGAGCGGCATGCGCGATCTGTCGATTATCGCCACGCCGCCGGCGCGCCGTCTGGCGGTAAAAACCTTTGTCCGCGAGTATGACAATCTGGTGGTGCGTGAGGCGATCCTGCGTGAGGTGCTGCGCGGCGGCCAGGTGTATTACCTGTATAACGACGTCGAAAATATCCAGAAAGCCGCCGACAGGCTGGCTGAACTGGTACCGGAGGCGCGCGTTGCCATCGGGCACGGGCAGATGCGCGAACGCGAGCTGGAACGGGTGATGAACGACTTCCACCACCAGCGCTTTAACGTGCTGGTGTGTACCACCATCATTGAGACCGGGATCGACATTCCGACCGCGAACACGATTATTATCGAACGCGCGGATCACTTTGGTCTGGCCCAGCTCCACCAGCTGCGCGGCCGCGTCGGGCGTTCGCACCATCAGGCCTACGCGTGGCTGCTGACGCCGCATCCGAAAGCGATGACCACCGACGCGCAAAAGCGCCTGGAAGCCATCGCCTCGCTGGAAGATCTCGGCGCAGGCTTCGCGCTGGCCACGCACGATCTTGAGATCCGCGGTGCCGGCGAACTACTGGGTGAAGATCAGAGCGGCTCCATGGAGACCATCGGCTTCTCGCTCTATATGGAGCTGCTGGAAAACGCGGTCGATGCCCTGAAGGCCGGACGTGAACCGTCTCTGGAAGATTTGACCAGCCAGCAGACCGAGGTTGAACTCCGCATGCCTTCCCTGCTGCCAGACGATTTCATTCCGGATGTGAATACCCGTCTGTCGTTCTACAAGCGTATCGCCAGTGCGAAAAATGAGAACGAGCTGGAAGAGATTAAGGTGGAGCTGATTGACCGCTTCGGCCTGCTGCCAGATGCGGCGAGAAACCTGCTGGATATCGCGCGTCTGCGCCAGCAGGCGCAGAAGCTGGGCATTCGCAAACTTGAAGGCAACGAAAAAGGCGGCGTAATTGAGTTTGCCGAGAAGAATCACGTCAACCCGATGTGGCTGATCGGTCTGCTGCAAAAACAGCCGCAGCATTTCCGTCTGGATGGTCCAACCCGTCTGAAATTTACCCAGGAGCTGACGGAGCGCAAAACCCGCATGGACTGGGTGCGTAACTTTATGCGTCAGCTGGAAGAGAACGCCGTCGCATAACTCGCCCTTCCCCCCTTCAGTGCAGTGCTGCCGGGGGGACAATTTACAAATTCTTTGCACTTCATCCGATCTTCCCGACACACCCATTCGCCATAATTATCTTTAACGTCTTATAAAACAATAACCTTATCATTTATATGGACTATGGTGATGATGACCTCTTCGCGTTTTACCCGCTGGATAACCCTTTTTGCGCTGGCGGCCACCGTCGCGGTTGCGCTTCCTGCGCGCGCAAACACCTGGCCCCTTCCCCCGCCCGGCAGCAAGGTGGTGGGCGAGAACCGCTTTCATGTGGTAGAAAACAATGGCGGTTCACTGGAAGCGATAGCCAAAAAATATAACGTCGGTTTTCTGGCCCTGCTGCAGGCGAACCCCGGCGTCGACCCGTACGTCCCGCGCGCGGGCAGCGTGCTGACCATCCCGTTACAGACTATCCTGCCGGATGCCCCGCGCGAGGGGATCGTGATCAACCTGGCGGAGCTGCGTCTGTACTATTACCCGCCGGGTAAAAATGAGGTTACCGTCTACCCTATCGGTATTGGTCAGTTGGGCGGCGATACGCTGACACCGACGATGGTCACGACCGTCTCGGATAAACGCGCCAACCCAACCTGGACGCCGACGGCCAACATTCGCGCCCGTTATAAGGCCCAGGGCATCGATCTTCCTGCCGTGGTGCCGGCAGGCCCGGATAACCCGATGGGTCACCACGCGATCCGCCTTGCCGCGTACGGTGGCGTTTACCTGCTGCACGGGACGAACGCGGATTTTGGCATCGGCATGCGCGTCAGCTCCGGCTGTATTCGTCTGCGCGATAACGATATCAAAACGCTTTTTAACGTCGTTACGCCGGGAACGAAGGTGAATATTATCAATACGCCGATTAAGGTCTCTGAAGAGCCAGGCGGCGTGCGGCTGGTTGAGATTCACCAGCCGCTGTCAAAAAATATCGGCGACGATCCGCAGACGTTACCCATTAACCTGAATGCCGCGATGGTGAGCTTCAAAACGAATGCGAATACCGATAGCCTGGTGATGGAGCGCGCGATGGGGGCACGGTCAGGCATGCCGACCAATGTCACCCGGCATCACGATGTCGTCCCGCAGCCGATGTAAATCAGAAATAAAAAACGCCCTGCTGAGCAGGGCGTTTTTTATTGCAGTGGCATAAATGAGGGTTTATGCCCGGCTTATTTGTAGATTACAGCGGTGCCGTGCAGGGTGTTAGGACCGGTCACAGAAGTGATGCGGTAAGATTTTGCACCCATTGCTTCCGCTTTTTGCGCCAGCTGATCTTCCAGTGAGCCCAGGTTAGTCCCGGCAGACGCAGAGATCGTCCCGACTTTATGCTGATCGGCTGGAGTGGATTGTACCTGTACAGCAGCAAAGCTTGCGAAAGAGAGTGAACTCAGGACAGCAGCAGCGATGAGGGTTTTTACGTTTTTCATAATGTTTACCTTTGGCAGATGAATTTGGAGGTCGTTATCTATTTAGTTAACGATCGATAGGTAAATCATAAGTGTGATCCAGCTCACGCGTCAACATATTTTTATAACGAGCATTAATTAAATTTTAAAGTCGTTATTTTTCATACATATATGATTAATTTATTTTTAAGCATTCTGCACTGGTGGTGGGTAGCGTTTATTTTTATAATGGTCATTCAACAAACCAACAGAGGACCAACGGCAAATGACAACCGACGTCACGAGTTGTGCGAAGAAAAGCCGTGGCCGACCAAAAGTGTTTGACAGGGATGCAGCGCTTGATAAGGCCATGACTCTCTTCTGGCAACATGGGTATGAAGCGACCTCGCTTTCCGATCTGGTAGAAGCCACCGGAGCCAAAGCGCCGACGCTTTATGCTGAATTTACCAATAAAGAGGGGCTGTTCAGGGCGGTGCTGGACAGGTACATTTCGCGCTTTGCGGCGAAACACGAAGCGCAGCTATTTTGTGAAGAGAAAAGCGTTGAACAGGCGCTACGGGATTACTTTACCGCCGTTGCCACCTGTTTCACCAGTAAAGAGACGCCCGCGGGCTGCTTTATGATTAACACCTCTGCCACCCTGGCGGCGGCGTCGAAAGAGATCGCCAATACGGTGAAATCGCGTCATGCAATGCAGGAAGAGACGCTCAGCGCATTTCTGGCTCAGCGCCAGCAGCGCGGTGAAATCCCTGCGCAATGCAATCCTCAGCTGTTGGCGCAATACCTGAGCTGTATTTTGCAGGGGATGTCGATCAGCGCCCGTGAAGGGGCGACGCTGGAAAAACTGCAGAATATTAGCGACACCACGCTGCGGCTGTGGCCTGAGCTACTGAAAATCTGAAAAAAAAGCTCCTCAGCCTGAGCGCATGAGGAGCTAAATTCAGAGAACATCTTTTTTACGCTTTGTTGTTCAGTACCAGCTGACCATTTCCATCCAGTGGAATTTGGGTACCCGGGTCTTTATCCATGCGGATTTTGCCCTGCTGATCGCCAATTTTATACGTCACGTCATAACCCAGCATTTTCTCCGACTTGTCATAGACGGTTTTGCAGCGCTGCTGAGTCGTAGTGTAGGTATCATTATCCTGCATCGCGCCCTGCACCTGGTTACCGGCATAGCCGCCACCCAGCGCGCCGACCACGGTCGCCACATCTTTGCCCCGGCCGCCGCCGAACTGGTGACCAATCACCCCACCCGCTACCGCGCCGAGAACAGAGCCGGCAATACGGTTTTCATCCTGTACCGGACGACGATGGGTTACGGAGACGTTACGACACTCCTGACGAGGGGTTTTTACGGTTTCTTTAATAGGCGTTGCGGAAACCACCTGCGCATACTGCGGGCCGCGATCTAAAACGTTGAGACTGGCAACAGCTGCCACACCTAACGCAGCTGCGACACCAATCCCTATACCCGCCAACATTGATTTATTCACGGGACTTCCTCCTTTGTTGCTATTGGTAACAATTCTGCAATGGAGGCGCGGCTTCGCCAATAAGACAAAGGCTCAAAAAGGGGACATCGGGGAGAGATATATCGTGTTTAGGAGAACTCTTAAGTCCCTAATCCACAACGAGCAGCATGATATGCTAAAAACTCCCCCCGGAGGGCCCGGAGGGAGTGAAAGATTAGTGCAGCTTCAGACGCGGACGAATGACGCGGTTGATTCTGCCCACCAGCATCATCAGGCCCGTTTTAAAGTAGCCGTGCAGCGCGATCTGGTGCATACGGTACAAGGAGATATACACGAAGCGTGCAATGCGCCCTTCCACCATCATCGAGCCACGCATCAGGTTACCCATCAGGCTACCGACGGTAGAGAAGTTTGACAGCGATACCAGGGAACCGTGGTCTTTATAGATATACGCCTTCATTGGCTTACCTTTGTACTGCGCCAGAATATTGTGCAGCACCAGGCTTGCCATCTGGTGAGCGGCCTGAGCACGCGGCGGCACGAAGCCCCCTTCAGGACGCGCGCAGGAGGCACAGTCACCAATAGCAAAAATATCAGGGTCACGCGTGGTTTGCAGCGTTGGCTCCGTAACCAGCTGGTTAATGCGGTTCGTCTCCAGACCGCCGATCTCTTTCATAAAGTCAGGCGCTTTGATACCTGCCGCCCAGACCATCAGATCCGCTTTGATGTACTCGCCGTCTTTGGTGTGCAGTCCACCTTCGTCAGCGCTGGTCACCATGGTCTGCGTCAGGACGCGCACGCCCAGTTTCGTCAGTTCATTGTGCGCTGCGCCGGAAATGCGCGGAGGCAGCGCAGGCAGAATACGCTCACCCGCTTCAACCAGCGTCACGTTCAGCGCTTCGTTAGTTAACCCTTTGTAACCGTAGCTGTGCAGCTGTTTCACCGCATTGTGCAGCTCCGCGGACAGCTCAACGCCCGTCGCGCCGCCGCCGACAATGGCAATGTTAACCTTGCCATTCGCACCCAGATTGCTGGTGTACTTCAGGAACAGGTTCAGCATTTCCTGATGGAAACGACGCGCCTGGTGCGGGTTATCGAGGAAGATACAGTGCTCTTTAACGCCCGGCGTGTTGAAGTCGTTGGAGGTACTGCCGAGCGCCATCACCAGCGTGTCATACGGCAGTTTACGCTCAGGAACCAGCAGCTCGCCTTTTTCATCACGCAGCTCTGCCAGGGTGATGGTTTTGCTTTCACGGTTGATATCCACCACCGAGCCCAGCTGGAACTGGAAATGATGGTTGCGCGCGTGCGCCAGATAGCTCAGCGCGTCCACGCCCTCATCCAGAGAACCGGTCGCCACTTCATGCAGCAGCGGTTTCCACAGGTGGCTGTGGTTACGATCCACCAGCGTAATTTTGGCTTTTTTACCGCGCCCCAGCTTCTTGCCTAACTGTGTCGCCAGCTCCAGCCCGCCAGCACCACCGCCTACAATCACTATCTTTTTCAATGGCGTAGTCAACGTGACCCCCTCAAATTATTAACCAATTGTTAATTAAAAGTTATGAAAATAACCCTTAATTAACAACAGGTTACAGCACTGAAACCATTCAGGTGCATTGAGAATAACACGTCAGGCGCATTGGTCATACCAAAATTGATATGCATCAAGTTTTGATGGCTTAAAAGTAGACAATTCTGGACAAAAAGAAACCCGGTGCGCGTTCGCGACCGGGTTTCTGAAGTGGCAGGCTGTGGTTTAGCCCAGTGTTTTAAAGGCTTTGATGCGCTGGAGGTGCGGGGAGATGTTTTTGAACTTGTGGGTCTGTTCTTCGTCCCAGACGATCTCATAGTAATGATGCAGGAGTTCTGCAGCCCGGTGGCTGTTGAGCGCCTCATCATTACGCGACAGGATCACCAGGCAGCGGTCACGGTTCTTCTCCCGAAAATTGCTGACGCACTTGGTCGCAATATCGACATACTCTTCCGGGCGGTCGATCTTGCCTTCCATGTTCTCGTTCGGGAAAAGGTTGGGATTGAAGACCACCTGGCGGATGTCGCACAGGAAACCAATCCGCTCCGCCCAGTAGCCACCCAGCCCCACGCCGCAAATCAACGGGCGGTCGTCAACGTTGAGCTGCAGCATTTTGTCCACCTCTTTGAGCAGATGCTGCATATCATGCTTTGGATGGCGCGTGCTGTAGCTGATCAACCGTACATCAGGATCGATAAACTGCAGCTGCAGCACTTTCTCATGATTACCAGGACTGTTTGAGTCAAAACCGTGTAAATAGATGATCATTGTCTTCTCACCACGCTACGCCTTCCGGGAGGGTTTACAGGCTGGCTTTATGTGCCTGCCAGCGCTCGTTCAGGTCTTCAAGCCGGGCGTTGACCGTCTTCCAGCGCGCCGAATCCATCAGCTCCTGACGGCTAAATGAACCTTTATGATACAATTGTGTAACACGCTCGGCATTGATCGGCGACAGGTTATCCAGCACGCTAACGGCACCTTTACGATTATTGCAGACCAGGATCATATCGCAACCTGCATCCAGCGACGCCTGACCGCGTTCAGCGTAACTGCCCATGATCGCCGCCCCTTCCATCGATAAATCGTCAGAGAAAATCACGCCGTTGAAACCCAGCTCCTGACGCAGAACGGTCTTCAGCCAGTGCGGAGAGCCGCTGGCCGGACGCGGGTCGACGTCGCTGTAAATGACGTGCGCGGGCATGATGGCGTCCAGCTTGTTATCGGTGATAAGCGACTGAAAAACCGACATATCTTTGGCGCGGATCTCCGCTTCCGGGCGCGGATCGCGAGGGGTCTCTTTATGCGAGTCCGCCGTTACCGCCCCGTGGCCCGGGAAGTGTTTCCCGGTAGTTTTCATCCCGGCATCGTGCATGCCGTCGATAAACCGGGTCGCCATGGCCAGCGCAATACGCGGATCTTCATGGTAGGAGCGCTCGCCAATCGCGGCGCTGATATGTCCCACGTCCAGCACCGGTGCAAAGCTGATGTCGATATCCATGGAAATCATTTCACTGGCCATCAGCCAGCCGGCTTCCTGAGCCAGATTTGCCCCCTCTTCCATGCCGAGCAGCGCGGCAAAAGACTGGGCTGCAGGCAGGCGGGTAAAACCGTCGCGAAAACGCTGCACGCGACCGCCTTCCTGATCGACGGCCACCACCAGATGATTGCGCGACGCGGCGCGGATCTGGCGCACCAGTTCACGCAGCTGCGCCGGATCGTGATAGTTGCGGGTAAACAGGATCAGGCCACCCACCAGCGGATGCGCCAGAATTTCACGCTCCTCCGCATCCAGCTCAAACCCTTCAACATCCAACATGACTGGACCCACACTCACCTCTCTTATCCTTTCGTTTGTAACCGGCGCCAGGCATCGTCTGCCAGCGCAATAAATTGTTTATCTTCAGACTGCTGTAAACGCATCTCAAACCAGCCCGCCATCAGCATGATGACCCATGGCCGCCAGCGTCTCACCTGGCGCGCCAGCGCATCGGCGTCAAAGTGCGCCACTCTGGCATACTCTGTGATGAGTTTCTGCCGCGCGGCTTCACTTTCCGTCCAGACCGCGGCCAGCTCCAGCGCCACATCGCCGTCTCCGGCATATTCCCAGTCGATAAGCCTGGCTCCATGTGGCGTATGCACGATGTTCCCGGCATGCACATCCATATGCAACGGGGAGAGCCGAATCGGTTGCGGCTCGCCCGTTTTACGCAGCCGTTTGAGATGCGCAAGCCACACTGGGGTACGTCTTGCTGGAGAGGCTTGCTGCCAGTAGTTTTCCAGCAGCGGAAGTAAGGTGATTCGCCATCCCAGACGCTGTTGCTGGTGCAGATGATACAGCATCGCCGCAAGCGCCTGCGTGTCCGGCAGCGCGCTTTTTACCTCCCCCTCCAGGTAGTCGACGGCCATCCAGCCCTGCCTGAAAAAACGGGGTTCCGGCACGAGATCCGACGGAAGACGCCTGAGGGCGCGAAACTGACGGCGAAAATGGAAAGCGGGCGCGAAAGGATCGTGATTCTGCCGCAAGACCAGGCGGTGCTCGCCCTGCGCTATAATGCAACTCGCGCCGCCAAGCCCGGAGTGGGCCTGCGGCGCGATAAGGCGGTACTGCGGAAAAAAGCGCGTCAGAATGTCTTCACGCGTGCTGTCATTGTTGCGTAACCGCACCTTTACCTGACCAGATAATTTCGCCTGTCTGAACCAGCATCAGCTGCATTTGCAGGGCTGGGGTATTCACGTTGCCGGTCGCGTTAGAGTACAGCACATACTGTGCGCCAACGTTGCGGGCAATGCCAATCGCCTTGCTGCGGGTGCCGAGACTATCCTGCGGCGACAGCCCCAGCTGCTGTTTGGCTACCGCGAGCTGCTGGGCAGAGACCAGCGTAAATTTACCGTTGTTTGCCAGAGCGTTGCGCAGCGTTTCTGTCGCTTCGCCCGCGTTCAGCGAACCGTTGGTACGGTTGTTCACGCTATCGACCAGCAGCACGCTGCCTGCCGTCACGCCCTGGGCCTGCAGCATTTTGCCGACCATCGGCTGCATCGCACCGTTCCAGTCATAGTGGCGCACGCGCGGCGCAGGCTGTGACGTCTGGTCCGGATGTTCAATCGGGCCAGGCTGGGACGGAATCGACGGTACCGACGGCACGGTTGGCTGCGGCTGCGTTGGCGTCGTCGGCTGTTCAGTACCCGGTTTAGCCTCTTCCACGGGCGCAGGCTGTTCAGTACGGGTCACACACCCTGCAAGGAACAGAGCGAAAGCTGTCACGAGCGCATAACGGCTCAAATTTTTAATCAAGGTTCACCCCTTAGAGATAAAGATAAAGTCTCACCTTATGCGCACCCAGATAGCTGGCGCTGTCATAGAGCGTTACCGACGACCTTGCCGGAAGGGTGACGCTGCGCGGCGCCTCCAGCGGATGCATCTCAAGACCTCTTACGTCATACCAGAAAAAACGGTAGTGGACCGTTACAGGTTCATTTGTTTCGTTAAAGAGCGCAGAGGAAGCAGAAGACTTAATTTCACTGATCGTTAACGCGGGCTGTTGCGCCGTAATGCCCGCGGCCAGCACGGAGGATTCCATCACCAGCGTCTGTTCATCGCTCACGGGGATCGCCGGACGCGTGCTGCATCCTACAATCATCATCGTCATTACCAGCGCTGCAATACGCCCTTTAAACATGTTACAGACCTTTGTGAGCCAGCATCGGTCCCAGCGGACGTCCACCCAGCAGATGCATGTGAATATGATAAACTTCCTGGCCGCCGTGACGATTACAGTTCATGATCAGTCGATAGCCGTCTTCCGCTATGCCTTCCTGCTCGGCAATTTTCGCAGCCACCGTCAGCATACGACCTAATGCCACTTCATGCTCGGTTTTTACGTCGTTTACGGTCGGAATCAGAATATTGGGAATGATAAGGATGTGTGTCGGTGCCTGAGGGGAAATGTCCCGGAAAGCCGTTACCAGTTCATCCTGATAGACGATATCCGACGGGATTTCGCGGCGAATAATTTTACTGAAAATCGTTTCTTCGGCCATGACCTTTTCCTTTTTTGTTAAATCTGGCGTGGTGCGTCCGCTGTTAACACACTCTCTGAATGAGTGCGCGACACAATTCATGAGTATGAGCGAGTTTCTCCTGTCCTTTCAACCTCCTCCCCCGAATTCTTTGTTGATTATTCATCAGCTGACTGAAGAGTGACCGCTCGCGCGTCTAAACGAGCTGAAACATTATTTCAGTTCCGCTCGACACATCTGTTTACAGCGTTAATAGCAATGCGTATATTTCGCATTTGCATTTTCATGCGCATTTTTAACATAGAAAACGACGTCAGACCGTGTCTTCGGGACTGACGCAGCTAACCTTCACCGTTCATTAAGGGTTTGATAATGTCTTTCAATCATCACACCAGGGATGGGCAACGTCAGTCTGTCGCAACGCCTTCGTTGCTGGCAGCCTGTATTGCCATGGCATTGATGCCAGCCGTGAGTTTTGCCGCCTCCACAGGCGAAGATACCGTTGTGGTTGATGGCGGTTTCGATAGCGTCCCGGATGCCTCCAGCGGGCAGGATCGGGATTACAGCGTAAAGACCACTACCACGGGGACCAAACTGCTCCTCGTGCCCCGCGATATTCCGCAGTCCGTTAGCGTCATTAGCCAACAGCGCATGGCGGATCAGAACCTGCAGTCTATCGGCCAGGTGTTAAACAACACGACTGGCGTAACGGCGCAGGTCCAGGACAGCGACCGTACCGTATTTTATTCACGCGGATTTTTCGTCAGCAACTACGCCTTTGACGACCTGCCAACCTCCATCAGCGAAGTGTGGAACTTCGGCGACACTGCCGCCGATACCGCGATTTACAACCGTATCGAAGTGGTCCGCGGCGCAACCGGGCTGATGTCCGGTACCGGCAACCCGGCGGCGTACGTCAATATGGTGCGCAAACATGCAGACAGCAATGAATTCAAAGGCAATGTCTCCGTCAGCTACGGCAGCTGGGACAAACAGCGCTACGTGCTGGATCTGCAGGCACCGCTGGTAGAGTCCGGGAAGGTGCGGGGACGCCTGATTACGGGCTATCAGGACAACGACAGCTTCGTGGACAACTATCACTACCGGAAGAAGTTCCTTTACGGCGTGATGGATGCTGACGTCACCGACAGCACGACCCTCTCAGTGGGGTATGAGTATCAGGAAAGCCACACCGCCGATCCGACCTGGGGCGGGCTGCCGACCTGGTACAGCGACGGCAGTAAAACCGATTACAGCCGTAGCCAGACCGTCGCGCCTGACTGGGCCTACTCGGACAAGGACAGCACCCGCATCTTCGCTAACCTGACGCAGCGTTTCGATAACGGTTGGGAAGCGCACGTCAACGGCATGCACGCGGAGACCAACTTCGACAGCAAGCTGATGTATATGTCCGGCTATCCCGATAAACAGACCGGTGCGGGCATGGTGGGCTACGGCGGCTGGAACAAAGGTGAACGCAAACAGGATGCGGTTGATGCCTTCCTGCGCGGCGGCTTCGATCTATTCGGCCGTCAGCACGAGATGATGTTTGGCGGCAGCTTCAGCCGACAGCGCAACCATTATGACAACAGAATACCGGATGCGCTGTACGGCATGGTTGACGTGGGGAATTTCAAAAACTGGAACGGGAATATCGCCGATCCGCAGTGGACGCCGTGGAAGCTCTACAGCCAGGACGACATCCGCCAGTCATCGGCCTATACTTCCGCCCGCTTCTCGCTGGCCGACCCGCTGCACCTGATCCTCGGGGCGCGCTACACCAACTACAACATTCGCTATAACCCGGCGGGCTCTCCTGATACCCGTCTTGAAAGCACCAAAGATGACGTAACGCCTTACGCGGGCCTGGTCTACGATATCGACGAAGACTGGTCGACCTACGTCAGCTATACCTCCATCTTCCAGCCACAGGACAAGCGTGACGCCAGCGGACGCTATCTCGACCCAACGACGGGCAAAAGCTATGAAGCCGGCGTAAAAGCGGATTGGTTCAATACCCGCCTCACCACCTCGCTGGCGATTTTCCGCATTGAACAGGATAACGTGGCGAGCAACACCTATACCTACATGCCGAGCGGTGAGTCGATTTATGAATCGCTGGACGGCGTGGTCAGCAAAGGGATTGAGTTCGAGCTAAACGGCGCCCTGACCGATAACTGGCAGTTGACGTTCGGCGCAACCCGCTACATTGCGGAAGATAAGAACGACAACGCTGTCAGTTCCGATCAGCCGCGCACGACACTGAAGCTGTTTACCCGTTATCAACTGCCAATGCTGCCAGCGCTGACGGTAGGCGGTGGCGTAAACTGGCAGAACAAAGTGTGGACAGATGTGGACGGTGGCCCGGCGGGACAATCCCGCGCAGAGCAAGGCAGCTACGGGCTGGTTAACCTGTTCAGCCGTTATCAGGTGACCAAAGATTTTGCTGTTCAGGCGAACGTTAACAACCTGTTCGACAAAGAGTATTACGACTACGTCGGCTCTTACGTGGTTTATGGCGCGCCGCTGAACGTCTCGTTGAGCGCGAGCTACGACTTCTGAGCGTTAAGCCGCCACCTGGCACAACAAACTACAGCAATAAAAAAGGCAGCCATTCGGCTGCCTTAGTCTCCCCAGGTCACAGCTTAGCTGTTGCGGATGTACTCATCCATTTCGGTTTTCAGGTTATCGGATTTAGTACCGAAGATTGCCTGAACGCCCGAACCTGCAACAACCACGCCTGCTGCGCCCAGTTTTTTCAGACCCGGCTGGTCTACTTTCGCAACGTCAGCAACGCTCACACGCAGACGAGTGATGCACGCGTCCAGGTTAGTGATGTTCTCTTTACCGCCGAACGCGGCAACCAGTGCCGGAGCCATTTCGCTGGTCGCACCTGCTTTGCTGTCTTCTGTTGCATCTTCACGACCCGGAGTTTTCAGGTCCAGTGCTTTGATCAGCACGCGGAAGATGGTGTAGTAAACAACGGCATAGCACGCACCCACGATTGGGAACAGCCACAGCTTGCTGCTGTTACCGGACAGAACGATGAAGTCGATCAGGCCGTGAGAGAAGGACGTACCGTCACGCATACCCAGCAGGATACAGATTGGGAACGCCAGGCCAGCCAGTACAGCGTGGATGATGTACAGGATCGGCGCAACGAACATGAAGGAGAACTCGATCGGCTCGGTGATACCGGTCAGGAACGAGGTCAGCGCTGCGGAGATCATGATACCGCCCACTTTTGCACGGTTTTCTGGCTTAGCAGAGTGCCAGATAGCAATCGCAGCAGCCGGCAGGCCGTACATTTTGAACAGGAAGCCACCAGACAGTTTGCCTGCAGTTGGGTCACCCGCCATGTAACGTGGGATATCGCCGTGGAACACCTGACCCGCTGCGTTGGTGAATTCACCAATCTGCATCTGGAATGGAACGTTCCAGATGTGGTGCAGACCGAATGGCACCAGGCAACGCTCGATGAAGCCGTAGATACCGAACGCGACAACCGGGTTCTGGTAAGCAGCCCACTGAGAGAAGGTCTGGATAGCGGAACCGATTGGTGGCCAGATGAAGGACAGGATCACACCAGTGAAAATCGCTGCCAGACCAGAGATGATCGGAACAAAACGCTTGCCCGCGAAGAAGCCCAGATACTCAGGCAGCTTGATGCGATAGAAGCGGTTGAACATATACGCTGCAATCGCACCGGAGATGATACCGCCCAGAACACCGGTATCTGCCAGGTGTTTCGCGGCAATCTCTTCTGCCGGTAAATGCAGAACCAGTGGCGCAACCACGGCCATGGTTTTCACCATAATGCCGTAAGCAACCACTGCAGCCAGCGCAGAAACGCCGTCGTTATTGGTGAAGCCCAGCGCAACACCGATAGCGAAGATCAGAGGCATATTAGCAAAGACGGAACCGCCTGCTTCAGCCATCACATGGGAAACTACGGCTGGCAGCCAGCTGAAGTTAGCAGAACCGACACCCAGCAGGATACCTGCGATAGGCAGTACGGATACTGGCAGCATCAGCGATTTACCGACCTTTTGCAGGTTAGCAAATGCATTCTTAAACATAATTGAGAGTGCTCCTGAGTATTTGTGCTTTTTTTACGCTTTCACGCATTGGCCCGGGGGGAGTACCGTGCCGTGGACAGGACATCTAAGCGCCCTTTATTTATTACACAGAGTAAAATAATTCCCTCTGAGTTTGTTTGACGGCTATCACGTTTCAGCTTAAGGCGGTCGAAAAACTTTCAGTAATTTACAAAAAGCATGTCTGGATGTTTCTAAGAAGACCGTTACCGCCCCAAATGAGGCGGTGAACTTTACTCGTTTTATTTATTAATTACGAGCCTAAAAAAAACAGGCTTATCAGACGGATTGCAGGCGGGCGGGGTCGATATGGAACAGCGCAGAGAAGTTTTGCGTCGTGACGCGGGCCAGTTCTTCAATACTGACGCCTTTAAGCACGGCCATGTACTCCGCTACGTCTCGCGTCATGGCCGGCTGGTTCTCTTTACCGCGATGCGGTACCGGCGCCAGATACGGAGAGTCTGTTTCCACCAGAATGCGATCGAGCGGAACATAACGCGCAGCATCACGGAGTTGCTCAGCGTTACGGAACGTAACGATCCCGGAAAACGAAATATAAAACCCCAAATCAAGCAGTTTACCCGCCGTTTCTCTGTCTTCTGTGAAACAGTGTAGTACGCCACCGCAATCCGTCACGTTTTCTTCCCGGAGGATCGCCAGCGTATCGGCGCGCGCGTCGCGGGTATGCACGATGACGGGCTTGTTCAGTTCGCGGCCAATGCGGATATGGTTGCGGAAGGACGCCTGCTGACGCGGTTTCGTTTCCGGCGTGTAAAAATAATCCAGCCCGGTTTCCCCCATCGCCACGACGCCCTCTTCTGCTGCCAGTCGGCGCAGATCTTCTACGTCATACTCTTCATCCTGGTTCAGCGGATGAACGCCGCAGGAGAACACCACGTTATCGCGAACGCCCACCAGCTCACGCATTGAGCGATACCCCGGCAGCGTCGTCGCCACCGCAAGACAAAATTTCACATCGCGGGCAGCGGCTTTCGCCAGCACGTCATCCACGTCGTTGTGCAGGGATTGATAATCCAGGCCATCAAGATGGCAGTGTGAGTCGACTAAAAACATAATGTCTCTCTCAGAGATGGGAAACAGGCGGCGTAACGCCTGGTTGCAGGTAATGTTCAATACGCAATAGCTGGTCTGTCAGCAAAAGCTCGCGATTAAGACCCGTCACGGTTAAAAGCTGTTCGCGGCTCTCGCAAACATCATGAAGGATAGCGTGCAGAGACGCGCCTGTAAGGCGGCTGGCCAGCATGTTCACCAGGGGCCACGCGTCCGGGTTAGTCAGAAGCGTTGCCCCTTGCTGGATTTTTAGCGCATCCAGAAGCAGGGAGGCCAGCCAGTGCAGACGCTCAACGGCCCGATCGCTATTCAGCGCAGGCAGTAAACCCAGCCAGTCCTGGGTGTTAAGTGAAGCCTCAAGGGCCCGGCAGAGCGCTTCTCGCTGCGACCAGACGTCAGGCTGCAGTAACGCCAGCGCCGCCGCGGGTGCGCCGCTGCTGAGGCGCAGCGCAGACAGCGCGCTCTCCTGTGACGTTGTCACCTCTCGTTCCAGCCAGCTCAGCGCCCACGATTCCTGGGGCACCGTCAGGTGATGAAGGCGGCAACGGCTGCGCAGCGTCGCCAGCAATCGTCCCGGATCCCGGCATGAGAGGAAGAACCACGTTTTTTCCGGCGGCTCTTCCAGGGTTTTAAGCAGAGCGTTCGCCGCCGCCTCGGTGAGCAGCGCAGCGTCGTTGAGCCAGACAACCTTCGCCCCGCCCAGTCGCGCATGTTCATACAGTTTCTCGCTGACTTCACGCACGGCATCAATACCGAGCGCGCTTTTGCCCTTCTCAGGCTCAACCGTATAGTAGTCAGGATGCGTGCCCGCCTGCATCAGCTGGCAGCCGCGGCATTTACCGCAGCTTTTGTGCCCTTCCGGCTGCTGGCACATCAGGAAGCGGGTGATGGCGTAGATCAATGCATCATCCCCCATTCCCGGCAACGCCTGAATCAGTAGCGCATGATGCCCCCGCCCGGCCTGATAGCTGCCGATGAGCTGTTCAAAGTGCGGGCGCAACCATGGATACCATTTCATGCCTGCTGCTCCTGTAGCCACTGCGTAACGGTCTGCCGGATATCTCGCGTCACGTTTTCCAGAGATTGCGTTGCATCAATGGTACGAATTGCGCTGTCCTGTGCGGCCAGTTCAAGATAACGTGCGCGCGTGCGGTTAAAGAAGTCGAAAGACTCCTTTTCAATGCGATCCAGTTCGCCGCGCGCGCGGGCGCGTTTGAGGCCCACTTCCGGGGTCACATCCAGATAGAGCGTCAGGTCCGGGCGAAAATCCCCCAGTACGGCATCACGCAGGGTTGCCAGCATCGTCTGGTCAATACCGCGCCCACCGCCCTGATAGGCCTGAGTCGACAGATCGTGACGGTCGCCAATCACCCACTTGCCTTCGGCCAGCGCAGGTTTAATAACGGTCTCAACCAGTTGGACGCGGGCCGCGTAAAACATCAGCACTTCGGCTTTGTCAGTGATAACTTCGTCGCCAACGGATTTAATGTCCAGCACCAGGCTACGCAGTTTCTCCGCCAGCTGAGTACCGCCCGGCTCGCGGGTGAAAACCATGTCGGAAATGCCGAGCGATTTCAGCGTATCGACCACCACGTTGCGGGCTGTGGTTTTACCCGCCCCTTCGAGTCCCTCAATGACAATGTATTTACTGCGCATTTTTTTCCTTAAGTGCCTTCAGATAGTCCTGAACAGAGCGATTATGGCTGGCAAGGTTGGTGTTAAAGGTGTGCCCCCCTTTTCCATCAGCCACAAAATAGAGGTACGGAGTTTTGGCCGGATGCGCCGCGGCTTTGAGCGAAGCCTCGCTCGGCGTGGCTATCGGGCCCGGCGGTAAACCGTTAATCACGTAGGTATTATACGCCGTTGGCGTTTCCAGATCTTTTCTGGAGATCTTGCCGGCGTAACTCTCGCCCATGCCGTAGATGACGGTCGGGTCGGTTTGCAGACGCATGCCGATGCGCAGACGGTTGATGAATACCGAAGCGACACGATCGCGCTCGGCAGCAACGGCAGTCTCTTTCTCGATGATCGAGGCCATTGTCACAAACTGGTTTTGATCTTGATAAGGCAGCCCGTCCATGCGCCCTTCCCAGGCGGAATCAACCGCCGCGACCATCTTTTTGTGTGCTCGTTTAAGAATCGCCACATCGGTCGTGCCTGCCGTATACATCCAGGTGTCAGGCCAGAACCAGCCTTCTACCCACTCAGGATGTTCAAATTTCAGCACCTCGGCGACCGTCTCGTAACGGTCATCTTTGAGCGTATGCTTGATGTAAGGCGCATCACGTAATTGTTTAAGGTAATCGCTCAGGCGCATCCCTTCGACAAAACGCAGCGGGAACTGTGCCTCTTTACCACTTTCCAGCAGCTGTAGCATCTCTCTGACGGTCATGCCGGGCGTAAAGCGATAGGTGCCAGCCTTGAAGTGAGACAGTTCAGGCTCAATACGCAATAACCACTGGAACACGCGTGGACGGTTGATGATTTTATCCCCGTAAAGCTGCTCGCCCAGCGCCATCCGCCCGGTACCTGCTTTCAGGGTAAAAATCATCTCGTCTTTAATCAGGATTTTACTGTCCGCCAGCTGGCGAACCTTCCATACTCCCGCTCCGCCGGTGATACCCAGCGCAACGATCAGGAGAAGGACAAAGCGCAACATTTTCTTCATGACTATCTGATTTGCTCACATATCGGGGCTAAAAACGTAAACAGCTCGCGCGAAGACCAGCTTTGTTGCCCATACGCCCGGACGGGTATAACAGGCATCAACGCATTGCAGATAACGACCTCATCGGCGGTCAGCAGCACCTCTTCCTTTGCGTGTACTTCGACACCGTAAAAGCCCGCACGTGCCAGCTGTTGCAAACAAAACTGGCGCATGATGCCGTTAACCCCAGCCTGTTCCAGCGAAGGCGTGAATACGTCGCGGCCCTTCCGCCAGAATAAATTAGCCGCACAGCATTCCGTAATGAACCCTTCGCTGTCAAGAACTAGCGCCTCATCGGCGTCCGTCTGTTCAAGATGAGTACGAATAAGTACCTGTTCAAGGCGATTAAGATGTTTTATTCCGGCGAGCATCGGGTTTCGCCCCAGGCGTACCGGGCTCAGCGTCAGCGTCACCCCCTCCTCACGCCAGCGCGCATAGTGAGCGGGATAAGCTGAAACAGAAAGAATACGCGTGGGATGCTGACAGGCGGACCCGTTGTACCCTCGCCCACCACTGCCGCGGCTGATGATAACTTTTAAGACGCCGCTTGTTTTGCCTGACGCCAGCCGACGCATCTCGCGTTCGAGAATGTCCCACTGGATGAAGGGAATCAGCAATTTCTCGCAGGCTTTTTGTAAACGACGAATGTGGGCGTCAGACAGACATACTTCACCGTCAAGAATACGCGCAGTGGTGAAACAGCCATCGCCAAACTGAATTGCCCTGTCGCTTGCCGGCAGCGTTTCTTGCTCAAGGCCATTAATTAAAAACATGGTGGCTCCTTATGCGTGGAGGCTCAGTCTGGCAGGATGTTATAAGCCGGACAAGGGAATTTTCCCTAATAAAAAAGGCCCGGCAAGCGGACCTTTTTTTATAGCTTTCGGGCAGTCAGGCTCAGACCTTTTTGAAGATCAGAGAACCATTCGTGCCGCCAAAGCCGAAGGAGTTACACAGGGTGTACTCCATACCGCTAACCTGGCGCGCTTCGTGCGGAACGAAGTCCAGATCGCAACCTTCATCCGGGTTATCCAGGTTGATGGTTGGCGGAACAGCCTGATCGCGCAGCGCAAGGATAGAGTAAATAGACTCTACTGCACCCGCCGCACCCAACAGGTGACCGGTCATGGATTTCGTGGAGCTGACCATTACGCGGCTGGCAGCCTCGCCGAAGATAGACTTAACCGCCTGAGCTTCTGCTTTGTCGCCTGCCGGCGTAGAAGTGCCGTGCGCGTTAACGTAGCCAATCTGCGCCGGGGTAATACCCGCATCACGGATCGCGTTTTCCATCGCCAGCGCAGCACCCGCGCCGTTCTCCGGAGGAGAGGTCATGTGGTAAGCATCGCTGCTCATACCGAAGCCAACGACTTCAGCATAAATTTTTGCGCCACGTTTTTTCGCATGCTCGTACTCTTCCAGCACGAGCATACCTGCGCCGTCACCCAGCACGAAACCATCGCGGTCTTTATCCCACGGACGGCTCGCCGCCTGAGGGTTATCGTTACGGGTAGAGAGCGCACGCGCCGCGCCGAAACCACCGACACCCAATGGGGTACTGGCCTTTTCAGCACCGCCCGCAACCATAGCATCTGCATCGCCGTACGCAATAATACGCGCGGCCTGGCCGATGTTATGCACGCCAGACGTACACGCGGTAGCGATAGAAATGCTTGGCCCACGCAGGCCGAACATAATGGTCAGGTGACCTGCCACCATGTTAACAATCGTGGACGGAACGAAGAACGGGCTGATCTTACGCGGTCCGCCATTCATCAGTGATGTATGGTTTTCCTCAATCAGGCCAAGACCGCCAATCCCGGAGCCGATAGCAGCGCCGATACGGGTTGCGTTCTCTTCCGTAATCTCAAGGCCAGAATCCTGCATGGCCTGAACGCCAGCGACAATTCCATATTGAATGAAGGCATCCATCTTGCGCTGTTCTTTGCGCGAGATGATCTCTTCACAGTTAAAATCCTTTACTAAGCCAGCAAATTTCGTTGCATAGGCGCTAGTATCGAAATGGTCGATTAGGCTGATGCCGCTCTGACCGGCAAGGAGAGCTTTCCAGGTGGACTCTACGGTATTGCCGACAGGAGACAACATGCCAAGTCCGGTCACAACTACACGACGCTTAGACACGTTTGTCCTCCAGGGAGGGATAAAAAAAGAGATTCGTGGGACTAAAAAAGATAAAACTCAGGCGGTCGAATGACCGCCTGGAGATGTTCACTTACGCCTGGTGGCCGTTGATGTAATCAATGGCAGCCTGAACGGTGGTGATTTTCTCAGCTTCTTCGTCCGGAATCTCAGTATCAAACTCTTCTTCCAGAGCCATTACCAGCTCAACGGTGTCAAGAGAATCTGCGCCCAGGTCTTCAACGAAGGAAGCGGAGTTCACAACTTCTTCCTGCTTAACGCCCAGCTGTTCGCCGATAATTTTCTTAACGCGTTCTTCGATAGTGCTCATACTCTTAAATTTCCTATCAAAACTCGCTTTCGCGATGGTTTTCGTAGTGTATAAAATGTTGAAAAATTTGCAACTAAATCCCGGCAGGTCTTACCACGATTTTACGTTATTTTGAGGCCATTTGCCCTAATAACGCAAATATTTTCGATCGTGATTAAACCATGTACATCCCGCCGTTGACGTGGAGGGTCTCACCAGTGATGTAACCCGCTTCGTCAGAGGCTAAAAATGCAACCGCACTGGCGATTTCTTTAGGGTCGCCAAGACGACCCGCCGGAACTGCCGCCAGCGTACCCGCACGCTGATCATCAGTCAGCGCACGCGTCATGTCCGTTTCAATAAAGCCCGGAGCAACAACGTTTACAGTAATACCGCGGGACGCGACTTCACGCGCCAGCGACTTACTGAAACCAATCAGACCCGCTTTCGCCGCAGCGTAGTTAGCCTGACCAGCATTTCCCATGGTACCAACCACAGAACCAACAGTGATAATACGACCATGACGCTTTTTCATCATAGCGCGCATTACCGCTTTTGACAGACGGAATACAGATGACAGGTTGGTTTCGATAATATCGTTCCACTCATCATCTTTCATTCGCATCAGAAGGTTGTCGCGTGTGATCCCGGCATTATTGACCAGAATATCCACCTCGCCAAACTCTGCGCGAATATTTTCCAGAACAGATTCGATAGATGCAGGTTCGGTCACATTCAGTACCAGACCTTTACCGTTCGCACCCAGATACTCGCTTATGGCCTGAGCGCCCTTCTCGCTGGTTGCTGTACCAATCACCTTCGCGCCGCGCGCAACCAGTGTTTCAGCAATTGCGCGCCCGATACCGCGGCTTGCGCCAGTCACCAGGGCGATTTTTCCTTCAAAACTCATGGTATTCCTCTTTTATTGCGAGAGTGCCGCTGACATCGCTTCCGGCTCGTTAATCGCCGAGGCAGTCAGGGTGTCAACAATACGTTTTGTCAGACCGGTGAGGACTTTACCAGGGCCGACTTCATACAGGTGCTCAACGCCCTGAGAGGCCATAAACTCAACGGTTTTGGTCCACTGTACAGGGCTGTAGAGCTGGCGAACCAGTGCGTCACGGATAGCCTCCGGCGCGGTTTCGCATTTCACATCGACGTTGTTCACAACGGAAATCGTCGGTGCGTTAAAGGTAATTTTTTCCAGCTCAGCCGCCAGTTTCTCAGCGGCGGGCTTCATCAGCGCACAGTGAGACGGTACGCTGACCGGCAGAGGCAGCGCGCGTTTCGCGCCAGCGGCTTTACAGGCAGCGCCGGCACGTTCAACCGCTTCTTTATGACCAGCGATAACGACCTGGCCCGGCGAGTTGAAGTTAACCGGAGAAACCACCTGACCTTCAGCGGATTCTTCACACGCTTTTGCAATCGCGGCATCATCCAGACCAATAATGGCAGACATGCCGCCGGTACCCTCTGGCACCGCTTCCTGCATGAACTTACCACGCAGTTCTACCAGGCGCACCGCGTCAGCAAACGCGATCACACCGGCGCACACCAGCGCAGAGTATTCACCCAGGCTGTGACCCGCAAGCAGCGCTGGCGCTTTACCACCCTGCTGCTGCCATACTCGCCACAGCGCAACGGACGCGGTCAGCAGCGCTGGCTGAGTCTGCCAGGTTTTGTTCAGCTCTTCGGCCGGCCCCTGTTGGGTCAGTGCCCACAGATCATAACCCAGCGCATCAGAAGCTTCACGAAAAGTCTCTTCAATGACCGGGTAGTTTGCTGCCATTTCAGACAACATCCCAACGGTTTGAGAACCCTGGCCCGGGAACACAAAAGCAAATTGCGTCATTTTTTATTCCTTATCCTAGAAACGAACCAGCGCGGAACCCCAGGTGAACCCGCCACCGAAGGCTTCAAGCAAGACCAACTGGCCCCGTTTGATTCGTCCGTCGCGTACCGCTTCATCAAATGCGCACGGTACCGACGCTGCAGAGGTGTTGCCGTGACGATCCAGCGTCACCACAACGTTATCCATCGACATGCCCAGCTTTTTGGCGGTCGCACTGATGATACGCAGGTTCGCCTGATGCGGTACCAGCCAGTCAAGCGCGGAACGCTCAAGGTTATTCGCTTCCAGCGTTTCATCAACGATGTGTGCAAGCTCTGTCACCGCAACCTTGAACACCTCGTTCCCTGCCATGGTCAGGTAAATCGAGTTGTCCGGATTAACGCGATCGGCGTTAGGCAGGGTCAGCAGTTCGCCATAGCTGCCATCGGCATGCAGATGCGTAGAGATGATACCCGGCTCTTCGGACTGCCCCAGCAGCACCGCACCAGCACCATCACCGAAAATAATGATCGTTCCACGATCGGTTGGATCGCAGGTGCGCGCCAGCACGTCAGCACCGATTACCAACGCATATTTAACGGCACCGGATTTCACGTACTGATCGGCAACGCTCAGGGCATAGGTGAAGCCAGCGCACGCGGCAGCGACGTCAAATGCCGGACAGCCTTTAATGCCGAGCATGTTTTGCACCTGACACGCCGCGCTTGGGAAAGCATGCGTGGCAGACGTCGTGGCAACCACGATCAAGCCAATCTCTTCTTTATCGATACCCGCCATTTCGATAGCGCGCTGTGCGGCTTCGTAACCCATAGTGGATACGGTTTCGTCTGGCGCGGCGATACGACGTTCGCGGATACCTGTGCGCGTGACAATCCACTCGTCAGACGTATCTACCATTTTTTCCAGATCGGCGTTGGTACGCACTTGTTTTGGCAGGTAGCTGCCGGTACCTAAAATCTTCGTATACATGTACGCTCAGTCACTTTTAGCTAATACAGATTCCAGGCGAGCGGCAATCCGCTGAGGGACTTGTCGCTGCACCGCCTGCACTGCCTGTTCAATGGCGACAGAAAATGCTCGCTGATTGGCGGCGCCATGACTCTTAATCACGATGCCGCGCAATCCTAACAGACAGGCGCCATTATACTGGTCGGGGTTGAGGTGACTGAATCGCCGCGTCAGGCTCTTTTGTAACCAACGCTTCAATAAAATCAACCACCAGGCGCTTTTTTTGCCTTCTCCCTGAGATTTCAGCAGAGAAAGGAACATGCGCACGACCCCTTCCATGGTCTTCAACGTTACGTTTCCGGTGAAGCCATCGCACACCAGAACATCCGTTTTTCCCGTCAGCAACTCATTGGCTTCGAGATATCCAATATAGTTGATGGAGGGAACCTGTTTGAGCATTTCAGCAGCTTCGCGAATGCTGTCCAGGCCTTTGGTCTCTTCTTCACCAATATTCAATAACGCAACGCGGGGATTGCTAATCCCGACCACGTCTTCTGCCAGCACCGACCCCATCACGGCGAACTGAGCCAGCATGGTACTATCACAATCCACGTTAGCGCCCAAATCGAGCACCACCGTCTTTCCCTTCTGCTGATGCGGTAACACCGTCACCAGCGCCGGTCGCTCAATGCCCTCAATCGGCTTGAGCAGTAATTTCGACAGCCCCATCAGCGCGCCGGTATTGCCGGCACTGACGCAAGCCTGCGCTCGCCCTTCTTTCACCAGTTCCAGCGCGGTGCGCATAGAACTGCCGCGGCTATTGCGAATCGCCTGCGAGGGCCGGGCATCACTGGCAATAACTGACTGCGCAGGAATAATCTGCAGACGCGAACGTTGTTCAAAGTCAGCTTTTGCAAGTAATGGCGTGATTGTGTCGGGATTGCCGACTAAAAGAAGTGTGAGTTGCGAATTAGAATTCAGTGCCTGCAATGCTGCAGGCACTGTCACGGAAGGGCCGAAATCTCCCCCCATGACATCTAACGCCAGGGTTAGACGTGTCAAGGTATCGTCGCAGCCTGGTTCGGTAACTTCCCCGTTTGCACGGGGAAATCCTCACTAAGCCTAATCACGCTGACGCGTGATTACTTAGTGATAACCTTGCGGCCGCGGTAGAAACCGTCAGCGGTGATGTGGTGACGCAGGTGTTTCTCACCAGAAGTCTTGTCTACAGACAGGCTGGTAACTGCGGTCAGCGCGTCATGGGAACGACGCATGCCACGTTTGGAACGGGTTGGTTTATTCTGTTGTACGGCCATGGACCTTACTCCTCAATTACTTACGCTTTAAGCTGGCTAATACGGCAAATGGGTTTGGTTTTTGCGCTTCATCAGGCAGTTTCCCAAAGACCATGTCCGCCTCGGACACTTCACAGTGTTCAGAATCATGCACCGGAACTACTGGCAAGGAGAGGATGATTTCATCTTCAACCAGAGCCAGAAGATCGATTTCACCGAATTCGTTAACCTCAATCGGCTCGTACGCTTCCGGGAGTGCTTCAGCCTGTTCGTCAGAACGAACCGGACTGAAACAATACGTTGTGTGAACATGCTGTACAAACGGTTTCCCGCAACGCTGACACTCGAGCGTTACCGTTACCTTCGCATCACCGGTTAAAACGGCGAGACGCTGGTTGTCGATAGCGAACGACATGGAGCATTCTACATCACTGTCCACACTGACTACAGATTCGGCAATACGCTCGGCCTGATCGGAAGTATAGATACCTTCGTAATCGAGGCGTTTTTGAGCCGTACGAACCGGATCAAGAGTCAGGGGTAATTTTACCTTTTGCATAGGGCGCGCATATTAACTTTGTAACGTCATAGAGTCAAAGAAAAAGGCAACCAGAGCTGCCTTTTGCCAATTATTCGCACACTTTGCCAATTATTCGCACACATTGCGGCCTGTAGTTTAAAATGGCTGGCATCGATACGCTATATCTGGTGATAAAAATATGCCAAATCTCGTACTTGCTTCCACGTCCCCCTACCGTCGAATGCTGCTGGAAAAGCTCGGGATCCCGTTTGAATGCGCCGCGCCGGACGTTGATGAGACGCCGCAGCCGGGCGAGTCGCCGCGTCATCTGGTGACGCGTCTTGCGAAGGAGAAAGCACAATCGCTGGCCGCACGTTATCCTGCACATCTGATTATAGGCTCCGATCAGGTTTGCGTGCTGGATGGCGAAATCACCGGCAAGCCCCATACGGAAGAGAACGCCTGCCAGCAACTTCTGCGCGCGCGTGGCAGTATCGTGACCTTTTATACGGGCCTGGCGCTCTATAACTCCGCCTCCGGCCATCTGCAAACCGAATGCGAGCCGTTCGACGTGCACTTCCGCCATTTAAGCGAGCAGGAGATTACGGATTACGTGCGCCGGGAACATCCACTGAACTGTGCGGGAAGCTTTAAAAGTGAAGGACTGGGGATTGCGCTGTTCGACAAACTGGACGGTCGGGATCCGAACACACTGGTGGGATTGCCGCTGATTGCCTTGTGCCAGATGTTAAGGCGTGAAGAGTGTAATCCGCTGACAATATGACTGGGACGTTGCGGCCTGATGCCCTCACCCCGGCCCTCTCCCACAGGGAGAGGGAGGAAGGCATAATCAGCCGCGCAGAACCTTCAGGCAGCGTTTCAACTGCTCATCCAGCGGCGCTTCAATACGGATAATTTCACCGGTATTAGGATGGGTAAACTTTAGCGCGGCCGCATGCAGGAACAGACGCGACAGCCCCGTGCCCGCCAGCTGTTTATCAAATTCGCGGTCGCCGTAGCGGTCATCAAACGCAATCGGATGGCCCGCAAACTGCGTATGGACGCGAATCTGGTGAGTACGTCCCGTCACCGGACTGCAGCGCACCAGCGTGGCAAACTCATAGCGCTCTTCAACCTTAAAGCGCGTCTCAGACGGTTTCCCTTCCTGGCTCACGCGGACAATGCGCTCGCCGCTTTGCAGAATGTTCTTCAGCAGCGGCGCCTGCACCACCTTCACGTGGGACTGCCACTGACCGCGCACCAGCGCCAGATAATCTTTCTGCATTCCCTTCTCGCGCAGCTGCTCGTGCAGGGAACGCAGCGCAGAACGCTTTTTCGCTACCAGCAGCACGCCTGAGGTATCACGGTCCAGACGGTGAACCAGTTCGAGGAAACGGGCTTCCGGACGCAGCGCACGTAACCCTTCAATCACGCCGAAGCTCAGTCCGCTACCACCGTGGACGGCGGTACCCGATGGCTTATTGAGCACCAGAATATGATCGTCCTCATAAAGGATAACATCGCTCAGGGCCGCGACTTTTTGCAGCTTCGGAGAAACCACCTCTTCTTCGCGTTCTGCCACGCGCACCGGTGGAATACGCACCTCATCGCCCGCTTCGAGCTTATACTCAGGCTTCACGCGTTTTTTGTTCACCCGCACCTCGCCCTTACGCAGGATGCGGTAAATCATACTCTTTGGCACGCCCTTCAGTTGGGTGCGCAAGAAGTTATCGATACGTTGCCCCGCGTAGTCATCCGCGATAGCAACCATTTTTACGGCTGGAGTCTCTGTTTTCATGGTTGGCGATTCTAAATATCGTCAGCCATTAGCGCCACTCATTTTTCTATGCTTATATTTACTTTTATCCGGCCTGCGCCCTGTTTCACGCAATCGATTTGGTGGTTATTAAACCAATCACCACCTTGAGGTGAAGAAACTGTGAGTAACCGGGTGATAATTGGTAAAAGTCATCTTGCTATAACCTGGCGAGCAGTGGAATAATGAGGCTGTTTTCCGCGTTAAATCCGGGTTTTGTAAGGATGTCGACGGAATGACCAATTTTGTCTGACCGATCATCAACGCAGCAATGGCGTAAGACGTATTGATCTTTCAGGCAGTTAGCGGGCTGCGGGTTGCAGTACTTCCCGGTATAAGGATTGTTCTCTGGAGAGTTCTACCCAGGCAATTCCCCTGATAATTGCGCTGTGTTTCCGTATGAAACACAGGCAACCGACACTCTGCGCCTCTTAAGCGAGCGACAACCGTGAGGTTGGCGACGTGAACAGACACGAGGCCATCGGTTCATACCCCGGAAAGCGTCACCTTGCCCGCAGCTTTGTCGTCAATGTAAGAATAACGAGTAAGTTACGATGAAAAGAATGTTAATCAACGCAACTCAGCAAGAAGAGTTGCGTGTCGCCCTTGTGGATGGGCAGCGCCTGTACGATCTGGATATCGAAAGTCCTGGACACGAACAGAAAAAAGCGAACATTTACAAAGGTAAAATCACCCGCATTGAACCAAGCCTTGAAGCTGCATTTGTCGATTACGGTGCTGAGCGTCATGGTTTCCTCCCTCTGAAAGAAATCGCTCGCGAATATTTCCCTGCAAACTACAACGCCCATGGCCGCCCAAACATCAAAGATGTTCTGCGTGAAGGTCAGGAAGTTATCGTACAGATTGATAAAGAAGAGCGTGGCAACAAAGGTGCCGCACTGACCACCTTTATCAGCCTGGCGGGGAGCTATCTGGTGCTGATGCCAAACAACCCGCGTGCGGGTGGCATCTCTCGCCGTATCGAAGGTGATGACCGTACCGAGCTGAAAGAAGCCCTGGCAAGTCTCGAACTGCCGGACGGCATGGGACTTATCGTACGCACCGCAGGCGTCGGCAAATCAGCCGAAGCGCTGCAGTGGGACCTGAGCTTCCGTCTGAAGCACTGGGAAGCGATCCAGAAAGCCGCTGAAAGCCGCCCTGCTCCGTTCCTGATTCACCAGGAAAGCAACGTTATCGTGCGTGCCTTCCGTGACTACCTGCGTCAGGACATCGGTGAGATTCTGATCGATAACCCGAAAGTGCTTGAGCTGGCTCGCCAGCACATCGCCGCGCTGGGTCGTCCGGATTTCACCAGCAAAATCAAGCTGTACACCGGTGAAATCCCGCTGTTCAGCCACTATCAGATCGAATCTCAGATCGAGTCCGCCTTCCAGCGTGAAGTGCGCCTGCCGTCCGGCGGTTCTATCGTCATCGATACCACGGAAGCGCTGACTGCTATCGACATCAACTCCGCGCGTGCAACCCGCGGCGGCGACATCGAAGAGACGGCCTTCAACACCAACCTTGAAGCCGCTGATGAAATCGCCCGCCAGCTTCGCCTGCGCGACCTGGGCGGTCTGATTGTTATCGACTTCATCGACATGACCCCTGTTCGCCACCAGCGTGCGGTTGAAAACCGCCTGCGTGAAGCGGTGCGTCAGGATCGCGCGCGTATCCAGATTAGCCATATCTCGCGCTTTGGCCTGCTGGAGATGTCCCGCCAGCGTCTGAGCCCGTCGCTGGGTGAGTCCAGCCATCACGTCTGCCCGCGCTGTTCCGGCACCGGTACCGTGCGTGACAATGAATCGCTGTCTCTCTCTATCCTGCGTCTGATTGAAGAAGAAGCGCTGAAAGAGAATACCAAAGAGGTTCACGCCATTGTGCCTGTGCCAATCGCCTCCTACCTGCTGAACGAAAAACGTGCAGCGGTCAGTGCGATTGAAGCGCGTCAGGGCGGCGTTCGCTGCATCATCGTGCCGAACGATCAGATGGAAACCCCGCACTATCACGTGCTGCGTGTCCGTAAAGGCGAAGAGACCAGCACCCTCAGCTACCTGCTGCCGAAGCTGCATGAAGAAGAGATGGCGCTGCCTTCCGATGAAGAACCCGCAGAGCGCAAACTGCCTGAGCAGCCAGCGTTAGCGACCTTCATCATGCCTGAAGCACCACCGGAAGCAGCCCTTGAAAAACCGGCGGCCAAGCCTGCAGCGCAGAAACCAGAAGCCGCGGCCGCGAAGGCCCAGCCGGCGCAACCGGGTCTGCTAAGCCGCTTCTTCGGCGCGCTGAAGAAGATGTTTGCGGGTGAAGACGTTCAGCCAGAGCAGCCGAAGGAAGAACCAAAAGCAGCCAAACCTGAGCGTCAGCAGGACCGTCGCAAGCGTCAGAACAACCGCCGCGATCGTAACGACCGCAGCGACCGTAACGAGCGTCGCGACAGCCGTTCAGACAACAACGAAGGCCGTGAGCCGCGCGAAGACAACCGTCGCAACCGTCGCGAGAAACAGCAGCAGAATGTTGAAGATCGTGAAATTCGCCAGCAGGCGGGCGATGAGTCCGAGAAGAGCAAACAGCGCGACGAGCAGCAGCCACGCCGCGAACGCAACCGTCGTCGTAACGACGAGAAGCGTCAGGCGCAGCAGGAAGTTAAAAACCTGAACCGCGAAGAGCCTGCTGAGCAGCAGGACGGCGAGCAGGAAGAACGTACGCAGGTTATGCCACGTCGTAAGCAGCGCCAGCTGGCGCAGAAAGTGCGCATCGGTGCGGCTCCGGTAGAAGAAACTGCAGTTGTGGCGGCTGAAGCGGCAGAAACCGCAACAGGTACTCAGGTTGCAAAAGTTGACCTGCCAGCCGTCGTGGACAATAACGTTGAGCAGGATGAAAACGGTGAAAACCGTGACAACGCAGGTATGCCGCGTCGCTCCCGCCGTTCTCCACGTCATCTGCGCGTCAGCGGCCAGCGTCGTCGTCGTTACCGTGACGAGCGTTACCCGACTCAGTCTCCAATGCCGTTGACCGTAGCGTGCGCGTCGCCAGAAATGGCATCCGGCAAAGTCTGGATCCGTTACCCGGTCGCTCGCCTTGAGCAGGCTGTTGAAGAACAGGCTGTTACCGAAGAGGTGATTACCCCTGTAGCAGCGGTTGAAGACGCGGTGACCGAAGCAGCAACCGTGGTTGAACCTCAGGTTGTTGAAGCGGCAGAACCACACGCAGTGGACGTCGAAACCACCCACCCTGAAGTGATTGCCGCGCCGGTTGATGCCGCACCGCAGATTATCGCTGAAGAGGATGTCGTGGTGGCTGAGGAAGTCGCTGAAGAGGCTGAACCTGTAGCCGCGGTAGAAGAAGCCGCTGAAACCCTCGTCGAAACCACCACTGAAGAAGTCGTTCAGGACGTTGAGATTCAGGTTGAGCCGGTTGTCGAAGAAGTGAAAGCGCCTGAAGTGAAGCCTGAGCCGGTTAAGGTTGTTGCCGCGCCTGCGCCAGCTCACGTTGCGACAGCGCCAATGACGCGTGCTCCGGCACCAGAGTATGTGCCTGAAGCCCCGCGTCACAGCGACTGGGTTCGCCCGGCGTTCAGCTTCGACGGTAAAGGCGCTGCAGGCGGCCACAGTGCAACGCATCAGGCGACTGCACCGGCGACGCGTCCGCAGTCTGTCGAATAACGACACTAAAAGTAAAAAGCCGACCTTCGGGTCGGCTTTTTTATGCCTGCTGCACGGGCTTTCTCATCCCGGTGACCTCCGGCATGATCTGCCGCATCAGTTCCAGAAATCGCCGCAAGCGCGCCGGATAATAGCGGGACCAGGGGTAAACCAGATGCACCGGTAACGCCGCCGGCTGCCACTCTGGCAGTAAATGCACCAGCCGCCCTTCCCGAATATCGTCCTGAACCGTCCAGCTGGATACGACCGCCACGCCAAGCCCGGTGAGTGCCGTATTGCGTGCGACATACAGGCTGTCGGTACTGAGGCGTGGGGTAATATTCACTCGCGCGGTAGCGGATGATGCCTCGTGAAAGAGCTCCACATGGCGCTGGTAGAAAGAGCTGATAGCAATCCAGGGCAGCTGCTGCAGATCCTCCGGCGTATTAACCGTCGGAAAACGGTCCAGCAGTACCGGAGAAGCCACCACCGAACGTGGCACTTCGGCCAGCAGCACGGAAACGGTCGCCGGATCGACTTCCATTCCCACCCGAATAGCACAGTCAAGGTTGTCGCCCAGGAAATCAGCCGACCGATCGTTGAGCATCCACTCAATCGAAAGTTGCGGGTAACGCTGCAAAAACTCGGTTAGCGGTTTCAGGAGCTGATCCTGACCAAACGCGTGCGGTGCCCGCACCCGCAGCACGCCTACAGGTTCATCTTCCGTCTGTCCCACCTCATCTTCCAGCGCCAGCCAGCTGTCAATCACCCGACGGGCGTGCTGATAGCAGCGCTCGCCGTCATCCGTAAGCCGCGTCGTGTGGGTCGTTCGCAACATCAGGCGCACGCCCAGCATTGTCTCAAGCGACTGCAGCCGCCTGCTCACCGTGGCCTGGGTTGTGTCCAGCTGCCGTGCCGCCGCAGAGAGTGACCCGGTCTCCACAATGCGGACAAACGTCCGCATTAGCTCCACCCTGTCTATACGCTCAGTTCTTTTCATCTTATTTTCATTTATACGTTCAACGTATAAGCGTTTTACCACCGCACCCGCTACCGTCGCAAGGCGTACTGATAAAAAATAGCCTCACACGATGAATGAGGAACGTCTTATGAACACAACAACTGCCGCCCATGCCGTAAGCCGCTGGGTCATCTTAATGCTGGCGCTCGGCGCAGGCTTCAGCGTGGCTTCCATCTATTATGCCCAGCCGCTGCTACCCCTGATGGGCGCAGACCTTCACCTGAGTATCGAAGGAATGGGCCTGGTCCCGACGCTCACCCAGGCGGGATACGCCTTAGGGATCCTGTTCCTGCTGCCGCTCGGCGATCGCCACGACCGCAGAACGTTAATCCTGATAAAGAGTGCGGCGCTGGCGTTGTTTCTCCTGGGCTGTAGCCTGACCGGACAGATCCACTCCCTGCTGCTGGCAAGTCTGCTCATCGGCATGGCCGCCACCATGGCGCAGGATATTGTCCCGGCAGCGGCGATTCTTGCGCCGGAAGGTAAACAGGGAAAAACCGTCGGTACGGTGATGACCGGTCTGCTGCTGGGCATTTTGCTCTCCAGAACCGTCAGCGGCGTGGTGGGCGAAGCGTTTGGCTGGCGCGTGATGTACCAGCTGGCTGCGGCAAGTATTGCGTTTATCGGGGTGGTGATGTGGGCCGTGCTCCCTCGTTTCGCTATTCACTCCACGCTGAGCTATCCCGCACTGATGCGCTCGATGGAACATCTGTGGCGTCGTTATCCCGCTCTGCGCCGTGCGGCGCTGGCCCAGGGTTTTCTGTCGATTGCCTTTAGCGCCTTCTGGTCAACGCTTGCAGTCATGCTGCTGGAACGCTATCACCTCGGCAGTGCCGTCGCCGGTGGTTTTGGTATTGCTGGTGCTGCCGGTGCATTAGCCGCACCGCTGGCGGGCGGTCTGGCGGATAAACTGGGTGCCGGGAAAGTGACGCAGCTTGGCGCAATCCTTGTGACCGTCTCGTTTGCCCTGATGTTCCTGATGCCCGCACTGGGGGTTCACGGACAGCTGATTCTGATTGCCGTCTCTGCCATCGGGTTCGATCTGGGTCTGCAGTCCAGCCTGGTCGCGCACCAGAACCTGGTCTACAGCCTTGAGCCGCGGGCTCGTGGCCGCCTGAACGCCCTGCTCTTTACCGTGATCTTTATCGGCATGGCGTTGGGTTCCGCGTTAGGCAGCAATATTTACACGCTGGCTGGCTGGACGGGTGTGGTCGCGCTGGCAACGGTCTGCGGTATCATTGCGCTGGCAATCCGCCTGATTGAAAGCGCGCGCGTCGCCTCAGCACCAGCAGAAATGGCATAAAAAAATGCCCAATCCAGGCGGATTGGGCAGTAAAACATGCCCAGTTTCAAGACATGTTCCAAGAGGTCAAGATGTTATTTGTTCAGCTGGAACAGAGACATGCCCTGCATATCGCTAAACGCTTTATAAGAGGCCTGCAGGGCCGCCTGCTGCATGGTGTAAGAGGAAATCGCTTCATTCCAGTCCACGTCCACCAGGTCACTCATCTGCTTAGTCTGGCCCAGCGCGCGGTCGTCACCCAGGGTATCGAGTTTTTCCAGTTCGTTCATCTTGGTGCCTACATCCGCAACGACCGTCAGGACGTTGTTCTGCGCGTTTTTAATACCGATCTGTGCGTTGGAAATTGTCTGGCTTTGTGCGGCAGCCGCGGCCGGATCGTTCTCAATCGGCGTCTTCAGCGAATCAATGGCGGAATCAAGGATTTTAAACATGTTTGTTTCGCCATAGCCTCCGCCCGGCAGCTCTTGCGCATTGCTGGTAATGCTTTCGAAAATCTGCTGGCCGGTATGGCTGATTGCCATATTTCGCGCCGTATCAACCTGCTGGGTGATCGCCTCAGTGCCGCCATTGTAGGTGCCGGTTGCGGCATCAAACGGTGCGCTCTCGGTTTTGTAACCCGCAAAGATAAAGCGACCATTGCCATCCGTCGTGTTAGCCAGGTTCATGAGCTGGTCGCGGATCCCCTGGATATCGGTCGCCAGAGAGAGACGGTCGTCATCGCTTAAGGTGCCGTTTGACGCGTAGACCAGCTTCTCACGCACGCTTGATAACGCGGTGTTCACCTGGGTCAGCACGTTGTCTTCCAGCGACACTTTTTGCGTGGCAAAGGTGCGCGCTAACGCGAACTGGCTGTTTTGTGACTGAGATTGCGACAGAACAATAGACTGCGAAGCCGCGATAGGATCGTCCGACGGACGATTAACGCGTTTGCCGGTGGACATCTGCTCACCGTAGCTCAGCCATCTGCTCTGGGAATCGGTGATCCCGCGCATGTTCTGTTCGTACATCATCTGGGTGCTAATACGCATTTTTCACCTCAACCTTAACGAATGTTGATAATTGCATCGAAGAGCGTACTGGCAGTCTGAAGCACCTGCGCGTTGGCGAGGTAATACTGCTGATAACGCTGCAGGTTGCCATACTCTTCGTCAAGGTTTACCCCAGAGATGGTCTGCTGCTGCTTGATTAACTGCGTTTCCACGTTGGCTTTCGTCTGGCTGCTTACCTTCAGTGAAGCGGTGGTGCTACCCACGGTGCTGACCAGCGAGGCATAGGCATCGTTGAAGGTTTTGTTTCCGCCAACCACTTTGCTGTTTTGCAGATCGAGCATTTTCTGCCCGTTGCGGTTGTCGCTCTCACCGCCGTTCTGCACCGCGGCCATGGCCAGTTTGGACTCGTCGCTGATGGACAGTTCCATGTTCATGATGACGTCGGACACAGGCTTCACGGTAAAGCTGTCTTTAGCGTTTGCCGAACCGCTGACGTTCACGTTGAGACCATCAAACGACAGATTGCCGCTGGCATCCGGGCTCATTGTAAAACTGGTCTTGTCCGAGGTACGGGTGATGGTCCAGTCGGTACCGTTAAACTGCAGCTTATAGTCCGTTGCCTGAACTTTGGTGCTGTCCGCAACGGTGGCATTGACAACCGCCGAGCCGCTATTTTTGCTGTTAGAAAGCACAGCCGGAGAACCAAAGCCGAACAGCTTGCCGCCCGCATCGCCGTTGGCATCAAAGCCGGCCTCATGCTGTTTGTTCATCGCGTCAGCAAATGCCAGCGCCATCTGGTTCAGGGTGTTACGGGCCTTATCCAGATCTTCAGCGCGGAACGTCAGCAAGCCGCCTAACGAGCCGGTGGTAACCATCTTTTCCGGGATCTCGACATTGCCCGCAACCTCATCGACGTAGGCGATAGTGGTACGGGAAGGATCGGCGCTGGACTTCACGGCCGCCAGCTGGTTAGCTTTGCTGCCCTGCACCAGGCTATAGCCGTTGCCGAAAGAGATGTTAAACGTGCCGCTATCCTGAACAGAGACTTCCACGCCCACGATTTTGTTCAGCTCATTGACAAGCTGATCGCGCTGGTCGAGCAGATCGTTAGGCGATGCGCCCGCGCCGACGCCGGTGAGGCGGGAAATCTGATCGTTCAGATTGGCAATCTGTTTGGCGTAGTTGTTGATCTGCGAAACGCTGGTCGCAATTGCGGTATTGACTTGCGTATCCTGATCGCGGAGATACTGATCGTTAGTTTTGAACTGATTGACCAGGCCGCCCGCTTTTCCCAGCACCGTCTGACGCGCAGCCGGGTCTTCCGCGTTGCTCACCAGCGTTTGCAGGCTTTTAAAGAAATCCTGCAGGGTGGTGGAAAGCGAGTTGGTAGTATCGGAGAGCACATCGTCAATTTTTGACATCTGCTGATAGCGTGTGGTCAGGCCGCTGCTCTGCGTCTGCGCGGCGCGCAGCTGGTTGGTGATAAAAGCGTCATATTCACGCTGGACACCGGAGACATACACCCCGTTACCCACCCAGCCACCGCCGGTCAGCGTGCTGTTAGATGCACCCAGCACCGTCGTCTGGCGGGTGTAACCTGCCACGTTGTAGCTTGAAATATTATTACTGACGGTATTGAGTGCCGACTGCGCGGCACTGAGGCCACTCATGGCGCTGTTAATCAAACTGGACATGGGGGTTCCTTTTATACGTTCAGACACGAGTCCTGATGAAGGTTATCGGCAACCTCCACCGGGACTTGAGAACTTTCAGAACAGATTTTCAATATCTGCGCTATAGGCTTTGCTGACCTTCTCGCCCATGGATTTCAGCTGCTGGATCATGCTGGTAAGCTTGCGCGCGTAGTTCGGGTCGGTCGCGTAGCCCGCGTTTTGCAGGGCCTGAGCGCCCTGCTCCGCCGTCGCCGCCTGCGTAACGGCGGTGTAACGCGGATTTCGACTCAGCAGCCCGACATAATCGGACAGTGCTTCCAGATAAGAGCTGTAAACTCGGAATTTCGCTTTCACCTTCACCGCCGCACCGTTCTCGTATTCGGTGGTGGTGATCTCCGTGGTCGGCCCTTTCCAGCTGGAGGTGGCCTTCACGCCGAAGATGTTAAAGCTCGGGTCGCCGTTTTCCTTGCGGATCTGGCGCTGGCCCCAGCCCGACTCCAGCGCGGCCTGGGCGAGAATCAGATGGTGAGGCACGCCGCTCTGTTCACTGGCCAGTCGCGCAGGCAGAGATAGCTGCGCCAGGAAGTCTTTGCTGTCACCGGAGAGCGCCTCGTCGCCGCTGCCCGTTGCCTTCGGTATCGCTTTACGCACCATCTGCGTCAGCGCCTGGTTCTGATAACTGGTCACCGTTTCCAGATCGAACTTCATCGGCACCTGCTGCGGCTGCTCTTCTGGCTGAACACCCTGTGCGGCGGCGGTCTGTTTGACAATCATGTCAGCCAGACCGAGGCCTTTACCGGCGGTCATCTGCTGCGCAATCTGCTGGTCATACATGCTGGTGTAAAGACGCGTTGAATCGCTGCTGAACATCCCGTCTTTCGGCAGGGTTTCGCGCATGCTTTTCAGCATCATCTGGACAAACATCCCCTCTACCTGGCGGGCGACCGGACGGATATTCGCCGCCGGGTCTTTACCTGCTTTGGTTTTCAGTTCGTTGAGCGACTGGGCGTCCCAGGCGGCACTGGTCAACAGTTTGCTATCGGTCAGCATCAGATGATTTCCAGTTTGGCGCGCAGGCAGCCCGCGCTTTGCATGGATTGCAGAATGGACATCAGATCCATCGGCGTCGCGCCCAGCGCGTTCAGGGCACGCACCACGCTGTTCAGGTTGGCGCTGGAGCGCACGCTCTGCAGAGAGCCGCCGCTCTGGCGTAAATCAATCTGCGTTTGCGGCGTCACCACCGTCTGGCCGCCACCAAATGGTGTATCCGGCTGGCTGACGTTGGCAGAACGGTTAACCGTCACCGACAGGTTACCCTGCGCCACGGCGCAGCTATCCAGCGACACTTCCCGGTTCATCACCACGGAGCCCGTACGGGAGTTGATGATCACTTTGGCATCCTGCACCGGCACGTTCACTTCCAGATTCTGGATATCCGCCAGCATGCGCACCTGGTTGCTGCTGCCGGTAGAGGTGCGGATCTGCACGGTACGCGCATCCAGCGCCGTGGCATTGCCATAGCTGCGGTTGATGGTGTCGGCAATCTGCTGCGCCATCGTGAAGTCTTCATTATTCAGCTGCAGGTTGATGGTGTTGCCTGCGCCAAACTGGGTCGGCAGCTCACGCTCGATGATCGCGCCGTTGGTAATACGTCCGCCGTTCAACTGGTTCACCTGCACGCTGCTTCCGCCTGCCGATGCACCCGCACCGCCAACCAGAATGTTACCCTGCGCCAGAGCATAGACCTGGCTGTCGACACCTTTCAGCGGGGTCATCAACAGCGTACCGCCGCGCAGGCTTTTGGCGTTACCCATTGAGGAGACCACCACGTCAATGGTCTGCCCCTGGCGCGCAAACGCCGGGTAAGAGGCAGTGACCATTACCGCGGCCACGTTTTTCAGCTGCATGTTGGTTCCCGCCGGCACGGTAATACCGAGCTGGGAAAGCATGTTGTTCAAGCTTTGGGTGGTAAAAGGCGTCTGGGTCGTCTGGTCACCGGTACCGTCCAGCCCCACCACCAGGCCATAGCCAATCAGCGAGTTCTGGCGGACGCCCTGAACGCTGGTGAGATCGCGGATGCGGTCAGCCTGGGCAAACGTTGCTACAAGAACCAGCGCCACGGCGAAGATCGATTTAAACATGGGTCACCTCGCTTACATCGGCGATAAATTAAGGAAGAAGCGCTGCAGCCAACCCATATTCTGCGCTTCATTAATGTAGCCGTTACCGACGTACTCAATGCGCGCATCCGCCACCTGGGTGGACGGAACGGTGTTGGTGCCGCTGATGGTGCGTGGATTCACCACGCCCGAGAAGCGAATGAATTCAGTGCCCTGGTTAATGGCGATCTGTTTTTCACCCACGACGTGTAAATTGCCGTTAACCAGCACCTGGTCAACCGTAACCGTCAGCGTACCGCTGAAGGTATTGCTGGCGTTTGCGCCACCTTTACCGTTAAAGGTGTTGCCGCCGGAAGCCTCAACATCCGCACGGGCATTGCCGAACAGGCCCTGCAGATAGCGTGGAACGGTGTCGAAGCCAAAATTGGTTTTGCCATCGCGGCTGGCGTTCGCCGACGAGCTCTTGCTCGCGCTGACGTTTTCCTGCAGCACAATGGTCAATGTATCGCCAACATTGCGCGGGCGGCGATCTTCAAACAGCGGCTGATAGCCGTAGTTAATCGGCTGCGCGGTCTGGAAAATGGAGCCGTTTACCACTGGCGCAGGGCCAGGAACGGGTTGGGCAGTCGTCGCACCCTGGACCAATGGTTTAGACGGGATCAAAGCGCACCCGCTGAGGGTGACAGCCAGAACAGTCAGTATCGGATAACGAAACGCCGCGTTTTTTTGCATTGCCTTCATCTTCGAAAACAGGGAGCCGGTGCGGGGTTTACCGCACCGGGCTACGCCTTAGAGTTGCGTCAGTTTCTGCAGCATCTGATCGGTCGTCGAGACTGCTTTACTGTTAATTTCATACGCGCGCTGGACCTGGATCATATTTACCAGCTCTTCCGCCACGTTCACGTTGGAGGTTTCTACATACCCCTGATACAGCAGACCGGCACCGTTCAGGCCCGGCGTACTTTCATTTGGCGTACCGGAGGATTGCGTTTCGGTGTAGAGGTTCTCACCAATGCTTTCCAGGCCGGTATCGTTCATGAAGGTGGTCAGGTTGAGCTGTCCGACCTGGATCGGCGCGGCCTGCCCCTGCTGGGTCACGCTCACGATGCCGTCACGGCCGATGGTAATGCTCAGGGCGTTCGCCGGAATGGTGATCGCAGGTTGAACCTGGAAACCGCCCGCCGTCACCAGTTGACCGTTCTGATCGACCTGGAAGGAACCATCACGGGTATAGGCAGAGGTTCCGTCAGGCAGCTGCACCTGGAAGAAACCCTGACCTTTGATTGCCACGTCTTTGCTGTTGTTGGTCTGAGACAGGTTGCCCTGGCTGTGCAGACGCTCGGTCGCCACCGGGCGAACGCCGGTACCGATCTGCAGACCTGACGGCAGCGTCGTCTGTTCAGAAGACTGCGCGCCCGGCTGGCGGATGGTTTGATAAAGCAAATCTTCGAAAACGGCGCGCTGACGCTTGAAACCATTGGTGCTGACGTTTGCCAGGTTGTTGGCAATCACATCCATGTTGGTTTGCTGCGCGTCCAGGCCAGTTTTCGCGATCCATAAGGAGCTGATCATAAAGAGTCCTGTTAACTCATAGACAGAAGTTGGTTAGCCTTGCCCGCGTTTTCATCCACGCTGCTGATAATTTTCATCTGCATTTCAAAACGACGGGCGCTGGCGATCATGTCGGTCATCGCTTCGACCGGCTTGACGTTGCTGCCTTCCAGAACGCCGGACATCACGCGGATGCTCGGATCGGCCTGTAACGTGGCGCCACGAGTAGCCTGGGCCGCCTGGGTCAGACGGAACATGCCGTCGTCGCCGCGCTGCACCTCTTTGCCTTCCGCTTTGACCAGCTTCAGACGACCAACAGGGGCAACGGTATTGGCCGGGTCGCCCGGGTTCAGCGCCGAGATGGTGCCGTCCGCGGCGATGGTCAGCTCAGAGCCTTCCGGCACGGTCAGCGGGCCCGCTTCACCCATCACCGGATGCCCCTGAATCGTCAGCTGGCCGGTCGCGCTGACCTGGATATTCCCGTTACGGGTATAGCCTTCACCGCCGTCCGCCGTTTGCACCGCCAGCCAGCCGTCCTGCTGCAGGGCAACGTCCAGCGGGCGTGAGGTGTAATCCATCTGCCCTGGCGTCATGTCTGCGCCCGGGGTCGATGCCGCCACCAGCGTACGGGTCGGCAAGGAGAGCCCTTCCACCGGTACCGCGCGCAGCGCATTCAGCTGCGCGCGAAAGCCCGGCGTCGAGGCGTTTGCCAGGTTGCTGGCAGTAACGGCCTGCTGGCTGAGCGTCTGACTTGCCGCGCCCATCGCGGTATATATTGCGTGATCCATTGCGCTTTCCTGTTAGCCGCTTAACGCAGGTTAACCAGCGTGTTGAGGATCTGATCCTGGGTCTTGATGGTCTGCGCGTTCGATTGATAGTTACGCTGCGCGACAATCATGTTCACCAGTTCTTTACTCAGGTCCACGTTAGAGGCTTCCAGCGCGCCGTTGGTCAGCGTGCCGAAGTTACCGGTTCCCGCCGTACCCAGCAGCGCCACGCCGGAGGACTGGGTAGCCGACCAGACGTTATCGCCTTCAGATTTCAGGCCTTCGTTGTTGGCAAAGTTCGCCAGCACGATCTGGCCCAGCACCTGAGTCTGCTCGTTGGAGTAGTTCCCGACGACGGTGCCGTCATCGTTGATCTGATAGCTCACCAGGTCGCCCGGCTTGAAGCCGTTCTGGTTGGTCGCCACGATATTGTTCGCACCGGTGTTCTGCTGCATGGAGTTAGCAAAACTCATGGCGAAGGTCGCCGGGTCCGCACCTGGGATAGTCGCGGTAGTGATGTTGATGTTTCCACCACCAATCAACGTACCGTTATTATCGAAGGTTAACGTCGTGGCCACTGCCGCCGTGCTGCCTGCTACGCTGCCGTCCTGGGCGTACACTTTCCAGGAGTTAGCCGGGGTCGCATCTTTGACGTAAAACAGGTTCATGTTGTGCGCATTACCCTGGCTATCAAAGACGGTTACCGTACCTTTTTTGTTGTAGGTATCCGGGTTAGCCGGATCGAAGGCGGCGGTCGGAGCGGCATCGGTGGAGTTGAGGTTAATCTGCTGGGAAGCCGTGGTGGTGGATTTCGCGGCCATCAGCGTGGTCGGGATATTAATCGCCTGTGGATTCGCACCGGTCTGAACCGTTGATGGCGTTCCGGCAACCGGATAACCCGTTAATTGCATCCCCTGCATGTTCACCAGGTTACGGTTTTCGTCCAGCTTAAACTGGCCGTTACGGCTGTAGAACACCGAGCCGTTTGCATCGACCATACGGAAGAAACCGTTCTGGCTGATGGCAACGTCCAGGCCACGACCGGTGTTGGTGGTGGTACCGTCGGTAAAGTCCTGAGTGATGCCCGCAACTTTTACGCCCAGACCCACTTTGGAACCAGCAAACATGTCTGCAAAGGAAGCAGAACCGGATTTAAAACCATAGGTCGCGGAGTTGGCGATGTTGTTGCCAATGACGTCCAGGTTGGTGGCCGCAGCATTCAGGCCGCTGACCGCTTGAGAAAAGGCCATGACTTACTCCTGATAAGTGTTAAGGCTTAGATAATCTGCCGAACTTCGTCGAGTGTGGTGGTACCGGAGGTACCCAAATCCAGTTTGTTGCCGTCGCCCCCTTTAATCACGCCCTGAACCAGCGCGAACTGCAGCGGCTGCGCCACCAGCTGGGTTGTCCCGTTGCTGGCGCTAATCGCGACTTTGTAGGAGCCATTTGGTGCTTTCGTGCCGTCGGTCAGGCTGCCGTCCCAGGTAAAGGTGTGAACGCCCGCCTTCAGCTCGCCAATATCGATGGTGCGAACCACGGCGCCGGTTGAGTCGGTGATCGTCGCGGTCACTTTGTCAGCCGCCTGCTGCAATTCCACGCCGAACGGCGTAGTGGTGGTGGTCGATGTACCCTCGGTGGTGCTGGTACCCGCAAGAATAGTGGTACCCGGGATCATCACGCCGTGACCGATCAGGCTTGCAGCCTGCAGGGACTGGGCGCTGTTAATCTGACCGGAGACGGAACCCAGGGTGGTGTTCAGTTTCTCAATGCCGCTCACGGTGCTGATCTGCGCAAGCTGCGTGGTCAGTTCGTTGTTCTGCATTGGGTTAGTCGGATCCTGGTTCTTAAGCTGCGCTACCAGCAGCGTCAGGAAGCTGCTCTGCAAATCGGAGGCATTGCTTCCCGTCAGGGAGCTGGAGCTTGTCGAACTTTTGGTGTTGTTAACACCCGTGTTCGTAGGATCATTCACATTTACGGCGATGGACATGCATGTCTCCTTTACTGGCCGAGAGTCAGTGTTTTGAGCATCATGCTCTTCACGGTATTAAGCACTTCGACGTTCGCCTGGTAGCTACGGGACGCCGACATGGAGTTCACCATCTCGCCCACCACGTCCACGTTAGGCATCTTCACGTATCCGTTAGCGTCCGCAAGCGGGTTACCGGGCTCGTACACCAGCTTGTCCGGCGCCTGGCTCTCTACCACGTCAGACACCTTCACGCCGCCCGTTGCCGCACCTGGCGCAGCGTCGACCTGAAACACAACCTGTTTAGCACGATAAGGCTGACCGTCAGGTCCGGTCACGCTGTCGGCGTTCGCCAGGTTACTGGCTGCCACGTTCAGCCGTTTTGACTGAGCGGTTAACGCCGAGCCGGCGATATCAAAAATATTCAGCAAGGCCATTTATCAGTTGCCCCCCTGGAGGACGTTCATCATGCCTTTGATTTGTCCGCCGAGTACGGTCAGGCCCGTCTGGTATTTCAGGCTGTTATCGGCAAACTGCGTACGCTCCCGGTCCATATCCACGGTGTTACCGTCGAGTGAAGGCTGGTCGGGGATGCGATAAAGTAAATCGGTCGCTGGCGCGGTCATCGCCTGAGCAGGAATATGGCGAGAGGATGTCATGGCGAGTGCAACACCCGTTCCTTCGGCACGTCCACGCTCCATCACCTTTTTGAGTTCACTGGAAAAATCAATATCGCGCGCCTGATACCCGGGCGTATCGGCGTTAGCGATGTTGGCGGCTAAAATCTCCTGCCGCTGGGCGCGTAAATTGAGCGCTTCCTGCTGAAAACGTAACGCGGCGTCGAGTTTATCGAGCATGTCTCCTCCGCTGATGGCAAAATTTCAGTTCACAGCTTAAATCTCACCCGGTCTCCCCTATCGACGGAATAAGCGCAAAATGCGTCGCTATTTATTCCGTTGATGCAAAACCACTGCAGGTAGAATTCACCCAACTCTGGAAACGGTGGAACTTGCGATGCAAACGTTAAAACGTGGCCTGATGGCAACCGTCTTGCTGTTTAGCCCTCTGGTGCAGGCCGGGGATTTACAGAATGCGCTGACGTATTTTTTTGCCCAGAAGCTGGCAGGCTTTAGCGACGAAGTTAACGTGACCATCCGTACGCCGCCGAATCTGTATCCGACCTGCGAGCAACCATCATTCAGCGTGACGGGGACCACGAAGCTATGGGGCAATGTGAACGTGCTGGCACGCTGCGCCAACGAAAAACGCTATTTACAGGTTGCAGTTCAGGCGACGGGCAATTATGTTGTCGCCGCCGTCCCCATTGCGCGTGGCAGCACGCTCCAGGCAAACAGCGTGACGCTTAAGCGCGGGCGCCTGGACCAGCTTCCGCCACGGACAATGCTGGAAATGAACCAGGCACAGGACGCCGTCAGCCTGCGCGACGTCGCCCCGGGCCAGCCGATTCAGCTCTCAATGCTGCGCCAGGCGTGGCGTGTTAAAGCAGGACAGCAGGTGATGGTGGTCGCCAACGGAGATGGCTTTAGCATCAACAGTGAAGGGAAAGCGTTAAACAATGCTGCGGTGGCGCAAAACGCCCGTGTCAGAATGTCCTCGGGCCAGGTGGTTAGCGGAACCGTCGATTCTGATGGGAATATTCTGATTAACCTATAATCTTTTTAAAGATTCCGCGGCGCGTGCCGATAAATATTCAACTAATGATGATGTCAGGCGCAAACGCCGCGAACCCTCGATGAGGACAACACTATGAGCATTGATCGTACATCAGCCCTGAAGCCGGTAAGCGCTGTACAGCCTCGCGAAACGAACGACGCTACCCCTCAGAAAACGCGTCTGGAAAAACCGTCAACGTCTAACAGCACCAGCGTGACCCTGAGCGATGCCCAGGCAAAACTGATGCAGCCAGGCAGCAACGATATCAATATGGAACGTGTTGAAGCGCTGAAAACGGCTATTCGCAACGGTGAGCTGAAAATGGACACCAGCAAAATCGCTGACGCCCTGATTCAGGAAGCACAGAGTTTCTTACAGAGTAATTAACCGTATGAGTCGACTGTCAGAAATACTGGATCAAATGACGGTTGTCCTGAACGACCTGAAAACGGTAATGGACGCTGAACAGCAGCATCTCTCTTCCGGCCACATCAACGGCAGCGCGCTGCAGCGTATTACTGAAGATAAGAGTTCGCTGCTGGCGACGCTGGATTATCTGGAGCAGCAGCGCCGCGCCGAGCAGGATCCGAAGCGCAGCGCCAATGACGATATTGTTGAGCGCTGGCAGACCATTACCGAAAAAACCCAGCATCTGCGCGATCTCAACCAGCATAACGGCTGGCTGCTTGAAGGGCAGATTGAGCGCAATCAGCAGGCGCTTGAGGTGCTGAAGCCGCATAAAGAAACCGGACTGTACGGCGCGGATGGTCAGACGGCGACTGCGCGTATTGCGGGTGTAAAAAAGATTTCGATTTGACGCATCAGCGACAAATCATGCAGTGGGGAGCACCCTGAGGTGAACTCCCCTTTTGGCGTTTATGCCGTACGGCGAGTAAACTCTTTCACTTTGAAGCCCAGCACGGCGAGCGTGGCGAAATACGCTACCACCCCGACGCCCACCACGGCCATCAGGCGCATCAGACGATAGGGCATCGTGCCCAGGGACCACTCCGGCATGACGTACATCATCCCGATGAGTGCCGCAGACATCACCAGCACCGCCACAACCAAACGCACGAGGAAACTTGCCCAGCCCGGCTGCGGCGTAAAGATATCCTGCTTGCGCAGCTGCCAGTAAAGCAGCCCGGCATTCAGGCAGGCCGCCAGACCAATAGACAGCGACAGTCCGGCATGCTTCAGCGGGCCGATAAATGCCAGGTTCATCAGCTGGGTCATAATCAGCGTCACGATGGCAATTTTCACCGGCGTTTTAATGTCCTGACGCGAATAGAACCCCGGCGCCAGCACTTTGACGACAATCAGCCCCATCAATCCCACCGAGTAGGCTATCAGCGCGCGCTGGGTCATCGCGGCGTCAAACGCGGTGAATTTCCCATACTGGAACAGCGACACCGTCAGCGGCTTGGCGAGGATCCCCAGCGCCACCGCGCTGGGCAGGGCCAGCAGGAAGCAGAGACGCAGGCCCCAGTCCATCAGGCGGCAGTACTCATCATGGTTGCCGCTGGCAAAGCTTTTCGACAGCGACGGCAGCAGGATGGTCCCCAGCGCCACGCCCAGCACGCCGGACGGGAACTCCATCAGACGGTCAGCGTAGTACATCCACGAAACGGAACCGGACACCAGGAAAGAGGCAAAGATGGTGTTGATGATAAGCGAGATCTGGCTGACGGAGACGCCAAGAATGGCAGGCCCCATCTGCTTAATTACGCGCATCGCCCCGGCATCTTTAAAATTGATGCGCGGCAGCACCAGCATGCCGATTTTCTTCAGATGCGGCAGCTGATACGCCAGCTGCAGCACGCCGCCCACGGTGACCGCCCAGGCCAGCGCCAGCACCGGCGGGTTGAAGTGTGGCGCGGCGAACAGCGCAAAACCGATCATGCTGACGTTGAGAAACGTCGGCGCAAACGCCGGAACGGAGAAGCGGTTCCAGGTGTTCAGGATCGCCCCCACCAGCGAGGCCAGCGAGATCAGCAGAATATAGGGGAAGGTAATGCGCAGCAGCTGCGAGGTCAGGGCAAATTTATCTGCCGTGTCGGCAAAACCAGGTGCGGTCACCATAATCACCCAGGGCGCGGCCAGCATACCGACGACGGTCACCACGGCCAGCGCCAGGGTCAGCAACCCGGAGACATAAGAGACAAATACGCGCGTCGCATCTTCACCCTGCTTGCTTTTATATTCCGCCAGAATGGGAACGAACGCCTGGGAGAACGCCCCTTCAGCAAAAATGCGACGCAGCAGGTTCGGCAGCTTGAACGCAACGAAAAAGGCGTCCGTTGCCATCCCTGCACCAAAGACCCTTGCCACAATGGCATCGCGCGCAAAACCGAGTACGCGAGAGAACATGGTCATCGAGCTGACGGCCGCCAGCGATTTTAATAAGTTCATTAACGTGAATTTCCAGAACCATACGGATTTCCAGGACGGGTAAGCGTAAGCGCCACCCGGCAAAGCCAACAGGCGGCGCTTAGTCTAACCGGATTTCAACGAATTACTATCTGCAGATGTTACAGCGAGTTATTCGCTCATGGCATCGCGCCAGAGTCTTTCCACAATGCGCTGCGCCAGAATGGCCTGCTCGCCGGACGTTTCAGGAACCGTCTGATTTTGCACACAGGTGATAAAGTGGCGGGCACATCCCGCGAAACCGCGCTGCTCGAGGGTGCTTTGCCAGCCTGGCGCCGGGAGCGTCACCACGCCGCTGCCCTTCTCTTCCCGCCACTCCCGCATGTCGGTAACGTCGTACAGCGCGCCGTCTGTCACCGCCTGAACGGATTCCCGCTGGCTGCCTGCGCGGCGGTGCATGCTGGTGGTGACCTGAAGGTGCTCAACGGCAAAATGGTGTTCCGCATACACCATCTGCCCCTGTTCGTTAGTGACCAGAGTGCCGCTTTTCAGCAGCGCTTCGCCGTTGGTCAGCCACAGCGCGGTATCCACCACGTGAAGGTAGTCATCAAGAAGGGTAAAGCGCAGATCGTTCGGACCCACGCTGTCGGTACGGTGCTTATCCATCCGCAGCGAGGCGAGCGTGCCTGACCGCGCCTTCAGTTGCTGATAAAGCGGCGCGAAGCGGCGGTTGAAACCGACCATCAGCGTCAGGTTTTTACGTGCCGCCAGCTCAATCAGCCGCTCCGCGTCCTGAACGTTTTCCGCCAGCGGTTTATCCACGCAGACGTGAACTCCCGCATTGAGCAGGTCGCTCACTACCTGATAGTGGGTTGCCGTTGAGGTATGCACGAATACCGCATCGCACTCGCGGGCCAGATCCTGCAGGGAGGCGGCATACGGGATGCGCCAGGTTTCGCAGATACGCGCTGCCTTCTCGCGCGTGGGTGACCAGGCCCCTTGCAGGGTCCAGTCTGTCGCCGCACCTAAAACAGGCAGCCAGGCTTTTTGCGCAATACCGCCCAGCCCCACCACGCCAATACGTAATTTTTTCACCGTCAGTCTCCCAGATGTGCGAGCAACGCGTCCAGCCGCTGCTTCAGCCCGGCTACCTCTTCTTCCAGCGCCTCTACGCGTGCTGAAAGGTCGTCGCTGATTGCGGGGTCCGATTCCGTCGCCACGCTTGCGGCGTCAACGTCACCGCTGAAAAGGTGCATATAGCGGCTTTCACGTTTGCCCGGCTCGCGCGCCAGACGCACCACAAAGGGGCCATCCTCACGCGCAGCCAGCCCTTCCAGCGTCTGCTCGACCTCCTGCATGTCGCTGAACTCATGCATGCGGGAAGCGCGCGTTCGCAGTTCCCCCGGCGTCTGCGCCCCGCGCAGCAGCAGCGTGGTGATAATTGCCACTTCCGCACTGCTCAGCTTCAGGTCGCCAAATTCAGAGTTACAGAAGCGCTGCTCGTATTTGGTCACACGGTTGCCAAAGCCGCTGACGGTGCGCAAATAGTGGCGCTTTACCAGCGCGTCCAGCACGTCCTGAACGTCATGCTCGCTGAGGTTCATCACCGGCTCGCGGTTGGTCTTCTGGTTGCAGGCCATGGTCACGGCGTTAACTGAGAGCGGATACTGCTCCGGCGTGGTGACCTGTTTTTCGAGTAAGCACCCAATCACGCGCGCTTCCGTACCGTTTAGCTGATACTTCATCTTTTCTCCTTAACGACCTGCGGTCCAGTCTCGGGTGGTTAACGCCGTCAGAACGTGGTCGCGCCACTCTCCGTCTATCAGCAGATAATCTTTGGCATAACCCTCTTTCTCGAACCCTAAACGCGCCAGCAAATTGCCGCTGCGCTGATTATGCGGCATGTAGTTCGCCATAATGCGATGGATATGCTGCGTGCGCTGCATATAGCGAATGGCCACCGTTAACGCCTCGTACATCATCCCCTGCCCCTGCCATTTCTGGCCGATAGAGTAGCCAAGGTAGCAAGCGTGGAACGAACCCCGCACCACGTTTGAAAAATTGGCAATTCCGATAATCTCTTTCTCTTCCGGATCGAGCAGCGCGAAATAAAACGCGCTGCCCTGCTTATGAAATTCAGCGATCATGCTGAGGCGCGCCTGCCAGCCGGAGGGGTAACAATGGCTCTCATCCCGAACGGGTTCCCAGGGTTTTAAAAACTGGCGATTCTCGGCGTAATAATCCGCCAGACGCCAGGCATCACGCTCATGCACAAGACGAACGACCAGCCTGTCCGTTGTCAGACGCACTTTTGGCACATTACTGCGATAGCCAAACATCAATACCACTCCTTCCCGTCGCTTCAGCTTACCCATTAGCTTTACTATACCTGCGCCTGTGCCGTCTGTGAAAACAGTGACATACCATTTTGACCTCTTTTCACATTTTTCGATGAGAACTCTCTATCAAAGCACCGTTTTGATAAAAAAATATTGTCGCGCGCAGGGGTGGGAAAAAGCGCGGCGACACCGCAGAATGTTAGCGTGCTCACCTTCTTATTTTCCCTGGAGGGAAAATGTCCCGCGTATCACAGGCCAGGAGCCTGGGTAAATATTTCCTGCTCGTCGATAACATGCTGGTCGTGCTCGGCTTTTTTGTCGTGTTCCCCCTCATCTCGATCCGCTTTGTCGATCAAATGGGCTGGGCGGCGTTGATGGTCGGCATTGCGCTGGGGCTACGCCAGTTTGTCCAGCAGGGTCTTGGCGTCTTTGGCGGCGCGATCGCTGACCGCTTTGGCGCTAAACCGATGATCGTTACCGGTATGCTGCTCCGCGCGGCAGGCTTTGCCACGATGGCGGTTGCCCACGAGCCCTGGCTGCTGTGGTTCTCCTGCTTCCTCTCCGGTATCGGGGGCACCCTGTTTGACCCGCCGCGCACCGCGCTGGTGGTAAAGCTTATTCGTCCGCAGCACCGCGGCCGCTTCTTCTCCATTCTGATGATGCAGGACAGCGCCGGGGCGGTTGTTGGCGCCCTGCTGGGCAGCTGGCTGCTGCAGTACGATTTCCGTCTGGTCTGCGCGGCCGGGGCGGTGCTGTTTATTCTGTGCGCGCTGTTTAACGGTCTCTATCTCCCGGCCTGGAAGCTGTCTACGGTAAAAGCGCCGGTACGCGAGGGGCTCGGAAGGGTGCTTCGCGACAGGCGTTTTGTCACCTACGTGTTGACCCTGACCGGCTATTACATGCTGGGCGTACAGGTGATGCTGATGCTGCCAATCATGGTGAACGATATTGCGGGCACGCCTGCAGCCGTGAAATGGATGTACGCCATCGAAGCCTGCCTGTCGCTGACGCTGCTTTACCCCATCGCCCGCTGGAGTGAACGGCGTTTTCGCCTGGAGCATCGCCTGATGGCCGGTCTGTTTCTGATGACGCTGAGCATGATGCCTATCGGTCTGGTAAACACGCTCCAGCAGCTTTTCATGCTGATATGCACCTTCTACATCGGCTCCATCATCGCCGAGCCCGCCCGGGAAACGCTGAGCGCCTCGCTTGCGGATGCGCGTGCGCGCGGCAGCTATATGGGCTTCAGCCGCCTGGGACTGGCCTTTGGCGGTGCGCTGGGTTACGCCGGCGGCGGCTGGCTGTTCGATGCCGGCAAAGCGCTGAACCAGCCGGAGCTCCCCTGGATGATGCTCGGCGTGGTGGGCGTCATGACGCTTCTCGCCCTGTGGTGGCAGTTCAGCCAGAAGCGCAGCGCGAGCGGCATGCTCGAACCCGGCGCGTAGCCCTTCCCTCCGGCGGGAGAATGCTCCCGCCACACTTCTCAGTATTTTCTGCTGGTTTCTGCCATTTCACACTGACATACTGACGAAACAGGACAGTAGCGCCGATTTTTCGTTGAGGAACACTATGAAGAAAATTGTCATTGCCGCCGCACTTATCGTCAGCGGTCTGCTGGTGGGCTGTAACCAGCTTACGCAATATACCGTCAGTGAGCAGGAAATTAATCAGGCGCTGGAAAAACATAACAATTTCTCTAAAGACATTGGCGTGCCGGGGCTGGCCGATGCCCACATCGTTCTCACCAATCTCACCAGCCAGATTGGTCGTGAAGAGCCGAATAAAGTCACGCTGGCAGGCGATGCCGCGCTTGATATGACGTCTCTATTTGGCAATCAGAAAGCCAACATCAAGCTCAAGCTGAAGGCGCTCCCCGTTTTCAATAAAGAGAAAGGGGCGATTTTCCTGCAGGAGATGGAAGTGGTCGATGCGCAGGTTTCGCCGGACAAGATGGCACCGGTTCTGCAAACCCTGATGCCCTATCTGAACCAGTCGCTGCGTAACTACTTTAATCAGCAGCCTGCGTACGTCTTAAGCGAAGACAAAAGCAAGGGTGAAGCCCTCGCGAAGAAATACGCAAAAGGGATAGAGGTGAAGCCGGGAGAGATCATCATTCCTTTCACCGATTAACCTGAAGGGCGCTGCGGCGCCCTTTTTTTTACGGAAAAGTGTGCAAACGAAAACGTTTCCGCTTATGATTTGTGTCCGGCAAAAACAGCCATCCTTATGACTGATTCCTGACAAGCCGGAGCTTCCATGACTGCACAACCCCAGGTTCTTAAAATCCGCCGCCCTGACGACTGGCATATCCATCTGCGTGATGGCGATATGCTGAAAACCGTCGTGCCCTATACCAGTGAAATTTATGGCCGCGCGATTGTCATGCCAAACCTGGTTCCGCCAGTCACCACCGTCGATGCCGCGATAGCCTACCGCCAGCGCATCCTGGATGCCGTTCCGGCAGGACATGATTTCACCCCGTTGATGACCTGCTACCTGACCGATTCGCTGGACCCGAACGAGGTGGAACGCGGATTTAACGAAGGCGTATTTACGGCGGCGAAACTCTACCCGGCGAACGCCACCACCAACTCCAGCCACGGCGTCACCAGCATTGATGCCATCATGCCGGTTCTGGAGCGTATGCAGAAGCTGGGCATGCCGCTGCTGGTACACGGCGAAGTAACGCATGCGGAGATTGACATCTTTGACCGTGAAGCCCGTTTCATCGAGACCGTGATGGAGCCTCTGCGCCAGCGTCTGCCGGCGCTTAAGGTCGTCTTTGAGCATATCACCACCAAAGACGCGGCAGAGTATGTTCGCGACGGCAACGAGCTGATCGCCGCGACCATCACCCCACAGCATCTGATGTTTAACCGTAACCATATGCTGGTGGGCGGGGTGCGCCCTCACCTGTACTGCCTGCCGATCCTCAAGCGCAACGTTCACCAGCAGGCGCTGCGCGAGCTGGTCGCCAGCGGATTCACGCGTGCGTTCCTTGGCACGGACTCCGCGCCTCACGCCCGCCATCGCAAAGAGGCAAGCTGCGGCTGCGCGGGCTGTTTCAACGCTCCAACGGCCCTTGCCAGCTACGCAACCGTATTTGAAGAGATGAACGCGCTGGAGCATTTCGAAGCGTTCTGCTCCCTCAACGGCCCGCGCTTCTACGGCCTGCCGGTCAATGAGACCTTCATTGAGCTGGAGCGTAAAGCGAGCCAGGTTGAGGAGTCCATTGCGCTGACGGATGACGCGCTGATCCCCTTCCTGGCAGGTGAAACCGTAAACTGGACGGTAAAACGCTAAAAAATCAACGCCCCTTGTTGTCAAACCGATAATATGCCTGTATAAATAAACAGTATATTACACAGGGGGCATTTATGCGTATTGAAGTCACCATAGCCAAAACTACCGTTCTGCCTGCCGGCGCGCTTGATGCACTGGCAGGCGAATTATCCCGTCGTATTAACAACACTTTTCCCGATAACGCGGGCGCCGTAACGGTTCGTTACGCCGCAGCGAACAACCTTTCCGTCATGGGTGCCGCAAAAGAAGATAAAGATCGCATCAGCGAAATCCTGCAGGAAACGTGGGAAAGCGCAGACGACTGGTTCATTACCGATTAACACTGCTCCCTCATTGTGTTTTTTTGCCGGGTCGCCCCGGCTTTTTTTTGCCTGTCATTCCTGACGTTCAAATTAATTCAGCATCTTCTTAGAAAATCGTGAACGACATGGTGTTTTATTGTTCGAACAATCCTAAAAAGCAGAAAAATGTGTTGCTACCTGTTTATTTTTCCCGTTGGAACCCTTATTACTTGGTATACTGAAGAAGCTTTCAGAAAAACATGCATTGAACCTCAGAGCCGTTGTCTTCTAACACGCATTTAGGGGGTTATAATGGAAAAGAATAACGAAGTCATCCAGACCCATCCGCTTGTAGGCTGGGATATCAGTACCGTAGATAGCTACGATGCGCTGATGCTGCGTTTGCACTACCAGACCCCAAATCAACTCAACCGTGACGAAGCGGAAGTTGGACAGACGCTGTGGCTAACAACAGACGTCGCCCGTCAGTTTATTTCTATTTTAGAGGCAGGCATTGCAAAAATAGAATCTGGCGACTATCAGGAAAATGAGTATAAACGGCACTAACCGTATGCCCACTTTTCACTCAACAGGCACCCTCGCGGTGCCTTATTTATTTCCCGCTTGTTTGCGCCCGCGTTGTTAATTACTCTGCTAACAAACCGTAAGTTTACGAGATGCATATGAGATACGACTTAATCATTATTGGTAGCGGCTCCGTTGGATCGGCCGCCGGTTATTACGCAACGCAGGCAGGGCTAAACGTCCTGATGATTGACGCCCACCTGCCGCCGCACAGCGAAGGCAGCCATCATGGCGACACACGCCTCATTCGCCACGCCTATGGCGAGGGCGAGCGCTACGTTCCGCTGGTGCTTCGCGCGCAGACGCTGTGGGACGAGCTGGCAAAACAGACCGAAGAGCGTGTTTTCGAGCGGACGGGGGTCATCAACCTTGGTCCGGCTCGTTCGGAATTTCTCGCCAATGTCGAACGCAGCGCGAAGGCGTTTAATCTTGACGTTGAGAAGCTGGATGCGTCGGCTATCACAGCACGCTGGCCAGAAATTACCGTCCCGGAGGATTATATCGGCCTCTTTGAAGCCAACTCCGGCGTGCTGCACTGTGAAACGGCGATCAAAACCTGGATCGATCTTGCCGCCAAAGCGGGCTGCGCGCAGCTGTTCAACTGCCCCGTTGAGGCCATCACGCATGATGCAAACGGCGTTACGGTGAAAACCGTAGACGGAGAGTATTCGGCTTCCCGCCTGCTTATCAGCGCAGGAACCTGGGTTACCCGCCTGCTCCCGGACCTGCCGATCCAGCCAGTGCGCAAGGTCTTCTCCTGGTTCCAGTCGGACGGGCGTTACAGCGCGCAAAACAAATTCCCGGCGTTTACCGGCGAGTTACCCAACGGCGATCAGTTCTACGGTTTCCCTTCCGAGAAGGACGCCCTCAAGATTGGTAAACACAACGGCGGGCAGGTCATCTCCTCACCGGAGGAGCGCAAACCCTTTGGCGCGTGCCCGCAGGACGGCTCAGAAGCCTTCTCGTTCCTGCGCAATATTCTCCCGGGCGTCGGTGGACTGCTTTATGGCGCGGCCTGCACCTACGACAACACCCCGGATGAAGACTTTATCATTGATACGCTGCCGGGCCATGACAACACCCTGCTGATTACCGGGCTGAGCGGCCATGGCTTTAAGTTCGCTTCGGTGTTGGGTGAAATCGCCGCGCAGTTTGCCCAGGGTATCACGCCGCAGTTTGATCTGACGCCGTTCTCACTCTCGCGTTTTAACGGATAATCGGCCACGGGCTCCGGCGGTACCGGGGCCCGTTTTTTTCGTACTCAACTGTGGGGCGATATGCGCAGGATCGTGGGTTTTCTCGTCAATAACATTCGCGAGCACTTTATGCTCTATATCTTATTGTGGGCGCTGCTCGCTATCGTCGATGTTATTTACATTGTGTTTTATTGAAAGCGATAACTGACATTAGCTGACGTTACTTTATGTTTATTTAAGCTTTTTTCTTCTGCTAAATACGTCTTGCACGAAGCCACTGAATTAAATTTGCGGTTCCTTTTCAAAATCGCTGAAATAAATAAAATAAAAATCAATAGTCAATTATTTTAGTTGCAATATCGCGCCTTCCCGTTCATTTTTATCTTTCGGTTAATTTGAAAATGGACATTCTGATGCAATTGCGTAACTCCTCCCGGCGCTACGGAATAATATCCATAAGCTTGCACTGGATATTTGCCATTGCCGTCTATGGTATGTTCGGACTTGGACTCTGGATGGTCACGCTCAGCTATTACGATGGATGGTATCATCTGGCACCCGAGCTGCATAAAAGCATTGGCGTCCTCCTGATGCTGGGGCTGGTATTTCGCGTAATCTGGCGACATGTTTCTCCACCGCCCGCGCCACTAAAGACATACGGTAAAATAACCCGCGTTAGCGCTGTCGCCGCGCATATTGCGCTGTATGCACTGCTCTTCGCCATTCTGATCAGCGGCTATCTCATTTCAACGGCAGACGGTAAGCCGATTAGCGTTTTTGGCCTGTTCGAGGTTCCGGCAACGCTCAGCGATGCCGGGGCTCAGGCCGACACGGCGGGCGTCGTTCACCTCTGGCTTGCCTGGAACGTGGTGATCCTGTCCGTACTGCACGGGCTCGCAGCCCTTAAACACCATTTTATTGATAAAGACGATACGCTTAAGCGCATGCTTGGCCGCTCGTCAGTTGACTCTGGAGCATAAAATGAAAAAACACCTGCTGGGTATCGCCCTGGGTTCTCTGTTATTCACCGCCGGTTCTGCCGTGGCGGCTGACTATAAAATTGATAAAGAGGGCCAGCACGCTTTCGTCAATTTCCGCATTCAGCATCTGGGATACAGCTGGCTGTACGGTACCTTTAAAGATTTCGACGGCACATTCACTTTTGACGAGAAAAACCCTGCGGCAGATAAAGTCAATGTGACCATTAATACGAACAGCGTCGACACAAACCATGCTGAGCGCGATAAACACCTGCGCAGCGCAGAGTTCCTGAACGTCACAAAATTCCCGCAGGCCACCTTCACCTCAACGGAAGTGAAGAAAGAGGGTGATAAGTTGGCTATTACCGGTAATCTGACGCTGAATGGCGTAACCAAACCCGTCACTCTGGACGCAAAATTGATCGGTCAGGGTGACGATCCGTGGGGCGGTAAACGCGCAGGTTTTGAAGCGGCGGGTAAAATTCACCTGAAAGATTTTAATATCACAACGGATTTAGGCCCGGCGTCTCAGGACGTTGAGCTGGTTATTTCCGTTGAAGGTGTGCAGCAGAAGTCGTAATAGATTCGCCCGGCAGGCTCTCGCCGTGCCGGGCGTTATTATTATTCCGGGTCAGGAATGCCCAGTTTAGTATTCAGACGGCCGCGTGATTTATTAAAAATCTTATTGCCGTTTTCACGTCCTGCGCGACGACGACGCTGCTCTTCTTCCGGCAGGATACTCTCCTCGCTGCACAGCTCGCTACAGCAGCCGTTAAACTTCTCGGCACAGGCCGGACACTGGATAAACAGCAGGTGGCAACCGTCGTTTTTGCAGTTGGTGTGGGTATCGCACGGCGCGCCGCACTGGTGGCACTGGGCAATCACATCTTCTGAAATACGCTCGCCCATGCGCTCGTCAAAGACGAAGTTTTTACCGATAAAGCGTACCGGTAAGCCCTGCTCGCGGGCGCGGCGGGCGTACTCGATAATACCGCCTTCAATGTGCCAGACCTTGTTGAACCCATTGTGCTTCATCCACGCGCTGGCCTTCTCGCAGCGGATACCGCCGGTGCAGTACATAACGATTTTTTTATCCTTATGCTCCTGCATCATCTCCACCGCTTTCGGCAGCTGCTCGCGGAAGGTATCGGCCGGAATTTCCATCGCGTTTTCAAAATGCCCCACTTCGTACTCATAGTGGTTACGCATATCAATAAACACCGCATCCGGATCGTCCAGCATCGCATTCACTTCCGCGGCCTTCAGATATTCACCGACATCCGCAGGATTAAACTCAGGATCGTCGATACCGTCCGCCACGATGCGTTCACGCACCTTCATGCGCAGCACCCAGAACGATTTCCCGTCGTCATCCAGGGCAATGTTCAGGCGCAGGCCGTCGAGGGCCGGATCGAAGCTGTAAAGTACGTCGCGGAATGCGTTCACCTTGCTTTCCGGTACGCTAATCTGTGCGTTAATGCCTTCGCGGGCAAGATAGACGCGCCCGAAGACGTTCAGCGCCGTGAAGGCCTGATAAAGCGCATCGCGGGTCGCCTGCGGATCGTCGATCGTGAAATATTTGTAGAAAGAGATGGTTGTGCGCGGTTCGGTTTCAGCCAACATACGCGCCTTTAACATCTCATTCGAAACGCGGTTGTGTAACACTGGCATGGTGTACAAGTCCTGCAATCGTCAGAGAGAATGAAAAATCGGTCGGCATCATATAGCAAACAAAACCAATTTACATCCACACAATTTACGCTACATTTCACACACCCTGATGAATCAGGCTTAACAATTGCCGTCGTCGCGCAGGTTTCGGCGGCAGATATTTTGGCTACGTCTCAAAAAATGCGACAATAGCGAAACAGGACGTTTGAACACAGGAAAGACATGACCCAGTTACCAAAATTTACCGTCGCCCTTTTGCACCCCCGCTATTGGATGACCTGGCTTGGCATTGGCTTTTTATGGCTACTGGTACAGCTTCCCTACCCTGTTATCTTCCGGTTAGGTAAATCATTAGGCCGACTCGCGCAAATCTTTATGAAACGCCGCGCCCGCATCGCGTATCGTAACCTTGAGCTGTGCTTTCCGCAGATGAGCGAGGCAGAACGTCATGATATGGTCTCGAAGAATTTCGAATCCGTCGGAATGGGGCTCATGGAAACCGGCATGGCGTGGTTCTGGCCGGACAAACGCATGGCGCGCTGGAGCAAGGTGACCGGAACCGGCATGGAGCCGGTGCATACCCTTCAGGCCAATCAGACCGGCGTGCTGCTGATCGGCGTCCATTTCCTGACGCTGGAAATCGGGGCGCGCATGTTCGGCATGCAGGCGCCCGGCATCGGGGTTTATCGTCCTAACGACAACCCGGTTATCGATCTCATTCAGACCAACGGCCGCATGCGCTCCAACAAAAGCATGATCGACCGTAAGGATCTTAAGGGCATGATCCGCGCGCTAAAGTCCGGTGAAGTAGTCTGGTATGCTCCCGATCACGACTATGGCCCACAGGCCAGCGTCTTTGTTCCCTTCTTCGCCGTCGACGAGGCCGCCACCACGACCGGCACCTGGATGCTGGCGCGGATGTCCAAAGCCGCCATTGTTCCCTTTGTTCCCCGCCGTATGCCGGATGGCTCAGGCTACGAGCTGATGATGCTTGAGCCGGAACTCGCGCCGCCGCTGGAAGATGCGGAAACCACCGCGCGCTGGATGAACGGCGTTGTGGAGAAGTGCATCATGCTGGCGCCAGAACAGTACATGTGGCTGCATCGCCGCTTTAAAACGCGGCCAGAAGGCACGCCGTCCCGCTATTAATCTCTCATGCGGCCTCCAGGGCCGCATGCTGTTTTAGCTTTAAAAGCTCCCCCTCATTGCGGCAATCATAACCCAGGCGCATAATTAGCAGGCTTATTACTTCATGCTTCAGGTGCTCTGCACCTCACTATGCGGATTGTTATGTCACCCTCAGATGCCCCCATAAACTGGAAGCGTAACCTCACGGTTGCGTGGCTTGGCTGTTTTCTTACCGGCGCGGCGTTTAGCCTGGTCATGCCTTTCCTGCCGCTCTACGTTGAGCAGTTGGGCGTGACGGGCCACGGCGCGCTCAACATGTGGTCTGGCCTGGTATTCAGCATCACGTTTCTCTTTTCCGCCATTGCCTCGCCCTTCTGGGGCGGCCTTGCTGACCGCAAGGGACGTAAAATCATGCTGCTGCGTTCGGCACTGGGGATGGCCATTATCATGGCGCTGATGGGCGTGGCGCAGAACGTCTGGCAGTTTCTGATATTGCGCGCATTGCTGGGCTTATTGGGCGGATTTATTCCCAACGCGAACGCCCTGATCGCCACGCAAATGCCTCGCCATAAGAGCGGCTGGGCGCTTGGAACGCTCTCAACCGGTGGCGTGAGCGGTGCTCTGCTGGGACCGCTGGCGGGGGGGTTACTGGCGGATAACTACGGCCTGCGCCCGGTTTTTTTCATCACCGCGAGCGTTTTGTTTCTGTGCTTTATTGTCACCCTGCTCTGCATCCGTGAAAAATTTACGCCCGTCGCTAAAAAAGAGATGCTTCACGCCAGAGACGTGCTGACCTCGCTTAAAAATCCCAGGCTGGTGCTGAGCCTGTTCGTAACGACAATGATCATTCAGGTAGCAACCGGATCGATTGCCCCTATTCTGACGCTGTACGTTCGCGACCTGGCGGGTAATGTTAGCAATATTGCCTTTATCAGCGGGCTAATTGCCTCCGTGCCCGGCGTGGCGGCGCTGCTTAGTGCGCCGCGGCTGGGGAAGCTGGGGGACCGCGTGGGTCCTGAGAAGATCCTGATTTGTGCGCTGGTTATCTCCGTCCTGCTGCTCATCCCCATGTCGATGGTGCACTCTCCGTGGCAGCTGGGCGTGCTTCGCTTTTTGCTGGGCGCCGCCGACGGGGCGTTGCTGCCCGCCGTACAGACCCTGCTGGTCTACAACTCCACGAACCAGATTGCCGGGCGAATCTTTAGCTTTAACCAGTCATTTCGCGATATCGGTAACGTCACCGGGCCGCTTCTCGGCGCGGGTATTTCCGCCAGCTTCGGTTTTCGCGCCGTCTTTATCGTGACGGCTGGCGTGGTGCTGTTCAACGCGATTTATTCGTGGTTCAGTTTATCCCGCGCGTTACGGCCGGTGACGGAATAAGACGAACGCCTGACGGCTTATTTTCGCATTCATACTTGCAGAATCTGATATTCAGCTATTCTTTCCCTGAAACCTTCTGGAAAACAGGGAGACACCAATGACCATGTACGCCACGCTGGAAGAAGCTATTGATGCCGCTCGTGAAGAGTTCCTTGCCGATAATCCCGGTGTTGAGGAAGAAGATGCTGACGTGCAACAACTTAATATCCAAAAATACGTTCTGCAGGATGGGGATATTATGTGGCAGGCCGAATTCTTTGCCGATGAAGGCGAAGAAGGGGAATGTTTGCCGGTCCTGAGCGGTGCAGGTGCGCAGGCCGTCTTTGATGGCGACTATGATGAAATCGAGTTACGCCAGGAATGGCTGGAGGAGAATACGCTGCACGAGTGGGATGAAGGCGAATTTCAGCTCGAGCCACCTTTGGATACGGAAGAAGGTCAAACCGCAGCCGATGAGTGGGACGAGCGTTAATTTACGCTACTCGTACGGGCCGTGGCTGGCATCAATCGGCAGCAACAGCGTGTCGAAAATCAGCGAAAACGGCAGATCGAGCACCGTCAGATAGCGCCATGCGGAATCGCGTACATCCCATTTCACGCCCGGATAGTACTGGTTGCCATGGCCCTGCCCTGGAATGGTGCGGCTGATGATGCTGCCGCAGCCGCTTAGCAGGCATGTCATCATAACGACGATGATTATTTTCATCAGTAACCTCTAAAAAAATACCGGCCTCGCAGCCGGTATTTTATCTGGAGGGTGGCGCTATGCTTACCCACCCTGCTTAACCACTTACTTAGCCTTCAGCGCCAGTGGGTTCAGCTTCAGCTCTTTGTAGTAGTTCACCCACGAAGAATACTTCTCCGGAGCGGACCATACGCGATAGTGAAGCCTTGCCATCGTGACCGGATCGCTCAGCAGCACCAGACGACGGTCGCGATTGAGTTTTTCCGGGGTCTCGTTAAGCGCCTGCTCAACGTGACGATCGCGGGCAATCTCCAGCACCTGGCTTGCGCGGTGGCGCGCAGTGGCCATCGCCGTCGCCAGGGCGTTGAATGACGGGTTAAACACAGCGTGCATAAAGCCATCATCCAGCGTGCGGCTGCGGTTCTGCTCCAGGTAGGTATCGGTATCCACCAGCACCTGCGGCGGGGAATACTCTTCCGGGATCAGGAACAGTTTCCAGCGCTTGGTACGCAGCCCCACCGTTGACCGGCTGGAGATCACAGACACAAACGGCGACAGGATCAGCGAGAAGACAATCGGTGCCAGCCAGAACAGGAAGCGCAGATCCAGCCAGGCCATTCCGGCCGCCCACACCAGCCCCAGCAGCAGCTGAGAACCGTGGCGCATAAAGGCTTCACTCCATGGCGTGGAGTCGTCATCACGCTGCGGTGAGTTCCAGACCACTTCCCAGCCCAGGAACGCACTGACCACAAACACGGTGTGGAACAGCATACGCACCGGCGCCAGCAGCACGGAGAACAGCACTTCCAGCAGCAGAGAAAGGGTCACGCGGAAGAAACCGCCGTACTCTTTCGAGCCTTTGCACCAGATCAGGATGATACTGAGCAGTTTAGGCAGGAACAGCAGCACCATGGTGGAAGCAAACAGCGCAATCGCCAGCTCAGGACGCCACTGCGGCCACACCGGGAACAGCTGGCGCGGTTGCAGGAAGTATTGCGGCTCCGTCAGGGCATGGACGACCTGCAGCGCAGTGGAGAGCGCGAGGAACATAAACCACAGCGGTGCGGAGAGATAAGACATCACGCCCGTCAGGAACACCGCACGGTGAACCGGGTGCATCCCTTTAACGAGGAACAGTCGGAAGTTCATCAGGTTACCGTGACACCAGCGGCGGTCTCGCTTGAGCTCGTCCAGCAGGTTCGGCGGCAGCTCTTCGTACGATCCCGGCAGGTCGTAGGCAATCCAGACGCCCCAGCCAGCACGACGCATCAGCGCCGCTTCCACGAAGTCATGCGACAGAATCGAACCGGCAAACGAACCCTCGCCCGGCAGCGGCGCCAGCGCACAGTGTTCAATGAACGGCTTCACGCGGATAATAGCGTTGTGGCCCCAGTAGTGCGATTCACCCAGCTGCCAGAAGTGCAGACCGGCGGTAAACAGCGGCCCGTAAACACGGGTGGCGAACTGCTGGCAGCGCGCGTACAGGGTGTCCATACCGGACGCTTTTGGCGAAGACTGAATGATGCCCGCGTTCGGGTTGGCTTCCATCAGGCGCACCAGACCGCTCAGGCAGTCACCGCTCATGACGGAGTCAGCATCCAGCACAACCATGTAGCTATACTGGTTACCCCAGCGACGGCAGAAGTCATCGATGTTGCCGCTTTTACGCTTCACGCGACGGCGGCGGCGGCGATAGAAGATCTGCCCTTCGCCCTGCACTTCCGCAATCAACTCCATCCAGGCTTTTTGCTCTGCCACGCAGATATCCGGGTTGTAGCTGTCGCTCAGGATGTAAACGTCGAAATGCTCCGCGTTACCGGTCGCCTTTACGGACTCCCAGGTCGCACGCAGGCCCGCAAATACGCGGTCAACGTCTTCGTTACAGATAGGCATAATCAGCGCGGTACGGTGCTCAGGATTGAGGGGTTCATCCCCGACCGTTGACGCCGAAATGCTGTATTTGTCCCGTCCCATCAGCAGCTGCAGGAAGCCCATCAGCGCGGTCCAGAAACCGGCCGATACCCAGCAGAAGAGAACCGCGAACAGCAGGAGAATGCCGCTTTGCAGAATGTACGGCAGCAGCTGCATGAAGGAGACCCAGAGATCCTGGCCCATCATGTCAGTCGGATTGATAAACGCCCAGCCCTGGTAAGGCAGAATGGTTTTCATGTACCAGGTCGCGACAACCGTCTGCGCCAGCGTCAGAAGCAGCAGGATATAACGGCGGATTGTGCCCACGGTACGCCATTTCTGTTCAGAGGCCTGCTCTTCTTTCGTCAGGCGCGACAGATAGCGCGGCGTGACGTCACGCCCGCGCAGGCGATCCCAGAAGCGGCCAACCGGGTTGGTGCGCCATGGATCGGGGAACATTGAGGAACGCGTCGCCTTCGGCATGGCCTGAAGCTGATCGCGTCCTTCGTCGTCTTTAATCAACTGCCCTTCTGCCAGCGAGTCCGGCCAGGCCTGCTCCAGACGCGCCTTGACTGACCCCAGCGGCGTATCATCATCACGGGAAAACTGACGATGTTCGCCATCCAGCGCGGTATGAACCGCGCGGATGTCGCTCTTAGGCAGCGCCGCTTTTTCGATATCCGTCAGCGGCATGGCATCAATATATTCAGATGTATTATTCATTGGCAGGTAGCTGGTAGCTCCAGGTTTCACTCAGCGGCTGATCTTCACTGACCAGCGCAGCACGCATTTCAGTGGTCTGTTTCGGATCTTTCACTTTCACGCGCAGGGTCAGACGCCAGCCTTTGGTTACCGGGTTGTAACGCACGGTGTTCTCTACGATTTCACCGTTGTCACCGATGCTGGCCTGGGCCGACACCGCAGTATCCGGAGCCAGTTTCTTCATATCCTGGCCGGTGAAGTCCACGACAAACGCCACCGTACCGTCAGGCTGACGGATAAGGTTAGACTGCTTCACGTCACCCGTAGAGCGGCGAGTCTGCGTCACATACGCGTTATCCGGCGCATGCAGCTTATCTTCGTCGCGGCTGAAGGTAATGGTGTACTTGAAGTTCATCTCTTTACCGGCTTCCGGCAGTTGATCCGGCGTCCAGTATGCAACGATGTTGTCGTTGGTTTCGTCGTTGGTTGGAATTTCAACCAGCTCTACCTTGCCTTTACCCCAGTCGCCTTTCGGCGTAACCCAGGCGCTTGGACGCAGGTCATAGCGGTCGTCAAGATCTTCAAAGCGAGAGAACTGACGGCCACGTTGCAGCAGGCCAAAGCCCTGCGGGTTTTCCATCGCAAAGCTGCTGACCGCCAGATGTTTCGGGTTATTCAGCGGACGCCAGATCCACTCACCGTTGCCGGCATGAATAGACAGACCGTTGGAGTCATGCAGTTCCGGGCGGAAGTTGGTGGCTGGTGACGGCTGGTTCGGCCCAAACAGGAACATACTGGTCAGCGGTGCAACGCCCAGTTTGCCCACTTTGTCACGCAGGTAAACCTTAGACTGCACGTCAACGACCGTGTCACGACCCGGCATAATCACAAAGCGATAGGCACCGGTTGCACGCGGAGAGTCGAGCAGCGCATAAATAGTCAGACGTTTGTCCGTTGGTTTTGGACGTTCAATCCAGAACTCACGGAAACGCGGGAACTCTTCACCTGATGGCAGCGCGGTATCAATAGCCAGACCGCGCGCAGAAAGCCCGTACACCTGACCCGCGCCAATCACGCGGAAGTAGCTGGCGCCAAGCATGCTGACGATTTCGTCGTTTTTATCTTTGCTGTTGATCGGGTAAAGGACTTTGAAGCCTGCGAAGCCCAGGTCTTTCACCGTATCTTTGTCGTGTTGCACATTGCCAAAATTGAAGTAATCCGGGCTGTACTTGATCTTGCGTACCGCGGTTGCCGTCACTTCATTGATGGCAACAGGCGTGTCGAAGTACATACCCTGATGATAAAATTCAAGCTTGAACGGGGTTTTAATGTTGTTCCAGTACGCTTTATCGTGGTTGAACTGGATCTGCTGATAGTCCGCATACTTCATGTCGCGGAAAACGGAGGGCAAGTTACTTTTCGGCGCTTCGTAGCTCTTGCCTGCCATCGATTTTGCCTGTTTTGCGACATCGTCGATGTTAAAGGCCAGTGCCGATGAGGTATACAGTGATAACACCACTGCAGCACCCAACCAACGCATTTTCATCATCTGTGGTTTATGTTTCATAATAAGTAAGCACTTCCCCCTTTGTGTGCTTATATCGATCCGATCCATTTTAATGGAAACTCAGGCAATCCGACAACATAATCACTGCTTTGTTCAGCCGCTGGCTCATGGATTAAGCAAATGAAAGAACCCGCTATTCACTTTGCGTGCTTATCCTGGAGACAGTGTGTCGGTCTTGGTGTAGGGTTGGCTTCGAATGTAACCATTATGAGTCTTAGGGATAAGGCGAAAAGTCTGAGAATGCACAACGTTATATGAGCACAACACCGATACAACGGGAATATTTCCTCGACTCGATCCGGGCATGGCTGATGCTATTGGGGATCCCCTTTCATATTTCACTGATTTACTCCAGCCACACGTGGCATGTTAATAGCCAGATGCCCTCCTGGTGGCTGACGCTGTTTAATGACTTTATTCACGCTTTCCGCATGCAGGTGTTTTTTGTCATATCCGGCTATTTTTCGTACATGCTTTTTTTACGCTACCCGCTTAAGCGCTGGTGGAAAGTGCGCGTGGAGCGCGTCGGTATTCCCATGTTAACCGCCATCCCGCTGCTAACGCTGCCGCAGTTCATTATGCTGCAGTACGTTAAAGGCAAGGCGGAAAACTGGCCGAATCTCTCGCTGTACGAAAAGTACAACACACTGGTCTGGGAACTGGTGTCTCACCTCTGGTTCCTGCTGGTTCTGGTGGTGCTGACCACGGTCAGTCTGGTGATTTTCAGCCGCCTGCGCCGCCATCTCAGCACGACGGCCGACTCTTTCTTCACCAACATCACGCTGGGCAAACTGTCGGTGCTCTTCTTACTGCTGGGGATCGCTTATGCCGCGGTGAGACGCTCGCTGTTTATCGTCTATCCACCGATACTGAGCGACGGCCTGTTCAATTTTGTGGTGATGCAGTCGCTGTTCTACATTCCGTTCTTTTTAATCGGCGCACTGGCCTTTATTCATCCGAAGCTTAAAGCGCTGTTTACTACCCCGTCACCGTGGTGCGCGGTAGGTGCTGCCATCGCCTTCGTGGCCTATCTGCTGAACCAGCGATACGGGAGCGGCGATGCCTGGATGTATGAAACGGAAAGCGTGATCACTATGCTGTTGGGCCTGTGGATGGTGAATGTGGTGTTCGCGCTCGGCCACCGTTTGCTGAACTTCAAGTCCAGCCGCGTGACCTACTTCGTCAACGCTTCACTGTTTATCTATCTGGTGCATCATCCTCTGACGCTGTTCTTCGGGGCATATATCACGCCGCATATCGCATCCAACACGCTGGGCTTCTTTACCGGGCTGGTGTTTGTGGTGGGGATTGCCGTCGTACTCTATGAGATCCATCTGCGGATCCCTCTCCTGCGCTTCCTGTTTTCAGGAAAACCACAGCCGAAAGCCGCCTGAGCAGCGCGGCGCACTCCGTGCGCCGCGCTTGCTTCAGCTTTCCAGCTCTTGCCTGCGCTGAGTCAAAAGACGCTGATACAGATGCGTGGTGTCTTCATCGAAGCAGACAAAAATCACCTTCTCTGGCAGCGGCTTGAGCGAAAGATAACGATAGACGGTATCTACGGCGATGGCTGCCGCAGCCGCCTTTGGATAACCATACACGCCAGTGCTGATGGCCGGAAACGCCATCGTTTTGAAGCCGTTGTCGGCGGCAAGCCGTAGACAGTTCCGGTATGCCTCTTCCAGAAGACTCGCTTCATGCCGATCGCCGCCATGCCACACGGGCCCGACAGCATGAATCACCGCTTTGGCGGGAAGGTTGCCCGCAAGCGTAATCACCGCATGTCCCGGAGGGCATTCACCCTGTTGCTGACGCACGATTTTACAGGCTTCCAGTAACTGCGGTCCGGCAGCCCGATGAATAGCGCCGTCTACTCCTCCTCCCCCCATCAGGGAAGGATTGGCCGCATTGACGATGACGTCGACATGGACGGTCGTAATATCGGCATGAATAATTTCAATTTGCGGTTTCATAAAGCCCCTCTGCTGCCCGCCTTTTTTATAAGTGTATCGCAGAGGGGTTATTGAGAAAACGACAGGCCTAAAACCGCGCCCACCAGCGGGCGCGCACGGGTACTAACGGTACTGGATCTGAACAACCGCGAGCGTTTTTTCAGGATTCAGGTACGTCATATTCACTGTCGCCAGGCTGGAAGCCGTCGACTTGCCGTTCAGCGCATCGTCATAGCTGATCGTACGCGTTTGCATACGGTTTTTTTCCGGGCATGACAGCGCAAGCTGCCGCTGTTGCGGTGTGACTTCACAAGGGTCAGCAACGATTGCACCGCGAAAGTGAATAACACCACCTTCTGCAATAGTGGCTGAATAAGCTGGAGCGATAAAAGCAGAAACGAGCAGGCCCAGACCTGAAATAAGATGAGCAAAATAGTGGGTCACGATATGTACTCCTCAATGAAAATCGTCCATGAGGGGCAAACGCGCTTCATTATGCAAACGAAGGCTGACGTTACGGAACCAAACAACGCAGTTCCTGATAACAGCTTAGTTCAACGGCAAATATTCGCAATACATTGATTTCATGAATATTTACAGCGTACCCCCGGCTGGCGACCACTGCTGTGATAAATGAAGCGCTTTTCCATCCGTGACGGTGACTACGATTTTTACCGTGTCTCCCGCAGAAATAGTTAAACTCAACCGCGTTAAATCAATCGCCTGATTAGCGGGGATAAAAAGGGTATTTTGCTGCCGTGAAGCACTTTGCCCACTCTGCCCTTCTTTCAGTGAGAGGATCTGAACCTGACAATCACACGGTTCCGACAAAATGACCTGCGGAATAATGGTTGTCATATTTCCCTGCTGTGACGTTTTAAAAGCGATCTGCCCGGAAAGCGCGACAAGGAGAATGAAGGTATTCATGAGGAACTCCCGAAAAAAAACAGGGCATCGGCCCTGTTTTTTTGTATTCCAGATTTCAGCATCAGTACTGATGCGCTGTCGCGTGGTTACCAAAGCCAATCTGGGTCACGTTGACAGTGGAGTTAGACGCCGTCTGGTCTACGAGCGCACCGTTAAGGCCGCCGTACTGGCTAACATTCATAACGGATTTTTTGCTGTTCCACTGATCGAGTGTCGCACTGTTGCCGAAACCGTTCTGGGTCAGGTTGATTTTACTGTCGTCAGAACCCTGACCGACATCAGCCCCGTTACCACCACCGGTCTGGCTAATATTCAGAACGGAATTTCTGGCATCCGTCTGCAGGGCCAGCGCTGAGTTACCGCCACCGTTCTGGTAAATATTCAGAGTTGAATTTGGACCACTGTATCCGCCATGACCATGACCGTGTCCATGACCCCATCCGCCCTGATTAATCATACCAGCCATAGCACTACCAGAAACTACGATTGCTGCAAGTGCTGCCACTTTGATAAATTTCATGGTAAACCCCCATCGGATTGATTAACGTCGTCGCGAAATAACTAGCGCTGAATAACGCGAATTGCCATCTGCGACTGTTTCTGCACTACAACTGCGGTTTTCTGCGTACCGTACTGCGTAATATTCGCTCTATTACCCGACCCTTTCTGGATAATTTTCGCACTATTACCATATCCATCCTGCGTAATGCCTGCATCGTTCCCGTTACCGCTCTGATCGATCCAGGCAATATTATAAGTCCCTGATTGATCAACTCTCGCTCTGTTGCCTGCCCCATCCTGGGAAATGACGGACAAGAGTTTCGATCCTTCCTGGCGAAGCTGAGCGTCATTAAACACGCCCTGTTGACCAATAATGGCTGCCTGATTTAATGATGAATGACTTAATTCATTAACCGCAAAATTATATTCAGCGTTTGCCAAATCTGAATTCGATGCGGTTACAAATCCAGGCGCACCCAGTAATGTAAACATCAAAAATAACGCTGTGTTTTTCATGTTGTCACCCTGGACCCGGCTACCTGAAAACACCTTGATCGTATTTCGTATTAAACGACTCGTTTTTTGTTAACGCGTCGTTACGGTGAAGAGTATGTCCGCTGAAACATTTTAAATATCTCACCCGCGCGGCTTATTTTTATTTTTCAGCTCACCACAAAGTTGTAATTTGCACCATAAAAGGCATTACTCAGGCCGGTTTTATTTTTTATGAAATATTTATGCGTGGCATGCTGTACAACGGCGAGAAAGCCGCCCATGCCCCTTCCCGCGTTGTTTAAGCGTAACGCCAGGATGACATTTTCTTTAGTGCGTGACACAAGGCGAGTTTTCTTAAGCCAGAAAAAACAGAACGGTATGACTTAGAAAGTATCAGTTACTCATACCTTGACACATACCAAATAAAATAATAAATGCTCTTAAATATCAATTGATTAATAATATTTGTATGATTTTTAAAATCTATGCACAACTATTTACATGTACAACTTTCATATCAAATAACAACATTAAAAATCCTCAATTTACACAAATTAATATTGATTTTTACATCTTGTTACATGATTAACACTTGCTTTAAAACTCGTAAAAGCTAGATTGAAATTAGATGTACGAAATTGGTTTTATATTTACCTCCCTGTGGAGGTTATGTTCTGTTTCTACACACAGCAGTGCAACATCTGTCAGTACTTCTGGTGCCCTCTTCTTTACAGAGAGGGCGGCTGTCAGGTGCCAAAAATAAGTGGGGTTTCATCATGTATAATGAAGTCCATAGTTTACATGGTCATACATTACTGTTGATCACAAAACCTTCTCTGCAAGCGACAGCTTTATTACAACATTTAAAGCAATCTTTATCACTGAACGGGAAATTGCATAATATTCAACGTTCTTTTGATGATATTGCGCCTGGCAGCATCATTCTGTTTGATATGATGGAGGCCGATAAAAAGCTTATCCATTACTGGCAAGATAACTTAAGCAGGAAAAACAATAATATCCGCGTGTTATTATTGAATACGCCTGATGAATATCCTTTCAGAGATATTGAAAGCTGGCCGCATATCAATGGCGTGTTCTACGTCACTGAAGAAGAGGTTCGGGTGGTAGATGGTCTGCAAGGCATATTGCGCGGCGAATGCTATTTCTCGCAAAAGCTGGCCAGCTACCTCATCACGCACTCCGGAAATTACCGCTATAACAGTTCGGAATCAGCGCTGCTCACCCACCGTGAGAAAGAGATCCTGAACAAATTACGCATTGGTGCTTCAAATATTGAAATCGCCCGTTCGTTATTTATCAGCGAAAATACGGTGAAGACGCACCTTTATAATCTTTTCAAGAAGATAGCTGTTAAAAACCGAACTCAGGCTGTTTCATGGGCAAACGATAACCTCAGGCGTTAATGACATGAAGCGCACGTTGAGTTGGATCGCCGCAGCGAGTCTCCTGCTCGCTGCTGGGAACCTGCAGGCCGTTGAGGTCGAAGTTCCCGGATTGTTAACTGACCACACGGTCTCATCGATCGGGCACAGCTTTTACCGGGCCTTCAGCGATAAATGGGACAGTCCCTACACGGGTAATTTAACAATCAACGAGCGGCCCAGTGCACGTTGGGGAAGCTGGATAACCATAACGGCCAATCAGGACGTTATTTATCAAACGTTTTTATTCCCCTCGAAAACAGACTTCGATAAAAACGTAGCCTTAGCACTGGCTCAAACTGAAGACGCTATTAATCGCCTGCAAATAGATAAAGCCCTATTAAGCACCAGCGATTTAGCAAAAGATGAGTTCTAGCGAACCGATATGCGGAGGCTGTCATGCGTATTGCATATGCAGTTGTTTCGATCATGCTTATTGCTCCCCTTAGCTGGGCCGGAAATATGACCTTCCAGTTCCGTAACCCTAACTTTGGCGGCAACCCCAACAACGGTGCCTTTCTGCTGAATCAAGCCCAGGCACAAAACTCTTATAAAGATCCGAGCTATCAGGATTTTACCGTTGATACCCCTTCCGCACTGGATAACTTCACCCAGGCTATCCAGTCGCAGATTTTAGGGGGATTGCTGACCAACATTAATACCGGCAAACCCGGCCGGATGATGACCAACGACTTTATTGTCGACATCGCCAACAGGGACGGACAGCTCCAGTTGAATGTGACCGATCGTAAAACCGGAAAAACCTCCACCATAGAGGTTTCCGGCCTGCAAAATAATTCAACTGACTTTTAAACAATAGCTAAATAAGGACAACGATCATGCAGCGCTTCCTGATATTTGTTGCAGTGTGCTTATTGAGCGGTTGTTTAACTGCTCCACCTAAAGAAGCTGCAAAACCAACATTAATGCCCCGGGCCCAGAGTTATCGTGATTTAACCCATTTGCCTTCACCTACGGGCAAGATATTTGTCTCGGTATACAACATTCAGGATGAAACCGGGCAATTTAAGCCTTACCCGGCAAGTAACTTCTCCACCGCGGTGCCGCAAAGCGCCACCGCCATGCTGGTGACCGCACTGAAGGATTCGCACTGGTTTATACCGCTGGAACGCCAGGGGCTTCAGAACCTGTTAAATGAACGCAAAATCATTCGCGCCGCGCAGGAGAATGGCACCGTCGCGGACAATAACCGGATGCCTCTGCAGTCGCTGGCCGCCGCAAACGTGATGATTGAGGGTTCGATTATCGGTTACGAGAGTAACGTAAAATCGGGCGGCGTTGGGGCGCGCTACTTCGGTATCGGCGCGGATACCCAGTACCAGCTCGACCAAATTGCGGTTAACCTGCGCGTCGTTAACGTCAGTACCGGTGAAGTGCTCTCCTCGGTCAACACCAGCAAAACGATACTGTCTTATGAAGTTCAGGCTGGGGTATTCCGCTTCATCGACTACCAGCGTCTGCTGGAGGGTGAAATTGGCTACACCTCTAACGAACCGGTCATGATGTGTCTGATGTCAGCCATTGAAACCGGCGTGATCTTCTTAATTAACGATGGTATCGATCGCGGGCTGTGGGATCTGCAAAACAAAGCGGACGTGCAGAACCCGATCCTGGTGAAATACCGTGATATGTCGGTGCCTCCGGAATCCTGACAGGCAGCGCATAAAAAAGGCGAGATGATTATCTCGCCTTTTTTTATTCACTCACCGCGGTGATGTTTTGCGTTTTTTCCCGTCGCGCCGCCAGCCAAAGGCCGCTGTTCTTCATGGCGTAGCCAAACAGCAGTCCCAGCGCCAGGGAAGGAACCACCAGCTTCCAGTCCCCCTGCCCGGCGAAGGTCGCGCAGGCCCCCATAAAGGTGCCCGGCACGAACGACAGCAGCAGATGCTTCGCCTGGATGCACATCAGGAAGGCGACAACCCCCGTCATGACGTACCCCAGCATCTCCAGATGCGGCGCCAGCGCGCTGCCCTTCATGATGACCAGCGCCCAGATCACGCCGCTCATCAGCGTGCAGCCTGAGATAAAGAGCCCTTTCAGCCCGCCCTGAGGACAGGCGAAATAGGCCGTGCAGCCCAGGAAGCCAGCCCAGCTTAATAAACCGAGAGACACCGCTACCCATCCCCAAACACCGGAGAGAATGCCTGTCGTGATCGCAATACAAAGTAATATGTTCATGGCGCGCATCTTAGCAGATGCGCGCCATAGAAATGAGATCGAAAGCACAGTACGTGCATGCGGAAATGTATCGTTGCAGAATTTTTGTGATGAAAATCACTCTTCAGCTTCTTCTTCCAGCTCGTCCCACATTGCTGCGATGGCGTCACGCGTCAGCGGGGCCAGCGTTCTCCAGAACGGAGAGGTGGCGTGGGCTTCCACTTTACCCAGAAAGGTTCCGACCCACGGCAGCAGATACGTCTCGAAGAGGATCCCGATGGCTTCATTTTCATCGTCGCCTGCGTTGTCTTCGATCCAGGAGGCTGCCAGCAGCAGCGTACCGATATGATCGGCTGGCGTATCGCTCAGCGGCATCCCGCGTTCGGAGAGAAATGCCCGCACTTCCGCTTCGGTCGCCCCTTCCTGCCAGGCAGAACGATACGGCGACACGCGGCACTCTTCGCCTACGAACAGCGCGTTGTAGTCCGTTGAGATCTGCTGCATATCGCAGCTTTTCTGCAGGCGTTCCAGTAACTCATCCTGTTCCAGCGGCCAGTTCTGCGCCAGCTTACCTTCGCGAATCAGCGTAAACAGCGGAACCAGCAGCGGATCCTGCGGCTGGCGATAATAGAGGGAGCCCAGCACGCGGCAAAGGATGGAGAATTCATTCATTATTTTATTCCGTTATTCAATTAAAGATCGGCAAATTCATCAATCGGCGCCATGCCGCGCGACTCAAGGAAATCGAGCATACGACGCGGCGTGACGTTCAGGATGCGTTCTTCCGGGAAATCCACATCCTGCAATATTTTCAGGCACTCGCTGAAATCCCCCAGCGTGAAGGCCGTGTGCGAATCAGAGCCCAGCGCCACCATGCCACCCGCATCACGCACGGCGGCAGCCACTTCGCGACAGTTGGCTTCACTGCCCTTACGCGAGTGCACGAACGAGGAGTTATTAATCTCCAGCGCCACGCGGTGTTTCGCCGCGGCCTGCGCCACGGCCTGAATATCAATCGGGTACTTCGGGTTGCCCGGGTGGCTAATGATATGCACATTGCCGCTGGCAATGGTGGCAATCATCGCCGCGGTATTGGTCTCTGTATCCTGCGGCGGGAAAACCGGCTCATGGAAACCGGCGAGGATCAGATCTAAGGAGGTCAGCATCGGGCCGGTGCAGTCAATTTCACCGTCGGTGTTTTTGATGTTCGCCTCAATGCCGCGCAGTATCCCGATGCCGTCCACCAGACGCGGCCAGATACGCATATTCACAAAATGCCAGTAGTGCGGCGCATCCGCCATATCCGGGCCGTGATCGGTTATCGCAAAAAGCTTGATGCCTTTAAGCTTCGCCTGAGCGATATAATCATGGAGGTTGCTATACGCGTGGGTACTGGCGACGGTGTGCATATGCAGGTCAACGGGATACATCTTTCTCTCCTCTGCGTTTTTTCCAAAGGATAGCAGTTATCAGCGGCGAATATTAGCAAAAACCCGGCGAACGCCGGGTTTCTCTCAGTAGCCGCGCTGTCTGTCGACCTGCCCGGTAACCGGGTTACCCTTCTCTATTTCACCGATCGTGTGCGAGATATAGGCCACCGCCTCGGCCGGTCGCGTGACGGCGGCCACGTGCGGCGTCATGGCCACGCGCGGATGTCGCCACAGCGGGCTTTCCTCCGGCAGCGGTTCACGGCTGTAAACATCCAGCATGGCGCCTTTAAGCTTCCCGCTGTCCAGCGCCTTCAGCAGATCCGGCTCGACCAGATGCACCCCGCGCGCCAGGTTCATCAGGTAGCTCTGATCGACCAGCTGATTGAGCAAGGCTTCATTGATGATCCCTACCGTTTCCGCCGTATTGGGCAGCAGGTTGATCAGCACGCGCGTGCCGCTCAGGAAGGCCGGAAGCTCATCCGTTCCGGCAAAACTCTCAACGCCCGGATAATCCTTACGGCTGCGGCTCCAGCAGCGCAGCGGGAAGCCCCACGGGGCAAGCGCTTCAGCCACTTTTGAGCCCAGCACGCCGGCGCCGAGGATGCCGATTGTAAAATCTTCGCGACGGTAATCCGGCAGCGGCTCCCAGTGGGCCTGCTGTTTAAAGGCTTGATAATCGTCGAAGCGGCGGAACCAGTGCAGCACCTGGCTGACGGCATATTCCTGCATTTGCTGCCCCATTCCGGTATCTTCCAGGCGGAACAGAGGGATCTCTTCCGGCAGCATTTCAGGGTGTGCCTTCAGTTTGCTCAGAATGGAATCCACGCCGGCCCCGAGTGCAAACACGGCCTTCAGCTTACGGCCCTGAAGCATTTCCACCGGAGGATGCCAGACCAGCGCGTAGTCGGCATGTTCGTTATCGCCCCGCTTCCATTCACGAACGCGAGCGCCCGGCAGCGCCGCAGAAAGTGCTTCAATCCAGTAAGCCGTATCAAAAGTGGGGTGATAGAAGAGTATATCCATAGTCATTCCTGCCTTTTATTGCGCTGATTTAGTTTGCTTTTTAACTGGACGGTCAGCATAGCAAATTTATTGCGCGACTGTGTTGTTGATAAAAAAGACGCTTTCAGCACATTTAAGAATCATGTTGCCTGAAGTTTGTCTAAACGCGCTAAATTACTGAAAAAGTGAGTTGACGGCAGTTCGGCTTTTCCTTACATTAGCGCCCGTCCCGACAACAACGGGATGACAATATGGTGAGGTGTCCGAGTGGCTGAAGGAGCACGCCTGGAAAGTGTGTATACGGCAACGTATCGGGGGTTCGAATCCCCCCCTCACCGCCATATTTGAGATGAGAGCTCGTACGAAAGTACGAGCTTTTTTCTTTTATATTCTCCGTAAGGGGGGGGATGAGAATCCCCGACCGGGGTTCGACAACTGGCGCAGCCAGTTGGACAGATGACGAGCCTGCGAGGAATCTGCCCGAAGGGCGAGCGAAGCGAGTCAATCCCCCCCTCACCGCCATATTTGAGATGAGAGCTCGTACGAAAGTACGGGCTTTTTTCTTTTATATTCTCCATAAGGGGGGGATGAGAATCCCCGACCGGGGTTCGACAACTGGCGCAGCCAGTTGGACAGACTGAGAGCGTAGCGAACAGGCTGCCCGAAGGGCGAGCGAAGCGAGTCAATCCCCCCCGGTGCTATAAGCAGCTCGTTGCGGCCTGAGCCCCTCACCCTAACCCTCTCCCCAAAGGGGCGAGGGAATTGTTTACTGCTCGCATTAGTTTCGGGGGATTCCTCAGCCCGCAAGGCGAGGGGATTGTTACTCCTCCACCATCCGGGCATATTCTTCGGTAAGAAAATCCACCAGCGTTCTGACCGACGGCAGTAAACCACGCCGGGAAGGATAAACAGCGTGAATCACTTCCCGTCTGGGTTCCCATGCGTCCAGCACCCGCACCAGTTCCCCTGATGCCAGCTGATCCTTGACCATCAAAATCGGCAGCTGCACGACCCCTACCCCCGCCATTGCCGCTTCACGCAGCGCCAGCATGTCGGTGGTAATCAAGCGCGGCGTAAAGTGAATCTCCGCTTTTGCCCCGTCCGGCCCGCCCAGTTCCCATTTATGCAGCTGCTTTCCCGCCCCCATGCTCAACCCCGGCCATTCGCTCAGCTCAGAGGGCACGGCAGGGTTGCCCATCTGCTCAATCAGCGCAGGGCTCGCCACCAGGCAGTGCCCCCTGTCTGCCAGCACTCTTAACACCAGATCGCTGTCGTCAAAGGGACGTGGACGAACGCGGATCGCCACGTCAATGCCCTCGCCCACCAGATCGACTCGCCGGTTGGTGGCCTCAAGCTGAAGATTGATCCCCGGATAGCGTGCCATAAACCGTGCCAGCATCGGCCCCACGTGAACGTGCAGCAAGGTTACCGGGCAGGTGATCCTGACCACACCGCGCGGCTCGGCCTGTAAAGCCGCCACCGCCTCTTGCGCAGCTTCGGCCTCCACCATCATCGCTTTACAGTGCTGATAGAAGGTCTGCCCGACTTCGGTCACCGTAAACTGCCGCGTAGTGCGCTGGATCAACCGCACGCCAAGGCGCTCTTCCAGCTGAGCAATCCGGCGGCTCAGTTTCGACTTGGGCTGATCGAGCGCCCGACCCGCCGCCGCAAACCCACCATGGTCCACCACCTTCACAAACCACGCGAAATCATTGAGATCCTGCATACGCCCTCATCGTTCCATTTTCAGAACAGTGAATGTCAATTTCACTATCTACCGGGATATTAACCCTGAATATAAGCTAATTACATCAACAGAACATCAGGAGCTCATCATGAAAAACGTAACAGGCGTTTATACCGCACCTCGTCCGCACTGGGTCGGTGACGGTTTCCCGGTTCGTTCAATGTTTTCTTACCAGACGCACGGCGAGCCGCTGAGCCCGTTCCTGCTGTTGGACTACGCCGGACCGTACACCTTCCCGGCGGACGGCGCGAAACGCGGCGTGGGCGAGCATCCTCATCGCGGCTTTGAAACGGTCACTATCGTCTACTCCGGGGAAGTGGAGCACCGCGACTCAACCGGCAGAGGCGGCGTCATTGGCCCGGGCGACGTGCAGTGGATGACGGCAGGCGCAGGCATCCTGCACGAGGAGTTCCACTCCAGCACCTTCGCGCAGAAAGGTGGCGAGCTGAAAATGATGCAGCTGTGGGTCAACCTGCCGGCGAAAGACAAATTGGCGGCACCGGGCTACCAGAGCATCACCAAAAGCGATATCCCGGTTGTGACGCTACCGGATAACAGCGGCACCCTGCGGGTGATTGCCGGTCGCTACGACGAGGTTACCGGCCCTGCGCACACTTTCTCACCGCTGAACGTCTGGGACATCGCGCTGAACCAGGGAAGCCATCTGACGCTCAATCAGCCCGAAGGCTGGAGCACCGCGCTGGTCGTGCTTGAAGGCAACATAACGGTGAACGGTACAACGCAGGCAGGTGAAGCCCAGCTGGTCGTATTGAGTCAGGAAGGCAACAAGCTGCACCTGGAGGCGAACAGCGATGCCAAAGTGCTGCTGATGGCCGGCGAGCCGCTGAATGAACCCATCGTGGGCTATGGCCCATTTGTGATGAACAGTAAAAGCGAAATCAACGAAGCCATTCGTGATTTCAATTCCGGCCGCTTCGGCCAGATCTGAACGTAATAAAGGAGCGCAATATGTCTACCCCTGCAAACTTCAACGGTGCACGTCCGGTCATTGACGTAAATGATGCCGTCATGCTGCTTATCGACCACCAGAGCGGGCTGTTCCAGACCGTCGGCGACATGCCCATGCCGGAGCTGCGCGCCCGTGCGGCGGCGCTGGCAAAAATTGCTACGCTGGCCAAGATCCCGGTGATCACCACGGCCTCCGTTCCACAGGGACCGAACGGCCCGCTTATCCCGGAGATCCACGCCAACGCGCCTCATGCCCAGTATGTGGCACGCAAAGGTGAGATCAACGCCTGGGATAATCCGGAGTTCGTGGCGGCGGTAAAAGCCACCGGTCGCAAGACGTTAATTATTGCCGGCACGATCACCAGCGTCTGCATGGCCTTCCCGTCCATCAGCGCGGTGGCGGATGGCTATAAAGTGTTTGCGGTGATTGATGCTTCCGGCACCTACAGCAAAATGGCGCAGGAGATCACCCTGGCACGTGTGGTCCAGGCAGGCGTTGTGCCGATGGATACCGCCGCGGTGGCCTCTGAGATCCAGCGTACCTGGAACCGTGAGGACGCGGCTGAATGGGCTGAGGTGTATACCCACATCTTCCCGGCTTACCAGCTGTTGATCGAAAGCTACGGCAAAGCACAGGAAGTGGTTAAAAACAGCGAAGTGCTCGATTCACAGCGTTAATCCCCTGCTCCACGGCGTAAAAACCGTGGAGCTGATTAATGCTTAACCGAACAGGCACTAAAGCTGAAAATCTGCTTGACCGTGTTAGCGCAACTCCCTATAGTAGCGCCCCGTTGCCCCCCAAGCGGTCAGGCAACAAAACAATATGGTGAGGTGTCCGAGTGGCTGAAGGAGCACGCCTGGAAAGTGTGTATACGGCAACGTATCGGGGGTTCGAATCCCCCCCTCACCGCCATATTTAAAGAAGAGCTCGCATGAAAATGCGAGCTTTTTTTTCGCATGTAGCTCACCTGCAGGGGGGGATGAGAACCCCCGACCGGGGTTCGACAACTGGCGGCAGCTAGTTGGACAGACTGAGAGCGAAGCGAACAGGCTGCCCGAAGGGCGAGCGAAGCGAGTCAATCCCCCCCGGTGCGGACTGAGCCGCCTAAGCGACAAAAAAAAGCCCGAACTAATGCACGGGCTTTTTTTATTCTATTCCTTAGCTATTCAACTTCCCTGCCGGCTGATTTCTTTCAAGAGACGATATCTGCTCAGGCTGAACATCATCCTCATCCTTACGCCCATCAAGCCAGTAATCCGCATTTTTAATCCCCAGACGCACCGGATCAAACTGTGGATCCAGCCCCTGCGCATTCTGAATTTCATAATCCTTCAGACTAACAAACGCTTTTTTATGCAGCAGAACAATGGCAATAATGTTGAGCCATGCCATCAGCCCTACCCCAATATCCCCCAGCCCCCAGGCCAGATCCGCGGTACGAACCGTCCCATAGACCGTAGAGGCCATCAGACAGAGCTTGAGCAGAAACGTCAGCCACGGGCGGTGAATTTTACGGTTGATGTAGGCGATATTGGTTTCGGCAATATAGTAGTAGGCAATAATCGTGGTGAAGGCAAAGAAGAACAGCGCAATGGCAACAAAGTAATTACCAAAGCCCGGCATCATACTTTCCATCGCCGTCTGCACGTAGCCAGGACCTGCGGCCACGCCTGCAATTCCCGTATAAAGCGCGGCGCCGTCGACGCCCTGGACGTTATACAGCCCGGTAATCAGCAGCATAAACCCGGTCGCAGAGCAGACAAACAGCGTATCAATATAGACCGAGAATGCCTGTACCAGCCCCTGCTTCACCGGATGGCTCACCGCCGCCGCGGATGACGCATGCGGCCCGGTCCCCTGCGCCGCTTCGTTAGAATAGACGCCGCGCTTAACACCCCACATAATCGCCTGACCGAGGATGGCGCCAAAGCCTGCTTCCAGGCCGAACGCGCTTTTCCAGATCAACAGAATAACCGAAGGGAGCTGGTTAATATTAATGGCAATAATCACGCAGGCGACAATAATATAGCCCAGCGCCATAAATGGAACGACCATACTGCTAAAGCTGGCGATCCTTTTCACGCCGCCGAAAATAATAAAGCTTAACAGCACAGCAAGTAATGCCGCGGTCACGTTCGGACTCAGACCAAAGGCAATATCCAGGCTCGCACCAATTGAGTTTGCCTGCACGCCCGGAAGTAATAATCCGCAGGAGAAAATAGTTACAATGGCAAATAACCATGCGTACCACTTAACGCCTAAACCTTTTTCAATATAAAAGGCAGGACCACCGCGATATTCGCCGTTAATTTTTTCTTTATAAACCTGACCCAGGGTGGATTCGACAAATGCTGAACTGGCGCCTAAAAAAGCGACAATCCACATCCAGAAAAGCGCGCCCGGACCGCCAAAAGTAATTGCCGTGGCCACACCAGCGATATTCCCTGTCCCCACGCGGCCTGCCAGCGTCATCGTCAGCGCCTGAAACGACGACACGCCTGCATCCGTAGGACGCCCCTGAAACATCAGGGTAATCATGTGTTTCATATGGCGTAACTGCAGAAAGCGGCTACGAAGAGAGAAATAGAGGCCAACACCCAGACATAAAAATATTAACGCAGGGCTCCAGATTACACCATTAATAGCACCAACCAGTTCGTTCATGTATGACCCTCAGCGTGATGTTGCGGGGGAACGGATCCCCAGTTGTGTTTCTTCTTAGAATTTTGTTCGAACAAGTACGAAACATAGATAACTCCCCTGAAGACACAACTTAATTTTTACTCCGTAGTAATGTTCTGTGACAACATTCACGTTTGATTTTCAATTAACGATTAGCGCGATCATTATATTCATAGGTATTTTGTGGGTATTATAAACACATGTCACACTTCTACCGCTCAAATAAAAACCAGCCGAATATAAATAAATAATCGAAATGATTAATTATGAATAACAGGTGAATTCTGCAAAGAATAAAAGACGCTTCCCGGCATGACGCCGGGAAGAAATTACAGGAAAGCGGCAAAACAATAATGCTTTACCTTTAGTCGGAATAGACCTGCAGCGTGCGCTGACACAGCGCTGAACGCACGCAGTCCTCTTTGGTGAAGCGTACCACCCCAATCATCTCATCTTCCTCAAAACGTGACATGGCGTCGCTCAGCCCGGATTTTACGCCGGACGGCAGGTCACACTGGGTAATATCGCCGTTAACGATAACCGTCACGTTCTCCCCGAGGCGCGTTAAGAACATCTTCATTTGCGCAGCGGTCACGTTCTGAGCCTCGTCAAGAATAACGACCGCATTTTCAAATGTACGTCCGCGCATATAGGCGAACGGCGCGATTTCCACCTTGCCAATCTCTGGCCGCAGGCAGTACTGCATAAAGGATGCACCCAGTCGCTTCACCAGCACGTCATAAACGGGCCTGAAGTAAGGGGCAAACTTCTCCGAAATGTCTCCGGGCAGGAAGCCGAGATCTTCATCCGCCTGCAGTACCGGACGGGTAACAATAATGCGCTCCACGTCCTTATGAATCAGCGCTTCCGCCGCTTTGGCCGCACTGATCCACGTTTTCCCGCATCCGGCTTCACCGGTTGCAAAGATGAGCTGTTTACTCTCGATAGCATTCAGGTAGTGCGCCTGAGCCTCATTGCGCGCCGCAATTGGAGAATTATCACGGCTGTCTCGGGCCATGCCAATTGCTTCTACGCCACTCATCTGCACAAGCGAGGTGACCGATTCTTCTTCACGCTGTTTATGGCTACGTGAGTCCCGTCTCAGCACACGTTTTGCTTCGCGACGAGCTTTGATCACTGCTTTTTGTCTTCCCATGGATAGCACCTTGAGTTGTTGGTATTCATCACACGCGCCAGCTTCGGCACGATTATGCGCACGAACATCAGAGGGTTGGCTTCCTTGTAAGCCATTGCTTGCTTTATCAGATGACGATACAGAACGGCTACGCGCACCGGTCTGCACGTCGGTCGAATCAGATTCTTGAGGTGTGGGGGAGAATTTAGTGGTGAGGAAATCGCTGCCGGAGTCTGAGCCTCCGCGCCGGGTGCTGCGGTTGTTATGTTTACCTTGTCCAGTACAGGACGCAACCATTCGCGATCTCCATAGTGATTCAGCATCACTGCCGGGAACTACCGCTGTCTTATCTTAAGTACATCAGGAGTTATCATAAATGCAACATTTATTTTACCTGAATGCAACTTTTCAGACTGCTCCTGCAGCGGATTCAGTCTTATATAGAAATATTACAGAAATATAACAATATGTTAGTCATATGAAAAAATAATGTCCCTGCGAACTATCGCAGGGACAATTATCAGGCTTCGAGCAGCCCTTGAGCGAGATACGCACCAGCATCGCGCGCGCCGGGCAGGGCAAAGAAATAGCCGCCGCCGATGGGCTTAATGTACTCTTCCAGCGCTTCACCGTTTAACCGCTTCTGCACCGTCAGGAAACCTTTCTCCAGATCGTGCTGATAGCAGACGAACAGCAGCCCCATATCAAGCTGCCCGGAGTTGGTTACGCCCAGCGAATAGCTGTAACCACGGCGCATCATCAGGCTGGACTGCGTCTCTTTGGTGCGCGGGTTAGCAAGGCGAATATGGCTGTCGAGCGCGATAACGTCGCCATCCGGATCGCTCGCATAGTCAGGCACATCATGCTCGTGCTTCATACCCAGCGGCGCCCCGCTCTGCTTGTCGCGGCCGAAAATCGTCTGCTGCTCTTTCAGCGGCGTGCGGTCCCAGAACTCCACGTGGAACTGGATAATCCGCACCGCCTGGTAGCTGCCGCCCACTGCCCACGCCGGTTCGCCCTGATCGGCAGTGACCCACACCACCTCCTTCATAAGCGCACCATCGTGACTGTCCGGGTTGGCCGTACCGTCCTTAAAGCCCAGCAGGTTCACCGGGGTCTCTTTCCCCTTGCTGCGCGCGGCGTGATCGGAGATAAACCCTTCCCGCTTCCAGCGCACGCTCAGCAGATCCGGCGTGTGCTTGATGATATCGCGCAGGGCGTGGATCACCGTGTCCTGGGTATTGGCGCAAATCTGCAGGAGCAGGTCGCCGTGGCACAGCGCCGCGTCGAGGGAGTCATTCGGGAAGCGCGTCATTTTTTGCAGCGCTTTTGGCTTCTGCTTTGCCAGGCCATAGCGGCCATCAAACAGCGACTCCCCCACCGACACGGTGATGGTCAGGTTATCCGGCGCGATAAACGCCCCGAGGATACCGGAATCCATCGGCGGCAGGCGCGGATTTGGCGTCTCCGGTGCCGGACCGCCCGCGGTAAGAAACGCAATGCGCGCCGTCAGCAGGCGGAACAGCCGCTCCAGATCCGCCTTATCGCTGGCCAGCGAATCAAAGGCCACCAGCATCATGGAAGCCTGCTGCGGCGTCAGAATGCCCGCCTGGTGCTCACCGTAAAACGGCTGCGTCTCCATCCGGGCATCCGGCGACAGCGTGCCGGGAGCGCTTTGCGGTTTCGCCGCATGCGCAACCGGGCAGCCACCTGCCAGGGCAAGCGCGCCGCCCAGCGCCCCGACCCCTTTTAACAAACGACGTCGGGAAGGTTGCGCCACGTCGTGCTCGTCATGCTTGTTCATCGTGCTTAGTCCAGACCCAGTACGCCGCGCAGCAGGGAGAGATCTTCCGCCAGGGTCGTAATCGGGCCTTTCAGCGCATTACGGTCAGCGTCGGTCAGCTTGTCGTAGGTTTCGAACCCGTCTTTGGTGCGGTATTTCGCCAGAATGGTGTCCACTTTTTTGAAGTTGGCATCCACTTTCGCCAGCAGTTCGCCGTTCTCTTTCTGCAGCTGAGGACGCAGCAGGTCGACAATTTTCTGCGCGCCGTCGACGTTGGCCTGGAAGTCCCACAGGTCAGTATGGCTGTAGCGATCTTCTTCCCCGCTGATTTTGCTCGCGGCCACTTCTTCAATCAGCCCCGCCGCGCCGCCCACCACTTTTGACGGCGGGAAGGCCAGCTCGCTGATGCGCTTTTGCAGCTCCAGCACGTCGGCGTTCAGCTGCCCGGCATATTTCTCCATTCCTTTGGTGGAGTTATCGCCAAACAGGGCTTTTTCCAGACGGTGGAAGCCGGTGAATTTCGGATCGGCGGCCTTCTGCTCGTAGTCGTCTTCACGGGCATCAATGCTGCCGTCAAGGTCAGAGAACAGTTCGGCAATCGGCTCGATGCGCTCGTAGTGCTGGCGGGTTGGCGCATACAGGGATTTCGCTTTTTCGATATCGCCCGCTTTCACCGCGTCGGTGAAGGCTTTGGTGCCCGTAACCAGGTCCGCCGTCTCTTTGGTGACGTAGGCTTTATAGGCGGTGATGGCGTCGCCCAGGCTCAGCAGGGCCGTGCCTTTGGCGGCGTCCGCCGTCGCTGCACCTTTGACGATCAGCTTGCCTTTCGGATTGGTCAGCAGGCCGCAGGTCATGTCGTATTCACCCGGCTGCAGGTTGGCGGTCATCTTCTGGCTGAAGCCCGGGGCGATATTCTCGCGCTCTTCCACCACCATCACGCCTTTGAGGATCTCCCACTCCAGTGCCTTCTGGCTATGGTTCTGAATGATAAACTGGGTTTTCCCGCTGTTAACCGTGATGGTCATCGGATCGCACTGCTTATCGTTAACGGTGACTTTCACCTGCGGAATCTCCGCAGCCTGCGCGGTGAAGGCAGAAGCGAACAGCGCGGCAATGCCTGCGCACAATGCACTACGACGAAACTGAATTGCCATGACTCTTCCCTTAAAAAGTATGTTGTAACTAAAACGATAATTACGGCGCAACGCGCGACGTCTGCGAACCGGTACGCGGCGGCATTGCAAACAGCACCAGCGCCGGAACCAGATAGATAAAGTACATCGCCACTTCGCTGACGCTCGGCGTTTCCTGGTAGCCGAAAATGCCTTCAAGCAGGGTGCCGGTCAGTGAATGGGTGGAGAGGACGTTGCTGAGATCGAACGCCACGCCCTGGAAGTGGTTCCACAGGCCCGCCTCGTGGAAGGCGCGGATCGCCCCTGCCGCCAGCCCCGCGGCCACCAGCAGAATGAACAGGCTGGTCCATTTAAAGAAGGCGCCCAGGTTAAGGCGAATGCCGCCCCAGTAGAGCAGGAAGCCCAGCACCACCGCCGTTGCCAGACCGAGCATGGCGCCCAGCGGCGGCCAGATGCCCACGTCCTGCTGGAATGCCGCCAGCAGGAAGAAGACCGATTCCAGCCCCTCGCGCGCAACGGCGAAAAAGACCATCATAATCAGCGCCCAGCCGTGGTGATTCCCCTTCTGCAGGGCGTTATCCACCGCCTGCTCCAGCTGCACCTTCACGTTGCGGGATACTTTGCGCATCCAGAACACCATCCACGTCAGGATGAACACCGCAATCACGGCGACGATACCTTCAAACAGCTCTTGCTCTTTCTGCGGGAATTCGCCGGTGGTTTCATTGATGAGGATACCTAAACCCAGGCAGAGCGCCGCGGCAAGGAAAACGCCAACCCACATCACGCCAATCCAGCGCCCTCGCTGGGTGCGCTTCAGATAACTGGCGATAAGGCTGACAATCAGGGCCGCTTCAAGGCCTTCACGTAACATAATGAGAAATGGAACAAACATGCCGACACCTTAAATGTTTATCGCGGTCAACTGATGCAAAGAAAGGTAAATTCTTGTGATAGTGATTATCATTACGGCGAAAAGAAACACAAGCGAAATGTGTGGTGATTTGATGACGAGTTGTAAACGCAAAGCCTGTTAATAGTTACTGCCGTTACCGTTAAGTTTATAAGTTATAATAAAAATGCCCATTTACGGTTAACCAGCGCTGTGGCTAAATATCCGCCTCAAAAACCAACTGAAAATAACCCATGTTTAAGATTGTCCATTTCCTGCTGGCGCTGGTGATTATTCTTGCGCTCGCCTGGCTGGTGAGTTTCGACCGCCGAAAAATTCGCATTCGTTATGTTTTACAGCTGATAGTTATTGAAATTGCGCTGGCGTTCTTTTTCCTGCACGCCGAAAGCGGACTTTTCCTGATTAAATATGTTTCCGGCTTCTTTGAGTCACTGCTGAAATTTGCCTCGGAAGGGACGAATTTCGTCTTTGGCGGAATGGGTGAAAAAGGGCTGGCGTTTATTTTCCTCGGCGTGCTTTGCCCGATTATTTTCATTTCAGCGCTGATTGGTATTCTCCAGCACTGGCGGATCCTGCCGATTTTTATTCGAATCATCGGCACGCTGCTGTCAAAACTGAACGGCATGGGCAAGCTGGAATCCTTCAATGCGGTGAGCTCGCTGATCCTCGGCCAGTCGGAAAACTTCATTGCCTATAAAGGCGTGCTGGGGGATCTCTCCTCACGTCGCCTGTTCACCATGGCGGCCACGGCCATGTCGACGGTCTCCCTGTCGATTGTCGGCGCCTATATGACCATGCTCGACGCAAAATTTGTCGTTGCCGCGCTGATCCTGAACATGTTCAGCACCTTTATTATTCTCTCGGTTATTAACCCGGTGCGTCCGGAAGCCGAGCCGGATATCAAGCTGGAGAAGCTGCACGAATCCCAGAGCTTCTTTGAAATGCTCGGCGAGTATATTCTGGCCGGTTTTAAGGTAGCGATGATTATTCTGGCAATGCTGATTGGCTTTATCGCCCTCATCAGCGCGGTTAACGCCCTCTTCTCCAGCGTATTCGGCATGAGCTTCCAGCAGATCCTGGGCTATGTGTTTTATCCGCTGGCGTGGCTTATCGGTATTCCGCTGAGCGATGCGCTCAATGCGGGCAGCATTATGGCAACCAAGCTGGTGGCAAATGAATTTGTGGCGATGATTGAGCTGCAAAAAATTGCCCATGAAATGTCACCGCGCGGGCTGGGCATTTTGTCCGTCTTCCTGGTGTCGTTCGCAAACTTCGCCTCCATCGGCATCGTCGCGGGGGCGATTAAGGGGCTGAACGAGCAGCAGGGCAACGTGGTGTCGCGGTTTGGTCTGCGCCTGGTGTACGGTGCGACGCTGGTGAGCCTGCTGTCGGCGAGCTTTGCGGGATTAGTGCTGTAAATTGCTTTGCTACAAAACAACAACGGCGGGATTTCCCGCCGTTTTTTATTAAAACTGCACGCACACCGGCTGGTCGACGCGCATCACCGACTCCTGCGCGAAGCGTGACTTATAAATCCCGCGCAACGCTTCGATGTTCTTCTCGCTCTGGGCATCTTTCCCGTGGATCAGCATCAGCGCCTTGCTCGGCTCGCGCGCCACTTTCCCGTCATTCCCCAGCCACTGGCCGCGCGCATCAAACACCGTTAAGCCATCGCGAAAGCGCGGCGTCACGTCCTGGTCGACAAACTGCTGCCACTCGTTGCCGGTAATCTGCGCCCCTGCCGGGCGATTTAAGCCGAAATAGAGCGTGGTCTGCTGCATCTGGTTATCCGCTTTGCAGATCTCTACCGCTGCGTGTTGCGATGGCGCGTTGCAGCCAGCCAGCATCAATAATGCCGCTGCCATTACCCCTGTTTTGATGATCATGCTTCGCTATCCTCATTGTTATAAGCACAGCGATATCAACGTAAATTGCAGAATTTAGCAAGAGAGGTTTATTCCCTCTCCCCTTTGGGGAGAGGGTTAGGGTGAGGGGAAAATTACTCTGCCTGAAGCTTAGTCGGCGGCGCAGTGTGGTAATGCGCGTCTGCTTCCGCAAAGCGCTTCTGCATGGAGGCTGACGGCGCTTTACCCAGCAGGCTGAACACCACAATACCGATGCTGCCGAAGAGGAAGCCCGGAATGATTTCGTACAGGCCCAGCCATGCGAACTGTTTCCAGACGATAACGGTGACCGCACCGATAATCATCCCGGCCAGCGCGCCGTTGCGGGTCATGCGTGACCACATGACGGAGAACAGGACGACCGGACCAAACGCGGCGCCAAAGCCCGCCCACGCGTAGCTCACGAGGCCCAGCACGCGGTTTTCCGGGTTGGCCGCCAGCGCAATCGCCACCAGCGCCACCACCAGCACCATAAAGCGCCCTACCCACACCAGCTCTTTCTGGCTCGCGTTTTTACGCAGGAAGGCTTTGTAGAGGTCTTCGGTGATTGCGCTGGAGCAGACCAGCAGCTGGCAGCTCAGAGTAGACATCACCGCCGCCAGGATCGCGGAGAGCAAAATGCCGGCAATCCACGGGTTGAACAGAATTTGCGCCAGCTCGATGAACACGCGTTCGGCGTTCTGGTTCACCGCGCCCGCCTGCGCCGGGTTGTTGTTGAAGTACGCGATACCGAAGAAGCCGACCGCGCACGCCCCCGCCAGACACAGGATCATCCACGTCATGCTGATGCGACGGGCATGCACGATGGTGTGGTGAGAATCCGCCGCCATAAAGCGCGCCAGAATGTGCGGCTGACCGAAGTAGCCCAGACCCCAGCCCATCAGGGAGACGATGGCCACGAAGTTCAGTCCTTTCAGCATGTCGACGTTTTCGATGCTCTTCTGCTTGATCACTTCCAGCGATTCGCCAAAGCCGCCGACGGTGAAAATCACAATCACCGGAGTCAGGATTAGGGCGAAGATCATCAGGCTCGCCTGCACGGTATCGGTCCAGCTTACCGCCAGGAAACCGCCCACGAAGGTATAGAGGATGGTCGCCGCGGCACCGGCCCACAGGGCGGTTTCGTAGCTCATGCCGAAGGTGCTTTCGAACAGACGCGCGCCGGCCACAATGCCGGAGGCACAGTAGATTGTGAAGAACAGCAGGATGACTACCGCAGAGATAATGCGCAGGATGCGGCTGTTGTCTTCAAAACGTCCGGTGAAGTAGTCCGGCAGCGTCAGGGCGTTGTTGTTGGCCTCGGTATGCACGCGCAGACGGCCTGCCACCAGCTTCCAGTTGATCCACGCGCCGACGGTCAGGCCGATGGCGATCCAGCTTTCGGAAATACCAGAGATGAAAATCGCGCCCGGCAGCCCCATCAGCAGCCAGCCGCTCATGTCGGAGGCGCCCGCAGAGAGTGCGGTAACCATCGGGCCTAAACTGCGGCCGCCCAGGATGTAGTCGTCAAAGTTCTTCGTCGAACGCCATGCCAAAAACCCTATCAGGATCATGCCAAAAATATAAACGAGAAATGTCACCAGCATCGGTGTGCTAATAGCCATTCAAATTCTCCAAAATGTCGAGCGACAGCCGTCCGGGCTGCCTTGTTATGTCATCACCGGAACGTAGTGATGTGTGTATGTGTTTCCGTTGGGCGCGCTATCCTGCCGTATGCGCATCCCGCTGACAAACGATTTAACACTGCATTTACATCAAATTCATCCCCGGTTTGATACGAGTTTCCTATAGGTTGCACTCGCTCACGCTTTTACGGGTTGCACCTTTGAAAAGTGTTAACTCCCGCATAAAAACAGGCTTCCCGCACAAAAGCCAGCGCGTTTTTCCAGCTAACCATTCATTAACAATCCATTCATTTTCCGGGTTGCAAACCAGGTCACATTTAACACGGTTGCACAAAGTTGCAACATGGTGGATATTTCACGCTATCTACAGAACGCTATTACAGAACAACAGGAGTTTTGGCATGGGGATGACCACCATGGGGGTTAAGCTGGATGACGCGACCCGCGAACGGATTAAGACCGCAGCAACCCGCATTGACCGCACACCGCACTGGTTAATCAAGCAGGCGATTTTCAACTATCTGGAAAGGCTGGAGAGCGAAGAAGGCCTGCCGGAGCTGCCTGCACTGCTGGCGGGCGCAGCGAACGAAAGCGACGACGCCGCGACGGCGGTGGAAGAGAATCACCAGCCGTTCCTCGAATTTGCCGAGCAGATCCTGCCGCAGTCCGTCAGCCGCGCCGCCATTACCGGCGCCTACCGCCGTGCAGAAACCGATGCCGTGCCGATGCTGCTGGAGCAGGCCCGCCTGCCGGAAGCCATTGCCGCCCAGGCGCACAGCCTGGCGTATCAGTTAGCCGACAAGCTGCGCAACCAGAAAACCGCCACCGGCCGCGCCGGGATGGTTCAGGGTCTGCTGCAGGAGTTTTCCCTCTCTTCACAGGAAGGCGTGGCGCTGATGTGTCTGGCGGAAGCGCTGCTGCGTATTCCGGATAAAGCCACCCGCGACGCGCTGATCCGCGACAAGATCAGCAACGGCAACTGGCACTCCCACATTGGCCGCAGCCCGTCGCTGTTCGTCAACGCGGCGACCTGGGGCCTGCTGTTTACCGGCAAGCTGGTCTCCACCCATAACGAAGCCAACCTCTCCCGCTCCCTGAACCGCATCATCGGTAAGAGCGGCGAGCCGCTGATCCGCAAAGGCGTGGACATGGCAATGCGCCTGATGGGCGAGCAGTTCGTCACCGGGGAAACCATTGCCGAAGCGCTGGCGAACGCCCGCAAGCTGGAAGATAAAGGTTTCCGCTACTCCTACGACATGCTGGGCGAAGCGGCCCTGACCGCCGCCGACGCGCAGGCCTATATGGTCTCTTACCAGCAGGCGATCCACGCTATCGGTAAAGCGTCCAACGGTCGCGGTATTTATGAAGGTCCTGGCATCTCCATTAAGCTCTCCGCCCTGCACCCGCGCTACAGCCGCGCGCAATATGACCGCGTAATGGAAGAGCTCTACCCGCGCCTGAAGTCCCTGACCCTGCTGGCGCGCCAGTATGACATCGGCATTAACATCGACGCCGAAGAGGCCGACCGTCTGGAGATCTCTCTCGATCTGTTGGAAAAACTGTGCTTCGAGCCGGAGCTGGCAGGCTGGAACGGCATTGGCTTCGTTATCCAGGCCTACCAGAAGCGCTGCCCGTTCGTCATTGATTACCTGATTGACCTGGCCAGCCGCAGCCGCCGTCGCCTGATGATCCGTCTGGTGAAGGGCGCCTACTGGGACAGCGAAATCAAACGCGCCCAGATGGAAGGGCTGGAAGGCTATCCGGTTTATACCCGCAAGGTTTACACCGACGTCTCTTACCTCGCCTGTGCGAAAAAGCTGCTCGGCGTGCCGAACCTGATCTATCCGCAGTTCGCCACCCACAACGCCCACACCCTGGCCGCCATTTACAGCCTTGCGGGTCAAAACTACTATCCTGGACAGTACGAGTTCCAGTGCCTGCACGGCATGGGTGAACCGCTGTACGAGCAGGTGACCGGGAAAGTGGCGGACGGCAAGCTGAACCGCCCGTGCCGCATCTATGCTCCGGTGGGAACCCACGAAACCCTGCTGGCGTACCTGGTGCGTCGTCTGCTGGAAAACGGCGCGAACACCTCCTTCGTTAACCGCATCGCCGACACCACCCTGCCGCTGGACGAGCTGGTGGCCGATCCGGTGCAGGCCGTAGAGAAGATGGCGGCGCAGGAAGGCCAGATTGGCCTGCCGCATCCGAAGATTGCCCTGCCGCGCGAACTGTATGGCGCAGGCCGCGTTAACTCGGCGGGTCTGGATCTCGCCAACGAACACCGCCTGGCGTCACTCTCCTCTGCCCTGCTCAACAGCGCATTGCAGAAATGGCAGGCCAAACCGATGCTGGAGCAGCCCGTTGCAGACGGCGACATGCAGCCGGTGATCAACCCGGCAGAGCCAAAAGACATCGTCGGCTACGTGCGTGAAGCGACCGAAGCGGAGGTTGACCAGGCGCTGGACAGCGCGGTGAACAACGCACCAATCTGGTTCGCCACGCCGCCGCAGGAGCGCGCCGCGATTCTGGAACGCGCCGCGGTGCTGATGGAAGATCAGATGCAGTCGCTCATCGGCATTCTGGTGCGCGAAGCGGGTAAAACCTTCAGCAACGCCATCGCCGAAGTGCGCGAGGCCGTTGACTTCCTGCACTACTACGCCGGTCAGGTGCGCGATGATTTCGATAACGAAACCCACCGTCCGCTGGGTCCGGTCGTTTGTATCAGCCCGTGGAACTTCCCGCTGGCGATCTTCACCGGCCAGATTGCCGCCGCTCTTGCCGCAGGCAACAGCGTGCTGGCAAAACCGGCAGAGCAAACCCCGCTGATTGCCGCGCAGGGCATCAACATTCTTCTGGAAGCCGGCGTGCCGGCGGGCGTGGTCCAGTTGCTGCCGGGCCGCGGTGAAACCGTCGGCGCTAAGCTGACCTCCGATAACCGCGTGCGTGGCGTGATGTTTACCGGTTCGACCGAAGTGGCGTCTCTGCTGCAGCGCAATATTGCCACCCGTCTGGATGCGCAGGGCCGTCCTACCCCGCTCATCGCGGAAACCGGCGGCATGAACGCCATGATCGTTGACTCCTCTGCCCTCACCGAGCAGGTAGTGGTCGACGTGCTGGCCTCCGCCTTCGACAGCGCTGGTCAGCGCTGCTCCGCCCTGCGCGTGCTGTGCCTGCAGGACGACGTGGCGGACCACACGCTGAAGATGCTGCGCGGCGCGATGGCCGAATGCCGCATGGGCAACCCGGGCCGTCTCACCACCGACATTGGGCCGGTGATCGACGCGGAAGCCAAAGCCAACATTGAAAACCACATTCAGGCCATGCGCGCGAAAGGCCGTCCTGTGTTCCAGGCGGTGCGCGAGAACAGCGAAGATGCCCGCGAATGGCGGACCGGCACCTTTGTGCCACCAACGCTGATTGAGCTGGCAAGCTTCGACGAGCTGAAAAAAGAGGTCTTCGGCCCGGTGCTGCACGTGGTGCGCTACAGCCGTAACAACCTCAAGGAGCTTATCGATCAGATCAACGCCTCCGGCTATGGCCTGACGCTCGGCGTGCATACCCGTATCGACGAAACCATTGCGCAGGTCACCGGCAATGCCAAAGTCGGCAACCTGTACGTTAACCGCAACATGGTTGGCGCGGTCGTGGGCGTGCAGCCGTTCGGCGGCGAAGGCCTCTCCGGCACCGGTCCAAAAGCGGGCGGCCCGCTCTACCTGTACCGCCTGCTGGCGAACCGTCCGGAAAACGCCCTGGGCGTCACCCTGGCGCGCCAGGACGCAAGTTATCCGGTGGATACGCAGGTGAAAACCGTGCTCACGCAGCCGCTGGAGGCGATGATCGCCTGGGCGGAAAAACGTCCTGAGCTGCGTGCGGTTGCCCGGCAGTACGGGGAGCTGGCGCAGGCGGGCACCCAGCGCCTGCTACCGGGGCCAACCGGCGAGCGCAACACCTGGACGCTGATGCCGCGCGAGCGCGTGCTGTGCGTGGCCGATAACGAGCAGGACGCGCTGGTGCAGCTGGCCGCGGCGATGGCAACCGGCTGTGAGGTGCTGTGGCCGGAAGATGCGCTGCATCGCGATCTCGCCAAACAGCTGCCGAAAGCGGTCTCTGCCCGCATTCGCTTCGCGAAGGCCGATGCGCTGCTGACGCAGCCGTTTGATGCCGTAATTTACCACGGCGATTCCGACCAGCTGCGCGAGCTCTGCGAGCAGGTGGCAGCCCGCAGCGGGGCGATTGTTTCGGTGCAGGGCTTCGCCCGCGGGGAAACTAACCTGCTGCTGGAGCGCCTGTACGTGGAGCGCTCGCTCAGCGTCAACACCGCGGCGGCGGGGGGTAACGCCAGCCTGATGACAATCGGCTAACGCTGTGCTAATAAGGCTCCGGAGACGGAGCCTTATTTTATTGGGGAGTATATGAAACGATATCTTATCGCCGGTGCCGCACTGCTGCTGAGCGCCAGCGCGCTGGCCAACGAGTGCGACAAAGCAACCACCCAGCTTGAAATGAATACCTGTAGCGCGCAGCAGTACCAGGCTGCCGATAAAAAGCTCAACCAGACCTATCAGGCCGCCATTAAACGTGCAGCGGCTCCCCAGCGCGACCTGCTGAAAAAGGCGCAGCAGGCCTGGATTGCCCTGCGCGACGCGGACTGCGCGTTTATCGGTTCGGGGACGGAAGGTGGGAGCGTCCAGCCAATGATTGTTAACCAGTGCCTGGCGGAAAAAACCGTGGAGCGCGAAGCGTTTCTGGCCTCGCTGATGCAGTGTGAAGAGGGCGACCTAAGCTGCCCCCTCACCCCGGCCCTCTCCCCATAGGGGCGAGGGAGAAAAGACAGCACAGAGCAGTCCCCTCTCTCCATAGGGGCGAGGGCTAAAAGACAGCACAGAACAGTCCCCTCTCCCCTTTGGGGAGAGGGTTAGGGTGAGGGGGGGAACTAGCGCGCGCGGATCCCTTCAATAATCATCCGCTGCACGTTTTCCAGCGTACTCTGGAAAAACGCCTCGTCCTGGAGCGTTTTGCCGGTCACCGCCTCAACCTGGGCCGCAAAGTCAGCGTAATGCTGGGTGGCGGCCCAAATCATAAAGATCAGGTGCTGCGGGTCGACCGGGGCCAGCTTACCGCTGGCGACCCATCCGGCAATAATCGCCGACTTATCGTCCACCAGCTGCTTTAAATCTCCGGTGAGTTCCGCCTGCAGCAGCGGCGCGCCCTGCAGCATCTCAAGACAGAACAGCCTTGATGCCTGCGGGTAATCGCGCGACACCTCCAGCTTCAGGCGAATATACTCTTCGATCGCTACCAGCGGGGCCAGCTCTTCGCGGAAGGCCTTCAGCGGTGCCAGCCAGATATCGAGGATCTGTTGCATCACCGCCACGTACAGCGCCTCTTTCGACGGGTAATAGTAAAGCAGATTGGTTTTGGATACCCCGGACTGCTCCGCCACCTGCTCCAGGCGCGTGCCGTGAATGCCAAACTGCGAAAAGGTCTCCAGCGCCGCGCTGAGGATCGCCTGCTTCTTGGCGCTCACCGCCTGCGAACGTTTACCTGGTGTTTTCACTGCGCCTTGTGCCATTCCCGCTCTCCTTATTCTGCGTTGCCCTCAGCATAGCAAAACCCCCGTCTCGCCACGACATTCTGCACTCCCATCGCGCATGAATGCCTGTTTTCTGTGCAACGTTTTTGACCAGTTAGTCCACATTTGCCGACATCAATTCCCCAACCTCTGATTAACACATTAATAACACAGCCATTTTCAAAACTGGCACCGCCTTTGCAAAACCACCGTTACACCTGCGACGTAATGAAGAGAGGTTCGTGATGAAAATTGGCGTATTTGTACCCATCGGCAACAACGGCTGGCTTATCTCGACCACTGCACCGCAATACATGCCGACCTTTGAGCTGAATAAAGCCATCGTGCAGAAAGCGGAGCACTACCATTTCGACTTTGCGCTTTCGATGATCAAGCTGCGCGGCTTTGGCGGTAAAACCGAATTCTGGGATCACAACCTGGAGTCCTTTACCCTGATGGCCGGGCTGGCCGCGGTCACCTCGCGGATCCAGATTTACGCCACCGCCGCCACCCTCACTCTCCCCCCGGCGATCGTGGCGCGCATGGCGTCCACCATCGACTCCATCTCCGGCGGGCGCTTTGGCGTTAACCTGGTCACCGGCTGGCAAAAGCCGGAGTACGAGCAGATGGGGCTCTGGCCGGGCGACGATTACTTCTCCCGGCGCTACGACTACCTGACCGAATACGTGCAGGTCCTGCGCGATCTGTGGGGCACCGGCAAAAGCGATTTCAAGGGGGACTTCTTCACCATGAACGACTGCCGCGTCAGCCCGCAGCCGTCGGTGCCGATGAAGGTAATTTGCGCCGGGCAGAGCGACGCGGGGATGGAATTTTCCGCCAAATACGCCGACTTCAATTTTTGCTTCGGTAAAGGGGTCAACACCCCTGCTGCCTTCGCCCCGACCGCCGCGCGGATGAAAGAGGCCGCCGACAGGACCGGACGCGACGTGGGCTCCTACGTGCTGTTTATGGTCATTGCCGACGAAACCGACGAGGCCGCGCGCGCCAAATGGCAGCGCTATAAGGATGGTGCCGACGAGGAGGCCCTGAGCTGGCTTACCGAGCAGAGCCAGAAGGATACCCGCTCCGGCGCGGATACCAACGTGCGCCAGATGGCCGACCCGACCTCTGCCGTCAATATCAACATGGGCACCCTGGTTGGCTCGTATGCCAGCGTCGCCAGAATGCTTGACGAAGTGGCGGCCGTGCCCGGTGCCGAGGGCGTCCTGCTTACCTTCGATGATTTTCTCACCGGCGTGGAGACCTTCGGCGAGCGCGTCCAGCCGCTGATGCAGTGCCGCGCCCACATCCCTGCCGTCACGAAGGAGGTGGCGTAATGACGACCCTTAACGCACGCCCGGAAGCCATCACCTTTGCGCCTGAGCAGAGCGCGCTGATCGTGGTGGATATGCAAAACGCCTACGCCAGTAAAGGCGGCTATCTGGACCTGGCGGGGTTCGACGTCTCCGCCACAAGGCCTGTGATCGAGAACATCAAAACCGCCGTCGCCGCCGCGCGCGAAGCGGGGATGCTCATCATCTGGTTTCAGAACGGCTGGGATGACCAGTACGTCGAGGCCGGCGGCCCCGGCTCGCCCAACTTCCACAAGTCGAACGCCCTGAAAACCATGCGCAGGCGGCCCGAACTGCAGGGCAAGCTGTTGGCAAAAGGCGGCTGGGACTATCAGCTGGTGGACGAACTGGTACCGCAGGCGGGTGATATCGTCCTGCCGAAACCGCGCTATAGCGGCTTTTTTAACACCCCGCTCGACAGCCTGCTGCGCAGCCGGGGCATTCGCCATCTGGTCTTCACCGGGATCGCCACCAACGTCTGCGTGGAGTCGACCCTGCGCGACGGCTTTTTCCTCGAATATTTTGGCGTGGTGCTGGAAGACGCGACCCATCAGGCCGGGCCGGAATTCGCCCAGAAAGCGGCCCTGTTCAATATCGAAACCTTTTTTGGCTGGGTCAGTAACGTCAGCGATTTTTGCGACGCCCTGAATCCCCCGCTCGCCCGTATCGCCTGAGGAGACACCTGATGCCAAAATCCGTGATTATTCCGCCGGGAACCAGCACCCCGATTGCCCCGTTTGTTCCCGGCACCCTCGCCGACGGCGTGGTGTATGTCTCCGGCACGCTGCCGTTTGATAAAGACAACAACGTGGTGTTTATCAACGACCCAAAGGCGCAAACCCGCCACGTGCTGGAGACGATCAAAACCGTGATCGAAACGGCGGGTGGCACCATGGAGGACGTGACCTTCAACAGCATCTTTATCACCGACTGGAAAAACTACGCCGCGATTAACGAGATTTACGCCGAGTTCTTCCCCGGCGATAAACCGGCCCGGTTCTGCATTCAGTGCGGGCTGGTGAAGCCGGACGCGCTGGTTGAAATCGCCACCGTTGCGCACATCACGAAGTGAGGCAGCCATGAAACTCTCCGTCTCGCCGCCCCCGTATGAGGGCGCGCCAGTAGTGGTCTTTATTTCCGGTCTCGGCGGCAGCGGCAGCTACTGGCTGCCCCAACTGGCCGTGCTGGAGCCGGAGTATCAGGTGGTGTGCTATGACCAGCGGGGAACGGGCAATAACCCCGACACCCTGCCGGAAGGGTACAGCCTTGCGCAGATGGCGGACGAGCTGGCTCAGGCGCTGGCTGATGCCGGGATTGCCCGCTACAGCGTCGTGGGTCACGCGCTGGGGGCGCTGGTCGGCCTGCAGCTGGCCATCGACAGGCCCGAAGCACTCACCGCGCTGGTGTGCGTCAACGGCTGGCTGATCCTCAATGCCCACACCCGACGCTGCTTTCAGATCCGCGAGCGCCTGCTGCATTATGGCGGCGCCCAGGCGTGGGTCGAGGCGCAGCCGCTGTTTCTCTATCCGGCAGACTGGATGGCGGCCCGCGCGCCACGCCTGGAGGCAGAAGAAGCGCTGGCTCTGGCCCATTTCCAGGGCAAAACCAACCTGCTGCACAGGCTCAGCGCCCTGAAAAAGGCCGACTTCAGCCGACATGCCGCGCGCATTCGCTGCCCGGTACAGATCATCTGTTCCGCCGACGACATGCTGGTGCCCTCTGTCTGCTCGTCCGAGCTGCAGGCGGCGATCCCGCACAGCCACAGCGCGGTAATGCGCCAGGGCGGGCATGCCTGCAACGTTACCGAGCCGGACACCTTTAACACCCTGCTGCTGAACGGGCTTGCCAGCCTGCTGCACAGCCCTGAACCCGCTTTATAAGGAGCCTTGATGAGCGAAGCCATTACGCCCGCTGCGCTGGAAACGTTGTTTACCAGCGCCCGCACCCACAACGGCTGGCTGGATATTCCGGTCAGCGACGAGACGCTGCGCGAGATCTACCACCTGATGAAATGGGGGCCAACCTCCGCCAACTGCTCCCCGGCACGGATTGTGTTTGTGCGAAGCGCAGAGGGAAAAGAGAAGCTGCGCCCGGCGCTCTCCAGCGGCAACCTGGAGAAAACACTCACCGCCCCGGTTACGGCAATTGTCGCCTGGGACGGTGAATTCTACGAGCGCCTGCCTGAACTGTTCCCGCACGGCGATGCCAGAAGCTGGTTTACCGCAAGCCACGCGCTGGCGGAAGAGACCGCCTTTCGCAACAGCTCAATGCAGGCCGCCTACCTGATTTTCGCCTGTCGCGCCCTGGGGCTGGACACCGGCCCGATGTCGGGCTTTGACCGACAAAAGGTTGACGAGGCCTTTTTCACCGGCACAACGCTTAAAAGCAATCTGCTGATCAACATTGGCTACGGCGATACCCGCAAACTCTACGGGCGCCTGCCGCGCCTGGCCTTCGACGATGCCTGCGGACTGGCGTAAGGAGCGATCGTGATGACACCGGATAAACAAACCTTTCGCGACGCCATGGCCTGCGTTGGCGCGGCGGTCAACATCATCACCACCGACGGCGCGGCGGGGATGGCAGGCTTCACCGCCAGCGCGGTGTGCAGCGTCACGGATTCACCGCCCACCCTGCTGGTGTGCCTGAACCGCGGCGCGTCCGTCTGGCCAACGTTTAGCGAAAACCGCACCCTGTGCGTGAATACCCTGAGCGCCGGGCAGGAGCCGCTGTCCAATCTGTTTGGCGGGAAAACGCCGATGGAGGAACGCTTTGCCGCTGCCCGCTGGCAGACGGGCGACACGGGCTGCCCGCGCCTGGAGGATGCGCTGGCCTCGTTTGACTGCCGCATCAGCCAGGTGGTGAGCGTCGGCACCCACGACATTCTGTTTTGCGACATTGTTTCGATTGTTCGCCACCCCGCGCCGCAAGGGCTGGTGTGGTTTGACCGCGGCTACCACGCGCTTATGCGACCCGCCTGTTAACCCGCTCTAAGGAGACAGACCATGTTCGGATTTCCCCACTGGCAGTTGAAATCGACCTCCACAGAAGCAGGCGTGGTCGCGCCGGATGAACGCCTCCCGCTCGGGCAGACGATGGTGATGGGCGTTCAGCACGCGGTCGCCATGTTTGGCGCCACGGTACTGATGCCAATGCTGATGGGGCTGGACCCCAACCTCTCTATTCTGATGTCGGGTATCGGCACGCTGCTGTTCTTTTTCGTCACCGGCGGGCGCGTGCCCAGCTATCTCGGATCAAGCGCCGCCTTTGTCGGGGTGGTTATCGCCACTACCGGGTTTAACGGCCAGGGGATCAATCCCAACCTGAGCGTGGCCCTCGGCGGCATCATCGCCTGCGGTCTGGTGTACACCCTGATTGGTCTGGTGGTGATGAAGATCGGCACGCGCTGGATCGAACGGATGATGCCCCCCGTCGTGACGGGCGCCGTGGTGATGGCGATTGGCCTGAACCTTGCGCCTATTGCGGTAAAAAGCGTCTCCGCCTCGCCGTTTGAAAGCTGGATGGCGGTGATCACGGTGCTGTGCATTGGCCTGGTGGCGGTATTTACGCGGGGGATGATCCAGCGGCTGCTGATTCTGGTCGGGCTGATTGTTGCCTGTCTGGTTTATGCGCTGCTGGCCAACGTTTTTGGCCTCGGCAAGCCGGTTGATTTTACCCTGCTTCACCAGGCCGCCTGGTTCGGCCTGCCGAAGGTGACCTCACCCACCTTTAACACCCAGGCGATGATGCTTATCGCCCCGGTGGCGGTGATCCTGGTGGCGGAAAACCTGGGGCACCTGAAAGCTGTGGCGGGGATGACCGGGCGCAGCATGGACCCGTACATGGGCCGCGCGTTCGTCGGCGACGGGCTGGCGACTATGCTCTCCGGTTCCGTGGGCGGCAGCGGCGTCACCACCTACGCGGAAAACATCGGCGTGATGGCGGTGACCAAAGTTTACTCCACGCTGGTCTTCGTGGCGGCGGCGGTGATGGCGATGCTGCTCGGATTCTCACCGAAGTTCGGCGCGCTGATCCACACCATTCCGTCACCGGTCATCGGCGGCGCGTCGATTGTGGTGTTCGGGCTGATCGCCGTAGCCGGCGCGCGTATCTGGGTGCAGCATCGGGTCGACCTCAGCCAGAACAGCAACCTGATCATGGTGGCCGTCACGCTGGTGCTGGGCGCGGGCGATTTTGCCCTGACGCTGGGCGGGTTTACGATTGGCGGAATTGGAACGGCGACCTTCGGCGCGATCCTGCTTAACGCCCTGCTGAGCCGCCGGATGGCCGCTGCGCCGCAGGGCGAGGTGGTACATCAGGATTCGTGATTTAACGTCGCGCTGTCATCTTCTGGCAGCGCGTTTTTCTTCCGCTTGAGCTTCAGCTCGCTCACCAGCACCCCGGCGACAATAAATGCCGCGCCCACCAGCGCGAGCAGCGGTAAACGCTCACCTGCAATACGTCCGAAAATCCCCGCCCAGACCGGTTCTCCGGTATAAATCACCGTCGCGCGGGTTGGCGATACGCTGCGCTGCGCCCAGTTCATGGTGACCTGAATAATGGCGCTGAAGATACCCAACCCCAGTGCGACCACCACCAGCCCGGTGGAGATCGGCGGTACGGACTCCCCTGCCGGCACCATCGTCGCAAACGCCACCAGCGACGCGGTGGCGAGCTGCACCACCGTCACCCGTTTGACGTCGACCTTACCCGCCCAGGCGCTAATCAGAATAATTTCCGCCGCAATGGCAATCGCCCCAATCAGGGTGATGATTTCGCCCGGCCCCAGCGCCAGCAGGTTATTTTCCGGCCCGGCCAGCAGGATCAGGCCGATAAACGCCAGCACGATGCCAATACAGGACATCAGGCCCGGAATTCTGCCGAGACAGAGCCACTGCAAAAGCGGCACCAGCGGCACATACATCGCTGTGATAAACGCGGATTTGCTGCTGGAGATGGTCTGCAACCCCCACGTCTGCAGGCTGTAGCCCATCGCTATTGCCACCCCAATCGCCACGCCCGCCTTGAGCTCTTTCAGCGTCAGGCCCCGCAGCGTTTTAAGGGATATCAGCCCCACGGCTATCGCCGCCGTCGCGAAGCGCAGGCCAACGAAAAAGAAGGGATCGCTGAGGGTCACCGCGTACTGGACAGCCAGAAAGGTCCCGCCCCAGAACATGGTGATGAGAATGAGGATAGCTTCCTGCGGTTTTACGGAAAATTTAAAGCGTGAGACGGACATGCGGCACCAGCAAGTGAGATCAATTCTCTAGTGTGCGTCGCCTTTGGTTACAGTTCAATGTTGCAGAAATAAAAAAACCGCCGGGGGAAACCCGGCGGCAGGGAGTCAACCCGGCGTGTTACTTACTGCTGCCGTGGCTGTTTTTCCCCCCTTTTTTACCAGCCTCTGATGCGCGCTGAGGGTCATTTTTGAAGTTCCCCCCGCTGTGCTGGCCACCTTTACGACCTGCTTCTGATGCTCTTTCACGGTCTTCAGCGAAATTACCTGAACCACCACGATGGTTTGCCATCTCTAACCTCCAGAGTGTGAAACATTAGACATCATATTGCATTCAGTAAAAGAGGATTCTTTCACCTCGCGGCTCAAGGACAGCGCCTTTATCTGTGCCGCGTGAAACTAAGCTTAGTGGACTGAGGCTATCCGGCAAGTCACAGGTAATATCCTGCAACATGATCTCAGTCTTTCGGGTGAGTTGACGCGACGGAGACTCATAAACCTTTCTTATCATTTCAAAAAACGGCGGCGAGAAAGTTGTTTCATTTTGCTACAAACCTGTTTACCCACCATATTGTTATAAATCAAAGAAATGCCGTTCATTTTTGCAGTCTGGCCGTGATGACATATCTTTAAAAGAACGCAGCGATCCGCTGTCAGAAAAACCAACGAGGAGTGATGCAAAATGGCAAAAGTTCTGGTGCTCTATTATTCCATGTATGGACACATCGAAACCATGGCTCACGCGGTAGCAGAAGGCGCAAACAGGGTGGACGGCGTTGAGGTTGTGGTGAAGCGCGTACCGGAAACCATGCAGGCGGAAGCCTTCGCCAAAGCCGGGGGAAAAACACAAAACGCCCCGGTCGCCACTCCGCAGGAGCTGGCGGAGTATGATGCGATTATCTTCGGCACCCCGACCCGCTTCGGCAATATGTCAGGCCAGATGCGAACCTTCCTCGATCAAACCGGCGGGCTTTGGGCGTCCGGGGCGCTCTACGGCAAACTCGCCAGCGTATTCAGCTCTACCGGCACCGGCGGCGGCCAGGAGCAGACGATTACCTCAACCTGGACTACCCTTGCCCATCACGGGATGGTAATCGTGCCGATTGGCTACGGCGCGCAGGAGCTGTTTGACGTTTCCCAGGTGCGCGGCGGTACGCCGTACGGCGCAACCACCATTGCCGGTGGGGATGGCTCGCGTCAGCCAAGCAATGAAGAACTCTCTATCGCCCGCTATCAGGGTGAATACGTCGCGGGTCTCGCCAAAAAACTCAACGGCTAATACCCAACAGGAGGACAAGCATGCCAACTCAAGAATCCAAAGCCCACCGCGTGGGCGAATGGGCAAGTTTACGCAATACCTCTCCGGAGATTGCCGAAGCTATCTTTGAAGTCGCGAAGTACGATGAAAAGCTGGCGGAGCAGATTTGGGAAGAAGGCAGCGATGAAGTGCTGGTGCGCGCCTTCGAAAAAACGGACAAAGATTCGCTCTTCTGGGGCGAGCAAACCATCGAACGTAAAAACGTCTAAGCGTTTCCCCCCGCCGCAGCGGGGGGTTCTCTTTTACTTCGCCGCGTTATTCATCACCGCATTGAATTTATCGACAGGACAGAAGCCGTTCGCATCCACCGGGCAGCCCTTCAGCTCCAGCGTCACGCGCTGCGCGGGCGACTGCAGCGACAGCACGCTGGCGTTTCGCAGCTGCTCCGAGCTCTGATAGACATACTCAATTTTCATCAGCTCCTGATTGCTGTTTTTGTCATGCCAGCGCTGGAAGACAATTTTGCCGCCAATCGGGGTACGCTCCTGCTGGTCGTGCAGCTGATACGGCTTGAAATCCAGCGCGGTGAGCAGGGAAGCGATGTTCGAATCGTGCCCCACCAGCAGGGTGATTTTCGGCGCTTTTGCCTGTTCGGTGACCAGGGTTTTATCGATATATTTCACCAGCGGCTTCGCCACGTTTTGCGCCACCTCGGTCGAGGTAAACAGCGAGTCCTGATAACCGTTCTTCAGCTTCGACAGCACGCGCCACTGCTGGTCGGTTTTGATTTCGCCCCAGGCCACCTGGTCGGCCGGGAAGCCTTCGTAATACTGCAGCGTGAACGCGTCCACCAGCGAGTTACCCACCTTCAGCGGCCCGGACACGCCAGGCTCTTTTTCATAGTCGGCGCTGAAGGCATCTTTCGCGTCTGCCAGCGAGCAGACCTTTTTCTCCTTGCAGGACGGGGAATCCGCGTAGTTCGTCATCTGCTCCAGCAGCTTATAGCTTTCACCAAGCTGCATTTTCTGCCGTTCCGTCTCCATCGCCTTGAGCGCTTTTTCGCGGAATTCCGGCGAGTTGTCGGTAATCACCGGATTAAAGGTCGGGTCCATGGTGCCCATTTTTTCCTGATGATGTACGGGAACGTCGCAGCCCGGGAACGCACCGGTAATGAAGAACTGCGCGGTCGCGACGGTACGCTGCAGGCTGTTGGCGTAAGCATACACGCTATCTGCTGGCGGGCACTCTCCCGTCTTCACCATCCCCTGCTGCGCCAGCCACTCGCGCATGTAATGGCCCATATAGACTTCCAGCACGCCACCCTTGGTAGTGAGCTGACCGCCCGGCACTTCCCACTCCGGCCACTGCTTCGGCGTGGACTGCTCCAGCACGCTTCCGTTATTGGCGAGCGGCGCACGCAGGTTGTGACGGCTCATGATTAACACCTGCTCCAGTTGATAGCCTTCCGGCGTCTCCTGCGCCTGTGCACCAAAGGTCATTGAAAGGGTAACTGCCACGGCAACTGCGAGTAGTGCTTTTCTCATCCCTCGTTCCTCACGCTTTTTTAATGTTCCAGTGAGTGTGACAGATTCGTGACAGTTTTTTCGGGAAGCATTTCTCAAACTGATGATTAACGTGCTTACGGTGGGTGCCAATAAGTTTTATAATAAAACCACACACCACCGGAGAATTGACCGTGAAACGTACCCGCCTTGAAGAGAGCACCTGCCCCGTCGCCCGTTCGCTGGATATCATCGGCGACTGGTGGTCGCTGCTGATTGTACGCGACGCGCTGCGCGGGATTAAACGCTTCGGCGAGTTCCAGAAAAGCCTCGGTATCGCGAAAAACATGCTGACCACGCGGCTAAAACTGCTGGTCGACGAAGGGATACTCCGGCTTCAGCCCGCCTCCGACGGCAGCGCCTGGCAGGAGTATGTCCTGACCGATAAAGGGCGCGCCCTGCAAACGGTGCTGGTCGCCCTCTCCCAGTGGGGCAATGAATTTTTGTTTGCGGAAAACGAATGCGGCACCGTGCTGGTCGATAGCGAACAGCGCAAACCGCTGCGTAAACTGAAGCTTTTCGCCGACGACGGGCGCGAACTGACACCTGAAGAGATCGTGGCTAAACTCCCCTCCTGATCGTTCCCGACGGCAAAAGCACAAAATGCCCAGCAAAATGGTTGCATTATAAAACCAAATAGCAGAGAGTTAATTCAGTTTCATATTGAAACCAAACAAACCACTTTGCTTTGAGGTAACACACGATGACTACGCAAATCACTACCGCCCTGATTACGGGTGCCTCTTCCGGGATCGGTGCCGTTTATGCCGATCGTCTTGCCGCGCGCGGTGCCAACCTGGTGCTGGTTGCCCGCCGCGAGGAACGCCTGAAAACCCTCGCTGCCGACCTGCGCGCGCGCTATGGCGTGGCCGTCGACATTCTGGTGGCCGATCTCACCGATGAAGCCGGGATCCGCGCCGTGGAAGAGGAGCTACGCAGCAATACCGCCATCGATACGCTGGTAAACAACGCGGGCACCGCACAGATGGCGCCGTTCCTCGCGGGCGAGGTGGCGCAGCATCAGGCCATTAACACCCTCAATACCACGGCGCTGATGCGTCTGACCTACGCCATCCTGCCCCGTCTGGCGCAGAACAATCGCGGGACGCTGATCAATATCGCCTCTGTGCTATCGCTGCATGTCCGTGCGGGCAGCGCGCTCTACAGCGCCACCAAAGCCTGGGTGCTGAGCTTTACCCGTGGGCTGCAGGAAGAATTTGCCGACAGCAGCGTGCGCATTCAGGCGGTGCTGCCCGCCGCCACGGCGACGGAGATCTGGAGCCATTCAGGGGTTACGGTGAACGATTTGCCGGAAGGGTCGGTGATGACCACCGACGATATGGTCGATGCGTCGCTGGTGGGTCTGGATCAGGGCGAAGCGATCACTATTCCGCCGATGCATGACGCAGGCCTGTGGGATCGCTACGAAGCGGCACGCCTTGAGCTGTTTAACAGCGCGCGCACAGGTATTCCGGCACCGCGCTACGTGAGGCAGTAGCCTAACGCTCCAGCTGGTCGCCGTACTCGCTCATCCAGGCGGCCAGCGGGGAGAGTGCGTCCTGAAGGGTTAACCCCAGCCCGGTTATCTGATACTCCACGCGCGGCGGGATCTCCGGGTAGACCGTCCGCGTCACCAGCCCGCGCTGTTCAAACAGGCGCAGCTGCTTCGTCAGCTCTTTCTGGGTGATGGGGGCAGCCGCCCGCAGCAGATCGCCGAAGCGGACGGGCGCGTTGATCACAATCAGGCGATAGAGGATCGGGATTGCCCACTTGCCGGAAATCAGGTTGACAAACTGCGTCATCGGGCAGGTATAAACCTCAGATTTTTTTTCACAGCACTCAGTCAGCATTTCCGCCATAGCACACCTCTTGCCTCTTTAGTATCCATTTGGTACCTGGTTTCCTTTCGATACTAACGTTTCTATAGTGCTTTCTCCAGTGACATTTCAGGAGAAGAACATGGGTCGTTTAACAGATAAATATACGCTGATTACCGGCGGCACCAGCGGCATTGGTCTTGCCACCGCGCAGGCGTTTATCGCCGAAGGGGCGCACGTCGCCGTGACCGGACGCAACCCGGCCACCCTTGCCGAAGCAGAACGTATTCTGGGCGATAAGGCCTGGGTGATCCCGACCGATGCGGGAGATATCACAGCGCAACGCGCGCTGGCGGAAACCCTCGCCGCCCGCTGGCCGCGCCTGGACGCGGTGTTTCTCAACGCAGGCGACGTGACACACGCGCCGCTGGAAGCGTGGCAGGAAGAAGCCTGGGACCGCCTGATGGGCATCAACCTGAAGGGACCGTTCTTTTTAATTCAGGCGCTGCTGCCGCTGCTGAATAACCCGTCGTCGGTGATCCTCTGCGGCTCCGTGAGCGCGCGCATCGGCCTGCCCACCAGCAGCGTGTATGCCGCGAGCAAGGCCGCCCTGCTGTCGCTGGCGCGCACCCTGTCGGCGGAGCTGCTGCCGCGCGGGATCCGCGTCAACGGCCTGAGCCCCGGCCCGGTGGAAACCCCGGCGTTTACGAAGACGGGCTTAAGCGAAGAGACGCTTAGCGCGATGATGGCAGACATCATCAAGCTGGTGCCGCTCGGCAGAATGGGCTCGACGACGGAGCTGGCGAAAGCCGCGCTCTATCTGGCGTCAGACGAGTCGAGCTACACGGTAGGGACGGAGCTGCTGGTGGACGGCGGTATGGGAAGTCTGTAACTCAAAAGGCGCTGATGCCGGTGACCGCGCCGACATACAGCGCCGCCCACGCGCAGGCGGAAAGCAGGCTGACGGCGTAGACCTTGACGGCGTTCAGCCTGAGCATCCCCGCCGCCAGCGGCACGATATAACGCAACACCGCCAGAAAGCGCGACGTAAACAGCACAACAACGCCGTTCTTTTGCAGCTGATGCTGTACCCGCAAGAACTTATCGGCATGCTTTGAGGTGAAACGCGTGACCAGCCGGGTGTGCCCCATCAGCTGGCCGATATGGTAATTCAGCACCGACCCCGCCGTTGCCCCCAGCACCACGGCGAGCCACGCCAGCGCAGGATGCATGCTCCCGTGGCTGACGGTTATGCCCGCCAGCAGCATCACCGAGGCGGGCGGCAACACGGAGGAGACCAGCACCGTCGACTTGCTCAGCGCCATCACGAATAACAGCGCGAACAGATGTGCCGGATACAGCGCAAAATGATTCAGCAGATTATCAAACCACGCCATTTTCCTCTCCTCCGTTGATTATATAATCCTCCATTAGAAAAGAATTACCTTAAATAAACCGTCAACGCTTTATTAATAAGATTCTCCTAAACCGTTCTTAAACATTATTTAATTTCCCGAGCGGTAATATCAAATAAGCGTATTATTTCTCTCGTTTTACAACGATCTCGTTATGGCGAGGCTCCTGTACAAATACACGTTATCGCTCTGGTGGGTTCGAGAGAACCGGCACAGGGTAAAACAGGCACTGTCGAATCAAGGCTTTGTCAGTATAACTTCCCTTGCGGGATACGGTGTACAGTGCTGAACCCAGGACGTGGGGATCTCCTCTTCGACATGCCCTGTCTTGCTCGCCCCTGAGAGATGTTATTATTCAAAGGGAATTCACTATGTCTTACGCTATTCACAACCAGAACCTGGCATTCAATGACAGCGCGGTCGCGCAATATATGAATACCGATTTTATCGTCCTCGACATTTCATTATGCGTCGCGCTGGCGCGCGAGCAATTCTTCGAAAAATTAAAAGACGATGATATTCCGTCGCATATTTTTATTGAAGACCATGGCCGCCTGGCTGGCATGATTGCCGTGCGCAAATTATTGCAGGTCACGGATACCGTGCAGCCAATTAAAAGCCTGATGATTTCGCAGTTTTTGCAGGTCAAACCGGAAGATGAACGCGCCAATGTTGCCGGGCTGCTGGCCCACGGCGAGGCGGACGTCGTGCCCGTGGTCACCCATGGCAAGCTCGTCGGCTGCCTGACCGAGCGCGAAATCGCCCACCTGCTGGAAGACGACGTCACCGAAGATGCTCAGCTTCAGGGGGCGACGCTGCCGCTGGAGAAGCCCTATCTGGAAACCAGCGCCTTCAGCTTGTGGAAGAAACGCTCCGTCTGGCTGCTGCTGCTGTTTGTCGCGGAAGCCTACACCAGCTCGGTGATCCAGCACTTTGAAGAGGCGCTGGAGTCCGCCATCGCGCTGGCGTTCTTTATTCCGCTGCTGATCGGCACGGGCGGCAACAGCGGAACGCAGATCACCTCCACGCTGGTGCGCGCCATGGCGCTGGGTGAAGTGCGTCTGCGCGACGTGGGCCGCGTGCTGCGCAAAGAGATGACCACCTCGCTAATGATTGCCGTGACGCTCGGTATCGCCGGGTGTATCCGCGCCTGGATGATGGGGATTGGGCTGGAAATTACGCTTATCGTCAGCCTGACGCTGGTGTGCATTACGCTCTGGAGCGCGATCGTGTCGTCTGTCATTCCGATGGTGCTCAAGCGCTGCGGCATTGACCCGGCGGTCGTCTCCGCGCCGTTTATCGCGACGCTTATCGACGGTACCGGGCTGATTATCTACTTCAAGATCGCGCAATATACTCTGGGGCTGGAGTAACGCGGTCCGCCAGCTGAATCACCGCACGCGAAAACGCCTCAATCGCCAGCGCGACATCCTCAGCCATCACCGATTCCGCCGGATGGTGGCTGACGCCTCCCCTGCAGCGCACGAAGAGCATGCCTACCGGCCAGCGTTCCGCTATGGCAATCGCATCGTGGCCCGCACCGCTTGGCAGCGAGAGCGACCGCTCCTGTACCGATTTAACGGCCTCCCCCAGCACGCTCTGCAGGTGGCGATCGCACGGCGTGGCGGCAATGCGGTAAAACTCCTCGGCGCTAAACGCCAGCCCGCGGCGCGATGCGATCGCCTGGGCATGTTCCAGCAGGTCGTCAAGCAACCGATCCAGCGGCACATCCTGCGGGCCGCGAATATCCAGCGAGAGCTCAACCTCGCCGGGGATCACGTTCACCGCCCCCGGCAGGCAGCGCAATTCCCCGACCGTCGCCACCAGGTTGCCGCCCTGCTGTCGGGTAGCGTTTTCAATGATAACCATCCACTCGGCGGCGGCGGCCAGCGCGTCCCTGCGGTGGTGCATCGGCACGGTTCCCGCGTGTCCGGCCTCGCCGGTGAAGCGGCAGTTCAGACGACGCGCGCCGTTAATGGCTTCCACCACGCCAAGCGCGAGCGCCTCCTGCTCAAGACACGGCCCCTGCTCAATATGCAGCTCCAGATAGGCGCTGAAATCCTCCTGACGGCGCGCGGCATTCGACACGCGGGCGGGATCGAGCCCCACCTGGGTCATCGCCTGCGCCACGCTGATGCCGCTGGCGTCGGCTTTTTCCAGCCAGCCCTGCGGCCAGGTGCCCGTCAGCCCCCGGCTGCCTAACAGCGTAATGCCGAAGCGGGTGCCCTCTTCGTCGCAAAAGCCGACAATCTCGATGGCCTGTGCCAGATGCACACCCTGCTGGTGCAGGCTGTCCACCACCTCAATGGCGGTGAGCACCCCGAGCATGCCGTCGTAGCGCCCGGCGTTGCGCACGGTATCCAGATGCGAGCCGAGCAGCACCGCCTGCGCCCCTTCCTGCGCGCCCTCATAGCGGCCGCAGATATTGCCCACGCTGTCCTGCCAGACGGTCATTCCCGCCTGGCTCATCCACTGCCCCACCAGCTGGTTGGCCTGCAGATGCTGCGTGGAGAGATAGACCCTGGTCAGCGCATCCGGGGTTTCGCTGATGGCGGCCAGCGCGTCAGCGCGGGCCATCACCCGTTCTGCCGCCGGGCTCATTGCGGCGTCTCGCGGCGATAGTGGTCCCACGCGGCCTGCATGGCGGCCCCCTGCGTAGTGGTGAATTTCAGGTAGTTGAGCACCGACTCCAGCGCGCTCAGGGTGGTCATCACGCAGTCCTTGCGCGCGTTATAGCCCATAGTGCCGATGCGCCACACTTTGCCGTGTAGCGGGCCAAACGAGGTGCCGATTTCAATCCCGAAATCCTCCAGCATCAGCTTACGCACCTGGTCGCCGTTGACGCCCTGCGGGATTACCACGCCCAGCACGTTGTTCATCTTGTGCTTCAGATCGCCGAAGGTCTCCAGCCCCATCGCCTGAATGCCTTTCAGCAGCGCATCGCCGTGGAGCTTATGGCGGGCGATGCCGTTATCCAGCCCTTCCTGGAGGATCAGCCGCGCACATTCGCGGGCGCCAAACAACGCGGTAGTGGCTTCGGTGTGGTGGTTCAGGCGTTCCGGCCCCCAGTAGTCCATTACCATGCCGAGATCGAAATAGTTGGAGTAGATCATCTCCTCGTCCCCGTCGCGGTGGGCGTCGGTGCGAATTCCCTCCTCAACGCATTTGCGGCGGCGGATCGCCTCCTCCATGCGCGCGCTCAGGGTGATCGGCGACGTGCCCGACGGGCCGCCGAGGCACTTCTGCATCCCGGCTGACACAGCATCCAGCCCCCAGGCGTCGGTCTCCAGCGCGTTGCCGCCGAGCGACGCGGTGGCGTCGGTGTAGAAAAGCACGTCGTAGCGGCGGCAGATGGCGCCAAGCTCGGCGAGCGGCTGCAGCATGGTGGTGGAGGTGTCGCCCTGCACGGTCAGCAGCAGGCGCGGACGAATGCGCTTAATCGCATCCTCGACCTGATCCGGGGTAAACACCTCGCCCCACGGCACCTCAATGGTATGCACCTCCGCGCGGCAGCGGCGGGCAATTTCGCACAGCAGATGACCAAAGCGGCCAAAGACCGGCACCAGCACCTTATCTCCCGGGCGGATGGCGGAGACCAGAATGGCTTCAATCCCCGCGCGGGAGGTGCCGTCCACCAGCATCGTCCAGCGGTTCTCGGTGCGGAACACCCCGCGATAGAGCGCCATCACCTCGTTCATGTAGTGGGTCATGGCCGGATCGTACTGGCCGACCAGCTGGCTCGACATGGCGCGCAGCACGCGCGGGTCGGCGTTGATCGGGCCCGGCCCCATCAGCAGACGCTGGGGCGGGTTGATTTGCGGAAAGCGTGCGATATCCATTTATCAGTCCTTATCAGTTGAGGCCGCGCACGGAGGAGATGAACTGCTTCAGTTCCGTGGTCTGCGGGTTGGCGAACAGCGTTTTGCTGTCGCCCTGCTCCCAGACTTTCCCCTGGTGCATAAACACCACGCGGTCGCCCACTTCGCGGGCAAAATTCATTTCATGGGTCACGAGGATCAGGGTCATCCCCTCGGCCGCCAGCTGCTCCAGCACCTTGAGCACTTCGCCCACCAGCTCCGGGTCGAGCGCTGAGGTGATCTCGTCACAGAGTAAAACTTTAGGCGACATCGCCAGCGCGCGGGCAATCGCCACGCGCTGCTGCTGGCCACCGGAGAGGCTCGACGGGTAGTAATCCAGACGATCGCCAAGCCCCACTTTCTCCAGCATGCGCTGCGCCAGCTCGCGGCATTCGGCGGCGCTTTTCTTCAGCACCCGACGCGGGGCGAGCATTACGTTTTCCAGCGCCGTCATGTGCGGGAACAGGTTGAAGCTCTGGAACACCATCCCGACCGAGCGGCTGATTTCACGCGCCTGGGAATCCCGGTCGGTAATGGTCATACCGCCCAGCTTGATGCTGCCGTCCTGATAGCCTTCCAGCCCGTTGATGCAGCGCAGCAGCGTGCTTTTACCCGACCCGCTGCGCCCGATAATGGAGATCACCTGGCCCATGTCGATATCCAGATCGACGCCCTTGAGCACGTGGTTATCGCCGTAGTATTTCTGCACCTGATTAATGGTGATGAGAGGCATTGAATTTCGTCTCCAGATAGCGGCTGTAGCGCGACAGCGGATAACACAGAATAAAGTAGCCGAGCGCCACCAGCGCAAAGACCTTAAACGGCTGATACGTCACGTTGGTCAGCATGGTCCCGGCCTTGGTCAGCTCGATAAAGCCGATAATCGACGCCAGCGCGGTCCCCTTGATCACCTGTACGGCAAAGCCGACCGTCGGCGCAATGCCGATGCGCAGCGCCTGCGGGGCGACCACGCGAAACAGGGTCTGGCCAAAGGTCAGCCCCAGACAGCGCGAGGCTTCCCACTGCCCCTTCGGCAGCGCGCGAATGCTGCCGTACCAGATATCGAGCAGAAACGCGCTGGTGTAAAACGTCAGCGCCAACGAGGCGGCGGTCCACGGCGAGACGTCGATGCCGAACAGCGCCACGCCGAAGAAGGCCAGGAACAACTGCATCAGCAGCGGCGTGCCCTGAAACAGCTCAATATAGCCGCGGATGATGCGCTTCACCGTGCGTCCGCCCGTCAGGCGCAGCAGCAGGAGCGGCAGCGTTACCACCGCCCCGCCGACAAACGCCACCAGCGACAGCAGCACCGTCCAGCGTCCGGCCAGCAGCAGGTTGCGAATAATGTCCCAGTCGGTAAAGGTGGTCATCATGCCTGCACCCCCAGCCATTTGCGTCCCGCCGCCATCATCAGCTGGCGCAGGGTAATCGACAGCGCTAAGTAAATCCCGGTTGTCACCAGATAAACCTCAAAGCTCAGAAACGTTCTGGACTGGATCAGGTTGGCGGCGAAGGTCAGCTCTTCATACGAGACCTGCGACACCACCGACGAGCCGAGCATCACGATGATGCACTGGCTCACCAGCGCCGGATAAATGCGCTGCAGCGCGGGCGGCAGCACCACGCGAATAAAGGTCTGCAGACGGGTCAGCCCCAGCACGCGCCCGGCCTCCCACTGCCCTTTCGGCGTGACCTGAATGCCCGCGCGGATAATTTCGGTGCTGTACGCGCCCAGGTTCACCACCATTGCCAATAGCGCCGCTTCCCCCGCCGTCATCTTCAGGCCAAGATTCGGCAGACCGAAGACGATGAAAAACAGCTGCACCACAAACGGCGTGTTGCGGATGATTTCCACGTACGCGCCCCAGATCCGGCTGTACCAGGTGGTGCGTCCGCTGCGGATCGCCGCGCCGAAAATCCCGATTGCCAGCCCGCCGATGGTTGCCATTACCGTCAGCTGAATGGTGACCCACAATCCCGCCAGCAGCTCCGGCCAGTGCGGCCAGAGGGCTGAAAAATCAAGTTGCTCCGTCATCGGCTCAGGCGCCAAGGTTTGCCGGCAGCGGGGCCTTCAGCCATTGCTCAGACAGGCCGTTCAGCGTGCCGTCCTTGATGCCCTGCTCAATCAGCGCATCCACTTTTGCCTTAAGGGCCGGTTCGTTTTTCTTCAGGCCGATAAAGCACGGCGAGTCTTTCAGCATAAAGCTCGGCACCGGGGCTTTATCCGCGTTCTGGCGCGAAATGGCCGCCACCACGAGGTTGCCGGTTGCCACGTACTGCACCTGGCCGGAGAGGTAGGCGGAGAGCGTGGTGTTGTTGTCTTCGTAGCGTTTCACGTTGGCATCTTTCGGCGCCAGGCCGGTCAGCACCATGTCCTCCACCGCCCCGCGCGTCACGCCGATGGTTTTTCCGCTCAGCGCGGCGGCGTCCTTCAGCTCGGCCCCTTTCGGACCAAACACGCCGAGGAAGAACGGCGCGTAGGCGCGGCTGAAGTCGATCACCTTCTCGCGCTCCGGGTTTTTACCGAGGCTTGAAATAACCAGATCCACCTTATCGGTTTGCAGGTACGGCACGCGGTTGGCGCTGGTCACCGGCACCAGCTGCAGCTTGAGCTTCATCTGTTTGGCCAGATAGCGCGCCATGTCGATGTCATAGCCCTGCGGCTGCAGATCGGTCCCCACCGAGCCAAACGGCGGGAAGTCCTGCGGAACGGCAATGCGGATAGTGCCGCGCTTCTCGATATCCTGAAGCTGGTCAGCCTTTGCCGGCAGCTGTGTGAAGAGACATGCGGCCCCGGCCAGTGCAATTAACAGTTTTTTCATGGTGCTTCCCCGTAACGTTAACATGAAACAAAAGATTCTTTGAATGTGTTTTTGCAACTAATGTGCCAGATAAGGCGAAGCGGGGAATATTCTTGTGAAGCCTGATAAAACACGGACGGGTCGAAAAAACGTGCGTTTCTCCGACCCGTCACCTGCACCATTTCAATGCAAAAGCACCAGTCTGATGCCCCATTATCGTTGTTCGAGTTCGTCCAGCTGCTGATAGAGGGAGGCAATCTCGTGAATGCGCGGGCGCCCTTTATCGAGGATCTCATGCAGGAAGGCATTCGCCAGCAGGTTAATCAGGCTGTTGACCGAGGAGTAGCTGTCATAGGCCGAGACGCTGTCCAGCGGGGCGCAGAGCTGCCAGCTCGCGAGCGGAAACAGGCTGTGCGCCTGCGGCTCGCACATCAGCAGCACCGGAATACCGCTGCTATGAAGCTGCTGCATCAGCGGGCGGATAATGCGCGGGCGGCGGCGAAAGGCCATCATCACCACCAGATCGTCCGGCGTTAAGTCCACCATCTCCTCGCTCAGGCTCTGCCCCGGCTGCGGCAGGACCAGCACCTGGCCGCGCGCCTGCAGCAGCTGCTGGCGCAGGTGGAGCGCCGCAGGATAGGCGTTACGCATGCCGATAATGACGATGCGCCGCGCCTTGACCATGCAGGCTATGGCGTCGGCAAACTGCTGCGCGTCGAGGGCATTGACCCACTGAGTCAGGTTCGCCATCTCCTGCTTGTAGTGGCGCGCCAGCAGCGTGTTGCCCTGCACCGCGTCGCGGTTATCGGTGAGCGGCATCCCGCTCTGGCGCAGGGTGCGCAGCTCGTCACGCATATCCTTATATTTCTCATACCCCAGACGCTTAAAGAGGCGGCTGACCGTGGCTTTCGACACCCCGCTCAGCTGCGCCAGCTCGGCGCTGTTGTAGCTGATCAGGTCGTCAAAATGGTCGAATATAAAGTCCGCCACCCGCTGCTCCTGCGGCGACAGCGACGGGTACTGTGCTTTCAGACGTTCATCCAGTTGTTCCATAGCGCCTCTGTAACTTTTGTTTCATCACATTTTGCCTTTCATTCTACCTTTCATTATACGTGCCAGTTTACTGAAACTTTTCTTTCAGAACTGGAACAGCTTTTGCAGCACCTTGTGACTTTCAGGGTTACGAGGATTCCTCATGCAAAGTAATGTCTCCACGCACGGCATGGCCGTTGCGCCCCACCATCTTGCCAGCCAGAGCGCGCTGGCGGTGCTGCGCGAAGGCGGCAGCGCGATAGAAGCGATGGTCGCCGCGGCGGCCACCATCGCCGTGGTTTACCCGCACATGAATGGGCTGGGCGGCGATGGCTTCTGGCTTATCGTGCCGCCGGAAGGCGAACCTGTCGCCATTGATGCCAGCGGCGCGGCGGGTTCGCGGGCAACGCTCGCCGCCTACGAGGGGCTAACGCATATTCCCCATCGCGGGCCGCAGGCGGCGCTGACCGTCGCCGGCACGGTAAGCGGCTGGGACGAGGCGCTGAAGGTCTCCCGCGAGATGACCGGCAAGTCGCTGCCGCTGGCTCGCCTGCTGGCCGACGCCATTGAGTATGCGCAGAACGGCACGCCGGTCACGGCCTCACAGGCCCATGCCACGGCCAGCAAATTTGACGAGCTGAAAGACGTCCCCGGCTTCGCGGAAACCTGGCTGGTGGACGGTAGGCCGCCGCAGGTCGGGAGCCGCTTTTATCAGCCCGCCATGGCCTCAACCCTGACGCGCCTGGCGGAAGACGGCCTGGACAGCTTTTACCGCGGCCCGCTGGCGGACGTGCTGGCGCACGGCATGGAGACGCTGGGCCTGCCCGTGACGCTGGCCGATCTTAACGCGCACGCAGCCCGGCGCACCGCGCCGCTGAAGCTGCTGCATCAGCAGGGCGAGATCTTTAACCACGCCCCGCCGACGCAGGGGCTGGTCTCGCTGGCGATACTCGGCATCACCGACCGCCTGAACATGGCGGAGGCAGACGACGCCGACACCATTCACCGCATCGTTGAAGCCACCAAGCTGGCCTTTGGCCTGCGCGATGCCCACATCACCGACCCGCGCGAGCTGAAAACCGATATTCAGGGTCTGCTGGATCCCGCCGCTCTGCAGGCGCTTGCCGAGAGGGTTGACGACGGCCGCGCCGCGCCGTGGGGCACCGGAAAAGGCCCCGGCGATACGGTGTGGATGGGGGTAATGGATAACAGCGGGCTCGCCGTGTCGTTTATCCAGAGTATCTATCACGAGTTCGGCAGCGGCGTGGTGCTGCCCGACACCGGCATCGTCTGGCAGAACCGGGGGGCATCGTTCAGCCTCGATCCCAATCATCTTCTGGCACTCGCGCCGGGCAAGCAGCCTTTCCATACCCTGAACCCGGCGGCGGCGCGTCTTAAGGACGGGCGCGTGATGGTCTACGGATCGATGGGCGGTGACGGACAGCCACAAACCCAGGCCGCGCTTTTTACCCGCTACGTGGTTCAGGGCCTGCCTTTACAGGAAAGTATCTCCCGCCCGCGCTGGCTGCTGGGGCGCACCTGGGGACAAACTTCTGACACGTTAAAACTTGAAGGACGCTTCAGCGCTGAGGCGGTCTCTCGGCTTCGCGGGCGGGGACACGAGGTGGAAATATTTCCTGACTTTAGCGAAGCGATGGGCCACGCGGGCGCGATTGTCCGCCATCCCAACGGGCTGTTCGAAGGGGCATTTGACCCGCGCAGCAACGGCGCAGCCGCCGGATTCTGAGGAGAAAAAAATGACGACACCACAACCCGACTGGCAGGCCTATCTTGCGCAAATGGAGTCTGTGCTCGGCGTAGAGCTGGACGATGCCCGCCGCGCCGAGCTGCATGTGCAGTTCAGCCGCATTGCCAGCATGGCCGCCCCGCTGATGGCGCTGCCGCTCGACGACCGTCTGGAGATCGCAGGAGTGTATAAAGCATGACGCTACATGAGATGAGTATCACCGACATTCAGCAGGCACTGAGCGCGGGCGAGCTGAGCGCCCATGAGATTGCCCGCCAGACGCTGGAGGCCATTGCGCGCGTGAACCCGCAGATCAACGCCTGGACCGCCGTGACGGAAGCACGCATGCTCGCCGAGGCTGAGAACATCGACACCCTGCGGCGCGAAAAGCGCCCCCTGCCGCCGCTGGCGGGCGTGCCCTACGCGGTGAAAAACCTGTTCGACGTTGCCGGACACACCACCCTCGCGGGGGCAGAGCTGTTCAGCCAGCGCCCCGCCGCGGCCGCCGACAGCTTCGCCGTGCGCCAGTTGCGCAGCGCGGGTGGGCTGCTGTCCGGGATGGTGAATATGGACGCCTACGCCTACGGCTTTACCACCGAGAACAGCCGCTACGGCGCGACGCGTAACCCACACGACCTGACGCGCATTGCGGGCGGGTCCTCCGGCGGTTCAGCTGCCGCCGTGGCCGCCGGGCTGGTGAACTTTTCGCTCGGCACCGATACCAACGGGTCGATTCGCGTTCCGGCCTCCCTGTGCGGCATCTACGGCCTGAAGCCCACCTTTGGCCGCCTGTCGCGCTCCGGCAGCCATCCGTTTGTCGCGAGCCTGGATCATATCGGCCCCTTTGCCCGTCGGGTGTGCGACCTGGCGTCCGTGTACGACGCGCTGCAGGGTCGGGACAGCAGCGACGGTTTTCAGGCAGAGAGCTCGCGCGAGCAGACGCGCCCCCTGCTCGATCGCGGGCTTGACGGCCTGCGCTGCGCGGTGCTCGGCGGCTACTTCACCACCTGGTGCGACACGGATGCCAGAGACGCCGTGGCGCGGGTGGCGAAGGCGCTGGACGTGCAGGATGAGCTGCAGTTACCGGACGCCGAACTGGCGCGCTCGGCGGCGTTTATCATCAGCGCCTCCGAGGGCGGAAATCAGTATCTGCCCGCGCTTCGCCGCGAGCCCGAGCGTTTTGAGCCGCACTCCCGCGAACGACTGCTGGCCGGGGCGATGATCCCCTCCGCCTGGTATATTCAGGCCCAGCGGTTCCGCGCGCAGGCCCGGCAGGCGTTTCACGCGCTGTTTGCCCAGGCCGACGTGCTGATCGCCCCCGCGACGCCGCGCAGCGCCACGCGGATTGGCGAACAAACCATGGAGATTAACGGTCAGCCGCTTCCCATTCGCGCCAGCATGGGCATGCTGACCCAGCCGATATCATTTTTGGGTCTGCCCGTGACCACCGTTCCGCTGCGTACCGCGCAGGGTGCGCCTATTGGCCTGCAACTGATTGCCGCGCCGTTTAACGAGCAGGCCTGCCTGCGCGTCGCGCACGTGCTGGAAGAGAGCGGCATCGCCGACGCGCGTCCGGCGGAGGTGGCCGCATGATGAATCACGATGACATTAACCTGCCGTGGGTAGTCGCCGAGGTGACCGCCGCGTTTTACCGCTATGAAGACGCGCTGGTGAGCAACAACATTGCGGTGCTGGACGAGCTGTTCTGGCACGACAAAAACACGGTGCGTCTGGGGGCGGGTGAAAACCTGTACGGGATTGATGAAATTCGCGCCTTCCGGGCGGCGCGCCCCGCCGCCGGGTTGCAGCGGACGTTGCGCCACACCGTCATCACCACCTTCGGGGAGGATTACGCGGTGTGCAGCACCGAGTTTACCCGGGAGGGCACGGAGCGGATTGGCCGCCAGCAGCAGACGTGGGTGCGGTTTGCCTACGGGTGGCGGATCGTGGCGGCGCAGGTGAGTTTGATGGTGTAACCCCACCGGGAATACATGGTTCCGTAGGCCGGGCAAGGCGCAGCCGCCTCCCGGCTAAACACGGCACACTTACTTCTGAAACGGATGCACCTCCCGCCAGTGGTCGGCAATCTGCTGGCGGGTACAGACCCACACCTGCTCATGCTGCTGCACGTAATCCAGGAAGCGCTGCAGCGCGCGAAAACGCCCCGGCCGCCCCAGCAGGCGGCAGTGCATGCCGATGGACATCATCTTCGGCGCGCTTTCCCCCTCTTCGTACAGCACGTCAAAACTGTCCTTCAGATAAGTGTAAAACTGCTCGGCGGTGTTAAACCCCTGCGCGGTCGCGAAGCGCATGTCGTTAGCATCCAGCGTATACGGCACGATCAGGTGAGGTTTTTGGGTGCCGTCACCGCAGGCCACTTCCGTCCAGAAGGGCAGGTCGTCGCCATAGTAGTCGCTGTCGTAGTCGAAGCCGCCGTGCTCCACCACCAGCTGGCGCGTGTTGGGGCTGTCGCGTCCGGTGTACCAGCCCGTCGGCGGCTTGCCGAACAGGTCGGTCAGCACGTGCACCGCCTTGTGCAGATGTTCGCGCTCCTGTTGGATATCCATGTGCTGATAGTGGATCCAGCGCCAGCCGTGGCTCACCACGTCGTAATCCGCTGCCCTGATTGCCTCGACGATCTCCGGGTGACGCGCCAGCGCCATCGCCACGCCGAAGACCGTCAGCGGCAGGCCACGCTTTTGAAATTCACTGTGGATCCGCCAGAATCCGGCGCGGCTGCCGTATTCGTAGAGGGAGTCCATCGACATGTGTTTGTCCGGGTAGCTGGCCGCGCCGATGATGTCCGACAGGAACTGCTCGGATCCGGCATCGCCGTGCAGAACATGGTTTTCCGCCCCCTCTTCATAATTGAGCACAAACTGCACGGCGATGCGCGCCTGATTCGGCCACCGGGCGTGCGGCGGGTTGCCGGCGTAGCCGCGCAGATCCCGCGGGTAATCCTGTTCAAAAAGTCCCATTGCCACCCCCAAAAATTAAAATGGATTCAATGCCTGAAAATGTCCGCTTAACGCTTTTTTCTCCGGAAATGCCAGATCCCCGTGCTTGCTGGTCGAGAGCCCCAGCGCCACCAGCGACTCCACCATCTTCACCGCCGCGCTGACGCCGTCGATCACCGGCACGCGCAGCTCGCGGGTCAGCTCCTGTGCCAGCGTCGCCATGCCGCCGCAGCCGAGCACGATGGCGCCGCAGCCATCCTCTTTCAGCGCCTGAATACAGCGCGCGCGCACCTTCTCCTGCGCCAGACCGCTGCCGTCTTCCAGCGCCAGCACCGGGAGATCGATAGCGTGCAGCGCCGCGCAGCGATCGTGAAAGCCATACTGGTGCAGCAGATGACGGGCAATAATCAGCGTGCGCGGCAGCGTGGTCACCACCGAAAAGCGCGTCGCCACCAGCGTCGCCATATGCATGGCGGCTTCCGCAATGCCCACCACCGGCCCGTGCGCCAGCTCACGCGCCGCCAGCAGGCCCGGATCGCCAAAGCAGGCGATGACGTGACCGTCCACGCCCTGCTCTCTGCCGAGCCTGACCTGCTCAAGAACCCCCACGGCGGCGATGGCTTCATCAAAGTGGCCCTCGATAGACGGCACGCCCGCGCCCGGACAGACCGCGAGGATCTCCGTACCTGGCGCCGCCACCGCGCGGGCCGCCGCGCCGATGGTTTCCGTCATCGCGAGGCTGGTGTTGGGGTTGATCACTTGTATACAGACAGACGACATTACGACTCCTTGTGGCCGGCAAACAGCCGGGCAAAATCAGGCAGGCACTCGCCCGCCCGCTCGAAGCAGAGGCTGGCGACGATATGTTCAAAATGGTGCATTAAGGCATCGCTGAGCGGCTCAAGCGCCTTCTGGCGCAGCAGATCCACCAGCTTTTCGTGGTCGTTGCAGCGGCAGCCCTGGCGCCACGGCGCGCCCCAGGTGGCAATCACCAGCGAGGAGCGCTGGCTCAGGCCGGTCACCATCTCCGTCAGCACCTGGTTGCCGGAGATGGCCTGCAGCTGTATGTGGAAATTGGCGGAGTGGCGGATCGCCGCCGGCCCGTCGTACGCCTCGTGCGCCTGCTGCTCCTGGCGAATAATGGCCTCCAGCGCGGCGAGATGCGGCGGCTGGCAGTGGGCCAGCACGTCCGGCAGGTTGGCGACCTCCAGCAGGGCGCGGGTGCGAAAGATGTGCTGCGCCTCTTCCACCGTCGGACTGGCGACGTGTGCACCACGCTTGGGCGTTAAGGTGACCATTTGCACAGCGGCGAGTCGCTGCAGCACCTTACGGATGCCCGTGCGGCTTACGCCAAACACCTCGGCCAGCGCCTCTTCCGGCAGTTTGCTCCCCGGCAGCAGCTGATGTTCGACAATCGCGGTCATCAGCGCCTGAAAGATCGATTCGTCTTTGTCATGCAGGTCTGGCGCGGTCTGCAGGGCATTTACGTTATTCATTCACCACTCCGTCTTTTACGCTTCTTTATCGAATCGTATACATAAAATTAAAAAATTGCATACAAGATTTAATATTTTGGCCTGGATCCTGCAACACCGACTCCACTCCCACTTAACGGGTTTTCAAACACAGGAGCAGGTTTCATGCCAAACAGTCAAAACGCGCAGCAAGGTACGGCCGCTGATTCCGGTGCGGTTTACAGCCCACGTCTTTGCAATGAGGATCTGGCACCGACACGTGACCAGAACTGGAGCTGGTACAACATCTTTTCGTTCTGGATGTCGGACGTCCACAGCATGGGGGGTTATGTTGTCGCCGCGAGCTTCTTCACGCTCGGGCTGGCAAGCTGGCAGGTGCTGCTCTGCCTGCTGGTGGGGATCTGCATCGTGCAGCTGTGCGCCAACCTGGTAGCCAAACCGAGCCAGATGGCGGGCGTGCCCTACGCGGTGATTAGCCGTCAGGCCTTTGGCGTCTTCGGGGCCAATATTCCGGCGGTGATCCGCGGGCTGATTGCCTTTGCGTGGTACGGCATCCAGACCTGGCTGGCCGCCAACGCGCTGATGCTGGTGGTGCTGAAGTTTTGGCCTTCTCTGGCGAGCCTTACCATCGGTGCCTTCCTGGGCCTGTCGCCGCTGGGCTGGATCTGCTTTGCCATCATGTGGGTACTCCAGGCGATGGTCTTCTGGCACGGCATGAGCGCCATCAAGCGCTTTATTGATATCGCCGGTCCGGCGGTTTATGTGGTGATGCTGGCCCTCGCAGGCTGGATTGTATACAAGACCGGCTTTGACGGCATTTCCTTCACCCTCGCCAGCAAATCCCTTAGCGCGGGCGAGCAGAGCTGGCAGATGATCACCGCGACCGCGCTGGTGGTTTCTTACTTCTCCGGCCCGCTGCTCAACTTTGGCGACTTCTCCCGCTACGGCAAAAGCATGGGCGAGATCCGCCGCGGCAACCGCTGGGGCCTGCCGTTTAACTTCCTGCTGTTCTCCATCGTCACCGTGGTTATTGTCTCCGGCACCCAGTCGCTGTTTGGCCGCATGATCACCGACCCAATTGAAACCGTCAGCCGCGTGGGTAACGATCTGGCCGTGGCGATTGGCCTGCTGACGATGATCACCGCCACCATCGGGATTAACATCGTCGCGAACTTCGTCTCCCCGGCGTTTGATTTCTCTAACTGTTCGCCGCAGAAAATCAGCTTCCGCACCGGGGGCATGATCGCCGCCGTCGGCTCGATCCTGCTCACCCCGTGGAACCTGTTCAACTCGCCGGAGCTTATCCACTACACCCTGGACGTGCTCGGGGCGTTTATCGGCCCGCTGTTCGGCATTCTGATTGCCGATTTCTACCTGATTAAGCGCGGCAAGGTGTCGGTGGACGATCTGTTCGACGACACGCCAAAGGGCAAATACTGGTACCGCAACGGCTTCAACCCGAAAGCCATTGGCGCGCTAATCCCGTCCGTTGCCGTGGGGCTGGTGATTGGCTTTATCCCGGCCCTGCATGAGGTGGCAAACTTCAGCTGGTTTATCGGCGTCTTCCTGGGCGGCGTGACCTACCGCTGGCTGGCGCGGGAAGAGCGCGAGACGGCAGGCGCGACCTCGTTCAGCTCCCGCGTGGCGACGCAAAAAGAGTAACCCCTTCCTCCGGCCGCAGTTTATCTGCGGCCCGTTCATTCTGGCACCGTTCTTGCTGAGCCTTCTTACCCCGCTACGCAAACACTAAGGCAGGAACCATGATGGAATACCAGACTGCGATACGCGGTGCATTTTTCGATATTGCCCGGGTCTGCGACAGCGCAGACCCCATCGCCCAACACGCGCGCTACCTTGAGGACGGCCTGCTGTTTATCCAGCACGGAAAAATTCTGGCGCAGATGCCGTGGCAGGAGGGCGAGGAGTATCTTGACCCCCGCAAGGGCTACACCGACCTGCGCGGCAGGCTGCTGCTGCCCGGTTTTGTCGACACTCACGTTCATTACCCGCAAACGGAGATGATCGGTGCCTTTGGCGAACAGCTGCTGGAATGGCTGACTACCTACACCTTCCCGGTGGAGAGCCAGTTTGCCGATGAAGCCTACGCGAAAGAGATCGCCGAATTTTTCATTCAGCAGCTGGTGAGTAACGGCACCACCACCGCGCTGGTGTTTTGCACGCTGCATCCGGAATCGGTCGAGGCGCTGTTTACCGAGGCCCTGCGCCTGAACATGCGCCTTATCGCCGGAAAGGTGATGATGGACAGGCACGCGCCGGACTACCTGAGCGAAGACGCGAAGCAGAGCTACCGGCAGACGCGGGCGCTGATCCAGCGCTGGCATCACCGGGGGCGGCTGGGGTATGCCATCACGCCGCGCTTTGCCCCGACCTCATCCCCCGAGCTGCTTGCCGCGGTCAGCCTGCTCAGAGAGGAGTTCCCGGATACCTGGCTGCAGACCCATCTGAGCGAAAACCCCAACGAAGTGGCCTGGGTAAGCGATCTCTGGCCGGAGCATGAGCGCTATCTGGACGTGTATCACCACTACGGCCTGACCGGCGAGCGCAGCGTATTTGCCCACGCGATTCACCTTCACCACAGCGAGTGGCAGTGCCTGCATGACACCGGTTCGGCGGTGGCGTTTTGCCCCACCTCTAACCTGTTTCTCGGCAGCGGGCTGTTTCGCCTGCCCGCCTGCTGGCAGCACAGGGTGCGGATGGGCATCGGTACCGACGTCGGCGCGGGCACCACCTTCAGCATGCTGCGCACCCTGGGGGAAGCCTACAAGGTGGGCCAGCTGCAGAGCTACCGCCTGCGCGCCAGCGAGGCGTTTTACCACGCCACGCTGGGCGGCGCGCATGCGCTCAGGCTTGACGATAAGATTGGCAACTTCGCGCCCGGCAAAGAGGCGGATTTTGTGGTTATCGACCCTGACGTAACGCCGCTGCAGCGCCTGCGCAATTCCCGCTGCAAGGATATTTACGAGCAGCTTTTCGTGCTGATGACCCTGGGCGACGAGCGCAATATCAGCGAGACCTGGGTCAACGGCGAGCGTGTGTGGTCAGCTGCCCCGGTAGGTTGACCACCCGCCGGGGGCAATCACAAACGGCAGATGGTAGTGTTCGTCTGCCGCCTCTCCCGTCACAAAATCAATTTGCGCGCAGGGATAGAGCGTGTCGCGACCGGTTTCGCTAAACCACGGGCCGATCTCCGCCACCAGCCGATAGCGGCCCGCGGGCAGAGAGGGAACGAACGCAGTGATGCGACCCTGCGCGTTGGTCACGCCCGTGGCCAGCGTGCTCCCCTCCTGTTGCAGATGGACCGTCACGCCCTCTGCGGGTTTGCCGGTTGAGATATCGAGAATATGGGTGCTGAGCGTGCTCATTCGCTAATAGCTCCTTCCAGCCGTAGCAGCGTAATTTCCCGCAGCTGTTCCAGCGCGGCACGAACTTCCTGCGCGTCGCTGTTCTCCAGCCGCGCGTGCAGCGCCTGTAAAATGTCCTCGCCGCTGCGGCCCTTCGCGCGGATCAGAAAGACGCGTCCGAAGCGGGCCTCGTAGCGGGCATTCCCCTCGCGCAGCGCCCGGGCAAGGTCAGCATCGCGGTCATTGACCGCGCCCTGCTCCTGGCGCGACAGCGCCGCCTCCGCCTGTGAGCCCGCGGGCTTTTCCCCGATGCGCGGATGGGCGCTCAGAGCTTGCGCCAGCGCCGCTTCGTCCCAGTTTTGCATCAGCGATTTTGCCGTACTGAACAATTCGTCCCGGCTGGCGTAAGGCCGCCCGTGAACCAGCGCATCGGCCCAGTCGGGGAGCGCCACACAGGGGTGAATCAGCGCTAACGCCTTTTCGTGGGGAAGATGATTGAAGTCGTGCAGTGCGATCATAGTGTCTCCTTTATTGTCCTTCTCCAGGCTATTGCACAAACCACGCCACCTTGAGCGCAGGCGTGAAACAGTCGATTCCCTGTAGCGCAACTGGAAATTTTTGATTCATAAAAAGGCACGCTCACCGCGTTTGCGCACCTTAGCAGTGCAAACGTCTCCCTCACAACGCCGTTTTCGCCACTCTGCAGCCTGGTACGCAAATTGCTGAATGCCTTTACACCCTGCAAAAGGAGAGAAGCATGAAAGCAATCGTGATTGGCGCGGGTATTGGCGGCCTGAGCGCCGCCGTCGCGCTGAAGAGAGCGGGCATCGACTGTACCGTGTTTGAAGCCGTAAAAGAGATCAGGCCCGTCGGGGCGGCCATCTCAATCTGGCCGAACGGCGTGAAATGCATGCAGCACCTCGGCATGGGCGACATCATCGAGACGTACGGCGGGCCGATGCGTTTTATGGCCTACAAGGATTACCGGCGCGGCGACACCCTGACCCGCTTCAGTCTCGCCCCGCTGGTTGAGCGTACCGGCGGACGCCCCTGCCCCGTCTCGCGCGCTGAACTCCAGCGCGAAATGCTGGACTTCTGGGGACGCGACAAGGTGCAGTTCGGCAAGCGCGTGGAACATGTGCATGAAGACGACGCGGGCGTGAGCGTCACCTTCACCGATGGCACCACGGCAGCCGGGGATTTCCTGATTGCCGCCGACGGCAGCCACTCGGCGGTTCGCCCGTATGTGCTGGGATACACCCCGGAGCGCCGCTACGCCGGGTACGTGAACTGGAACGGGCTGGTGAAGATTGACGAAGAGATTGCCCCGGCGCACCAGTGGACCACCTTCGTTGGCGAAGGCAAACGCGTGTCGCTGATGCCCGTTTCCGGCGGCCGCTTCTACTTCTTTTTTGACGTGCCGCTGCCCGCGGGCCTGGCGGAGGATCGTACCACCCTGCGCGCCGACCTCACTGGCTACTTCCGCGGCTGGGCGCCGCCGGTGCAAAGGCTTATCGCGGCGCTGGATCCTGAAACCACCAACCGCATTGAAATCCACGACATTGAGCCGTTCGACAGCCTGGTGCGCGGCAACGTCGCGCTGCTCGGCGATGCCGCGCACAGCACCACGCCGGATATCGGCCAGGGCGGCTGTGCGGCGATGGAAGATGCCGTGGTGCTGGGGGAATGCCTGCGTGAAAACCACAACATTACGCTGGCGCTGCGGCAGTACGAAGCGCTGCGCTGCGACCGGGTGCGTGACCTGGTGCTGAAGGCGCGTAAACGCTGCGACGTCACCCACGGGAAAGACATGGCGTTGACGCAGGCCTGGTATCAGGAGCTCAAAGAGGAGACCGGGGAGCGCATTATCAACGGTCTGTGCGAGACCATTCAGGGCGGCCCGTTAGGCTGAACGCAAGAGGGACAACGATGAAAAGAGAACCGACACCACCCGCCCACTGCACGTTTGAGCCAGAGGACTGGCTGCGCCTGGCGAAATGCTGGCATCCGGTTGCGCGCGCCTGCGACGTCGGCCCGGCACCGGTCAAAGCGACCCTGCTGGATGAACAGCTGGTGATTTACCGGATCCACGACCAGGTCGTGGTCGCCCGTGACGTGTGCCCGCACCGCGGCGTGCCGCTGACGCTCGGCTTTCACGACGAGCACGGGATTATCTGCCCCTATCATGGCTTACGCTTTGGGGAGGACGGGCGCTGCAACCGTATTCCGTCCAGCCCCGACCAGCCCGTTCCGGCGAAGCTGAACCTGATTAACTATGCCGTGGAGGAGCGCTTCGGCCTGATCTGGACCTGCCTGGCGTTTGACCCGGACAATCCTGCGCCGCTGCCCGCTATGCCGCACTGGGATGACGATGGATTTCAGCAGATTAACTGCCCGCCGTTTGAGGTGAACGGCTTCGCCGGGCGTCAGGTGGAGGGGTTTCTGGACGTGGCACACTTTGCGTGGATCCACACCGATACCTTTGCGGATCCCAATAATCAGCTGGTTCCCACCTATCAGCCGCAGGAGACGCCGTTCGGCTTCGTGGCCGATTACTGGAGCTCCGTGAGCAATTACCCAGCCAGCTCTGACGTGCAGGCTCCGGACGGCTTCCAGTGGCTGCGTCATTTCGAGATGCATCTGCCGTTTACCGCCACGCTGACGATTCATTTTCCGGGTGAATCGCGGCTGGTGATTATGAACGCCGCCTCGCCCGTGTCATCGCGCGTGACCCGCATGTTCGCCCCTATTGCGCGTAACTTTGACCTGCATATTCCGGTGGAGGACGTGCATGCCTTTAACCTGCGCATCTTCGAGGAAGATCGACTGATGGTGGAAACCCAGCGCCCGGAAAGTTTGCCGCTGGATCTGACGCTGGAAGCCCATATTCCCGCCGATAAAAGCTCAATTGCCTACCGCCGGGGACTGAAAAAAATGGGCTTTGGCGAATTTTTCCTGGTATGACGGAGGCCGATATGCTGAACGTGATTGTCGACGGGCTGTGGCGTGAGGGGGATAAAAGCCTTGCCGTCAGGCTGGTGGCCGAAAACGGCGAAACGCTGCCGCCGTGGCAGCCCGGCGCGCATATTGATGTCCACCTGCCCAGCGGCGTGGTGCGCCAGTACTCCCTGACCGGGGCATGTCAGGACGAGAGCTATCTTATCTGCGTGGGGCGTGAAGCCGCCTCGCGCGGCGGGTCGCGCTACGTTCACGAGACGCTGCGTCCCGGACAGACGCTTTCGATCTCTGCCCCGCGCAACCTGTTTCCGCTGCATCAGGCTGAGCGGGTGTTGCTGCTGGCGGCGGGGATTGGCATTACGCCGCTGTATGCGATGGCCCTGCAGCTGAAGGCGTCCGGTACGCCGTTTACGCTGCACTATTACGTCAAAAACCGTGAAAGTGCGGCGTTTGCGCGCGAACTCCTGCAGTGCGGTAAGTGCATTATTCATACCGCCAGCCCGCGATCCACCCTGGCAGAGCACCTTCCCGCGCCAGAGGCAGGTTTGCGCGCCTGGGTGTGCGGACCGGCGGGCTTTATGGAAAAAGTGCGTGAGGTGGCGACGGCGAAGGGATGGGAGGACGACCATATCCACAGCGAGGCGTTTCAGCCCGCTGCGCCTGTCACGGGCGGTGAATCCGGCGAGATCTTTACGGTCAAACTCGCCTCCACCGGGGAGCGCTGGCCGGTGCCTGCGGATAAAACCATCGCCCGGGTACTGCAGGAAAACGGCGTGGACGTGCCGCTGTCCTGCGAAATGGGGATCTGCGGTGCCTGCCTGACGCCGGTGATTGACGGCGTGGTGGATCACCGGGATAGCGTGCAGTCGGAGGCGGAAAAAAGCGCAACGGACCAGCAGGTGGCGCTGTGCTGTTCTCGGAGCCATTCCAGGGAGCTGGTGATTGGGCTGTAAAACGAAATAAATATCCTCCGGCACAGCCGGAGGTTTTTCAGATGTGCCGGTAAGGCTTTGTTATCAGACGCGTCCCGGCTGCCACGCGTAATCAATATGGCTGGCCTGCTCGCGCGCCAACGCTTCATCGCCCTGCAATCGCGCCGCCAGGGTAAAAGCGAAATCAAACACGTTGCCCAGCCCGCGGCCGCTCAGCAGATTGCCGTCCTCCACCACGTCGGCATTGACGTAAATGCCATCGCTGACCGTTTTCCACAACTCGCCGGAGCAGACATAGCGACGCCCCTTCAGCAGTCCGTTGCCGCCCAGCACGCGAGCGGCGGCGGAGCAGATCGGGCAGATATATTTGCCCGCTTCATCGTGGCGGCGGACGAAGGCAATAACCTCCGCGCTTTTCGCCAGGTTAACGCTGCCTTGCGGGCCTCCCGGTAACACCACGGCGTCAAAGGTCTGGTCGAGGCTGACCTGCAGAGTGCTGTCCGCCATCACAGAGATGGCGTGATAGCTCACCACTTCGCGACTCTCGCCGCAGGCAATTGTCTGCACCGTAATATTCAGGCGGCGCAGGATATCGACAGTGACGATCGCTTCCCCTTCTTCAAAACCGGGGGCTAATAGCACGGCTACGCTTTTCATCTTGCTCTCCATTGCTTAAGGCTTACCAGTACGGATGCCAAATCTGTCGCAACCGCGCCAGCAGCTCAAGATAGAAATAGTCACCCCAGCTACAGCACTGATCGACGCCCTTACCGCTGCCCATGTGATAAACCGAGTGCTGCAGCAGCCCTTCGGTCGGATCGTCGTCATGGGCAAGGTAGTTATCGGTCAGCGACTGCGCAATACGCAGCGCCATCTCTTCATAATACGCGCGGTTTGCGTCGAGCGTCGGCAGCGCCTTGACCAGCTCCAGAAGGCCACAGGCGGCAATCGCCGCCGCTGAACTGTCGCGCACGGCGTCGGTACCGAGCAGGGCCAGATCCCAGTGGCAAATATCATCTTCCGGCAGACGGTTGAGGAAGTAATGCGCCAGGCTGCGTGACAGCTCAACCATCTGCTTATCGCCGGTGTGCTGATAGCTGAGCAGAAAGCCGTAAATGCCCCATGCCTGGCCGCGCGACCAGCACGAGGTATCGCTGTAGCCCTGATGGGTATTGCCAAAGCGCGGCTCACCCGTCTGCACATCCATATAGTAAGTGTGATAAGTCGAGGCATCTTCACGCACGATATACTTCGCTGCCTGTCCGGCGTGCGCCGTCGCCGCTTGCGCATAGCGCGGATCCCCGGTCTGTTCGCTGGCCCAGTACAGCAGCGGCAGGTTCATATTGCAGTCGATGATCATTCGCCCCTGCTGCTCCGGGTCGTTTAAATCTCCCCACGCCTGAATAATGTTGGCCGTCGGATTAAAACGCTCCATCAGACGCTCTGCCGCCAGCAGCGCCGACTGGCGAGCGGCTTCATTGCCGGTGAGCCGCCAGGCGCTGATGCAGGAGAGCGAATAGAGGAACCCGAGGTCGTGCGTTGCGGTGTCGATGCGCTGCTCAATACGCCGGGCGAACGACGGTAAATAGTGCTCGGCGGCTTCGCGATAATGCGCTTTGCCGGTCATCTCCCACGCCAGCCACAGCTGCCCTGGCCAAAAGCTGGTGGTCCACTCCACGTTATCGGTGCGCGGCCAGACACCCTTCTCACAGGCTTCGCCGGGGAACTTATCGCCGAAGGCGACAATATTCTTGTCGAGCTTGCGCGTGACGCGGGATAACGCCGCTTCCAGCTTCTGGCTCAGCGCCAGGCGATCGACCTGATGCAGCTCGATCGGCCGCAGCGCTTCGGTGATAACAGATTTGGTCATAACAACTCCTGAATTAATGTTTGGCCGGTTCAACCGGGGCGGTATCTAAAGCCGGAGCAAAGGGTCGTGAGTCATCGCGCGTCGACTGGCAGCGCGACAACGTAAAGGCGGAAATCAGGGTAAATATCAGGGCGCAGCAGCCCATCAGCAGATAGGTATGCTCAAAGCCTATCCTGTCGTACAGGTAGCCGGCAGGCGGGGCGACCACAATCGAGCCAACGTAAATCATCGCCTGGTAGCCCAGCAGGTACATCGTGGCGTTAACCCGACGATGGAAATGTTCGGCGATGTATTTGAAGACCGAAATCAGCAGCAGCGCGATCTCGACGCCATAAAACGGTTTGATGATGGAGATAACAATCGGGTCGCTGGTCAGTCCGGAGGCGATCAGCCGTGCTCCTACCACGCAGCCGCAGAACAGCAGGCCGCGCTTCGCGCCGTAGTGGTTCACCAGCCACGGGATAAACATCATCATCACGAACTCCATCCCCGACTGGACGGTGCTCAGGTAGCCGTACCAGGCATTCCCCTGCTCTTTGGTGGCGAAGAACGACACGAAGTAGCGCGGGAACTGCTGTTCGGCGATAAACATCATCCACGCCACCCCGGCAACGTAGAGGCTGAACATCCAGAATTTGCGGTTTTTCAGCAGCATCAGCACGTCGGCGAAGACGATCTTATTGGCGGAGATGACGCTGTTGTTGCGCAGCTGCTCGTCGCCGATTTTGAGGCTAATCAGCACCAGCAGCATTACTACCGAGGTACCGCTGCTGAGCAGAAAGTTGGCCAGCGGGGTGACGTTAAACAACAGCCCGGAGACCGAAGCCGCCATCGCCCAGCCGAGTGAACCCCACATTCTGATGCGGCCAAACTCCAGCCCGTACAGGCGGCTAAAGCGGTCGGCGTAAGATTCAGACGCCGCCACGCCGGCGTACCAGCCCAGGCTCAGATACAGCGCGCCGATGATAATCCCCGCCATCGCATGGCTTTGCAGCAGCGGCTGGTATACCAGCGCAAAAAACGGCGCCATCAGCGCAGAAATGGCGCAGACAAAATAGAGCAGCCACTTGCTCATGCCGATTTTGTCCATGATGTAGCCGTACACCGGCTTCAGGACCACCGCGAAGACGCCATTAATAGCGAACACGCTGCCGATGGTGACGCTATCAAGGCCTACTTTCTGGCTCAGCCACAGGGCGTACAGGCCAAAGCTGGATGACCACGTGAAGAAGTAAAGGAAAATAAAGGTACTCATTTTGTACTGCGCGGCGCGTACGGACGATGATGTGCTCATAGTGATGCCTCCGGAGCCAGAACGAGCGTCGTTTCTTGTCGTGCCGTCACGAAGCGTACCGCGTCATCGCTAATGATGGCCTGTGGGCAGCGTTGCGGCTCGAAGTCGGCGGCATTTCCCGCCCACACCGCGCTGATTAACACATGCTTGCCGGGGTCGAGTTCACCGCGCAGCAGCGGCACCGCCGCGCGCTCGGCGAACAAAAGATTGCTGTTTGGCGGCGTCAACACCGTCTCGCCGCGGCGGGCGTGCGGATGGAGACAGAAAATGGCTGATACATCCCGGACATTGCGTAACCAGCAGGCGCTGTCACTCTCGTGGACCTGCGGCTGCGGGCGGTTTGCCAGGCAAAAGCCACCTTCCGCGCAGTCCAGCGCGCGCCGGGTATCGATACGATGGACGCGCAGCTGCCAGTCATCCAGCGCCAGCAGCCAGGTCTCAATCACCACATCGCGCCACGGCAGCCAGCGGCTGTAAATGGTGCCGTTTGTGGTTACCACGTGCTGGCATTCGCGGCGGCCACGCCAGTAGTTATCCTTTTCGGCCAGCAGCAGCATCGAATCGGGTGCGGCATGGTTCAGGCCGTAGCGCCCGCGTTCAAAGGTGAAGCCAAAGCGGGTGGAATAGGCAAATTTGCAGTATTTCGCTTCGGTATTGACGAAGTTGTTCAGCTCCAGCTGGCCGGAAGTCAGCATCCACAGGTGATCGGCCTGATGCACCACCACCTGATCCGCGTGGGCTATCGTGTGCTGCGCGGGCAACGGCGGCAGCGGCAGCTCAGCCGCCTGCCAGAAGGCATTGCCCTCATCTAATGCCAGCACCAGCAGGGTCTTCAGGCCCCAGTACGGTGAACCCGGCGCGTTGTAGTCTTCCGCCATCGCCAGATTCGGGTAGCTGTAGCCGACACTGAGTACGCCATCGCGGTCGAACATCGGCTGCTTCAGCCACCAGCGCAGATGGCGCAGAACGATGCCCTTAATCACGCCGGGCGAAAAGACCTCCAGCCCAGCGAAGGCCGCCGCACTCCAGAACGCCGCCTCAGCAAAGCGGTAGGTCAGGCTTCGGCCAAACGGGATCGCCGCGCCGTCTTCGGCAAAAAAATGGATGAAGTCAGAGGAGAAACGCGCGGCCCGCTCACGCAGCGTTGCACAACGCTGTGGATCGACCCCGGCCATGAGCTTCGCATAAATCAGGCCATAGAAATGGAAGCCCATCGAAATGTAATAGTCGCGCGGCCGGCCCGGACCATCGGAATACCAGCCATCGCCGAGGTAGTAGTGCTCCATGGCAGCAAAATGAGCTTCCAGCGCCTGCGGGTTGGTTGGCATGCCGCAATAATGGAAGCCGACCTGCACCAGAATTGGAAAGTAGTGCCAGTTGTTATCGGGGATATCCTGAGTCTCACACTGCTTTAGCCAGCACCATAAATTCTCTTTCTCCGTCTCGGTGAAGTGTGCCAGTACGGTTTCACCCGCCAGCGCCAGCAGCAGCCCGTAGGCCGCCATCTCAACGATTCGCTGATCGTAAGGCCCGACGTCGCCCCAGTAATCGGCATGGTGCGGATTGGTGCCGTTTTTTATTGCCTGTAAATAGAATGAGAAGTGCTGCGGCTCGCTGCCGCCAGCCAACAGCGGCGTCACGCCCCACAGCAGGCGGGAAAACGCTTCCATGCTCGCGACACGCTGGCCGTAGTGAGCGGTAAAGTTCGCTAAATCAATGCGGCTGGCGTCTTTTTTAAACCAGGGCGCCACCGCGTTCAGCATATCGTTGACCAGCCGTTGCACCTCTTCCCGGCTTGTCAGTGGATTATCCAGATGAATATTTTCAGGTTGCACAGGGTCCTCCCGCATTACACGAGGGTAGAGATAAGTTATTGTTATTAGGCTTTTTAAAGCCACGAGGGCGACGTCTGAATGAAGAGTACCTGCTTTTATTCCCGGCGCTGAGTGAGCCGACTCACAAAAATAAACCGCCATTTCATTTTTACTGGATTTTGTCGAACGCGAGGGGGATAAATTACAAATGATGGCCTAAAAATTTAAATCTGTTGTTCTGGAGGTAAAATGGGTGAAGCGCAGCTGCTGGAACGCATTACGCTCGATCGGCAGGCCATTTCTTTCAACCGCATGTACACCACCAGCGCGATTTACTACCACTGGCATCAATGCGTTGAATTGCTCTATATCTCCAGCGGCTACGGCATCGTGGTGGTGGATAATCAGCACTACACCGCCCGTCCGGGGCGATTATTTATCTTCCCACCCTTCCGCTTGCACAAAGTGCAGGTGGATCATAGCGATAAGAACCCCTATCACCGCACTACCATGCACATTGAGCAATCGGTCGTCGAAAGTGCGCTCAGCGCCTTCCCGCGCCATCAGGCCCGGTTCGCCGCGCTGGCCGCCAGCAATCTGCCAGCACAGATTTACGATCTCAGCAATCACGCGGCGTTTATCGAGAGGATCCTTGAACAGTTTCAGCGCCTGGAGGGCAACGAGCAGACCGAGGCCTGCGAGGTTGCATTTCTGGTGATGCAGCTCATGACGTTTCTGCCCGAGCAGCCGCAGCCCTACCCTCCGCGCCAGCAGACCGTCGCCTCGCGGATTATGAGCTGGGTCGAAGCCCACTATGCCAGCAAGTTTTCGCTCGACCAGCTAGCGCACGACCTGGGGCTTTCGCGCAGCTATACCTCACGCATTTTCCGCCAGCAGACCGGCGGTACTATCCACGAATATTTGCTGACCCGGCGAATAAAAAGCAGCTGCGAGCTGTTACGGTACAGCGATGAGCCTATTGACACCATCGCCCTGGCAGTCGGGTTTAGCGAGGTGACCTATTTCATCACCTGCTTTAAAAAGATGATGCGTCAGACGCCACTGCAGTATCGACGCAGTGTCCGCTGCACCAGAATTCCCTGTTAGGACGGTTTTAACAAATCAAAGGGGATTTTGAACGCTGGATCAAAGCAGACGGGTTTGCTGAACCTCCAGCCTGGCCGGGGGTCTTCTGTGCACAAAAAAACCCAGGTCGCATAACGACCTGGGTTTCGAATTTGGCGGAAGCGTAGAGATTCGAACTCTAGAACCCTTTCGGGTCGCCGGTTTTCAAGACCGGTGCCTTCAACCGCTCGGCCACGCTTCCAAAGTGAGGCGCACTATAAACATCTATTAGCGCCTTGTAAAGCAGGAATTTTTCTATTTTTCCCCACAGGCGTTTGACTGCGCAAAAAGTCACCCGGACGCCGCCCTTCCATCGCTTCCTCCCACCTTGTACATACCGTTACACAGCAACGCTCATTCTTTTAAATCACCGTGGTATAGAATGCCCCAAAAATAGACGGTCAATTGTTGTGTAATTGTAATAAACCCGGGTAACGCGGGTTTTAACGCATTACCGCCATATAACCTTACTGGTTGATGATGAAAATCAAAAATACGTTTTGCTTACATATCCTGATGGCGGTTTTGGCCATTTTAGCCCTGAGCTTTCACCCGCTGGTGACAAGCTTTGATCCGCCGCTTACATTCCAGCCGTTGATCAAATCCATGGCGGGGACGGCTAAAGAACAGGCGGAAAAAATAGCCACCATTTCTCATGCCCTCGAAGGGAACGCTATTTTTTTCATCGGCGCGTCTGAGGTTGCCACCTCAGAAGATGAACATTACGCCGTATATAATTATTTTAATAAGCAATTACACCAGCCCGTCGTGGCCTATGGCGATGCGTTTGTCGATGACGAAACGCAATTTTTACTTCTCTCGCGTTTTAAAAATAGCCTTAATGCAAACAGCAAAGTGGTATTGCTTCTCGCACCCGACGCCTTTTACTCAAAAGGTCTGCCGCCCGCTATCTATGCGGATAATTTCCCGGGTTCTGTTTTTAATCCTCTGATGAAAGATCCGCAAGCGCGTCCGATACTGGTGAATGACGTAAAGCATATTGATCCTAAAGGGATAAGCCATTTAACCTTTGGCCAAATGCGTATCTACGGCTGGCACCCCGACCTGATTTGGGATGAACTCAGTTTTCAGTTTGCAAATTTTTGCACCCTGATAAAAAACGACTGGCTGTCGCTGCTCAACATTACGCCAAAAACGGCGCAACCCTGGCCGCCGCAGCCAACCACCCACATTGCCCCTGACTGGGATAAAGAGCTGGCGAATGCCCGCGAGTTAAATAAAAAACGCCAGCAGAGCGCGGCCACCCTGTGGATGGACAAAACGATTTACGAGGAGGACGGTACACGGCAGCAGTGGGATGACACGCCGGTCGTACCTGCGCAAATCGCCGCATTCAGAAAAACCGTCCAGCTGCTGAAAGACCGTCACGTGCAGGTGATTGCGATCGTCGACCCGGTAAACCCCTGGGCGCTTTACAATACCGACACCTTCCGCCCGGTTGATAAGCAAATTCAAACCATTCTGAAAGAGAACCAGATCCCTTATTTAGATATGTACGCCATGCCTTATCAGAATGGCTGGAACTGGGATCGTTTGCACCCTTCCGAACTGGCCTGGGTTCCTATGATTCGCTTTATTGCACAGAGCTTTAAATAATGAAAATCGCGATCCGTCTTTTTTTCCTTTATCTCCTGCTGGCGATCACCATCGTCGCGTGGACCGCTGTCGATGACAGCATGAGTATGCAGCTGCATTTTGAATATCAAAAGTTCTGAGGCCGAATGATGTATAGCTCAGGAATGTTTTTTGTCTATTTGTTTTCATCCGCCCTGGTGTTTGCGCTGGTCAATCGCGTATTACGTCATCGTCTGACTTATTTATCGGCCTTATCCGTCCTGGCTGCATTAGGCTGGGGCTATATTTTTCAGGGTGATTACCGTGTTCCCGCGGTCGTTTTTTTCAGTTTTTACCTTGTCGCCACGTTAAAAGAAAAAGGATGGTTAAAAACCTGGCAGGCTATTGTGTTAACGCTGCTTCCTTTATTTTTGGTGAAATTGCACGTTAATCATCATCTCGGCATGATCGGCCTCTCTTTTATGACGTTCCGCGCGGTGGACGTGCTGCTCTATCGCAGTAAAAAAGAAGGGCAGAATTTCCTGCACTATTTCTGCTATCTGTTTATGCCTTTTATTATTCTGGCTGGCCCAATGTACCGCTGGCGGACATGGATGAGCGACGTCAGCAAGCCCGTCTTTGCCCTTAACCGCGAACAGTTTTTAGTCGCGTTAGAGCAAATTATTACCGGCATTATCCAGAAGTTCCTGTTTGCCATGCTGATTGATTCACTTGTCGTGCAGCCCTGGAGCCATAAGCCGTTTACGCTGACCGTGGGCGTGGTGATGTCGATTGCCTATAGCGCCTACCTCTACTTTGATTTTGCGGGCTACAGCAATATGGCCATCGGCGCAGGCCGCCTGTTTGGGTTGAACATTCCGGCAAACTTCAATATGCCGCTTCTGGCGAAAAATCCGCAGGACTTCTGGCGCCGCTTCCACATCAGCCTGTCTGAATGGCTGCGCGACGTGGTGTTTATGCCCATTTATATGAACCTGATGAAGTTCAACTTTTTCCGCCAGAACAAAACGCTGGCGCAAAATATCGGTATTTTTTGCACCCTGTTCTGCATGGGGGCGTGGAACGGCCTGGAACGCCATTACGTCATCAGCGGCGCGCTGTTTGGCGCGATTTCCGTCGCGCACAACATGCTGTTGTGGTCAGCCAAACGCAGCCCGGCGTTACAACGTGGCTTGCAGTATCCGGCCGTTGCGTTTTTAGGGCGAATTCTGACGCTGGGAAGCGCCGCGGGCTCCCTTTACATCTTTAGTGGAATGTCACCTCTATGAAAAATCACACCGATCTGCAGGAACTGCAGGATTTCTTGCGTGCGGCATTATACGATCCCGCCTCCCCGCAGCAGCTGGCCATCAGCGGCAGCGACGAGGCCTTAAGCTGGCTGCAGCTTTCCGCTGCCGTGACGGACTGGGCACAGCGCTATGAGCGTTGCCAGCCTGTTGCCGGTACGCCGGTCGTATTGTACGGACACCAGCAGGCCGAATTCGCCGTGGCGATTTATAGCTGCCTGCTGCACAACATTCCGTACATTCCGGTGGACTGCATTTACCCGCAGGAGCGCCTCCGGGAGATCTGCCATCTGGCCAGCGCCCCTTACTATTACGACGTGGCGACGCGGCAGTTCCTCGCCACCGGCGAGGCGGGCAAGGTGCTGGAGGAGCAGGATCTGGCCTATATCATGTTTACCTCAGGCAGCACCGGCAAACCGAAAGGCGTGCAGATTGGTCGTGAAAGCGTATGGCACTTCATGAAGTGGGTCAGTCAGGACTTTTCGCTGCCGGAAAAACCGGTGCTGATGAACCACGCGGTGTTCAGCTTTGACCTCTCCCTGATCCCTTTACTGGCGAATCTGGCGATGGGGGGCCACATCGTGCTGAACGCTAAAGAGGATATCCAGAAAGAGAGCTGGCTGGCACGGCTGAAAAGCAACGCGGTCTCCGCCTGGGTTTCCACCCCCTCTTTTGCCTACCAGCAGCTGCTTTCCCCGCACTTTAACAGCGAGTATTTACCTGCACTCAGCGTCTTTATCTTTATTGGCGAAGTGCTCAATAAAGCGCTGGTTAAACAGCTGCGTCGCCGCTTCCCGCAGGCCAGAATCATCAACTCCTATGGCCCAACGGAAGCGACCATCGCAACGACCGTGGTTGAAATCACGGATGAGATCCTGAATAGCGACAGCGCCGTGCTGCCGGTGGGGGTCATGATGCCTGACAGCCGAATGGAAATTTCCGCCGAGGGCGAGCTGATTATCTGGGGTAAAAACGTCATGCGCGGCTACCTCGGCCTGCCGCAGGAGAACGCGGCAAAACTGCTGCGTCGGGAAAATGACGCGTTCCGCGGCTACCGGACCGGCGATCTCGGTTATGAAGACGGGCTTATCTACTGTCAGGGCCGCAACGACAGCCAGGTCAAGCTGAATGGCTACCGCATTGAGATCAACGAGATCGAAAACCGCCTGCTGGCCATGTCCGGCATTAACGAAGCGGTGGTGATGCCGCTGATGAAACCCTGCGGCAGCGTGCTGCGCATCGCCGCGTTCTGCGTGACGGATATGGCACCGGATGCGATCAAAACCTCACTGTCGAAGGTGGTTCCCCACTATATGGTGCCTTCACAAATTATCGTAAAAGACGCTTTGCCGCTGAATCCTAACGGCAAAATTGACCGCAAGCTGCTGGACGCTTACGCCCGCACACATTAATTATCCCAGGAAAAATGATGGAACAAGATATTCTCGCCCTGTTTGAAAAAGTGTTATCCCGCAAGGTGGGCTTTCACGATGAACTGATTGAATCCGACATTCTCGACTCCATTCTGGCGGTCGACATGGTGCTGGAGGTGCAGGACGTTTACGGCTGTACGATCCCGCCGACCGACGTGGCGACGGTGCTGAAAACCCCGGCAGATCTTGCCCGCTATATTGAAGAGAACCGTTAACGCCCGCTCCTCTGATGGCTCCGGGGATCTCACCGGGGCCCATCATTCGCTCTCCCCTTCTGGATATCTTTCACAGGAATGAAACCCACCGCTTTTACTATTTCTCCTACACTTTAGGGGTACTGTCGGTACGGGAAAAAAACAAGCCAACATCATCAGGACAATAATGGTTCGCTATGCGTTCAGCCAGCGATCGTTGTGTCTTTCACAGAGGAGTCTGCGGTATGGCATTCGTAACAACGAAAGACGGCGTCAACATTTACTACAAAGACTGGGGTCCGAAAGAGGCTCAGCCCATTGTTTTCCATCACGGCTGGCCGCTGAGTGCCGATGACTGGGATAACCAGATGCTCTTCTTCCTTGCAGAAGGCTATCGCGTTATCGCTATCGATCGTCGTGGTCACGGCCGTTCTGATCAGGTCAGTGAAGGGCACGATATGGATCATTATGCGGCCGACGCGTCAGCCGTGGTTGAAAGCCTGGACCTGCACAATGCCGTGCACGTCGGCCACTCGACCGGCGGTGGTCAGGTTGCCCGCTATGTTGCGAAGTACGGCCAACCGCAGGGGCGCGTCGCCAAAGCGGTGCTCGTCAGTTCCGTTCCTCCTCTGATGGTCAAAACGGACACTAACCCCGGCGGGACGCCCGTTGAGGTTTTCGACGGCTTCCGTAAAGCGCTGGCGGCTAATCGCGCCCAGTTTTACCTCGACGTCGCCAGCGGTCCTTTTTACGGTTTTAACCGGGAGGGAGCCGAGGTTTCACAGGGTACGATTCAGAACTGGTGGCGTCAGGGGATGATCGGAAGCGCCAAAGCCCACTATGAGGGGATCAAGGCGTTTTCAGAGACCGATCAGACAGAGGATTTGAAAACCATTACGGTTCCCGTTCTGGTGATGCAGGGCGACGACGATCAGGTTGTGCCTTATAAGAATGCCGCCCTTCTGCAGGATAAGCTGCTGGCGAACAGCGTGCTGAAAATCTATCCGGGCTTCCCGCACGGGATGCATACCACGCACGCGGATACCATCAACGCGGATATTCTGGCCTTTATTCGTTCCTAGACGTCAGGTTTACAGATAAGCGCAAAAGAAAAACCCCAGCTTAACGAGTAAGCTGGGGTTTATATCTGGCGGAAGCGCAGAGATTCGAACTCTGGAACCCTTTCGGGTCGCCGGTTTTCAAGACCGGTGCCTTCAACCGCTCGGCCACACTTCCTGAGTGAGGCGAACTATAAACACCTCACCGCATGCTGTAAAGAGCGGCTGCACTCGTTCGCTGTAAAAATAGCCAAAACGTGTTTAATCGGTTGAACTGACAACATATCGGCGATTTTATCAGCATAAAATCCAGCCCTCTCGCTTAGTGCTTTTTGATGTACATATCTTTTGTGAAGTAGTACCCCAGCTTATCCGGCGTAAAGCCACCGACCCACGGTTTGACCAGGTGCGTACGGACGTAGTGATAAACCGGAATGGCTGGCACATCACGGCCCAACAGGTCTTCCGCCTGCTGGTAGAACTTACCCCGCTCTGCCGGCGTTTTGGCTTTTGCGGCGTTGATCAAGGCTTGATCGTAGTCCGGGTTGCTGTACTGGCTGGTATTTTCACTGTCGCCGGTACGGAAGTTGTTCAGGAAGGTCGCCGCGTCGTCGTAGTCGGCAATCCAGGCGTAACGTACCGCGTCAAAGTTGTGGGTGTGCATGGTGTCCAGCATGGTTTTCCACTCCTGGTTTTGCAGCTTCGCGTCTACGCCGAGGTTTTTCTTCCACATAGAGCTGGCTGCAATCGCGATGCGCTGGTGCGATTCAGAGGTGTTATAGAGCAGGTTGAAGCTCAGAGGATGGCTTTCGTTATACCCGGCCTCGTTGAGCAGTTTTTTCGCCTCAGCGATGCGCTTCTCCAGCGGCCAGCTGGCATAATCCGGATTCTGCAGCTTGACCCCGCCAATGTCCGGCTGGCTAATCAGCCACGCCGGGCGCTGTCCCTGCCCTAACACTTTTCCGGCAATGATGTCTTTATCCAGCGCCATATTTAGCGCCTTACGCACCCGCGCGTCGTTGAACGGCGGCCGGGTGGTGTTGAATTCGTAGTAATAGGTCGCCAACTGCGGGGAAACATCCAGCTGGCTGCCCAGGTTTTTCTTGAGCTGGGCAAACTGGTTAATCGGCACCGTGTACACAATATCAATTTCGCCCGCTTTGTAGCGGTTCACATCGGAGGCCTCCGAGGTGATGGGCAGGTAGGTCACCTTGTTGATGACGGTATGCGCGTTATCCCAGTAGCGCGGGTTACGCTCCGCCACAATGCGCTCGTTGACCACCCACTGAGACAGTTTATACGCCCCGCTGCTGACGAAATGCTCCGGTTTAGTCCACTTTTCGCCGAAACGGCCAATCAGCACTTTATCCACTGGCACCAGCGACGGGTGCGCCAGCATCGCCAGAAACGCCGCGTTGGGCTGGGTGAGCGTCACTTCCAGCGTGGTGTCGTTGATTGCTTTTACGCCCAGCGTGTCGGGTGATTTTTTCCCCTGAGCGATATCGGCCGCGTTGGCGATATGCATGTTGCCCGGATAGCTGGCATAGGGAGAAGCCGTTTTAGGGTCGATCAGGCGCTGCCAGCTCCAGACCACATCCTCTGCGGTAATCGCCGTGCCGTCGCTCCAGGTGATGCCCGGACGCAAGTGGAACGTCCAGACGGTGTTGTCCTTGTTCTCCCATTTTTCTGCCAGCCGTGGTTGAATTTCCCCTGACGGGGAAACACTCACCAGACCTTCGAATAAATCGCTGATAATATTAAATTCGACATCGCTTTCGACTTTATGCGGGTCGAGCGAGGCCGGTTCGCTACCGTTGTTTCTGACCAGTTCCTGTTTTTCGGCCAGCGCGGTTCCTGCCGGCACATTCGCCGCCCAGGTCGCCGTGCTGGCGCACAGGATCCCTGCGGTGAGTAAAGTGAGCGTAAAGCGCGTGCGTGTTTGTGGTTTCATTTCCTTCGCCTTATTGTCTGTTTTGTGACGATCCGGAAATAACTCTTAGCGGCCTTATGGTAATAAAGCAATATTTTTCAGTAACCTATAAGAGGTTGATCTGATTAATCTCGACAAACCGTTGTTCATACTGATGAAACGTATTTCTGCAGAAGAAATAACCAGCTCCGGCGCTAACCTGCTGAGTAAAGATGGGTAAAACCACTTTGAGACTGACGCGCCGTTTCCTATTCTTTCCGTTAATTACATCTGTCATAAGAGAGTGACTCATGGATCGTATAATTACTTCCTCACGCGACCGCACATCGCTACTCAGTACCCACAAGGTGCTGCGCAACACCTACTTCATGCTCAGCCTGACGCTGGCGTTTTCGGCGATCACCGCTACCGCCAGCACCGTGCTGATGCTGCCGTCTCCGGGGCTGATTCTGACCCTGGTGGGCATGTATGGCCTGATGTTCCTGACCTACAAAACCGCTGACAAACCGGTCGGTATTCTTTCCGCATTCGCCTTCACCGGCTTCCTGGGCTACATCCTGGGGCCGATCCTGAACGCGTACCTGTCTGCCGGCATGGGTGACGTGATTGGCATGGCGCTGGGCGGCACCGCGCTGGTGTTCTTCTGCTGCTCGGCCTACGTGCTGACCACGCGCAAGGACATGTCCTTCCTCGGCGGTATGCTGATGGCGGGTATCGTGGTGGTGCTGATTGGCATGGTGGCAAACATCTTCCTGCAGCTGCCTGCCCTGCACCTGGCAATCAGCGCGGTGTTTATCCTGCTGTCATCCGGCGCGATCCTGTACGAAACCAGCAACATCATTCACGGCGGTGAGACCAACTACATTCGCGCGACCGTGAGCCTGTATGTGTCGCTGTACAATATCTTCGTCAGCCTGCTGAGCATCCTGGGCTTCGCCAGCCGGGATTAACCCACCGCGCTGTGAACCTGGCCCCGCTTATGCGGGGCTTTGTTTTTTGGTACACTGCTGCGGTTTTTGACTGACGCGTGAATGACTATGTTAAGTTTTGAAGGCAAAGAGTTTGAGACCGATAATGACGGTTATCTGAAAGAGAGTGGCCAGTGGAGCGAAGCGCTGGCAGAAGTGATTGCTGAGAAAGAAGGGATTACCCTCTCTCCCGAACACTGGGAAGTAGTCCGTTTCGTGCGCGAATTCTATCTCGAATTCAACACCTCTCCGGCGATCCGCATGCTGGTTAAAGCCATGGCCAACAAGTTCGGCGAAGAGAAAGGCAACAGCCGCTATCTGTATCGTCTGTTCCCGAAGGGCCCGGCAAAACAGGCCACCAAAATTGCCGGCCTGCCAAAACCGGTGAAGTGCATTTAGTAGCGTATACCGAAGTTAACGTACTCCCGGCCGGGTTGATGCGGTTCCGTTAGCACCTTATCAACCCGCGCGCTGCGCGGCCCGCCCGCCTTCAGCCACGCCATCAGTTTTTCAACCTGCTCAGCGTCGCCGCAGGCGACCACCTCAACGCTGCCGTCGTCCATATTTCGCGCGTATCCCGTAAGCCCAAGCTGAACGGCCTCGCGCTGAGTGCTGTAGCGGAACCCGACGCCCTGAACGACGCCGTGAACCCAGGCAATGGTGCAGACTTTTGACATTTTTCTTCTCCTTAACGTAGCGTTTTCGGCAAACAACCATAGTGCTGCCGGAAACGGGCGGTGAAACGAGAGCTGGAAAGATACCCACATTGTAATGCGATTTCGCCAATCGGTAATCGGGTTGACTGTAGCTGCGACAAAGCAACGGCCATCCTCACCTCCTCGACAATCTGGCGAAAACTCTGCGACTCCTCGCGTAACCGCCTGCGCAGCGTCGGTACGCTTAATGCGAGACGGCTGGCGACGTCCTGCGCGGTCCAGGCTCTGGCGGGCGACAGCATAATGAACTGCCGCACCTGCTCGGTCAGGTTACTGCTCCGCTCAACAAGCAGCGGACCTGCCACGCCGTCATGCAGCAAGGCCAGCAACAAACCGAAGGCCTGATGTTTTTGCAACGCCTCCGGTAACTCCTGACGCACGGCGTGCAGCAGGTTATCCCACATAAACGCCAGCCCTTCGCTCAGCGGAGCACAAAGCGAATGCAGCGTCGTGCGCGGCCAGGATTTCAGGTAATGTGCCTTAAACTCGGCGACGATCTCCGGGGACAACATCAGCAAATCCGAGTGAAACAGACCGTTTACAGGCTGATTGATAATCTCCATCGCCGTATTGGCCGGGATAATAATCAGCTCATCCCGGGTTGCCACCAGTCGGTTGTCGTCCTGCACAATCACCTTGCTGCCATGCGTGATATGACAAATGGCCGGAAAAAAGAGCTTAACCTGGTGCAGGCGATGCATTTTGCTGGCGGTCACTTCACCCGCCGTAAGGTGTTTATGTCGAAAATGGAACTCCTGCACCGGTTCATCCTTATCTGCTGTAGGTTGCGGTTAACTGCGCCTTTGCCAGAACGTGACTATTAAGCATAAAGCCGACCAGCGCGCCGCTGGCATTTTTGTCGACAGGCAGTTTATCCACGTCCAGCGCCCAGACGGTAATCTGATAACGGTGAGGCTTATCTCCTGCGGGCGGACAAGCGCCGCCGAATCCAGAATAACCGAAATCATTACGCCCCTGCACAGCACCGGCAGGTAATTTCTCGCCATTAGGGTTTCCGGCCCCAGCGGGCAGCGTCGTTGTCTTCGCGGGAATGTTGGCTACTGTCCAGTGCCACCAGCCGCTGCCGGTGGGGGCATCCGGGTCATAGACCGTAACGGCAAAACTTTGCGTACCGGCGGGCGGACTTTTCCACGCCAGTTGCGGAGACTGATTACCGCCGTGGCAGCCGAATCCCTCGAATACCTGCGGCTGCGCTAAATGGCGCTCGCCGGAAATATCCTGACTGGTGATGCTGAAAGGCGTTGCCGCTGAAACCTGAAAACTCATTGCCGCCAGAGCGGCTATTGCGATCACACTTCGCTTTTTCATGGGTGCTCCCTCTGCTGTACCGGAAGCCCCACTGTAATGCCGGCTGCAATATCGTAATGTGCCTAAGCGATTTGATTTTGTGCCGAAACGCTCAACGGCATCCGCAGATGATTGCGCCTTGCTGAATGTGCTACTCTACGCGCCATTTCCCTGAAATCGACAGAACAGCAAATTATGAGTGTACGTTTAGTGTTAGCCAAAGGGCGCGAGAAATCATTACTGCGCCGTCATCCCTGGGTCTTTTCCGGCGCGGTTGCCCGTATGGAAGGCAAAGCCAGCCTCGGTGAAACCATTGATATCGTTGACCACCAGGGGAAATGGTTAGCGCGAGGCGCCTACTCGCCAGCGTCCCAGATCCGTGCTCGCGTCTGGACCTTCGATAAAGATGAAACCATCGATATCGACTTCTTCGTCCGCCGTCTTCAGCAGGCGCAGCAGTGGCGCGACTGGCTGGCAAAGCGCGACGGTCTGGACAGCTACCGCCTGATTGCCGGTGAATCCGACGGCCTGCCGGGCGTCACCATTGACCGCTTCGGTAACTTCCTCGTGCTGCAGCTCCTGAGCGCAGGAGCGGAATACCAGCGTGCCGCGCTGATTAGCGCGCTGCAAACCCTGTTCCCTGAATGCGCTATCTACGACCGCAGCGATGTGGCGGTGCGCAAAAAAGAGGGTATGGAGCTGACTCAGGGGCCGGTCACGGGTGAACTGCCGCCTGCCCTGCTGCCAATTGAAGAGCACGGCATGAAGCTGCTGGTGGATATTCAGGGCGGGCACAAAACGGGTTACTACCTTGACCAGCGCGACAGCCGTCTGGCTACGCGTCAGTATGTTGCCGACAAACGCGTGCTGAACTGCTTCTCCTACACCGGTGGTTTCGCCGTTTCGGCGCTGATGGGTGGCTGTGCTCAGGTGGTCAGCGTGGACACCTCGCAGGAAGCGCTGGACGTGGCAAAACAGAACGTCGAGCTAAACAAGCTGGATCTGAGCAAAGCTGAATTTGTTCGCGATGATGTGTTCAAGCTGCTGCGTAAATATCGCGACCAGGGCGAGAAGTTCGACGTCATCGTGATGGATCCGCCAAAGTTTGTGGAAAACAAAAGCCAGCTGATGGGCGCGTGCCGCGGGTATAAAGATATCAACATGCTGGCTATCCAGCTGCTGAATCCGGGCGGGGTTCTGCTCACCTTCTCCTGCTCCGGCCTGATGACCACCGATTTATTCCAAAAAATCATCGCCGATGCCGCAATAGATGCCGGGCGTGATGTACAATTTATAGAGCAGTTCCGTCAGGCAGCCGATCACCCCGTGATTGCTACCTACCCGGAAGGACTGTATCTGAAAGGGTTTGCCTGTCGCGTCATGTAACTTGAAAAGAGAAATATTGCCCACACGTAATGTGTAAGTAGTGTTTCCCGGGAGGTGACTATGATTGCCAGCAAATTCGGTATCGGCCAGCAGGTCCGCCACACTTTGCTAGGGTATTTGGGTGTGGTCGTGGATATCGACCCGGAGTATTCCCTTGATGAACCGTCAGCAGACGAGCTGGCGGTCAACGCAGAGCTTCGCGCTGCGCCCTGGTACCATGTGGTGATGGAAGGTGACGACGGACAACCCGTTCATACCTACCTTGCCGAAGCGCAGCTGAGTAGCGAGCTACAGGAAGAGCATCCGGAACAACCCACGATGGATGAACTTGCTCAGACTATCCGCAAACAGTTACAGGCTCCGCGCCTGCGGAACTAAGCGTGTAAAAAAAGCCCGATGACGGGCTTTTTTTTATTATTTCGCCAGCCCCAGACGGGGGATATCGATCGCCGGACAGCGATCCATGACGACCTTCAATCCCGCATCACGCGCCAGCACGGCGGCCTGCTCGTTAATTACACCTAACTGCATCCACAGCGTTTTCGCCCCTACGGCGATAGCGTCCTGCGCCACTTCCCATGCAGCCTCGGAATTACGGAAGACATCGACCATATCGATTTTTTCCGGCACGTCAGCGAGCGTGGCGTAACCCTGCTGACCCAGCAATGTTTTCCCCGCCACTTTTGGCGACACCGGGATAACGTGATAGCCCTGATCGAGAAGGTATTTCATCACCCGATAGCTTGGACGGTCGGGTTTATCGCTCGCGCCCACCAGCGCAATGGTACGCGTGGATGTCAGAATCTCGGCAATATCGTTCTCTTTCATGGTTTTTCTCCTGGCTTTTTTAAAAGTGTACGCCAAAGCGCACATCTCAACCATCCATCCCATACAGATGTATGAGGGCAAAACGGTGAAATATGTCTATATGTTAGTAAACGTGATTATCGAAAGATTTAGATACATTAATGCGGCGAAAGGATTTCTGACGGGAGCCTTCTATGAAAACCGGTATTGCCACTGCTCTGATTGCGTTAGTGATGCCGGTCTGCGTATTTGCCACCACGCTCCGGCTTTCTGGCGATATTGATCTCCTGGTACTGGACGGAAAAAAGGTCTCCAGCTCGTTATTGCGCGGTGCTGACAGCATTGAGTTAGATAACGGGCCGCATCAGCTGGTGTTCCGGGTCGAAAAATCGATCGGCCTGAACAACCATGAGCAACGGATGTACATCTCTCCGCCGCTGATTGTCAGCTTTAACACCCGGCAAATCAGTCAGGTGAACATTACCCTGCCTCGCCTTGAAACGGAGAAGGAATCAGCGGCCTTTGACGCCTCGCCGCGCGTTGAGCTGCTGGACGGGAATGCGATGCCGATTCCGGTGAAGCTGGATATTCTGGCGTTGACCCACTCCCCGAAAAGCCCAGACTACGAGGCCGCGACGCAGGTCTATAACAAAGCCGGTAAACGCGCCTCCCTTCCGCAGTTTGCCACCATGATGGCGGATGACAGTACGCTGTTATCCGGCGTCTCGGAACTGGACGTTATTCCGCCGCAGTCCCAGACGCTGACGGAACAGCGTCTTAAATTCTGGTTCCAGCAGGCCGATCCCGACACGCGGGCCCGCTTTTTACAGTGGGCAAAGCAGCAACCTTCATCATAAGCCACATTTTTTACGCCTTTCTCTTGCAGGGTCAGGCGGTTCCCGTCATCGTGTAGTCAGTTAACCTGATGGAAATGATTATGGAACTGACAACACGCACGCTGCCTGAACGTAAACACATTGCGCTGGTGGCGCACGATCACTGTAAACAAATGCTGCTTAACTGGGTTCGCCGCCATCAGCCGTTGCTGCAAAAGCACGCCCTCTCGGCGACCGGTACCACCGGTAACCTGATCCAGCGCGAAACGGGCCTGGAGGTGAATGCGATGCTGAGCGGCCCGATGGGCGGCGATCAGCAGGTTGGCGCGCAAATTTCCGAAGGGAAAATTGATGTGCTGATCTTCTTCTGGGATCCGCTGAACGCGGTTCCGCACGATCCGGACGTCAAAGCGCTGCTGCGCCTGGCGACGGTGTGGAATATTCCGGTGGCGACGAACCTGTCGACGGCGGATTTCATCATTGAATCACCGCAGTTTAACTCGCCGGTTGAGATCCTTATTCCGGACTATCAGCGCTATCTGTCCGAAAGACTGAAGTAGCTTTTTTGCCGGGTGGCGGTTACGCCTTACCCGGCCTGGAAAATCTTGCCTGACGCCGTTACGGCTTTCTCGCCACCGGCACATCAATACTCTTCAGGATATCGACAAACACGGATGGCTCTTCTTTATTGAACAGCAGCCACACGCGATGCCGCGCGCGGGTGATGGCCACGTACAGCAAACGCCGCTCTTCGGCGTCCGGAAAGTCTTCCGGCACCGGCAGCAGTGCCTCTTCCATAACCGACTCGCGAGCCGGGGCCGGGAAACCGTCGCTGCCCTCTTTCAGCCCCACCACAATCACATAATCGGCCTGCTGCCCTTTGCTGGCGTGAATGGTCATAAATTCAAGCTGCAGTTTCGGCCAACGGGTGGCGGCTTTTTCCAGCGCCGCGGGTTTAAGGTGATGGTAGCGCGCCAGCACAAGGATACGCTCATCGGGCTTCGCATAGCCGCTGAGCTTGTCCAGCAGCGGCTCCAGCTGATCATCCGCCAGCAGGGTGACCGCTTTTTTATCCCCCGGGCGCAGGCTATTGAGCGGCTTTGCCAGCTGATGCGGGTTCTGCTGGATAAAGCGGTTGGCGATCTCACCAATTCGTGAATTGAAGCGGTAGGTGGTGTCCAGATCGCTGCGGTCACCCTCGCCAAAATAGTGGTGGAACGCGGTCGTCAGTGAAAGCTGCGCCCCGCTGAAGCGGTAGATGGCCTGCCAGTCGTCCCCCACCGCAAACAGCGAGGTATGTTTATTTTGCGCCCGCAGCGCCGAGAGCAGTGCAGCACGCTGGGGTGAGATGTCCTGGAACTCATCCACCAGAATATGTTTCCATGGGCTGACAAAGCGCCCCTTCTCAAGAATGATGATAGCCTGATGGATCAAACCGGAGAAATCGACGGCATTTTCCTCTTTCAGCGCGGTTTTCCAGGCTTTCAGCAGCGGAGCCATCAGCTTGACCCGCTTCGAAAACAGATCGCGGATCGCCTCCGGCGCGCTTTCAATCATCTCTGCCTGTGAGCCGCCGTGCATTCGCATCAGGCTGACCCAGCGGTCAAGTCGCGAGCCGAGCCGACGCGCCAGTTTTTCATCCTGCCAGAAGCTGCCCTCCGGTACCTCCCAGTTGAGTTCCTCTTCCAGCCACTGGCGCCACCCTTTCGCCTGCGCCTTTTTCTCACTGCACTGCTGACGCCACGTTTTAATAAACAACGCCTGCCGCGCCTGCGCGTCGTTTTCCAGTTTACTGATGGCAGGCACTTTTTTGCTGCCCTGCTGAATGATATGCAGCGCGAGGGCATGGAAGGTTCTGGCCGTGATATCCCGGGTGTGCAGGCGTTCCTGGATACGTTCATCCATCTCCTGGGCAGCCTTACGGCCAAAGGCCAGAAGCAGGATCTGATCGGCAACGGCCTCCCCGGTGGTGAGAAGCCAGCCCGCACGCGCCACCAGCACCGACGTTTTACCGCTTCCGGCCCCCGCCAGCACCAGCAGCGACTGCTCGCCGTTGACCACCGCGCGCGCCTGAGCAGGGTTGAGCGGTGAAGATTCCACCGTGCTGAAAAAGTCGGCGTATTGGGTGAGCATGGCGTCTGTCCAGGCCTGATTATGCGCCAGCCGGCTTTTATCCATATCGTTCAGCCAGGCCTGACACTGACGCCAGGCGTCGCGACAGTTGTCGAACTCATCAAGACGCGTCACGGAGAGCGGCAGCGCCAAGAGTGCCTGCCGGATCTTTTGCTGTAGCCCGGCGGTCTGCTGACGTGTCAGCCACGTTTGTTGCGCGTTGCTATGGGCAATATCGTCCAGCACCTGCTGCAGTACCTGAGCGGCAATGACGCTCATGTCGTGACTCCACTGCTGCCAGAGCGCGTTCAGGTGATGATGGAAACGCTGGGTTTCCGCCCACTCGGTGCCGTGAAGACGTACGACTTTATCGTCAGGCAGAACAAACTCCAGCTCGCCCCACACCAGCCCGCGCTTGCAGTGAATAGCCAGAAGCTGATTAAACGGAATAAGGTATTCGTGGCGTTCTCCGGTGACTTTCACCCCGGCATTGAGCAGAACAACTCTGTCATAGGGGTGTTGCGCCAGGCGTTTGCCTAAAGAAGTTGCTTTCAGTTCCATGTCCCGCCAAATCCACGAAGAGATAATTTACCTGACAGTTTAACTGCCAGTTTTAAGGTGCTCCAGCCTAAAAAAACGTTACAATCATTGGGCGTTAATTTTATCGAAAGGAAGTGAGGGTTTATGCGTACCGTTCTGAATGTGTTGAATTTTGTGCTGGGCGGTTTTGCCACCACCCTTTCCTGGCTTTTTGCCACGCTGGTGAGCATCGTCCTGATTTTCACGCTTCCCCTGACTCGTTCCTGCTGGGAAATCACGAAACTCTCGTTCATCCCCTACGGTAACGAAGCTATCCACGTTAACGAGCTGAACCCGGAGAGCAAAAGCGCCCTGATGAATACGGGGGGAACTTTGCTGAACATTCTGTGGCTGATTTTCTTCGGCTGGTGGCTGTGCATCATGCATATTTTTGCCGGTATTGCGCAGTGCATCTCAATAATTGGTATTCCGGTCGGGCTCGCAAACTTTAAGATCGCCGCCATCGCCCTTTGGCCCGTCGGTCGCAGGGTGGTTCCGGTCGAAGTGGCTCAGGCGGCGCGTGAAGCGAACGCACGTCGTCGTTTTCAGTAAATAAGGACTGGCCGCGTTTATGCTAAGCCCACTGCTTCGCCGTTATACCTGGAACAGCGCCTGGCTCTACAACGTCAGGATTTTTATCGCGCTTTGCGGCACGGCTGCCCTGCCGTGGTGGCTGAATGATGTGAAACTCACCATCCCGCTCACGCTGGGGGTGGTGGCCGGGGCGCTGGCAGATCTGGACGATCGCCTGGCCGGCCGTTTGCGTAACCTGGTGATTACGCTCGTCTGTTTTTTTATCGCCTCCGCGTCCGTTGAGTTGCTCTTTCCCTGGCCCTGGCTGTTTGCCCTGGGCCTTACGCTTTCAACCAGCGGGTTTATTCTGCTGGGCGGTCTGGGGCAGCGCTATGCCACTATCGCCTTCGGTGCCTTGCTCATCGCCATCTATACCATGCTGGGCGTTTCCCTGTACGACCAGTGGTACCAGCAGCCTGTGCTGCTGCTGTTGGGCGCCATCTGGTATAACCTGCTGACGTTAACCGGGCATCTGATCTTCCCGGTTCGCCCTCTGCAGGATAATCTCGCCCGCAGCTTTGAGCAGTTAGCCCACTATCTGGAACTGAAATCCCGACTGTTCGACCCGGATATCGAGGAAGAAAGCCAGGCGCCGCTTTACGATCTGGCGCTGGCCAACGGCCAACTGGTCGCCACCCTAAACCAGACGAAAGCCTCGCTGCTTACCCGTCTGCGCGGGGATCGCGGCCAGCGCGGAACGCGAAGGACCTTACACTACTATTTTGCTGCTCAGGATATCCATGAACGCGCCAGCTCTTCGCACGTTCAGTACGCCGCTCTGCGCGAGAAGTTCCGCTACAGCGACGTGATGTTCCGCTTCCAGCGCCTGCTGTCCATGCAGTCTCAGGCATGCCAGCAGCTCGCACGATCCATTCTGCTGCGCACGCCCTATCAGCATGACTCACGCTTCGAACGGGTATTTAGCCATCTTGATGCGGCGCTCGACCGCGTGCAGGCCAGTGGAACGTCACCGGAACAGATCAAAGCGCTGGGTTTTCTGCTGAACAACCTGCGGGCGATTGATGCACAGCTGGCGACGATTGAGTCCGAGCAGGCGATGGCAATGCCGGGCAATGAGATAGACAACCAGCTCGCTGATGACAGCGTGCACGGCGTTAGCGATATGTGGCTGCGGCTGAGCCGCAATTTTACGCCGGAGTCGGCGCTGTTTCGCCACGCGGTGCGAATGTCCGTGGTCTTATGCGTGGGGTATGCTTTTATCCAGATAACCGGTTTGCACCACGGCTACTGGATCCTGCTGACCAGCCTGTTCGTCTGCCAGCCGAACTATAACGCCACCCGACACCGCCTGGCGCTACGCATTATCGGCACGCTGGTCGGCGTCGCAATCGGCCTTCCGGTGCTCTATTTCGTGCCGTCTATTGAAGGACAGCTGATCCTGATCGTGATCACCGGCGTGTTGTTCTTCGCGTTTCGCAACGTACAGTACGCTCATGCCACCATGTTCATCACGCTGCTGGTTCTGCTCTGCTTTAACCTGCTGGGTGAAGGTTTCGAGGTCGCCCTGCCCCGCGTGATCGATACCCTGATTGGCTGCGCCATCGCCTGGGCCGCGGTCAGCTTTATCTGGCCGGACTGGCGTTTCCGTAACTTACCGCGCGTGTTAGACAGGGCCATGAACGCCAACTGTCGATATCTGGATGCCATCCTTGAGCAATACCATCAGGGTCGCGATAACCGTCTGGCTTACCGTATAGCCCGCCGCGATGCGCACAACAGCGATGCCGAGCTGGCCTCGGTCGTCTCCAACATGTCAACGGAGCCGCGCGCCACGGCGGAGATTCGTGAGACGGCTTTCCGGCTGCTCTGCCTGAACCATACCTTCACGAGCTATATTTCGACGCTGGGTGCCCACCGCGAGAAACTGACCAACCCGGGTATCCTCAGCCTGCTGGATGACGCGGTCTGTTATGTCGATGACGCTTTGCATCACCGGCCAGCCGATGAACCGCGCGTGAGACAAGCGCTGGATGAACTGACGCAACGTATAGCGCATCTGGAGCCCGGAAACGACAGCAAAGCGCCTCTGGTGTTACAGCAGATTGGCCTGCTCATCGCCCTGCTGCCTGAAATTTGCCGGCTGCAACAGCAAATCGCTACCTTGTGGAGTGATTTTCCTGTGGCTCAGGCAGCGCATTAAACCACTCCGTCAACTCCCGGCGAATGCCGGCCGGGAGTGCCGCCTCATGCAGCCCTTCAATAGCCCCTTCCAGCGCGAAAAGCACTTTGATACCAAGCGCTTTATTTTTCGCCCGCATTTTCAGCCAACTTTCCCTGGCACCAAGCGCCCGCAGCGTTTCTTCGTTGGTAATGCCCGCTTCAAGGAGCAACACTTCCAGCTGAAAGGTCAGGTTTGGCAGATCTTTAAGTCGATTGCGCTGATGGCGCTGATAACGCTCTTTTCTCGCCGCATTGAGCGCGAACGAAGAGAGCTGAAGCAGACGCTCCCTGTCCTGCCATAACCCGTCATCCACCCGGTAATAGTTGAGAAGCACCGGGCGACCCCGCTTCATCAGGGTCAAAAAAGACGCAGCATTTTTTACACAGTATTTGGCGCTTTCTTCACATGCGCGGAGGTAAAGCTCGCCATCTGACACCATGGCAAAAACCGCGTCATCCACCGCCAGGGTATAGCCGCCGAACAGCGCACGATGATGAATTTCACCCAGCGGTGAGAGGTATTCCTGGGATTTATAAATCCGTTCATAAGATATCTTTTTCATGATATTTCCCTTCAAAATCATAAAGTAACAACGAAGTTTCTTACTAGCGGATCCGTTAGCAGGAAAATAGGCAACTTAGCGTCGTTGAGCAAGATGATTTTTCGAAGGGCATCAATATTGAATGAATTTTGCGAGTCGCTTTCCGAAAATGAGGTTGATCTTTATGCATACAGGGGTTACTGTATATTCATACAGTAACTACAGGGCTGGAATGAAAATGTACACTTCAGGCTATGCAAATCGCTCAACTTCTCTCACCTCTACCGCGGGCAATGTCGCGCAAAACGCCGTTGGTGGTGCTTCGACGGGGCTTATTAGTGAAGTGGTTTATCGTGAAGACCAGCCCCTGTTGACCCAACTCCTGCTGCTGCCGCTATTACAGCAGCTTGGTCAGCAATCTCGCTGGCAACTCTGGCTGACGCCACAGCAGAAACTGAGCCGTGAATGGGTGCAGTCCGCAGGCCTGCCCCTGGCTAAGGTGATGCAGATCAACCAACTTTCACCGTGTGATACCGTCGAGTCGATGATTCGAGCGTTGCGCACCGGAAATTACAGCGTGGTGATCGGGTGGTTACCGGAAGAATTGACGGAAGAGGAACATTTTCGTCTGACCGAAGCGGCTGAAGAAGGGAATGCGATCGGGTTTATCATGCGCCCGGTTCGTCCAGATTCTTATCGCAGAGGACAACTTTCTGGGCTAAAAATTCACTCAAATTTGTATCATTGAGTGAAATTAAGATTTTTCCTGGAATTTTTTTTGACCGCAAGATGCGGTTTTAGTTCCCGGCCTCAAAATTACGGCAAGGCTTGTCTGGTGCGGTTCTCCTTAATTTTATTGCACAAAATTCGTTCTAAAAATGTTAAATAATAGGTATACGGAACTTTTTTTTTCATATGCCTGACAGACTTCACACTTGTAAGTTTTCAGCTACGTTGTAGACTTTACATCGCCAGGGGTGCTCGGCCTAAGCCGAAGATATCGGTAGATTTATATTTGACCACGCCCCCCGGTGAAGGATTTAACCGTGATTCTCTCTTGAGACCTTCATGGCGAATTTTGGATGATAACGAGGCGCAAAAAATGAAAAAGACAGCTATCGCGATTGCAGTGGCACTGGCTGGCTTCGCTACCGTAGCGCAGGCCGCTCCGAAAGATAATACCTGGTATGCAGGTGGTAAACTGGGCTGGTCTCAGTTCCATGACACTGGCTGGTACAACAGCAGCCTGAACAACGATGGCCCTACTCACGAGAGCCAGCTTGGTGCAGGTGCGTTCGGTGGCTATCAGGTTAACCCGTATGTTGGCTTTGAAATGGGTTACGACTGGTTAGGTCGTATGCCATACAAAGGCGACACCATCAATGGCGCTTTCAAAGCTCAGGGCGTTCAGCTGACCGCTAAACTGGGTTACCCAGTAACTGACGATCTGGACGTGTACACCCGTCTGGGCGGCATGGTATGGCGTGCAGACTCCAGCAACAACATCGCTGGCGACGACCATGACACTGGCGTTTCCCCAGTATTCGCTGGTGGCGTTGAGTGGGCTATGACCCGTGACATCGCTACCCGTCTGGAATACCAGTGGGTTAACAACATCGGTGACGGTGCTACCGTTGGCGTTCGTCCAGACAACGGCATGCTGAGCGTAGGTGTTTCCTACCGTTTCGGCCAGCAGGAAGATGCAGCACCAGTTGTTGCTCCAGCGCCGGCTCCAGCTCCAGAAGTACAGACCAAGCACTTCACTCTGAAGTCTGACGTTCTGTTCAACTTCAACAAAGCGACCCTGAAACCAGAAGGTCAGCAGGCACTGGATCAGCTGTACACCCAGCTGAGCAACCTGGATCCTAAAGACGGTTCTGTAGTGGTTCTGGGCTTCACCGACCGCATCGGTTCTGACGCTTACAACCAGAAACTGTCTGAGAAACGTGCTCAGTCTGTTGTTGATTACCTGATCTCTAAAGGTATCCCAGCTAACAAGATCTCCCCACGTGGTATGGGCGAATCTAACCCAGTTACTGGCAACACCTGTGACAACGTTAAAGCTCGCGCTGCACTGATCGACTGCCTGGCACCAGATCGTCGCGTAGAGATCGAAGTTAAAGGCGTTAAAGACGTTGTAACTCAGCCAGCGGCATAAGTTATCGTCTTATAAAAAAACCCCGCCATGCGGGGTTTTTTATTGTCTGAAGAAAAAAAAATCTACTTTTTGCCCAACAACGCCTGAAGGTCGTTTTTCAGCGACGACATCTGGTTAGCGTACTTCTCTTTATGTTCGGCATCCTCAATCAACTGCACGATGGTTTCCGACAGGGTCTTACCACGCCGTTGCGCCAGCCCAGCCAGACGCTGCCAGACCACGAATTCAAGATCGATGGACTTTTTCCGGGTATGCTGATGCTCAGCATTAAAATGCCGTTTACGTCGCGCGCGGATAGTTTGCTTCATCCGGTTTAGCAACGCAGGATTAATGTGCTTCTCAATCCAGCCATTAACCTGTACCGGTTCATTTTCGAGGGTCAGCAAAATATCCACGGCTTCTTGCGCAGCGCTGGCTTCGATGTAGCAGGTGATCAGCTCCCCTTCACGGTGCTTTTTGACCAGGTACTTCCATTTCCAGCCGCTTTCGAGATTTTCCAGTTGTTGATATTTCATTGCGATCTCAGTGTTACCACGTAACTCTGTTCAGAATATCAGTTTTTTAGCAATCTGCTGAAAAGAAATCATATCCTGTGAGTGAATGCGGCCAATCCGCCTGCTGAAATACCCGATCCTGCTTGGGTAGAGCCCCCCGCTTACGGTATACTCCACGCTTTTACATCTGACTAAAAAACATCAACTTTGACCATTACGAAACTAGCATGGCGTGACCTTGTTCCGGATGCCGAGAGCTATCAGGAACTGTTTGCACAGCCCGATCTCGCAAAAGAACACGAATTCATCCTTAGCGATACGCAACCACGCTTACATTATGCGCTGGAGCAGGCGTTAAGTCCGTGGGCGACATCGCCCTTCATGCTGCTGAAAGCCCCGGAAGAAGCGGAATATCTGACGCTGCTTGGGGATGCCATGCGCCAGCTGCAGCCGGACACCAACGCGGTCTTTGGCGGCCAGTATCGTATCGTAGGGCACACTATTACCTTCGAACCGGCGGACCAGGCCGACGGTCGTTTTGCTGCTAAAGGCGAGGTGATAACCGCTAATTGGGTCGAGGCTGAACAGCTCTTTGGCTGTCTGCGCCAGTTTAACGGCGAGCTTTCCCTGCAGCCGGGGCTGGTGCATCGAGCAAACGGCGGCGTGCTCATCATCTCACTGCGCACCCTGCTCTCGCAGCCGCTGCTGTGGATGCGCCTGAAAACCATTGTTACCCAACAGCGCTTTGACTGGGTCGGTTACGATGAGTCTCGTCCGCTTCCTGTCTCCGTGCCGTCAATGCCGCTGTCGCTGACCGTCGTGCTGACGGGCGACCGCGAATCGCTGGCGGACTTCCAGGAAATGGAGCCGGAACTGGCCGAGCAGGCAGTTTACAGCGAATATGAAGACAACATCCAGATTGCCGATGCTGACGACATGGCGCAGTGGTGTCAGTGGGTGATGGCCGTGGCGGAACGTTTCGCATTGCCAACGCCTGCCGCCGACGCGTGGCCGGGTTTGATCCGTGAAGCCGTTCGCTATACCGGTGACCAGGAGACCCTGCCGCTCTGCCCGCTCTGGATCGGCAAGCAGCTGCGTGAGGTGGGTACCATCGGCGGTAACGGCGCATTTACTGGCGAACAGCTCACCCAGATGCTGGCGCAGCGGGAGTGGCGCGAAGGCTATCTTGCTGACCGCATGCAGGATGAAATTCTGCTGGAACAAATTCTGGTCGAGACCGAAGGCGAACGCGTCGGTCAGATTAACGCCCTTTCGGTGATTGAATTTCCCGGCCATCCGCGCGCGTTCGGTGAACCGTCCCGTATCAGCTGCGTTGTGCATATTGGCGATGGCGAGTTTACCGATATTGAACGCAAAGCCGAGCTGGGCGGAAACATTCACGCCAAAGGCATGATGATCATGCAGGCGTTTTTGATGTCCGAGCTGCAGCTCGAGCAGCAAATCCCCTTCTCCGCCTCGCTGACGTTCGAACAGTCCTACAGCGAAGTGGATGGCGATAGCGCCTCTATGGCAGAGCTGTGCGCCTTAATCAGCGCCCTGGCGGACGTGCCGATCAACCAGAATATTGCCATCACCGGTTCGGTCGATCAGTTTGGTCGTGCTCAGCCCGTTGGCGGTCTGAACGAAAAAATTGAAGGCTTCTTCTCTATTTGTCAGCAGCGTGGTTTAAACGGCAAACAGGGGGTGATTATTCCCGCGCCCAACGTACGCCATCTCAGCCTGAGCCAGGATATTCTGGACGCGGTTGAACAGGAACAATTCGCCATCTGGGCAATCGAAGGGATTGAGGATGCACTACCCTTACTGACAAACCTGGTATGGGATGGCGAGGGGCAGACGACCCTGATGCAGACTATCCAGGAGCGCATTGCTCAGGCGACACAGCAGGATGCTCGTCATCGTTATCCATGGCCGTTACGCTGGCTGGGTTGGTTCAGTTCGAACTGATCGGACTTGTTCAGCGTACACGTGTTAGCTATCCTGCGTCCTTCACTAAAATAAGGCTTACTGAGAACATGGTAGATAAACGCGAATCCTATACAAAAGAAGACCTTCTTGCCTCTGGTCGCGGAGAACTGTTTGGCGCGAAAGGCCCACAGTTACCGGCCCCGAACATGCTGATGATGGACCGTGTCGTGAAAATGACCGAAACCGGCGGCAACTTCGATAAGGGTTACGTAGAAGCAGAACTCGATATCAACCCGGACCTGTGGTTCTTCGGTTGCCACTTTATTGGCGATCCGGTAATGCCTGGCTGCCTGGGCCTGGATGCCATGTGGCAGCTGGTTGGCTTCTATCTGGGCTGGCTGGGTGGTGAAGGTAAAGGCCGCGCGCTGGGCGTGGGCGAAGTGAAATTCACCGGTCAGGTTCTGCCTACGGCGAAGAAAGTGACCTATCGTATTCACTTCAAGCGCATCGTTAACCGTCGCCTGATTATGGGCCTGGCAGATGGCGAAGTGCTGGTAGACGGTCGTCTGATCTATACCGCTAACGACCTGAAAGTGGGTCTGTTCCAGGATACCTCTGCTTTCTGATAACGGCTTTTAGCCCCATCCAGAAAGGCGAAACCTCCGCAGTGCGGAGGTTTCTTTTTTTAAAGAGACGTTATCAGGCTATTAGTGCCCTGTCGCCGATGGCTTCTCGCCAGCCTCCCAGCCATTGTGACCTTTGGTTTATCGTCTGATAAGGACACATTTCTTTCGAACGTCCAGCGATGCCGGCCTGATAACCACGTTGATGAGCCCGTTCCAGGCGATCTCGTTTCTGTCTCTTCATGCCTCGTTTCCCTCATTCTTTTGTCTGGTGGAAAGAAAACAGTGTCTGCGCCAGATGCGCAGGCACAGATAACGAATACCCCGAATTAGTCCCAGCGTCAATGTTCAAAATTCATACGGGTGTCATATTTGTGAGCTAGCCAGAAGATCATTTGTACAAAAATTGTGACGCGGCACAAGTAACAACCTGACGCCAAAACGAAAAAAAAACCGCAATCAGCACCAGGCCGATTGCGGTTTTTGACGATGAATTTTACTTATGGCAGCCGGGAAATTTCCCTGGCGATACTGGCTGATTCCTGCGCCCAGCCCTGGGCCAGCACTTTCACCATTTCATCATAGCCATCCTTCTGCTGCTTCAGCTCCAGATGGAAAGGACGCTTAATCAGCTGTCCCTGATGATTCAACAGCCACTCGCCGCTGATGACAACGGCACCGTCATAACGACCATGGAAGCCCGTTACCGTGACGTTCAGCGTGTCCTGATCGCTTCCCAGAGGCTGGGAGGCAACAACCCAGCCCGGAAGCTGACTGCCAAGATTCGCCACCAGCGTATTGCGTAGCTGCTGATCCAGCGGACTGGCCCACAGGTTGTTGTTGGCGATAACGTACTGCACATCGCTGGTCTGATAGACCACGCCGTTGCCGGCCAGGTAATCTGGCACGGCGACCTGCTCAACCCACAGCAGACGGTTGCCCTGCGAGGCGCTACTTTGCGTAACCGCCTGCGTCCCCATCGGTAGCTGGTAGTAGCTTTTCGTTTCGCTCCCGGAGCTACAGGCCGTGAGTACCATCGCTCCTGCAATCGCTAGCCATTTTTTCATTGTTTCGCCCTCTTCGGCTCAGGATCCTTTTTATCTTTCGCTTCGAACACCAGCGCATTGCTCTTCTCGTTGAGCGTTTTCAGAACCGGCTGCAGTTCGCGCAAGACCTGATCGAGACGCTGCATATCTGCGACCATCTTGTTGTATGCCGCCGAGCCGGGCTGGAAGCCCTGCATACTGCGGTTCAGCTCACGCAGCGTTTTCTGCATATCCTGCGGCAGCTGCTGCATGCTCTGGCTGGCGGTGATCTTATTGATGTTATCCAGCGTGGCCTGCAGGCGTTGCATTGTCGCCTGGCTTTGATGCAATGAACCTGTCGCTGCTTCAATCATTGGGTTCAATGGCAGATTGTTGATCTTATCCAGCGTCTCCATCAGACGCTGCTGGATCTGCGCCAGACCGCTGCTCACCGTTGGGATGATCTTATAGCCACCGAATTCACGAATACCGGTAATCGGCGGTGCTTTCGGGTAGAAGTCCATATCCACGTACAGCGCACCGGTCACCAGGTTACCCGTCTTCAACGATCCACGCAGACCGCGTTCCATCAGCTGGCTGATGTGGGTGGCAATATCCTGATTCTCGCCAATCTGGTTGATCAGGCGTTCGGGTTCAATACGAATCAGCACCGGTATGCGGTAATCATCATCCAGTACCTGCTGCAGGCCAGGCACAAAGAACGGAACTTGTCCAACCGTACCAAGGCGAATACCGCGGAACTCAACAGGCGCTCCCGGCTGCAGACCGCGGACGGAATCTTTGAAGAACATCAGGAAGTCAACGTGATCGGTGTAGAGCGCATCCTGAATGCTTTTTTGATCGTCGAACAGGCGGAAAGCGGTGTTCTCCGCAACCGGCTGCCCCAGGTCGAGCCCTTCCGGTACGTCAAAGCTCACGCCGCCGCCAAACAGCGTTGTCAGCGATCCCATTTCAACGCGCATGCCCGCCGAGGTCAGATCCACCGCGATGCCGCTGTCTTTCCAGAAACGGACGTTGCTGGTGACCAGACGATCGTTAGGCGCATTGATGAACAGCTGATAGCTGATAGCTCTTTTCTGAGGATCGAACGTGCTTTTCTCCACCGACCCCACGCGATAGCCACGGAACAGTACCGGGTCACCCGCCGTGAGTTGGCCCGCTTTTTTACTGTCGAGGATCACGCGGATACCTTTTGCATCAGGCGGTGCCAGCGGCGGTGAATCCAGAAGTTGGTACTGCGCCGGCTGGTTGCCTTTTGCACCTGGCTGCAGCTCGATGTAGGCACCCGAAAGCAGCGTCCCTAAGCCGCTGATCCCTTCACGCCCCACCTGCGGTTTAACTACCCAGAAAACAGAGTCGCCGTGCAGCAGTTTTTCCATGCCGGCATTAAGGCGCGCCTTAATCTCCACATGGGTTAAATCGTCGGTCAGGGTTGCGCTTTCCACCACGCCCACATCCACGCTACGGCTTTTGATGGTCGTTTTACCGCCCTCAATCCCCTCGGCATTGGTGGTAATCAGCGTCACTTCCGGCCCCTGATGGCTGTAATGATAAAACAGGATCCAGGCACCGATCAGCGCAGTCACAATGGGAAAAATCCACACCGGCGACCAGTTTTTGACCTTCTGCACTTTCGCCTCTCCACTCTTATTTTCCATGCTCTTACTCTTCCTCATGGCTTGATTCAGGCTCACGATCCCACGATAAACGAGGGTCGAAGGTCATGGCCGCAAACATGGTCATAATCACGACCAGTGCAAACATTAAAGCCCCCATCGCGGGATAAATACTCATCAAACCGCCCATCCGCACCAGCGCAGAGAGAACGGCAATTACAAACACGTCGATCATTGACCAACGACCGACAAATTCGACCACTTCGTAAATCAGGTGCATGCGTTCGCTGTCGCGCTTTCCGTGGCCTTTTGCATCCCAGCAGAGCCAGGCAATCGCGATCATTTTCAAGGTGGGCACCATGATACTGGCGATGAAAATCACGCCGGCGACAGGATAGGATCCTTCGCCCCACAGCAGTATGACTCCGGCGAGGATCGTCGAGGGCATTTTGTCGCCGAGCAAATCGGTGATCATAATCGGCAGAATATTGGCGGGCAGATACAGCATGACGGAGGTCACCAGCAGCGCCATCGTCCACTGCAGGCTGTTTTTACGCCGAACATGGCCCTTCGTTTCGCAGCGCGGACAAACCTCGAGATCGGCAGGCAGCACGGCGGTACAGCACGGACAAGAACGGAGCCCCTGACGAATACCCGGCACGCCCACCTTCACCGTCTGCGCGAGCGTCGGTGCCGGGGCGATATCATCCCAGGCCCAGCGCCTGTCCACGCACTGGAAAGCGCGCAGCTGCAGAATGCAATACAGACACCAGGGAATAAAGCTGCTGCCAATCCCCACATCGCCGTACGCCATCAGCTTCACGAAACTGACCAGTATCCCCGCCAGAAAAATCTCGGCCATTCCCCAGCTTTTGAGCTGAAAAAGGATACGCGCGAGCCGGATTTTCAGTGATGCCGGCATTCTGACACGGTTGACCAATAACAGGATGACGACCAGGCAAAACGCCGGGACTATCTGGACAAACAGCAGAAAAAAGGTGCCGAGGCTGGCGTAATCTTCCGAGAACATCACGCCCGGGATTTCAAGCAGATTCACCTGGCTTGTCATCCCACCGACCTTCATATAGATGAAGGGGAAGAGATTGGAGAGCAGCAGCATGAACAGTGCTGCCAGCGCGTAGGCAGTGGGACGCTGCCGCGGCGCGTCCCACTCGGTTGTCAACGTCGCGCCACAGCGTGGACACAGGGCTTTATGTCCGTGACCAAGCTCTGGCAACGCCACGAGCATATCGCATTGCGAGCATAATATATGCCTGTCGGCATGGTGCTGGTCACACATATTTAATCCCTGTTTATGCGCCGTTTTTCAGAGACTCAAGGTACTCCCAGCGCTCAAATGCTTCTTCCAGGGCTTTTTCAGCCGCGGACATTTCAGCCAGTACTTTCTGAGTATAGTCATGCGATTGGGTGAAGAATGACGCATCAGCCACCTGCGCTTGCAGCTCCTCAAGCGCGGCCTCCAGCTCTTCGAGACGCTGAGGTAGCCCCTCCAGTTCGCGCTGCAGGTTATAGCTTAGTTTAGCCGAGGTTTTCTTGACAGTTTCTGCTTTTGTTACAGCAGGTTCAGAACTTGTTCTGGACTTCGACTGTTTCTGCGCCAGAGACTGCGACTGCTGGCCTTTTGCATCGTGATAACCGCCGACGTATTGGCCAATTCGCCCTTCACCTTCGAAGATCCAGCACTCGGTCACGGTGTTATCCACGAACTGACGATCGTGGCTAACCAGCATCACGGTTCCCTGATAACCGTCGATCAGCTCTTCCAGTAATTCCAGCGTTTCGACATCCAGATCGTTCGTCGGTTCATCGAGGATCAGCAGGTTGCTTGGCTTCAGGAACAGACGAGCCAGCAGAAGACGGTTACGCTCCCCGCCGGAGAGCGCGCGCACCGGCGTCATCGCACGTTTCGGGTGGAACAGGAAGTCCTGCAGGTAGCCCAGCACGTGGCGCGGCTTACCGTTTACCATCACTTCCTGCTTACCTTCAGCGAGGTTATCCATTACCGTGCGATCCGGATCCAGCTCCGCGCGGTGCTGGTCGAAGTAGGCCACTTCCAGCTTCGTGCCACAGTGAATGCGGCCGCTGTCAGCCTGCAGTTGGCCCAGCATTAGCTTAAGCAGCGTGGTTTTACCGCAGCCGTTCGGACCAATCAGTGCAATTTTATCGCCGCGCTGAACCTGCGCGGAGAAATCTTTCACCAGCACCTTGCCGTCTACCTGGTAGTTGACGTTTTCCATTTCGAAGACGATCTTGCCAGAGCGGGACGCCTCTTCCACCTGCATTTTGGCGCTGCCCATCACTTCACGGCGTTCGCTGCGCTCACGGCGCATGGCCTTCAGCGCGCGCACGCGGCCCTCGTTACGGGTGCGACGGGCCTTGATGCCCTGGCGGATCCACACCTCTTCCTGCGCCAGCTTGCGGTCGAACTCGGCGTTCTGCAATTCTTCCACGCGCAGGTTTTCTTCTTTCTCCAGCAGATAGGTGTCGTAATCGCCTGGATAGGTGACCAGCTTGCCGCGGTCGAGGTCGACAATGCGCGTCGCCATATTGCGAATAAACGAACGGTCGTGAGAGATAAAGATGATGGTGCCACTGAAGGTTTTCAGGAACCCTTCCAGCCAGTCAATCGCTTCGATATCCAGGTGGTTGGTCGGTTCGTCCAGCAGCAGCACCTTCGGCCCGCTGACCAGCGCGCGGCCCAGAGCCGCTTTACGCAGCCAGCCGCCGGAGAGCGCCGAGAGCTCCATATCCGCTTCGAGACCGAGCTGGGCCAGCACTTCATTAATGCGGTTTTCCAGCTGCCACAGGCCGTGGTGATCGAGCATCTCCTGCACTTTCGCCAGTTCGTTGAGGTTCTTGTCGCTCGGGTCGGTCATCACCAGATGCGAAATCTCGTGATAGCGCTTCAGGTATTCGGCCTGCTCAGAGATGCCTTCCGCCACGAAATCGTACACGCTGCCGGTCACATGACGCGGCGGGTCCTGCTGGAGGCGGGAGACAATCAGATCCTGCTCGTACACGATGCGGCCATCATCCAGCCCCTGCTCGCGGTTGAGAATTTTCATCAGCGTGGATTTACCCGCGCCGTTACGGCCCACCAGACAGACGCGCTCGTTATCTTCGATATGCAGCTCTGCATTATCGAGAAGCGGCGAGTCGCTGAAAGAGAGCCACGCGCCGTGCATACTAATTAATGACATTTTTTTTCCTTTCAGACCGCGGTAATCAACCAGCAGTTATGAATTTGACGGTTGCGGGCGAAGTCCTGAGACAGCGTTTTTTGGCTGATTTCTTGTGCTTTCAGGCCCAGGGCTGCTAAGCCGTCATGATCCATACGGAAGCCGCGTTTGTTGTTCGAGAACATAATGGTGCCGCCTTTGCGCAGCAGGCGCTTCAGGTCGGTCATCAGGCGCAGGTGATCGCGTTGAACGTCAAAGCTATCCTCCATGCGCTTGGAGTTGGAGAAGGTCGGCGGATCGATAAAGATCAGGTCGAACTGCTCGTCGGTATCGCGCAGCCAGCCCAGCACGTCGGCCTGCATCAGGCGATGCTGGCGTCCGGTCAGGCCATTGAGACGCAGGTTGCGCTCCGCCCACTCCAGATAGGTACGGGACATATCCACCGTAGTGGTGCTGCGCGCGCCGCCGAGACCGGCGTGCACGCTGGCGCTCCCGGTATAGGAGAACAGGTTGAGGAAATCTTTCCCCTTGCTCATCTGGCCGAGCATGCGGCGGGCGATACGGTGGTCGAGGAACAGGCCAGTATCAAGATAGTCGGTCAGGTTCACCCACAGGCGGGCGTTGTATTCGCCCACTTCGATAAAGTCGCCCTTTTCGCCCATTTTCTGGTACTGGTTTTTACCCTTCTGACGCTCGCGGGTTTTCAGCACCAGCTTGTTCGGCGCAATGCCCAGCACGGAGATAGTTGCCGCAATAACGTCCAGCATACGCTGACGCGCTTTTTGCGCATCAATGGTTTTCGGCGGAGCATATTCCTGAATCACCACCCAGTCCGCGTAGCGGTCAACCGCCACGTTGTACTCCGGCAGGTCGGCATCGTACAGGCGGTAACACTCGATCCCTTCCTGTTTAGCCCACTTCTCAAACTTCTTCAGATTCTTGCGCAGACGGTTGGCGTAATCTTCCGCCACGCCGGTAGGCTTGCTGTCCGCCGCTTTCTCCGCCAGATGGTAGTTTTTCTGCACGCAGTCCAGCGGGCCGTTTTTCGCTTTAAACTGGCGATCGGCACGCAGCTGCAGGCAGCTCAGCAGCTCCGGCGAGGCGCTGAACAGAGACAGGTTCCAGCCGCCGAAGTAGTCCTTCATGTTGCGTCCCAGCAGGCTGTGCAGGGCAATCAACGCCGGCTCGCTGTCCAGACGCTCGCCGTATGGCGGGTTGCTGATCACGGTACCGTACGGGCCTTTTGGCAGCGGGTTGGTCAGGTTTGCCACGTCTTTCACTTCGAAGGTGACCAGCTCGCCGATACCGGCGCGACGGGCGTTGCTGCGCGCGCGTTCAATCACGCGCGGATCGCTGTCCGAACCGTAGAAATGCGAGGTGTACTCCGCCAGGCCTTTACGCGCGCGAGTCTGCGCGTCGTCTTTAACCTCTTTCCAGAGCGCTTCGTCGTGCTGTGCCCAGCCTTTGAAGCCCCAGTGGCCGCGGTGCAGCCCCGGCGCACGGTCGGTAGCCAGCATGGCCGCTTCAATCAGCAGCGTACCGGAACCGCACATCGGATCGAGCAGCGGCGTGCCCGGCTGCCAGCCGGAGCGCATCACGATGGCGGCGGCCAGGGTTTCTTTGATCGGCGCCATACCGGTGCGATCGCGGTAGCCGCGCAGGTGCAGGCCTGCGCCGCTTAGATCGAGAGAAATACTCGCCGTGTCGCCGTTCAGCCAGACGTTGATGCGCAGGTCCGGGTTTTCGCGATCGACGTTCGGACGTTCCTTATTTTTACGCGTGAAGCAGTCCACAATGGCGTCTTTGACGCGCAGGGCGCCGTACTGGCTGTTGCGGATCTCATCGTTCACGCCGTTGAAATGCACCGCGAAGGTGGCGTTCGGCGTGAAGATCTCTGTCCAGTCGATCATCTGTACGCCGGTGTAGAGATCCAGGTCGCTATAGACCTTGCACTCCTTCATCGGCAGCATGATGCGCGACGCCAGACGGCTCCACATCAGGCTCTGGTAAATAAGCCGCGTGTCGCCCTCAAAATGGACACCACCCTGAACCACCTGGCACTCTTGCGCGCCCAGGGCTTCCAGTTCAGTTTTTAACAGCTCTTCCAGCCCACGGGCCGTACTGGCAAACAGAGAATTCATATCGTCACTTTTACTCTTAGAAAATTGTCGCGCATTATAGCTAATATGGCGTGTATGTCATAAAGTTGAAGGCTTATTTTCATTTGCGGGAGTGTGCAGTGGCGACGTTATCCAGGCTTTTTATTCATCCGGTGAAATCCATGCGCGGCATCGGCGTCTCTCACGCGCTGGCCGACATGAGCGGATTCGCCTTCGATCGTATTTTTATGGTCACCGAGCCTGACGGCACGTTCATTACCGCACGCCAGTTCCCGCAGATGGTTCGCTTTACGCCTTCCCCGCTTTATGACGGTTTGCATCTGACCGCGCCGGACGGTTCCAGCACGGTGATTCGCTTTGCTGATTTTGCGGCTGTCGACGCGCCAACGGAAGTATGGGGTAATCATTTTACCGCGCGCATCGCCCCGGATGAGATTAACCGCTGGCTGAGCGGTTTCTTCTCCCGCGACGTGCAGCTGCGCTGGGTTGGTCCGGAACTGACGCGTCGCGTGAAGCGCCACGAGGCCGTACCGCTCTCCTTCGCCGATGGCTTCCCGTTCCTGCTGACCAATGAGGCGTCGCTGCGTGATTTACAAAACCGCTGCAAAGCCAGCGTGCAGATGGAGCAGTTCCGCCCGAACCTGGTGGTAACGGGGGCTAACGCATGGGAAGAAGACACCTGGAAAACGATCCGCATCGGCAGCGTTATTTTCGACGTGGTGAAGCCCTGCAGTCGCTGCATTTTCACGACGGTAAGTCCTGAAAAAGGCCAGAAGCACCCTTCCGGCGAGCCGCTGAAAACCCTGCAATCATTCCGTACCGCGCAGGATAACGGTGATGTCGATTTCGGCCAGAACCTGATCCCCCGCTCCAGCGGCGTGATTCGCGTAGGCGATGAGGTTGAAATTCTCGCCCGCGGGCCGGCCAGAGTGTATGGCGCAGGCCAGCAAGAAGAAATGGTCGAGGCCGAGACGAACGTCGCCTCTGCGGTGGATATTCACTGGCAGGGCAAGATTATTCGTGGCAACAATCAGCAGGTGCTGCTGGAGCAACTGGAGCAAGCCGGTATTCGCGTACCGTATTCCTGCCGCGCGGGAATCTGCGGATGCTGCCGCATCAAGCTGCTGGAGGGTGAAGTGAGTGCGCTGAAGAAATCTGCAATTGGAAATGACGGCACAATTCTGTGCTGTAGCTGCGTACCGAAAACGTCGGTACAGCTGGAAGCTTAAACCGCCTGTTCGAGGCTGAAGGAATCTACGCGCAGCTGTGGCTTCAGCCTGTCATTCATGACTTTGATCGCATCACCTAACTGCATAACCCGCCCGGCAATCGTCACACCGGGCTGCGCCAGCAGACAGAGTGCGGCATTTTCGCCTGGCTCAACGACTAATAAACTCACCTCTTCGGCGGTATCGCTCAGGTTAACGCTGGCCGCATCGCCCGTTGCTGGCGTCCAGTCCATTCCGTGAGGCAGGAAATGCCAGCTTTTCGGCATTTGCGGTTTCAGGAAACGGATAGCCACCAGCGCATTTAATACCAGTTCGGCACGCTGCTCTTTAGAGAGCATCAAATCGCGGCATTTTTCTTCAAAGGAGAAATAAAGCGCTGCATCATCAACGCAAAAGCCCGACGGGGAAAACGCGTCCGGGGTTAACATTCGGCGGGCAAAACGAGAACGAAACAGCATGCCATTGGCTAAATCGAGCATCATACGATCATGCTCGTCGCAAAAATACCAGCGCCAGTTATCGTCAGGTTTAATTCGCATGTGTCTCTCCCGTCCCCAAACGTCCTGTACTAAAAATGTCCTGTTCGCCGCTTCGTTTATAACATTAGTAATAAAAGACTATAATGTCTAAATAAGCAACAGTGACGGAATATAAAACAACCAGGGCTGGAAATAAAGCCCTGGTTGTCTGATTAAGAGAAAAGATTAGATATGAGTAACGATTTCTTTAATCAGCGGCGGTCCTTTAAAAATAAAGCCGGAATAGATTTGCACCAGTGATGCACCGGCCGCCATCTTCTCGCGCGCAGCAATCACCGAGTCGATACCGCCGACGCCGATAATCGGTAAACGGCCTTTTAATTCCGCAGACAAAGCGCGAATAATTTCGGTGCTTTTTAATTGTACCGGACGTCCACTTAACCCACCCGCTTCGTCACAGTTTTTCATTCCCTGAACGAGCGAACGATCGAGCGTGGTATTCGTTGCAATCACACCGTCAATATTATGGCGAACCAAACTGTCGGCAACCTGGATCAATTCTTCGGCAGAAAGATCCGGGGCGATCTTAACCGCGACCGGAACATATTTATGGTGGATCGTCTGGAGTTCATTTTGCTTATTTTTAATGGCACTCAGAAGATCGTCCAGCGCTTCGCCATATTGTAAGGAACGCAGCCCCGGGGTATTGGGTGAAGAAATATTCACCGCAATATAACCGGCATAGGCGTAGACTTTTTCCATACAAATCAGATAGTCATCTTTACCCTGCTCTACCGGCGTGTCTTTATTTTTGCCGATATTGATGCCTAATATCCCGTCAAAATGGGCTTTTTTTACGTTCTCAACAAGGTGATCAACACCGAGGTTATTAAAGCCCATGCGGTTGATCAGCCCTTCGGCTTCAACCAGGCGGAACAGTCGCGGCTTGTCATTTCCCGGCTGTGGGCGCGGCGTGACGGTACCGATTTCGATAGAGCCAAAGCCCATCGCGCCCAGGGCATCAATGCACTCGCCATTTTTGTCCAGACCCGCCGCCAGACCCAGCGGATTTTTAAAGGTCAGACCCATGCACTGCACAGGTTTTTCCGGCACATTCTGACGCACCAGAGCAGCCAAAGGCGTTCCGGTAATACGACGTAATTGCTGGAATGTAAATTCATGAGCGCGCTCGGGGTCGAGCTGGAAAAGGGCTTTACGAACGAAGGGGTAGTACATGAACTCTCCTGGATTCCCGGTGTGCAAACCGGGAGGGGATTATGGGCGATCCCGCTCAGAAAGGGAATTGACCTGCGGCAAAAAATCGGCGTAAAACGCAATCGTTTACCTCCCTGTCTATTTCTTATGCGCTTTTTCGCATTTTAATTGCGGATAAATCATTTAGTGGAATAACCGCGCGATGTCACACTCCTGAAAATTGTTATGAATGTTAGATAAAAGCAAACAATTAGTTATAAGGAGGAAGTATGCGCGTCATTACCCTGGCCGGAAGTCCACGATTCCCTTCGCGCTCCAGCGCCCTGCTGGAATATGCTCGTGAAAAGCTCAACGCCCTCGACGTGGAAGTGTGCCACTGGAATCTGCATAACTTCGAACCTGAAGATTTGCTGTATGCCCGCTTCGACAGCCCCGCGCTGAAAACCCTCATTGAGCAGCTCAAGGAAGCGGACGGCCTCATCGTTGCGACCCCGATTTATAAAGCCTCGTTTTCGGGCGCGCTGAAAACCCTGCTCGATCTTCTCCCCGAGCGCGCACTGGACGGCAAAGTGGTTCTGCCGCTGGCAACGGGCGGTACGGTTGCCCATTTACTGGCGGTGGATTATGCCCTGAAGCCGGTGCTGAACGCCCTGAAGGCTCAGGAGATCCTCCACGGGGTTTTCGCGGATGATTCACAGGTCATTGACTACCAGCATAAGCCGCACTTTACGCCGAATCTGCAAACCCGCCTTGATGCTGCGCTGGAAACCTTCTGGCACGCGCTGCATCGCCGGGATATCCAGGTTCCTTCTTTTAATCCGCCGCAGGGGGTCGCACATGTTTAAAACCTTAACCTACCTCGGACTGGCTGGCCTGATGGCGTTTACCGCGCAGGCGCAGGCTGCAGAAGCCGCACCGGACAGCTTACGCATTGGCTATCAGAAAGGCAGCGTCAGCATGGTGCTGGCAAAAAGCCACCAGCTGCTGGAAAAACGCTTCCCGGACACCAAATTTTCCTGGGTAGAGTTCCCGGCAGGGCCACAGATGCTTGAAGCGCTGAACGTCGGCAGTATCGATCTGGGCAGCACGGGCGATATCCCGCCTATTTTTGCTCAGGCTGCCGGGGCGGACCTGGTATATGTCGGCGTAGAACCCGCTAAACCGAAAGCCGAAGTCATTCTGGTACCTGAAAACAGTGAGATTAAAAGCGTCGCAGACCTTAAAGGGCATAAAGTCGCTTTCCAGAAAGGTTCCAGCTCGCACAACCTGCTGCTGCGCGCCTTACAGGAAGCCGGGCTCAAGTTCACGGACATTCAGCCCGTTTACCTGACGCCTGCCGACGCGCGCGCCGCGTTCCAGCAGAAGAACGTTGATGCCTGGGCTATCTGGGATCCGTACTACTCCGCAGCCTTACTGCAAGGGGGCGTTCGGGTGCTGAAAGATGGCACTACGCTGAAACAGACCGGCTCGTTCTATCTCGCCGCGCGCCCTTACGCGGAAAAGAACGGCGCATTTATTCAGGGCGTACTGGATACCTTTACCCAGGCCGATGCGCTGACCCAGACCCAGCGTCAGGCGAGCATTGCCCTGCTGGCGAAGACCATGGGGTTGCCTGAACCGGTGATCGCGAGCTATCTCAACCACCGTCCGCCCACCACCATTGCGCCCGTGGATGCACACGTCGCCGCACTTCAGCAACAAACCGCTGACCTCTTCTATCAAAACCGTCTGGTGCCAAAACAGGTCGATATCCGCGAACGCATCTGGCAGCCCGCAGGCAAAGAAGGAGCTAAATCATGAGTCTGAATCTTTTCTGGTTTTTACCCACCCACGGCGATGGACACTATCTTGGCACAGAAGAGGGCTCGCGCCCGGTTGACCATGCCTACCTGCAGCAGATTGCGCAGGCGGCGGACCGAATCGGTTTTACCGGCGTGCTGATCCCGACCGGACGCTCGTGCGAGGATGCCTGGCTGGTGGCTGCGTCGATGATCCCGGTCACTCAGCGCCTTAAATTCCTGGTTGCATTGCGCCCGAGCGTTGTCTCCCCCACCGTGGCGGCGCGTCAGGCGGCAACGCTGGACAGACTCTCCAACGGCCGCGCCCTGTTTAACCTGGTGACGGGCAGCGATCCGCAGGAGCTGGCGGGCGACGGCGTGTTCCTCGACCATACCGAGCGCTATGAAGCCTCCGCCGAGTTTACCCACGTCTGGCGGCGCCTGCTGGAAGGAGAGACCGTCACCTTCGAAGGCAAGCATATTCACGTTCGCGACGCGAAGCTTTACTTCCCGCCGGTGCAGCAGCCGCGTCCTCCGCTCTATTTTGGCGGATCGTCGGATGTGGCTCAGGATCTGGCCGCCGAGCAGGTCGATCTCTATCTGACCTGGGGCGAGCCGCCGGAGCTGGTAAAAGAGAAAATTGCCCAGGTCCGGGCCAAAGCCGCCGCTCATGGCCGCAGGGTACGCTTTGGGATTCGCCTGCACGTGATTGTGCGTGAAACCAATGAAGAAGCCTGGCAGGCGGCAGACCGTCTGATCTCCCATCTGGACGATGAGACCATCGCAAAGGCGCAGGCTGCGTTTGCCAAAACCGATTCCGTCGGGCAGCACCGCATGGCCTCTCTGCACAACGGCAAGCGCGAGAATCTGGAAATCAGCCCGAACCTGTGGGCGGGCGTCGGTCTGGTACGCGGCGGCGCGGGCACGGCGCTGGTCGGCGACGGGCCTACCGTGGCCGCGCGGATTAATGAATACGCTGATCTGGGCATCGACAGCTTTATCCTCTCCGGCTATCCGCACCTGGAAGAGGCCTACAAGGTGGGCGAGCTGTTATTCCCACATCTGGACGTCGCCATTCCAGAAATTCCGCAGCCGCAGCGGCTCCAGCTGCAGGGCGAAGCGGTGGCAAACGAGTTTATTCCACGTAAAGCCGCACAAAGCTAAGGAGTGACCATGTCTGCCACCTCACAAAAATGGCTGCTGCGCGCCGCACCGTGGTTTTTGCCCGTCGGCATTGTGGCTCTCTGGCAGCTCGCATCGTCCACCGGCTGGCTGTCGAGCCGCATTCTGCCCTCTCCCGAGGGCGTTATCGAAGCGTTCTGGTCGCTGAGCGTCAGCGGCGAGTTGTGGCAGCATCTGGCAATCAGCTCCTGGCGCGCGGTGATTGGGTTTTCCATCGGCGGCAGCATTGGTCTGGTGCTGGGGTTGATCAGCGGCCTTTCCCGCTGGGGCGAGCGGCTGCTGGATACCTCCATTCAGATGCTGCGCAACGTGCCGCATCTGGCGCTGATCCCGCTGGTGATTTTATGGTTTGGGATTGATGAAAGTGCCAAGATCTTCCTCGTGGCGCTGGGCACGCTGTTCCCGATCTACATCAACACCTGGCACGGCATCCGCAATATCGATCGCGGTCTGGTGGAGATGGCGCGCAGCTACGGCTTATCGGGTTTTTCTCTCTTTACTCACGTGATCCTGCCGGGCGCCCTGCCCTCCATCATGGTCGGGGTGCGCTTTGCGCTCGGCCTGATGTGGCTGACCCTGATTGTGGCGGAAACTATTTCCGCCAACTCCGGCATCGGGTATCTGGCGATGAATGCCCGCGAATTCCTGCAAACGGACGTGGTAGTGGTTGCCATTATTCTTTATGCCCTGCTCGGCAAACTCGCTGACGTTAGCGCCCAGTGGCTGGAGCGCAGTTGGCTGCGCTGGAACCCGGCCTACACCCTTCAGGAGGCGAAAGCATGAATACTGCACGACTAAATCAGGGCACGCCGCTGCTGCTGAACGGCGTAACCAAACGCTACGGCGAAAACACCATTCTCAACGGGCTGGATCTGCATATTCCCGCCGGGCAATTTGTGGCCGTTGTCGGGCGAAGCGGCGGTGGGAAGAGTACGCTGCTACGTCTTTTGGCCGGACTGGAAGCCCCCAACGGCGGCGACATTCTGGCGGGAACAACGCCGCTGGCCAATATTCAGGATGATACCCGCATGATGTTTCAGGACGCGCGCCTGCTGCCGTGGAAAACGGTGATTGATAACGTCGGACTGGGGCTCAAAGGAAACTGGCGGGAGGAAGCCCGTCGGGCGTTGGCCGCCGTCGGGCTGGAAAACCGCGCAGGTGAATGGCCTGCGGCTCTCTCGGGAGGGCAAAAGCAGCGCGTGGCGCTGGCGCGGGCATTGATTCACCGTCCCGGCCTGCTGCTGCTTGACGAGCCGCTCGGTGCGCTGGACGCCCTGACGCGGATCGAAATGCAGGATTTGATTGAATCGCTCTGGCAGGCGCACGGATTTACGGTGCTGCTGGTGACGCATGACGTGAGCGAAGCCGTGGCGATGGCTGACCGGGTGCTGTTAATAGAGGATGGGAAAATAGGTCTTGATCTGACAGTGGATCTTCCGCGGCCTCGTCGCGTGGGCTCAGCAAGACTGGCGGAGCTGGAAGCGGAGGTGTTGGATCGGGTGATGAAGCGCGGGGGTACGGAGTTAGAACGAGCTAAGGCTAATGCCTGATGCCCTCACCCCGGCCCTCTCCCACGGGGAGAGGGAGAAATCCATATGTAGGCCCGGTAAGCGTAGCGCCACCGGGCACTTTTTCGTATTACGCTAAGGCCTTAGCAATCTTCTCGTACAGATCGCCAGACAGGTTCTCCAGCCCTTTCAGCTGCTCAAGCGCGGCACGCATCTTCGCCTGACGCTTCGCATCGTAGCGTTTCAGACGGATCAGCGGCTCAATCAGGCGGGAAGCCACCTGCGGGTTACGGCTGTTCAGCTCGGTCAGCATTTCTACCATAAACTGATAGCCGCTGCCGTCTTCGGCGTGGAACGCGGCCGGGTTGCTGCTGGCAAATGCGCCAATCAGCGAGCGCACGCGGTTTGGGTTGCTCATGGTGAACGAACGGTGCTTCAGCAGGCTGCGGACCTTGCTGAGGGCATCCGCCGCCGGGCTGGTCGCCTGCAGGATGAACCACTTGTCCATCACCAGGCCATCCTGGTGCCATCTGTCGTCGTACTCCTGCATCAGCGCATCGCGGCACGGCAGTTCGGCGGCAACGCTTGCCGACAGCGCGGCCAGCGCGTCCGTCATGTTATCCGCTTCGCGATACTGCTTGCTCACCAGCGTGTTTGCCAGCTCTGCCTCGCCAAACGCAAGATAGCGCAGGCAGGTATTGCGCAGAGAACGTTTACCGATGTCCGCATGTTCCACGCGATACGCGTCAAGCTTGTTGGCGTTGTAGAGTGCCAGGAACTCATCCGCCAGTTCGGTCGCCAGCGTGCGGGTCAGCGCTTCACGCACGGCCACGATGGCAATCGGGTCAATGATGTCAAACAGCTCCGCAATTTCCGTCGCAGACGGCAGGGTCAGAATTTCAGCCGCCAGCGCCGGATCAATCTTCTCATCCAGCAGGATGGCGCGGAAAGCGTCTGCCACATGCACCGGCAGCGTCAGCGGCTGGCCCTGCTGGTAGCGGTTCACGTTGAGCTTGATGTAGGTTGCCAGCAGGCTTTGCGCGGCGTCCCAGCGGGAGAAATCGTTGCGCGCGTGACGCATCAGGAACGTCAGCTGCTGGTCGCTCCACTTGTACTCCAGCTTCACCGGCGCGGAGAATTCGCACAGCAGCGCAGGCACCGGCTGGAAGTAGACGTTGTCGAAGATAAAGGTCTGCTCTGCCTGAGTCACGTTCAGCACGTGGTGCACCGGGTGGCCGCCCTTCTGCAGCGGGATGACGTTGCCTTCATTGTCGTACAGCTCAATGCTGAACGGAATGTGCAGCGGATATTTCTCTTCCTGCTCGGCGGTTGGCGGCGTGCGCTGGCTGATGGTCAGAGTGTACTGCTCGGTTTCCGGATTGTAGTCGTCCTTAACGGTGACAATTGGGGTCCCGGCCTGGCTGTACCAGCGGCGGAAGTGAGAGAGATCAACATTGGACGCATCTTCCATCGCCTGCACAAAGTCATCGCAGGTGGCCGCGCTGCCGTCGTGGCGCTCGAAATAGAGCTGCATCCCTTTCTGGAAGTTCTCCTCACCCAGCAGGGTGTGGATCATGCGGATAATTTCAGCGCCCTTCTCGTACACCGTCAGGGTGTAGAAGTTGTTCATCTCGATGACTTTGTCCGGACGGATTGGGTGCGCCATTGGGCTGGCATCTTCCGCAAACTGCAGGCCGCGCATGGTACGCACGTTGTTGATGCGGTTGACCGCCCGCGAGCCGAGATCGGAGCTGAACTCCTGGTCACGGAAGACGGTCAGGCCCTCTTTCAGGCTCAGCTGGAACCAGTCGCGGCAGGTGACGCGGTTACCGGTCCAGTTGTGGAAATATTCGTGGCCGATCACGCGCTCGATATCGAGGTAGTCTTTATCGGTGGCGGTATCCGTACGTGCCAGCACGTACTTGGAGTTAAAGACGTTAAGGCCTTTGTTCTCCATTGCGCCCATGTTGAAGAAGTCGACGGCGACGATCATATAGATGTCGAGGTCATATTCGAGACCAAAGCGCTCTTCGTCCCACTTCATGGAGTTGATGAGCGAGGTCATCGCCCACGGCGCGCGGTCGAGGTTGCCGCGGTCAACGAACAGTTCCAGCGCCACTTCACGGCCAGAGCGGGTTTTAAAGGTATCACGCAGCACGTCGAAATCACCGGCCACCAGCGCAAACAGGTAGCATGGTTTCGGGAATGGATCCTGCCACTGCACCCAGTGACGGCCATTTTCCAGCTCACCCTCACCGACGCGGTTGCCGTTGGAGAGCAGGAACGGGTAGAGCGTTTTATCGGCAATGATTTTCGTCGTAAAACGCGCCAGCACATCCGGGCGGTCCAGATACCAGGTAATGTGGCGGAAACCTTCTGCTTCACACTGGGTACACAGGGCCACGCCTGACTGGTAAAGCCCTTCCAGCGCCGTGTTGGCGGCAGGGCTGATTTCATTCACGATGCGCAGCGTAAAGCGTTCCGGCAGGTTGTCGATGACCAGCTGGTTGCCTTCTTCTTTATAGTCTGACCAGGGTTCATCATTAATATGCAGGGAGACCAGCGTCAGATCTTCGCCATCCAGACGCAGCGGTACGGCTGTCGCGCTGTGGCGCGTCACCTGGCTTATCGCTGTCACAACGGTTTTTGCGGCATCCAGGTCAAAAGTCAGATCGATATCGCTAATCAGGTATTCCGGCGCGCGGTAGTCGTGGCGGTATTTGGCTTGTGGCTGTTGTGTCATAGAAAACCTTATGCATCGTTTGTCGAGTAACGTTTCAATATATTCCTGTTGCGCAAAACGCGCTATGCAGAATGTTCATCTTTTCAGGCAGAAACACCTTTTTCGCTACATTTGTATAACACGGGGCACGAAATGCGCTCGACCATAAAGTGTGCTTATGTTGTGATCGGGGTTCAATAAATCACTAAACAAGGTATACTCCGGAGTTGTTTATTGTACTAAACGCTCCCGTGAGAGGATGCTACAGCGCACCTATGACTCAATTCGCTTCTCCGGTTCTGCATACGTTGCTGGATACCGACGCGTATAAACTGCATATGCAGCAAGCCGTTTTCCACCATTACTATGACGTTCACGTCGCGGCGGAATTCCGCTGCCGTGGTGACGACTTGCTCGGTATCTACGCAGACTCCATTCGTGAACAGGTCGATGCGATGCAGCATCTGACGCTGCAGGACGATGAATACCAGTGGCTTTCTGGCCTGCCTTTCTTCAAAGCGGACTATCTGAACTGGCTGCGCGACTTTCGCTATAAGCCTGAACAGGTCACCGTGACCAACGAAAACGGCAAGCTGGATATTCGTCTTGAAGGTCCGTGGCGGGAAGTGATCATGTGGGAAGTGCCGCTTCTCGCCGTCATCAGCGAGCTGGCCCACCGCTACCGTTCGCCTGAAACCGGCGTCGAACAGGCGGTCGCCTCGCTGGAAAACAAACTTGCAGCATTCTCTACCCTGACCGAAGGGCTGGATATGTCCCGCTTCCGCCTGATGGATTTCGGCACCCGTCGCCGCTTCTCTCGCGAGGTTCAGCAGGCTATCGTTGAACGTCTGCAGCAGGAGCCGTGGTTCGTGGGTACCAGTAACTACGATCTGGCGCGTCGCCTCAACCTGACGCCAATGGGCACCCAGGCGCACGAGTGGTTCCAGGCACATCAGCAAATTAGCCCTGATCTGGCTAACAGCCAGCGTGCGGCGCTGGCCGCCTGGCTTGAAGAGTACCCGAATCAACTCGGGATCGCCCTGACCGACTGCATTACGATGGATGCCTTCCTGCGCGACTTTGGTCCCGAGTTCGCTGAACGTTACCAGGGGTTACGCCACGACTCCGGGGATCCGGTTGAATGGGGCGAAAAGGCGATTGCCCATTATCAAAAACTCGGTATTGACCCGATGAGCAAGGTGCTGGTCTTCTCCGATAATCTCGACCTGGCGAAAGCCGTAGAACTGTATCGTCATTTCAATGCCAGAATTAATCTGGGCTTCGGGATCGGTACCCGGTTGACCTGCGACATTCCTCAGGTAAAACCTCTGAATATCGTTATAAAACTGGTGGAATGTAACGGCAAGCCGGTGGCAAAGCTCTCCGACAGCCCGGGTAAAACCATCTGCCATGACAAAGCGTTTGTCCGCGCATTGCGCAAAGCGTTCGATCTCCCTCAGATCAAAAAAGCCAGTTAAGCGCTTACGGGAGCCTTCAGGGCTCCCATCCCTTATTTATTTCTCAATTCTTCTCTTTTGACTGCGAAATTTACTTGTCTGATAGCGGATGGCAGGTAACATAGATATCCCCCCATAAGGGTGGACAAGTGTTTATTTTTTCCGACTATTAACAGAGAGAATATTATGAGCGTTGTGCCTGTAGCCGACGTACTCCAGGGCCGTGTCGCCGTTGACCAGGAGGTCACCGTGCGCGGATGGGTGCGTACTCGCCGAGATTCTAAAGCTGGCATCTCCTTCCTTGCCGTCTATGACGGTTCCTGCTTTGATCCTGTACAGGCCGTCATTAATAATTCTCTGCCCAATTACAATGATGACGTTCTGCGCCTGACGACGGGCTGTTCCGTTATCGTCACCGGTGTGGTTGTGGCATCCCCGGGTCAGGGCCAGAGCTTCGAGATCCAGGCCTCTGCTATTGAAGTGACCGGCTGGGTTGAAGATCCGGACACCTACCCGATGGCGGCAAAACGTCACAGCATCGAATACCTGCGTGAAGTGGCGCACCTGCGTCCGCGTACCAACCTGATTGGTGCGGTGGCCCGCGTGCGTCATACGCTGGCCCAGGCGCTGCATCGCTTCTTCGATGAGCAGGGTTATTTCTGGGTGTCTACCCCGCTGATCACCGCGTCCGATACGGAAGGTGCAGGCGAAATGTTCCGCGTCTCGACGCTGGACATGGAAAACCTGCCGCGCACGCCGGAAGGTAAAGTGGACTATGACAAAGACTTCTTTGGTAAAGAAGCCTTCCTGACGGTATCCGGCCAGCTCAACGGCGAAACCTACGCCTGTGCGCTGTCTAAGATCTACACCTTCGGCCCAACCTTCCGCGCCGAAAACTCCAACACCAGCCGCCACCTGGCGGAGTTCTGGATGCTGGAGCCGGAAGTGGCGTTTGCCGATCTGAATGACGTTGCAGGTCTCGCAGAAGCGATGCTGAAGTACGTCTTCAAAGCGGTTCTGGAAGAGCGTCCTGACGACATGAAATTCTTCGCAGAGCGCGTAGACAGCGATGCGGTGGCGCGTCTGGAGCGTTTCGTCTCCGCCGACTTTGCGCAGGTGGACTATACCGACGCGGTAGCGATCCTTGAAAAATGCGGTGAGAAGTTCGAGAACCCGGTTTACTGGGGCGTCGACCTGGCGTCTGAGCACGAACGCTATCTCGCCGAGAAACATTTCAAAGCGCCGGTTGTCGTTAAAAACTACCCGAAAGACATTAAGGCCTTCTATATGCGCCTTAACGAAGACGGGAAAACCGTGGCAGCGATGGACGTACTGGCGCCGGGCATCGGTGAAATCATCGGTGGTTCTCAGCGTGAAGAACGTCTGGACGTGCTTGACGCACGTATGGAAGAGATGGGTCTCAACCCTGCGGACTACAGCTGGTATCGCGACCTGCGCCGTTATGGCACCGTTCCGCACGCCGGTTTTGGTCTGGGCTTCGAGCGCCTGATCGCCTACGTTACCGGTGTTCAGAACGTGCGTGACGTGATTCCGTTCCCGCGTACTCCGCGCAACGCCAGCTTCTAAGTAACACAACAGACAATGGTCAGCATTTGCTGGCCATTATTTTATTCTGCCCTGTCAGTTTTTGTCAGCGTAAAGTCAGCGTTTATAAACCACCACCCCGTCACAACCACTACCTGTTACGTTTTGTTTCCGCGAAATATCCAGCCACAAAAAATAAACCTCAGTCTTATTGCGATTATTACAACCTGAAGTAATAGCACAAATTTCAACCAATTTTTCAGCCATCCAGAAGTCTTTCTACGGTCATAAGAAAAAACGAGTCGTTTAACATTCGTTTATAGGAATTGCCTTTATTCAAATTAAACATAAGGAATTCATATATATAGGAAAGGTGCTGTTGCTTAGTTCGCCAGGTCGCTCTGAAATTTGAGATGGTTCACAAAGTTCCGAAAAATACATATTTAGTTACACATATTTTCTTTCTGTAACTCAATCTTGAGAATTGTAGCACTTTCAGGCTAGCGAAACGCTTCGGTGAATGGAAAGATGCCTGTCAGATACATAAAGACACCTAACTCTCATCAATAGTTCCGGAAATATTTATTGACAGAATTTATTGACGGCAGTGGCGAGTGTCATAAAAAAACCAATGAGGGTAATAAATAATGATGAAGCGCAATATTCTGGCAGTGGTAATCCCTGCCCTGCTGGTAGCCGGTGCAGCTAACGCTGCAGAAATCTATAACAAGAACGGCAATAAGCTGGACTTCTACGGTAAAGTTAACGCCGAGCACGATTTCGTGACCTCTGGTGATGACACCAACAATAACGACGCTACCTATGCGCAGATCGGTTTCAAAGGCGAAACTCAGATCAACGACCAGCTGACCGGTTATGGCCAGTGGGAATACCGTTTCATGGCTAACCAGGCTGAGAACACCGCTCAGTCTAACAAAAACCGTCTGGCCTTTGCTGGTCTGAAAGCGGGCGACGCTGGCAGCATCGACTACGGCCGTAACTACGGTATCGTATACGACGTAGAATCTTACACCGATATGGCGCCGTCCTTCTCAGGTATGACCTGGGGCGGTAACTACGTTGATAACTTTATGACCAGCCGCAGCACCGGCCTGCTGACCTACCGTAACAGCGATTTCTTCGGTCTGGTTGATGGTCTGAGCCTGGGCGTTCAGTACCAGGGCAAAAACGACCGTGCTGATGTTAAAACCTCTAACGGTGACGGCGTAGGCTACTCCCTGGGTTACGACTTCGGCGAAGGCTTCGGTGCAATCGCATCTTACAGCAACGCTAACCGTACTCTGAATCAGAAAGCTGATGGCCAGGGCGATAAAGCTGAAGCATGGGGTGTAGGTCTGAAATACGACGCCAACAACCTCTACCTGGCGACCACCTATGCTGAAACCCGTAACACCACCCGTACCGGTTCTAACGGTGACGCTGGCTTCGCTAACAAAACCCAGAACTTCGAAGTGGTTGCTCAGTACCAGTTCGATTTCGGCCTGCGTCCGGCAATCTCCTACGTGCAGACCAAAGGTAAAGACCTGGCTGCCGTCAATGGCTTCAGCGGTGGCGATGCAGATCTGGCTAAATTCATCCAGGTTGGCACCACTTACTACTTCAACAAAAACTTCAACGTGTGGGCTGACTATTACATCAACCTGCTGGACAAAGACTCCGACTACGCGAAAGCTGTTGGCGGTCTGAACGGCAATGACGATATGGCTGCTGTGGGCGTAACCTACCAGTTCTAATCAGAACACCACTTTGTTATATGCATAATGAACAGGGCTTCGGCCCTGTTTTTTTATGCCTGACAGAAAATAATGGCGACTTTTGAAAAGCCGCACGCTTTTCGTCGCAAACGGTTGGCATTTTGTAAATCTACCGTTAACCTGATAGCGGATTTCACTTCTGTAATCACAATGGAACTTCGTCATGTTTGAGAACATTACCGCCGCTCCTGCCGACCCTATTCTGGGCCTGGCCGATCTGTTTCGTGCCGACGACCGCCCTGGCAAAATCAACCTGGGTATTGGTGTATATAAAGATGAAACCGGCAAAACTCCGGTACTGACCAGCGTTAAGAAAGCCGAGCAGTATCTGCTGGAAAATGAAACCACCAAAAACTACCTCGGTATTGATGGTATCCCTGAATTTGGTCGCTGCACCCAGGAGCTGCTGTTCGGTAAAGGCAGCGCAATTGTGAGTGACAAACGTGCGCGCACGGCGCAGACCCCTGGCGGTACCGGCGCGCTGCGCGTTGCGGCGGATTTCCTTGCGAAAAACACCTCTGTTAAGCGCGTATGGGTGAGCAACCCAAGCTGGCCGAACCACAAGAGCGTCTTTAACTCTGCGGGCCTGGAAGTGCGGGAATATGCTTACTACGACGCGGCGAACCACGCTCTGGACTTTGACGGCCTGCTTTCAAGCCTGAGCGAAGCGCAGGCGGGTGACGTGGTGCTGTTCCACGGCTGCTGCCACAACCCGACCGGTATCGATCCAACGCTTGAGCAGTGGGAACACCTGGCGAAGCTCTCCGTTGAGAAAGGCTGGCTGCCGCTGTTTGACTTTGCTTACCAGGGCTTCGCCCGCGGTCTGGAAGAAGATGCCGAAGGCCTGCGCGCGTTCGCAGCCGTGCATCAGGAGCTGATCGTTGCAAGCTCCTACTCCAAGAACTTTGGTCTGTACAATGAGCGTGTAGGTGCCTGTACGCTGGTTGCGGCTAACGATGAAACCGCCGATCGCGCCTTCAGCCAGATGAAATCCGTTATTCGCGCTAACTACTCTAACCCACCGGCACACGGTGCGTCTGTTGTTGCGACCATTCTGAGCAACGATGCGCTGCGCGCGATCTGGGAACAAGAGCTGAACGATATGCGTCAGCGTATCCAGCGCATGCGCCTGCTGTTTGTGAACACCCTGGCGGAGAAAGGCGCAGACCGCGACTTCAGCTTCATCATCAAACAGAACGGCATGTTCTCGTTCAGCGGCCTGACCAAAGAGCAGGTTCTGCGTCTGCGCGAAGAGTTCGGCGTATACGCCGTAGCCTCTGGCCGCGTGAACGTTGCAGGCATGACCCCTGACAACATGGCGCCACTGTGCGAAGCGATTGTTGCCGTCCTGTAATAGCGCCCACAAAAAAGCCTGCGTTAAGCAGGCTTTTTTTTATGCTGGTTACCAGACAGGCATTTCATCCTGAAGGAACGGGTTATGGAGCCGTTCATAGCCCAGCGTCGACATCGGACCGTGTCCTGCGATAAACGTTACGTCATCACCCAGCGGCAATAACTTCTGTTTGATCGACTGAATCAGCTGCCCGTGGTCGCCACGCGGAAAATCGCTGCGTCCTACGCCACCTTTGAAAATCACATCGCCGGATATCAGCAGACGGGACTGGTCGTCAAAGAAGACGATATGGCCTGGCGTATGCCCAGGACAATGCAACACCTGTAAAGTCACATTCCCTACGTTAACGCGCTCTCCTTCGTTCAGCCAACGATCGGGCGTCAAAGGCAGACACTCATCAAGGCCAAACATGCGGCTTTGGGCGGGTAACCCCTGCAGCCAGAACTCATCCTCTTTTTCCGGGCCGATAATCGGCACACCGTAGTATTTAGCCAGTTCAGCCGCTGCACCCACATGGTCGAGGTGACCATGCGTCAGTAAAATCTGCATCAGCGTCACGCCGCTGTCGGCAACTTCCTGCTTGATTTTCTCAGCGTCACCGCCGGGATCGACAAGCGCGGCCAGTTTGGTTTGTTCGCACCAGATTAATGAACAGTTCTGGGAGAACGCGGTAACCGGAATAATACGATAGTTCATACTGCTCCTGTGTTTCGTTATTACCAGTGCCGAACCGGCCCGGTATCAATATGCACAAAGTTGCTACGTGGGTAATATCCTACACCACCAGCGCGCATAGATAACGCGGCTTTGCGAATATTGGCTAACGAAACGCCTTCAATGTGGAAATCCATTGCCTGTCCCTTCGTGTGGTAGCTTTTTTTCGCTACCCCACGGCTATGGGCGCGCAGTTCGTTATTGGTATCAATTGAGCGATAACCAGAAATAAGCTGCACCGGCTTGCTGGTGCCCAGCAGGCCCTGAAGGCGGAAAAGCTGATCAAACAGTCCAGGGTCGATGGCTTTTACTTTATTCGCGCGGAAATCACGGAAAAAATGGTTGAGTCTTGCTAATTCATCCTGAATATAGCCTCTGCCATCGAAAAACTCCGCTTTTAGCGACTCACCGGTGTGAAGATTGCTGAGCGTTAAAACGCGCGGACGAGGTGTCGAGAGGGTGGCAAATGCTGGCGTCGGTAAGATGGCCGCTGCGCCAAGCGCAACACCACCTAACGCCAGCAGCTTGCGGCGATTAGCGTCAAATTTGTCCATGATAATCAGGTCTACAGGTCAAAGAAATCGTAATATGCTTAGCGCACGAAGGGCACCTTAACTGGCAAAACGGGGTACGTCAAGGCGCCCAACCCCAGTGAATACGCGGCTTACAGCGATATTGGCCCCGATTCACCATAACTTACGACAATCATTTTTCCCGAACTGCTTCATTTACCTGATTAATTGTTCCGCTTTTGGCAAAATTTGTGCGCCGGATCGCGCGGTGAGATCATAATTGTAAATATCTGTACGGTACTGAGTGCGCCCGTCTTCGCCCACAAACGCCGTCAGATAGTAAAGATTGACCGGAATGTTGTGGCGAATATTCACGTAGCGCGTATCTCCCTGCTTCAGGGCGTCAGAAATACGCGTATCGTTCCAGCCCGCATCCTGCAACAGCATGTTGGCCAACTCCGAGGCTTTATTCACGCGCACGCAGCCTGAACTCAGTGCCCGGGTATCTTTCTGGAACAGATTATGGTTCGGCGTATCGTGCAGATAGATAGCATCTGAACTCGGCATGTTGAATTTATAGCGTCCAAGCGAGTTATGTGCGCCAGGTGCCTGCTGGAAGCGGAACGGCAGGTTAGATGGCGTGATCGTCGACCAGTCGACCATATAAGGATCGATCGCCTCTTTACTGTTCCAGCCACGCATTACCGTATAGCCATGACGTTCCAGATAACCCGGATCGTTCCAGACCTTAGGCAGAATGTCCTTACGCGCCAGCGTCGGTGGTACGTTCCACGGCGGGTTAACCACCACGTTATTTAACGCGCTGCTCATCATCGGCGTTTTACGATCAGGACGCCCGACAATCACGCGCGAGGCCAGCTTCTCGCTACCATCCTGATAATAGACCAGGGAATAGGCCGGGATGTTAACCATAATGCCGGTTGACAGCGTTCCCGGCAGCAGGCGCAAACGCTGAATATTGAGCGCCAGCACCCCTGCCCGCTGCGCAGGCGATACGTTAAGCCAGTCACGCGTTGACGGGCCAATGACGCCATCGGCTCCTAGCCCCTGAGCGGCCTGGAACTGTTTAACCGCGGCGACCAGCTCGCGATCGTAGGCCGCGGGCTTATTACTCAGGGTAGTGGCCTTGCTCTCTTTCACGGGCGCTGACGGGCTGACCACCGCGCTTTGCGGATCGTCGCCCGGCAAGGCAATCTTCGGCCCGCCATCAAGAATACCGGAGCGTTTCAGGATCTCGCGCAGGGCAGGCACATCGCTGCTCCACTGACCCGGCCGCAGCGTTGCGGTCCCCCGCATTTGCGGCCATGGCCGCGAGTCCCCCACCAGCGCGAGGAGCGACTGGTGCAGGGTGGCATACTGCGGATGCGCCGGCGCGAGGCTGGCAATAAAGCGCGGCAGGTCGCCGTTATCCAGCGCTAATTGCCACTGGTTAATCACCGACAGGGCTGGCGTCGCCAGCTTATAGGGCTTATCGCTGTACAGCCAGCGGTTGCCGTTGACCGGAATACCCGCCACAAACTGTAGGTAGCCCATCATGGCATCGGAAAGGACCACATCCCGCGCCTGACCGGTGACGGCAGGATCGGTTAACAGCTCAACCCACTTCGTAAACTGCGGCTGAAAGCCCGCAATCGCCACTTCCGCCAGCTGCTGCTGGAAGGCGCGCACGGCTTCACGGTTTTCCCACATGGGTTTCATATCGCGGGCAGCATAAAGCAGCGTGAGCTGATTGATATAGGCGGGCGTGTAGCCTGACGGCAGCCCCGTCTGGAGCTGCTGGCTGAGCGATTCGACGTCGATGCCTTCCGGCAACGGCTTAATCCCGGCCATGATGGCCGTTGCCGGAGACTGTTCCAGCGGCTGAGACAATGACGTCGGCTGCGCGCCTGTCGCTGCGGAGCTGTCAGTCGGCACAATTTCAGGCTCGTCGGCCTGGGCGGTTAACAGTGGAGCAAACATCACTGCCAGGCATAAACTCAGCGCTGACAGCTGACGACCACATTCTTTCTTCAGCAACATCCCTTGCCCCCTGTTTTCACGACATGCCCATCACGGTGGGGCTTTCTTTTATTATAGGTAGACGACAACTCTGCTGCCTTACCTTATGTAAAGAAGTTTAAAGATAACGCAGCCCTGAGCACAAGTTAAGTGAATAAAAAAAGCGGCGCTTCTGCGCCGCTCTTTGTAACAAAACGCCTCAGGACGCGTCTGCCGTGGTTTCCGGCAATGACTCCGGCGGCTGCGGCGCAAAGCCACGCAGCCCGACAACGTGCACGTGTTCGCTGTTCTGGAACACTTTACGCACCAGTTTATAGGTGGTGCCTTTTTCAGGGCTGATGTTTTCCGGTGCCGCAATAATGAGCTGCATATCGAGACGTTCGCAAAGCTCGAACAGCGTGGCAATAGAGCGGGCATCGAGACGCGCCGCTTCATCCAGGAACAGCAGTCGGCATGGGGAGATATCTTTCCCGCGCAGACGACGTGCTTCATCTTCCCAGCTCTGCACCACCATCACCAGAATTGACATCCCGGTACCGATGGCTTCACCGGTAGAGAGCGCCCCGGATTCCGCACGCAGCCAGCCGTCTGAACCACGGTTAACCTCAACTTCCATTTCCAGGTAGTTGCGGTAGTCCAGCAGCTCTTCACCGATGGTTTGCGGCGTACGCTGGCCCATATCAATCTGCGGATTCAGGCGCTGATACAGCTTCGCCAGCGCTTCGGAGAAGGTCAGACGGTTGCTGTTGAACAGATCCTGATGCTGCTCGTGCTGCTCAGAGAGCACTTCCAGCAGCGTCGCGTGGGCTTCACGGACGTTGACGTTAAGACGCACGCTGTTGACCTGACCAAACGAGACGCTCTGCAGCCCCTGGTTCAGCTGGCGGATACGGTTCTGCTCGCGCTGAATGGTTTTGCGAATGATGTTCGCCACACTGCGGGAGCTGATCGCCAGCTTCTGCTCGCGGGAGGTCAGCTCTTCCGTCAGACGCCCCAACTCAATTTCCATCTGTTCGATGGCTTCGACTGGATCGTCGGTACGGATGATGTCCTGACGAATACGCTCGCGCAGGTGCTGATAAACGGCCACGAAGAACTGAATTTTACGTTCAGGACGTTTCGGATCCTCTGACATGCGCAATACATCGCGCAGATGTTCGTTATCCGCCACCGCCAGACGCAGCGCACCCAGCGCCTTATCCGACATCGAACGCAGCTCATCGGCAGAGAGGTATGCCAGCTCGCGACGGTGCAGGCGACGTTCAACGTTGTTGTCTTTCACCATGCGCATCACGGCGCACCAGCCCGCTTTCGCCGTCACGACCTGCTCACGCATTTCGTGATAGTCGCGCTCCAGCTTGCGCAGGCGACGGGTCAGGTTATCCATTTCCGCTTCGCAGAAGGTGAGCGCTTTCTCCAGCTGATTACGACGCGCACGGTTATTGCTGAGCTGGCTATGCAGCTCATCACGACGAATGCGCGCACGCTCTTCCGCCCCGCTGTCGGCACGGACGCCAATGTCCTGCAGCTCTTTCTGCAGGTCGTTTAACAGTTCTTTCTTGGTGTCGAAGGAGCTTTTCAGCGAGGCCAGCACCTGGTTGTACTGATTCAGCTGAGCAGAGTGGCTGCGCATCGCTTCGCGGGCGCGGGTACGTTCGGCTTCCGCCTGCTCAAGGCGTTGACGCAGTTTTTCATTCAGGTCGCTGTTACCGCTCAGCATTTCAGCCGAATCGGAGTAGCCGAAATGGGCCCGACGCTGCACCACTTCCGTCAGGGCAAACGCCTGCTGGCGCGCCTCGCGCTGCACCTGCTGCGACCAGGCATAATCTTCTTTTAACTGCTCGAACTGTTCCGGGTCGCTTTGCAGTACAGACACCACGGGCTCCAGCTTCGCCAGCTGGTTGCCGTGCTGCTGCACGAAACGCGCGGCTTCCTGGGCTTCATCCAGACGCTCCTGGATCTCATCCACGCGGTCGGCCAGCGTATCATCCGCCAGCAGGTTGAGGCGCGGCAGGATGCGGTTAAGGGCAGCGACGCCCTCTTTCGCCTGTTCAAACTGGACGCGGCTCTGCTGGTTGTCACTTTCATGACTGGTAATCGCGCGCTCCAGCTCGCCACGGCGGGTATTGAGCTTGCGGATTTCCGCTTCCGGGTCGGCTTCAAACGCCACGGCGAGATGGCTTCCGATAAAGCGGCTGAACGCCTGGTGCAAACGCTGGGTTTTCTGCACGTCAAACGACAGGGTCGCAAAACGTTCAGACAGCGTTTCACGCTCGGCGTGCAGGCTCTCGATGCGGCTTTCGCGCGCGGCGCGGCCAAACAGCGGCAGCTCGGGGAAGCGGGAATAGCGCCACTGGCGATCGGCGATTTTCACCACCACCGCTTTTTCCAGCTCGTCAACGCTGAAGACGCTATCATCGAACGACTGCGGATCCCCTTCGATCAGATAGAGATCTTCCGGACAATCCTCAAGCCCTGCCAGCTGCTCAGAAATCAGTGACAGATCCGGCACCACGATTGCGTTGCGGGATGGACCGTACAGCGCGGAGAAATACGGCGCATCGTCCAGGCCAACGTCATCGTAAATCTCAGACAGCAGTACGCCGCCAAAACGCTCGGCCAGGGTATTCAGACGCGGATCTTCTGACCCGCCCGGCTGGCTTAAGCGCTCGATTTCTTCATCCACGTCACGCTTGCGCGCGCCCACTTCGTCACGCTCAACGATGGCTTCGCGCTCGCGCTCCAGCAGCTGCTGCAGGTATTCGGTCACCTGCTGGCTGGATTCAAACTCCTCGCCACACTGTTCGCTGAGCTGGTTCAGGCTGCTTTGCGCTGCCAGCCAGACCGGCGCACGCTCCAGAAGCGTCTTCGAACGAGACTGAAGCTGCTCCAGCTCCTGACGCAGCGTCATACGCTGTTCGCTGGCGTTTGATACGGTATCAGACAGGGCCGCAATACGTGCTTCCAGCTCCTGATGCAGTGCCTCAAGCTCGTCGAAATCGTATTGTTTGCCCTGCCGCTTGCAGAACTCAGCGAGCAAACGCTCGGCTTCCTGCTGCTCGCGCAGGCGCTGTTCCAGTTCGTTCAGGCGCATACGCAGCGGCTGCACCTGTTCGGCCAGATGGCGCTGGTTCACGCCGTCGCGCAGCAGTTCACGGGCTACGTCCCAGGCTTCATTACGCGCCAGCGGGCCGTTAATCGCGACCACCAGCTGATAAGCCTGCTCAAACTGGCTGTGCGCCGTTTGCGCGACGCTCATTTTCTGTTCAAGTGAGAGCAGTTTCTCGGTAGCTTCCTGCTCTTTGGCCTGGAAGGTATCCAGCCACTCGTCGGCGCTGTCCGGCGTCAGGTCTGGCAGATGGCACAGCTCTTTCGCACGCTGCAGCGCCTGCAAAGCCTGGTTGTACTGAATCGCACGCGTCTGCTGCACGTCCAGCGCCTGCTGGTAATCAGCAAGCTGGCTTTTCAGCTCGTCCACTTCCAGCTCGGCAGATTCGGCGCGGGCTTCGTTCTCTTCCTGCATCTCGGCGGCTTCGGCCACCACTTCATTTTGCTCTTCGAGACGAATCTGCAGCTCATCGAGATCCGCTTCGTAGCGCTCGATCTTCTCCTGCTGGCGCAGCGCGGTCTGCACCAGGTTCAGGTGATCGCTGGCAGCCTGGTAATCGGCTTCCAGATCGCCTTCGGCACCGTTGTGCTCGCCCAGCTCGCGCGCCATCTCGACGTGCTTGTACTGCTCGGCCACCAGCTGTTTACGGGAGGTAAACAGTTCGCGGCGGTATTCTAACGCCTGGTCGAGATGGACGCGGCGCTCGTTGGCGTGACGCATATAGTCCGCCGCCACGTAGTTAGTGGCTTCGCTGATCAGGTGTTTAAACAGGTCGCGGTCAGACTGGGTAACGCGAATCGCTTCCAGCGTCATGCGGTTTTCACGCAGCGCCGCTTCCATATCCTGGAAGGCCTTACGCACGCCGCTATTTTCCGGCAGCAGGTAGTCGCGCAGGGAGCGGGTAATCGCGCTGGAGATACCGCCGTACAGGGAGGCTTCGATCAGACGGTAGTATTTGCTACGGTCTGATGCGGTGCGCAGACGGCGCGCCACCACGCCCAGATCGAACATCAGGGAGTGATAGTCGGTAATCGAGTTGAACTGCTTGAACTGCACGCCTTCAATAGCTTCGAGCTTGTCCTTCAGCTCCTGCAGCGTCAACACGCGCGCCTGGCGTTCGTTCAGGGTTTCCGTGAGCAGCGCGGTCGGCTGCACGGAGGTTGGCAGCCCCTGGATGGCAAACGGTTTGATATCCACTTTACGGTCGCGACCGGCGACCTGCTGCAGGCGCACGCCCACCACCACGCGCTGGTGACGCGAGTTAATGACGTCCAGTACGGAATAACAAACGCCCGCTTTCAGCTTACCGTGCAGACCTTTATCACGGGAGCCGCTTGTCGCGCCCGCTTCGGTGGTGTTACGGAAGTGAAGCAGCGTCAGATCGGGGATCAGCGCCGTAACAAACGCCGCCATGGTGGTGGATTTCCCCGCCCCGTTACCGCCGGAGAGCGTCGTGACCAGCTCATCCAGATCGAACGTTCGGGCAAAGAAGCCGTTCCAGTTAATCAGCGTCAGTGAGCGAAATTTACCGCGTTCAATCATTACTCTTCCTCCCCGCTATCCGGCAGATTCTCTTCATGCTCGTCGTTGAGCTGCAAATGGTTTTCCACCGGCATCGCTTCACCGTCGCGGATCATGCGAAGCTGCGCTTCACGCGCGTCATCGCCCGCACGCACGTCGGCGCCGAAGCGGAAGACCGATTCCGTAATGCGGAATTTGCTGCTGTCGTGGCCCATAAACCAGACCATCCCCAGACGGCGCAGACGGTTCAGGGAAGAGCGAACCTTTTCCTGTAATTTCTGACGATCGAGATCCGACCCCGTGGAGCGGTTGTTCACCAGCTTGAGCAGCTTGCTTTCATCCGCCAGCGTCAGCAGCTCGTCGTAAAGTTCCTGCTGGGTGAAGATCCCTTCATTCGCCAGACGTTCCGGGCTGAGATAGAGATAGCAAAGAATTTTGCCGACCATCATGTCCAGCTCGGAGAGAACAGAGCGCGGGATCAGGGTCGTGGAGCGCGGGCGCAGGTAGAAAAAGCCTTCCGGCGCGCGGATAAGCTCCACGTTATAGCGGGCGTAAAACTCTTCCAGGTACTCCTGGAAGTCCATCAAAAAGGCGTGATTATCCAGCTCGTCCAGGCCAATGTGACGACCGGCACGTAGCTGGCTGTCCAGCGCCGGAAATAACGGATTCGCCAGCGCCTGTGCCAGCTTAACTGGCATCACTTGTTCAATATTTGTCAATGACATGCGCCTGTACCTTGGCTCCGTAATCGTTAATTGGCTGCCACTTCGGCGGCAGTCCGGTGAAATCTGCTTGCGCGATACCCAGGCGCACCGCCTGGTCTACCACAATGCGGGCAACGTCGAAGTGGCGCGCGCGAGGATATTGCGCCAGATAGTCGCGCACCACGAGTCCAAGATCCAGCGGCGCTTGTCTGGTTTTGTAGACAGCGAGCTGTTCTTCGATCATCGCCGCAAGCTGCTCGCGAATTTCGTTGAATTCTTCGTACTCCAGATCCGGCGGCAGTTCACCGGTCACCTCTTCATCGCGCAATGCCATCTCTTCGTCGCGCATATCCAGCAGACGATCGGCATTGGCATAGGTCAGCGCCCACGGCGCATCAAAGTAGGTCTGTACCGACTGACGCAGACGCTGGGCAAAGACGCGGTTTTTATCCATATCAATCGCGGTACGGATAAATTTATGCACGTGGCGGTCATAGCCGATCCACAGATCGATCGACTGCTGGCCCCAGCTGATAATGCGGTCGAGTTTACTCTGCAGATCGAACACCAGACGGTCGATAAAATGCAGATCGTCGTGCGCCAGGGTCGCGTCCTGGATGCGCAGCAGGTTGGCCTGCAGCTTGTCCCCTGCGGCCTCCAGCGTATCCTGCAGTTCACGCAGAGTACCGGAGGTTTCTGACAGCAAAAGTTCACAGCTGGAGATGGCCGCTCGCCAGTCTTTATTCAGCAGCTGCGCGATATCGTCTTTCACCTGCTGCTGCTGTTCGTCCATCAGGCGCTGGGTGAGATCGATACTGTCGAAAATCTCGGCCACCGAGTATTTCAGCGGCGCGTAAACGTTGCGATGCCAGTGGAATTCGTCACCGTTTTCATCCGCCGCATCGGCGGCGCGCTTAAGCTCACCGGCCACGATCGAGAGCTGCATGGAAAGACGCAGCGTGGAAAATTCGCGCTGGCGAATATAGTAATCGGTGATGCCGATGCCCAGCGGCGTCAGGCGATAGATGGCGTTTCCTTCCGCCTGCTCGCTGGTAAAGCGGTTCAGCAGACGTTGACGCACCATATCGTTGATCGCGTTGTTGGCACGCACGCTAATGGTTTCGCTGGTTTGCTCAAACGCATCACTGACGTGGCGGAACGCATCCACCAGTTCACCCTCGCTCATTTCACCGTCCAGCCGCTCGCCGTTCAGCGTGGCAACCGCCAGCAGGAAAGAGAGTCTGTCTACCGGCAGCGAGATGGAGAAATCGTTTTTCCTGGCCCAGGCAACCAGTTCGGGGACTGTCTGGGAAAATTCACTCATAGGTTATCCTTGCATCTGCGGCTTGTGCGCGGTGACGTGAATATAGCGGCCAAGGCTGACAAAAGGCTCCTGGCGGCAATACCGCGTTTCTAATTCTGTTAAGGTGTCAAAACAGTCACGCTGTTTGTGTTTTTCACGCAGATAATCATGAAACACCCTGACGCCCGTCTTCCCGACGATCTGCCAGCCAATCTCTTCCAGCCAGCCGTAAACCTGCTGCGGATCGCGCGGATAGTCCGGGGAAAGCGTGCGTTTTTTCTTTTTAGGCATCCCGACCTGAACATAGTCGAAGTTTCCTGCCACCATATTGTGCATCAGGAAGCCGTTAGCATTGTAGAACATCAGCGACAGCGTGCCGCCCGGGCGCAACATCGACCACAGGGTTTGTAACACGCTTAGCGGATCGGCTACCCACTCCAGCACCGCATGAAACAATATCAGATCAACCTGGGTTTCCAAATGCTGTGCGATGTCCTGAGCGGCGCATTGTATAAAATGCATGTTGTCGCTCACACCTTTCTCTTCTGCGGCACGCGTCGCGCGGGCGACCATTTCAGCAGAAAGATCGCAAAGCGTGACGTGATGACCGAGCCCGGCCATTTTTATCGCCGTCTGCCCTTCACCGCCTCCGGCGTCCAGCACGCGCAACGTTTGGCCGCCAAAGGTAGCCAGAATGGTGTCCAGATCCTGCCAGAGGATCGTCTGACGGAGCTGCCCTTTCGTGGTGCCATAAATGTTGCGCGAAAACTTTTCCGCGATGTCATCAAAATTGCGATCCCGCATTGGGAGAGTTCCACTCGCTAACTGCAAAACCGCTATTTTGTCACACCCGCGCGGAGAATGAACCTCTCTGGTGTAATATCACGGGTAATCACCTGCTATATGGTCAAAAAAGGAACCAAAAAGGATGCTTTTTACCCTTAAGAAATACGTTGGAGGGATGATGCTTCCCCTTCCGCTGCTACTCATCATCATTGCGCTGGGGCTGGCGCTGGTGTGGTTTAGTCGCTTTCAGAAAAGTGGCAAAACGCTTATCACGTTCGGCTGGCTTGTCCTGCTGCTGCTGAGCCTGCAACCGGTGGCGGATGGCCTGTTACGTCCCATCGAAGCTAAGTACCCAACGTGGCAGGGAAACCAGAAAGTTGAATACATCGTAGTGCTGGGCGGCGGATATACATGGGATCCTGACTGGGCCCCCAGCTCGAACCTGATTAACAACAGCCTGCCGCGGCTAAACGAGGGCATTCGCCTCTGGCTGGCAAATCCGGGATCAAAAATGATCTTCACCGGCGCGGCGGCAAAAACGAACCCGGTGAGTACGGCTGAAGCGGGCGCCAGAATCGCGGAATCGCTCGGCGTCCCGCGTTCCTCGATTATCACCCTGGACAGCCCAAAGGATACCGAGGAAGAGGCCGCTGCGGTGAAGCAGGCGATTGGCGATGTTCCGTTCTTACTGGTGACCTCCGCCTCGCACCTGCCAAGAGCAATGATCTTCTTCGAGAAGCAAGGTCTGCACCCGCTTCCCGCACCGGCAAACCAGATGGCCATCAGCGCGCCGCTCAACCCATGGGAGCGGATTATTCCATCTCCGATGTGGCTGATGCATAGCGATCGCGTCGGCTACGAGACGCTCGGACGCCTGTGGCAGTGGCTGAAAGGATCGTCAGGCGAGCCAGGGCAGGAGTGACCTCGCCGCAAGATCGAAGTTGGCGCGATTGAAACGTCCGGTGTTGACCAGCTGCGCCACTTCGTCCCAGAGCAGGTAGAGCCAGCGTCGCCAGAGAAACGCCTCTGCAACGGGCGCGCGTTGAAGGTAGTGCCACAGTAACCCTTCCGCCGCCCCGCTGTCGCTGAGCCTGAACAGCTCATATTCGCGCGGCGCCCAGAGCATGATCCCCGGCCCCAACATTGCCAGAAGCTGATCGCTGCGGGAGTCCTTTAGCATGCTGCGCAGAGTAAAATTGCCGTGGATCAGAACGCAGTTGTCATTAAATCCTTCGAACAGTGCCGGCAAGCACTCGCGGGTGCGAAACAGGATACGTTTGTCCTGCATGGTTAAACCGGTATTGTTGAACTGGTTAAGCGTCCCCCACAGCACTTCCACCCGCTGGCGATACCACAGCGGCCACAGGTTTTCCTGAGTGCTGTCGACCGGACCGACAAGCCCGCGGCTATCCTGACGGTGCCAGGCCAGCAGCGCCTCGACAATCTGGTCTTTCAGCTGCTCCCAGCGTTCCGGCGTGCGCGCGGGCGCTTCAACGGGCACGCCGCGCAAACGCTCAATCAGCAGTACGTCCGGACCGGGGTGTTCCTCATGCGTCATCACGCCGTACACGGTCGGCATACGGACGGTCCCCTCCCGCGCCAGCATCGACATTTTCCACGCAAGCTGCCTGGCAACGCCCGGCGAGGTGAAACTTCTGGCCATCAGCGGCATCGGGTTGCCCTGGCTGTCATACAACGACCAAAGCGCGGTATCGGCCTTTTCACTCACGCATTCGACCCGGCTTAACTTCTCACCCAGAAGATGGCTAAGTTCGGCACGCAGCTGTTCCATATGAGATTACCCCCATTAAGACTACTGCTTTTATAATGAGCGCACAGCGTGAAGATGTCACCCGGAAGAGATCAATTAGGGTAAAGAAAGGGGAATTAGCGGGGAGAGGACATCCCCCCGAAAGGAGGGATGCAGGCGGGATTAGCGCAGCTCGGCGCGGACGCGCTCAAGATCTTCCGGCGTATCAACACCCGTTCCCGGAACTTCGCGGGCAACGGCAACGTGGATTTTTTCGCCATACCAGAGCACGCGAAGCTGCTCCAGCATTTCGATATGCTCCAGCGGGCTCGGCGCCCAGGCAACATAGCGACGAATAAAGCCGGCGCGATAGCCGTAGATCCCAATATGACGCAGGAAGGAATCACCGATGGTCTCTTTTGATACCGCAAAGCGATCGCGATCCCAGGGGATCGTGGCGCGCGAGAAATAGAGCGCGTAGCCTTCGGCATCCATGACAACCTTCACCGCATTCGGATTGAATGCCTCTTCAGCGTGGTGAATGGGCACCGCGAGCGTCGCCATACCGACCTGGCGCTGCGCCAGATTCTCCGCCACCTGACGGATAATAACGGCCGGGATCATCGGCTCGTCGCCCTGCACGTTTACGATGACCGTATCGTCACTGAAACCACACTTCTCAACCACTTCCGCCAGACGCTCGGTGCCGGACTGGTGATCGGCGCGGGTCATGCACACCTCACCGCCTGCGGCTTCAACCGCGCGGGCGACATCAGGATGGTCGGTTGCAACGATAATGCGGTCGGCACCGGACTCACGCGCCCGCTCAAGGACATGCACAATCATCGGCTTGCCGTTGATATCCACCAGCGGTTTACCCGGCAGACGCGTTGAGGCATAACGCGCAGGAATAATGACGACAAAACTCATGGTTTGCTCTCTTCTGCCACCAGGGAACGGGCTTCGTTTTCCAGCAATACCGGAATGCCGTCACGCAGCGGGAAGGCCAGACTGTCCAGCTTGCAAATCAGCTCCTGTTTGTCCTGGCTGTAGTAGAGTTTGCCGTTGCATACCGGGCAGGCAATAATTTCAAGTAAACGGTGATCCATAGTTCCTCCGTATGGGTAATCGCTAAAGCTTAACACATTCCCTTTTCAGGGAGTGCCTGTTTCCCAGCCACTTCGACAGGATGTGAATAACCCGTCAGGTGCCCGGCCAAGCGTCACGTCGTGAGCTCCCTGCCAACGCGCGAACTCGCTAATGGCGGAGGTTAGCCCTTTTTCCAGGCTCGCAGTGACCCTGACGCCCTCTTCCAGATAAAGCGCAATGACTTCCAGCGTGCCGGTCTTGCGGTGCATTTTGGCATCCATGCGGCCGACCAGTTGCCCCTTGTGCAGCAGCGGTAAAACAAAATAGCCGTACTGCCGCTTTGGCGCCGGGGTATAGCACTCCAGCCGGTAGCTGAAATCGAATAGCTGCTCAGCGCGCTTTCTGTCCCAGACCACCGGATCGAAAGGTGACAACACCGCGCTGTGCGTTGCCCGGAGTTTCCCCTCCAGGGCCTCGGGCAGCAGAGGGAGGAGATCCGCATGCAGCCACATTTCTCCCAGCGTTTCCACCGTGACGGGAATGACTCGCTGTTCGCGCTGCCATATCTCCAGCAGCGGCTTCAGCGCGGGCTGGCGAAGGCGGTAATAATCTGCCAGCCATTGCGCACGGAAAATACCCAGGCTGCGGGCGCTGTTTTCCAGCATGATGGCTTCGGCGGCCTCCTGAGTAAGCATGTCGCGCTCGTCGTCCCAGTGGGGCATCACGCGATGCGTCAGGTCATAAACGCGCTGAAAATTACGCCGTTCAATGACCATGACTTTGCCTGACGTGAATAACCCTTCCAGATGACGCTTGTGCGGTTTCCACTCCCACCAGCCGCTTGCACCTTTGCGGGGATGTTCAAAATCAGCGGAGCGAACGGGGCCTTTTTCCTGAATATGGCTGATAAGCTGCTCTATTTCGGCCGCGTGTTCCTGCATCCACGCCTGCCGGTATTTCCAGCCCATCTTTTCCGGGGCAAGCATACGGTGGCGCACCAGGGCAAAGTCGCTGCGGGGCAGGAAGCAGGCTTCGTGCGCCCAGTACTCCATCAGTTCCCCTTTGGAGAGCGCCTCATCCAGCCACTGCGAAGGATAACTTCCCAGACGGCTAAACAGCACCAGGTAAGGGCTACGGGCCACAATATTAATGGTGTCGATTTGGAGCAGCGACATGCGCTGGACGGTAGAGAGGATATCGGCAGGCTGCGCGCGGCGGCGGGGCTTTTTGAGCAGCCCCTGCGCGGCAAGGTGTAAATGACGTGCGGCTGAAAGCGAGAGTTGCGGTAAAGACATGCGTTTTCCTGTCAGTCAAAGCGCCACCAGAACCGCGTAAGTCTCTACTGCACCAACGCAATCAGTTCCTTGAGCAAGTGTTCCGGCTGTTCGCCGCTGAGTTCAGCGTCAACCGGCAGATACCACCAGTTTTCTTTCGCAAAGGCACGGCATTTCACCGCATCTTTTTCGGTCATGATCAGCGACTGTCCGGGTACGGTCAGGGCATCCAACTGCCCTTCCACCAGCGCCTGATGGTCGGCCAGCGGAACGCGTTTTTCAAGCCGGGCGCCACACTGCTCCAGCGTCGCGAAGAAGCGCGGCGGATGACCAATTCCCGCCATCGCCACCAGTGAAGGTAGCTCAGCAACCGACCGGCGTTCACCCGTCGCCAGGTTGACCGCCAGACCCGGCTGCAGGTTCATCGGGATTTCACCCGATTTTGCCTCTCCACCGTTCACAATCACTGCATCAACGGACTTCAGTCGCGAAGCGCGTTCGCGCATGGGGCCAGCAGGCAGCCACCAGCCGTTGCCGAAACGGCGAACGCCGTCAATAACCACAATCTCTTTATCACGCGCCAGAGCGTAATGCTGCAGGCCATCGTCAGTGATGATGATTTGTACCGCCTGTTCGGCAAGCAGTGCCTGAACGGCGTCGCTGCGGACCGGGGAGACCGCAACCGGCGCGCCGGTACGCTGGAAAATCAATACTGGCTCATCCCCCGCTTCTGCGGTCGTGGTTTCCGCCGACAGAAGCAATGGGTAATGCGCCGCTTTGCCACCATAGCCGCGCGACACCACGCCGGGGCGAATACCGCGCTTTTGCAACTGCTCTACCAGCCAGATCACCACCGGCGTTTTGCCGTTGCCGCCCGCCGTGAGGTTACCCACCACTACAACCGGCACCGGCGCGCGCCAGGCGCGCTTGATCCCCAGACGGTAAAACAGGCGAATAGTGCCGCTCACCAGGCCATACAGCCAGGAGAGCGGCAAAAGCAGCAGCCACAGCGGGGATTCACCGGACCAGATGCGTGCAATCATTCGCCGAACTGCATCTTATGAAGCTGGGCGTAAACGCCGCGGTGTTCCAGCAGATCAGCATGGCTTCCGCGTTCAACAATGATGCCGTCCTCAACCACGACGATCTCATCCGCCTGCTCGATAGTGGACAGACGGTGCGCAATCACCAGCGAAGTACGGTTCTTCTGCAGTTCATCCAGCGCCGACTGAATCGCGCGTTCAGATTCCGTATCCAGAGCAGAGGTTGCTTCGTCCAGGATCAGAATCGGGCTATCGCGCAGCAGCGCGCGCGCAATGGCGATACGCTGGCGTTGACCGCCGGAGAGCAGTACGCCGTTTTCACCGATTATCGTATCCAGACCGTTATCCATCTTGTTAATAAAGTCCATTGCATAGGCCATACGCGCGGCGTTCTCAATCTGCTCGCGGCTGTACTCGTCAGTGCGCGCATAAGCAATGTTGTTGGCAACCGTATCGTTGAAGAGATGCACGTTCTGAGAAACCAGCGCAACCTGGTTACGCAGCGACTGCAGGGTGTACTCCCGCAGGTCGTGACCATCCAGCAGGATCTCACCTTCGTTAATGTCGTAGAAACGGGTGATGAGGCTGGCAATGGTGGATTTACCGGAGCCGGAGCGGCCTACCAGCGCAACGGTTTTACCTGCCGGAATCGTCAGGTTGATATTGCGCAGAGCCGGCGTTTCGCGGCCTGGATAGGTGAAGGTCACGTTGCGGAACTCAACGTCGCCGCGCGCACGCTCTACCTCGCGTTTACCTTCGTCTTTTTCCTGTTCGGAATCCAGAATGCTGAACAGCGTCTGGCAGGCGGCCATCCCGCGCTGGAACTGGGCGTTCACGTTCGTCAGGGATTTCAGCGGGCGCATCAGGGCGATCATAGAGGAGAAGACCACGGTGATGGTACCCGCCGTCAGTGTCTCCATTACGCTCGGGAAGCTTGCCGCATAGAGAACGAACGCCAGCGCCAGTGAGGCAATCAGCTGAATGATCGGGTCAGAGATGGAAGAGGCCGAAACCATCTTCATCCCCTGCAGACGCATTTTGTTGCTGACTTTGTCAAAGCGTTTGGTTTCGACTTCCTGACCGCCGAAGATCAACACTTCTTTATGCCCTTTCAGCATCTGCTCTGCGCTGGTCGTCACCTGCCCCATGGTGTTCTGCATATTTTTACTGATATTGCGGAAGCGCTTCGAGACGACACGGATAGCAATAGAAACTATCGGCGCCAGAACGATAAGGATGATCGACAGCTGCCAGCTGTAATAGAACATCATCGCGAACAGGCCGATGATCGACGCCCCTTCACGCACGACGGTAATCAGTGCGCTTGAGGACGAGGAGGCTACCTGCTCTGAGTCGTAGGTGATGCGGGACAGCAGCGTCCCGGTAGACTGCTTGTCAAAGAATGAGACCGGCATGCCCATCATGTGGCTGAACAGACGACGGCGCATGGTCATAACCACTTTCCCGGAAACCCAGGAGATGCAGTAGCTGGAGATATAGCTGGTGATACCACGTAAGATCATCAGCCCGATAACCACCAGAGGCATCCATAGCAACACTGAGCGATCCGTTTTACCAAAACCGTCATCCAGTAACGGTTTGAGGAGCGATAACATAAAAGTATCGCTGGCTGCGTTGAGAATTAACGCTACACCCGCCACGATCAGGCCTGCTTTAAAAGGTGCAATCATCGGCCAGAGTCGGCGGAAGGTTTGCCACGTGGAGAGATCTTTGTCGTTATGCATTCAAAAAACCAGCATTTGTTGAAATAGCCGCATATTCTACCCGTTATCTACGGGCGCGCCAAACCACTGATGATACCAACGTGGTAAAAATTGATCCCGCAAGAGCCGGATTTGCCAGCGATGGTGCGAAAACGTCACCGATATTTGCCCGGAATGGGGGGTATCGTGCCAGATATACCCCTCTTTTCGATAACGCCGGACCACTTTAACCGACGGGAACCGCCATGCGTTGTAGCGGGCCGCTGAATCCAGCGCAATCTGTCCATCCACCCGCTGTACCAGCGGCAAAGATGACGAGGTATTGCTGCCGTGATGCGGTACCTGTATGAGTGTTGACGTAAGATGTTTCCAGTAATGGCTAAGCATAGCCTGTTCTGCCTGTGCTTCAATGTCTCCCGTCAGCAGAACGCTCTGCTCGCCGTCGTCAATTTTTACCACGCAGGAGTGATTGTTCCCCTGAGCCGGATAATTTTCAGGAGGCCAGTGGACGGAGAAGGTTAACCCCTGCCATCGCCATTTTTGCCCACGAAAACAGGGAAGATGCCCCGCCAGGCGCAGCGGACTTCTTACCCATATCTCAGGCCATGCTTTTTGTAGCGATGCAAGGCCTCCCGCATGGTCGAGGTGCTCATGGCTGAGAATAACCCCCTCTGGCCGCAGGTGATGCCAGCGCAGCCACGGTATGATTAACCGCTGCGCGCTATCCCCGCCCGGCCAGGCGAGCCCGGTGTCATAGAGAATGGCTTTACCCTGCCGTTCAATGACCATTGCCAGCCCCTGCCCTACATCCAGCATATGTAGCGTCCATGCGTCGCTTTTCGCCGTTCGCCAGAGGGGAAAAGCCAGTAAGACACTTCCAGCCAGACAAACGGCAGGAACGGTTTTCCAGGCACGAAAACGCCAGCCGATGATGATAAGCCAGGGCAGTAACGTCATGTACTGCCAGCGTTGATCCACACTCTGCCAGCCGTCTGGCAGGCGCATAAGCAGCCAGAACAACCCGGCAAGCGTCTTATCGGCCGTATACCAGATGCCGCTTTCCAGCCCCGCCAGTGGCAGCAGATGGAACAGCATGCCAAGTAAAATCAGCGGTACGCAGACAAACGTCACCAGCGGAACGGCAAAGAGATTGGCGATCAACGATGAAATGCTAAAGCCATGGAAAATCAGAACCTGTAACGGCATGAGAAGCAACAGCATGCCGATCTGAAGATAGAGAAGGTTCAGCAGCGGCCGAATACGTCGAGCCCGTTGCCAGTCAGGAAGCGGCAGCCACTGAAACCAGAAAATCAGCGCGGCGACGGCAAATGCAGACAGAAGCAGACTCTGCGATAGCATGGCTAAGGGATCGCTTATCAGGATCGCCGCGACACAGCAGATCCACACCTGCCAGGGAGACCACTGCCGGGCACCGATGCGCAGTGCCGCCAGCACGGCAAGTGCGATGACCGTGCGTAGCGCGGGTGGCTGCAGGCCGGTCAGCCAGGCGTAGAAAGCGGCAAAGCATAACCCGGCCAGCAGAGGCATTTGCCAGTGGACACGATGGCAAGGTAATAAAAACTGAAGCCCGCGCGTGAGCAACCAGACGATGGAGGCCGCCAGCGCGATATGCAGGCCCGAAATCGCCATCAGATGCAGCGTGCCGGTTTCACGCATCAGGTCTTTTATTTCTTCTGGAACATCCAGACGTTCCCCCATCCCCAGCCCGAGGATCACCGCGCCCCAGCGATATGCAGAAAGTCGGTTTTGCAGCGACGTCAGGTATTGCGCTCGCAGACTGCAACGCCCATCGACGAGTTCTGCATGGGTAAAGCGCCCGCTCAGCGTTTGATGGCGGGCAATAGCGCTGCGCTGGGGATCATACCCTCCGTCGTTCAGTTCGCCGTGAGCCGGCCTGAGCCTGAGGGTCATTGCCCAGCGCTGACCGGCACACGCTTTCTGCGGCAGATAATGACCATAAAGCGTTACGCCCGTTGACGCCCACCAGCGTTGGCCATCAACGGTGAGTATTTTTCCCTGATGCACAGTGGCACCATCAGTGGCGGCGATTTCTACCTCGGCCTGTACGGCACCAGTGGTTAAATGCTGCATCGGCCAGACGCTCTCTTGCGCAGCCAGAATGCCCCACACGCAAAAGAGCAGCGTAAGCCCCACATACTTCAGCCGTATGTTTTGGCGTGCGGCCAGTGCAGCCCCGCCAGCCATCATTATCCACACGGTATAACGCGATGGCAGTTCGGGTAACCAGAGTAACGGGGCTATCGCCAGAATGGCGCAGATACCTAAAGCGGGAATTCCCATTGCTACCTCCCTGTTTCAGGGTGGCAGTATGCTAGCGGGTGGCGCGGGTCGTCAGGTAAGAAGGATGCGATTTACAGCAAGCGCAGCAATGTATTTTATGCGTTACAGAAAACGAAACGGAAAATGCGGGGCACCTTCAGAAAGAAAGCGATGGGTACAAAAAAAGCACCCGCAGGTGCTTTCTTTCGAACCCAGTTTAACCGGCTGGCTAAACTCAGTTGCCGTAAATATTGGCGCGATCGCGCAGCTCTTTACCCGGCTTAAAGTGCGGAACGTACTTACCTTCCAGCTCGACTTTATCACCAGTTTTCGGGTTACGCCCGGTACGTGGAGCACGATAGTGCAGAGAAAAACTACCGAAACCGCGGATTTCAATGCGCTCGCCCTGGGCAAGAGTGGAGGCCATATGCTCCAGCATCTCTTTTACGGCATCTTCCACTGCCTTGGCAGGGATATGCGGTTGCTGACTGGCAAGTCTTTCAATCAATTCTGACTTGGTCATGATTCCTCCGGTTCCTTTCAAACCAATTAGCTGAACAGCTCATTAAACAAGGGCGGCCGTAGCCGCCCTTTGTTATTGATTACAGGACGAATCCTGCAATCTGTCAAGTCTGCTCCTCATCCTTCGCGCTGTAAATGCGTTACAGCTCAAATGATGCCGAGAACCTGATATTACTCGCCTTTAGCTGCTTTGAAAGCTTCAGCCATTGCGTTGTTAGAGAAGTTTGCATCTTCCTGTTTGTTAACAGTTGCGATTGCATCTTTCTCATCAGCTTCGTCTTTAGCACGAACAGACAGGCTGATTGCACGGTTCTTACGGTCAACACCGGTGAACTTAGCTTCAACGTCGTCGCCAACGTTCAGAACCAGAGTGGCATCTTCAACGCGGTCACGTGAAGCTTCAGAAGCGCGCAGGTAACCTTCAACGCCGTCAGCCAGTTCTACGGTTGCGCCTTTAGCGTCAACTGCAGTCACTTTACCGTTTACGATTGCGCCTTTCTTGTTCAGTGCAACCCAGTTGTTGAACGGATCTTCTGCGAGCTGTTTAACGCCCAGAGAGATACGCTCACGCTCTGCGTCAACCTGCAGAACAACTGCAGCGATTTCGTCGCCTTTTTTGTATTCACGAACTGCTTCTTCGCCTGCAACGTTCCAGGAGATGTCAGACAGGTGAACCAGGCCATCGATGCCGCCGTCCAGGCCGATGAAGATACCGAAGTCAGTGATAGACTTGATTTTACCTTCAACACGGTCGCCCTTGTTGTGGGTTTCCGCGAACTGCTGCCATGGGTTGTTTTTGCACTGTTTCAGGCCCAGGGAGATACGACGACGTTCTTCGTCGATATCCAGAACCATCACTTCCACTACATCACCAACGTTAACAACTTTGGATGGGTGGATGTTTTTGTTGGTCCAGTCCATTTCGGAAACGTGTACCAGGCCTTCAACGCCTTCTTCGATTTCAACGAAGCAGCCGTAGTCGGTCAGGTTGGTTACGCGACCAGTCAGTTTAGTACCTTCTGGGTAACGCTTAGCGATAGCTACCCATGGATCTTCGCCCAGCTGTTTCAGGCCGAGGGATACACGAGTACGCTCGCGGTCGAACTTCAGCACTTTAACAGTGATTTCGTCGCCCACGTTCACGATTTCGCTTGGGTGCTTAACGCGTTTCCACGCCATGTCGGTGATGTGCAGCAGGCCATCAACGCCGCCCAGGTCAACGAATGCGCCGTAGTCAGTGAGGTTCTTAACGATACCTTTGACTTCCATGCCTTCCTGCAGGTTTTCCAGCAGCTGATCGCGTTCTGCGCTGTTTTCGGATTCGATAACGGCACGACGGGAAACAACAACGTTGTTACGCTTCTGGTCCAGCTTGATTACTTTGAACTCAAGCTCTTTGCCTTCGAGGTGCAGGGTGTCACGGACTGGACGAACGTCTACCAGTGAACCTGGCAGGAACGCACGAATACCATTCAGCTCAACAGTGAAGCCACCTTTAACTTTGCCGTTGATAACACCGACCACAGTTTCAGCTTCTTCGTAAGCTTTCTCCAGCGTGATCCATGCTTCGTGACGTTTAGCTTTCTCACGAGACAGCAGGGTTTCGCCGAAGCCGTCTTCTACTGCGTCCAGAGCAACGTCAACTTCGTCACCAACCTGGATTTCCAGCTCACCCTGGGCGTTTTTGAACTGCTCAGCCGGAATGGCGGACTCAGATTTCAGACCGGCGTCAACCAGTACTACGTCTTTGTCGATAGCAACAACAACACCGCGAACGATGGAACCCGGACGGGTTTCGATTTCTTTTAAGGATTCTTCAAACAGTTGAGCAAAAGATTCAGTCATGTTTAATCTTCAGGTTAATATTAACGTCCACCTGGCTCCGTGCCGGATGGGGTTGTTTCACATACCCGCCGTCAGTCCATTGCAGCGGGGGTACTGCTAAATCGGTCGCAATTACGCGAGTGCCAGTTTTTGGCGCGCATATTGTAGCGCTTTTTCAATCACTTGCTCAATAGTTAAACTGGTTGAATCCAGTACTAAAGCATCTTCTGCAGGAACAAGTGGTGCGACGGCGCGGTTACGATCGCGGTCATCGCGCTCTTTTATCTCGGATAAAAGGCGATCAAAGTTAACACTAAACCCCTTTTCCTGCAACTGAAGCATGCGGCGTTGAGCACGCTCTTCCGAAGAGGCATCAAGGAAAATTTTTACTGGTGCATCAGGAAATACTACGGTTCCCATGTCGCGTCCGTCAGCGATCAGACCCGGGGCTTCACGAAACGCACGCTGCCGACGTAGCAGCGCCTCGCGAACGCGTGGGAAAGCGGCCACCTGAGAGGCCGCATTAGCGACTTCCTGCGTACGGATTTCGCCGCTCACGTCTTCACCTTCCAGAATCACTTCCAGGTTGCCATCGGTGGAAACAAAACGCACATCCAGATGCGCAGCCAGCGGTACCAGCGCTTCTTCAGAGGCGACATCCACATGATGATGCAGCGCAGCCAGCGCCAGCACGCGATAGATTGCTCCCGAATCTAAAAGATGCCATTGCAATGCTTCCGCCATCGCTTTGCACAGAGTACCTTTCCCTGCGCCACTCGGCCCATCAATGGTGATTACCGGGGCAATTGCCGTCATCTTTTTCTCCTTAAATAAGGCATACCGTTAACATGAACGCCGCGCATTATACGCGCCAACGTGCGCAACTGTTACCTTTGCGTGCAAATTGCGGAATGATTGAAGCAGAGTGTAGAAGAAATGAGCGGGAAAGATCGTCAGGAAGCGTAAGGAAATGCCGCATCAGGTGATGCGGCAGGTATTCATTATGTCAGGGTACTAATGCGCGCCAGCTGTTCGAAATAGTCCGGGAAGGTTTTTGCCGTACATTTCGGATCGAGAATGGTCACAGGGGTATCGGACAGCGCCACCAGCGAGAAACACATCGCCATACGGTGATCGTTATAGGTCCCGATTTCGGCAAACTGCAGTTTTGCCGGAGGGGTAACGCGAATGTAATCTTCGCCCTCTTCTACCTCAGCGCCGACTTTACGAAGCTCTGTCGCCATTGCGAACAGGCGGTCCGTCTCTTTTACGCGCCAGTTGTAGATGTTACGCAGCGTGGTGGTGCCTTTGGCAAACAGCGCCGCCGTGGCAATGGTCATCGCCGCATCCGGGATATGGTTCATGTCCATGTCGATGGCGTTCAGCTCGCCGCGGGTACAGGAGATGAAGTCATCACCCCAGGTGACAATAGCGCCCATTTTTTCCAGCACGTCCGCAAAACGAATATCGCCCTGCACGCTGTTGCGGCCAATGCCGGTCACTTTTACCGTACCGCCTTTAATCGCACCCGCGGCCAGGAAGTAGGACGCGGATGACGCATCCCCTTCCACCAGGTAGTTACCCGGAGACTGATACCGCTGTGCCCCGCGCACCACGAAGCGCTGGTAAGACTGGTTTTCCACCTCAACGCCGAAGGTTTTCATCAGGTGCAGCGTGATATCAATATACGGTTTGGAGACCAGCTCACCTTTAATCGTGATAACCGTATCCTGTGGGGCCAGCGGCGCGGTCATCAGCAGTGCCGTCAGGAACTGGCTGGAGACGCTGCCGTCAACCTCGACGTGACCGCCGGTAAAGCCCCCGCGCAGACGCAGTGGCGGATAATTTTCCTGCTCCAGATAGTCAATCTGCGCGCCGCCCTGACGCAGAGCATCTACCAGATGACCGATCGGACGCTCTTTCATACGCGGCTCGCCGGTCAGCACGATGTTGTTGCTCCCCAGGCACAGGGCCGCCGCCAGCGGACGCATCGCGGTACCCGCGTTGCCCAGAAACAGCTCAAGCTCTTCACTCGCCTGCAGCGCGCCGCCGTTGCCGGTCACTTCGCAGCGGGTACGATCGTCAGAGAGTGTGTAATGAACGCCCAACGCTTTCAGCGCATTGAGCATATGGCGCACGTCATCGCTGTCCAGCAGGTTAGTGAGGACGGTGGTGCCGTTTGCCAGAGCTGCCAGCAGCAGAGCGCGGTTCGAGACACTTTTTGAACCAGGCAGATTGATGGTGCCATCTACCCGCGCGATAGGTTGTAACGTCAGGGATTCCATGAAAACTAAACTCTCAACTCAACATAATAAAAACCCCGCAGGGACGCTGCGGGGGTGAAAAACAGCAAATTAACCGTGACGACGTTCAAAGTCGATCATGAAATCCGTCAGGGCCTTAACGCCTTCCAGCGGCATCGCGTTATAGATAGAGGCACGCATGCCGCCCACCACACGGTGGCCCTTGAGCGCGTGCAGGCCTGCCGCGAAGGACTCTTCCAGGAACACTTTGTCCAGGCTGCTGTCCGCCAGCTGGAATGGCACGTTCATGCGGGAACGGTTAGCTTTCGCTACATCGTTGCGGTAGAAATCGCTCTTGTCGATCACGCCATACAGCAGTTCGGCTTTCTGCTGATTCACCTTGTCCATCTGCGCCACGCCGCCGTTTTGCTTCAGCCATTTGAAGACCAGGCCGGAGAGGTACCAGGCAAACGTTGGTGGGGTGTTGAACATGGAGTCGTTATCGTTCAGCACGGTGTAGTCGAGAATCGACGGGCAGGATTTATGCGCTTTACCCAGCAAATCTTCACGCACGATGACGATAGTCAGACCCGCAGGACCGATATTTTTCTGCGCGCCAGCATAGATAACGCCGTAACGGCTGACGTCAAGTGGCGCAGACAGAATGGTGGAGGAGAAGTCGGCGGCAACCACAACATCTTTGCCAAAGTTTGGCGTCTCGTCGATGGCAATCCCGTCAATGGTTTCGTTCGGGCAGTAGTGAAGATAGGCGGCGTTATCAGAAAGCTGCCACTCGCTCATAGGCTTCACGGCGCGCAGGCCGTCAACGGTCACTTTGGCGTCGATAACGTTCGGCACGCAGTACTTGTGCGCTTCTTTAACGGCGCTTGCCGCCCAGTAACCCGCGTCAACGTAGTCAGCCGTCGTTTTGTCACCGAGGATATTCAGCGGTACGCCTGCAAACTGACCGCGGCCGCCGCCGTGGCAGAACAATACTTTGTAGTTCGAGGGAATATTCAGCAGATCGCGAAAATCCTTTTCTGCCTCTTCGGCCACCTGAATAAACTCTTTACCACGGTGGCTGATTTCCATCACCGACGTACCCAGACCGTTCCAGTCACACAGCTCCTGTTGAGCCTGTTTAAGCACGTCTGCCGGTAACATTGCCGGACCTGAACTGAAATTAAAAACTTGAGCCATTTCCCCTCACCACGCTAAAAGCCATAAGTTATAACTGTGGATATCGGTTTTATCATTCAGTGACACGCGCCGCAATGTCTAAAACTTATGACCGGGGAAATGTGCCCCGCGTCACACAAAACAATCTGCCGCCTCGATACGACAAAACCGACAAAATGGCTGTCAGGTAATACGTTTGGCCCGGCTAACCTTCGTCCATTCCGGATTTGCACAGCGGGGGCATAATTGACGATCCCCTGGCTGCATCGCGACAACATGGCTACACCTTACGCAAGCATACTCGCCTGATTCAGGTACCGTTCTGAAACGCTCTATGAGCATATCCGGCAGGATACACAGTCCCGGCTTCACCTCGTCGTCAGAATAGTAATAGACGCTGATTTGGCCGTTGGTTTCCATAATCGCCAGACGCACCTGCCCCAGTTGCTCAACGCTGTTCAGGCGAAGCTCCATAAAGAACTCAAACTCGGTCATGTTGGCGCTTTGCACATTTTGCCAGGCCAGTTGGCCGTCCTCGACGATAACCACCGGCTTCCCTTCGAACAGATCTTCCAGCTTTTCGCTTTTCGACATCAGCCACATGACAAGACGGTAAAGTAGCGCCAGTGAGACAAAAACGATAAATACCGGCACCATCGGCACATCGTCATAAAAGGCGACGTCTCCCGCCGCCGAGCCCAGCGTCAGAATGATCAGCACTTCAAACAGCGACATTTGCCGAACGCCGCGACGGCCGGTGATTTTAAGAAACAGGAAGACGAGTACGAAGGTATACAGGCTGCGCAGCGCCACTTCGCCCAGAAATTCAGGAGGAACTTTATCAAACGCCATCCGCTGGAGATCAAATGCTTTCATTTTTCTATGCCTTAACAGTCAGTTACTGTCACTAAGCATAGCCCAGCCATTTATTTTCGCCGGAGATAGCACCCGTCACGCAAAACCCGTATCATTGCGCGCTTTACGTACGATAAAAGTGAACGCCATGACTCAAACGTTTATCCCCGGCAAAGACGCCGCTCTGGAAGATTCCATCGCTCGCTTCCAGCAGAAACTGACCGACCTGGGCTTTAACATCGAAGAAGCCTCCTGGCTCAACCCGGTGCCTCACGTCTGGTCCGTGCACATTCGCGACAAAGACTGCGCGCTCTGCTTTACCAACGGTAAAGGCGCGACGAAAAAAGCGGCACTGGCCTCTGCGTTGGGTGAGTATTTTGAGCGTCTGTCCACCAACTATTTCTTTGCTGACTTCTGGCTGGGTGAAACCATCGCCAACGGTCCTTTCGTTCACTATCCGAACGAAAAATGGTTCCCACTGACCGAAGACGACGAACTGCCGGAAGGGATCCTCGATCAACGCCTGCGCGCTTTCTACGATCCAGAAAACGAACTGACTGCCAGCATGCTGATCGATCTGCAGTCGGGTAACGAAGATCGCGGTATCTGCGCCCTGCCGTTCACCCGTCAGTCTGACGAGCAGACCGTTTATATTCCGATGAACATCGTCGGCAACCTGTATGTGTCCAACGGCATGTCCGCCGGTAACACCCGCAACGAAGCGCGCGTGCAGGGCCTGTCTGAGGTGTTCGAGCGTCACATTAAAAACCGCATCATCGCTGAATCCATCAGCCTGCCGGAGATCCCGGCGGACGTTCTGGCGCGCTACCCGGGCGTGGTGGAATCCATCGCGAAGCTGGAAGCGGAAGGTTTCCCAATCTTTGCCTACGACGGCTCGCTGGGCGGTAAATATCCGGTTATCTGCGTCGTGCTGTTTAACCCGACTAACGGCACCTGCTTTGCCTCCTTCGGCGCGCATCCTGACTTCGGTGTGGCGCTGGAGCGTACCGTGACCGAGCTGCTGCAGGGCCGTAGCCTGAAAGATCTCGACGTGTTTACCCCGCCAACGTTTGACGATGAAGAAGTGGCCGAGCATACCAACCTCGAAACCCACTTCATCGACTCCAGCGGTTTGATCTCCTGGGATATGTTCAAGCAGGACGCGGACTATCCGTTCGTGGACTGGAGCTTTGCCGGTACCACGGAAGAAGAGTTCGCCACGCTGATGGCAATCTTCAACGCCGAAGATCAGGAAGTCTACATTGCCGACTACGAACACCTGGGCGTTTACGCGTGCCGCATCATCGTGCCCGGCATGTCCGACATCTATCCGGCGGAAGATTTGTGGCTGGCTAACAACAGCATGGGCGCGCACCTGCGTGAGACCCTGCTGTCCCTGCCGGGCAGCGAGTGGGAGAAAGAAGATTATCTCAACCTGATCGCCCAGCTGGACGATGAGGGCCACGATGATTTTACCCGCGTGCGCGAACTGCTGGGTCTGGCGACCGGGAAAGACAACGGCTGGTACACCCTGCGCATCGGCGAACTAAAAGCGATGCTGGCGCTGGCGGGCGGCGATCTGGATCAGGCCCTGGCCTGGACCGAATGGACCATGGAGTTTAACCAGTCGGTCTTCTCCGCCGAGCGCACCAACTATTACCGCTGCCTGCAAACCCTGTTGCTGCTTGCACAGGAAGACGATCGCGAGCCACTGCAGTACCTGAACGCTTTCGTACGTATGTACGGTGCTGAAGCGGTTGAAGCCGCCAGCGCGGCGCTGAGCGGTGAAGAGCCGTTCTACGGTCTGCAGGCAGTTGACAGCGATCTGAAAGCCTTCCCGGCGCATCAGTCTCTGCTGAAGGCCTATGAAAAGCTGCAGAAAGCAAAAGCCGCTTACTGGTCAAAATAAGCGCACATAACATTAACAGCAGTAGGCGTATTCAATCGTCTGGGCTATATTACGGGGCAATTTCATTGCCCCGTTTTTTATTCTCTTCGGCAATGATTATTGATTGTAATAATAAAGTTAAACATGGGTGAATATAATAATATTTGCCTGGGCTTTATTGTTACTTTTTATGGTAAATACTCCATATTAATTAACTGTTTCGAAGGGGGCCGAACGAAAAAATTCAACTCTTTTCATAACTTTTAAAATTTATTTTTATACGGATAATCAAATACTTACTCCGCATTTGTTGTAAAACCATACACACTGCGGGCCTATAAGCCAGGCGAGATATGATCTATATCAATTTCTCTTCTATAATGCTTTGTTAGTATCTCGTCGCCGACTTAATAAAGAGAGAGTTAGTGTGAAAGCTGACAACCCTTTTGATCTTTTACTCCCCGCCGCGATGGCAAAAGTTGCCGAAGAAGCGGGTGTCTATAAAGCAACGAAACACCCGATGAAGACGTTCTATCTGGCGATCACCGCAGGTGTGTTCATCTCAATCGCTTTCGTCTTCTACATCACCGCCACCACCGGTACTGCCGGAATGCCTTTCGGCATAGCTAAACTGATTGGCGGCATTTGCTTCTCACTGGGCCTGATTCTCTGCGTCATCTGCGGCGCCGACCTCTTCACCTCAACGGTGCTGATTGTCGTGGCAAAGGCCAGCGGAAGAATTACCTGGGGTCAACTGGCGCGCAACTGGCTTAACGTCTACGTTGGTAACCTGATTGGCTGTCTGCTCTTTGTTCTGTTGATGTGGCTCTCTGGCGAGTATATGACCGCCAACGGCGGCTGGGGCCTTAACGTCCTGCAGACCGCCGACCACAAAATGCATCACACATTTATCGAAGCCGTTGCTCTCGGCATCCTCGCAAACCTGATGGTCTGCCTGGCGGTCTGGATGAGCTACTCGGGTCGTAGCCTGATGGATAAAGCCATGATTATGGTTCTGCCGGTTGCGATGTTTGTTGCCAGCGGCTTTGAGCACAGTATTGCGAATATGTTCATGATCCCGATGGGGATTGTTATCCGCAACTTTGCAAGCCCGGAGTTCTGGACCGCAGTTGGTTCATCCCCGGAAAGTTTCTCTCACCTGACTATTATGAATTTCATTACTGATAACCTGATCCCCGTCACTATCGGGAACATTATCGGTGGGGGTCTGTTAGTTGGGTTGACATACTGGGTCATTTACCTGCGTGGCGACGATCATCATTGATGGTTTTCTCAGGCAGTAAATAAAAAATCCACTTAAGAAGGTAGGTGTTACATGTCCGAGCTTAATGAAAAGTTAGCCACAGCCTGGGAAGGTTTTGCGAAAGGTGACTGGCAGAATGAAGTAAACGTCCGCGACTTCATTCAGAAAAACTATACCCCGTATGAAGGTGACGAATCCTTCCTGGCTGGCGCAACTGATGCGACCACCAAGCTGTGGGACAGCGTAATGGAAGGCGTTAAACTGGAAAACCGCACTCACGCGCCAGTTGATTTTGACACCTCCGTTGCTTCCACCATCACTTCTCACGATGCTGGCTACATCAACAAAGCCCTTGAGAAAATCGTTGGTCTGCAGACTGAAGCACCACTGAAACGCGCAATCATCCCGTTCGGTGGTATCAAAATGGTTGAAGGTTCCTGCAAAGCGTATAACCGCGAGCTGGACCCAATGCTGAAAAAAATCTTCACCGAATACCGCAAAACCCACAACCAGGGCGTATTCGATGTTTACACCAAAGACATTCTGAACTGCCGTAAATCTGGCGTTCTGACGGGTCTGCCAGATGCATATGGTCGTGGTCGTATCATCGGTGACTACCGTCGCGTTGCGCTGTACGGCATCGACTTCCTGATGAAAGACAAGTACGCGCAGTTTGTTTCCCTGCAGTCCGATCTGGAAAACGGCGTAAACCTGGAAGCGACTATCCGTCTGCGTGAAGAAATTGCTGAACAGCACCGCGCGCTGGGTCAGATCAAAGAGATGGCTGCGAAATACGGCTGCGATATCTCTGGTCCTGCAACCAACGCTCAGGAAGCTATCCAGTGGACCTACTTCGGCTACCTGGCTGCGGTTAAGTCTCAGAACGGTGCAGCAATGTCCTTCGGTCGCGTGTCTACCTTCCTGGATGCGTACATCGAACGTGACCTGAAAGCAGGCAAAATCACCGAGCAAGACGCTCAGGAAATGATTGACCACCTGGTCATGAAACTGCGTATGGTTCGCTTCCTGCGTACCCCTGAATACGATGAACTGTTCTCTGGTGACCCAATCTGGGCAACAGAATCAATCGGTGGTATGGGCGTTGACGGCCGTACGCTGGTTACCAAAAACAGCTTCCGCTTCCTGAACACCCTGTACACCATGGGTCCTTCTCCGGAGCCGAACATCACCGTTCTGTGGTCTGAAAAACTGCCTCTGAACTTCAAGAAATTCGCCGCTAAAGTGTCCATCGACACCTCTTCTCTGCAGTACGAGAACGATGACCTGATGCGTCCGGACTTCAACAACGACGATTACGCTATCGCTTGCTGCGTAAGCCCAATGGTTGTTGGTAAACAAATGCAGTTCTTCGGTGCGCGTGCAAACCTGGCGAAAACCATGCTGTACGCTATCAACGGTGGCGTTGATGAAAAACTGAAAATGCAGGTTGGTCCTAAGTCTGAGCCAATCAAAGGTGACGTGCTGAACTATGACGAAGTCATGGAGCGCATGGACCACTTCATGGACTGGCTGGCTAAACAGTACGTCACTGCACTGAACGTTATTCACTACATGCACGACAAGTACAGCTACGAAGCCTCTCTGATGGCGCTGCACGACCGTGACGTTATCCGCACCATGGCGTGTGGTATCGCTGGTCTGTCCGTTGCTGCTGACTCCCTGTCTGCAATCAAATACGCGAAAGTTAAACCAATTCGTGACGAAGACGGCCTGGCCGTAGACTTCGAAATCGAAGGCGAATATCCGCAGTTTGGTAACAACGACGCTCGCGTTGATGACATGGCGGTTGACCTGGTAGAACGTTTCATGAAGAAAATTCAGAAACTGACTACCTACCGTAACGCTATCCCGACTCAGTCTGTTCTGACCATCACCTCTAACGTTGTGTATGGTAAGAAAACCGGTAACACCCCAGACGGTCGTCGTGCTGGCGCGCCATTCGGCCCAGGTGCTAACCCAATGCACGGTCGTGACCAGAAAGGTGCGGTTGCCTCTCTGACCTCCGTTGCTAAACTGCCGTTTGCTTACGCGAAAGATGGTATCTCTTACACCTTCTCTATCGTGCCAAACGCGCTGGGTAAAGACGACGAAGTGCGTAAAACTAACCTCGCGGGTCTGATGGATGGTTACTTCCACCACGAAGCGTCCATCGAAGGTGGTCAGCACCTGAACGTGAACGTAATGAACCGTGAAATGCTGCTCGACGCGATGGAACACCCTGAGAAATATCCTCAGCTGACCATCCGCGTATCTGGCTACGCAGTACGTTTTAACTCCCTGACTAAAGAACAGCAGCAGGACGTTATCACCCGTACTTTCACTCAGTCCATGTAAGTGGAATTGACTGAAATCACGCGTTAAAAAGCGTACAATAAAGGCTCCACGCAAGTGGGGCCTTTTTAACACCCTCGCTTCATCAGTCTCTTTTGTCCGCTATCTATACTCTATGGATAACAGCCAAAACAGACTCGACATAGCCTTTGAGCTGTGCAACTACACAGGCCCCCGGATGGGCCAAATTCGGAGATATCACCGCAATGTCAACTATTGGTCGCATTCACTCCTTTGAATCCTGTGGTACCGTCGATGGCCCGGGGATCCGCTTTATTACCTTTTTCCAGGGCTGCCTGATGCGCTGCCTGTACTGCCATAACCGTGATACCTGGGACACGCACGGCGGTAAAGAAGTCACCGTGGAAGATTTGATGAAAGAGGTGGTGACCTACCGCCACTTTATGAATGCGTCCGGCGGTGGCGTGACCGCGTCCGGCGGTGAAGCTATTCTGCAGGCTGAGTTTGTCCGCGACTGGTTCCGCGCCTGCCGTAAAGAAGGTATTCATACCTGTCTCGACACCAACGGCTTTGTGCGCCGCTACGATCCGGTTATTGACGAACTGCTCGAAGTGACCGATCTGGTGATGCTCGATCTCAAACAGATGAACGATGAGATCCACCAGAATTTGGTTGGCGTTTCTAACCACCGTACGCTGGAGTTTGCCAAGTACATTGCCGACAAAGGAATCAAAACCTGGATCCGCTACGTTGTAGTTCCCGGTTGGTCAGATGACGATGATTCCGCGCACCGCCTGGGGGAATTTACCCGCGACATGGGCAACGTCGAGAAAATTGAGCTTCTGCCCTATCACGAACTGGGTAAGCATAAATGGGTGGCGATGGGCGAAGAGTACAAACTCGATGGCGTGAAGCCGCCGAAGAAAGAGACGATGGAGCGCGTGAAAGGTATTCTTGAGCAGTATGGTCACAAGGTCATGTATTAAAGAGAAGGCCCGGTGAGAACCGGGCCTTTTTATATTCTATTTAAAGACGCCGTTAATAACGGAAGTCACAATCGCCGTGCTCAGCGCAATTAAGACCAGATCGTCACCCACGACGCGCCATTCATAGCCAGGGTAGGAAGGAAGCTGGCCGAGCATAGACGCTGGCACGGTTTTCTTCGCAATGCCCGGAGGCAGTGGTTTACCGCGAGCGAGGTTTTTTGCAATACCCGGAGGCAGAGACTCATAGCCCGTTAAGCCGTAATTCAGTGCCAGGTGGCGGGCATGATCGAAGCTCACGCGAGCATCAACGTCATTACCGACATCTTTGCTGTTTTTGAAGCTCTTATCCGATTTTCCAGGGTTATCCTTTCCGCTATTTTGCTTATTACCATGGTTACCGGAGTTACCAGAATTCCCGTTACCATGATTGCCGCCATTACCTTGTCCGCCACCGTTTCCGTGACCACCGCCGTTCCCGTTACCAGGATTAGCCATGACCGGAGCCGTTGCAAACGTTAAAGACAACACTACGGCAAGTGCGGTAGTGGAAAAACGACGTATAGACATGATTGTTGCCTTTTAGTGGTAGAACTCATTTGAATTATCGCCAGGCGGGAAAAACAAACAATACGTAAAAGTCTTATATGTGACAGGGATAAAAAAGCCTGTCATAGACAGGCTTTTATTTAATCAGGCGTGAGCCACAGGCGTTGGATGCTCGCCTGCTTTACGCAGTAGCATTAAGAGATAAATAAACGACACGCTGGCGATCATGATAAACAATAAATTATCGGAATAATTCTGCATCAGCATCGCGGTAAACGTCGGCCCTAATAAGCTGCCGATGGTATAGCTCAGTAACAGCGCCTGGTTCATTGCCACCAGCTGGTGATGTTCGACTTTCTCACAGGCCCAGGCCATCGCGACCGGATAGAGCGTAAAGCCGGCGGCCCCGAGAATAAACAGCGCGGGCGCCATCGCGGCGTTGCTGAGCATGGCGAGGCATCCCATGATCACCACGAAGACCTGAACGCGCAGCACCAGCAGACGACCAAAGCGGTCCGCCAGGCGGCCAATCGGCCACTGACCCACAATACCCGCGCTCACCATCACCGCCATCCAGAAGCCGATTCCGGAATCACTGACCCCCTGATGGTTCAGGTAGAGCGGCATCAGGCCGTAGAGCGAGCCCAGTACAATCCCTGAGATAATGCAGCCGTTAACGCCCAGACGCGCCTGACGGAGTCTCAGCATTGGCCAGACGTGGGTCGCTTCCTGATGTTCGCTGTTTTGGTTCACAATGCGCGTAAAGAGCAGCGGCAGGATCGCCGCCAGCACCATGCCTGTCACCCACGGCAGCACGCTCATCAGGTCGGTTGGCAGCTTGCTGACCATCAGTTGACCCAGCACGGTGCCGACGTAGTAAACCATCATGTAGGCCGCCAGCAGACGTCCGCGGTTGCGGGAGGTGCCGCTGCACATCAGCGCACTTTCAACCACCACCCAAATCATCGCGCAGCCGATACCGGCGATAAAGCGCCACGCCATCCAGCTCCAGAAGCCGACCATCAGGCCCAACCCGGCGCACCCGGCAGCAAAAATCAGCGAGGCCAGATAATAGCTGCGATTAAAGCCGAAGCGCTTAATCAGGCTCCCGGTTAATAACGTGCCCAGCAGGTTCCCGGTGAAAAAGGACGAGCTGACCATACCCACCTGCCAGGTCGGTAAGTTTTCATGGGCGAGCCACAGCGGGACGAGCGTGTTTAACACTGCGATCGCCAGGGTCAACAGAAGCAGGCCACAGAGCAACAGGAGCACTGGCCGGGTATAGGTGGTCATGGATTAAAAACCGTGAGGAAGTTCAGATTTCGTGCGCATCATGCCACTGGCAAAAACAAAGTCAATCCACTGATTTAGCTGGCTCGCACAATATGTTCCCTGTCGATTTAAAAAACTTATCCTGCTAATGCAGCGCCTGCTATAGATATTAATTATGTGTCTGTTTTTATTTATTAATGACCGAAATTAAAACAAAACGACAGTCGAAAAATTTCATGATCGAAAAAAGAAAAAGCCGGGCGCTCAGGCCCGGCTTGATATAACTAAATGCAACGTTAACTGGCGATAGCCATACCAACGGTCATATGCAACCCGTAGAAAATGCCGCGACCAATCAACTCCCCTGCCAGTACCAGCACAAAGGCCAGTGACAGCAGCGGCAGCGCGGGCTGATAACCTTTAAGCTGAGGAGCGATCCAGAATACCAACGCCGCGACCAGCAGAACGATGCGCCAGGCCATCAGAGAACCGTAATCAGGAACCAGGGCGGACGCCTGCTGAATGGAGCTGTGAATAGTTGCCAGCTCAGCCCCCTGCATCAGAGCAACCATCGCACTCACCACCAGCGCCAGCAGCGAAACGGCGGGCAGAAGACGCATTGCCCACCCGTCGATACCCGCCACGCGCAGCAGCAGGTAGCCCAGCAGCGGCCCGCCGATAAACATCGTCAGGAAGAAGCTCATCGGCGTCCAGACGCTGTACCAGGTTGGGACGGTATCGATGGTGTTATAGACGCGCACCATCATCCACACGAACACTACGCCCAGCACCATGGTGACGATCAGCCACAGGCTTCGCAGACCCGCAGGCAATTTCTTCATCGCGGCCAGCAGCCAGCCCAGCCCGCCGACGGCAAAGAAAATTGCCCCGCTCGCAATCTCGTTACTGAGGGACGACGCTCCTACGCGGTTCAGAGAGTTAAACGCGCGCATCGGCGAACCCAGGTGCAGCGTGGAGGCGATAAAGCCAATTCCCATCAGCACCCACAGACCAAACATGCTCAACACCAGACGCTGCTGCTGTTCAGCGTTGAGATCGCCTTTCAACAGCGCCAGCGCGAGTACGATGAAGCCGCCCGCTACGCACTGACCAAAGACCGTGAAGATCATCAGCGGCCATTCATGCCATCCACTTCCCATCTTACACCTCCTTCGGATTTGCCAGGTAGCCGGTGGTGTCACCCGTCGGACGGCTGTTGGCGTTAGGTTTAATGACAATACTCGGCTTCGTGAAGTGCGCTGACGGCAGCGGCGCCACTGCGGCAAGCTGACCGTGTTTTTGTCGCAGCTCTTCAACAGGACCAAAGTCCAGCGCGCGGAGTGGACAGGACTCGACGCAGATGGGTTTCTTACCATCCGCTACGCGGCTGTGGCAGCCGTCGCACTTGGTCATATGCCCTTTGGCGGCGTTGTACTGCGGCGAGCCGTACGGGCACGCCATATGGCAGTAGCGGCAGCCGATGCAGACATCTTCATCCACCACCACAAAACCGTCTTCCCGCTTGTGCATCGCCCCGCTCGGGCAGACCTTGGTGCAGGCCGGATCTTCACAGTGGTTACAGGCAATCGACAGGTAATATGCAAAGACGTTCTGATGCCAGACGCCGTTATCTTCCTGCCAGTCGCCCCCGGCGTATTCGTAGATGCGGCGGAAGCTCACATCCGGAGTAAGATCTTTGTAATCTTTACAGGCCAGCTCGCAGGTTTTGCACCCGGTGCAACGGCTGGAATCAATGAAAAATCCATACTGGGTTGTCATCGGTTACTCCTTAAACCTTTTCAACCTGGACAAGGTTTGTGTGGGATGGGTTGCCCTTCGCCAGCGGCGACGGACGTTGCGTGGTCAGCACGTTAATACTGCCCGCCTGGTCGATGCGGTTGGCATCGGGGCTGTACCAGGCCCCTTCCCCCAGCGCCACCACGCCTGGCATCATGCGCGGCGTCACTTTGGCCTCAATGTGTACCTCGCCGCGACCGTTGAAGATACGCACGCGATCGCCATTGCCGATGCCGCGAGCTTTGGCATCCATCGGGTTGATCCACATCTCCTGACGGCAGGCGGCTTTCAGTACGTCGACGTTGCCGTAGGTGGAGTGCACTCGCGCTTTGTAGTGGAAACCGGTCAGCTGCAGCGGGAATTTCGCCGTCAGCGGATCGTTATAGTTTTCAAAACCAGGCGTGTAGATCGGCAGCGGATCGATAACGTCCCCTTCCGGCAGTTCCCAGGTCGACGCGATTTTTGCCAACTCTTCGGAGTAGATCTCGATTTTGCCCGATGGCGTGGTCAGCGGATTCGCCTGCGGATCTTCACGGAACGCTTTGTACGCCACGTGGTGCCCTTCCGGATCGCGCTGTTTGTACATACCCTGCTTGCGGAAGGTATCGAAATCCGGCAGGTCAGGGATCGCTTTACGGGAAAGTTCATGCAGATGGCGCATCCACCCTTCCTGAGTACGTCCCTCGGTAAACTGCGGCTCAACGCCAAGACGTTTCGCCAGCTCAGAGGTCATCTCATAGATGGTTTTACACTCGAAGCGCGGTTTAATCGCCTGGTCGGTAAAGATCACGTAGGACATGTTGCCGCAGGAGGCGTCCAGCGCGAAATCCATCTGCTCAGAGGCGGTGCAGTCCGGCAGCAGGATATCGGCATATTTCGCCGAGGAGGTCATGTGGCAGTCAATCACCACAATCATCTCGCACTTCTTGTCATCCTGCAGGATTTCATGAGTGCGGTTGATTTCAGAGTGCTGGTTGATGAGACAGTTACCGGCATAGTTCCAGATCATCTTGATCGGCACGTCCAGCTTGTCCTTGCCGCGCACGCCATCGCGCAGGGCGGTCATTTCCGGGCCGCGTTCGATCGCATCGGTCCACATAAACATGGAGATGCTGGTCTGAACAGGGTTATCCAGCGTCGGCATACGTTCAAACGGCACTTCATAAGAGCCTTCACGCGCGCCGGTGTTTCCGCCGTGAACGCCCACGTTACCCGTCAGAATAGAAAGCATTGAGATGGCACGGGTCGCGATTTCGCCGTTCGCATGACGCTGCGGTCCCCAGCCCTGGCTGATATAGGCCGGTTTGGCTGAGCCAATCTCACGCGCCAGTTGAACGATACGCGCCACCGGAATACCGGTGATGGTGGAGGCCCACTCGGGCGTTTTCGCCACGCCATCGCTGCCCTGACCGAGAATATACGCCTTGTAGTGACCGTTAGCCGGCGCGCTGGCGGGCAGGGTTTTCTCGTCATAGCCGACGCAGTATTTATCCAGGAAAGGCTGATCGACGAGGTTTTCGGTGATCATCACCCACGCCAGCGCGGAAACCAGCGCCGCATCGGTACCCGGACGGATTGGGATCCACTCGTCTTCACGTCCGGCACCGGTGTCGGTATAGCGCGGATCGATGATGATCATGCGAGCATTGGATTTTGCGCGGGCCTGTTCCAGGTAGTAGGTTACCCCGCCGCCGCTCATGCGGGTTTCGCCCGGGTTATTGCCAAACAGCACGACCAGCTTACTGTTTTCGATATCAGACGGGCTGTTGCCGTCCGCCCAGCCGCCGTAGGTATAGTTGAGGCCCGCTGCAATCTGCGCGGAAGAGTAGTCGCCGTAGTGGTTGAGATAACCGCCGCAGCAGTTCATCAGGCGCGCCACCAGCGTTTTACCCGGCGGCCAGGAGCGGGTCAGCGTGCCGCCGAGCGTCCCGGTGCCGTAGTTCAGGTAGATGGATTCGTTGCCGTACTCTTTGATAAGGCGCTGCATATTGGTGGCGATGATGTCGTAGGCTTCATCCCAGCTAATACGCTCGAACTTCCCTTCCCCACGCTTACCGACGCGCTTCATCGGATACTTCAGGCGGTCCGGATTATACACGCGACGACGCATGGAGCGACCGCGCAGACAGGCGCGAACCTGATGTAACCCTTCGTAGTTATCGTCCCCGGTATTGTCGGTTTCGACATATTTAATTTCACCATCCACTACATGCATACGCAGCGGACAACGGCTACCGCAGTTTACGGTACAGGCACTCCACACCACTTTTTCCGGAGCTGAGGCTGGGGACAGTGCATCTGCCGCCGACGCCAGTCGGGTGAAAGGGAGCGTGAAGGCACTACTGGCTACGGCCAGGCCGCCAATTGCCGTGGTTTTCATCAACCCACGGCGAGTGACCTCGGCAGCCATTAACGCTTCAGGCGCGTTGATTTTCATAAAGACTCACTTTGGTTGCTCACAAAGAAATGAGAGGCGGCATAGACCGCTATATAGTTTTATTTATAACGAATTTCTTCGTTATCAGCTTTTTATGCTGACTTTCATTCGGAAGAGTATTACTACTTTAGAGGGAGAGGTTATTGCTTCGTATCAAATCAAAGGCATAAAAAAAGCGCCCTGAGGCGCTTTTTTGTTTTAAGACAAATTATCAGCCGATGTACTGCTGGCCTTTCATGTATGGACGCAGCACTTCAGGGATCTCGATGCGGCCATCTGCCTGCTGGTAGTTTTCCAGCACGGCAACCAGCGTACGGCCAACGGCCAGACCAGAGCCGTTCAGGGTATGCACCAGACGGGTTTTCTTGTCAGACTTGCTGCGGCAGCGTGCCTGCATGCGGCGCGCCTGGAAATCCCAGACGTTAGAGCAGGAGGAGATCTCACGGTAGGTATTCTGCGCAGGTACCCAGACTTCCAGGTCGAAGGTTTTGCAGGCACCAAAGCCCATGTCACCAGTGCACAGCGCCATACGACGGTACGGCAGACCCAGCAGCTCCAGCACTTTCTCAGCGTGGCCGGTCATCTCTTCCAGCGCGTCCATGGACTCTTCCGGACGAACGATCTGCACCATCTCAACTTTGTCGAACTGGTGCATACGGATCAGACCGCGCGTGTCACGACCGTAAGAGCCCGCTTCAGAACGGAAGCACGGAGAATGTGCTGTCAGCTTAATTGGCAGGTCATCTTCGTCGATGATCTCATCACGTACGAGGTTGGTCAGCGGTACTTCCGCGGTTGGGATCAGCGCGTAGTTGCTGCTGTCTGCCTCTTCGTCCAGCGGGCGGGTATGGAACAGATCGCCGGCAAATTTCGGCAGCTGGCCCGTGCCGTACAGCGTATCGTGGTTAACCAGATACGGAACGTAGGTTTCGCTGTAGCCATGCTGTTCGGTGTGCAGATCCAGCATGAACTGCGCCAGCGCGCGGTGCAGATGGGCAATCTGGCCTTTCATCACCACGAAGCGAGAACCGGTCAGCTTAACCGCTGCTGCAAAGTCCAGGCCCGCGTGCATTTCGCCCAGCGTCACGTGATCGCGCACCTCGAAGTCGAACTCGCGAGGCGTGCCCCAGCGTTTCACTTCAACGTTGTCGTTCTCATCTTTGCCGACAGGCACGCTGTCGTCAGGAATGTTCGGGATCGCCAGGGCGATATCACGAATTTCGGCCTGAAGAACGTCCAGCTCCGCTTTCGCCTGATCCAGCTCTTCACCCAGTTTGTTCACTTCCAGGCGTAATGGCTCAATATCTTCCCCGCGCGCTTTCGCCTGGCCAATGGATTTCGATCGAGAGTTACGCTCTGCCTGCAGATTTTCAGTTTGTACCTGCAGAACTTTACGACGCTCTTCAAGAGCGCGCAGCTTATCTACATCCAGCTTAAAGCCCCGGCGTGCCAGTTTTTCAGCGACTGCGTCTGGCTCATTACGCAGCAGATTGGGATCGAGCATGCTTATCCTGTGCTTATCGAATTAAAATAGGAAAATGTGACCACAGCCTGCGGCCACAGGGATACTACGCCAACATTACCGCAACGATAGCGCTAACGGTAGCGTTTTATAGGGCTATTTTGATCCTGTCCGGCAAGCCAGGCGAGCTTTTCGCCAATCTTGCCCTCAAGACCTCTGTTTGTGGGGTGATAATAGCGGGTTTGTGCCATTTCCTGCGGGAAATATTCCTCGCCAGCGGCGTAGGCGTTGGGTTCATCATGGGCGTAACGATACTCCTGCCCGTAACCCATCTCTTTCATCAGTTTGGTTGGCGCATTGCGCAGGTGGACCGGCACATCGTAGTCAGGGCGTTCGCGCGCATCCGACATCGCGGCTTTAAATGCGGTATAGACGGCGTTGCTTTTCGGTGCACAGGCCAGATAGACAATCGCCTGGGCAATGGCACGCTCGCCTTCCGCCGGGCCTACGCGGGTAAAGCAGTCCCAGGCCGAGATCGCAACCTGCATGGCGCGCGGGTCGGCATTGCCAACATCTTCTGACGCAATTGCCAGGCAGCGGCGCGCAACATATAGCGGATCGCCACCCGCGGTGATGATACGCGCGTACCAGTACAGCGCTGCATCCGGAGCGCTGCCGCGCACGGACTTATGCAGCGCCGAAATCAGGTCGTAGAAACGGTCGCCTTTATTATCGAAACGCGCGCTGCGCTCCCCGGCAATTTCGGTCAGCAGCTCCTGCTTCAGCACCCGCTTCCCGGCATCATCCACTTCGGCCATATCGGCCATCATTTCCAGCGTGTTTAGCGCCCGACGCGCATCGCCGTTGACCAGCTCCGCAATCGCACGTCGCGTGTCGTCAGGCAGCACGATATCCTGCCCGCCGTAGCCCCGCGCCTTATCCTCCATCGCCTGCGTGAGGACCTTTTCGATATCCTCGGTGGTCAGGGATTTAAGCAAATAAACGCGCGCGCGGGACAGCAGCGCCGAGTTCAGTTCAAACGATGGATTTTCGGTGGTCGCCCCGATGAAGAAGATTGTGCCGTCTTCAATATGCGGCAGGAAGGCATCCTGCTGGCTCTTGTTGAAGCGGTGGACTTCGTCGACAAAGAGAATAGTGCGGCGTCCGGCATTGCGGTTCTGCCGCGCTCGCTCGATCGCCTCGCGGATCTCCTTCACCCCCGACGTCACCGCAGAGATACGCTCAACGTCCGCGTTAGCATACCGGGCGATCACTTCTGCAAGCGTGGTTTTGCCGGTGCCCGGAGGTCCCCAGAGGATCATCGAGTGTAAATGCCCGGCCTCAATGGCGCGCGGCAAGGGTTTCCCCGCAGCCAGCAGATGCTGCTGACCAATATACTGCGCTAAATTTTCTGGCCGCATACGGGCGGCCAGAGGTTGAAACGCGTTATCTGAAAAATCGAGCGACAGATTGCCCACTCATGCCTCTTACTTATTGCGTTGGTCGTCCACCGTTACGCCCTGCGGCGGGGTAAAGGTGAATTTCGATGCGTCAACAGCGCCGTTCTGCTGAGATTTAAGCTGGTAGCTGCTGCGCTGATCGTCTTGCTCAACCGCGCCGAACTGGTTAATGGTACCGTTGGTGCTTACGTTGATGGTGAACTGCTTCAGGTTGCCGTTACTGCCTTTCGGCGTCAGGACAAATTCGTCACCCTTCTGTTTAATATTGTACTGCTGCCAGTCGCTGGCCTGGTTGCGGGCAATCAGCATAAACGGCGTGTTGCTGGTCGCGTCCTTCAGCCAGGTCGCCGTGGCCTGCTCAACGAACGGGTTGAAGAACCACAGGGTTTTACCATCTGACACCAAAATACTTTCATCAGGCTGGGTCATATGCCAGTTAAACAGATTAGGGCGTTTCACCCACAAATCCCCCTGTCCTTCCTGCACCGCGTTGCCGCTGCCGTCTGTCACTTTTTGCGTGAAGCTGGCGTGGAAGCTGCTGACTTTGTCCAGTCGGCTTTTAAGGTCGCTGGCTGCATCAGCCCAGACGCTGCTGGCAACAAAACTGGTGAGTAATGCACAGGCGATGGCGATTTTTTTCATTGTTATTCCTTAAAATACGTCTTCCCGAAATGGGGGTTCCGTCATCTATTCTGGACCTGCCCGCAGGCAGGCGACAGAAGAAAATGCTTAATTTTTGCTGATTTACCCTTCTTTGCAAATGTTGAGGGTTAATCAAACGGCGGCGGAGCCAGCACCTCACGGTTACCGTTGTGCCCCTGCTCGCTCACGATGCCCTGCGCTTCCATCTGCTCGATGATACGTGCCGCGCGGTTATAGCCGATGCGGAACTGACGCTGCACGCCAGAGATGGAGGCTTTACGTTTTTCAGTGACGAAGTTAACCGCCTGATCGAATAACGGATCCAGCTCTTCACCGCCGTCAAAGCCACCGCCGCCACCATCGCTTTCGCTGTCGGAGGTAATACCGTCAACGTACTGCGGACGTCCGCGCGCTTTCCAGTCCTGCACCACCGCGTGTACTTCCTGGTCGCGAACGAACGCACCGTGTACGCGCACCGGTGAGGTGGAGTTCGGGCCGGAGTACAGCATGTCCCCCATTCCCAGCAGAGACTCAGCGCCGCCCTGGTCGAGAATGGTACGGGAGTCAATTTTGCTCGAAACGGTAAACGCGATACGAGTCGGTATGTTCGCCTTAATCAGGCCGGTGATAACGTCTACGGACGGACGCTGGGTCGCCAGCACCAGGTGAATACCTGCCGCACGCGCTTTCTGTGCCAGACGCGCGATCAGCTCTTCCACTTTCTTACCGACGGTCATCATCAGGTCGGCGAATTCATCCACCAGCACGACGATATAAGGCAGTTTCTCCAGCACCGGATGCTGTGCATCCATACTGTCACCCGGTTTCCAGTAAGGATCCGGGATTGGACGGCCCATGCGCGCCGCCTCGGCGATTTTCTCGTTATAGCCGGCCAGGTTACGCACGCCCAGCGCAGACATCAGCTTGTAGCGGCGCTCCATCTCGTTGACGCTCCAGCGCAGGGCGTTGGCGGCGTCTTTCATGTCGGTGACCACTTCCGTCAGCAGATGCGGAATGCCTTCGTAGACCGACAGTTCGAGCATTTTCGGGTCGATCATGATGAAACGCACATCTTCCGGCTGCGCTTTGTAGAGCATGCTGAGGATCATGGCGTTCACACCGACGGACTTACCGGAACCGGTGGTACCCGCTACCAGCAGGTGAGGCATTTTCGCGAGGTCAGCCACCACCGGGTCGCCGGCGATATCTTTACCCAACACTACGGTCAGCGGGGATGGGTTATCGCGGAACTTGGTGTTATCCAGCACTTCGCGCAGGTAAACGGTCTGACGTTTCTTGTTCGGCAGCTCAAGGCCAACGTACGGTTTACCCGGAATCACTTCCACCACACGTACCGCAACGGTCGACAGAGAACGCGCCAGATCGCGGGACAGGTTAGAAATGCGCGCGGCTTTGACGCCCGGCGCCAGGTTAAGTTCGAAACGGGTAATAACCGGGCCCGGTGAGTAATTCACCACGTCCGCCTTGATGCGGAAGTCTGCCAGACGGGCTTCCACCAGACGGGCCATCTGCTCCAGAGCAAACGTATCAACCGGCTCGACTTCAGCCGGCGGCGGCGTCAGCAGATCCAGCGACGGCAGCGGCGTGCTCGGACGCTGCAGCGGACGGCTGTCACCGTTACGCATCAGCAGCGGGTGAATTAGGCTCTCCTGAGGCTGTGGCGCTGGCTGCTGGAACTGCGGCGGCTGTTGTTGCGGCTGCTGCGGTTGCGCATACGGCTGCTGAACAGGTTGCTGCGGCTGCGCGTATGTCTGTGCCTGCGGCGCCGGCTGCTGGCGCACAGGCTCTGCTTCAGGCATCACGCTCGGGGTGAACAGAGGCTCGCTCGGACCATCATCCACCAGATCTTTCATTGGTGAGAACTCGAAATCCGATAATGAGAACGGGTTCGCGCCAGCAGGCTGTTCACCGGAGTAACGTTGCTGCTGGGTTGCCGCAAACTGACGCGCTAATTCGGCTTCAGCCGCGTCATCTTCGTCTTCCAGCATCGGTTCATCGTGCTGATAGGCTTCACCGTAGCGCTGATTCTGCTGCGCGGCGAACTGGCGGGCCAGTTCGTCCTGCTGCATTTCATCGGCATCATCTTCATAGTCCGTCTCACGCGCTTTTTCTTCGGCCATCCGCTGGGAAGGCAGCTTGATACCATAGGAGGCAAGCTCACGACGGGTTGGAACGCGGACGCGGTTAGGGCGAGGCAGTTGGGGACCAATTCCCTCTTTCACCTGCGGACGCGGCGCACCGCCCGTTGCCAGGCTAAATACCGGTGCTGCCGCCGCTGAGGCCGCAGTAGCCTGCTTCACGCTTTCCGCTACGGGGGCAACAGCAGGCGTCGGGTCGACCGGCGGAACCGAAACTGAAGGTGCCTTTGTAACCGGCTCCTGCACCGGTTCAGGCACAGGCTGATACCATGCAGCCAGCTGTTCGCGTTCACGAGCCCGGCGTTCTTCAACTTCTTCAAAATAGTACATTGGCGGACGAGACGGTTTCACCTCTTCCACCACCTCAGGTTCAGGATGAGGCTCCACATAAGGCTGCGCGGGTTCAACCGGTTCAGGCGCATACGCCTGATAAGGCTGGGCCGCAGGCTGCTCATAGTGCTGCGGTTCATACTCAGGTTGCGGCGGCTGATAAGGCTGCTGCCACTGCTCCTGCTGCACAGGGACATAGCTCTCTGGTTCAGGCGCGATAACGGGCTCCGGCGTGTGGACACCCGGTGCAGTCTGCCAGGCAACCTGAGGCTGCTGGATAGCGGATTCCGGTGGTGGAACCGGCGCGGATGGCATCACGGCTTCGACAGGGGCGGCATACGCCTGTGCTGCGGTCGTTGCTGCTGCGGCTGCGGCAACCGGCGCGGTAACGGTATGCCCGTTAAGCAGCGGATCGTATTCATCGAAATCACCCGGCATCGCACGGTTGCCGGAGAAAAGCACATCATCAGGATCTACTGCGCTACCCGCTGCGCGGTACTCAACCTGCTCATCTTCATCCATACGCTTACCGGAGAAGAGCGCCGCATCGGTTTTGCGTCCAAGCGGGTTAGCAAATTTTTCAGCAACGCGCTGGCGACGCGCCAGGGCACCACGCAGAATACGAGCACGACGAGATTCACGACGCTGCACCGGCGCATCGTCTTCCTCTTCGTACTCATCTTCATATTCTTCTTCATCGACCCACGTGTCGTCGCGGCGGGTACGGTTGCTCGCGAAGGTCAGGATCGTAAGAATAAAGCTTCCGATCTTCTCGGCAATGCTCACCCATGACCAGCCGGTAAACAGCGTCAGCCCTGCCGCCCAGATGCAGAGCAGCGCCAGCGTGCCGCCGCTGCTGTGAAGCATCGGCTGTAGCGCAGAGCTCAGCAGGCTGCCAATTACCCCGCCGGAGGCGAAGTACCAGATATCATCGGCGTTAATCGCCGCCAGCCCGCAGGAGGTGAGGATCAGCGCCAGCGCGCCAATCAGGCGCAGGGAAACCGCGAAATAATCGATGTAATCATCGTTCTGACGATGACGCCATGCAAACCAGCATCCGCCAATAATAATGACGGGAATGGTATAGGCCATTACACCGAAAATGAAAAAGAGCGTGTCCGCAAGCCAGGCTCCGGGTACGCCGCCTAAATTATGGATAGGCTCATGCCACGCGGTTTGCGACCAGCTGGGATCGGAGGGGTTGAAACTGAGTAAGGCTGCCATCAGCCAGACGGCAAAAAGGGCAATAACGATCAGCAAAGCCTCGAGGAGACGACGTCCGCTGCTTAGCTTCGATAGTGTGACTTGTTTGTCTTCAGTGTATTCCTGGCTCAAGAAAGGCTCTCCAGGTATCAGGCATATCCTGCCTGTTTGCTAAAACGGACAACAGCGCCGGGGCTCCCCGGCACTGTTGCTGTATGGATTAACAGGAGTGTAATCAAACTACGCTGATTTTGCACCTGTTCCGTGTTAGCGCGTCTTAATAACCAGACGATTGCTCTGTTTGACCTCTTCCATCACCACATAGGTACGGGTGTCGTTCACGCCTGGCAGACGCAGCAGGGTTTCCCCCAGCAGCTTACGGTAGGCGGACATATCAGGCACACGGGTTTTCAACAGGTAGTCGAAATCACCGGACACCAGATGACACTCTTGAATTTCTTCAAGTTTTTGTACAGCGGCGTTAAATTGCTCAAACACATCCGGCGCACCACGATTCAGAGTAATCTCAACAAATACCAGAAGTGAGGCATCCAGATAATGCGGGTTCAGCAGAGCCGTATAGCCCTGAATAAAACCCTGTCTTTCCAGTCGGCGCACACGCTCAAGGCACGGCGTCGGGGAAAGTCCCACACGTTTTGAAAGCTCGACGTTGGAAATACGCCCATCCTTTTGCAATTCATTAAGAATGTTACGATCGATACGGTCGAGATCTTTGCCAGGGCGCTTCTTGCTATCTACCATTATTATTGTCTCTCTGTATTCCTTCCCTACTCCTGCCTGGACCCTGTGCACATCACTGTTCAGAGCCTGTACCCGTTAGTCATCACATCGCCTGGTTATGTATTAGACGCGATGCGGATTCGGGTTCTGTTGGTAAGAAGACCGCTGCCCGAAGGCTGTCACCGACATCACGTATGGCGTCTGTCCACGCCATGCGTAGATTTCACTGACACGGTAAAAATGGCATTTACGTGCATGCCTATGCGGCATACGGTTAACGCGGTTTTTTTTCTTCCTTGAATGTTTTCGCAAATGCGCAGGGGATTGTCAAAGCAAAACATCGTTTTTTAGTACAAGATGCCGGATATTCATTACGGGGGGGTATTAATCCTCATTTTACTGCCTTATAAACGAGCGGTTTTAAGTAGAAAACGTGATGTAACGGCGCAAGATTCATCGGGCGCAGCTATTGCATATATCGAAAGCAAAATCCCAGCGCTCTTTTTTTACGGCAACAAATTCCCTACAATCCAGCCCATTGCCTGCCAACAACAATGGGGATCTCATGGGCACGACCAAACACAGTAAGTTGCTAATCCTTGGTTCTGGACCTGCGGGATATACCGCGGCGGTCTATGCTGCACGCGCAAACCTGCAGCCGGTACTGATCACTGGCATGGAAAAAGGCGGTCAGTTGACCACCACCACGGAAGTGGAAAACTGGCCGGGCGACCCGAACGACCTGACCGGGCCGCTGCTGATGGAACGCATGCACGAGCATGCTGCTAAGTTCGAAACCGAAATCCTGTTCGACCACATCAACAAGGTTGACCTGCAGAACCGTCCGTTCCGCCTGACGGGCGACAGCGGCGAATACACCTGCGACGCGCTGATCGTCGCTACCGGGGCCTCTGCCCGCTACCTCGGCCTGCCGTCTGAAGAAGCGTTCAAAGGCCGCGGCGTCTCTGCCTGCGCCACCTGCGACGGTTTCTTCTATCGTAACCAGGAAGTCGCGGTTATCGGCGGCGGCAACACCGCGGTGGAAGAAGCGCTTTACCTGGCGAACATTGCCTCTGAAGTGCATCTGATCCACCGTCGTGACACCTTCCGCGCCGAGAAGATCCTGATTAAGCGCCTGATGGATAAAGTGGCGAGCGGCAACATCGTGCTGCACACCAACCGTACCCTGGAAGAAGTCACGGGCGATCAGATGGGCGTTGCGGGTCTGCGCATTCGTGATACCCAGAACACCGATAACGTCGAAACGCTGGAGGTGGCGGGTCTGTTTGTGGCTATCGGCCACAGCCCGAATACCGCGATCTTCGAAGGCCAGCTGGAGCTGGAAAACGGGTACATCAAAGTGCAGTCCGGCAGCCACGGTAACGCGACCCAGACAAGCATCCCGGGCGTGTTCGCTGCCGGTGACGTAATGGACCATATTTACCGTCAGGCGATCACCTCTGCGGGCACCGGCTGTATGGCCGCGCTGGACGCTGAACGCTATCTCGATGGACTGGCTGAACAAGGTAAATAATCTTTACAAGTCAGTAACAAACGTAAATAAAGGCGGCCACAGGTCGCCTTTATTTTTGCTCGCGTGTAACATGCAGATGTCTAATTTCTTATAACGTCACCTGCAAAATACGCAATGGAAAAAACCCGTCAACAAGAGTTAACACGCTGGCTGAAACAGCAAAGCGTTATTTCCCGCCGCTGGCTTACGATCTCCCGTCTTTTGGGGTTCGTTAGCGGTCTGTTGATTGTTGCCCAGGCATGGCTGCTGGCCCGCATTCTTAATCACATGATCATGGAGAACATTCCCCGCGAAGCGCTCCTGCTGCCCTTTATTGTTCTGATCCTGGTTTTTGTCCTGCGCGCCTGGGTGGTGTGGCTGCGTGAGCGCGTCGGCTTCCACGCCGGACAGCATATCCGCTACGAGATCCGCCGTCAGGTGCTGGATCGCCTTCAGGAAGCCGGGCCCGCGTGGATCCAGGGTAAACCGGCCGGAAGCTGGGCGACGCTGATCCTTGAGCAGATCGACGATATGCACGATTACTACGCGCGCTATCTTCCGCAGATGGCGCTGGCGGTTTTCGTTCCGCTGCTGATTGTTATCGCCATTTTCCCCGTCAACTGGGTGGCGGCAGTGATCCTGCTGGGCACCGCCCCGCTGATCCCGCTGTTTATGGCGATGGTCGGCATGGGTGCGGCTGATGCCAACCGCCGCAACTTCCTGGCATTGGGCAGGCTGAGCGGACATTTCCTCGATCGCCTGCGCGGGATGGAAACCCTGCGTATTTTTGGTCGCGGTGAAGCGGAAACCGAGAATATTCGCCTGGCATCACAGGACTTCCGCCAGCGCACGATGGAGGTGTTACGCCTGGCGTTCCTGTCTTCCGGCGTGCTGGAATTCTTTACCTCGCTGTCGATTGCCCTCGTGGCGGTTTATTTCGGTTTCTCCTATCTCGGCGCGCTGGATTTCGGCCACTACGGCACGGCAGTCACCCTCTCTGCCGGTTTCCTGGCGCTCATCCTGGCCCCGGAGTTTTTCCAGCCGCTTCGCGACCTGGGCACCTTCTATCATGCCAAAGCGCAGGCCGTTGGCGCGGCCGACAGCCTGAAAACCTTCCTGGAGACGCCTCTGGCGCACCCGGAGCGCGGTGACGTGACGCTGAATGCTAAAGACCCCGTGACCATTGAAGCGCAGGACTTTTCCATTCTGTCACCTGAAGGCAAAGTGCTCGCGGGTCCGCTGAACTTTACCCTGCCAGCCGGAAAACGCGTGGTGCTGGTCGGCACCAGCGGTTCCGGGAAAAGCTCTCTACTGAATGCGCTATCCGGTTTTATGGCCTACACCGGTTCGCTGCGGATAAACAAAGCTGAACTGCGTAATCTCGATCCCGACGCCTGGCGTAAGCAGCTCAGCTGGGTCGGACAAAACCCGCAGCTTCCTGCCTCCACGCTGCGCGAAAACGTGCTCCTGGCGCGCCCGGATGCCCGTGAAGATGAACTACAGTCCGTTCTCGACCGCGCCTGGGTCAGCGAGTTTCTGCCGCTGCTCCCGCAAGGAGTTGATACCGTGGTCGGCGACCAGTCCGCCGGGCTGTCAGTCGGACAGGCGCAGCGTGTGGCCGTTGCCCGCGCGCTGCTTAACCCGTGCCAACTGATGCTGCTGGATGAGCCCGCCGCCAGCCTGGATGCCCACAGCGAACAGCGCGTCATGGAGGCCCTGAACGCCGCATCCCGGCAGCAAACCACTCTGATGGTCACCCATCAGCTGGAAGGCATTGCCGACTGGGACCAGATCTGGGTGATGGAGAACGGCCGAATTGTTGAGCAAGGCGATTACGCCGCTCTCGTTGCCGCGCAGGGGCCGTTCGCCGCCCTGCTGGCGAATCGTCAGGAGGACATCTGATGCGTGCTCTGCTGCCTTATCTTGCGCTCTATAAACGCCACAAATGGATGCTGACGCTGGGGATCGTGCTGGCGATTGTGACGCTGCTCGCCAGCATCGGCCTGCTCACGCTTTCAGGCTGGTTCCTGTCGGCCTCCGCCGTCGCAGGGTTCGCCGGATTATACAGCTTCAACTATATGCTGCCGGCGGCAGGTGTGCGGGGTACCGCCATTACCCGAACTGCCGGACGCTATTTCGAGCGGCTGGTCAGCCACGACGCGACGTTCCGCGTTCTGCAGCACCTGCGCATTTACACCTTCAGCAAACTGCTGCCCCTCTCCCCTGCCGGGCTGGCGCGTTTTCGTCAGGGTGAGTTACTTAACCGTGTCGTTGCGGATGTCGACACGCTGGACCACCTTTACCTGCGGGTGATCTCCCCGATTGTAGGCGCGTTTGTAGTGATTGTAGTGGTCACGCTGGGGCTGTCCGTTCTGGATGTTCCCGTTGCGCTGACGCTGGGTGGAATTATGCTGCTGACGCTCCTTATTCTGCCGCCGCTGTTTTATCGCGCCGGGAAATCCACCGGGGAAAACCTGACGCGTCTGCGCGGGGATTATCGCCAGCAGCTGACCTCCTGGCTTCAGGGGCAGGCAGAGCTGACTATTTTTGGTGCCAGCAAGCGCTACCGCGCCCGACTGGAAAATACGGAGCTGAACTGGCATGACGCCCAGCGCCGTCAATCTGAACTGACGGCCTTCTCGCAGGCGCTGATGGTGTTAATCGGCGGCGTGGCGGTGATCGCCATGCTGTGGCTGGCTTCCGGCGGGATTGGCGGTAATACCCAGCCAGGCCCACTAATTGCGCTCTTCGTTTTCTGCGCGCTGGCCGCTTTTGAGGCGCTGGCCCCGGTGACAGGCGCCTTCCAGCATCTTGGACAGGTGATCGCCTCTGCCCTGCGCATCACCCAGATTGCCGAGCAGGAGCCTGAAGTCAGGTTCAGCGCAGCGCAAACCGCCGTGCCTGAGCAGGTGGCGCTGAAGCTTGATAACGTGGCCTTCGCCTATGACAAGCAGGCCCAGAACGCGCTGGACGGTATCAACCTTTCTGTTAATGCAGGGCAGCGGATGGCGATCCTCGGCCGTACCGGCTGCGGTAAGTCGACGCTGCTGCAGCTGCTGACGCGGGCCTGGGATCCGCAGCGCGGTCAGATTCGTTTTAATAATACGCTGCTGACCGATTTCAGCGAGCAGGCCCTGCGCAAGACCGTGAGCGTCGTTCCACAGCGCGTGCATCTGTTTAGCGCCACCCTGCGCGATAACCTGCTGTTGGCCGCGCCAGAAGCTTCGGACGATGATCTTCGCGCCGTACTGGAGCAGGTCGGACTGCAAAAGCTGCTTGAGGACGAAGGTCTCAACAGTTGGCTGGGCGAAGGCGGTCGTCAGCTTTCAGGCGGAGAGCTACGCCGTCTGGCCATTGCGCGCGCGCTGCTGCATGATGCGCCGCTGATGCTGCTCGACGAACCGACAGAAGGGCTTGATGCGACAACCGAGAGTCAAATCCTTGATTTGCTGGCGAACGTGATGGCAGGAAAAACCGTCCTGATGGTGACGCACCGCCTGCGCGGGCTGGCAAGTTTTGATCGGATAATTGTGATGGACAACGGGCACATTATTGAGCAAGGTAGTCACGCAGAGCTGTTGGCGAAACAGGGTCGCTACTATCAGTTCAAACAGCGTCTGTAGACTATATTTGTAGCGTCCTCACTCGCGTACTGGAGTTTTGCTGTCATGCGCCTGGTCCAGCTTTCTCGTCATAACATCGCGTTCCCTTCGCCGGAGGGAGCGCTGCGTGAGCCAAACGGGCTGCTGGCCCTTGGCGGTGACCTTAGCCCTGCGCGGCTATTAATGGCGTACCAGCGCGGCATTTTCCCGTGGTTTTCTCCGGGCGACCCGATTTTATGGTGGTCTCCCGACCCGCGCGCCGTGCTGTGGCCAGAGCAGTTCCATCTGAGCCGCAGCATGAAGCGATTCCATGCAAAATCCCCGTACCGTGTAACGCTGAATCACGCCTTTGGACAGGTGATCGAAGGCTGTGCCGAAGATCGCCATGAAGGGACGTGGATCACCCGCGATATCGTCAACGCCTATCATCAACTCCATGAGCTTGGCTACGCCCACTCCATTGAGGTTTGGGAAAACGGAGAACTGGTTGGCGGCATGTACGGCGTGGCGCAAGGGACGCTATTTTGCGGCGAGTCGATGTTCTCCCGTGCGGTCAACGCCTCGAAAACCGCGCTGCTGGTCTTCTGCCAGGCCTTTGCCCAACGCGGCGGGCGTCTGATCGATTGTCAGGTGCTCAATGAGCACACCGCCTCCCTCGGTGCCGTTGACATCCCGCGACGACAGTATATCGAGCATCTGGACGCCTGCCGTCAGGAGAAGCTCCCGCGCGACTTCTGGATCCCCAGAACGCTCTTTATGCCCAATGCCTAAATGTTTTCCGCATATTTTTTGTGAGGGTGTTATAATTATGCCGCAGAGTAGCTTCTGCCTGTTGCCCCGCCGCCGTTTGGGACCTTCGCTTCAGATAACGTCCTGACGTTTATCCTGTTGTATCCCCTTTACGAATGCGCTTTCCGTTCGGTTGTACCGTGACGCTTGGGCAATGCGCCGAAACTGTTTTGCTGCGTTTTAAACGCGCAATTCTTTACTTAATTGATGAATTTCGGCATTATCTTGCCGGTTCAAAACTTGGTAGTGATACCCCAGAGGATTAGATGGCCAAAGAAGACAATATTGAAATGCAGGGTACCGTACTTGATACGTTGCCTAATACCATGTTTCGCGTAGAGCTGGAAAACGGTCACGTGGTAACTGCGCACATCTCCGGTAAAATGCGCAAAAACTACATCCGCATTTTGACGGGCGACAAAGTGACTGTTGAACTGACCCCGTACGACCTGAGCAAAGGCCGCATTGTCTTCCGTAGTCGCTAATTGTTTTCGCCTGTAATGGCAGATGAATATTTAAAAGGTCGGGATTATCCCGGCCTTTTTTATTTATGGTTTTAATGTTGCTGCGTCGGAAGATGTATTGTCATCCAAGGTTGTACAGGAGCGATTAAATCCCCCGCCATAGAATGGGCCATGTCGTGGAGTAATCCCGTCAGGTGCGGCAACATTTCGCGGTCAAAATGCGACACCAGCAGCACGTGGTTTAACGCCCGGCAGTAGTCGCATTTCGTTTCTGTATCTTCCAGCAACCACTCTTTTTGTCGCGGTTGTTCCGCTTCGTCCTCAAATTCCACCACCTGAAAATCACGCATTGATTCAGTGAGGCCGGATTTCAACTCTTCCAGGTAAGCTCCGAGACAACGGCAAACGGGCTACGTTTGCGGGGGTGATTTGCAGTCGAGGAGGATTTCGGTGAGCAGTTTGCAGCGCTCGGCGAGGGTTGGGAGATCGGGGTTGAGGGAGAGTTCGGTGTAGAGTTGGGCGAAGCTATTAATATCAGTCATAGGTGATCCTTTATGCACGTAAGATTGTCTGTGCACACACTTTCAGGACGCCAATCCCGGCACCTGATTTTGCAGGTACGCCGCCATTTTATTACTATGGATTTATCCAGCAACAGTCTTCGAAAGAAACTGGAAAGCGCCTCGCAAAATTCTTCTGCGGTCTGTTCCCCTCACCCTAACCCTCTCCCCAAATGGGCGAGGGGATTGTTCACTGCTCGCATTAATTTGTGGAGATTCCTCAGCCCACAGGGAGAGGAAGAAAAGCGGGCACAAAAAAGCCGGGTTAAAAACCCGGCTTTTGAACTAAAACAACTTAGTGAGCCGCTTCCGGCTTGTGCTTCGCCGCACTCTGGAAATCGTACGTCAGTTCGTTCTTCGCCTGGTCCAGCGCCACGGTCACCTGACCGCCATCCACCAGCGAGCCAAACAGCAGCTCGTTCGCCAGCGGTTTCTTCAGGTTGTCCTGAATCACGCGCGCCATCGGACGGGCCCCCATCGCGCGGTCGTAGCCTTTCTCGGCCAGCCAGTTGCGGGCCTCCTGGCTCACTTCCAGCGACACGCCTTTCTGATCCAGCTGAACCTGCAGTTCGACGATGAACTTATCCACCACCTGATGGATCACCTCGGTAGACAGGTGATCGAACCAGATAATGTTGTCCAGACGGTTACGGAACTCCGGCGTGAAGATCTTCTTGATCTCCTCCATCGCATCGGTGCTGTTATCCTGGTGGATCAGGCCGATGGATTTACGCTCGGTTTCACGCACCCCGGCGTTGGTGGTCATCACCAGCACCACGTTGCGGAAGTCCGCCTTGCGCCCGTTGTTGTCGGTCAACGTCCCGTTGTCCATTACCTGCAGCAGGATGTTGAACACGTCCGGGTGCGCTTTCTCGATTTCATCAAGCAGCAGAACCGCGTGCGGATGCTTGATCACCGCGTCGGTGAGCAGGCCGCCCTGGTCAAAGCCCACATATCCCGGAGGCGCACCAATCAAACGGCTGACGGTGTGACGCTCCATGTACTCGGACATATCAAAACGCAGCAGCTCAATGCCCAGCGCTTTGGAGAGCTGAACCGTCACCTCGGTTTTCCCCACGCCGGTCGGGCCAGCGAACAGGAAGGAACCGACAGGCTTGTGGTCATGCCCCAGTCCGGCACGGGCCATTTTGATCGCTTCGGTTAAGGCCTCAATGGCTTTATCCTGACCAAAGACCAGCATTTTCAGGCGATTGCCGAGGGTGCGCAGCGTGTCGCGGTCGCTCTGAGAAACGCTCTTCTCAGGGATACGCGCGATGCGGGCCACCACGGACTCAATATCCGCCACGTTAACGGTTTTCTTACGCTTGCTGGCCGGCATCAGACGCGCACGCGCCCCTGCCTCATCAATCACGTCAATCGCCTTATCCGGCAGATGACGGTCGTTGATGTATTTCACCGCCAGCTCCACCGCCGCACGGACCGCTTTCGCGGTGTAACGCACGTCGTGGTGCGCTTCGTACTTCGGCTTCAGGCCGTTGATGATCTGCACCGTTTCCTCGACGGACGGTTCGGTCACGTCGATTTTCTGGAAGCGGCGCGCCAGCGCACGGTCTTTCTCAAAGATGTTGCTGAACTCCTGGTAGGTGGTGGAACCAATCACGCGGATCTTGCCGCTGGAGAGCAGCGGTTTGATCAGGTTCGCGGCATCCACCTGGCCACCGGAGGCCGCCCCTGCGCCGATGATGGTGTGGATCTCATCGATAAACAGGATGCTGTTGGTATCCTGCTCCAGCTGTTTCAACAGCGCCTTGAAGCGTTTTTCAAAATCACCGCGGTATTTGGTGCCCGCCAGCAGCGAGCCGATATCCAGCGAGTAGATGGTGCAATCGGCAATCACTTCCGGCACGTCGCCCTGCACAATGCGCCAGGCAAGGCCTTCGGCAATCGCGGTTTTACCCACGCCGGATTCCCCCACCAGCAGCGGGTTGTTCTTGCGGCGACGGCACAGCACCTGGATCGCACGCTCCAGCTCTTTATCGCGGCCAATCAGCGGGTCGATACCGCCAACGCGAGCAAGCTGGTTAAGGTTGGTGGTGAAGTTTTCCATACGATCCTCCCCGCCTGCTTGCTCTTCATTGTTATTGACCTGATTGCTGGAGTCCGATGCCTGGTTAGGCTCGTCTTTGCGCGTTCCGTGAGAGATAAAGTTAACCACGTCGAGGCGGCTGACTTCGTGTTTGCGCAGCAGGTAGGCAGCCTGTGACTCCTGCTCGCTGAAGATGGCGACTAAGACGTTTGCGCCAGTCACTTCGCTACGTCCGGAAGACTGGACGTGGAATACCGCGCGCTGCAGCACGCGCTGGAAGCTGAGCGTCGGCTGCGTGTCGCGCTCCTCTTCACTGGCTGGCAGCACCGGTGTGGTTTGTTCGATGAAGGCTTCGAGTTCCTGACGTAGCGCCACCAGATCCACGGAGCAGGCTTCCAGCGCTTCGCGGGCAGATGGGTTGCTAAGCAGTGCGAGCAGTAAATGCTCGACGGTCATAAACTCATGTCGGTGCTCACGCGCTCTGGCGAAAGCCATATTTAAACTGAGTTCCAGTTCTTGATTGAGCATAGGCACCTCCCCCAATTTTATGCCTTATCAGGCCTTTTCCAGCGTACACAGCAACGGATGCTCGTTCTCCCTCGCATAGTCGTTCACCATCGCCACTTTGGTTTCCGCCACCTCGGCGGTAAAGATGCCGCAGATAGCTTTGCCACGATAATGAACGGTAAGCATCAGTTGCGTTGCACGTTCTACATCATAAGAAAAGAACTTTTGTAGCACGTCAATAACAAATTCCATCGGCGTGTAATCATCGTTCATTAACATAACTTTATACATAGATGGCGGTTTTAGCGCGTCACGCACTTTGTCTTCCGCCAGCTGGTCAAAATCCAGCCAGTCGTTGGTCTTACCCATTTTGCATAACCACTTTGAATCTACCTCAGATGTTAGATAACAATCATCTATTACTGTCATCCGCGATGTCTGTCACAAACTGTTGCAATAGCGTTAACTGCTTCAAACTTTGGTTGATTATTGTCCCAACTCCAGCGCCAAACGCTTGACGACGTCTTTCGTTTATCTAAATTGTACAAGCGTGAGATGGCGAGGTTTTGAACAGCCCCCACTCCACCACCGGTTCATTCCATCTTAATTTATAAGATTTACGAAGGATGTCGAAGCATGGAAATGGGTACTGTTAAGTGGTTCAACAACGCCAAGGGGTTTGGCTTCATCTGCCCCGAAGGCGGCGGCGAAGATATCTTCGCTCACTATTCCACCATTCAGATGGATGGTTACAGGACGCTCAAAGCCGGGCAATCCGTCCGGTTCGATGTACACCAGGGGCCAAAAGGCAATCATGCAAGCCTTATCGTACCCGTTGAAGCAGAAACGGTTGCATAGCTCTCTGTTTTATTGTGTACATCCCGCAGTCAAAATGCCAGCCCGATCGGCTGGCATTTTTATTTTCGGGTTATTCCCGAGCCAGCGCGTCCACAGGATCCAGCCGCGCCGCGTTGCGCGCAGGCAGCCAGCCAAACAAAATGCCGGTAAAGGTGGAGCACAAAAACGCGGTGAGTATCGCCATCGGCGAGAAGCCAATCTCCCAGCCGGGTAAAAAGAGCTGGAGCGCAAAGGCAATCATCATCGAGAGCGCAATGCCCATCGCGCCGCCCACCAGACACACCAGCACCGCCTCAATCAGAAACTGCTGGAGCACGTCGCTGGCCCTGGCCCCTACCGCCATGCGGATGCCAATCTCCCGGGTGCGTTCGGTCACCGACACCAGCATGATATTCATCACCCCGATACCGCCAACAACCAGCGAGATCACTGCCACCAGCGTCAGGAACAGCTGAAGGGTACGTGTGGTCTTTTCCGCCGTTTTCAAGAGGCCGTCCATATTCCAGGTGAAGAAATCCTTCTTCCCGTGGCGCAATGTCAATAGCCGCTCCAGTTGCTGTTCCGCCAGCGCGCTGTCATAGCCCTCTTTCACGCGCACGGTGATGGAATTGAGCCAGGACTGGCCCATAATCCGCCCGGAGATGGTGGTATACGGCAGCCAGACGCGCAGGATCTTGCTGCTGCCGAACATCGACTGCTTCTCTTCCGCCACGCCAATAACCGTGGCAGGCATATTGCCGACCAGGATCACTTCGCCCACCACGTTCGCTTTATTGGGGAAGAGCTGTCTGCGCGAGTTGGCGTCCAGCACCACCACCTGCGCCCTGCCCGCCAGCTGTTCGGCGTTGAAGGTGGCGCCTTCGCTGAAGGTCATGCCGTAGACGTTAAAGTAATCGCCGCTCACGCCGTTAGCGCTGGCCGCCACGTCGATATTGCCGTAGCGCAGACGCAGGTTTTGCGAAACCGCAGGCGTGGCGGAGTTCACCCACGGCTGCTTCTGGATGGCCGCCAGATCGTCATACTTCAGCGCCTGCTGATACTGCGGCTCGTCGTCACCAAAGTCTTTGCCGGGATAAACGTCGATGGTGTTGGTGCCGATAGCGCGAATATCCGCCAACACCAGCTGCTTGGCCGCATCGCCCACCACCACTATCGACACCACCGAGGCAATACCGATGATGATGCCGAGCATGGTCAGCAGGGTGCGCATTTTATTGGCCGCCATCGCCAGCCAGGCCATGGTCAGCGCTTCACGAAAGCCGCTGGAGAACTGTCCCCAGCCGGTCGAAGCAGGCAGCGCTTCCTTCGGTGCCGCCGTTCTGGCCTCGCGCGGCGGCGGGTTGCTCACCAGCTCACCGTCGCGGATCTCGATAATGCGTTCAGCCTGGGCCGCCACCTGCGGATCGTGGGTAACGATAATCACCGTGTGGCCCTGATCGCGCAACTGATGCAGGATCGCCATCACCTCTTCGCCGGAATGGCTGTCGAGCGCTCCGGTCGGTTCATCCGCGAGGATCACCTGCCCGCCGTTCATCAGCGCACGGGCAATACTCACGCGCTGCTGCTGGCCGCCGGACAGCTGCGACGGCTGGTAATCCACCCGCTCCGCCAGCCCCAGACGCGTTAACAGCCCCTTCGCGCGCTCAAGGCGTTTCTTCCGCTCAACGCCCGCATACACCGCGGGCACCTCTACGTTTTGCGCCGCGCTAAGGTGAGAGAGCAGATGGTAACGCTGGAAGATAAAGCCAAAGTGTTCCCGGCGCAGCTTCGCCAGGGCGTCGCCGTCCAGCGTTGAGACGTCCGTCCCGGCCACGCGGTAGGTACCGCTGGTGGGCTTATCCAGGCAGCCGAGAATGTTCATCAGCGTCGATTTACCGGAACCCGACGCGCCTACGATCGCCACCATCTCGCCCGCCTCCACCCGCAGGGAGATGCCCTTCAGCACCTCCACCGGGCCGTCGCCCGACGGATAGCTGCGACGAATGTCATTCAGTTCAAGCAGCGCGGTCATTTAGCGGCTCCGGGCAGGCTTTCGCTGACAACAACCTCCTCGCCCTCTTCCAGCCCTTTGACCACCACCACGTCGGTGTCGTTGCGCGCGCCAATCACCACCTCGCGCTCGCGCGTCTCGCCGTTGCGCAGCACTTTCACCTTATAGCGATTGTCCCCGGCGGATTCACCCAGCGCGGAGAGCGGAACGGTCAGCACGTTCTTCACGCCGGTCAGCTGGATATGCACCTGGGCGGTCATGTCCAGACGCAGCACGCCCTTCGGGTTCGGGACTTCGAAACGCGCATAGTAGAATATGGCGTCGTTAACCTTTTCCGGCGTCGGCAGGATATCTTTCAGCACGCCTTCGTAGCGGGTTTGCGGGTCGCCGAGTACGGTAAACCAGGCGTTCTGCCCCGGCTTAAGATGGATCACATCCGCCTCGGAGACCTGGGCCTTCACCAGCATGGTGCTCATGTCCGCCAGCGTCAGAATGTTTGGCGCCTGCTGGGCGGCAATTACCGTCTGGCCCTGCAGCGTGGTAATTTGCGTCACTTCCCCGGCCATCGGCGCGACGATCTTTGTGTAATCAAGGTTGGTTTTCGCCGTATCCAGCGAGGCCTGATTACGCTTGATTTGCGCGTCAATCGTACCAATCTGCGCCTGTTTCACCGCCAGTTCAGTCGCGGCGGTGTCTAAATCCTGCTTTGAAATAGCCTGGGTTTTCGCCAGGGCCTGCTGGCGGGTCAGCGTTACCTGCGCCAGGTTACGCTCTGCCTGCGCCTGCGCACGCTGCGCGCGCAGCTCCATCAGCGTAGCTTCCACTTCGCGGATCTGGTTCTCAGCCTGCTCGGGATCGATAACGCCAAGCAGCTGGCCTTTTTTCACCTTGTCGCCAATCTCTACCGACAGCGTTTTCAGCTGGCCGCTGACCTGCGCGCCGACGTCAACTTTGCGCAGCGCATCAAGTTTGCCCGTCGCAAGGACGTTTTGCTGCAGTTCACCGGGACGAACGATCAGCGTCTGGTACTGCGGCACAGGCGCGTTGAGCACCTGCCATAACCAGAATCCACCGGCTACAATCACCAGCGCCAGCAGCAGAAACAGCGTTCTGCGTTTTCCCTTGAGGTTCATAAATATTCCAATTAAATGTTCTGGCAATAATAAACGTTGATTCTATCTAAACGACTCCTTAACGAAACCCCCGTTCTCCGAAATCACCTTAATTTGTTTACAAGACGTTGATATTTCCCCTGCTGAAATAGCGGTATTCCAAAAGACTCAGGATTTATCATGTCTTCTATCGTCGATACACCTCTTTCAAACCTGACGCAGCCGACATCCGGCTGGCAGCTCTTCAAAAACCTGGCGTTCGGTAAGATCGCGCCCGGCCTTGCATGGCAGAACCCCGCCTATCGCCGTAAGTTCATGCTGCGTTCGCTGGCAACGCCCGTGAGCACGTCTCGCCTGTTAACGAACCTCGCTAAGCAGCCTCGTCTGATGCAGATGTTGCAGGTGCAGCCCGGTCTGCCGTGTCGGCTTCACCGTCCCTGGCTGACGGTGAAAATGGACCGTCAGCATGCGCTGGAATCCCTGAACTGGCACTATGAGGCCATGAGCCGCCAGCTTCCGGCCACGCTCCTGAAGGGCTATCTTTCGACGCAGGGGACTACGCTGCTGACCTTAACCGGGAAAGATGACCTGCCATTTACCGTCCGCCTGTGTGCCGATGCGTTTCTGGATAAAGAGGGCGAGGCCACACTCACCTTCTGCGACGGTCAGAATACGGTGCTGGCGGAGCTAACCTTCACGCTCTGCCAGTTTGAAGGAAAATCGACGCTGTTCATCGGCGGTTTGCAGGGCGCGAAAGCGCATGTTCCCCATGAGCAGATCCAGAAAGCGACGAAGGCCTGCCACGGCCTGTTCCCGAAACGCCTGCTGGTTGAAGCCGCCATGACGTTCGGCGCCGCATTCCCGGTCGCGCAGATTGTTGCCGTCAGTAACGCCACCCATATTTATCGCAGCTGGCGCTACCGCAAGAAAAAAGAGGGGAAACTGCTGGCCGATTACGACAGCTTCTGGAGTTCCCTCGGTGGGGAAAAACAGGATAGCGGCCACTTTATGCTGCCGCTTGCCATGCCGCGTAAACCGATGGACGAGATTGCGAGCAAAAAACGTTCTGAATATCGCCGCCGCTACGCGCTGCTGGATTGCCTCATTCAGCAGGTAGAACAGGCAACCCGGCGTTAATCCGCCCTTCCGCGTGCCAGCCACAGCACGCGGGAGAACATTTTCCGCAGCAGCGTCGGAACGGCCTCCACGCCCCGCCTTCCCGCTTCCGTCGCCACTTCAATGGCTAAATCCGGTTTCGACGAACGGTGAATAGCTTTGGCGATCACGCGCCGCATGTTCATTGGTACGTCGATCGGCACCATCGCAATGCGGTGGAATACGTCGTCAAAGCCCTGACGGTACATAAAATGCTCCATGTCCATCGCGGGCAGCATCGTTAAGTGGTCGCGCTCTTCTTCCCGCTCGTTGTTCAGCAGGCTGCGCACGGTTGAGGCATATTTTTTCCCCGCCTCGTCACCGTCCACCAGCACATGCCATTCAATTCCCATTCGGCGGGCAAATTTTATCAGCGGTTTTAATCCCGACTGGGCAAATTCGATGACCTTAATGCCCTCTGCATCAAAATGGTGGCCGCACTGGCGCGCCAGTTCGTTGATGACCCAGGTTTCCGTTTCCCCCTCAACCAGCAGCCAGCAGCGGGCAAAGAGCGACGAGGCGCGATTAAAGCGAATGTGAAACGCGATACGCCGCCCGTCTTCGGCATTCATCCCGCCGGGTCCGAGGCGGTACGCGGATACGCGGGAGGACTCGCGCACCAGACGGCAGATGTGCTCCACCGGCGTCAGCGATAGCAGCTCACCGGAATTGGTGGTGGTAATCCGCTGGAGCGGCAGCAGATTGAGCAGGTGCCATGCCACGGAGAGCATGATGGGGTGCAGGCGCGTTTCCGGGTCTTCCACCAGCAGCAGCGGCCGTGCGTCCCGGTCAAGACGCACGGTGCCCTTCGCCTGCAGAAGCGTTGAAAACAGCCCCAGTAAAATCACCCGATGGGTACGCCCGCCGGGCCGGTCAATCATCCGGTTGATGATGTCGAGATAGCGCCAGCTGCGCTGTTCATCATGAGAGCGGCGGCGCATCAAACGATGGCGGGACTCCGACGTCCCCTGCTCGGAAAAGTAGTGCTCCAGCAGCTGCACCATCGCGGACAGCCCCTGACGAATTTGACCATCGGTAAGATTCTGCGGACGCGACACCAGCTCTCGCGCCAGAAAATCCAGCTCGCGGGCGGTGACTTCCACTTCCGGCATGTTCGGTACGGTGCCGTTACGAATACGGCGCATAAAGCGCGCATCGCGCAGGCGTAACACCGGCGTCAGGCGGATCAGATGACGCGCAAGATCGTCGATATTCTCCAGCGGGATCGGATTGGCTTTCTCATCGAGGAATTCACGCAGGGTCAGTACCCCCTCGTTTTCCGCCATCTCCCCTTCCAGACGATAGAAAATCCGGTGGAAACCGTCGTCGCAGGGCACCCAGCAGGGCGACAGCGGACGGAAGCGACGCACGCGGTGACGGCCGGGCTCGGATTCGCGGAACGTCAGGATGATATGCAGATGCTTCTCGCGGCCCGTCACGTCGCCGGGCGGGAACCAGAAATCATCGTGAACAAAGTGGTACAAATCATCTTCGGGTGAAAGCAGCAGCGTCAGCGCATCCAGCAGGCTGGACTTACCCCACGCGTTCTCGCCGATCAGGACGTTGTTCTGCTCCAGCTGAAGCGACAGGCGGTTAATACCGCGAAACCCGACAATTTCCACACGTTCGAGAAGCATAAATCCCCCGCGAAATGATCACTTTTTCCTTTAAGTTATCAGCAGTATAGCGGCAGGAATCCTGGCACGACAGCAGAACATTCATCCTTGTGAGATTTGAACTATGCTCTATTTACCGCTGACTTGAACAAGGATTGACATCACATTGCCTTAAATCAAATTAATCGAATTTATTTAAGTGGCGAAGGGGTGTTGTTGGTTTTTAAAATACGGGCTCTTTGAGTCGTCATCCCTTTATGGCGATATATCCCGCGCGCGGGAAAACGCGTGGAAAATAATTTTGAGGTGGTTATGTTTAGAAAATTGGCAGCAGAGTGCTTTGGTACATTCTGGCTGGTATTTGGTGGCTGCGGTAGTGCCGTTCTGGCAGCAGCATTCCCGGAATTAGGCATTGGTTTTGTCGGCGTCGCGCTGGCGTTTGGTTTAACCGTATTAACCATGGCGTTTGCCGTAGGGCATATTTCCGGCGGTCATTTTAACCCGGCGGTGACATTAGGTTTATGGGCGGGCGGCCGTTTCCCGGCGAAAGAGGTTATTGGCTACATCGTGGCGCAGGTGGTTGGCGGTATTATTGCGGCGGGCGTTCTGTACGTCATTGCCAGCGGTAAAGCGGGCTTTGACGCAGCGGCCAGCGGCTTCGCCTCTAACGGCTTCGGCGAACACTCTCCGGGCGGTTATTCCATGCTGTCTGCCATCGTCATTGAAATTGTGCTGACCGCAGGCTTCCTGCTGGTGATCCACGGCGCAACCGACAAATATGCGCCAGCAGGTTTTGCGCCTATTGCCATCGGTCTGGCGTTGACGCTTATCCACCTGATTTCTATTCCGGTCACCAACACCTCTGTTAACCCGGCGCGCAGCACCGCGGTGGCCATTTTCCAGGGCGGCTGGGCGCTTGAGCAGCTGTGGCTGTTCTGGGTGATGCCGATCGTCGGCGGTATCCTGGGCGGCGTGCTGTATCGCACCCTGCTGGAAAAACGCGATTAATCTATCCCTCCCTCTCCCCATGGGAGAGGGCCGGGGTGAGGGCAACAGGCCGCACATACAAGCCGGGTAAGGCGCAGCCGCCACCCGGCTTTCTTTTGCCGCTTTACTGAATAGCCTTTATTGGGTAGTGTCTCTGGCGCTTAACGAATACTCAAAAGGACCGGCTGTTCATGTTTTCAGGACTCCTCATTATTCTGCTGCCCCTGATTGCGGGCTATCTTATTCCGCTGCGTCATGAATCGGCCTTAAAGCTTATCAACCGTTTTCTCAGCTGGATTGTTTACGTCATTCTGTTCTTTATGGGGATCAGCCTGGCCTTCCTGGATAATCTGGCGACGAATTTACTTTCCATCCTGCATTATTCTGCGGTCACCGTGGTGGTTATTTTGCTGTGCAATATTGCCGCCCTGATGTGGCTGGAACGCACTATTCCATGGAAAAATAATCACCACCAGGAAAAGCTGCCCTCCCGAATTGCAATGGCGCTGGAATCATTAAAGCTCTGCGGCGTCGTGGTGCTCGGATTTCTTCTGGGCCTTACCGGATGGACATTTTTACAGCACGCAACAGAGGCCAGCGAATATACCCTGATCTTCCTGCTGTTCCTGATTGGCATTCAGTTGCGAAATAACGGCATGACGCTGAAACAGATCGTCCTGAACCGTCGGGGAATGATCGTTGCCGTTATGGTTGTCGCCAGCTCAATGGTGGCGGGCGTCATTAATGCCTTTATTCTCGATCTGCCTCTGAAGACCGGCCTGGCGATGGCCTCCGGGTTCGGCTGGTACTCCCTCTCCGGTATTCTGCTGACCGAATCCTTCGGCCCGGTCATCGGCAGCGCCGCCTTCTTTAACGATCTGGCGCGAGAGCTGATTGCCATCATGCTGATCCCGGGTCTGGTTCGCCGCAGCCGCTCAACGGCGCTGGGCTTGTGCGGCGCGACGTCGATGGACTTTACCCTGCCGGTCCTTCAGCGTTCAGGCGGGCTGGAGATGGTGCCCGCCGCCATCGTACACGGCTTTATTTTAAGTCTGCTGGTTCCGGTTATGATGGCCTTCTTCTCCGCCTGATACTTCTTTGGCGGTAGGTTTCCTGCCGCCAAAATTGCGCTAAATCAATCTCCCCCTATTTTGTAGCAGAAAGCCCTTTTCACCGTTCAGGCACAGGCATAACCTTAAACATGTATATCAAATATAACTTTAACAGGTGTGATTATGTTTTGTGTGCAATGTGAACAAACCATCCGTACCCCGGCAGGCAATGGCTGCTCTTACGCACAGGGTATGTGCGGCAAAACCGCAGAAACATCAGACCTGCAGGACCTGCTGATTGCTGCCCTGCAAGGCCTTTCCGCATGGGCGTTCAAAGCCCGCGAATACGGCATCGTCGACCATTACGTTGACAGCTTCGCTCCGCGCGCCTTCTTCTCCACGCTGACCAACGTTAACTTCGACTCTCCGCGCATTGTCGGCTATGCCCGTGAAGCGATTGCCCTGCGCGAAGCGCTGAAGGCGCAGTGCCTGAAGGTGGATGCTAACGCTCATGTGGACAATCCTATGTCAGAGCTTCAGCTGGTGAGCGACGACCTGGGCGACCTCCAGCGCCAGGCGGCAGACTTCACCCCGAATAAAGACAAAGCGGCGATTGGCGAGAATATTCTCGGCCTGCGCCTGCTGTGCCTGTACGGCCTGAAAGGCGCTGCGGCCTATATGGAGCACGCGCACGTGCTCGGTCAGTACGACAATGACATCTACGCCCAGTACCACAAGATCATGGCGTGGCTGGGTACCTGGCCTGCCGATATGAACGCCCTGCTTGAGTGCTCAATGGAAATCGGCCAGATGAACTTCCGCGTGATGAGCATTCTGGACGCCGGTGAAACCAGCACCTACGGCCACCCGACGCCGACGCAGGTCAACGTGAAAGCGACCGAAGGCAAGTGCATCCTGATTTCCGGTCATGATCTGAAAGATCTCTACAACCTGCTGAAGCAGACCGAAGACACCGGTGTTAACGTCTATACCCACGGCGAAATGCTGCCGGCGCACGGCTACCCGGAGCTGCGTAAATTCAGGCATCTGATCGGTAACTACGGCAGCGGCTGGCAGAACCAGCAGGTGGAGTTTGCCCGTTTCCCGGGCCCTATCGTGATGACCTCTAACTGCATCATCGACCCTACCGTAGGCGCGTATGACGACCGCATCTGGACCCGCAGCATCGTCGGCTGGCCGGGCGTGAGCCACCTCGAAGGCGACGATTTCGGTCCGGTTATCGCCCAGGCGCAGCAGATGGCGGGCTTCCCGTACAGCGAAATTCCGCACCTGATCACCGTCGGCTTCGGTCGCGAGACGCTTCTCGGCGCCGCTGACTCGCTGATCGATCTCGTCAGCCGTGAAAAGCTGCGCCACATCTTCCTCGTCGGCGGATGTGACGGCGCGCGCGGCGAACGTAACTACTTCACCGATTTCGCCACCCGCGTGCCGGAAGACTGCCTGATCCTGACCCTGGCGTGCGGTAAATACCGTTTCAACAAGCTGGACTTCGGCGACATCGAAGGTCTGCCGCGCCTGATCGATGCGGGCCAGTGTAACGATGCCTACTCGGCCATTATTCTGGCGGTCACGCTGGCGGAAAAACTGGGCTGCGGCGTCAACGATCTGCCGCTCTCCCTGGTGCTCTCCTGGTTTGAGCAGAAAGCGATTGTCATCCTGCTCACCCTGCTCTCTCTGGGCGTGACCAACATCGTGACCGGCCCGACCGCGCCAGGCTTCCTGACGCCGGACCTGCTGGCCGTGCTGAACGAGAAATTCGGTCTGCGTTCAGTCACCAACGTTGAAGATGATATGAAGCAACTGCTGAGCGCGTAAGGAGCTATTCATGACCATGCCAACCTCACAATGTCCGTGGCGGATGCAGGTTCATCACATCCATCAGGAGACGCCGGATGTGTGGACGCTTTCGCTGCTCTGTCACGACTACTATCCGTACCGTGCAGGCCAGTATGCGCTGGTCAGCGTCCGCCATTCGGCGGACACCCTGCGCGCCTACACGATCTCCTCCACGCCGGGCGTGAGCGAGTACATTACGCTCACCGTCCGCCGCATTGATGACGGTGCCGGCTCTCAGTGGCTGACCCGTGACGTGAAGCGCGGAGATTACATCTGGCTGTCCGACGCCCAGGGGGAATTCACCTGTGACGACAAGGCAGACGATAAATTCCTGCTGCTGGCGGCGGGCTGCGGCGTAACGCCGATTATGTCGATGCGCCGCTGGCTGGCGAAGAACCGCCCGCAGGCCGACGTGCAGACAATCTTCAGCGTGCGCTCTCCGGAAGACGTCATTTTCGCCGAGGAGTGGCGTGATTATCCGGTGACGCTGGTGGCGGAACATAACGCGACGCACGGCTTTGTGCCCGGCCGCCTGAGCCGTGAGCTGCTGCAAAGCGTGCCGGACATTGCGAACCGTACCGTAATGACCTGCGGCCCGGCGCCGTACATGGATATCGTGGAGAAAGAGGTGAAAGCGCTCGGCGTAACCCGTTTCTTTAAAGAGCAGTTCTTCACGCCGGTGGCGGAAGCGGCAAGCAGCGGGATTCAGTTCACCAAGCTGCAGCCCGCGCAGACCTTCTTTGGCCGCGTGGGCACCACGCTGCTGGAAGCGCTGGAAAGCAACAAGGTGCCGGTAGCAGCGGCCTGCCGGGCGGGCGTGTGCGGCTGCTGTAAGACGAAAGTGGTTTCCGGGGAGTACACCGTCACCAGCACCATGACGCTGTCCGACGCGGAGATTGCCGAGGGTTACGTGCTGGCATGTTCATGCCACCCGCAGGGCGATCTGGTGCTGGCGTAATGTGATGCGGTGCCACCATTTTTGCCGGGTGGCACTGCGTTTACCTGGCCTACTTTGTACGTGCTGGCTCTTCGCAGGCCCGGTAAGCGTTAGCGCCACCGGGCTTTTGTTGCTTTCACCGCCACGCCGGACCTTTCCCCAGCGCAAACCGCCCTGCCCCTAAAAACGCCACCGCCAGCGAGCCAATAAAGAAGTACACCAGGCTTTCAATCGCCCATGCACCGACCTTATCGAGCGCGAATGTCTCATCCATTCCCACCATCAGCCACGCCACAATCATCGTAAACGCCAGCACCAGCGCGGCCGGGCGCGTAAAGAGGCCGACAATAATCAGTATCGGTGCCACCACTTCACCAACCAACACGCCGTAAGCGATAAACCCCGGCAACCCTTTTTCCACCAGCATGCCGCTGATGAACCCCACACCGCCCAATAGCTTGTGCAAACCGTGAAACAGCATCAGCCCGCCGACGGTAAGTCGTAACAAGAGTTTGCCAAAATCGTCGCACGACAGCTTTTCATTAACAGCAATTAACAATGATTTAACCATTTGAAATGATTCCTGTTTCCATCCAAGTGATGACCAGATTATGCTGAATAATTGCACAGGAAAACCACCTTTAATTGAGGGGTATAGAGCAGGCAATAAAGTGACTTTCTTCTAAGCTTGTAAGCGATATCACAAAAAGGAGACGGACAACCATGAAACAAACCGTGGCTGCATACATAGCGAAGACCCTTGAACAGGCAGGTGTAAAACGTATCTGGGGCGTAACCGGCGATTCCCTGAACGGGCTTAGCGACAGCCTCAACAAGATGAAGACCATCGAGTGGATGCCCACCCGCCATGAAGAGGTCGCCGCCTTCGCCGCGGGTGCCGAAGCGCAGCTCACCGGAGAGCTGGCCGTGTGTGCGGGCTCGTGCGGGCCGGGCAACCTGCATCTGATCAACGGCCTGTTCGACTGCCACCGTAACCACGTGCCGGTGCTGGCGATTGCCGCCCATATCCCCTCTTCCGAAATCGGCAGTGGCTATTTTCAGGAGACGCATCCGCAGGAGCTGTTCCGTGAATGCAGCCACTATTGCGAGCTGGTTTCATCCCCGGAGCAGATCCCGCAGGTGCTGGCGATCGCCATGCGCAAGGCCGTGCTGAACCGTGGTGTGTCAGTTGTCGTTATCCCCGGCGACGTGGCGCTCAAGGCCGCGCCGGAAGGGGCCAGCACCCACTGGTATCACGCCCCACAGCCCGTGGTAACGCCTGCCGAAGAAGAGCTGAAAAAGCTGGCGCAGCTGCTCCGTTACTCCAGCAATATCGCCCTGATGTGCGGCAGCGGCTGCGCGGGCGCGCATAAAGAATTACTTGAGTTCGCCGGTAAGCTCAAAGCGCCGATCGTCCACGCCCTGCGCGGCAAAGAGCACGTGGAATACGACAACCCCTTTGATGTGGGCATGACCGGGCTTATCGGTTTCTCCAGCGGCTTCCACACCATGATGAACGCCGACACGCTCATTCTGCTCGGCACCCAGTTCCCGTACCGTGCCTTCTACCCGACGGATGCCAAAATTATTCAGATTGATATCAACCCGGCCAGCATCGGCGCGCACAGTAAGGTCGATATGGCGCTGGTGGGCGATATCAAATCCACCCTTGCCGCCCTGCTGCCGCTTCTCGAAGAGAAAACCGATCGCAAGTTCCTCGATAAAGCCCTGAGCGATTATCGCGACGCGCGCAAGGGGCTGGACGACCTCGCCAAACCGAGCGACAAAGCCATTCACCCGCAGTATCTGGCGCAGCAGATCAGCCATTTTGCGGACGACGACGCCATTTTTACCTGCGACGTCGGCACGCCAACCGTCTGGGCGGCACGCTATCTGAAGATGAACGGCAGACGCCGACTGCTCGGCTCGTTCAACCACGGCTCGATGGCAAACGCCATGCCGCAGGCGCTGGGCGCAAAAGCGACGGCGCCGGAGCGCCAGGTGGTGGCGATGTGCGGTGACGGCGGGTTCAGCATGCTGATGGGGGATTTCCTGTCGGTGGTGCAGATGAAGCTCCCGCTGAAAATCGTGGTCTTTAACAACAGCGTGCTGGGCTTCGTGGCGATGGAGATGAAGGCCGGAGGCTATCTCACGGACGGCACCGAGCTGCACGACACCAACTTCGCGCGCATCGCCGAAGCCTGCGGCATCACCGGTATTCGGGTAGAGAAAGCCTCCGAGGTGGATGAAGCCCTGCAGCGCGCTTTCTCTATTGACGGCCCGGTACTGGTAGATGTCGTCGTCGCCAAAGAAGAGCTGGCCATCCCGCCGCAGATCAAGCTGGAGCAGGCCAAAGGTTTTAGCCTCTACATGCTGCGCGCCATCATCAGCGGGCGCGGTGACGAAGTGATCGAACTGGCAAAAACCAACTGGCTCAGGTAAAACATTTCGCATGACCTCTTAAACTAAAGGGATGTGAAATGATTGATTTGCGTAGTGATACCGTTACCCGCCCGAGCCGCGCCATGCTAGAAGAGATGATGGCCGCCCCGGTCGGGGATGACGTCTACGGCGATGACCCGACGGTCAACGAACTGCAGCGCTATGCGGCAGAGCTGAGCGGCAAGGAGGCCGCCCTGTTCCTGCCAACCGGCACGCAGGCGAACCTGGTGGCGCTGCTCAGCCACTGCGAGCGCGGTGAAGAGTATATCGTCGGCCAGGGCGCGCATAACTATCTCTACGAAGCCGGCGGTGCTGCCGTGCTCGGCAGCATTCAGCCGCAGCCGATTGACGCCGCACCGGACGGCTCCCTGCCGCTCGACAAGGTGGCGGCGAAAATCAAAGCCGACGATATTCACTTCGCCCGCACCAGGCTGCTCAGCCTCGAAAACACCCACAACGGCAAAGTCCTGCCGCGCGAGTACCTGAAAGCGGCGTGGGAATTTACCCGCGAGCGAGGGCTCGGCCTGCACGTTGACGGCGCGCGTATCTTCAACGCCGTGGTGGAGTACAGCTGCGAACTGAAAGAGATAACGCAATATTGCGACTCGTTCACCATTTGCCTTTCTAAAGGTCTGGGTACGCCGGTGGGCTCCCTGCTGGTCGGCAATGCGGACTACATCAAGCGCGCCAACCGCTGGCGTAAAATGACCGGCGGCGGCATGCGTCAGGCCGGCATTCTGGCGGCCGCGGGGCTGTACGCGTTGAAAAATAACGTCGCCCGCCTTAAGGACGATCACGACAACGCCGCGTGGATGGCGACGCAGTTGCGCGAGATCGGCGCAGACGTGATGCGTCACGACACCAACATGCTGTTCGTTCGCGTGGGCGAAGAGCACGCTGCTGCGCTGGGCGAATTTATGAAAGCGCGTGGCGTGCTGATCAACGCCTCCCCGATCGTGCGTCTGGTGATGCATCTCGACGCGAGCCGCGAACAGCTGGCGGACGTGGTGAAACACTGGCAGGCGTTTTTACAGCGCTAAGGAGCATCACGTGCCGCAACGCATTCTGGTGCTTGGCGCCAGCGGATATATTGGTCAGCATCTCACCTCTGCGTTAAGCCAGCAGGGGCATCAGGTGCGGGCAGCGGCACGCAACACCGAGCGTCTGCAAAAACTCACTTTGCCAGGCGTGACCTGTCACAACGTCGATCTCAACTGGCCGAAGGAGCTTCCCGCGCTGCTGGAAGGGGTCGACACGCTTTACTACCTGGTTCACAGTATGGGCGAAGGCGGCGATTTCATCGCCCACGAGCGGCAGGTGGCGATGAACGTCCGCGATGCCCTGCTGCAAACGTCGGTGAAGCAGGTGATTTTTTTAAGCTCGCTTCAGGTGCCCGAACACGAGCAGTCCGATCACCTGCGCGCCCGCCAGCTGACGGCCGACACGCTGCGCGGGGCGAATATTCCCGTCACCGAGCTGCGCGCCGGGATCATCGTCGGCGCGGGTTCCGCCGCCTTCGAGGTGATGCGCGACATGGTCTACAACCTGCCGGTGCTCACGCCGCCGCGCTGGGTGCGTTCGCGCACCACGCCGATTGCGCTGGAGAACCTGCTGCATTATCTGGTGGCCCTGCTGGATCACCCGACAGAGCAACACCGCGTGCTGGAAGCCGCTGGCCCGGAGGTGCTGAGCTATCAGGAGCAGTTCGAACATTTCATGCGCGTCAGCGGACGCCGCCGCTGGCTTATCCCCATCCCCTTCCCGACCCGCTGGATATCAGTGTGGTTTTTGAATGTGATCACCTCGGTTCCCCCGACGACCGCGAAGGCGCTGATCCAGGGGCTGAAGCACGATCTGCTGGCGGACGATCGCGCGCTGCGCGCGTTGATCCCCCAGGAATTGATCCGCTTTGACGACGCGGTGCGCCATACGCTGAAGGAAGAAGAGAAGCTGGTGAACTCCAGCGACTGGGGTTACGACGCCCAGGCCTTTGCCCGCTGGCGGCCTGAATACGGCTATTACCCGAAGCAGGCAGGCTGCACGGTAAAAACCTCTGCCAGCCTCCACGCGCTGTGGGAGGTAGTGAACCAGATCGGCGGCAAAGAGCGCTATTTCTTCGGCAATATCCTCTGGCAAACGCGCGGCGCGCTGGATCTGCTGGTAGGCCATCGTCTGGCGAAAGGTCGCCCTGCCGCCCCATATCTCAACGTGGGCGACACGGTCGACAGCTGGAAAGTCATCATCGTCGAACCGGAAAAACAGCTGGCGCTGCTGTTTGGCATGAAGGCCCCGGGCCTGGGGCGGCTCTGCTTTACGCTCAGGGACAAAGGCGACTACCGGGAACTGGACGTTCGCGCCTGGTGGCACCCGCACGGGATGCCGGGTCTGTTCTATTGGCTACTGATGATCCCCGCGCACCTGTTTATCTTCAGAGGGATGGCGAAACGCATTGCGCAACTGGCAGAACAAAAGACGAAAATAACTCAATAAAACCCTCTTTCTTTCACCTTTCCCATTGCAACACATCGTAATTCACGAAAGAATGCGCACGAAATTCTTTTCAACACAGTGGATTGATATGAAGGTACTGGTTACCGGGGCGACCAGCGGCTTAGGCCGAAATGCGGTCGAATTTCTGCGCAACAAGGGCATCAGCGTCAGGGCCACCGGTCGCAACGAAGCGATGGGTAAACTGCTGCAAAAAATGGGCGCGGAGTTCGTCCATGCCGACCTGACGGAGCTGGTCTCCTCGCAGGCGAAGGTGATGCTCGCCGGTATCGACACGCTGTGGCACTGCTCCAGTTTTACCTCCCCGTGGGGAACCCAGGAAGCCTTCGATCTCGCCAACGTGCGCGCCACGCGTCGTCTGGGCGAATGGGCCGTCGCCTGGGGCGTGCGTAACTTTATTCATATCTCCTCTCCGTCGCTCTATTTCGACTATCACCACCATCGCGACGTGCAGGAGGATTTCCGTCCTGCTCGCTTTGCCTGTGAGTTTGCCCGCAGTAAAGCGGCCAGCGAAGAGGTGATCGACCTGCTGGCCCAGTCAAACCCGCACACCCGTTTTACGGTCCTGCGCCCGCAGAGCCTGTTCGGGCCGCACGACAAGGTGTTTATTCCGCGTCTGGCGCAGATGATGCACCACTACGGCAGCGTGCTGCTGCCGCGCGGCGGCGATGCGCTGGTGGATATGACCTATTACGAAAATGCCGTCCACGCCATGTGGCTGGCGAGCCAGCCAGACTGCGACAAACTGATTTCCGGGCGCGCGTATAACATCACCAACGGCGAACCCTGTACGCTGCGCAGTATTGTGCAGCGGCTGATTGATGAACTGCAGATCGACTGCCGTATCCGTTCCGTGCCCTACCCGATGCTGGACATGATCGCCCGCAGCATGGAACGTTTTGGCAGTAAATCCGCCAAAGAGCCTGCGCTGACGCACTATGGGGTATCGAAGCTCAACTTTGATTTTACGCTGGATATTTCGCGGGCGGAGAACGAGCTGGGGTATAAGCCGATAGTGACGCTGGATGAAGGCATTATGCGCACGGCGGCATGGTTACGGGATCACGGGAAGCTTCATCGCTAGCGTTTTGCCCGCCTGCAACAGCACCGTACCGTCCCCTCGCCCCTCCGGGGAGAGGGTTAGGGTGAGGGGAAAGTGCAAATACTAAAACGGCAACCTTTCGGTTGCCGTTTCGCTTTTACAGAGCCGTCCAGGCATCAGCCCATGCCAGACCTGCGCCTGGTTCATAGTATGCCGGGGCGCTGTTACACCAGCCGCTGTACGGGAACGGTTTGCACTGGAACAGTTTACCGTGGTTGTTCACGATATCACCTGCGTTGTACTTGCTGTTCGCGCTCCACGCCGCGTAAGACGAACCGTCTTCAGATGGCGTTGACGCTTTCGCTTTCACGTTCAACAGGTACGTTGTGGTGCTGCTCAGCTCGCCGTCGCTGACGGTCAGGCTCACTTCAATCTGCTGCGCCGTTGCAGACTCAGGTGCAGTGAAGGTCACTACCGCTTTGTCTTCGCCGGTCACGGTCTGGCCGTCCTGGGAGCGCCAGGTATAGGTCAGCTTATTGCCGTCGGCATCGGTAGAACCTTCGGCGCTCAGAGAGACCTGTGCGCCCGCGTCAACAGCCCCGATTGGACCCGCAATATGCGCAACCGGTGCATGGTTTGCCACTACAGGCTCTGCCGGGGTTTCATCCGGCGTCGGCGCTGGTGCCGGTGCCGGCGTTTCATCTTCGGAAGGCGTTGGCGTTACCGGGGTTTCGTCCGGCGTTACGGCAGAGCCGTCATCGTTTACGATATTGACGTTATAGAACTTCTGCACGCACTTGGTGTAGTCACCGTCTTTAAAGGCGCTGAACGGCGTCTGGTAGCCCACCAGCTGGCAAGAGTAGGTCTTACCGTCCGGCGTATCAGCGCTCCATCCCCAGTCCTGTTCCCAGTAAATCTTCAGGGCACCGGCACCGTATTCGTCGAACTGCTTCATGTTGGCGCAGCCCAGCACTTCATTGGCCGGAACGGGCACTTTCAGATAGTTCGCGAACTCTTTGTAGTACTTGATACGGTTCTGCGACTGGGCAATTTCAGTCGGGCCGCCGCACTCTACGCCGCCGTTGATGATCTGGGTGGTCACGCCGAAGCCAGGGACCAGACCGTTGGCTTTATCGTGATCGTTCGGCTGCCACGTGCCGTCGATAACCTGCAGCATGCTTGGTTTTGGCGGCTGTGGATAGGCGAAGAAGAAGATTGCACTCGCCAGGTTCAGCCAGGTGTCCGCCACCAGCTCAGGTTTGTCGAGCAGCGTACGTACGTCGCCGTACATCGCTTCAGAGAATGGACCGTAGTTGTAGTTGTAGGACAGCTGCTTCGCACCGCGACCGAAGTAGCTCAGGAAGTCGCCGTCTTTGTCTTTACCGCACGGCCAGGTCTGGCCCTGCCAGACGTCCGGGTTACATTCGCCGTTATAGCCGCCCTTCTGGCCTTCGCTCCAGCCCATTTCACGCACGTGCACCAGCGCCTGACGCCATTCGGCTTCCGGACGCCAGCTTTCGTGACCGCCGGTCTCCTGGGCAAAGTGAGCAAACATGGTTGCCAGCTCTTTGCGGCAGATCGCGTCGCTGTCACGGCCGTCGTTGTAGGTCTTACACAGCGCCGGGAATTTACCTACCGCTTTCAGGAAGTTGCTGTAGGTGTATGCCTGAGCACGCAGCGGGAACAGGTATTCCCAGTCGCTGGCTTTCACAATCCCTTCCACGCGCTTCACGTTTTCCGGGTTCGCCGCGCGGCCTGGTTCAATCAGTTCAACCTGAGCGTTGTCCAGAGTCTTGATGGTCTCTTTAACGGAGGCCATCAGCGGGAAATCCGTCAATTCCTTCTCTTTCTTCGCCAGATCGCTGGCTTTCATGGTGTATGGTTCACTGGTGGTCGCCTGCAGCGAGGCAGCCTGCGCCATAAACGGTGCTACGCATGCGCCGGCAACGAGTACACTCAGTAACGTCCTTTTATTCATTTCAGTATTCCTGTTAATTGAAGTTAAAGTTAAATCCCGGCTTATGTATTAATCCGTTAATAAATAAACCACAGACAGCTGTTTTCGCTTTTCGAAGAACACCCTCGGGAATTCTTCAAAAATAAAAAACCTTAATATTGCGCCGCTAATTTCAACTGTTGATATTTTTTCCAGACCTTATGCGCATACTTCATTCGCTGCGGATAATTCTCTTTTTTTAAACCGGCGTTATAGGCGCCTACCGCTTCCCAGTTATAGCCGTACACCTTGATCATCCCTGAAAGGATGGAGGCGCCGACCATGATGGAGGTACAGGGTTCGGTCATCAGCCGATATTCGTCAATGCCTCTGCTTTCCAGCTCCGTAAAATGTGTACTGTTAATTTGCATCAGCCCGACATCACGCGTGCCGTCATGATTTTGCCCAACCGCATACGGATTCATACCGGATTCAACATTGGCTATGGCATACAATAAATACGGATCGACATGATAATAGTGCGCTGCTCTGTCCCAACAATTTGCCAGTGCGCTTTGGCTTATTATCAATAACAACAATATTACCTTTTTCATTTTTACCTGCTGTAAGCGTCAGTGATTTCTCCTTAGCAACATCCTGTAAAATGAATTTTGAATCACTCACCATCCCTCACGGGGATGGTGAGTGTTTATCGGGCCAGATTATTTGCAGTCTGTTGAAGGACCTTCTTTCACCCATACATCGCTGTTAGCCGGGTTATCACCATGGGTCCACCATTTGGCACGGTAAACGTTGCCCTCGTAGGTGGTGGTATCACCGCCGTTGTAGACCAGGTCAGAACGCCAGTTCATCTTCACGTCGCTGACCAGTTCCCATGCGTCCACACCGAAGCCAGGCTGGTTGCCCTGCGTCCAGTACTTCGCTTTCCACACCAGATGGTCGAAGCTGACGGTATCGCCATTGTTGTAGATTTTGCTGGCATCCCACGCGGCATACTTGCTGGCGTTAGCATCAACAGGCGCGTCGCAGCTGCCGGTTGCCGTGCCCTCGTCAGATGGCGGAGTCACGTCATCAGCCGGAGGGGTCACGTCGTCAGCTGGTGGGGTCACCTCATCAGCCGGTGGCGTTACGTCAGCCGGTTTCGGATTCACAGTCACCTGCACGTTAGACTGCACGCTGGTTTTACCATCGCCGACAACCACGCTCAGGGTGTAAGTCGATGTAGAAGCAACGTCTGGCGCAGTGATGCTCACGTTAGCGGTATCAGTACCGGTAGCGTGCATGTCCGCTGGAACGCTCCAGACGTAGGTCAGCGCATCACCGTCTGGATCCGCAGCCTGTGCATGCAGAGAATAGGTTTCCCCTGCCTGCAGCGTTACCGCTTCCATCTGGTTGACAACGGGTGCCTGGTTCGCTTTCGGCGCTTTGTTCACAACCTGCACATCAATCGCGTTGCTCAGACCTTTTGCATCCGTTACCGTCAGGCGGAACGTCATGGTCTGGTCGGTGGTCGCTGCTGCAACGTTGAAGGTTGCTTTCGCTTTGGTGCTGTTAGCGATGGTTACAGATGGGCCAGAAACCTGGGTCCATTTGTAGGTGATCGCATCGCCGTCCGGATCGCTGGAAGCAGAACCATCAAGCGTGACGGTTGCCGGGCCAGATACGTTCTGATCCGCTGATGACGCGATTGGCGCGTGGTTAGTGACGACCGGGTTAACCGGAGTAGAATCACCGCCCAGCAGGCTTTCGTTCATCGCGTTCAGAATGTCGCCGGTATCAGAGTCGATAGACCATGCAAACAGACCGCCCAGTTTATTCGCCAGAACATACTTACCTTTCGCCGTCGTTGAGCGCGCATCTTCATACGTGATCAGATCGCCGGTGGTTTTGTTAAAGATGTAAGGCGCTTCCGCGTCAGCATCGTAGCCGTATTCCCAGCCCGGTTTGCCTTTGTATTCGTTGACGATCTGACGATAGTCAACCACGCCTGGTTCCCAGGTGCCTTTCACCATACCGGTTGCGGTACCGGTGAACGGATTGTTACCGGTGTAGCCATGCACGCCGGTCCAGCCACGGCCATACATGCCCGCACCCACCACGATCTTGCCTGGCTGTACACCCTGGGAAAGCAGCGCATTTACGCCGTTTTCAGTGGTGTAATCGGTGTCAGGACGCCATGCTGGCGCACGCAGTGCAGCCTGGTGGCCCAGAACGGTGTTGCTCCAGCCGCCGTAGAAGTCGTAGCTCATCAGGAAGATGTGGTCGAGGTACTGCTGAGCCGCAGTGTAATCCACGTCTTCAATCTTATCGCGGCCGGCACCGATGGCGCTGGTCAGTTCATAGGTACGGCCAGTCTGAGCAGACAGCTCGTTCAGCATGGTGCGCAGGTCATGCATCAGCGCGGTATAGGTCGCTTTATCCTGCTGCGGGTTGCCCAGCGTTTCGCTCACACCGCCGCCGCCAGGGAATTCCCAGTCAATATCCACACCGTCAAAGAATTTCCAGGTCTGCAGGAACTCTTTAACAGAGGAGACGAAGCGGGCACGGATTGCCGGGTCGCCCATGTGGAAGAACGGATCGGAGAGCGTCCAGCCACCGATGGATGGCAGCACTTTCAGGTCCGGATGCGCTTTTTTCAGCGCCATCAGCTGGCCAAAGTTACCTTTGTACGGGTCATCCCAGTTGGAAACGCCAGCCTGAGATTTTTGAATCGCAGCCCATGGGTCGTGGATCGCCACGGTGAAGTCAGGACGGCCTTTACAGTCGTTCTGAAGCACGCGGAAGCTGTTGCCGCCTTCGATGGTTTTCAGGCCGTCGTTGATACCGTCACCGCCACAGATTGGAATGAAGCCGTACAGAATGTGGTTGAGGTTAGCCGCAGGAATTTTATCTACCGGGAAGTTACGATCGTAAACGCCCCATTCCGGGAAGTAGGCGGCAACCACTTTGTCAGTGTGTTTCGCAAAGGCTTTGTTGTTCTCCTGCAGTGGCGCATTCAGCGGCAGCAGGTGGCTACCGTCGGTATCCGCAACGATAATCAGCTTGCTGGCGCTTTTCGCACAGCCGCTGGTGTTACAGACTTCAACCTGTTCCTGATAGCGTCCGCCCTTCTTCACCTTGAACGTTGCAGAGCCTGTCGCGCCGCCTGCACCGGTCCATACGGTCTGTCCGTCCAGCAGAACTTTAGCTGAGGTTGGCGCATCGCCACTCCAGACGTTCCACTCCACTTTTACATCCACGCCATCGTTATGCACTTTGACCAGATTGTTATAATCCTGAGCGGTCTGATCGATTTCCACCAGGGCAAATTTGTCATTGCCATAGCCGATCGTCGGTGCGCCTGGTGCCGCTGCAAATGCGGAGCTGGTTGCCGCCGCAATAAAGAGCGCCAGATATTTAGGCTTCATAAATTTCATTTTTATTTCCTGATAAATTTATTCGTAACGTTAATAATCCATGTCTTCCTTGAGAGCATGGGATCTCTTCGCGTAATGCGTATTTAACCAACCTGAAAACCGTGACCAAAAACGTTTTGCTGCGTTGTATTCCTCCATAAAAAGATACAAGCCCAAATTCCGTGTAGCTTATATCCTTTACGATACACTGAGCGCAAAGAGGCGTCCTTCTCTTCCACCGTCAAAAAAATTTATAAAAAAACTTGACCTGTATATTTAAAATATGAAAGCAAACTGCTGTCCAATAAACACCACTATTCCAGCAAATGAGAGATACGGTCCGAAAGAAATAGTGAGGTTATTTTTATTTAAATTATTTAATGTGAAATAACCCACAATACCGCTCAACGCTGCCGCGAGTTCAATTGAAGGCAGCGCCTGCCAGCCGCACCAGGCGCCCAGGGCCGCCAGCAGTTTAAAATCGCCATATCCCAGCCCTTCCCGCCCGGTAATCAGACGGAATGCCCAGTAGAGCAGCCAGAGGGAGAGATAGCCCGCGACCGCACCGAACAGCGCATCGCGCAGCGGCATCTGGTGGTCAAACGCATGGAACAATAATCCTGCCCACAGCAGAGGCTGCGTCAGACAATCCGGCAGGAGCTGATGCCGCCAGTCAATCATTGCCAGGGGCAGCAAAAAAGCGGCCAGCAGCCACAGGGCGAAAAGGGACAGGATGTCTGGCATACACCAGGCGGTGATGCCGCAAAACAGTGCGGAAAAAAGTTCGATTAAAAATAGCCGCAAGGGGATAGCCGTTCTGCACTGGCAGCAGCGCCCGCGTAACATAAGCCAGCTGACCAGCGGGATATTCTCCCAGGCGGTCAGGCTGTGCTGGCACACCGGGCAGTGCGAGGCCGGAAAGAGCAGATTACCGCCCCCCTCCTCCTGCATCACCATGCCCGGCACGCGTTCGGCAACCACCCCAAGAAAGCTCCCGATAATACTGCCGAAGATCGCACTCATTACCGGGAACCCCACCGGGTATACGTCCCGCATCAGCGCGAACGTGTTCATGCCTTTTTGCTCCAGGTGAGCTGGACTTCCGCTTTCACATCGCTGAGGTGGTCGACCGGCGTGAGGTTCATTTTCTGCAGCCTGACGCCGGAGGTCTGGTTTATTTCCCGCAGCCAGCTCTTTAATTCATAGACATTTACGCGACTGACCACGAACGATAAGGTTTGCCCATCCTGACGCACGTCTGTCAGAGGCAGATGAATTTCCTGGGCGCTGTTCTCCACCACCGTGCGCGGATTATCCGTTTTGACAATCTGGACCTGAAGATGGTTTTTATCTATTTCACTGCGCATCCAGTTCAGCGTCTCTTTTTGTCTGCTCAGCGTGGCCTTACTGTTCTGAATCATATTATCCAGCGGAACCATTCCCGCGTAATAAATAACTGCCCCCACTATCGCGACGGCACATATTTTCAGAATAATTTTTTCCCTGGCACTGTAATTCTGGTAACGAGACTTAAGCTGCGTGATTCGCTCTTTCATTTATATTTCCCTGCGATCATGGCGGTATAAGGAGCAGAGGTCGAAACAGGCTGTAAGGTGAAATCAAAATATTCCCCCGCCTGGTTTACAAACGTCTGCAACGCGGATTGGCTTTGCGAACTGGCGCTCAGCGTCAGCGTGTTTTGCTGAGTATCGTATTCGAGCAGCGTGATCTCCAGCGCGGGCACGGCCTGCCTGGCTTTCTCCAGATCTTCCAGCTGCAGAAACACCCCTTTGCTCTGCTTTTTCATGTTTTGACCAAAGTGATATTTGATATTGGTCTGCTGGCGCATGCTCGGAAAATGGTGCTGATAAACCTGCAGGATCTCCTGCTGAATCTGATTTTCCTGCTGCACCAGCATCCAGGCCATGGCGACGCGCGGGCCCAGCAACAGGCCGAGAGAGAGCAGACCCGCCGCGGCAATTGCCGCTTTGATGCCCTTCGAGGCTTTCCCCGAGCCCGCTTTCGCGCTGAATTCGCCGTGCAGGAGCGTGACGCGGCAGGCTTGCCACTGGGGCTGGATCAGCACCAGCGGATGCTGCCAGGGCTGGGCGATGTCGACCGCGACGCCGGCAGGCGCTTCACCGTAGCAGCACACCTCCCCCTCTCCGGCCTTCTGCATCAGAAGCGGCAGCAGGCTCGCTTCCATCTCACTGGCAATATGCGGTGATAAACGCAGCCAGTAGCTGTCATCCAGGGAGACGAGGGTACTTCCGCCAGCCGTCACGGGCAGCAGCCAGGCATCCGGCAGCACCTGAATCACCTTTAACCCCGCCTCCTGACAGCGGTTTAACCACCCGCGCAGCAGATCGGCGTCTATCGCCACCGCATCCACTTCGGCACCTTTTTTGTTCAGCACCGTCCAGTGGAGATTATCCACGTCGCCAATCAGCGTCTCTTCCGCCATCCAGGAGAACGCCGTCGCCTGAGAGGCGACTTTTTTCGGCAGCGTAAAATGACGGAAGATCATGCTGCTGGCGGGCAGCAGCAGACAAACACGGGACGCCAGTGGATGGTCCGCCAGCGCGTCCAGGCTCTCCAGCGTCTCAACCTGCTGGCTGCCGGAGACACACCCCATTATTTTCCCGCCCTCGCGGTTATCGGGACGAACAAAAAGTACCTGTTTCATAGCGATCTACTTTTCTTATTCAATCATTCGGTAACGACGTTGCCACGTCACGATCTCACCGGCTTCGTTATTGACCTGAAGCTGGCTAACCACGCGAAGCGTTAATTCATCGGTATTGCCGGTATAGTTCACCCGGAAATACCGGCTGCTGATGGAGAGAAGCTCAGCCACCTGCGGGAGATCGTCTTTCAACTGCGGGAAGGTCTGCTCCAGCGCCTTGCTGAAGGTTTCCATATTTTCCCAGCCGGTTTCTGGACGCGAATCAATCAGGCGAACGGCGTCATCTTCCGTTAATTTTCCGGGGAACAGGGCGGCCAGTAAGGCGGCCTGCTCCGGTTTCAGGGTATTCACATCCACTTTGCTGGCAGAGTCCGGCAGCGCGCAGAGCAACTTGCTCACCTTCGGGTATGCCGCTGCCGGGAACGCGGGCAGCTGTTTGATCTCAGCAATGGTGCGCATCATCTGGTTTGCGGGCTGGCGGGCAGGCACGACGCCGGCCCAGGCATCGCTCTCTGCACCGTCTTTGGCCGTCGTCGCGTCACCATCGAGATAGTCCACTAGCTGTTGATACACCTCTTCCGCCGTAGCGTGGCTGATGCCGCTTTCCGTCAGGATCTGTTCAACAATCTGCTCGTTACGCGGTTTTTCCGGCACGGCGGGCGCGTTTTGCCCCTGCGGTATTTTATCTGCGGCCAGCAGGTTGTTGACGTTAAAGCAGTCCTGCGCGTCTTCCACCTGGCTGACCACCGTGTAATCTTCGCCCCGGGTTTCCAGCGGCTGATGCCAGTCGCCGTCAAGGTTCAGGGCCTTGTTTTCACCGCTGGCGTCGGCCTGCAGGCGGTCTTTCACCACCTTTTCCTGCGCCTGCATCGCCCAGCGCAGCTGCTGCTGGCTCACCTGGTAATGGGTTTTCTGCAGGTTGCGGCAGAACTGCTGGCTGATTTTGGCGGCCAGCGCCGACATCATGACCAGCAGGATCAGCACCACCAGCAGCGCGACCCCTTTCTGTTTACGTAATGCACTCATGATTTTGCTTCCGGTGCTGGTGCTGGTGCTGGTGCTGGTGGCGGCGCAGACGCAGCGGCGGGCGCATCCGCTTCGGGCATATCGCCCGGGGTCGTGAAGACCCAGCGCCAGGTGTCACCGTTTTCCATGGTCAGCGTCAGCTCCACGCCGTCCGGCAGATGCGCCGCGTCGCTCCAGCTTTTCTGCCAGCCCTGACGGTAAAAACGCCACTGCAGGGATTTCACCTCGCTGACAATCGGCACCTCATCGGGTTTAACGTCCGCCGGGCCGTCAATCACCGGCCAGACGTCGCGATACAGACGCCCCTCTTCCAGCCGCCAGCGCACGTGCTCCAGCTGAACCGTTCCACTCACCCCGTTCAGGGTGGTCAGCTCAAGGGCATCGCCCTCCTGACGAAACAGTTCCGGCTCGTTACGCGGCGCGCGCGCCTGAAGCTGATAAAAATCGCGCTCCATCAGATTCCAGGCCCGCTGCAGCTGGTTGAGCTTTGCGGCGCTGGCATCCGTCGCCGAACTGGTGCGCATCGCGCCGTCCAGAATTTGCCAGGCCAGCGTGCTGATCACCGCGAAGATGGTCAGGGCAATCATGATCTCCAGCAGGGTAAATCCGCGCTGGCGTCGCGTTTTTTTCACTTGCTCTCTCCCGGCGGAATGATGTGCAGGGCAATAACCGGCTGGCTGTCGTCGCCTTCCGCGTAGACGCGGATCGCGTTCGCCCAGACGTTGTCGGCGGTTTTTACCCGCTGCTTGCGCCAGTTCCAGCTGCGTCCGCCCATGATTTCCGTCCCCTGCTCCTCAGCGTCCGGGAAGTCGGTTTTCGTGAGCTGCGCTTCCGCCAGCTGATTTTCCGCCACCCAGCTGGCCTGCAGCGTTTCGGCCAGACCGTGGGTAAAACGCACGTTCAGGGTGACGGAGTTCATCAGAGCCAGCGCGGCGGTGGAGAAGATCACCAGCGCGACCATTACCTCCAGCAGCGTCATCCCCTTTTGCTTTTTATTGCCGTTAGCCATCGTTTTCTACCGATACCGGGGCCGCGCCTTGCGACACCACGCGGAAATGGTGCTGTTTGTCGTAGCTTTGCAGCGTCAGCGTGAAGCGGCTGATTTCGCCGTCCGGTAAAAAGAGCACCTGCGGGTCGGAGGTTACCGTGGCGGCAAGGCGCTGCGGCGAGAGCGAAACGTGCATCTCCTCCGGGAAATAGCCTTTGGTGGTAATTCGCCCCGCGGATAAAGGCACCCAGCGACGTTCGCCATTTTTATCTTCGAGCGTCACCAGCTGATAGTTATCGGTGGTAATCACCAGCCCGACGATATTTCCGTCCATCACCGCACGGTCTGAACCATAATCAACGAGGGCTTTTAATTGCTGGCCAAATATATCCGCACCGCTGCGTGAAGGTATTGTTGACACTACCATCATGGCGCAGCTGGCAAATATCACCAGCGCCAGAATAATTTCCAGCAACGTAAAGCCGCGTTGTTTATTCATTATTTCTCTTTCTTATCGAGAGACCAGTTCGTAATATCATCGGCGGTATTCGCTTCACCGTCCGGACCGGCTGAGAAGACGTCGACCGCGCCGTGCTCGCCCGGGCTAACCAGAATATAATCTCCACCCCACGGGTCCTGCGGCAGACGGCGGATATAGCCATCGGCACGGTAACCGTTCGGAATTGGCGCGATTTCAGGCTTGGTCACCAGCGCCTGCAGGCCCTGCTCAGTGGTCGGGTAGCGGTGGTTATCCAGCTTATACATATCCAGTGAACCTTCGAGCGCAACAATATCGCTGGTCGCTTTTTGTTCGTCCGCTTTCTCTTTATTCCCCATTAAGTTTGGCACTACCATACTCGCCAGAACGCCGAGAATAACAATCACCACCATTAATTCGAGCAACGTGAAGCCCGCCTGGCGCGCCAGGTTTTTACGTTTTAAAACCATGATTTAACCTACCATATTATTAAGTTGCAGAAGCGGTTGTAATATTGACAGTACGATGAATAAAACAATCGTTGCCATGGATACCACCAGCGCCGGTTCAAATACCGACAGCGTTAATGTAATGCGATGCTGTAATGCTGATTCCTGGTTTTCCGCCGCGCGGTCCATTAAATTACCTAATTCCCCGCTCTCTTCGCCGGAGGCAATCATATACAGCATGGTCGGCGGGAATAATTTCGCCTGTTCAAGCGCCGCGTAAAGGGATGCCCCCTGGCGCACGGTATCCGCCGCCTGCTCCAGCACCTGCCGGGCGTAGAGGTTTTCGATACCGTCCATCGCGATATACATCCCCTCCAGCAGCGGCACGCTGCTGGCCTGCAGAATGCTCAGGGTGCGGATATAGCGGGCGCTGTTGATGGCGCACACCAGCTTTTTAATCGGCGAACCGTTCACCAGCCAGCTGTTCCAGCGAAAGCGGTTTTTGACATTTCTGAGCCAGGTTTTAAAGCCGATAAAGCCGCCCCCCAGGATGCCCACAATATAGATGCCGTACGCCTGCAGGAAATCGCTCACCGCAATCAGCGTGCGGGTAGTGCTCGGCAGCTGCTGCTTCATGTGGGTGAACTGCTCAATCACCTGCGGCACCACCGCCACCAGCAGAATGCTGATGACCGCGATGGCCACCACGGTCAGGGTGATCGGGTAGACCATCGCCTGCGTCAGCTTGCTCTTCATCTTCTGGCGCTGCTCGTTGTACTCCGCCAGCTTCTCCAGCACGTCGCCCAGGTGGCCGGTCTTTTCACCGGCCATCACCAGCGTGCAGTAGAGCTTGTCGAAGGTGCGCGGAAACTGGCTGAAGGCGTCAAACAGCGTGTGCCCTTCCACCACCTTCTCGCGGATCTCCACCACCATCGCTGCCAGCTTTTTGTCTTCCGTCTGCTTAGAGATCGCCTTCAGCGCACTCTCCAGCGGCAACGCGGCGTTGACCAACGTGGAAAGCTGGCGGGTAAACATCGACAGCACCGGCGTTGAGAGCTTTGCCCCGGTTTTTGCTTTTCCGGCGGACGCCGCTTCACGGGTTTCGGTGATGCTGACGGGCATCAGCTTTTGCTCGCGAAGCATCTGGCGAACCTGCTTTTGCCCCTCGGCCTGCAGCGTACCACGCTGGGTTTTCCCCGCGGCATCCGTCGCCGTCCAGGCGTAGAAGGCCATTACGCATCCCCCCCACGCTCGGCGGTGACGCGCATCACCTCTTCCAGAGAGGTCACGCCGCTAATCACCTTTAGCAGCCCGTTTTCACGCAGGCTGTAGGCCTGCTTAAAAAGCTGCGTTTCAATCGACATTTCGTCTTTATCTTCATGAATGGCGCGGCGCATGGTGCTGTCCACCACCAGGAACTCATGAATACCGGCACGGCCCTGATAGCCGCTCTGGCGGCAGTGTTCACAGCCCACCGCGCGGTAGATTGCTTTTGGCGGCGCGTCCATAAAGCTGAACAGCGCTTTTTCATTGGCGTCCAGCGGACTGGTGGTCCGGCAGTGCGTGCACAGCCGGCGCACCAGACGCTGGGCAATGACACCGAGCAACGATGATCCGATTAAAAACGACTCCAGCCCCATATCCCGCAGACGCGTAATCGCCCCTGCGGCGCTGTTGGTGTGCAGCGTAGACATGACCAGGTGACCGGTGAGCGACGCCTGCACCGCGATTTGCGCGGTTTCACCGTCGCGAATTTCCCCGATCATCACCACGTCCGGGTCCTGACGCAGAATGGCGCGCAGCCCGCGGGCAAAGGTCATGTCCACGCGCGGGTTAACCTGCGTCTGCCCCACCCCTTCCAGCTCGTATTCAATCGGGTCTTCAACGGTCAGGATGTTGCGTTCGTGACCGTTCAGCGCCGAAAGAATGGCGTACAGGGTGGTACTTTTACCGGAACCTGTCGGCCCGGTGACCAGAATAATGCCGTGCGGGCGGTCAATCAGCCCCTTTAACTTCTCCAGCTCTTCATCAATCAGCCCCAGCTTGTTGATGTCGGGCTTCAGATTGCTTTTATCGAGCAGACGCATGACCACGCGCTCGCCGTACTGGGACGGAATGGTCGAGACACGCACGTCAATCGCCTTGCGGCCAATGCGCAGGGAGATACGGCCATCCTGCGGCAGGCGCTTCTCGGCGATATCCAGCTTCGACATGACCTTAATACGCGACACCAGCAGCGGCGCGAGCTTGCGCGCCGGCTGAAGCACCGGGCGCAGCACGCCGTCGACGCGGAAGCGAATGCTCAGCGTGCGCTCAAAGGTTTCGATATGAATATCCGACGCGCCGTCTTTCACCGCCTCGCCGAGAATGGCGTTGATAAGGCGGATCACCGGCGAGTTTTCGTCGTTATCGAGCAGATCTTCGTTGTCCGGGATCTCCTCGGTTAACGCCATCAGGTCGATGTCCGCGTCCATGTCGTCTACCAGCTGCTGCGACACGCCGCTGCTCTGCTGCCAGATTTTGGCCAGCATCTCGTCAAACGCTTCCGGCGTCAGGGTGACCGGGACAAACGCGCGTCCCAGCACCCGGCGCACCTCCAGCAGTGCAAATGCCGGAGTGTCATCACGGATATAGACGTCATTGTTATAAAATAAAACGCCGTTATCTTTTGCGTAGCTGCTGCTACACAGAGTTTTACTCAGTTCGTCCACGTTGCCCCTCCGCCTTACTCTTTAAACGGATTGCGCGTCGCGCTGGTTTTCACCGGAGCGGCGTGGGTACTGGTGCCGGTCGACGGAAACGCGGGTAAAACGGCGTTATCCGCCGGTTCAAGAATGCCGAGCTTTTTCTCCTCCGCGCGCTGCATCTGGCGAACGCGGATCTGGTCATATTTCTCTTTCGACGCCGCGCTGTAGTTTTCGTCGTCACGCAGGACGGTGGTATGGATAAACACCATCAGGTTGCGCTTGGAGGTATCCTGCGAGGTGTAGCGGAACAGCTGCCCGACCAGCGGGATATCGCCCAGCAGCGGGACTTTGGAGACCGACTGTTTGGTGACATTTTCCATCAGGCCGCCAAGCACCACCGTCTGACCGCTGTGCACCATCACTTCGTTATTGATGGTGCGGGTGTTGAAGGTTGGGCCGAGGCTGGCGTCTTCCGTTGCGCTGTTGTCAACGCTGGACACTTCCTGCTCAATCTTCAGGTGGATCATGTCGCCATCGTTGATTTGCGGCACAATTTTCAGCTTGGTACCGACGGTCTTACGCTCAACGGAGTTAAAGACGTTGTCGCCGCTGGTGGTCTGCGAACCGGAAAGGACCGGCACGTCCTGGCCGACGTTAAACGACGCTTCTTTGTTATCCAGCGTAACGACGCTTGGCGTGGAGAGAATGTCGTTTTTACCGTCGGTAGAGAGCGCGGTCATCAGGGCGCCGAAATCACCGTTAAAGAAGCCGGTCGCCAGGCCGGTGAAGCTCGCCCCCTTCATGGTGCCGTTCTTAATCTGGCTGATTGGCAGGCCGGTGGAGCCGAACTGTACGCCACCGTGCTTGCCGGTCCACTGCACGCCGAGATCCAGGCCGTTGCCGTCCTGCACTTCAGCAATGATCGCTTCCACCAGCACCTGCGGACGACGAATATCCAGCTTGTCGATCACCTTCTCCAGGGAGTTCATCACGTTAGGCTGCGCGGTGATCACCAGGGAGTTGGTTGACTCGTCGGCGGTAATATTCAGATCCGTTGAGGCTCTCGCGGTTTTCGCTTTGGCGGTGCCCGGCTTGTCTTTCAGCTGCTCGCCAATCCCGGTGAGAACCGGAACCACTTTGGTGGCGCTGGCATATTTGAGATAGAAGACGCGGGTATTCCCCTCGTTGTTCTGCTCACGGTCCAGCTGATGAATAAGGGAACGGGTACGCGCGCGCGCGTCTTCCGGGCCGCTGATCACCAGGCTGTTGGTTTCGTCATCGGCCACCACTTTTGTGGCCAGCTGCGGTGCGTTCTGCCCTTTCTGCTCCTCGTTGTTGAGGTTATTCAGCATATCCGACAGATCTTTGGCGGAAGCAAAACGCAGCGGCACAATTTCGCGACGCTGAACACCGTTTTTATCGACGCGCTGCACAAGGTCAACCAGGCGGTTAACCACCGAGGCTTTACCGGTTAACAGCAGCACGTTGGACGGTTCGAAGTGGACCACGTTCCCGATACCGGTGGCATCGTTAAGCTGACGCAGCAGCGGGGCAAGCTCGCGCACCGGCACATTTTCCATGCGCACCACGCGGGTGATGATCTCATCGCCCTTGCCCGGGTTTTTGCTGTCGGCCAGCGGCGCACCCGCGGTGCGGGCTACGCTTGAGCGCACCACTTTCACCATCCCGTTGTCCATCGGGATCACCGACAGACCATACAGATCCAGCACGCTCAGGAAGAACTGGTAATACTCATCTTCCGTCAGCACGTTATAGGTTCTGACCGACACCGTGCCCTGAACGGACGGGTCGACGAGAATGGTTTTGTTAAGATTGCGGCCTACCGTATCGATAAACTCGCGGATATCGGTATTTTTAAAGCTCGCGCTAAAGTTGGCTGCAAGCAGCGAACTGGAATATAACGACAATGCGGTCAGCGCCACGCACGCCCAAGGAAATTTCTTCATGTCTGTACACTTGTTAATTGTTTAGAACATTGACCCGAATATTTTCAAGGTGAGCGTGACGTCTGACGACGACCTCCGCTTCTTTCATTTTCGACCAGTTGGCAATAATACTTTTTGCCTTTGCTTCATCGGTCATATCGACAGAGTTAACTTCTACCGCCACATCGCCCTTTTGTAGCCCGGAATGGCTATAGAACGAGGAGGCATTCCTTGGATTAATGTTGTAGCCTTCCAGCTGGCCTTTTTCGATTAACGGTTTGAGCACCAGATAATCATCCAGATGCACGCTTTCCGCACCTGCATCTTTCGTCGATTTGGTTACCGGGCCGCTGTCAACGCCACCCTTAAAATAGTCAGGCTTATTTAACGCCAGTACCTGCGTAGCACCTTCGTAATTAACCACCACATTGTCTTTGTTAATTTCCTGAATAAACGCATCGTTGAAACCGGTCAGAGGCTCGCCTTCACGATAGCTCTTCTCCCCCCCCGGTGTTTTGATAACCGCGAAGGAAAGCCAGGCGTCATCGCTACGCACGATACCTTCTATTTCCGCTGCCAGCGGGGCTTTCGTCGCAGTCGGTAAGTTGTCCTGACGCACCGCAGCCGTGAAAAGGGTGAACTTTTTTTCTTCACGACGATTTTTCAGTGGCTGTTCATCAGATTTAGCCAACTTATTCGTAACTTTTTTATAATCTTTAAACGTCAGATAGCCTTGCTGGCCGCAAAAAATTAACAGCGCAAACATAATGCAAGGCGTTATCCACCGTGACAGAAATGAGAACCTCATTTTTCATCTGGCCTTTAACAAAGCGAAAATAAGCAGCGTCGTGCTGCGCCAATATGTGAGAAAATAGTAATTAGCTGCTGTAAATACGACCACTGACTTTGCCGCTAACTTTCATAAAGAAAAATATTGACCGTATAAAATCCAGATGTTAGGCATCATCCACTGGATATTTTTACCCTGCACGCAAATTGACCACCCTATAGCGTTGCTTTACTTTCTCGTCCTGTTGCTATTCCTAATCAGAGACGGTAAGTCGTTATGTATCAGAGCCACTTTCATTTTAAAAACCCGCCGTTCAGGGAGATTGCCCGCTCATCCGGGGATTTTCTGGTGCCCTATCATCAGGACGTGTTCAACCTGCTGAAAGAGAAAACCCAACAGGCGGGCGTGAGCGGTCTCTTTTGTGACGACGCCCGTTTGTTAGGTCAGTTCAGCCATGCGCTGAAAACCGCGACGCCCGGCGTTCTTGCCATCAACGCGTTTCCAAAACTGAGCGCCAGTAGCCTGCTGTACAAGCTCAACCCGGGAACGAAAGAGAACAAGAACCGGATTCAGGCGGTAGATGCGGTGCTGCAGCAGTGGCAGGGTGGGAAAGCCAGAACGAAAGTGCTGGTCATTACCCATACCGAAGCCATGAAAGAGAGCTGCCGCGAGGTGCTGGGTATGTTGCTCACGCGCGCCCAGGAGCTGGAGTTTCGCCTGGCCGTGGTGCTGATGGGCACGAAGGATCAGGACGCCGTTCTGATGCAGCAATCTGAACTGCGTGAATATGCGCATACCCGCCACACGCTTCGCCCCCTGACCTGCCGGGAATTTCTCGGCTATGTGCAGGCGCAGTGTGAAGAGCACGGGTGCGAGAACTCGCCGCTTACGCCGGCGCGCGTGCGTAAGATGCACGCGCTGACCAAAGGGAATATCAGCAAGCTGAATGAACTGGCACACCTGTCAATGCTGGCCGCCTGGACCGAACGTGCGCTACAGGTTAGCCCGCGTCATTTACGCCTGGCGGCCGGTGAGATCCTTCCTGCGAAAAAACACGGTAAGCGCCTGGCGACCGTGGGACTGTTCGCTTCCGTGCTGTTCGCCGCCTGCGGCTGGTATTTAACCTCCTCGATCACCGCAAAACTTCCCGTTCAACTGCCGGTGCCCGTCAGCTGGAGACAGCAGGCACCAAAAGTTGAGGCACCCGCGTTGCCGGTTATCGACAACGAAATGGTTAATCAGCCGGATGCGATGCACCAGCTTTACCTGACGTGGGGGTACGACGCCTTGGCGGATGACGCCCTGTGTCAAAACGCCGCGAAGGTGAACCTGATGTGTAAACAGGGCAACGCCTCGCCGGATGCGCTGGCACGAGAGGGTTATCCGTGGGTCAGTGAACTCAAAACCGGTGACCATCTTAACTACGCCGTGGTCGCCCGCGTTGGGGATACCTCTATCGACCTGCTGATGAACAACCGCACCTGGCAGGTAAGCCGCAGCTGGTTTAACCAGCATGCGACCGGGAACTATACCCAGCTGCACCGCCTGACGCCGGAAGGTAAAGACGCCATCAGTGCCGCCAGCGATGCGAAAGACATGGGCTGGCTGGATCAGCAACTGAGCCTGGCTCTTGCCCAGCCTGAAACCCATGCTCAGACCTGGACGGCGGAGATGATGAAACGCACCCGCGAGTTCCAGCAAAAAATGAATCTGCACGTGGATGGCATTCCTGGGGAAGACACGCTGATGCAGCTCATGCGTGAAACCCATACCACGCCGAGCGTATTGCTCCAGGCCACATCAGACGCCAAAACGCAGGAGAAGCATTCCTAATGTCTACCATCTGTCTTGCGGCTCAGCGCAGCTACGTCACCGGGGAGGCGGTCTGGTTTTCATACCGCTTCCCCAGCCTGAGAAAAATTTGCGGTAATACCCTTTTATGGGCGTTAGGTTTGTGCGCCATGGTCATGGCAGGGTTGTACGCGCACGTTTACTGGAACCTGCGCCATCCTGTGCCGGAACCGGTTAAAGCGAGCGTCGCGAAACCCGAAACACAGCTTTCAGATATGCACTACGTGTATGTAAGTAAGCCGTTCCCGCATCCGCATCCGAAACCCGCGCCGGTACACGCTGATGTTCCCGCCATGCAGGATCTGCCCATCAACAGCGATGATGCTGACTGGCAGCAGGCACCTGACGGCGGCGTGCCGCACGATACCTCGCGGGATACTTTACCCGGAACCGAAGCGCACGATGCGGTACCCGCCAGCGCGAGCGGTGACGATGCCTCAATAACCGAATTATTTAAGCAGGCATTAAAAGAACAAGAGCAGGATTATTCGCAAGGCAAAATTCCCGCGCCGCCGGTTGACGAGACGCAGGATAATTCGCAGAAAGGTTCATTGCAGAAAGTGGATCCCCGGTCACCTTTGAGTAAGAAAGGAGACCGGCTGGAGTAGTTAATATTTTTCAGGCAACGTTGTCAGGTTAAGGAGTCGACCCTTTTCCACGACAATATACTGACCTTTTTTCAGATCGGAGAGGATTTTAATAATGGTACTGCGCGCCAGGTTGGTGTATCCCTGAATATAATCATAAATATTGATATCGCGCTGATGATGAACAATTAGATCGTTAATTTCGTACAAAAATTCACGTACGACAGAATAAGCACTGCGGGCAACCAGCACATCATCGCGTTTGCTCAGCATGCAAATGTACCAGGAGAGCACTTTGGTCAGTTCAGGCCATAAGTTTTTATCGGTCATCAGCTGCGCGAAGACGTCTTTTTTGATTGAGCGCACCACGGTGTTGGCGCGAACGAGGCCGTACATGTGGGTCGCATTGTAGTACATAGCCGCGAGGCCAAAAATGCACTGACCCGTTACCGTGAACATGCACAGCTCGTCGGATTCGCGTCGGAACTCCACTTCGCCGCTGACGATAATATGAATATATTGCGAATCAGACGTGGATATTTTTTGCCATTTCTTTAAAGTTTTTTCTTCAAAACCTGAAGTTGCGGAAATAATGGCTTCCATTTCATGTTGCGGACGTAATTTTTTTGCGTAGATGCTTAACATTGTTATACCCGATTTAAGATATGAAATTTTAAAGATGCAGGACCAAGGCTATAAAAGCCTTAATCTTCGATAATTTTTCTGAAGATGTTCTCAAGGAGAACAATTAAGAACTGAATGCGATATATTTATCTGCTGCATTAGTTAGCAAGCTATGTGTCTATCTTAAATCCGGATAATTTTAAGTCAATTAACTAAAAATGAATTGAGTTTGTACTTAAGATTAATCTGAAGGGTTTTCAGGAAAAACAACTGATTCGGGGTATTCCGAAGGATTACCCCTGCCCGTACTTCTCTAAGAGCGCTTCACCTATGGCCATCGTTTCAACATCGGCGATGCCGTTCCACAGGTCAGGCCTGAAGTGCATCTGGAATGCCATGATGATGCGTTTCTGCTGCGCCGGGGTACTGTTAACCGGCACGTCATAGCCATAGCGCGCAAGCACATCGAGCAACGCGACGGTATCTACCTGCTGAAAGCGCGGTCGTCCGTTTATATAGAACGCCACGCGCGCGGGATCGGGCCATGCACCTATCCCCTGCTGAGCCAGCTCCCGCCACGGGAACAGCGGGCCAGGATCGTCTTTGCGCTGCGGCGCAATGTCCGAATGGGCCACTACGTTTTCAGGCCTGATGCTGTAGCGGGCAATGATATCTTTCGCGAGCGGCACCAGCGCCGCAATCTGCGCAGGCTCAAATGGCGTAAAATGCTTCACCCCGGCCGTTTTCTGCCAGCCACGATTTTCCAGCTCAATGCCGACAGACGTATCATTGATGCGGTTGGTGCCGCGCCAGAAGCTGATGCCGGCGTGCCAGGCCAGCTCGCTCTCCGGCACCAGCTGCCAGATGCGCGGCTTGCCGTCCGGTGCCGGGGGCTTCGCGGGGATCAGATAATGCGAACTGACGTTTTTGTCGGTTAAGGTCGTAAGCGAGGTGTCGAAGTCATCGGCGGTATAGTGGATTACCAGCACCTTGATACGCGGATAGGCCGCCTGCGCCTGATGGCGCGTATCCAGCTCGTAGGCGCCTTTATCAACAATACCTTTTTCCGGGGCGCATCCTGCCAGCAACATCGCCAGCAGGAGCGTTGAAAGCGAACGCTTCATCGACGGGTTTTCACCGCCGTGCCGCTTACGCTCACCATCAGCATGCTGGAATCTTTGCCGACGGTTTCATAATCAATATCGATTCCCACAACGGCGTCCGCGCCCAGCGCTTTTGCCTGCTCGCCGAGCTCCTTAAACGCAATTTCTCGCGCTTTACGCAGCTCTTTTTCGTACGCGCCGGAGCGTCCACCGACGATGTCACGAATGCCGGCAAAGAAATCCCGGAAAATGTTCGCGCCGAGAATCGCTTCGCCGGTAACCACGCCGCAATACTCGGTGATGGTTTGTCCTTCCAGGGTTGGCGTTGTTGAAAACTGCATTCTTTTCTCCTTCTTTAGCGTTCAATGCCTTAGGCACAGCATTATCGGTTCGTTACGCTATGATTGAAAGGATAGTTAATAAATAAGGAAATCAACATGCGCTACTCTGCTTTAACACTTTTAGTGCCCTGCGCGCTGGTGCTCAGCGCCTGTACCACCACGGTCACGCCAGCCTTTAAGGATATCGGTACCCGCAGCGGCCCCTGCATCGACGGCGGCCCGGATACCGTGGCGCAACAATTTTATGATTACCGCATTCAGCATCGCGGGAATGACCTGACCGCCCTGCGCCCGTACCTGAGCGATAACCTGGCAAAACTGCTCAACGACGCAACCCGCGATCCGCAGCATAACGCCCTGCTGAAATCCGATCCGTTCTCCAGCCGCGCCACGCTGCCGGACAGCGCCGAGGTGGCCAGCGCGTCAACCATCCCGAACACCGATGCGCGGAACATTCCGCTGCGCGTGAAGCTGACCCAGGGAACCCAGACCTGGCAGGATGAAGTGCTGATGATCCGTGAAGGTCAGTGCTGGGCGGTGGACGACGTGCGCTACATCGGCGGCAGCGTTCATGCCCCGGCCGGCACGCTGCGCCAGTCGATTGAGAACCGCTAAATCATCAGTGATAAAAATGTTACCCCCGTAAAATGTCCGGCATTTCGTGCGGAATGCCGACATTTATACTCGCCGACCTTGCCGTTCGCTATTTTGTGCTATGTTTAAGAGGAAATACGGGTTATATTTAACTTTTAACGCAGAAATATTGCATAACTATTCTGTCAACGGTACTATCTGCGGCCTCAATTGCTATAGATTGCCTGGATGAGTAAAGACTGCCCCGATGAGTATTAAACTAAACGGCATTAACTGCTTCTACGGCGCACACCAGGCGCTGTTTGACATCACGCTGAACTGCCCGGAAGGCGAAACGCTGGTTTTACTTGGCCCAAGCGGTGCAGGCAAAAGCTCCCTTCTGCGCGTCCTTAATCTGCTTGAAATGCCCCGTTCCGGTACGCTGGCTATCGCCGGTAACCATTTTGATTTCGCGAAAACCCCGTCAGATAAAGCGATTCGCGAGCTGCGTCAAAACGTCGGCATGGTCTTCCAGCAATACAATCTCTGGCCGCATCTGACCGTCCTGCAAAACCTGATTGAAGCCCCGTGCCGCGTGCTGGGGTTAAGCAAGGAGCAGGCCATCGCGCGTGCCGAAAAGCTGCTGGAGCGTCTGCGCCTTAAGCCCTACAGCGACCGCTATCCGCTGCACCTCTCCGGGGGTCAGCAGCAGCGCGTAGCCATTGCCCGCGCGCTGATGATGGAGCCTGCGGTACTGCTGTTTGATGAACCGACCGCGGCGCTGGACCCGGAAATCACTGCCCAGATCGTGAGCATTATTCGCGAGCTGGCGGAAACCAATATCACGCAGGTCATCGTTACCCACGAAGTGGAAGTGGCGCGTAAAACCGCCAGCCGTGTGGTCTACATGGAAAACGGGTACATCGTTGAGCAAGGTGACGCGAGCTGCTTCGCGAACCCGCAAACCGATGCCTTCAAAAACTATTTATCTCATTGATTGTGTCAGGGGAAATATAATGAAAAAAGTATTACTTGCCGTGCTGCTTGCTGGCGTTACCCTTTCCGCTACCGCAGCCCAGACCATTCGTTTCGCCACGGAAGCCTCTTACCCTCCGTTTGAGTCCATTGATGCGAACAATAAAATTGTTGGCTTCGACGTAGACCTGGCAAACGCCCTGTGTAAAGAGATCGATGCAACCTGTACCTTCAGCAACCAGGCGTTCGACAGCCTGATCCCAAGCCTGAAGTTCCGCCGTATTGACGCCGTCATGGCCGGTATGGATATTACCCCTGAGCGTGAAAAGCAGGTGCTGTTCACCACCCCTTACTACGACAACTCCGCCCTGTTTATTGGTCAGAAAGGTAAATTCACCTCTGTCGATCAGCTGAAAGGCAAAAAAGTGGGCGTGCAGAACGGCACCACGCACCAGAAATTCATCATGGATAAACACCCGGAAATCACCACCGTTCCGTATGACAGCTACCAGAACGCGAAGCTGGATCTGCAGAATGGCCGTATCGACGGCGTATTTGGTGATACCGCTGTCGTGACCGAGTGGCTGAAAGCCAACGACAAACTGGCGCCAGTGGGCGACAAAGTGACCGATAAGGATTACTTCGGTACCGGTCTGGGGATTGCCGTTCGTCAGGGCAACACCGAGCTGCAGCAGAAATTCAACGCTGCGCTGGAAAAAGTGAAGAAAGACGGCACCTACGAAACCATCTACAAAAAATGGTTCCAGAAGTAATTCCTGATGAATGAAATATTTCCTTTAGCAAGCGCCGCCGGGATGACCGTCGGCCTTGCCGTTTGCGCACTGATTATCGGCCTCGTGCTGGCGATGTTCTTTGCGGTGTGGGAATCCGCGAAATGGTTCCCCATCGCCTGGACAGGCTCCGCGCTGGTCACCGTGCTGCGTGGGCTACCGGAAATTCTGGTGGTCCTGTTCATCTATTTCGGCTCCTCGCAGCTGCTGCTGACGCTGTCGGACGGCTTCACCCTCAATCTTGGCTTTGCGCAGATCCCGGTGCAGATGCAGATTGAAAACTTCGACGTCAGCCCGTTCCTGTGCGGCGTGATTGCCCTCTCCCTGCTCTACTCCGCGTACGCGTCGCAAACCCTTCGCGGTGCGCTGAAGGCCGTACCGCAGGGGCAGTGGGAGTCGGGTCAGGCGTTAGGCCTGTCGAAATCAGCCATCTTCTTCCGTCTGGTGATGCCGCAGATGTGGCGCCACGCCCTGCCGGGGCTGGGTAACCAGTGGCTGGTATTGCTGAAAGATACCGCGCTGGTGAGCCTGATCAGCGTTAACGATTTAATGCTGCAAACCAAAAGCATCGCCACCCGTACCCAGGAGCCTTTTACGTGGTACATCGTGGCGGCGGCTATCTACCTGGTGATCACGTTGCTCAGTCAGTACATCCTCAAGCGTATTGACCTGCGTGCGACGCGCTTTGAACGGAGACCAGGCTGATGCTTGAATATTTCCCCGAGCTGATGAAAGGGCTGCACACCAGCCTGACGCTGACCGTGGCGTCCATTATCGTGGCGCTGATCCTGGCCCTTATCTTCACCATCGTCCTGACGCTGAAAACGCCGGTGCTGGTGTGGATCGTGCGCGGCTATATCACCCTGTTTACCGGTACGCCGCTGCTGGTGCAGATCTTCCTGATTTACTACGGCCCGGGCCAGTTCCCGTCGCTGCAGGAGTATCCGGTTATCTGGCACCTGCTCTCTGAGCCGTGGCTGTGCGCCCTGATTGCCCTTTCGTTGAACAGTGCGGCCTATACCACGCAGCTGTTCTTTGGTGCGATCCGCGCCATCCCGGAAGGACAATGGCAGTCCTGCGGGGCGCTGGGCATGAGCAAGAAAGACACGCTGGCAATCCTGCTGCCGTACGCCTTTAAGCGCGCACTCTCCTCCTACTCCAACGAAGTGGTGCTGGTGTTCAAGAGTACCTCTCTGGCCTACACCATCACCCTGATGGAAGTTATGGGTCACGGGCAGCTGCTGTACGGGCGCACCTATGACGTGATGGTGTTCGGCGCGGCCGGCGTGGTCTATCTGGTGGTAAACGGCCTGCTGACGCTGATGATGCGCCTGATTGAGCGTAAAGCGTTAGCGTTTGAGCGCAGAAATTAACCACACGAGTGCATAAAACGATATTCACAGAGCGGGTAACCTGATGGGTTATCCGCTTTTTTTTGCCATGAAAATAATATTTAATCATTTTTATTGCATATAAATTCATTAAATGGCATTGTACATCCATGCCGCAGACACGGCGCATAAATAAGACAGACGGGAGCATTACAATGAAAAAGTTAGTTCTGGCCGCACTACTGGCAACCTTCGCCGCTGGCGCATCCGCTGCTGATAAAATCAATTTTGGCGTTTCGGCGACTTATCCGCCGTTTGAATCGCTGGATGCCAGCAACCAGATCGTCGGTTTCGATATCGACCTGGCGAAAGCGCTGTGCAAGCAGATGCAGGCCGACTGCACCTTTACCAACCACGCGTTTGACAGCCTGATCCCGTCGCTGAAATTCAAAAAATACGATGCGGTGATCTCCGGGATGGACATCACGCCGGAGCGCAGCAAGCAGGTGGCATTTACCGACCCGTACTACGCCAACTCGGCGGTAGTGATTGCGAAGAAAGGGGCGTACAAGTCCTTCGACGAGCTGAAAGGCAAACGCATCGGGATGGAAAACGGCACCACGCACCAGAAATACCTGCAGGACAAGCATCCTGAAGTGAAGACCGTGGCCTATGACAGCTACCAGAACGCGATTATCGACCTGAAAAACGGCCGTATTGATGGCGTATTCGGCGACACCGCCGTGGTGAACGAATGGCTGAAAACCAATCCGCAGCTGGGTACGGCGACCGAGAAAGTCACCGACCCGCAGTACTTCGGCACGGGCCTCGGCATCGCGGTGCGTCCGGATAACAAGGCCCTGCTGGAAAAACTGAACGGCGCGCTGAAGGCAATTAAAGCGGACGGCACGTATCAGAAAATCAGCGACCAGTGGTTCCCGCAGTAATCTCTTTTGCCGGGTGGCGGCTTCGCCGTACCCGGCACTCTCTCACAGCGGTACAAAGAACCTGAACCGCGCCCCGCTCACCGACTCCATCAGCCTGATCCCGCCGCCGTGCAGCTCCAGCATACGCTTAACGATTAACAGCCCTAACCCACCGCGGTTCTCCCGCGCTGCCTGGGTATTCAGCGCCGACGGCCGCTGGAACAGATCGTCGCGCAGCGAGGCATCCACCCCCGTTCCGGTGTCGGCTACTTCGACCTGAAGCTGTTCATTCTCCTGCCAGACCGCCAGACGAATTTCCCCGCCGGTGGGCGTATGACGCATCGCGTTATCCAGCAGGTTGGTCACCACGCGCTCGATCATCGACACATCGGCATTGACCAGCGGCAGGGGCCCAGGCACGTCAATATGCAGATTGACCTCGCGCGTGCGGGCGGTGAGCTCAAACTTCTGCGCCACATCGGAAATCAGCTCTCCCATCGCGAAACGCTCGCGCTGAGGCTTAATGCCGCCGTGCTCAAGGCGCGCCAGCTCGAACAGCTGCTGCGAAAGATGACGTACCTTTTGTCCCTGACGCAGCGCGGTGGCGAGATACTGCTGGTGCTCCTGCGGCGTCAGGGTGGCGGATTTGAGCGACAGGGTTTCCAGATAGCCCAGCAGCGAGGTGAGCGGCGTGCGGAGATCGTGCGAAATATTGGCGATAAACTCCCTGCGCTGGCGATCGCTGTCGGCCAGCTGGTCCCACTGGCGGGTGATTTTCCGCGCCAGCTCGATAAAACTGTTGCGCAGGAGGGCCACTTCGTCATTGGCCGCGGCGTCCGGCGGCTGTGCTGCCAGCAACCTGATTGCGCTAATGCTGTCCTGCTCCAGGCCGGTGACCTCCTCCGTCAGGCGCTTAACCGGACGCGTCACCCAGTACCAGACCAGCAGTCCCGCCAGCAGGCCAAACAACGCGACCCACAGCAATGACCAGAGTACCGTGCTCCAGAGCGCCTTATGCCAGGCCATTTCCGCCAGCGCGTTCGACTCCTCGCCCTGCAAAATAATGTACAGGTAGCCCTTAAGCTCGCCGTCCTGTCGCAGCGGCGTGGCGCTGAACACTTTTTTATTTTGACTGCGCGGATCGTCGCCCAGTACCGGTATGGCGGTACCGCTCAGGAAGGTCTGAACCGGTGCCAGGTCGATTTTTTGCCGCTGAATATGGCCCGGCGGTGCGGCGTCGGCCAGAATATCACCATCCGGGGAGACGACGTACAGCTCAACGCTCGGATTAAAGGTCATCAGCCGGTCAAACAGCGGTTTCAGCGCGCTGCGGTCGACCCTGCCCTGCCCGTCCAGAATCGGTTCCCGCTGGACGATCTGCTGCGCCAGGCCGCCCGACAACCGCTGCACCATCGCATTGCCGTACTGCATACTGCTGTAGAGCTGTACCGCGCAGGCGACGGTGGCGCAGAGCATCATCAGCAGGACAAACAGCAGCGTCAGGCGCTGGCTCAGGCTAAAGCGGCGCATGATGGTTTGGCTCCGCAAATTTATAGCCCTTGCCCCAGACGGTGCGAATAATCTCCGGCTCGGCGGCGTCCTTCTCAATCTTGATGCGCAGGCGGTTGATATGGGTGTTGACGGTGTGCTCATAGCCTTCGTGCTGATAGCCCCACACCTGCTCCAGCAGCGCCAGACGGGAAAACACCTCGCCGGGATGGCGGGCGAAGAAGTACAGCAGTTCGAATTCGCGCGGGGTGAGATCCACCGCCTGGCCGTGAAGCAGCACGCTGCGCGCCAGCGGATCGATCGTCAGGCCGTGGGCCTGAATTTGCCCGTCAGCCTGCGCCTGCCCCATCGCCTGCTGGCGGCGGAACAGCGCTTTGATGCGGGCGATCAGCTCCTGCACCGAAAAGGGTTTGGCGAGGTAGTCATCGGCGCCGGTTTCCAGCCCGGTGATGCGGTCGGTTTCGCTGCTGCGGGCGCTGATGATGATCACCGGCAGGTAGCGGGTCATCTGACGGATGCGGCGGCAAATTTCCAGGCCGTCAACGTTGGGCAGCATCAGGTCGAGGATCACCGCATCCCACGGCTGTTTTTCAAGGCGCTGCAGGGCGTTGCCCCCGTCGGGCTCGTGGGTAATGGCGTAGCCTTCGTCTTCTAAATTGAGTCGCAGAAGCGCCGCGATATCGTGGTCATCTTCCACCAGCAGGATCTGCTTCATGGGTAAGCCTTTATTCATCTCTTATGACGTAAGCTTACCTGATTTTGTGGGCCGGCAGAGTTCACATTTTGTTTAAGATTTCACGAGCAACGTCAGCACTTCATAATGCGCGGTGTGCGGGAACATATCAAAAAGCTGTACCCGCTCAATGCGGTAGCCCGGCAGGCTGGCGATGTCTTTCGCCATGGTCTGCGCGTTGCAGCTGGAGTAGACGATAAAATCGGGTGCCATCTGGCTCAGGTAGTCGCACAGCGCATTTCCAATGCCACGGCGCGGCGGATTGACCAGCACCAGCTCCGGCACGTTGCCCTGACCGGTGGCAAACTGCGTGGAGTCCAGCGCCTGGAAGTGCAGATTGGTTAACCCCAGTTCAGCGGCGGACTGTTTCGCGCAGGCAATCGCCTCGGCAGAGATCTCAATTCCGGTGAGCTGCATCTCAGGCGTGGCGCAGTGCAGACCAAAACCGCCCACGCCGCAAAACAGATCCCACATATGCTTGATGTTTAACGCGCGCACCCAGTCGCGGGCGGTGGCGTACAAGCTGCTTGCCACGGTCGGGTTGGTCTGGAAGAAGCTTTGCGGGCGGATCCACAGCGGCACGCCGTTGAAGCTCTCCGCCAGCGCGTGCTGGTCGGTGAAGAAAATCTCTTTCTCCCCTTCCATGATTGCCATATGCACCGGCTGAATATTTGCGGTAATCACCTTTAACTGGGGAAGCTGTTCCTGCAGCCAAGGCAGCGCCGCGCGCAGCTGCTCCAGCTTGGCTTCCGAACGCAGCACGAAGCGCAGCATCATCCCGCCGTCTTTCTGGCTTTCGGTCAGGAGAAGGTACTTCAGCTCGCCGCGCCTGCGGGCGACGTTATAAGGCGTTAACCCCGCGCGAGCGATAAACGGCTTCAGTGCGGCAAAAACCGGCTCAAACGAGGCGGGATACAGCGGGCAGTGGGTTAAGTCTTCCGGCGTGCCGTCGCGGTGCAGCATCCCCAGCAATGGTTTTTCAACGCTGCCGCTGACCACCATTTTGGCTTTGTTGCGAAAGCCCTGCTCAGGGCCGCTGACGGGTGCGCACCACTCGCCCACCGCGCGTTCTGCCAGCAGCTGTTGCAGGTCGGCCATTTTGGCGGTGAGTTGTTGAGAGACCGGCTGTTCTATCCACTGACAGGAGCGACAGCGTCCGGCGTCATAGAGTGCGCACTGCATATGAAAACCTTAAGGAAAACGAGGGCTGCGATTATACACATTATTGCAGACGGAAGAACCGCCGACTGGAGGCAGGAATATAAAGCAGGCAGAGCACCAGCATATCCGGCAGCTTCTGCAGGACCAGCGCATGGAAAATCTCGCGCTTTGAGCCACCGGCAATGCTGAACAGCTCCGGGTAGCCATAGCCCAGCGAGGCGGCCCACAGATAGCTGGCGGCGGTAATTTGCGTGAGCAGATAGACCCAGCGCGCCCAGTTGCGCCCTTTAACCAGCGAAAACGCGCAGTAGATCTCGATAAACACCAGCACCAGGCTGCTCAAAAAGACCAGCGTCAGATTCCACGTCTGCACGCTGCGGTGAATGAATTCCCCGATGCCGCGCACGCCCAGGGTATTCAGAATCATCAGCACGTCCAGGCAGCGGATCATAATAATGGCGAGCGCCGCCACCTGCACCAGCGCAGGAACGTTAGGACGGGCGTGCGTAAGACGTGATTTTTTTAATAATCCCAATGTTTTACTTCCCTGAAAAACAGTGCCGCGTCATGCGCGGCACATCACTGGAAATTTTAAATGCTTCAGCCGCGTCTTGCACGCTGGATATCGCGCACGCGCTGTTTTTCCGCGCGCGCCATCAAATACCAGGCGATAAATCCGACAATTCCGACCACGCCGAGGATGATAGAGGCCAGGGCGTTGATCTCCGGGTTGACTCCCATGCGCACGCTGGAGAAAACCAGCATCGGCAGCGTCGTCGCGCCCGGGCCGGAGACAAAGCTGGCGATAACCAGATCGTCCAGCGACAGCGTGAACGCCAGCAGCCAGCCGGAGATCACCGCCGGCATGATCATCGGCAGCGTGATGATGAAGAAGACCTTCAGCGGCGTGGCGCCGAGATCCATCGCCGCCTCTTCGATGGAGCGATCCAGCTCGCGCAGGCGCGAAGAGATCACCACCGCGACATACGCGGTACAGAAAGTCACGTGCGCCAGCCAGATGGTGAGCATACCGCGATCCGCCGGCCAGCCGATGGCGTGCGCCAGCGCCACGAACAGCAGCAGCAGCGACAGGCCGGTTATCACGTCCGGCATCACCAGCGGGGCGGTGATCATAAAGGCAAACCCGTTCGACCCGCGAAAACGCCCGAAGCGCACCATCACCAGCGCAGCGATGGTGCCCAGAACGCAGGCCATCGTGGCCGCCAGGGCAGCAATGGTCAGGCTCAGCCCCACCGCGCTCATCATCGCATCGTCGTGGAACAGCTCGCTGTACCAGCGCGTCGACCAGCCCGCCCAGACCGTCACCAGCTTAGAGCTGTTGAACGAGTAGATCACCAGCATCAGCATCGGCGCATACAGGAAGGTAAAGCCGATAATGAGGATCAGAATTCGCCACGGGGAGCGTACTACCGGTAGGTTGTTCATCCGCGATCTCCCATCTGTTTCTGCTGATGCTTGTGGAACCACATGATCGGGACGATCAGCAGCAGGAGCATGATAATCGCCACCGCCGACGCCACCGGCCAGTCGCGGTTATTGAAGAATTCCTGCCACAGGACGCGGCCAATCATGATGCTGTCCGGCCCACCGAGCAGTTCCGGGATCACAAACTCCCCGACCGCCGGAATAAAGACCAGCATCGACCCGGCGATAATGCCGCCTTTGGTCAGCGGGACAATGACGCTGAAGAAGGTTTTCAGCGGACGGGCGCCGAGATCGAGCGACGCTTCCACCAGCGAGTAATCAATCCGCGTCAGGGCCGTATAGATCGGCAGCACCATAAACGGCAGATAGGCGTACACAATGCCGATATAGACCGCAAGGTTAGTGTGCAGGATCGTTAGCGGCTGATCGATAACCCCGAGCCACATCAGGAAATTATTCAGCACGCCGTTGTTTTTCAGGATCCCCATCCACGCGTAAACGCGGATCAGGAACGAGGTCCACGACGGCAGGATCACCAGCAGCAGCAGGATATTGCGCGTCGATGGCTTGCTGTGCGCCACCGCCCACGCCAGCGGGTAGCCCATCGCCAGACAGCAGAGCGTCGAGATCGCCGCCACCTGCAGCGACTGCAGATACGCTTCGAAATAGAGCGGATCCTCGGTGAGCTGCAGGAAGTTACCCAGGTTCAAGGTCAGCGTCAGCTGTCCGTCGGCCCACTCCCACAGATCGGTATACGGCGGGATCGCCCGGGCCATCTCCGCCAGGCTGATCTTAAACACGATCAGGAACGGCAGCAGGAACAGCAGGATCAGCCACACGTACGGCATGGCGATCACCAGCTTGCGGCCGTGGTTCATCTTAAGGCGCGTCAGCCAGCGGGCAAAGCCGCCCGGTTTGGCTGCACGGGCTGGAGGTTCAAGTGTGCTCATGATCGCTCCTTATACCGTCAGCACAACGCAGCTGTCCGCGTCCCAGCACAGGCGCACTTCGTCGCCCCAGGTCGGCTGGCCCTTCCGGTAGCGATGTTCGTTCTGCAGCTGGGCGCTGAGCATCTGTCCGCTTTTCAGGCGCACGTGGTAGATGGACAGATCGCCCAGATAGGCAATGTGCACCACTTCGCCGACGGCAAAGTTGTAACCGTCGGCAGGCGGATCGTCACAGAGCATGATCTTCTCCGGGCGCAGCGCCACGTAGACCGGCACGTTGTCCACTACCGAGCTGTCAGGATCGACCTTAAGCGGATGCTGCAGCCCCGGCGATTCGATGACCAGACCATCCTCCTGACGATCCTTCAGCAGCCCTTCGAAGACGTTGACCGAGCCGATGAACTCCGCGCTGTAGCGGGTGGTCGGATGCTCGTAAATCTCTTCCGGCTCGCCAATCTGCACGAACTTACCGCGGTTCATGATCGCGATACGACCGGCCATGGTCATGGCCTCTTCCTGGTCATGGGTGACCATCACGCAGGTCACGCCCACGCGCTCGAGGATATCCACCACTTCCAGCTGCATGCGGTCGCGCAGCTTTTTGTCCAGGGCACCCATCGGCTCGTCGAGCAGCAGCAGCTTCGGGCGTTTCGCCAGGCTTCTCGCCAGGGCCACGCGCTGACGCTGGCCGCCGGAAAGCTGGTGCGGCTTACGCTTCGCGAACTCCTGCATGTGAACGAGGCTTAGCATTTCTGCCACGCGCGCGGTGATTTCGGCTTTCGGCAGCTTGTCCTGCTTCAGGCCAAAGGCGATGTTTTGCTCCACCGTCATGTGCGGAAACAGCGCGTAGGACTGGAACATCATGTTAATCGGGCGCTGGTACGGCGGCACGCTGGAGAGATCCACGCCATCGAGCATAATCTGCCCGGCGGTGGGCTGTTCAAAACCGGCCAGCATACGCAGCAGGGTCGATTTACCGCAGCCCGAGGCGCCCAGTAGCGCGAATATTTCGCCTTTATAGATAGTCAGGCTGACGTCGTCCACGGCATGCTGGCCATCAAAAGATTTGGTGAGGTTACGAATTTCAAGAAGCGGGGTCAGCGCTTTACGGACTTTCGCCTGCGGGCGTGGGATCGCGTCATTCACGGGGTGCTCTCCGGCATAAATCAAATCATGGTGCAGGCGCACCAGAACGGTGCGCCCGTTGCCGGGGGCGGTGCGCTTGTCCGGCCTACGACTCACGGTAAATTACTTACCGCTTTTCACCTTAGTCCACGCACGGGTACGGACGCGGTCAATTTTTGGATCCTGAACCTTCAGGGTAAACAGCTTGGCGAACACGTCCGCCGGCGGATAGATTGCCGGGTTACTGCGGATCGCTTCGCTCACCAGCGGCACGGAGGCCTTGTTACCGTTCGCGTAGTACACGTGGTCGCTGATGTGGGCGATTACCTCAGGACGCATCAGGTAGTTAAGGAACTGATACGCTTCGTCTTTGTTTTTCGCATCAGCAGGCATCGCGAAGACGTCGAAGAACGCCAGCGCCCCCTCTTTTGGAATGAAGTAAGAGACGTTCACACCGTTTTTCGCCTCTTTCGCGCGGTTAGCCGCCTGCCACACGTCCCCTGCCCAGCCGATCGCCACGCAGATGTCGCCGTTCGCCAGGTCGTTGATGTACTGAGACGAATGGAAGTAACGAATGTTTGGACGCAGCTTGAGCAGCAGATCGGTCGCCGGACCGGTGTAGTCATTGGCCTTGTTGCTGTTCGGGTCTTTGCCCAGGTAGTTCAGCACGGTGGCGAAAATCTCTTCCGGCGCATCGAGGAAGGAGACGCCGCAGCTTTTCAGCTTCTCAAGGTTTTCCGGCTTCAGCACCACGTCCCAGCTGTCCAGCTTGACGTCCGGGCCCAGCGCGGCTTTGACTTTATCCACGTTGTAGCCGATACCGGTGGTCGCCCACAGGTAAGGCATGGCGTATTTGTTATCCGGGTCATGCTTGGCGACCAGCTTCAGCACTTCCGGATCGAGGTTTTTCCAGTTCGATAATTTGCTTTTATCCAGCGGCTGGAACACACCCGCCGTCAGCTGACGCTCCAGGAAGCTCGCGGAAGGCACGACCAGGTCAAACCCGGTGCTGCCCGCCATCAGCTTCCCTTCCAGCACTTCGTTGGAATCGAAAACGTCGTAAACCACCTTAATGCCGGTCTCTTTTTCAAAATTTGCCACCGTGTCCGGCGCAATATAGTCAGACCAGTTGTAAACGTGCAGCGTTTTTTGTTCCGCAGCGAGCGTGCCGGCAGAGACGGCCATCAGAGCACCCGCAACCAGACCCGATAACCATTTTTTATTCAAGGCGATCATAGTGTTATTCCTTCTGAAAGCTCGTTAACAAACGAACTAAAACTGTGCAATCTGGATATATGCAAAAATCATGCATAGTTTGTCGCTCTGCTCAAAATAAAAAGAAACCTCTTTACCCGGCAGTTTCCGCTCGCTTTTTTAAGCATCGCAAGAATAACTGTAGCCCGTGTCTCCGGCTATAGCCCAGACGAAAAAACGCCTTTTATCAATTTTTTATGCAGGTTAAGTCTACGTGATAGGCCTAAACGGCCTTTGAGGAGGTGAAATATTCTTTAAAGAAAGGTTAAAAGCAGCAGAAAAAATGGCCTTATGCAGCCGCTCTGGCAGCGACTGCGCAAAAGTCAGACAGGCTTAGTGAAGAAAATTGGGAGATGCATCATTATTCTCTGCATCATCTTCCGCGCTATACAGCAGATGGTGTGCATTGGCTTCCATCATTACCATGGAAATTTGCTCTTCACTCAAGCGCATAAACCAGGCGAACTGCTTGAACGACAGCCCGGCACCGGAGAATAAAGACTGGCAAACCACCAGTTTCGGCAGATTATCATCCTGTATATCGAGAAATGCTTTCACCGTCAAAGAACTGGCGTTGATCGCCGAGAGATCGGAGGCCAGCGCCAGCAGCGCGGACGGCTTCACTTCGGCCAGCGCGGAAAATAGGATCACGTCGTTAATCAGATCGATTTTGGCATCGAAAATGCCATCGAAATTCTGCATGTGAGGCAGATGCAGCGCCTGGCAGGAATCGCATTCAAAGAACGTGATCCCGGCATCATCAAGCCATTGACGTAACGTATCCAGTGTAGGAACGACCTGTAAATCCATCGCTGTGCAGCCTCTTTAATAAAAACTTCGCATAGGGTACTCAAAAAGCGCGCGGTAATCCATTTAACCACCCGTTTTAAGACAGTAGCCCGGCGTCGCATGACGTTCGATCCATGCGATCATTTTACCTGCAATATCGACCCCTGTGGTTTTTTCCACGCCCTCCAGCCCCGGCGAGGCATTCACCTCCATGACCAGCGGCCCGCGCGTCGCCCGCAGAAGGTCCACGCCTGCCACGTCCAGCCCGAGGGTTTGCGCCGCTTTGACGGCAATTTCCCGCTCGCGGTCGCTGATATCAGCCACCCGCGCCACGCCGCCGCGGTGGAGGTTAGAGCGGAAATCGCCCTCTTTGGCCTGACGCTCGATAGCCGCCACGACCTCGTTACCTACCACAAAGCAGCGAATATCGCGCCCTTTCGCCTCTTCGATGTACTCCTGCACCAGAATATGCGCATTCAGACCGCGAAAGGCGTCAATCACGCTTTCTGCCGCCTGACGCGTTTCCGCCAGCACCACGCCTATACCCTGCGTGCCTTCCACCAGCTTAATCACTAAAGGCGCGCCGCCCACCATGTCGATGAGATCGCTGGTGTCGTCCGGGGAATGGGCAATGCCGGTGACGGGAAGATCGATACCCTGACGGGCGAGCAGCTGCAGGGAGCGCAGCTTGTCGCGGGCGCGGGAAATGGCGACGGATTCGTTGAGCGGATAGCTGCCCAGCATCTCGAACTGGCGCAGCGCGGCGGTGCCGTAATAGGTGATCTGGGAGCCGATGCGGGGGATCACCGCATCAAAATGCGGCAGCTTGCGGCCTTTGTAGTGAATCGACGAGGCGGCCGGGTCGATGTTCATATAGCAGGACATCGGGTCGAGGATCTCAACCTGATGCCCGCGTTTCGCCGCCGCTTCTCGCAGGCGCTTACATGAATAGAGCGTTCCATCCCGGGACAATATGGCAATTTTCACCCTGCACCTCTCTGAAGACATGGAAAAAGCCTGCATATCATATACGCAGGCGGGCGCAGGAGGAATGGACTATCGCGTCGCCCACCCCTGTTTGTGGAGGTAATCAAGAATAAACGGGCGGTTTTCTTTGATGATGGTGCGGCGAATATGATCAGTCCAGGTGTCGCGACGGTTATTGCTGCCGCGCGTCATGTAATAGTTGGCCAGCTCTTCATCATATTGATTCAGGACGTTCTGATCGACCGGCTGGTAGTGGTTCTCGTGCACGAGCATGGCGGCAGGAATGCGCGGCTTCAGATCCGGGTTATCCGCAGGCCAGCCGAGGCACAGGCCAAACAGCGGCAGCACGTGTTTTGGCAGCTTCAGCAGATCGGTCACGCTTTGAATGTTGTTACGCAGCCCGCCAATATAAACACCGCCTAATCCCAGCGACTCCGCCGCCGTAAAGGCGTTTTGCGCCATCAGCGCGGTATCCACCACGCCCAGCAGCAGCTGTTCGGCCAGCCCCAGCTCGGCCTCAGGGCAGATCTGCAGATGGCGGTTAAAGTCGGCGCAGAACACCCAAAACTCTGCCGCCTGGGCCACATGCTTCTGCCCGCCGGTCAGCGTGACAAGCTGTTCACGCATGGCCGGGTCGGTAATGCGGATAATCGAGCTGCACTGCAGGAAGCTGGAGCTGGAGGTCGCTCTTGCGCTGTTAATAATCGCTTCGCGCTGCGCCTCGGTAATCGGCTCATCGGTGAAGTGGCGAATGGAACGGTGGGAAAGGAGCAGGTCTATGGTTGGCGTCATCTTGTCTCTCTTTGTCGTGCTTAATACGTATGGCAGCCAGTATAGGCAATGATATGCGCGGTGTAATTGGCGAAACATAGCTCATAGATATTATAACGACAGGCGAAACCTTCTTTAATGACGACAGGTTATCGGGCACTATACGTGCTATTCGCCGTCAGGCTTGTTTTTTGAGGAGAGAGAAATGTTTGCAGTAATTTTTGGTCGTCCAGGGTGCCCTTACTGTGTTCGCGCGAAAGAGCTGGCTGAGAAACTGACCGAAGAGCGCGATGACTTCAACTTCCGTTATGTGGACATCCACGCGGAAGGCATCACCAAAGCCGATCTGGAAAAAACCGTCGGTAAGCCGGTTGAAACCGTACCGCAGATCTTCCTCGATCAGAAACACATCGGCGGTTGCACCGACTTTGAAGCCTACGCCAAAGAACATCTGGGCCTGTTTGCCGCTCAGTAATGAAAAGGCGCCCTCACCGTGAGGGCGTTTTTATTTGTGGTGCCGTCGGTGCTGAACCAGACTGCGCACAAACAGGTAGCAGAGCGCGCCAAGAGCGCACCAGAACACCGCGCTCAGCAGCCACGCCAGCTCCTGCCAGAAACTCCGCGTTGAAATATACAGCAGGCGCATCATCAGCAGACACAGCGGCGCTGCGAGTATGGCACCGAGAAGCGGTTTCACTACCTCCCCTTTGCGGGAGAGAAAACTGGCGGCAGCCCCCGGCAGCGTGAAGAAGAGCAGCCCCAGCTCAGGATGCCCGGACGCCCTGAACGCGCCCTTCACATTAAATGCGAGCGACATGCACACGACCGTGAACAGCAAAAAACAGCTGATCACCCCCGCCCAGTTTCGTTTCATATTCAAACTATCCTCCTGACTTATCTCTATCAAATACACATTCGTCGGGTAGACGCCCAGTCAGATAAAGCAGTGCGGCAATCCATGCCAAAGTACGCACAGGGTGATGCGATAATCAGTAGCTGTCAGTAGCTAATGCGATTAAACTACACGCCAGCTAATGTTTTAGGGAATAAAGCAGGAAACAGGGAGCGTTAACGCCTTTCCCTGACCCAGAAAACAGTAGCCCAAAAAGTCCTTTCATTCAACAACTTACTGGTAAACAAGAAGTTAGCCTCCGTGAATATAAACGTCGCAGACTTGTTAAATGGGAATTACATCCTGTTATTATTTGTGGTACTGGCGCTGGGTCTTTGCCTGGGTAAATTGCGCCTGGGTTCGGTTCAACTCGGTAATTCCATTGGCGTTTTAGTCGTCTCCTTATTATTAGGCCAGCAGCACTTCAGCATTAACACGGACGCGCTCAACTTAGGTTTTATGCTGTTTATTTTTTGCGTTGGCGTAGAAGCGGGACCTAACTTTTTTTCAATTTTCTTCCGCGACGGCAAAAATTATCTGATGCTGGCGCTGGTGATGGTCGGCAGCGCGCTGCTGATCGCGTTAGGGCTGGGCAAACTGTTTGGCTGGGATATCGGGCTTACGGCCGGTATGCTGGCAGGCTCCATGACCTCCACCCCCGTGCTCGTGGGTGCCGGTGATACCCTGCGCCATTCCGGCATGGCGGGCGCGCAGCTCTCTACCGCCCTCGACCACCTGAGCCTCGGCTACGCCCTGACCTATCTGATTGGTCTGGTGAGCCTGATCGTTGGCGCGCGCTACCTGCCAAAACTGCAGCACCAGGATCTGCAGACCAGCGCCCAGCAAATCGCGCGCGAGCGCGGCCTGGATACCGATTCCAAACGTAAAGTCTATCTTCCGGTTATCCGCGCCTATCGCGTCGGGCCGGAGCTGGTGGCGTGGGCTGACGGCAAAAATCTTCGCGAGCTGGGGATTTACCGCCAGACGGGCTGCTACATCGAACGTATCCGCCGCAACGGCATTCTGGCGAACCCGGACGGCGACGCGGTGCTGCAGATGGGCGACGACATCGCGCTGGTGGGTTACCCGGACGCCCATGCTCGTCTCGACCCGAGCTTCCGTAACGGCAAAGAGGTGTTCGACCGCGACCTGCTCGACATGCGTATCGTCACCGAAGAGATCGTGGTGAAAAACCATAACGCCGTGGGCCGTCGCCTGGCGCAGCTGAAGCTGACCGACCACGGCTGCTTCCTCAACCGCGTGATCCGCAGTCAGATTGAGATGCCTATCGACGACAACGTCGTGCTCAACAAAGGCGACGTTCTGCAGGTCAGCGGCGACGCGCGACGCGTAAAAACCGTTGCCGACCGCATCGGCTTTATCTCCATTCACAGCCAGGTCACCGACCTGCTGGCCTTCTGCGCCTTCTTTATCGTTGGCCTGATGATCGGGATGATCACCTTCCAGTTCAGCAACTTCAGCTTCGGCATCGGTAACGCTGCCGGGCTGCTGTTTGCCGGGATCATGCTGGGCTTCCTGCGAGCGAACCACCCGACCTTCGGCTACATTCCGCAGGGCGCGCTGAACATGGTGAAAGAGTTCGGTCTGATGGTGTTTATGGCGGGCGTCGGCTTAAGCGCGGGCAGCGGCATCGGCCACAGCCTGGGCGCCGTCGGCTGGCAGATGCTGGTTTCCGGCCTTATCGTCAGCCTGGTGCCGGTGGTGATCTGCTTCCTGTTCGGCGCCTACGTGCTGCGCATGAACCGCGCCCTGCTGTTCGGGGCGATGATGGGGGCGCGTACCTGTGCGCCGGCGATGGAAATCATCAGCGATACCGCGCGCAGCAACATCCCGGCGCTGGGGTATGCAGGCACCTACGCTATCGCTAACGTGCTGCTGACGCTGGCGGGTACGCTGATTATCATCATCTGGCCGGGACTCGGATAACTCCTAAGTTTGCGCGTAATGAAAAAATTTTTGTTACGCGCAGAACTTTTTTTGCAGGGGGCAGTCATAACTAGTGCCACTGCTTTTCTTTGATGTCCCCAATTTGTGGAGCCCATCAACCCCGCCGTTTTGGTTCAAGGTTGATGGGTTTTTTGTTGCCTGAAATTCCCCTTCCTCTAATCTCACCTTCTCTCTTACCATCAAAACATATATGATTAAACACATATGAGTTAATCCGCTAGCAGGAACCCCCATGCTCCACCCACTCCACCTCTTCAAAACCCTCTCCGACGAAACGCGGCTCGCCATCGTCATGCTGCTCCGCGAAGCGGGCGAGCTGTGCGTCTGCGATCTCTGCGCCGCGACCGCCGAATCTCAGCCTAAAGTATCCCGCCACATGGCGCTGCTGCGCGAGTCCGGGCTGGTTATCGATCGTCGCGAGGGCAAATGGGTACATTACCGTCTCTCCCCCAACATGCCTGCGTGGGCGGCAACCGTTATCGACAACAGCTGGAACTGTCTGCGGGAAGAGACGCGCATGAAGCTTAAAAACCGACTTTCAGGTTCGTGCTGATAACAACACATTCACAAAAACAGATATAACGGAGTAAAAGATGTTTCTGGCAGGGGCTATTTTTCTGTTTACGCTGGTGCTGGTCATCTGGCAGCCGAAGGGGCTCAGTATCGGCTGGAGCGCGACCATTGGCGCCGTGCTGGCGCTGGCAAGCGGGGTAATTCACATTAATGATATTCCGGTGGTGTGGAATATCGTCTGGAACGCCACGGCAACGTTTATCGCCGTCATCATCATCAGCCTGCTGCTGGATGAGTCCGGCTTTTTCGAATGGGCGGCGCTGCACGTTGCCCGCTGGGGAAACGGTCGCGGTCGATTGCTGTTTACTTATATTGTGCTGCTGGGTGCGGCCGTGGCGGCGCTGTTTGCCAATGACGGTGCGGCGCTGATCCTCACGCCTATCGTTATCGCCATGCTGCTGGCGCTGGGGTTCAGCAAGCAGGCCACACTGGCGTTTGTGATGGCGGCAGGTTTTATCGCCGATACCGCGAGCCTGCCGCTGATTGTCTCCAATCTGGTCAACATCGTGTCGGCAGACTTCTTTAAGCTGGGGTTCAGCGAATACGCCTCGGTGATGATCCCGGTAGATATCGCCGCGATTGCCGCAACGCTGGTGATGCTGCATCTCTTCTTCCGCAAGGAAATTCCCCCGAAATATGACCTGGCGAAACTTCAGGAGCCCGCGCGGGCCATTCACGACCTGCCGACGTTCAGAACGGGCTGGATCGTGCTGCTGCTTCTGCTCGTCGGCTTCTTTGTGCTTGAACCTCTCGGCATTCCGGTCAGCGCCATCGCCACCGTCGGCGCGCTGATTTTATTCGCTGTCGCAAAACGCGGACATGCGATAAACACCGGAAAAGTGCTGCGCGGCGCTCCGTGGCAAATTGTTATCTTCTCACTGGGGATGTATCTGGTGGTGTATGGCCTGCGTAATGCCGGGCTGACGGACTCTCTCACAGGCGTGCTGAATAGCCTGGCCGGACACGGACTGTGGGCCACCACGCTGGGGACCGGGTTCATCACCGCGTTTCTGTCATCCATAATGAACAATATGCCCACGGTGCTGATTGGCGCGCTCTCCATTGAGGGCAGTACGGCGACGGGATTGATCAAGGAAGCGATGATTTACGCCAACGTGATTGGTTGCGATCTGGGGCCGAAAATCACGCCTATCGGTAGCCTCGCCACCCTGCTCTGGCTCCACGTGCTGGCGCAGAAAAACATGACGATTACCTGGGGCTACTATTTCCGGACGGGCATCATCATGACGCAGCCGGTCCTGTTTGTGACGCTCGCCGCGCTGGCGCTACGTCTCTCCTTCACACTGTAATGAGCCACTGATATGAGCCACATCACCATTTATCACAACCCCGCCTGCGGCACGTCGCGCAATACGCTGGAGATGATCCGCAACAGCGGCGCGGAGCCGGAGATTATCCTCTATCTTGAAACCCCGCCGTCGCGCGAGAAGCTGACCACCCTGATTGCCGATATGGGCATTTCGGTGCGGGATCTGCTGCGTAAAAACGTGGAGCCGTATGAACAGCTCGGCCTTGCTGAAGATACCTTCACCGACGACCAGCTTATCGATTTCATGCTGCAATACCCGATCCTGATTAACCGTCCAATCGTGGTGACGCCGCTTGGTACCCGCCTGTGCCGCCCGTCTGAAGTCGTGCTCGACATTCTGCCGGAGGCGCAGAAAGGGGCGTTTACCAAAGAGGATGGTGAAGCCGTCGTGGACGCCAGCGGGAACAAAATCGAACCCAGGTAAAACTGGCAGGGCGAGTGATGCCTAAAGGTTCCCCTCGCCCGCAATTCTCCCCACCATCGCCCGGATCTCTTCGCGGGTTAACGGCGCCCGGTCGGTGACATAGTGCAGCGTCATCCCTTCGATAAACGCGTCCAGCGCGCGAGTGGTGACCGGGTCGAACCACTGCTCCAGCGTGGTCTGGCTCATCTTCATCCAGTCCTGCATCACCGTTTTGAGCGCCGCGCTGCGGTGCATAAAGGCGTAGAGCTGATACATCAGCGCCATGTTGTGCGGCGTGGTCACCTGCGAGCTGTGGATCAGCGTGGTGATGGATTCGCACGCCATTTCCGGCCCGGTGACGCCCGAGAAGAAATCCCGGTATTGCTGCGACATCTGTCGGGTAAACCATGTGAAGGCCTCCTCCAGCAGCGGCTCCATACCGTCGAAATAATAGGTCATCGACCCCAGCGGCACGCCCGCGCAGGTGGCGATTTTACGGTGCGTGACGGCGTGAATCCCGTGCTCGGCAATGGTATCGAGCGTGGCCTGCAGGATCTTCTCCCGGCGATGCGGATCGTTCGGTGGTCTGCTCATAAATTCCTCACGTGGTTTATGTACAAATGTACACAAACTTGCTAGTGTTGTCGCTATCGTTGTACTTCTGGTGCTCCCCAATGACGCTGACCTCTCCCCGTAAAGCCCTGCAGCTCCGCATGTGGGCGCTGTTTATGTTCTTCTTCCTTCCCGGCCTGCTGATGGCCTCCTGGGCCACGCGCACCCCCGCCATTCGCGATATTTTGTCCGTTTCTACCGCTGAGATGGGCATCGTCCTGTTCGGCCTGTCGATAGGCTCCATGAGCGGCATTCTCTGCTCTGCCTGGCTGGTGAAGCGCTTCGGTACGCGGGCGGTGATCCGCACCACCATGTGCTTCGCGGTGTTCGGGATGGTGATATTAAGCGTGGCGCTGTGGTTTGCCTCGCCGGTGCTGTTTGCCCTGGGGCTGACGGTATTTGGCGGCAGCTTCGGTTCGGCTGAGGTTGCCATCAACGTTGAAGGGGCGGCGGTCGAGCGCGAGATGAACAAAACCGTGCTGCCGATGATGCACGGCTTTTACAGCCTCGGCACCCTCGCCGGCGCGGGCGTGGGGATGGCGCTGACGGCCACCGGCGTGAGCGCGAATCTGCATATTCTGCTGGCGGCGCTGGTGTGCATCATTCCGATCCTGACCGGCATCCGGGCGATCCCGAACGGTACCGGCAAGAATTCCGCTGAAGAACAGCATTCGGCGGAAAAAGGGCTACCCTTCTACCGCGATTTCCAGCTGATGCTCATCGGCGTGGTGGTGCTGGCGATGGCTTTCGCGGAAGGTTCCGCCAACGACTGGCTGCCGCTGCTGATGGTGGACGGTCACGGCTTTAGCCCGACCTCCGGTTCGCTGATTTACGCCGGGTTTACGCTGGGGATGACCGTCGGGCGCTTCACCGGCGGCTGGTTTATCGACCGCTACAGCCGCGTGGCGGTGGTGCGCGCCAGCGCCCTGCTGGGCGGCCTGGGTATTGCGATGATCGTCTTTGTGGACGTGGACTGGATTGCCGGGGTCTCGGTGATCCTCTGGGGTCTGGGCGCGTCGCTCGGCTTCCCGCTGACCATTTCAGCCGCCAGCGATACCGGCCCGGATGCCCCGACGCGCGTCAGCGTGGTGGCGACCACGGGCTATCTTGCCTTCCTGGTCGGGCCACCGCTGCTCGGCTTCCTCGGCGAGCACTACGGGCTGCGCAGCGCCATGCTGGTGGTATTAGGGTTGGTCATCATCGCGGCGCTGGTGGCGCGCGCGGTGGCAAAGCCGGAAACGAATCAAACGACACTGGAGAAGGGATATGAGCGTTAAACTGATCGCCGTCGACATGGATGGCACATTCCTGAGTGATGCCAAGACCTATAACCGCCCGCGCTTTCTGGGGCAGTATGCGCGCATGAAGGCGCAAGGCATTCGCTTCGTGGTCGCCAGCGGTAACCAGTATTACCAGCTGATCTCCTTTTTCCCGGAGATCGCGCATGAAATTGCGTTCGTCGCTGAAAACGGCGGCTGGGTGGTCGATGCCGGGGAAGATGTATTCAACGGCGAGCTGACAAAAGCGCATTTCAGCACCGTGGCCACCGTGTTGAATGATGTCCCCGGCATTGAGATTATCGCCTGCGGGAAAGGCAGCGCCTACACCCTTAAGGCCTATGACGATGCCTTCATTGATATCGCGTCAAAATATTATCACCGCCTCGAAAGGGTGCAGGATTTCGACAACCTGAACGACATCTTCTTCAAGTTCGGGCTCAACGTTTCCGATGATGAAATTCCGCGCATTCAGGCGCTGCTGCATGAAAAGCTGAGCGACATTATGGTGCCCGTCACCACCGGTCACGGCAGCATTGACCTGATTATCCCCGGCGTGCATAAAGCCAACGGTCTGCGGATCCTGCAAACGCGCTGGGGCATAGACGATAGCGAAGTGGTTGCCTTCGGCGACAGCGGCAACGACGTGGAGATGCTGCGCCAGTCCGGGTTCAGCTTTGCGATGGCGAATGCCAGACCGCATATTAAAGCGGCGGCGCGTTTTGAAGCGCCACACAATAACGATGAAGGCGTTTTAAACGTGATTGAGAAGGTGCTGAACGGGGAGGCACCGTTTAATTGATACCGTGCGGTCTGGTGCCCTCACCCTAGCCCTCTCCCACAGGGAGAGGGGACTGTTCCGTGCACTCACACAGGGAAAGGGAATAAGAATTAAGGTTGCAGGGCGTTTCCGACGCGTTTGTCTTTCAGGAACACCACCATCAGGCCAACCCAAAGCACGCCGTTGGCGAGGTTAAACAGGCTGAACAGACCGTTGCCGCCCAGGGCGTAGGCATGCTTGCTCACTTCGATACCGACGGTAAAAATCAGCATCTGCAGCATCCCCATCGCCGCGGACACCGTGCCTTTACTCATCTCGCTCGCAAACAGCGTCAGGCGCACCAGGCCGGCGTTCGCCACGCCAATCCCGAAAGCATAAATACTCAGCCCCGCCGTCATCCACAAGTAGGCGTGGGATGACGCGACGGTCGCCACCGCAGCAAGAATCAGACCTGCCGCAATCGGCCAGCCGCCCATAATAATCAGGGAACGCACGGTGCGGCGAGACGTCAGACGGGCCAGCACCAGGTTACCGATAATCAGCGCGCCAAAGATCGGCACCTGCAGCAGGCCGTACTCGTAACTGCTGAGTTTTTCACCGCTGATGATTATCACCGGTGACTGCGCGATCCACGCCAGCAGCGGCAGGCTAACGAATCCGGTCGCCAGCGCCCCCGCCACAAAGCGGCCATTTTTCAGCACTGCTTTGTAATCCCGGCCCAGCTCTTTCAGCGAGAGTTTTTCGCCCAGACGGGTAGCCGTTTCCGGCATCGCACGGTGCAGGCCGAAGAACGCAATAGCGGCGAGAACGGCAAAGAGCACAAACATCCCTTCCCACGGTGCAACGTGCACCCATGCGGCCCCCACCAGCGGCCCGAGTAAGGGGGCGATCAGCGCCACGTTCGCCATCAGCGCGGTAATTTTGATACACACCGCCTCTTCAAACGACTCCTGAATGGCGGCATACCCCACGGCGCCGATAAAGCACAGGCTGACCCCCTGCAGGAAGCGCAGCAGGGTAAATTGCTCAATGTTTTGTGCCAGCAGCGTAGCAAGACAGGTGACGATAAACCACACCACACCCGTCAGCATGACCGGGCGGCGGCCAATACGATCCGACAGCGGGCCTAACAGCCACTGTAAAAACATGCCGCCGGCCAGGTAGGCGGTCATGGAGGTCGGCACCCACTCAATTCCCGCGTTGTACTGCTCCACAACGGCCAGCATACCGGGCTGGATCATATCGTTGCCGATATAGGTAGAGAATTCGTAGAGCACCAGACACAGGGGGAAAAGCAACGCCTGACGACCCAGACGTGAACCAGAAGTAGAACGGTTTAACATGCAATCTCTTTATGATGACAAAATCGCGACGAGTGTAATGAAATGCCGCAGCCCGAGATAGTAATTTATCGAGGATAAACAGAAATAAAGCACATATCGTCTTCGTTTAAGGTTTCCTTAAGTTGACAGATTTATGATAGCCCGATTATTCGTCAACGACCTCATATTATGGCACTCACCTCCAGCCGTTCAGAATTGTCTAACTTACAGACAAATAAGACAAAACGACTTTACCGCTTACCGCCCCGCTTTTATGGTTATCAGCTTTTAGTGCTGATAGTCCTTGCCGTGGTGTTTACGTGGCTATCGCGCAATGAAGCGTTCGACAGATGGATCACCGGCTTTTGGTATGACGCGGCGACACAGACTTTCCCGCTGCAGAAAGACCACCTGCTGGATCTGCTGAACCATCGTCTGGCGAAGTATATTGCGATCGCCTTAGGCGCCATGGCGCTGTTTTACGGCGCTTATAAACGTAATGCAAGGCTGGTCACCGCTGCGCTGCTGATGGGGCTTGGCGCGCTGGTGGTCGGCGTGCTGAAAAGTATGAGCCACCATAGCTGCCCGTGGGATCTGGTGGAATATGGCGGTAAGGCCGTGTCTTACCCTCTGTTCAGTTCCGTTCCGGCAGACAGCGGTCCGGGGCGCTGTTTCCCAGGAGGTCATTCCTCCAGCGGCTTTATGGTGATGGGGCTGTTTTTTGCCTTCTGGCGCGAGCGTCCGCGTCTCGCCTGGAGTTTTGTTGCCCTCGGCGTACTGCTCGGTCTGGCGATGGGCTTCGGCCAGGTCATGCGCGGGGCACATTTTTTCTCTCACAACCTGTGGGCCGGGTGGTGGGTCTGGTTTTCCCAGGTGGCAGTCTACGGGCTGGTTTCCACCCGGTTTGCAAAAGAGTGATAACGCTATGCTAGAGAATCTGAATTATCAGCTGTTTTATCTGATCAACGCCACCCCGGCCTCGCCAGAGTGGATGATCGATTTTGCCACCTTTCTGGCGAAAGACCTTATCAGTATTGTGCCTGCGCTGGCAGCCATTCTCTGGCTGTGGGGGCCCCGCAGCCAGGTCAAGGCGCAGCGCCAGCTGGTGATTAAAGTGGCGATGGCACTCGGAGTAAGCGTACTGGTCAGCTATATTCTCGGCCACGCGTTCCCGCACGATCGTCCTTTCGTCGATCACGTGGGCTATACCTTCCTGCACCACGCGCCGGATGACTCCTTCCCGAGCGATCACGGTACGGTTATCTTCACCTTCGCGCTGGCTTTCCTGTTCTGGCATCGCCTGTGGTCTGGTGCAGTCCTGATGGTGGCGGCCCTGGCAATCGCCTGGTCTCGCGTTTACCTGGGCGTTCACTGGCCGCTCGATATGGTGGGCGGTTTCCTGGTCGGACTGATTGGCTGCGTGAGCGCGGCTATCCTGTGGAGCCTCTTCGGTGAAGCGCTCTACCGCACGCTGTCTTCACTCTATCGTGCCATTTTCGCTATCCCGATCCGCAAAGGCTGGATACGTGACTAACCCCAACCTGACAGGTTACACTTGAACCCCCGCCCTGCGGGGGTTCACTTTTTTTATCCCGAGGAACTATGGAAACACGTCGCGATGACCGCATTGCTCAGCTGCTACAGGCGCTGAAGCGCAGCGATAAGCTGCATCTTAAGGAAGCCGCCAACCTCCTCGGCGTCTCAGAGATGACCATTCGTCGGGATCTGAACAGCGAAAGCGCGCCCATCGTGCTGCTGGGCGGGTATATTGTGCTTGAGCCGCGTAGCGCCAGCCATTATCTGATCAGCGACCAGAAGACGCGGCTGGTGGACGAGAAACGCAAAGCCGCGCGCCTTGCGGCCACGCTGGTACAGCCGCACCAGACGCTGTTTTTTGACTGCGGAACGACCACGCCGTGGATTATCGAAGCCATCGACAGCAGCATTCCCTTTACCGCCGTGTGCTACTCCCTGAACACCTTTCTGGCGCTTCAGGAGAAACCCGAGTGCAGGGTAATCCTCTGCGGCGGCGAGTTTCACGCCAGCAACGCCATCTTCAAGCCGCTTAACCTGCAGGACACGCTCAGCAATTTATGCCCGGACATCGCGTTTTATTCTGCCGCAGGCGTGAACGTGCGCCAGGGTGCAACCTGCTTTAATCTGGAAGAGCTGCCGGTGAAGCACTGGGCGTTAAGCGCCGCGCAGTACCATGTGCTGGTGGTCGATCACAGCAAGTTTGGCAAGGTGCGTTCGGCAAGAATGGGCGAGCTGGCGCAGTTTGACGCCATCGTCAGCGATTGCCGCCCGGACGACGAGATTGTAGCCCATGCAAAGGCGCAGCAGGTGAAGTTGATGTATTAAGAGGGGTGCGGCCTGACGCCCTCACCCCGGCCCTCTCCCAAAGGGAGAGGGAGAAAACCCACAAGATTTAACTAAACCAGCTGCCAAACCACCCGTGGAATTTCATCAACACGAAATCCCACATCCGGCTAAAGAAACCGCCCTCTTCTACCGCTTCCATCACAATCAGCGGACGCTGTTCAATCGACTTGCCGTTTAGCTGGAAATCAATCGTCCCGACCACCTGGCCTTTTTTCAGCGGCGCGGTGAGCTGCGGGTCAGTCAGGGTATAGCTGGCCTTCAGGTTTTTCAGCTGGCCGCGCGGAATGGTCACGGAACCGGCCTCACCTGCCCCCAGATTCACCTCGCTCTTGTCACCAAACCAGACGCGCTGGCTGACGAACGTGGCATCCGGTTTAATCGGCGTCACGGTTTCATAGAAGCGGAAGCCCCAGGTCAGCAGTTTTTCTGATTCATTAAAGCGGATGCGGTCGGTTTTGGTGCCCAGCACCACCGAGATCAGACGCATATCGCCCTGCGTCGCGGAGGCCACCAGGTTATAGCCCGCACCGGCCGTAGTGCCGGTCTTCATTCCGTCCACGTTGACGTTGCTGCTCCACAGCAGACGGTTGCGGTTCGGCTGGCGAATTTTGTTGAAGGTAAACTCTTTCTCTTTGTGGATGGCGTATTCATCCGGCACGTCGTGGATCAGCGCTTTCCCCAGCAGCGCCATGTCGCGCGCGGTACTGAATTGTCCCGGCGCATCCAGACCGTGAACCGTTTTGAAGGTGGTGTTGGTTAAGCCGAGCTTCTGCGCATAGCCATTCATCAAACCAATGAAAGAGTCCTGGCTGCCGGCAACGTAATCGGCCAGCGCGATGCACGCATCATTTCCCGACTGAATGATTACCCCTTTATTCAGATCGGAGACGGAGACCTGATCGCCAGGCTTCAGGAACATCACCGACGAGCCGCGCAGTGCCGGGTTACCGGTCGCCCAGGCATCCTTCCCGATGGTAACCATATCGTCCAGCTTGATCTTGCCCGCTTTTAACGCCTGCCCGACGACATAGCTGGTCATGATTTTGGTCAGGCTCGCCGGATCGAGTTTCTCATCGGCATTGCCTTCCGCCAGCACTTTACCGCTGGAGTAGTCCATCAGGATCCAGGCGCGCGCGTCCACAGGCGGCGCTTCGGGCGCAGCCTGTTCAGCCGCGTAGAGCGTTGGTGCAAACAGGAAAAGGAGCGCAGAGCCTGCCGCCAGGCTGCGCAGAGAAGTCATTTTTCGCGTCATAAATGCCACCCGAGTGTCCATTCAAAAATTACGTCACATCACCGTGTCGCAAGAAGCGATGAGTAATAGCGCACTAAAACGGTTAAAGAAACCCAACGAGGGTAAAGTTATTAAAGTTTATGCAATAACATTCATTTACGCTTTGATTCAGGCGATTTTTTTGTCTTCTGTTGCGTAATTGTTAGGTTTATCTCACCATGGCGAAAAGCCGACCCGGATTCACATCTCATCAGGAGAAAATATGATTACGCTGTGGGGCAGGAACAATTCGACCAACGTTAAGAAAGTGCTCTGGACGCTGGAAGAGCTGGATTTACCGTTTAATCAAATCATGGCTGGAATGGCGTTTGGCGTGAACAAAGAGGCCGACTATCTGGCCATGAACCCGAACGGCCTGGTGCCGCTGCTGCGCGATGACGAAACAGACGCGACGCTTTGGGAGTCCAACACCATTGTGCGTTACCTCGCCGCCCAGTACGGTCTTGGCCGCCTGTGGGTTGAAAACCCGGCGCAGCGCGCCCAGGGTGAGAAGTGGATGGACTGGGCAAACCAGACGCTCTCCCCCGTTCACCGCGTGATCCTGATGGGGCTGGTGAGGACCCCTGAAGCCGAGCGCGACTACCCTGCTATTCATGCCGCGCAGGATGTCTGCGAAAACCTGTTTGCCATGATGGATGACGAACTGGCGAACCACGCCTGGTTCTCCGGTGAGGCGTTCGGCGTGGGTGATATTGCCGTTGCGCCGTTCGTGTGGAACCTGACCAACCTCGGTCTGAAGTGGACCCCGCGCCCGCACCTTGAGCGCTGGCTTAAACAGCTGAGCGATCGCCCGGCATACCGTAACGTGGTGATGATCCCGGTCACCTGATTACGCTCCGGACGGGCTGACTTTCAACAGCTGCCCGTCCGTTTCATCCGTCAGTACATACAGATACCCGTCCGGCCCGACCCGCACGTCGCGAATGCGCTGTTCCCGGTCGCCCAGGATCCGACCGTCCTCGGTGACCCTGTTGCCGTCCACGCTCAGCACGATAACGTCCTTCTCCTTCAGTGCGCCGATAAACAGCTTGTTTTTCCACTGCGGGAACACGTCGCTGTTGTAGAACGCCATGCCGCTGACCGCAGGTGACACTTTCCAGACAAACAGTGGCTTCTCGGCGCCCTCAACGTGCTCGCCTTTGGCCTCCGGGATTTTCAGCCCGCTGTAGTTGATGCCGTGCGTCGCCAGCGGCCAGCCGTAATTTTTGCCCTTCTCCGGGATGTTGATTTCATCCCCGCCGCGCGGGCCGTGCTCGTTCAGCCACAGCGTGTCGCTCCACGGGTTCATCGCCATTCCCTGCGGGTTGCGAATACCATAAGACCAGATTTCAGGCCGCGCGCCGGAGGTATTCACAAACGGGTTATCCGGCGGCACTTTGCCGTCTTCGGTGAGGCGCACCACTTTACCCTGCAGCTTGTCCAGATCCTGCGCCGTCGGGCGCTGGTTGTTCTCGCCAAGTCCGATAAAGAGATACCCTTTTCCGTCGAACACCAGTCGCCCGCCAAAATGGTTTCCGGTAGAGAGTTTTGGCATCTGGCGGAACACCACCTGAAATCCCTCGATGCGGGAAAAATCGTCGCTCAGGCGGCCATAGCCCACCGCCGTTCCGGCCTTGCCGTCCTGCCCGGCTTCGGCATAGCTCAGCCAGACGCGACGCGACTTTTCAAAATCCGGCGCCAGCACCACGTCCAGCAGTCCTCCCTGGCCGTTCGCCCACACCTTCGGCACGCCGACAATGGGATCGGAAAGCCCTTTCCCGGCCTGCCAGCGCTTGAGCTGCCCGCCCTTAAGGGTGACCAGTAAACCGTTATTGCCCGGCAGGAACGCCATCGACCACGGGTGATCGAGTCGGTTTTGCAGCACCTCAACCTTCACCGCCTCTGGCGCGGCAATAAGCGAAAACGGAATGAATAACGCAGGCAGGAAAATCAACGAGGATCGAGGCATAACGCGCTCCTTTTTCGGCATATGGCATAAAGATTAGCCATTACCTCCGGGCGCGTTACCACTTTTACAAAAGCTTAATCAGATGGGGGGAGTTGTCTCCCCCCGGGCTCAGTGCTGTGAAAGCGTCTCGTGCTTATTCAGGCACATGATGCAAAGAGAGAGCGTTGTCAGGCAGTTTTCAAGCTTCTCCGCGTTAACAGCGATAAAATTCGGGCAGTCGTGGCGTCCGTTCATCAAACATACCCCTGCAATGGAGAGCACCTCAGCGGCACGGCGCAGCGCCATTAGCTCGCATTCATCGTATTCCGCCTTCAGGGTCGGTGCTTTTTCACGCATGAAATTACACAGTTCAAACAGGTTATCACGCAGATGTTCGCTTTCGCTGACTGACATATAGCCCTTTGCCTTCCTGAGCTGCAGATAGGCGGCCAGGTCGATTCGGGCGTTGATCAGCTTGTTAAGCAGATCGCGTTTCAGTCTGTCAACGGACATGCTATTTCCTCCTCTGTCAGCCATGTTGCACATTCAGAATAAGTTCATTTTTTGTACAGTTTAATGCCTGAGATCAATTATTCTTAACCAATTAACATTATTTACAATGTTACAACCTCTACCCGGCCCATCCCGCTTGCAAAGAGTGTATAAATCCCACGCGATACGCTGTAAAATCCCGCCCTGATAACTCCATAATTGATGAATTTTTAACCTATGAGCAATGTTACGCACCAGCCGAAAATCGGCTTCGTCTCCCTGGGCTGCCCGAAAAACCTGGTGGATTCCGAACGCATCCTGACCGAACTGCGCACTGAAGGCTATGACGTGGTGCCAAGCTACGACAACGCCGATATGGTGATCGTGAACACCTGTGGCTTTATCGACAGCGCGGTACAGGAGTCACTGGAAGCCATCGGTGAAGCCCTGACCGAAAACGGCAAAGTGATCGTGACCGGCTGTCTGGGTGCGAAAGAAGACCAGATCCGCGAAGTGCACCCGAAGGTGCTGGAGATCACCGGCCCGCACAGCTACGAGCAGGTGCTGCAACATGTTCATCACTACGTGCCAAAACCCAAGCACAACCCGTTCCTGAGCCTGGTGCCGGAACAGGGCGTGAAGCTGACGCCGCGTCACTACGCTTACTTAAAAATTTCCGAAGGCTGCAACCATCGCTGCACCTTCTGCATTATCCCGTCCATGCGTGGCGATCTGGTGAGCCGTCCGATTGGCGAAGTGCTGGCGGAAGCGAAACGCCTGGCCGACGCGGGCGTGAAGGAGCTGCTGGTGATTTCCCAGGACACCTCCGCGTACGGCGTGGACGTTAAGCACCGCTCCGGGTTCCACAACGGCGAGCCGGTGAAAACCAGCATGGTGGGCCTGTGCGAGCAGCTGTCTAAACTGGGTATCTGGACGCGTCTGCACTACGTCTACCCGTACCCGCACGTTGACGACGTGATCCCGCTGATGGCGGAAGGCAAAATCCTGCCATACCTGGATATCCCGCTGCAGCACGCCAGTCCGCGTATCCTGAAGCTGATGAAGCGCCCTGGCTCGGTTGACCGCCAGCTGGCGCGCATCAAGCAGTGGCGCGAGATCTGCCCGGAATTGACCCTGCGCTCCACCTTCATCGTCGGCTTCCCGGGTGAAACCGAAGAAGATTTCCAGATGCTGCTCGACTTCCTGAAAGAAGCGCGTCTTGACCGCGTAGGCTGCTTCAAATACAGCCCGGTAGAAGGCGCAACCGCCAACGAGCTGGCGGACCAGGTGCCGGAAGAGGTGAAAGAAGAGCGCTGGAACCGCTTCATGCAGCTGCAACAGCAGATCTCTGCCGAGCGTCTGCAGGAAAAAGTGGGCCGCGAAATTATGGTCATCATCGACGAAGTGGACGAAGAAGGCGCGATTGGCCGCAGCATGGCGGACGCCCCTGAAATCGACGGCGCGGTGTACCTGAATGGCGAAACCAACGTTAAGCCGGGCGATATTATTCGCGTGAAGGTTGAAAACGCCGACGAGTATGACCTGTGGGGTAGCCGGGTTTAATCTCCTTTCCCCCTCACCCTAACCCTCTCCCCACTGGGGAGAGGGGACTGCTCGGTGCGGTTTTTCACCCTCGCCCCTTTGGGGAGAGGGCCGGGGTGAGGGGCAAGCAAAAGCCTACCCCTTAATCCTCGGATCCAGCGCGTCGCGCAGCCCGTCCCCCAGCAGATTAAACGCCAGCACGGTCAGAAAAATCGCCAGACTCGGGAAGATCGCCACGTGCGGCGCAATCACCATATCCGCCCTCGCCTCGTTCAGCATCGCGCCCCACTCCGGCGTCGGTGGCTGAGCCCCTAACCCTAAAAACGACAGGCTGGCCGCCGAGATAATCGACACCCCGATACGCATGGTGAAATAGACCACGATGGACGATACCGTGCCCGGCAGAATATGGCTAAAGAGGATGGTAGCGTCGCTTGCCCCCATGCTGCGGGCGGATTCGATAAAGGTTTGCTGTTTCAGCACCAGCGTGTTGCCGCGCACCAGGCGGGCAAAGGCCGGTATCGAAAAGACCGCGACGGCGATAATCACGTTCGCCATACCACTGCCCATGATCGCCACCACGGCAATCGCCAGCAGAATGCCGGGGAAGGCAAACAGCACGTCGCAGATGCGCATGATGATGCGGTCCCACCAGCCTTCGTAATACCCGGCGACAAGCCCCAGCACGGTCCCGATGGCCGCGCCGATCAGCACCGCGAACACTCCGGCGGCGAGAGAAATCTGCGCCCCCACCAGCACGCGGCTGAAGATATCGCGACCGAGGGAGTCCACGCCGAACCAGTGCAGCATCGAGGGGCCGTCGTTCAGACGGTCGTAGTCAAAATAGTTCTCCGCATCAAACGGCGCCACCCAGGGCGCAACGATCGCCACCGCAATCAGCAGCAGCACAAACAGCCCCGCCGCCATCGCGACCGGCTGACGGCGAAAACGCCGCCAGAATTCGGACCACGGCGTGCGGACATGCTCCGGTTTCAGCCCCGGCATCGCGCTCAAAACGGCCTGACGCCGCCAGTTCAACAATCGCATCTTACTTGTACCTGATGGCCGGGTTAATGGCGGCGTAGAGCACGTCCACCACTAAGTTGATAAGAATAAACTCCAGCGAGAAAAGCAGGACTTCCGCCTGAATCACCGGGTAGTCGCGCATCTCGACGGAATCGACCAGCAGACGTCCCAGCCCCGGCCAGTTGAAGACCTTTTCCACGACGATAGAGCCACCCAGCAGGAAGCCAAACTGCAGCCCCATCATCGTCACCACCGGGATCATCGCATTGCGGAACCCGTGCTTGAGAATGACCCACTTCTCGCTGACTCCTTTCGCCCGCGCGGTGCGAATATAATCTTCGCTAAGCACGTCCACGAACGAGGCGCGGGTAAAGCGGGCCATCACCGCCGACACGGCCGCGCCCAGCGTCATGGAAGGCAGAATATAATGCTTCCAGGTATCGGCCCCGACGGTCGGCAGCCAGCCCAGTTCAACGGAGAAGATCTGCATCAGCAGCATCCCCAGCGCGAACGCCGGGAAGGAGATGCCGGTCACCGCCAGCGCCATGCCGAGCTTGTCCGGCCAGCGGTTGCGCCAGACGGCCGCGACAATCCCGGCGCCAAGCCCAAACACCACCGCCCAGCTCATGCTGGCTATCGTTAACCAGAACGTCGGCATAAAGCGGCTGGCAATCTCCTCCGACACCGGACGGCGCGATACCATCGAGATACCAAAATCGCCCTGCAGAACGTTGCAGATATAATGGATGAACTGCATATACAGCGGCTGGTCGAGGCCAAGCTGCTTACGCACCAGGTCAATAACGGTGGCATCCGCTTCGGGCCCGGCTACCAGACGCGCCGGATCGCCCGGCAGCATATGGACAAACAGAAACACCAGCACCGCCACAATCAGCAGCGTCGGGATAAGCCCCAGCAGGCGTTTACAAACATAGTTCAGCATGAGGTTTATTTTAAATCCGCATCGTCAAAGCTAAAGCCCGTGTCCGGCATGATGTAGAACCCGGTCAACGCTTTGTTATGGGCTGACACCAGTTTCTCCACCACCAGCGGCACCCACGGCGACTCTTTCCAGATAATATCCTGCGCGTCTTTGTAGAGGCGCGCTTTCTCTTCCGGTTTGGTGGTTTTCAGGGCATCGGCCAGGTCTTTGTCCACCTGCGGATTGCTGTAAAACGCGGTGTTGAACAAGGTTGGCGGCCAGTTCTGCGAGGCAAACAGCGGCGACAGCGCCCAGTCGGCTTCACCGGTCGAGGCTGACCAGCCGGTGTAGAACATCCTCACCCCGCTCTCTTTCTGCCCTTTCCCCTCCACTTCTGCCGCACGCTGCCCGGCATCCATCGCGGTGACCTGCGCCTTAATCCCCACCTGCGCCAGCTGCTGCTGGGTAAACTGCAGCACCTTCTGGGCAGTACTGTGATTATGCGACGACCACAGCGTGGTGCTGAAACCGTTCGGGAAGCCCGCCTCTTTCAGCAGCTCGCGCGCTTTGGCCGGATCGTACGGCCACGGCTGATAGCTTTGCGCATAGGCGATAGCCGGCGGCAGCACGCCGGTCGCCGGGGTGGCATAGCCGGCAAAAGCGACCTTCACCAGCGCCTGCCGGTTAATGGCATAGTTGATGGCCTCACGCACCTTCGGATTATCGAATGGCTTTTGCGTGACGTTCATGCTGATGTAGCGCTGCATGATCGACGGGCTGGCAACCAGCTCCAGCTTGCTGTTTTTCTGCAGAATGGCGGCCTGCTCGTACGGGATCGGGAAGGCAAACTGCGCCTCGCCGGTTTGCAGCATCGCCGCGCGGGTGTTGTTGTCCACCACCGGACGCCAGGTGATAGTGTCCAGCTTCGGCAGCCCTTTCTGCCAGTATCCCGCGAATTTCTTCACCTTCACAAAATCGGTCTGGTTCCAGGTGAGCAGTTCGTAAGGACCAGTGCCAACAGGGTGGAAGCCGATCTCCTTGCCGTATTTTTTCAGCGCGGCAGGGGAAATCATCGCCGTTGCCGGATGCGCCAGAATGTTGATAAACGCCGAGAACGGCTCTTTCAGGGTGATTTTTACCGTCGCCGGGTCGACCACCTCGGTGCTGGCGATATTTTTATACAGGTTATAGCGCTTGAGGCTATTTTCCGGATTGCTGGCGCGATCGAGGTTAACCTTCACCGCCTCCGCATTGAAATCTGTCCCGTCCTGGAACTTCACGCCGGTTCTGAGCTTGATGGTATACTCCAGCCCGTCTTCGGACACGGTGTATCCCTCCGCCAGCACGTTTTTGAGCTTCATCTCTTTATCCAGGCCAAACAGGCCCTGATAGAACGATTTTGCCACCGCCTGAGAGAGCGTGTCGTTGGCGTCGTACGGATCGAGCGTGGTGAAGTTGGAGCCGACGGCGACCACCACATCTTTGGCGGCGAACGCGGGGGCAGCGGCCAGGGCTGCCGTCACGCTCGCGGCTAACAACCATCTACGCGCTACAAAAGTAACCATTGTGTTCTCCTGCCTGTTGTAAGTTATAACCGCGAAAATGCATTGTCCTGACGCGGTGGAGCCACGAAGTGGCCAGGACCGACCTCGCGCAGCGTCACGCGCTCCACGGCCTCGCCGCGTTTACGTATGTTGCTCGGCATTTCATCCTGCAGCAGCACGCGCTGGCCGTGACGGTGCGCCGGATCGGCAACCGGGACCGCCGCGATAAGCTTGCGGGTATACGGATGCTGCGGGTTTTCAAACACCGCCCTTCGCGGCCCAATCTCGACTATTTGCCCCATAAACATCACCGCCACACGGTGGCTGATGCGTTCTACCACCGCCATATCGTGCGAGATAAACAGGAAGGCAATTCCCATATCCCGCTGTAAATCCAGCAACAGGTTGATAATTTGCGCCCTAATGGAAACATCCAGCGCCGAGACGGACTCATCGGCAATCACCACCTTCGGGTTCAGCGCCAGCGCGCGGGCGATGCAGATACGCTGCCGCTGTCCGCCGGAAAACTCGTGCGGATAACGCCAGGCGTGTTCCGGCTTCAGGCCGACGCGCTCCAGCAGCCAGGCCACGCGGCGCTGTGCCGCCTCGCCGTCGAGCAGGTTATGTACCCGCAGCGGCTCCATGATCGAATAGCCCACCGTATGGCGCGGGTCGAGAGAGGCATACGGATCCTGGAAGATAAACTGAATATCCCGGCGGACTGCCTGTAATTTGTTATCTGGCAGGGTGTCGATACGTTCACCGTTAAAGGTTATCGTCCCCTCCTGCGTCTCCACGAGCCTGAGCAACGCCCGCCCGGTGGTGGATTTCCCGCAGCCGGACTCCCCCACCAGCGCCAGCGTTTCGCCCGGCCAGAGATCGAAACTGACGTTTTCCACCGCGTGCACTTCGCGCTTCACGCGGTTGAAAATTCCGCTGCGCAGCGGAAAGCGGGTCACCAGATCGCGCACTTCAAGTATCGGCTTGCCCGGCACCACGGTGTCCTGCTCGCGCTCATCCTCCTGCAGCTCAGACGCCTCGAGAGAGATCAGGGGGAAGCGGCGCGGCAAATCGCTGCCGTTCATCGCCCCCAGGCGCGGTACCGCCGCCAGCAGCGCTTTGGTATAAGGATGAACCGGCGCGTGAAAAATCTGCTCGACCGGGCCGGTTTCCACCGCGCTGCCCTTGTGCATGACCAGCACCCGATCGGCAATATCGGCGACCACGCCCATATCGTGAGTGATAAAGATCACCCCCATCTCCATCTCCTGCTGCAGCACTTTGATGAGCTGCAGGATCTGCGCCTGAATCGTCACATCCAGCGCCGTCGTCGGTTCATCGGCAATCAGCACCGCCGGACGGCAGGAGAGCGCCATGGCAATCATCACCCGCTGGCGCATGCCGCCGGAGAGCTGATGTGGGTAGCGCCCCAGAATGGCCTGCGCCTCCGGAATGCGCACCAGCTCCAGCATCCGTCGGGCCTCTTTGAGCGCTTCGTCGCCGCTCAGCCCTTGATGCAGGCGGATAGACTCTGCAATTTGCTCCCCGACCGGGAAAACCGGGTTGAGCGAGGTCATTGGCTCCTGGAAGATCATCGCGATATCCGCCCCGCGCACGCCCTGCATCTGCGCGCCGCTCAGCTCGTTTAAATCAATGACCTGACGGTTACGGCGGCGCAGGAGCATTTTCTCGCTGCCGACCTGCCCGCCCGTCTGTTCCAGCAGGCGCATCAGCGCCAGCGCGGTGACCGATTTACCGGAACCGGACTCACCAACAATCGCCAGCGTCTCGCCGCGCCTGAGCGAGAACGATAAATTCTGTACTGCGGGGATGAACTGCCGCTCTTCCTGAAACGCAATATTCAGCTGGTGGACAGCCAGCACCTCGCGGTTGTCCAGCTCTTCACTGTGCGGCACGCGCTGCCCCCTTATTCACGATAGATGCCCGTGCTCGGCTCATCACCGGCGTAACCCCAGGCGCGATACATCCCTTCGCTGTTAAACGGCAGAGCCACATTGCCCTCACGATCCACGGCAATGAGCCCGCCGACGCCGCCCAGGGCAGGCAGTTTCTCCATCACCACGCGCTCGCAGGCTTCGCTCAGGCTTAAGCCGCCGTAATCCATCAGCGCGGTGATGTCGTAGGCCGCCAGGGCGCGGATAAACACTTCCCCGGTGCCGGTACACGACACCGCCGCCGTGGCGTTATTGGCATAGCAGCCCGCGCCCGGCAGCGGGCTGTCGCCGACGCGTCCGGGCAGCTTGTTGGTCATCCCGCCCGTGGAGGTCGCCGCCGCGAGGTTTCCGGCCTTATCCAGCGCCACCGCGCCGACCGTGCCCATTTTGGTGGTTTCATCAAGCGGCGCACTATGGTCAAGCTGTGTCATGCCCGCCGTTCGGGCTTCCAGCAGCTGTTGATAGCGCTCCTCCGTGGAAAACAGATCCGGTGATACCGATTCCATGCCGTGCTCAAAGGCAAATTTCTCCGCCCCGGCGCCCGCCAGCAGAACGTGCGGGCTCTCCTCCATCACCAGTCGCGCCGCCAGCACCGGATTTCGCAGATGGCTCACGCCCGCCACGGCACCCGCCTTCAGGGTGACGCCGTCCATCACGCAGGCGTCCAGCTCGTGGGTTTCATCCCGGGTAAAGACCGAACCGATTCCAGCATTAAAGAGCGGACACTCTTCCAGCAGGCGCACCGCCTCGGTGACCACATCCAGCGCGCTCTCGCCCGCTTCCAGCATTTGCTGGCCCGTTTCCACAATGGCGTACAGCGCGTCAATGTAGCGCTTTTCCTGCTCGGGGCTGAGCTGTGCACGGGTGATTGCCCCGGCGCCACCATGAATTGCGATTACCGCATTAACCATTCGCATCACCCGTTAGCCTGATTTGCGGCTTTTTCTATAAATATCATTATCGTCGATGAAACTTCAGATGATTTTTGAATATAGAAAGACGCAACAGTGATGTAAAGCGTACACCCATCGGGTCATACAGTTAGCCGCACTTTTCTGCCATAATGAGCGCTTTCGTTGTTACTCCGCAGGAGCCCACCATGGATTTTACCGCCGGACTGATGCCGCTTGAGACGGCACTCACGCAGATGCTTGACCGCATTACTCCCCTGCACGATGTCGAAACGCTGCCGCTTGTGCACTGTTTTGGCCGCATTGCCGCGCGCGATATCGTCTCTCCGCTTAACGTACCGGGGTTCGATAACTCCGCGATGGACGGTTACGCGGTACGCATGGCGGATCTCCGGACGGGTAACGCCCTGCCGGTGGCGGGTAAAGCCTTTGCGGGTCAGCCGTTTAGCGGTGAGTGGCCTGCGGGCACCTGCGTACGCATCATGACCGGCGCGCCGGTTCCGGCTGGCTGCGACGCCGTGGTGATGCAGGAAGAGACCGAGCAGACCGACGACGGGGTGCGTTTTACCGCGAGCGTCAAAGCGGGACAGAACATCCGCCGTACCGGCGAGGACATCACCCTTGGCGCAACGGTCTTTACCGCGGGGCAGAAGCTGACGGTAGGTGAACTGCCGGTGCTGGCGTCGCTCGGCATCGCGGAAATTGACGTTGTCCGGAAAGTGCGCGTTGCCGTTTTCTCTACCGGCGACGAGCTGCAGCTTCCGGGGCAGCCGCTGCAGGACGGTCAGATTTACGATACCAACCGTCTGGCGGTGCACCTGATGCTGGAGCAGCTGGGCTGCGAGGTGATTAACCTCGGGATTATTCCAGACGATCCGGAAAAACTGCGCGCCGCGTTTATCGAGGCGGATAACGCCGCCGATGTGGTCATCAGCTCCGGCGGCGTATCGGTTGGCGAAGCGGATTACACTAAAACCCTTCTCGAAGAGCTGGGCGAAATCGCCTTCTGGAAGCTGGCGATCAAGCCGGGCAAACCGTTCGCCTTTGGCAAGCTTCCGCACAGCTGGTTCTGCGGCCTGCCGGGTAACCCGGTCTCTGCCGCGCTGACCTTCTACCAGTTGGCGATCCCGCTGCTGGCGAAGCTTTCCGGCAACAAAGCCAGCCCGCTGCCGGAACGCCTGCGCGTGCGTGCCGCCACGCGTCTGAAAAAATCACCGGGCCGTCTCGATTTCCAGCGCGGTATTCTGGCGCGCAACGCGGACGGTGAGCTTGAAGTGAGCACCACCGGACATCAGGGCTCGCACATTTTTAGCTCCTTCAGTCTGGGCAACTGCTTCATCGTGCTGGAGCGCGAACGCGGCAACGTGGAAGCCGGCGAATGGGTCGAGGTCGAGCGCTTTAACCACCTGTTCGGAGGCTGACATGACGGTGGAGCTGAGCGACCAGGAGATGATGCGCTACAATCGCCAGATCGTGCTGCGCGGGTTTGACTTTGAGGGCCAGGAAGCGCTCAAGGCAGCCAATGTGCTGGTCGTCGGTCTCGGCGGGCTGGGCTGCGCCGCCGCGCAGTACCTTGCCGCAGCGGGCGTTGGCAGGATGACGCTGCTGGATTTCGATACCGTGTCGGTGTCCAACCTGCAGCGCCAGACGCTGCACAGCGACGCGACGGTGGGCCAGCCGAAAGTGGAATCCGCCCGCACGGCGCTGGCGCGCATCAACCCTAATATTCAGTTCACCCTGATTGACACGATGCTGGATGACGACGCGCTGTCGGCGCAGATTGCGCAGCACGATCTGGTGCTGGACTGCACCGATAACGTCACCGTTCGTAACCAGCTGAACGCGGGCTGCTTTGTCCACAAAATCCCGCTGGTCTCCGGCGCGGCGATCCGCATGGAGGGGCAAATCAGCGTCTTCACGTATGCCGAAGGTGAACCCTGCTACCGCTGCCTGAGCCGCCTGTTCGGCGAGAACGCGCTAACCTGCGTCGAGGCGGGCGTGATGGCGCCGCTCGTTGGCGTAATTGGTTCGCTGCAGGCGATGGAAGCGATCAAAGTGCTGGCGCGCTACGGCACGCCTGCCGCGGGGAAAATCGTGATGTATGACGCGATGACCTGCCAGTTCCGCGAGATGAAGCTGATGCGTAACCCGGGGTGTGAGGTGTGTAGCCAGTAAAAAAGTCGGGTGGCGGCTTCGCCTTACCCGACCTACAACGGCTCGAACGTAGGCCGGGTAAGCGTCAGCGCCACCCGGCAGCCGCGTCAGATCGACGTCCGTCCAAACGCCCCCTGCCAGTCCTGCTCAAACTTCACAATCGCCGCATCCACAGCCGGAGACGTAATAAACTGCTGCGCCACGTCCAGCGGCAGCGTGATGGACTCACACCCTGCCAGCAGGCAGTCCAGCGCCTGACGCGGCGTTTTGAAGCTCGCGGCCAGCACCTTTGACTGCGGGACGTGCAGCGTCAGCAGCTGCTGCAGCTCAATCACCGTCTGGATACCATCCCCGCCCTGCGCGTCCACGCGGTTGACGTAAGGGGCCACATACTCCGCCCCCGCCAGCGCGGACAGCATTCCCTGCGCGGCACCGTACACCGCCGTACCCAGCGTCGGGATCCCTTCCGCTTTCAGCATTTTAATGGCAGCCAGCCCTTCCGCGGTCACCGGCACTTTCACCACCAGGTCGTTAATGATGGCCCGCAGCTTACGCGCGTCCTCCACCATCCCTTCGGCGGTGGTCGCCATCACCTGGGCGAACAGGCGCCCTTTACCACCCAGCGCGTCGTGCAGCGCGGGCAGCAGCTCGTCGAGCGGCGTTTTACCTGCCGCCACAATGCTTGGGTTGGTGGTCACGCCCGCCAGCGGGAAGATACGCGCCAGCTTTTTGACTGCCGCAACGTCAGATGTGTCGAGATAAAGTTCCATGATGTCACCCTCAAAATTAGCCTGCACTTACCCTATCACGACAAAACCTGCTCAAGAGTTGACCTGCATCAAGATAACTTTCATTCGAAAGTAATTTAATCTTCATATGCAAGATGAGAGGCGAAATCATGATCTTCAATATTCAGCGTTACTCTACCCACGACGGCCCCGGTATTCGAACCGTGGTGTTCCTGAAAGGCTGCTCGCTGGGCTGTCGCTGGTGCCAGAACCCGGAAAGCCGCTCCCGCAGCCGGGACGTGCTATTTGATCCGCGTCTGTGCCTGGAAGGCTGCGACCTGTGCCAGCAGGCGGCACCGGGCTGCATCGAACGCGCGCTGAACGGGCTGGTCATCCATCGCGAAAAGCTGAGTGAAGAGACGCTTAATGCACTCACCGACTGCTGCCCGACGCAGGCGCTGACCGTCTGCGGTGAAGAACAGCAGGTCGAGGAGATCATGGCGACCGTACTGCGCGATAAGCCTTTCTACGACCGCAGCGGCGGCGGCATCACCCTCTCCGGCGGCGAACCATTTATGAACCCGGAGCTGGCGCACGCCCTGTTTAAAGCCAGCCACGAACAGGGGATCCACACAGCCGTCGAAACCTGCCTTCACGTGCCGTGGCATTATATCGAGCCGTCATTACCGTACGTCGATCTGTTCCTCGCCGACCTGAAGCATGTGGATAGCGAAGTGTTTAAACAGTGGACCGACGGCTCGGCCAAACGGATCCTGGATAACCTGAAGCGCCTCGCGGCTGCCGGGAAAAAGATCACCATTCGCGTGCCGCTGATCCAGGGCTTCAACGCGGATGAAGCGTCCATTACCGCCATTACCAATTTCGCCGCCGATGAACTTGGCGTCGAGGATATTCATTTTCTGCCGTATCACACGCTGGGCATGAACAAATACAGCCTGCTCGGCCAACCCTACTCTGCCCCTGACAAACCGCTGGATAACCCTGCCCTGCTGGACTTCGCGCAGCAGTACGCCTGCCAGAAAGGGTTAACCGCGACCTTACGAGGATAAACCTATGACAACCCTGAATCTCAATACCCTCAGCGAGCGCATTAAAGCGCATAAAATGGCGCTGGTGCATATCGTTAAGCCGCCGGTCTGCACCGAGCGCGCACAGCATTACACCGAGATGTACCAGCAGCACATGGACAAGCCGATCCCGGTACGCCGCGCCCTCGCGCTGGCGCATCACCTGGCTGAACGCACCATCTGGATCAAACACGACGAGCTGATTATCGGTAACCAGGCAAGCGAAGTGCGCGCCGCACCGATTTTCCCGGAATACACCGTCTCCTGGATTGAGAAAGAGATTGACGATCTGGCGGACCGCCCGGGTGCGGGCTTTGCAGTGAGCGAAGAGAACAAGCGCGTGCTGCATGAGATCTGCCCGTGGTGGCGCGGCCAGACGGTGCAGGATCGCTGCTACGGCATGTTCACCGACGAGCAGAAAGGCCTGCTGGAAACCGGCATTATCAAAGCCGAAGGCAACATGACCTCCGGCGACGCGCACCTGGCGGTGAACTTCCCGCTGGTGCTGGAAAAAGGTCTCGACGGCCTGCGCGCCAAAGTGGCCGAGCGCCGCTCGCGCATCAACCTGACGGTGCTGGAAGACCTGCACGGCGACCAGTTCCTGAAGGCGATTGATATCGTGCTGGAAGCCGTCAGCCTGCACATCAAACGCTTCGCCGATCTGGCGCGTGAGATGGCGTCTGCGGAAACCCGCGAAAGCCGCCGCGACGAGCTGCTGGCGATGGCGGAAAACTGCGACGTAATTGCTCACGAGCCGCCAAAAACCTTCTGGCAGGCGCTGCAGCTGTGCTACTTCATTCAGCTGATCCTGCAGATTGAATCTAACGGTCACTCGGTGTCATTTGCCCGAATGGATCAGTATCTCTACCCGTACTACCGCCGCGACGTGGAACTGGACCAGAGCCTGGACCGCGAGCACGCCATCGAGCTGCTGCACAGCTGCTGGCTGAAGCTGCTGGAAGTGAACAAAATCCGCTCCGGCTCGCACTCGAAAGCTTCCGCCGGTAGCCCGCTGTACCAGAACGTCACCATTGGCGGCCAGAAGCTGGTCAACGGTGAGCCGATGGACGCGGTCAACCCGCTCTCCTACGCGATTCTGGAATCCTGCGGTCGCCTGCGCTCCACCCAGCCTAACCTGAGCGTGCGCTACCACGCAGGGATGAGCAACGACTTCCTCGACGCCTGCGTGCAGGTGATCCGCTGCGGCTTCGGGATGCCGGCGTTCAACAACGATGAAATCGTAATCCCGGAATTCATCAAGCTCGGCGTTGAACGCGACGACGCCTACGACTACGCGGCCATCGGCTGCATCGAAACCGCGGTGGGCGGCAAGTGGGGCTACCGCTGCACCGGCATGAGCTTTATCAACTTCGCCCGCGTGATGCTCGCCGCGCTGGAAGGCGGCCGCGACGCCACCAGCGGCAAGGTGTTCCTGCCGCAGGAGAAAGCGCTCTCCGCCGGTAACTTCGACAACTTCGAGGAGGTGATGGCGGCATGGGACAACCAGATCCGCTACTACACCCGCAAATCCATCGAGATTGAGTACGTGGTGGACACCATGCTGGAAGAGAACGTCCACGATATTCTCTGCTCGGCGCTGGTGGACGACTGCATCGAGCGCGCGAAAAGCATCAAGCAGGGCGGCGCGAAGTATGACTGGGTTTCCGGCCTGCAGGTGGGCATCGCCAACCTCGGCAACAGCCTGGCAGCGGTCAAGAAGCTGGTGTTCGAACAGGGCACTATCGGTCAGCAGCAGCTGGCGGCCGCCCTGGCGGATGACTTCGACGGGCTGACTCACGAGCAGCTGCGCCAGCGCCTGATCAACGGCGCGCCGAAATACGGCAACGACGATGACAGCGTGGACATGCTGCTGACGCGCGCCTATCAGACCTACATCGAAGAGCTGAAGCAGTACCACAACCCGCGCCACGGCCGCGGCCCGATTGGCGGTAACTACTACGCGGGAACGTCGTCCATCTCCGCCAACGTGCCGTTTGGCGCGGCAACGATGGCGACCCCGGACGGACGTAAGGCGCACACCCCGCTGGCGGAAGGGGCAAGCCCGGCTTCCGGTACGGACCACCTCGGCCCGACGGCGGTGATCGGCTCGGTCGGTAAACTGCCGACGGAAGCGATTCTTGGCGGCGTGCTGCTGAACCAGAAGCTGAATCCGTCAACGCTGGAAAACGACAGCGATCGCCAGAAGCTAATGGTGCTGCTGCGCACCTTCTTCGAGGTGCATAAGGGCTGGCATATTCAGTACAACATCGTCTCGCGCGAAACGCTGCTGGAAGCGAAGAAACATCCTGACCAGTATCGTGATCTGGTGGTGCGCGTCGCGGGCTACTCGGCATTCTTCACCGCCCTGTCGCCGGATGCGCAGGACGATATTATTGCGCGTACTGAGCATACGCTGTAACGGTGTATCCCTTAAGGGGAAATGCGCACGCTGATGCCCTCACCCCGCCCCTCTCCCACGGGGAGAGGGAGAAAACACTCAAAACGGCAATCCTGGTTGCCGTTTTGCTTTTACTTTCGAATGAAATTAAATTTGTGCTCCCCGTCACCTTGTTATTAGAATGTTTCAAAACGCAGTGACCCAGGAGCACAGTATGACCGTTAAAGTTATCGTCACCGATATGGACGGAACTTTCCTTGATGATGCCAAGCAGTACGATCGTGACCGCTTCCAGGCACAGTTTGAGCAGCTTAAATCCCGCGACATCGAATTCGTTGTCGCCAGCGGCAATCAGTATTACCAGCTCATATCCTTCTTCCCCGAACTGAAAGACCAGATCTCCTTCGTGGCGGAAAACGGCGCGCTGGTGTTCGACCACGGCGAACAGGTTTTCCACGGCGAACTGACCCGCCATGAGTCGCAGATCGTCATTGGCGAACTACTGAAAGACAAAGGGCTGAACTTCGTGGCCTGCGGTCTGGAGAGCGCCTACGTCAGCGACCAGGCCCCGGACGCGTTCGTGGCGCTGATGTCAAAGCACTACCACCGCTTAAAGCGCATCAGCGATTACCGCGAAATTGACGACGTGCTGTTTAAGTTCTCCCTGAACCTGCCGGACAGTGATATCCCAACTCTGGTGGATAAACTTCACGTCTCCCTGGACGGCATTATGAAGCCGGTCACCAGCGGCTTTGGCTTTGTGGATTTAATTATCCCCGGCCTGCACAAAGCCAACGGCATCAGCCGCCTGCTGAAACGCTGGAAAATCTCCCCGCAGGAGTGCGTCGGCATTGGCGACAGCGGCAACGATGCCGAGATGCTGAAGCTGGTGAAATACTCTTTTGCGATGGGCAACGCGGCAGAGAGCATCAAAGAAATCAGCCGCTACAGCACTGACGACAACAACCTTCAGGGCGCGCTGAACGTCATTCAGGCCGTGCTCGACAACCATTCCCCGTTCGACGCCTGATCCTCTCCTCGCCGGAGCCTCGCTCCGGCCTCTCACTCTTTTTCCGTCCTGTGGCTTGCGTCAAGTTTTTAAACTTGCATTAACTTATTTTTAACTTAAAGTATCACTTGTAGATACTTTTACTTTCGAATGAAAGATGCGAGGCGGTTATGACCTTTACCAGTGAAACTTTGCCGGCGGATCACAAAGCGGCAATCCGTCAGTTGAAACGTGAGCTGCGCGCGCAGATCGGCGACGTGCAGGCGGTGTTTAATAAGCTCAGCGATAAAATTGCCACCCGCGTGGCGGAGATCAACGCCCTTAAGAACAAAGGCGAAACCGTCTGGCCGGAGATCCCGTTTGCGGACGTGAAAAACGGCACGATTACCGACGCACAGCGCGAGGCCGTTAAGCGCCGCGGCTGCGCGGTGATTAAAGGTCATTTCCCGCGCGAGCAGGCGCTGGCGTGGGATCGGTCGATGCTCGACTATCTCGATCTGAACAAATTTGACGACGTGTACAAAGGGCCAGGCGATAACTTCTTCGGCACCTTAACGGCCTCCCGCCCGGAGATTTACCCGATTTACTGGTCGCAGGCGCAGATGCAGGCGCGCCAGAGCGAAGAGATGGCGCAGGTGCAGTCGTTCCTGAACCGTTTATGGACTTTCGAGAGCAACGGCAAGCAGTGGTTCGACCCGGACGTGAGCGTGATTTACCCGGACCGTATTCGCCGCCGTCCGCCGGGAACCACCTCGAAAGGGCTGGGCGCGCATACCGATTCCGGCGCGCTGGAGCGCTGGCTGCTTCCGGCTTATCAACAGGTGTTTGCCCGCGTGTTTGACGGCAACGTCGATAAGTACGATCCGTGGAACGCCGCGCACCGTACCGAAGTGGAAGAGTACACCGTCGATAACACCACCAAATGCTCGGTGTTCCGCACCTTCCAGGGCTGGACGGCGCTGTCGGACATGATCCCCGGTCAGGGACTGCTGCACGTGGTGCCAATTCCGGAGGCGATGGCGTACATTCTGCTGCGTCCGCTGCTGGACGACGTGCCGGAAGACGAGCTGTGCGGCGTGGCACCAGGGCGCGTGCTGCCGGTTTCCGAGAAGTGGCACCCGCTGCTCATCGAGGCATTAAGCAGCATTCCGGCACTCGAGGCGGGCGATTCCGTATGGTGGCACTGCGATGTGATCCACTCCGTCGCGCCGGTGGAAAATCAGCAGGGCTGGGGCAACGTGATGTACATCCCTGCCGCGCCGATGTGCGAGAAAAACCTCGCTTACGCGAAAAAGGTCAAGGAAGCGCTGGAAACCGGCGCGTCGCCGGGAGACTTCCCGCGCGAGGATTATGAAAAAAGCTGGCAGGACCGCTTTACCGTGAACGATCTCAACATCCACGGCAAGCGCGCGCTGGGCATGGCTTAACTGTCGTAAAGCCCTTCCCTCTCCACGGCGGTGCGTCGTTTCCCCTGACGTATCCGCCGTACCGATTCCCGCACGGTCAGGGTTCCATTAAGCAACAGCGTTCCCACCGGCGCGTCCGGACGCATCAGCCGCTGCTGGAGCATATGCACCGCTTCGGTTCCCAGCTCGTCGCGGGGCACATGCACCGCCGTCAGCGGCACGTCCTGGATTGCCGCCAGATTAAATCCGTCGATGCTCATCACCGACACGTCCTGCGGCACGCGCAGACCGTGGTTTTGTAATGCGCTGATGGTGCCCGCCGCCATAAAGTCGCCGCCGACCAGAAACGCCGTCGGCAGGTCTTTTCCCTTCTGCTGGTTAAGCCACTCGCTCACCAGCTGCTCCGTCTCTCTGGCGCTGAAGCTTGGCACCACCAGCAGATCGCGTTTATCGTTGAATTTCAGGTTATGAGACTGCCACGCGTCGCGGATCCCCGCCAGGCGCAGCTCCATGGTGTAGCGGCGCAGGCACAGCACGTTCATCACCTCGCGGTGCCCCATCTCGAACAGGTACTCCGCCGCCCGCTCACCAATGGTGCGGTGATCCGGGGCGACGGCAGGCAGGCGCATGCGGCGGTCCCGGCAGTTAATCAGCACGCAGGGTCTCCCCACGTCCACCGCCAGGTCGTGAATATGCGGATCGTCGATGCCGAGAAGAATGGCCGCCTGGGTATCCGGCTCGTTCATGCGCGCCAGAAACAGCTGGGCGTCGCTGTCGTTCTCCTCCAGCGCGCAGTAGCGCAGCCGGACCTCGTGCGAGGCAAGCCCTTTGCTCACGCTCTGGATCACGCGGTAATAAAAGATGTCGGACCGCTCGTCAAACGCCCGCTGCGGGGCAAAAACCACCAGGCTGTTAAGCAGCAAACGCCCTGCCGCCATGCCGTCCATCACCCCCAGCTCCCGCGCGCACGCCAGCACCTTTGCGCGCGCCTTTTCGCTGGTATTCGCTTTACCCGCCAGCACGCGGGAAACCGTGCTGATGGAGAGCTGCGTGCGGGCCGCGATTTCGGTGATTTTTAGCCTTTTGTCCATTTTGTGATCTGGCTCCATTTGCGAAATGAAAAAATTTTCATAGCGTATCCGTCAGGCAAAAACTGCCATGAACGCCATCATGCCAGAGTGTTTTCGTTAGTTATGAGAAATTTTGCACAAAATCCACTTTTGCCCTCTCATTTTCTCCCTTAAGGTGAACCTGTCACACAACTTCCATACTAGTTGTATAGCAACTTAAGCAGTTTAAACGGATAGAAATCAAAGGCATAAAAATCTGTGTGACACCTGAACCTCCGTCCCCTTACCGTCCGTCTTGTGGAGAGTCAAATGAGTCAGGACATCAATAATACCGTTGCGACAAGCAAAACCCGTCGCGTCATCAAGAACCTGCGCTGGTACGTACTGGTGCTGTTCTTACTTGGCGTCACCGTTAACTACATCACCCGTAACTCGCTCGGGATCCTCGCCCCGGAACTGAAAGAGAGCCTGGGGATCACCACCGAGCAGTACTCCTGGATCGTCGGCGCGTTCCAGATCGCCTACACCATTTTCCAGCCCCTGTGCGGCTGGCTGATTGACGTTATCGGCCTGAAGATTGGCTTTATGGTCTGCGCCGGGATCTGGGCGCTGATGTGTATCTTCCACGCGGGCGCCGGAAGCTGGCTGCACCTGGCGATTCTGCGCTTCTTTATGGGGGCTTCTGAGGCCGCCGCTACCCCGGCGAACGCCAAAACCATCGGCGAATGGTTCCCGAAATCTGAGCGACCCGTTGCCGCCGGCTGGGCAGGCGTGGGCTTCTCCATCGGCGCGATGCTGGCTCCGCCTATCATCTACTTTGCTCACGCCTCGTTCGGTTGGCAGGGCGCGTTTATGTTTACCGGCGTGCTGGCGCTGCTGTGGGTGATCCTGTGGTGGGCGTTTTACCACAACCCGGAGCAGCACCCGAACCTGAGCAAGGACGAGCTGGCGTTTATCAAGCAGGATAACGAACCGCCCGCGGTGAAACTGCCGTTTCTGACCGCGCTGAAAACCGTCTCGAAAAACAAACGCTTCTACGGTATCGCCATTCCGGCCTTTATGGCGGAACCGGCCTGGGCCGTGCTGAGCTTCTGGGTGCCACTGTACCTCGCCAAAGAGCACGGCATGGATCTGAAGCAGATTGCGATGTTTGCCTGGCTGCCCTTCCTCGCCGCCGACCTCGGCAGCGTGGCGAGCGGCTACCTGACGCGCCTCTACACCCGCTGGTTCGGCTGCTCCCGCGTAAACTCGGTGGTGGCAAGCTCCGTCACCGGCGCGTTCCTGATGATCTCGCTGGCCATCGTCGCCATTACCCGCGACCCGTATATCACCATCGTGCTGATCTCCATCGGCGGCTTCGGGCACCAGATCATCTCCTGCATGCTGAGCGCCCTGGTCGTGGAGTCGTTCGACAAAGGCCAGATGGCGACCGTCAACGGCATGCGCGGCTCGGCGGCGTGGATCGCCAGCTTCCTGTTCTCGCTGTTAATCGGTGTGACCGCCGACAAAATCGGCTTTAACCCGCTCTTTATTGCCATGGGCTTCTTTGACCTGATTGGCGCTGTCTTCCTGGTAGCATTTATTGCTGAACGTCGCGCTAAGCGCGCCTGATAGTGGATGTATTGCATATGAAAACCCTGAAAAACTGGACCGTAGATAAGCAGTCGGCAAACCATCTGGAACTGCTGGTCGATAACCAGCACCGCCTGTGCCTGTATGTTCTGGAAGAGAACCTGTTCCGCGTGCTGATTAAGCGCAAAGGCGAGCTGGCGCTGGACCGCACCTGGAGCATCGCACCGGAAAAGGACGTGCCGTGGGAAGGCCGTCGTCGTGACGATATAAGCGGTTTCTCCTGCCCGGCCTGGACGCTGACGCAGCAGGATGATGCCGTTACGGTGGCAACGGAGCAGCTGCGCGTGACCGTCCACCAGCCGCTATGGATGGAGTGGCACTACCGCAATGAGGCGGGCGAATGGCAGCCGCTGGTTAATGACCGTCCGACCAGCGCCTACCTGCTGAACGCCCACGGCGACGGCGTGGCGCACTACCTCAGCCGTCGCAAGGACGAGCGTTTCTACGGCCTGGGCGAGAAAGCGGGCGATCTGCAGCGCAACGGCAAGCGCTATGAGATGCGCAACCTCGATGCAATGGGGTACAACGCGACCAGCACCGACCCGCTCTACAAGCATATTCCGTTCACTATCGCCCGCCGCGACGACGTGAGCTACGGCCTGTTCTACGACAACCTGAGCAGCTGCTGGCTGGATCTGGGCAACGAGATCGACAACTACCACACTGCCTACCGCCGCTGGCAGGCGGAAGCGGGCGATATCGATTACTACATTTTTACCGGCAGGCGCGTGCTGGACGTCACCAAAGCCTTCGTGCGCCTCACCGGGAAAACGCTGTTTGGGCCAAAATGGAGCCTGGGCTACAGCGGCTCAACCATGCACTACACCGACGCGCCGGACGCCCAGAACCAGCTGATGAACTTTATCCGCCTGTGCGAAGAGCACGCCATTCCGTGCGACTCGTTCCAGCTCTCCTCCGGCTATACCTCCATCAACGGCAAGCGCTACGTCTTCAACTGGAACTATGACAAGGTGCCGCAGCCGAAGGTGATGAGCCAGGCCTTCCACGACGCGGGGCTGAAGCTTGCGGCCAACATCAAGCCGTGCCTGCTGCAGGACCATCCGCGCTATAACGAAGTGGCGGAGAGCGGCCTGTTCATTCGTGATTCAGAAACTGATGCACCAGAACGTTCAAGCTTCTGGGATGACGAAGGCTCGCACCTCGACTTTACCAACCCGCAGACGGTGAAGTGGTGGCAGAACGGCGTCACTACCCAACTGCTGGAGATGGGCATCGACTCCACCTGGAACGACAACAACGAATATGAAGTGTGGGACGGGGAAGCGCGCTGCTTTGGCTTCGGCAAGGAGATCGCCATCAAGCACATTCGCCCGGTAATGCCGCTGCTGATGATGCGCGCCTCGCTGGAAGCGCAGCAGCGCTTTGCGCCGGAGAAACGTCCGTATCTCATCTCCCGCTCCGGCTGCGCCGGGATGCAGCGCTACGTTCAGACCTGGAGCGGCGATAACCGCACCAACTGGGACACCCTGCGCTATAACATCCGCATGGGGCTGGGCATGAGCCTGTCCGGGCTGTTCAACGTCGGTCACGACGTCGGCGGTTTCTCCGGCGATAAGCCGGACGCCGAGCTGTTCGTGCGCTGGGTGCAGAACGGCGTGATGCACCCGCGCTTTACCATTCACTCGTGGAATGATGACCACACCGTGAACGAGCCGTGGATGTACCCGGGCGTCACGCCAGCCATTCGCGGTGCGGTTGAGCTGCGCTACCGCCTGCTGCCGTACCTCTACACCCTGCTCTGGCAGGCGCACGCCGACGACGAGCCGATGCTGCGCCCGACCTTCCTCGATCACGAGCACGATGCGCAGACCTTCGAAGAGTGCGATGACTTCCTGCTGGGCCGCGACCTGCTGGTTGCCAGCGTGGTCGAAGCCGGGCAGCGCGAGCGCCGCGTCTGGCTGCCGGATAATGCCACCGGCTGGTACGATTTTTACACCCACGCGTGGTATGCGGGCGGCCAGTCGATCGTTCTCGACGCGCCGCTGGAAAAACTGCCGCTGCTGGTGCGCGCCGGTGCCGGTCTGCCGCTGAGCGAGCGCATTACCCACGTATCCGCTGAAAAAGACGACACCCGCGAGCTGAAGCTGTTCCCGGTGAAGGGCGTCGGCACCACCTCCGGGCTGCTGTTTGAAGACGACGGCGAAAGCTGGGGCTATCAGAACGGCAATGCGCTATGGGTGGAATGGGAAATGGTGTGCGATGGCGCAACCATCAACCTGAAGATCAACGCGCGCGGGGATTATCGTCCGGCGTGGAAAGCGCTGAAGGTGTCGTTGCCTGTAGGGGAAAAACGTAAGCTGCTGGTGAACGGGATTGAAGGGAGCGAGTGGGTGGTGTAGTGCGGCCTGATGCCCTCACCCTGACCCTCTCCCACCGGGAGAGGGGATAGAACGTAGGCCCGGTAAGCGTAGCGCCACCGGGCTTTTTTTAGCCGTCGATACCTTTACTGCGCAGGTAGTCTTCATAGTTACCGGTGAAGTCCACCACGCGCTCAGGCGTAATTTCGATCACGCGGGTCGCCAGCGAGCTGACGAACTCACGGTCGTGAGAGACGAAGATCAGGGTGCCCTGATACATCTCCAGCGCCATATTCAGCGATTCGATAGATTCCATATCCAGGTGGTTAGTCGGTTCGTCCATTACCAGGATATTCGGTTTTTCCATCATCAGCTTGCCGAACAGCATGCGGCCTTTCTCGCCACCGGAGAGCACTTTGGCCGGCTTTTTGATGTCGTCCTGGCTGAACAGCAGACGACCCAGAATGCTGCGCACTGCCTGCTCGTCGTCGCCTTCCTGCTTCCACTGGCTCATCCAGTCGAAGACGGTGAGGTCGTTTTCGAACTCGTACTCATGGTCCTGCGCGTAGTAGCCAATCTGCGCGTTCTCGGACCATTTCACGGTGCCGTTGTCCGGCTGCAGTTCGCCGACCAAGGTTTTCAGCAGTGTGGATTTACCCACGCCGTTGGCGCCCAGAATGGCAATCTTCTCGCCCACTTCCAGCAGCAGGTTGAAGTTTTTAAACAGCGGGCCTTCATCAAAGCCTTTGGTAAGGGCTTCCACTTCCAGCGCGTTACGGAACAGCTTCTTGTCCTGCTCGAAGCGGATGAACGGGTTCTGACGACTGGAGGCTTTAACTTCTTCCAGCTTGATTTTATCAATCTGACGCGCACGTGAGGTCGCCTGACGCGACTTAGAGGCGTTGGCACTGAAGCGGCTAACGAAGGACTGCAGGTCCGCAATCTGCGCTTTCTTCTTGGCGTTGTCCGCCAGCAGACGCTCACGCGCCTGGGTGGCCGCCGTCATGTACTCGTCGTAGTTGCCCGGGTAAACGCGCAGCTCACCGTAGTCCAGATCCGCCATGTGCGTACAAACCATGTTCAGGAAGTGACGGTCATGCGAGATGATGATCATAGTGCTGTCGCGGTCGTTCAGCGTCTGCTCCAGCCAGCGGATGGTGTCGATGTCCAGGTTGTTCGTCGGTTCGTCGAGCAGCAGGATGTCCGGGTTAGAGAACAGCGCCTGTGCCAGCAGCACGCGCAGCTTCCAGCCTGGGGCGACTTCGCTCATCGGACCGTAATGCTGTTCAACCGGAATGCCTACGCCCAGCAGCAGCTCGCCCGCACGCGCTTCCGCAGAATAACCGTCCATTTCGCCGTACTGCGTTTCCAGATCGGCCACTTTATAGCCATCTTCTTCGCTCATTTCGGCCAGCGCGTAGATGCGATCGCGCTCCTGCTTCACTTCCCACAGCTCCGCGTGCCCCATGATCACGGTGTCCAGCACGGTGAACTCTTCAAAGGCGAACTGATCCTGACGCAGCTTACCAATGCGCTCGTTAGGGTCGAGCGACACGTTGCCGAGCGTTGGCTCCAGATCGCCGCCGAGGATCTTCATGAAGGTGGATTTTCCGCTACCGTTGGCGCCAATCAGGCCGTAACGGTTGCCGCCGCCAAATTTGACGGAAATGTTTTCGAACAGCGGCTTACTGCCAAACTGCATAGTGACGTTGCTGGTAACTAACACGGGGAGATTCCTGCGAAAAGTGTGATAAACACGGCATTATGCCACAATTCCGAATTGAGATCCCGTGTTGCGGCAATCCACTAAACTTTAACAAAATCGAAAAAAATGTGATTTCGTACACATCTGAATTCCCTGTTAGCGGGAATGCACATATAATGCGCTCCCATCACAGATTCAGACTTATCAACTCATCGCCAGAATGGCTTAGATACCTCGCACAACATGAACATGAAATTAACAACGCTTTTTGCGGCGGCGTTAGCCGTAGTAGGTTTTTGTAAGACCGCGTCTGCGGTGACGTATCCCCTGCCGACCGACGGAAGCCGTCTGGTGGGTCAAAATCAGGTAGTGACGGTGCCTGAAGGTAACTCTCAGCCGCTGGAGTATTTCGCCGCACAGTACCAGCTGGGCCTGTCTAACATGCTGGAAGCGAACCCGGGCGTTGACCCGTATCTGCCAAAAGCGGGTACCGTGCTGAATATTCCTCAGCAGCTGATCCTGCCGGATACCGTTCATGAAGGTATCGTAATCAACAGCGCCGAAATGCGTCTGTATTACTACCCGAAAGGCACCAACACCGTTATCGTGCTGCCAATCGGTATCGGCCAGTTGGGCAAAGACACCCCGCTGAACTGGACCACCAAAGTCGAGCGTAAGAAAGCGGGCCCAACCTGGACCCCAACCGCCAAAATGCACGCGGAATACATCGCTGCGGGCGAACCGCTGCCCGCCGTTGTACCAGCCGGCCCGGATAACCCAATGGGTCTGTACGCGCTGTACATTGGCCGCCTGTACGCTATCCACGGCACCAACGCCAACTTCGGTATCGGCCTGCGCGTAAGCCACGGCTGCGTGCGCCTGCGTAACGACGACATTAAGTTCCTGTTTGAAAACGTGCCGGTCGGCACGCGCGTGCAGTTCATCAACGAACCGGTGAAAGCGACCTCTGAGCCAGACGGCAGCCGCTACATTGAAGTGCACAACCCGCTGTCCACCAGCGAAGACCAGATTAATAACAACGAGATCGTACCGATTACGCTGAACAGCGCGGTGCAGTCCGTGACCTCTCAGCCTGACGTGGAAACCACCATCGTCGACCAGGCGATTCAGAACCGCTCCGGTATGCCGGTTCGTTTGAATTAACAGAGAAAAACTAAAAAAGCGGGCTTCGATGCCCGCTTTTTTTTACCCGTTATTCACGATCACGATCCCGCCGTGGTCGTAGCGATAGTGGCAGTGGGCATACTCCAGCGCTGTGCCGTCCTCCAGATAAATCACCTGCTCCACTTCCAGCACCGGATCGGTCTGCTCGCAGACCAGATGCTCTCTGTCCAGCGCGTTTGGCTTTAGCGCCCTCACCACCCGGTACGATCCCATAATTTTCAGCCCCAGCGTCTCCTGAACGTACTGGAACACCGAACCTTCAAGATGGCTTTTCGTCAGGCCGGGCACCAGATTCATCGGCATTACCGTGGAATCCAGCGACATGGGTTCACCGTTTAGTAAGCGCAGGCGGATAAAGTCATAGACAGGCGCATCGGCGTTAATCATCAGCGACGCCTGCTCTTTCTCGTTCGGGAAGCGCAGTTCAAAATGCACCACCCGGCTGGTGACCGTGCCCAGATGCTCCCAGGTTTTGGTGGCGCCGAAGTAGTCGCTGCCGGAGAGATCCCACTGCGAGAGTTGAAGGAAGTTTTTGCGGATAAACGTTCCCTGTCCCTGGCGGGTATAGACCAGACCTTCGACGATCAGCTGGCGCATCGCCTGCTGAATGGTCATCCGGCTGGTGCTGAACTCCGCCGCCAGCGCAAACTGGTCCGGCAGCGGTTCATTGGCGGCGTACTGCTGGCTGATGATGCGTTTTTTAATTTCCCGCGCTATGGTGATGTACTTCGCCGCCATCGTCCTTCCTTTCAGTTAGTTTTCTATCCCGCTGTTTTTCATCGCCACTCTCTCGGCAATCTTGAGGAAAGGCAGGTAGAAGAATACACCAAATACGATGATTGCCAACTGCACCACCACCGCGCGCCAGTCCCCCGCCGTCGCCAGCCAGGCGCTGAGAATTGGCGGAGTGGTCCACGGGATCATCACCACGCAGCGCGACATTAATCCCAGCGTGGTACAGAGCCAGGCGAAGTAAATGCCGATGGCGGGCAGCAGCACAAACGGGATCATCAGCGGCAGGTTAAACACGATCGGCAGGCCGAAAATCACCGGCTCGTTGATGTTGAACAGACCCGGCGCCAGCGACAGACGCGCCACCTGCTTCGCCGACTTTTGTCGGGAGAAGATAAAGATGGCGATCAGTAGCGAGATGGTGCTGCCCGTGCCGCCCACCATGCCAAACGTCGGCACGAAAATGTTGTTGATGATATGCGGGATGGGTTGACCGTTGGCGAAGGCCAGCATGTTCTCGTTGGTGTTGATCAGCAGGAACGGCTCCAGCACCACGCTGTTAACGACTGACTGATGAATACCGAGGGTGAACAGAAAGTTACCGAAGCTGTAGATGAAAATCGTCCCCGGCAGGCTGGTGTTGATCAGCCGCAGCGGCTGCTGGATAAAGGTCGTAATGAGATGGATCAGGTCCGTGTGCAGAACGTTTGCCAGCAGCGCCGCCAGCACGGCGAACACCGACAATGTAAGAATGGTTGGGATCAGCGCGGTAAAGGATTTGCTCACCGCCGGCGGCACGTTCTCACCCAGCGAAATGTGCAGCGCCTTCAGGCGCGAAATAGCGATAAACAGTTCCGTTGAGAGCAGCCCAATCAGCACCCCGGCGAAAATCCCGGTTGAGCCAATGTTGGCGAACGTCAGTACCTGAGTGACGTTCACCGCGGCGTCGCTACCGACGGGCGTAAGCTGCAGGCGCATCGGCATCATGATGATGAAGCTGCTGACGGCGATAACCACTGCCGAGACCGGATTGTCGAAATCTTTGTTGCGCGCCAGCGACCAGGCAATCATCGGGGCCAGCAGCAGCGCGGCGATGTTCAGCGTGCCGTTGATAATCGCCTCGCCCCACACCTTAAACTGCACGAGCGTCTCGCCGTGAAAAATCCACGGAAACACCACGTTGTTCACCAGCACCGCCAGGCCGGCGAGGATGAAAATGGGCATCACCGTGGCGAAGGCGTCGCGCAGGGAGCGCAGGTGCACCTGGTTTGCCAGGCGCGCCGAGAACTCAACAAATTTATCGACAAAGGACTGCATGTGCGGTGTTATTTTTGCTTCAGACATAGCGGATAGTTCCCATCAATCAGTCACAAAAACGGCCCGGCAGCGTACGGCTTACATCTCGCGTCCGTTGGTATGAATAACCTGTTTTAACCACGCGTAGCTCTTCTTCGGCACGCGCTTGAGGTCTTTCAGGTCGTGGTTTTCCCGGTTGACGTAGACCACACCGTAGCGCTTACGCATGTCGCCCTGGGAGCTGAGAATGTCGATTAAGCCCCAGCCGAGGTAACCGATCACCTCCGCCCCGTCCTCGAACATCGCCGCCTTCATCGCGTCGATATGCGCCCGGTGGTAGTCGATGCGGTAGGTGTCCTCAATCGGGTTCACGCCGTCCCAGGACTCAATCACCCCGATGCCGTTCTCGATCGGGAATACCGGCATCCGCCAGTCGTTGGCGTAGCGGGTGATGATGGTGCGAAAGCCCAGCGGATCGATCTGCCAGTTCCACTCGGTGGCCTTCAGGTACGGGTTGTTTTTATCGCCGTGCAGGAGGTAATAGTTCACCGGCGTGCCTTCCGGGATCGCATCGCTGTCCAGCGTTTTGCTGGCGTAGTAGCTGAAGGCCATATAGTCGTTTCTGGTACGCGCGAGAAGTGCTAAATCCTCGGCGCGATAGATATCACCAAAACCCTCCTGCTCCACCACCGCCATCACCGCCGGGCTGTAGCCCTGCCCGGCAAAGACGCGCAGCAGGTTCTGGTTGAGGAACTCGTCGTACTGCTGGGCGCAGAAGATATCGCGCGGTTTGCAGGTGGCCGGGTAGATCAGCTGGTGCGCCAGCATGCCGCCCATTAGCTTGCCCGGTTTGGTCTGGTGCAGATACTCGGTCAGCGCCATGTGCGCCACCATGGTGTGATGCTGCAACTCGTAGAGCTCGCGCAAGGTTTTCTCGCCTTTCATGTAGCCGGAAATGCGGAAGGCTTCCGGCATATGGAAGATGTTCTGCTCGTTGAAGGTCAGCCAGTACTTCACCCGGTCGCCGAAGCAGTCGATCATCTTTTTGCCGTAGCGGATAAAGGCGTCCATCACGCGGCGGTCGTTGAAACCGTTGTACTCCTGCGCCAGCGCCAGCGGCATATCGAAATGGTACAGGCAGATCATCGGCTCGATGCCGCGGGCGATCAGATCGTCAATAAAGCGGTCGTAAAACGCGATGCCTTCGTCGTTGAACGCGCCGTCACCCTGCGGACACACGCGGCTCCAGGAGATCTGGAAGCGGTAGCAGTTCATGCCCAGATCCTGCATCAGGTCAAAATCTTCCCGGTAGCGATGGTACGAATCGGTCGCCACTTTCCAGTCGGAGATGTTTTCCCCGGCTTCGCGAATGTCGTACACCGACATGCCCTTCCCGCCCTCGTTCCAGGCCCCTTCCGTCTGCATGCTGGATACCGAGTTGCCCCATAAAAAATTGGCCGGCAGCGATTTGTTCATGCTCTCTCTCCCTATATGACTAGTCATTTAAATATTCATGACTAGTCATATAGTCGAAGATAAAATGGCGATCAAAGAGGAGGATCGTTTTTTGTGAGCGATGCGGAAAAAAAGCCCCGGTAAGCGAAGCGTCACCGGGGAAAAGGAAGGTTACTGCTGCGCGAGCTGGTTACGACGATATTCGCCCTGGCGCTCCAGCATCCAGCCCGGGTATTCGCGCGGCAGCGCGCTCACCGCATCAAGCTGCTTAAGCTCGTCTTCGCTTAAGCGGATCCCGGTCGCGGCGATGTTGTCGTCCAGCTGATCGACACGTTTCGCACCAATAATCACGCTGGTCACGGCTTTTTGATGCAGCAGCCACGCCAGCGCGATTTGCGCGACGGAGACGCCCTTGCTTTCGGCAATCGTGCGCATCACGTCCACGCAGTCGAAGGCGCGGTCTTTATTCACCGGCGGGAAGTCGAACTCCAGACGGCGGCCTCCGGTTTCGCTCGTCCCGTCGCGGCCATATTTTCCGCTCAGCAGGCCACCCGCCAGCGGGCTCCAGACCATCAGCCCGACGCCTTCGCTCTGCATCATCGGTACCAGCTCGCGCTCAAGATCGCGCCCGGCGATGGTGTAGTAGGCCTGCAATGACGCAAAACGCGCCAGCCCCAGACGCTCGGAAATCCCGAGCGATTTGGCTATCTGCCACGCCGCCCAGTTCGAGACGCCGATGTAGCGCACGTGGCCGTGCTGCACCAGGTTATCCAGCGCATAGAGCGTCTCTTCAATCGGCGTTGCGGGGTCAAAGCCGTGAAGCTGGTAGAGATCGATATGATCCAGTTGCAGGCGACGCAGGCTCTCCTTCACGCTGCTGATGATGTGATAGCGCGAGCTGCCGCGCGAATTCACCCCCGCGGTGCCCGTTTCGCCGAACACCTTGGTGGCAACCACTACATTCTCGCGCGGGACGTTGAGGTTTTTCAGCGCCTGCCCGAGGATCGCCTCCGAGCGCCCTTCCGAATAGACGTCGGCGGTATCGATAAAGTTGATACCCGCGTCCAGCGCGCGACCCACCAGCTGTTCGGCTTCGCTCTGCTGCAGCTGGCCAATTTTTCCCCACATGCCGCCTTCACCGCCGAAGGTCATGGTGCCGAGGCACAGTTCAGAAACAAACAGTCCGGTGTTGCCCAGTTTTTGATAACGCATAAGTTAATCCTCGCATGTCGATTGGGTACCCGATAGTTATACCCGCCCCTCAGTCATCGCGAATGTGGCGTTCCTGTCCGTTTCTTGCCCAATCCTCTGAATTTATCCGCGCGGGGCGTCACCAAAGACGCTGTAATCCGGGAGCTGCACCTGCTGATAGGGCTCCCAGCCGCCGCCGAGCGCCTTGTAGAGCGCCACCAGATCGAGCGCACTCTGCACCTGCGCCTGAGCGCGCTGCTGCTCGGCCTGCGCCAGCTGTCGCTGGGCGTCCAGCACGTCGATAAAGCTGGCGATCCCCTGCCGGTAGCTGTCGCTCGCTAAATCAAAGGCGTTTTGCAGGGCGTCAATCGTTTTTGCGAGACCCGCTTCACGCTGCTGGTCGGTACGGTAACTCACCAGCGCGTTTTCGACATCCCCAAGCGCGGTCAGGACCGTCTGGCGATAGTCCAGCACCGCCGCCCCCTGCTGCGCGCGCGCCACCTTGACGCTGGAGACCAGCCGCCCGCCCTGGAAAATGGGAATGGAGACCTGCGGCCCAAAGCTGTAGAAGTGGCTGCTCCAGTCGGTCAGCCAGTTGCTTTCGCTGTTGCGCAGGCCAAACTGCCCGGAGAGCGTAAAGCTCGGGAAAAGCTCCGCCACCGAGACGCCGATTTGCGCCGTCGCGGCGTGAAGGTTCGCCTCCGCTTCGCGCACGTCCGGACGGCGGCGCGCCAGCGTGGACGGAATACCCGTTTGTACGATATCCGGCAGCGCGGGCATCGGCTGCACGCTTTGCAGTTCCGCATCCAGCGCTCCCGGCGGCTTGCCGAGCAGGATCGCCAGGCCGTTCATCGCCTGGCGCTCCTGCGCCTGATACTGCGGTAGCTGCGCTTCGAGGTTGCCCAGCTGCGCCCGGGCGTTTTCCACATCCATCTGCGGCGACAGCCCGCCCCGCTGGCGGCTTTCGGTCAGATCCAACGTCTGCTGGGCGCTTTTAATCTGGGTATTCAGGGTGGCAATAATGCTCTGCGCCCCGCGCAGCTGTAGCCACGCGCGCGCCACTTCGGCTTCCAGCGACACCAGCGCGTCATTACGCTGCTCTATCGCCGCCTTCTGCTGAGCCTCCGCCGCCTCCACCTGACGGCGCACCTTGCCCCACAGGTCGATTTCCCATTGGGCGTCGAAGCTGCCCTGGTAGAGGTTAATCGGCTGCGTCAGCGGCCCCAGCGCGCCTCTGAGTTCAGGATCGACATTATCCAGCTGGTCGTAAACGCCGTGGGATTTCAGCTCCCCTTCCAGCCCGAGCTGCTGGCGCGTCGCCTGCAGATTGCCGTTCACCGACGGGAAAAATGCCCCGCCCGCCTGGTTAATCTGTTCACGCGCCCCGGCGATGCGCAGCACCGTCTGCTGCAGAGTCAGGTTTCCGGCGATGGCGCGCTCAACCAGGCTGTCGAGCTGCGGCGAACCGAAGGTTTTCCACCAGCGGGGGTTGGTCGCGGCGGAGGTGGTTTGCGATTTCACCGCGCTGTCGCCCTTATCGTTCCAGTGCGTAACGGCGGGCGGCGCAGGCTGCTGGTAGTCCGGCCCGACGGCGCAGCCCACCAGTAGCATCACTATCATCAGGGGGTGTAAACGTCTGTGTATCATCAATGTGCTCCTGCACTCCCCTCGCTCTTAACCGGCGAGAGCAACAAACAAAACGGAATCAGTAACAAGGCCACCGCGCTCAGGATGGTGAAGACGTCGATGTAGGCCAAAAAGCGCGATTGCTCGATCATCGTCTGGTACATCCTCCCGGTGGCTATTCCCGTAGGGTCACCCACCTGGGTGGTGAAGTTTTGAATAGCCTGCGCGCTCTCGCGTATCGCCAGCTGGAACTGCTCGTTGAACGGCGAGGCGTGGTACGCAAGGTGCGCGCTGTGCGCCTGCGCGCGCTCGGTGATGGCGGCCGTCGAGAGCGAAATCCCTATGGAGCCCGCCACGTTACGGAACATGGTAAACAGCGCCGCCGCATCGGCGTTGAGCCGTCTCGGTATCGAGATAAAGGCGATGGTGGTGAGCGGCACAAACAGGAACCCCAGACCTATCGACTGGGCGCTGCGGAACAGCACCAGCGTTTCGAAGTCGATATCCGGCGTCAGCGTGCGCGACCAGAAGAACGACACCGCCAGGCAGGTAAAGCCAAAGGCGATGATCCAGCGCGTCTGCACCACCGGCATCAGCTTCAGTACCAGAGGGATAGTTAACACAATCAGCACCGCCCCGGGCGACAGCACCAGCCCGGACCAGGTGGCGGTATAGCCAAGATCCTGCTGCGCCAGCTGCGGGATCACCACCGAGCTGCCGTAGAGGATCATCGCCATCCCCGCCATCAGCAGGCTGGAGATCGCGAAGTTGCGGTCTTTCATGCAGTGCAGATCCACTACAGGCTTTTTGGCATACATCAGCCAGTAGATTGCGCCGATAATGCCGACCAGCGTCAGCACCGCGAAGGTGCGTATAAAGTTCGAATAGAACCAGTCGTCATCCTCGCCCCGGTCGAGCATCACCTGCAAACAACCGAGACCAAGGGCGATCAGGCCGATCCCTGTCCAGTCAATTGTCAGCTTCTCTTTTGATTTGCTCTCCCACGGCGGATCTTCCAGCAGCTGGTAGATCGCCAGCACCGTGACAATCCCCACCGGGATGTTGATAAAGAACACCCAGCGCCAGGAGTAGTTGTCAGTGATCCAGCCGCCCAGCGTCGGGCCGAGCACCGGCGCAACGATAATCGCGATCGAGGAAAGCCCGAACGCTTTGCCCCTGTCCTCCGGCTTGAAGTAGTCGAGCAGCACCGACTGCTGGGTGGGCTGTAGCCCACCGCCAAAGAAGCCCTGCATCACGCGGAACAGAATGATCTGCCACAGCTCGGTGGCAATGCCGCACAGAAACGAGCAGATGGTAAACATCACGATGCAGATTAAGAAGAACTGCTTGCGGCCAAACAGGCGACTGAGGAAGGCAGAGATGGGCAGCACGATGCCGTTCGCCACCAGGTAGCTGGTCAGTACCCAGGTGGATTCGTCATAGCTGGCCGAGAGCGACCCCGCAACGTGCGGCAGCGCGACGTTGACGATGGTGGTGTCCAGAATTTCCATAAACACCGCCAGGGTGACGACAATCGCCACCGCCCACGGATTGCTGGCGGGCTTCCAGTTATCGTGGCTGTGATCCGTCATTCCACGGTAACCTTCGGTTCAACCGACAGCCCCAGCGGCAGCGGCTTGCTTGGATCAAGACCTTTATCAATGACGATTTTTACCGGCACGCGCTGAACAATCTTCACAAAGTTACCGGTGGCGTTTTCCGACGGGAAGGCGGAGAAGCGCGAACCGCTGCCCTGCTGGATGCTGTCGATATGGCCCTCAAGTTCCATATCCGGCCAGGCATCCACGGAGACGCTGACCTTATCGCCGGGCTTCATGCGCTCAAGCTGGGACTCTTTAAAGTTCGCCACCACCCACACGTTCGGGGAAACCAGCGAGAACAGCGCGGTGCCCGCCTGCACCAGCGTGCCGGGCTGCACGTTGCGTTTGGTGACAAAGCCGTCGAACGGAGCGCGGACTTCGGTGTAAGAGAGGTTCAGGTTGGCGGTTTCCAGCTGCGCTTTGGCCTGATCGACCTGACGCTCGCGGGCTTCGACGTTGGTCTCCTGCTGTCGAATTTGCAGCTGAACCTGCTCCGCCACTTCCAGCTGCGCCTGGGCGCTGGCCAGACCGGCCTGGGCGCTGCGTAGCTGAGCATTCGCGGAATCAATACTTTGCTGGGTGGTCGCGCGCGGGTCGACGCCGCGCTGGCGACGGTACTCTGCCTGCGCGTTCGCCAGATCGGCCTGCGCTTTCAGCACCTGCGCTTTAGCTTCATCACGCTGGGCGGGATACTGCACTTTTGAGAGCGCCAGCTGCGCCTGGGCCTGATGGAGCTGCGCGATAGCCAGCCCAAGCTGCGCCTGAGCCTGATCGCGCTGCGCGGTGGTATCACGCGGATCGATGACTACCAGCAGGTCGCCCTTTTTCACACGCTGGTTATCGCGCACGCGCAGCTCGGTAACGTAGCCCGCCGTCTTGGGGGCAATCGTTACCACGTCGCCGTCGGTAAAGGCGTCGTCGGTCGTCTCTTCGTTACGGGTTAAAAACCACCAGACCAGCGCCACAACAACCATCACCACCACGACAATGCCGAGGATAATTAACGGTTTTTTGCCCGGGCGCTTACGCTCATTATTGTTTTTGTCCTGCTCGTCAGCAGGCGGGTTTTGATCTTCAGCCATAGTTCAGCAACGGTCCTGTCAGTGAGCGGCATCACACTATGCCGTTCACTAAAGCTAGGACGTTGCTATACGTTTGCCAGGAAAAACTGACAAATTGCGCACTATATGAGAAGGAATAGTCCGAAACCGATCGCCGCAGCCCAGAGCAGCATCGGAATCGACCAGAGATGGAAGCGCCACCAGATGCGGCGGTCGTTGGCCATGCGCAGGGCAATCAGGTTTGCCAGGGAGCCGGGCAGCAGCCCAAACCCGCCAATGTTAACCGCCCAGGCCAGCAGCGTGTCCGGCGGAACGTAGTTGAGCAGCAGAATGGTGGCAGGCACGTTGCTGATAAACTGCGACAGGCCAATCGCCGTCAGCCACAGCCCCGGCTGCGACAAGCCGCTGACGCTGTGCAGAACGTTTTGCAGTACCGGAAGCTGGATAAGAAGATGCACATCAATAAACATCGCCATAAAGACCAGCAGCAGCGTCCAGTCCACGCTCACCAGCACGCGCCGTGCCAGTACGACAAAGCCCGCAGCGACGAGCAGGACGCCTGCCAGCTCGTACTTCAGCTCCAGGGCGAACAGAAAGACGATATACAGCCCGAGGCAGCTCCAGACCAGCCGCGGCTGCCACTGCGGGCCGGTTGTGCCGCTGTGGTATTGCAGCTTTTTATCCGGAAACGCGAACCAGCACACTGCCAACAGCGACAGCATCATCACCAGCGCCAGAGGCGCCATCTGCCAGGTAAAGGCAGCGAACGACAACCCGGAACGACCCCAGAGGAGGATATTTTGCGGGTTGCCGATAGGGGTCAACAGAGAACCCGCGTTAACGGCGAGCGCTTCAAAGATGATCAAGCGGCTGACCGGGATCTCGCACAGCTTACGCAGCGTGAGCGTGAGGGGCACGATGATAAACAGCGCCACGTCGTTGGTCAGAAACGTTGACAGTACCGCGGCGGAGAACACCATAAACAGGGCCAGCCTGCGCTCGGTGGCAAAACGGCGCACCATTTTACGGCCCAGCACGTCAAAATAGCCGCTCAGCTCGACCCCTTTGGTTAGCATCATTAACCCGCTCAGGGTAATGATGGTGCGCCAGTCAATCGCTGCAGACCAGGCCTGTGGCGCAAACGGCACAAACAGGCTTAACGCTGCGCCAATAATTAATAAGAGATGGAAGAAACGATCGCGTGACAGGGCCTGCAGTCCAGGGATTTTCATTCAGCGGAGGGACCATATTTAAGGGTAAACTCACGAAACTTCACCAGCGTCTCTTCGCTAACGTGGTGCTCCATTCCTTCCGCATCCCGGCGGGCAATTTCCGGGCTGACGCCCAGCACCAGCAAAAAATTCTCGACAAGCTGGTGACGCTCGCGGCTCTCCTGCGCAAGCTTCTCCCCTTCAGCCGTCAGAAACACGCCGCGCCAGGGGATCATTTCAATAAGGCCCACCGAGGCCAGGCGTTTTAACATTTTCGCGACCGTCGGCTGCGAAACCCCCAGCCTGGCGGCCATATCAACCTGACGCGCTTCCCCGACCTCGCGGATCAGATCGGAAATCAGCTCAACGTAATCATCAATCAGTTCACGCCGGTGCGCCTCACGGACCTGGCGAAAACCTTCGACATGTTCTTCAACATTCACCAGTTGCGTCGTTTTCCTCATTGTTGGCTTACCTGCACGACGGTTCATTGTACTTCCTCAGTGGGGTGACGCTTCCAGCGCCCGGTATCGAGAGCGCACATTGTAAACCATAGCTCTGCAAGCACAAAAAATTAACGAAATAGCCATAGCTATACAATATAGCCTGTGCTATATCTGTATGTAATGCAGTCACCCTTCACGGATCGAAGGGATCAAAAATCAGGAGGTCTTATGAACGAATTCAAGAGGTGTATGACCGTGTTTACCCACTCTCCTTTTAAAGTGCGCTTAATGCTGTTGAACATGCTGTGCGATATGTTTAACAACAAACCGCATCAGGACGACAAACCTTCCCACTAAGCGGCGTTGCGGTACGCCGCTTCATTTTTCTGTCACACTTCCGCTGTAAACTGACCAATTCCCGATTATTTTTGCGGATTTGCAGCCCCCTTCGCAAAACATCTGTTTAGCAACTGTTGACCTTAATTCACGCTCGCACTATCTTCTTGCAGCCCTGCACAATTTGCGGCTCGCTGAAGCGGACCTCTCATTCCCTTTCCACGCACTGTCCGGCAGGCTTTGACCCTTGGCGCCAGGGTGAGCACATGGCGTTTTTGTGATAGTGACCTATGAATGTAACCCTGATAGATACCATCGTTACCCGCAGCCGGGCCTTAAGCCCGTGGACGGGATTTTACTTTTTGCAGTCGCTGCTGATTAACTTTGCGCTCGGCTATCCCTTCAGCCTGCTTTATGCGGTGGCTTTCACCTGTGTGCTCCACGTACTGTGGAGGAGTGCCCCGCGCGTGCAGAAAGCGTTTGTGGGGGTCTGTTCACTGGTTGCTGCTATGTATTTCCCGTTTGGTCAGGCCTACGGCTCGCCAAACTTTAATACCCTGCTGGCGCTGCACTCGACCAACATGGAAGAGTCGACGGAGATCCTGACGATCTTCCCGTGGTACAGCTACGTGGTAGGGTTATTTATCTTCGCGTTGGGCGTTATCGCCATCCGCCGTCGGTCGGGCGAGAAAAAATCCTGGGGTAAAATCGAAATACTCTGTCTGGTCTTCAGCCTTGCCGTGGCGTTCGTCGCCCCCATCCAGAATATTCCCTGGGACGGTAAGCTAAGGCTCATCAATATCGGCTATCCGGTTTTCCGCTTCGTGAAAGACGTCGTTGTCAACAATAAAGAGGTTCTCGACGAGCAGGCGCGCATGGCTGAACTTTCCAATATGAAAGACACCTGGAACGTATTGGCGGTTAAGCCGAAATATCATACCTACGTGGTGGTGATTGGCGAGAGCGCACGTCGCGACGCACTGGGTGCCTTCGGCGGGCACTGGAATAACACGCCGTTTGCCAGCTCGGTCAACGGCACCCTGTTTACCGATTATGTTGCAGCCAGCGGCTCGACGCAGAAATCGCTCGGCCTGACGCTGAACCGCGTGGTGGATGGCAAACCTCAGTATCAGGATAATTTTGTTACGCTGGCCAACCGCGCCGGTTTTCAGACCTGGTGGTTCTCCAATCAGGGGCAAATTGGCGAATACGACACGGCCATCGCCAGTATTGCTAAGCGTGCTGACGAAGTGCAGTTCCTGAAGAGCGGCGACTTTGAAGCCGACAAAAACACCAAAGACGAGGCGCTGCTGAAGATGACGGCGCAGGTCTTTGCTACCCCGCGCACCCAGCCTCAGCTGATTGTTCTCCACCTGATGGGATCGCACCCGCAGGCCTGCGATCGCACTGGCGGGAAATACGCGGAGTTTGTGCAGTCAAAAGAGACCTCTTGCTATCTCTACACCATGACGCAAACTGACGATCTTCTCAGCAAGCTGTATGATCAGCTGCGCAACACTGGCGAAAGCTTCTCTGTGGTCTATTTCTCGGATCACGGGCTGGCGTTTAAAGAGCGTGGCAAAGAAGTCCAGTATCTGGCGCACGACGACCAGTTCCAGCAGAACTTCCAGGTACCGTTTATGGTGCTGTCAAGTGATGATAAAACGCATCGCGTTATTAAAGCGCGGCGCTCGGCGAATGATTTCCTGCAGTTCTTCTCACAGTGGACGGGGATTAAGGCCAAAGAGATAAAAAATAGTTACCCGTTTATCTCCAACAAGAAAGCGCCCCCAGTGTACGTTACCAACTTCAAGTTACAGAAAGTTGACTACAACCATCTGGGTACGGATATTTTTGATATTAAGAGTAAGTAGTTTCTGCCGTCTCGTGCGGTCTGATGCCCTCACCCTGGCCCTTTCCCACAGGGAGAGGGAAAAGGCAAAAAAAAATCCGCCACATTGGGCGGATTTTTTATTTCATCACCGGAGTGATTAGAAGCGGTAACCTACGCCCGCGATCCAGGTGCCAACGTCAACGTTGCGGATACGGCTCTGCTCATAGGAGAAGTCCAGAGCCACGTCCTGGATTGGGTTGAACTGCAGGCCTGCGCCATAGGAGAAGCCGTAGTCGCTGGTGCTTGCAGTGCGGTTCAGACCCTGGTTTTCGGTCTGCTGGAATTTACCGTAGCCAACACCTACAACACCGTAGATGCTTGCCCAGTCGTTCAGACGGTAAGCTGGACCAGCGGTGATACCGTAGTACTGGCCTTTGTTGTATGCGCCGTTTTCAGTACGATCTTTCTCGGTGTAGGTGAAAGAACCGATCACGCCCAGCGGGTTGTTATCCTGCTCGTAACGATACTTCAGGTTGAAACCGTTGGTTTTGTTCATCACGCCCTGCATATCGCTCTGAGCGTAACCACCGGTTACAGTAGAAGTAGCAGCTACAGCGGTACCTGCGGAAACAGCCAGTACAGCGGCCAGTGCTGAAAGACATGCAATTTTTTTCATAACCACCTCAAATGTGCTTCAAGTAAGTCCGTAAGTTTTAAATATATCAAAAAAATTTGCGAAACTCTTTGTGATTCGTGATGTCTAATGAGGCCTTTCCTGTAACAGAACGTTTCCAACCTCAGCTAACTCTTTCAAATCACATGCGATTTTTCCTACTAAACGCCCATATTGCGCGTCTGCGCCGTTACATTCATCCAGATTATTCCTAATCTTTCAGGCGATAAATCCACCAGCGCTTAACCATTTTACGGATTTCACGGGCCTTTTTTTTCAACAGAGTCTCAACCGTAGCTGTATATTTCCTTTACACTGCAACCTTTACTCCATTTGACATTAGCTGACAGGAGAAAGGATGCCTGGGTTATCCCGCACGTCGTCGGTCTGGTTGCCGGTAGCCGTCATACTCATTGCCATGTTGTCTATCCAAAGCGGTGCCTCGCTGGCAAAATCGCTTTTTCCTCTGGTGGGTGCCCCCGGGGTGACGGCCCTGCGTATCGTGCTGGGCACGGCGATACTGGTGGTCATTTTCAAACCCTGGCGTCTGCGCTTCAAAAAAGAGCAGCGTCTCCCCCTGCTTTTTTATGGTCTCTCCCTCGGGGCAATGAACTATATGTTCTACCTCTCCATCCAGACCATTCCGCTCGGGATCGCCGTCGCGCTGGAGTTTACCGGCCCGCTGGCGGTGGCGCTTTTCTCCTCCCGTCGTCCGGTGGATTTTATCTGGGTTGTGCTGGCCGTTCTGGGCTTATGGTTCTTGCTGCCGCTCGGCCAGAATGTCTCTGAGATTGATCTCACGGGCGCAGCGCTGGCTCTGGGAGCAGGGGCCTGCTGGGCTGTTTATATCCTCACCGGGCAGCGCGCGGGTGAAGAACATGGCCCGGCAACGGTTGCCCTGGGTTCCGTGATTGCGGCTATCGTTTTTGTGCCGATCGGTATGGCGCAGGCCACGGAGTCTATCTGGCAATGGTCAGTCATGCCCATCGGGCTGGCGGTCGCTGTTCTTTCAACGGCTCTCCCCTATTCTCTGGAGATGATCGCCCTGACGCGTCTGCCGACGCGCATATTTGGCACCCTGATGAGCATGGAGCCCGCTCTTGCGGCGATCTCCGGGATGGTGTTCCTGGGCGAAACGCTGACGTTTACCCAGACGCTGGCGCTCTGCTCAATTATCGCGGCGTCAATGGGTTCAACGCTCACCATGCGCCCGGAGCCCAAAGTAGAGAAAATCGACATCAGCTAATGCCATATATTCTGCATGGCTTCACGGCCATGCAGAATAAAGGCCACAAATTCATACGTTATAATTTCTTACATACCTGGTCATATTATCGAAATATCCTTTCCCGCCTGTTCCCCTTCCGGTGAATTAAGATTGATCTGTATCAATTTCAAAATTACCCATTCATTTCAAGCAATTAAATTATCAACCTCCTTCTTGCTATTAAACCGATAGGCACAGCCAGACCGCAGAGAAAAAATCCGGTGCTATACTTAGTTCCGTAATTACCTGGGACATAAACATCAAGAGGATATGAGATTATGAGTACCGCTAAACTGGTGAAAACGAAAGCGTCTAATCTGCTTTATACCCGTAACGATGTATCGGATAGCGACAAAAAGGCGACCATTGAGTTGCTGAATCGCCAGGTGATCCAGTTCATCGATCTTTCGCTGATCACCAAACAGGCCCACTGGAATATGCGCGGTGCAAACTTTATTGCCGTTCATGAAATGCTGGATGGCTTCCGCACAGCACTGGTGACACACCTCGATACGATGGCTGAACGTGCCGTACAGCTGGGTGGTGTCGCGCTTGGGACCACGCAGGTGATCAACAGCAAAACGCCACTGAAAAGCTACCCGCTGGATATTCATACCGTTCAGGATCACCTGAAAGAGCTGGCGGACCGCTACGCGATTGTGGCCAATGACGTGCGCAAAGCGATTAGCGAAGCCAAAGATGAAGATACCGCAGACATCTTCACCGCCGCGTCCCGCGACCTGGATCAGTTCCTGTGGTTTATCGAATCTAACATCGAATAATTCATACGACTTTTCTATCAAACCCTCGCCTCTGGTGAGGGTTTTGCACATCTATGGTGCACAGTTTTTGCCTGATACGGTGCAAAAGTGAAGGAATTGTAATAATCACCTCACACAACCGTTAATGGAAGATTGTTTTTTCGTCAGAATTTACGCTAAATATCTCCCCGTCAGTTGACCCAAACGAAGTGCACCAAAACGGTGCTCCACCCTGGTGCAACACGACATCATTGCCACGTTTTTTGTGCAATGCATGACTCCATCCCCTTTGCAAAACAACAGCTTGAAAAGTTGGCACGATTTTTTCATTGTGCCAGTCGTTCTCGCAGGGGATCGCCCCGTGGATATAAAAGGAAATGCTATGAAGTCTGTATTAAAAGTTTCACTGGCTGCACTTACCCTGGCTTTTGCGGTGTCCTCTCAGGCTGCCGACAAACTGGTTGTGGCGACCGACACGGCGTTCGTTCCGTTTGAATTTAAGCAGGGTGATAAATACGTTGGTTTTGATGTTGATCTGTGGGCCGCTATCGCCAAAGAACTCAAACTGGACTACACCCTGAAGCCAATGGACTTCAGCGGCATCATCCCGGCACTGCAAACCAAAAACGTCGATCTGGCGCTGGCGGGTATCACCATTACCGAAGAACGTAAAAAAGCGATCGACTTCTCTGACGGCTACTACAAGAGCGGCCTGCTGGTGATGGTTAAAGCCGATAATAACGACGTTAAAAGCGTGAAAGACCTCGACGGCAAAGTGGTCGCGGTGAAGAGCGGTACCGGTTCTGTGGATTACGCGAAAGCGAACATTAAAACCAAAGACCTGCGTCAGTTCCCGAACATCGACAACGCGTACATGGAACTCGGCACCAACCGTGCTGACGCTGTTCTGCACGATACGCCAAACATCCTGTACTTCATCAAAACGGCAGGTAACGGCAAGTTTAAAGCCGTGGGCGACTCTCTGGAAGCTCAGCAGTACGGTATCGCGTTCCCGAAAGGCAGCGACGATCTGCGCACGAAAGTTAACGGCGCGCTGAAAACGCTGAAAGAGAACGGCACCTACAACGAGATCTACAAAAAATGGTTCGGTACCGAGCCTAAATAATAAGACGTAAAAACGACGTTCACTCAGGGGCGGCCTTTCGCCCCTGCTATTTTTGAAACACGGTAACAGTAACAGGAAATTATCATGCAGTTTGACTGGAGCGCCATCTGGCCTGCCATTCCACTCTTGCTTGAAGGCGCTAAAATGACCCTGTGGATTTCGGTCCTCGGTCTGGTTGGCGGGTTGATTATCGGTCTTGTCGCCGGTTTCGCCCGCACCTACGGCGGCTGGATTGCAAACCACATCGCGCTGGTTTTCATCGAAGTGATCCGCGGCACGCCTATTGTTGTGCAGGTCATGTTCATCTACTTCGCCTTGCCCATGGCGTTCACCGACCTGCGCATCGACCCGTTCAGCGCAGCCGTCGTGACCATTATGATCAACTCAGGCGCCTACATTGCGGAAATCACCCGCGGTGCGGTTCTGTCGATTCATAAAGGTTTCAGTGAAGCGGGTCTGGCGTTAGGTCTTTCTCGTCGCGAAACGATCCGCCACGTTATTCTCCCGCTGGCGCTGCGCCGCATGCTGCCACCGCTGGGTAACCAGTGGATCATCAGTATTAAAGATACGTCGCTGTTCATCGTTATCGGCGTGGCCGAACTGACCCGTCAGGGCCAGGAAATTATTGCGGGCAACTTCCGCGCGCTGGAAATCTGGAGTGCGGTCGCCGTTGTCTACCTGATCATTACGCTGGTTCTGAGCTTCGTTCTGCGTCGTCTTGAAAGAAGGATGAAAATCCTGTGATTGAATTTAAAAACGTTTCCAAGCACTTTGGCCCAACCCAGGTGCTGCACAATATCGATCTGAACATCAAGCAGGGTGAAGTGGTGGTGATTATCGGGCCATCCGGCTCCGGTAAATCCACCCTGCTGCGCTGCATTAACAAGCTGGAAGAGATCACCAGCGGCGATCTGATCGTTGACGGTCTGAAGGTGAACGACCCGAAAGTGGACGAGCGTCTGATTCGCCAGGAAGCGGGCATGGTGTTCCAGCAGTTCTACCTGTTCCCGCACCTGACGGCGCTGGAAAACGTAATGTTTGGCCCACTGCGCGTGCGCGGTGCCAACAAAGCGGCAGCAGAAGCGCTGGCAAAAGATCTGCTGGCGAAGGTTGGCCTGGCGGAGCGTGCGCACCACTACCCTTCCGAGCTTTCCGGCGGCCAGCAGCAGCGCGTGGCAATTGCGCGCGCGCTGGCGGTGAAACCGAAGATGATGCTGTTTGATGAGCCGACGTCCGCACTCGACCCGGAGTTGCGCCACGAGGTGCTGAAAGTCATGCAGGATCTGGCGGAAGAAGGGATGACCATGGTTATCGTGACCCACGAAATCGGCTTTGCTGAGAAAGTGGCCTCCCGTCTGATCTTCATCGATAAAGGCCGTATCGCGGAAGACGGTAACCCGCAGGCGCTGATCGCGAATCCGCCGAGCCAGCGTTTACAGGAGTTCCTGCAGCACGTCTCCTGATCCCTCGCTTTACGCCAAGCCGGGCTTGCCCGGCTTTTTTACGCCAGATTGTTCCCAAAAACGCCCCTCCTCCCCTCGCCCTCTATACTTATCATTTTGCACGATATTTTTGTCGGAGGACGCCGTGCCCTGGATCCTGCTGCTGTTAATAAGCCTGTTTAGTGCGCCATCGCTCGCCGTGGCGATACCCGGTGTCACCACCGGAGCAACCGCGTCCCAGCAAGGTTCTCCTCCTCCGGAACCGGATGCTGAACAAAAAAAAGCGGCTTACAGCGCGCTTGCCGACGTTCTTGAAAACGACGCCTCCCGAAAGGAGCTCATCGAGCAGTTGCGCAAAGCCGCCGCCGCGCCGCCGCAGGAAACCGTTCCGACCCTCACCCCGCCGCAGGTGGAGGAACAAAAAACGGTGCTGGAAAACGTCACCGACGTGAGCCGCCGTTACGGTGAAGCGCTTTCCGCGCGCTTTGCCCAGCTCTACCGCAACCTGATGGGATCCCAGCACAAGGCGTTTAACCCGCAAACCTTTACCGCCGCCGCCACCCAGTTTTTGATGCTGGCCGCGGCCGTGTTTATTTTTTACTGGCTGGTGCGCCTGTGCGCCTGGCCGCTGTACCGCAGGATGGGCCACTGGGGGCGGAAAAAGAACCAGCATAAAAACAGCTGGCTGCACCTCCCCGCTATGGTTGCCGGGGCGTTTATCATCGATTTACTGCTGCTGGCATTAACGCTGTTTGTCGGTCAGGTGCTTGCGGATCACCTCAACACGGGCAACAAAACCATTGCCTTCCAGCAGGCGCTCTTCCTGAATGCGTTTGCGCTCATCGAATTTTTTAAAGCGGTGCTGCGCGTCATCTTTTGCCCGCGCGTGCCTGAGCTTCGCCCTTTCAATATCAGCGACGACAGCGCGAAATACTGGGCCGTGCGGCTAAGCGTCCTCAGCGGCCTGATAGGCTACGGCCTGCTGGTTGCCGTGCCGATTATCTCCAACCAGGTTAACGTGCAGTTTGGCGCGCTGGCGAACGTGCTGATCATGCTCTGTATAACCGTCTGGTCTCTGTACCTTATCTTTCACAATAAAAAGGCGATCACCGAGAGTCTGCTGCACCTGGCCGACCGTTCCCTCTCGTTTTTCAGCCTGTTTATTCGCGCCTTCGCGCTGGTGTGGCACTGGCTGGCAAGCGCGTACTTTATTGTGCTGTGCTTCTTCTCGCTGTTCGACCCGGGAAACAGCCTGAAATTTATGATGGGGGCAACGTTCAAAAGCCTGGCGATTATCGGCATCGCGGCATTTGTGTCCGGGCTGCTGTCCCGCTGGATCTCGAAAACCATCACCCTGTCGCCGCAGGTACAGCGTAATTACCCGGAACTGCAAAAACGGGTGAACGGCTGGATGTCGGTCTCGCTCAAGGTGGCGCGCATTCTGACCGTCTGTGTGGCAATCATGCTGCTGCTGAACGCGTGGAGCCTGTTTGATTTCTGGAACTGGCTACATAACGGCGCAGGCGAGAAGACCGTCGATATTTTAATTCGTATTGCGTTGATATTATTTTTCTCCGCCGTCGGCTGGACGCTGCTGGCAAGCCTTATCGAGAACCGTCTGGTCTCCGATATTCACGGCAGACCGCTCCCCAGCGCCCGCGCGCGGACGCTGTTGACCCTGTTCCGTAATGCGCTGGCGGTGATCATCAGCACCATCACCATCATGATCGTGCTGTCGGAAATCGGCGTGAATATCGCCCCGCTACTGGCAGGTGCCGGCGCGCTGGGGCTGGCGATCTCTTTCGGTTCGCAAACGCTGGTGAAGGATATTATTACCGGCATCTTTATCCAGTTTGAGAACGGGATGAACACGGGCGATCTGGTGACCATCGGGCCGTTGACCGGCACCGTTGAGCGCATGTCGATTCGCTCGGTAGGCGTGCGTCAGGATACCGGGGCGTACCACATCATTCCGTGGTCATCGATCACCACCTTCGCCAACTTTGTGCGCGGCATTGGCTCCGTTGTGGCGAACTACGACGTGGATCGTCACGAGGATGCGGATAAAGCGAAGCAGGCGCTGCGGGATGCGGTGGAAGAGCTGATGCAGATGGAGGATATTCGCGGGCTGGTGATTGGCGAGCCGTCATTTGCTGGCATCGTCGGGCTGACGAACACGGCATTTACCCTTCGCGTGTCGTTCACCACCCAGCCGCTGAAGCAGTGGACGGTGCGCTTTGCCCTCGACAGCATGGTGAAGAAGCACTTCGATCTGGCGAACGTGAGAACGCCGGTGCAGACGTATCAGGTATTGTCGCCGCCCGCCTCGCCGCTCCCTCCGCAGGAGCCGACGCTGTAACCCTATTGCCCGGTAGCGCTGCGCTTACCGGGCCTGTGGGTAGTTACTTCCGACGTTTGTTATCGTCCATAAATGACCAGGCGATAAAGCGGCTCTGCTTCTGGCCCTGCGCCATCTCTTTTTTCACCACTTTTACGGCGCCCGCTTCGGTCAGCGCGCGGTAGAGCGGCGGCAGGTTATCCCCTCGGGAAACCAGCGTCGTGAACCACTTCACCTGACGGCCAAACTGTTTGCTTTCCGCAATCATGCGCAGGATAAACGCAACTTCACCGCCCTCGCACCACAGCTCCTGCTGCTGACCGCCGAAGTTCAGCGCGGCGTCTTCCGCCTGACCGAGGTTGCGGCGTTTACGCTCGCTGCCCGCGCGGGCCGCTGCCGCCGAATCATGAAACGGCGGGTTGCACATTGTGGCGTCATAGCTTTCATTTTTGTGAATAATGCCGTTGAAGATAGCTGCAGCATCTTTCTGACGACGCAGACGAATAGCGCGGCTCAGGCCGGAATTGGCGCTGACGATCGCCTGCGCGCTGGCAAAGGCCTCGGCCCCGATTTCGCTCCCGGTAAAGCGCCAGTGATACTCATGCACGCCAATCAGCGGGTAAATCAGGTTTGCCCCGGTACCAATATCCAGGATGGAAGCCTGCTGCGGGATCGCGCCGTCACGGTCTTCGGCGAGAAGATCGGCAAGGTGATGAACGTAATCAGCGCGGCCCGGAACGGGAGGACAGAGAAAGCCTTCCGGGATATCCCAGTGCGCCACACCGTAAAAATGCGCCAGCAGCGCTTTGTTCAGCGTTTTCACCGCCTGCGGGTCGGCAAAGTTGACAGACGGCTCACCCGCTGGGGTCTGGACAATGTAGTCCTGCAGCGCAGGGCAGCTTTGGCACAGGGCGTTCATGTCGTAGCGACTGCGGTGGCGGTTTCGTGGGTGCAATCCCGGCTTTTGGGAAGTCATGGCATTCTCCTTTAAACAGCGGCGTAAGATACCCTGTGCTGGCCCAACGGTAAATCTTTCTCTGCGGCGCTTAAAAAAACACCGTAAATCAAACACCTCTACGTCTATGATCTGTCAGTGAATTGTCAGTTTTTATCGTTCAAAAAATAAGCAGATCATCATCAAATATTTGCGCTAAGTCACACTCGTCAGGCTTCTAAACTTAGAGGGAATCACCTGTTGTTTCCTCATGAGGATGTGATTATGAAAAAGTACCTGACCCTTGCTGTTATCGCCGGCGTCCTGGCGACCGCTTCATTTTCTACAATGGCCGTCCAGTCGCTGACCGAGAGTAACGATACCAGCCAGCTGCGTCCGGCGGGCACCGTCTCGGTAAGCCGCGCAAGTAATCTGGACGATCTGCAAAATAAACTGGCCGAGAAAGCCCGCCAGGAAGGTGCCAAAGGCTTCGTGGTAAACTCCGCAGGCGGAGATAACCATATGTACGGCACTGCGACCATCTATAAATAATTTCCCTCTCTATAAAACTGCATCTGCCTGCCGGATGCAGTTCGCTTCCCCTTCACCTTGATTGTTCATTTTTTAACCCCATATTAAAAGCAGGGTATAAACCAATTTCAGGAGGATGCTATGGCTTCCGGCTGGGCGAATGACGACGCCGTTAACGAACAGATCAACAGTACGATTGAAGATGCAGTTGCGCGCGCTCGCGGTGAGATTCCGCGCGGTGAAAGTTTAAAGGAGTGCGAAGAGTGCGGAGAGCCGATTCCGGAGGCGCGGCGTAAAGCCATCCCCGGCGTAAGGTTATGCATCACCTGCCAGCAGGATAAAGATTCAAAAAATGCTTCACATCCAGGTTATAATCGCAGAGGATCGAAAGACAGCCAGCTACGTTGACTTTCCTTTACCTAAGTTAACCGCGAGGGAACCTACCTTTACGCTCACGAAATTTAGCGAACCGCGTAGCAAAATGTGCCCTTCACCTCTCTTCTGTAAAGCGCACCAACAAGAAGTGTAAAGCGCAACTTCGATTTAATTAATAATCAATAAGTTATTTGTCATTCAATTTTTTTGATTGAACACGTCAATTCTCTTCGATTTTATCTCACCGAAAAAAACGTGATACTTATCACATCGACGGAACATCGTCCCCTTAACAGAAAACACCTGCGAGAGATTAATTATGAAAACCATTAAATATGCTGTAGCTGCTGTTGCCCTGTCCGCTCTGTCTTTTGGCGCATTCGCCGTAGAGCCAGTTTCATCCACTCAGGCTCAGAGCATGAATAAAATCGGTGTGGTGAGTGCAGAAGGCGCAACCACGCTGGACGGTCTGGAAGCCAAGCTGGCCGAGAAAGCGGCGGCTGCCGGTGCAAGCGGATATACCATCACCTCCGCTAACACCAATAACAAACTGAGCGGTACTGCGGTTATCTACAAATAATCGCCTGAATGAATGCTGTACCCTCGCCAAACCCTCTGGTGAGCTGCTCCAACCCTCATTGACCCTGTTGTTACCCTTGTTTGCCCGTCCGCCACTGGACGGGCTTTTTTTTGCCTAAAACGCCGCTTCAACGCGTTTCAGACCGGCCTCGACCGTGTCAGCTTCCCCGGTTGCCAGCAGGCAGCAGGCCATCTGCAGCTTAATAGCATGCGGCACAGGCACATTTCCGGCAAGGCACTGTTCAATCCAGCGCGCGGTGGTGAGCGGATCTTTCGCCTCGGGGAGAATGACTCCCGTATTCTCTTCCCCACGCTCCAGAACCGCACGCGTACCGGCAGAATCGATCAGCATCAGCTGAGGGCAGCGCAGTGGATTGGCATAAACTTCACCTTCCGTGCCGTGCATCAGCAGCGCCCTGCCGCCAATCTCCTCAAAAAATGTCCCAACACGCCCCACGTATTCCGGGTGTGAGACGCTGGAAAGGCGCAATGCGGCGTCTTCAGCAAACGGCGTCGCCAGCTTCGCCAGGGTATGCGCGCTGTTACGCACGCCCATTCGCCAGCGCATATCAAGCTGCTTTTCCAGCGGCGGACACAGAGCACCAACGGGGATGTAAACCGGTTCATGCCCCTCCAGCTTTGCCTGCGCCTGGCCCGCATGACGCGTGGGTTCAATCCCCAGCATGCCGAAAATGGTCTCCGTCAGCACGCGCGTCGGATCTTCGCTGACCCCATGTACCACCACCGGGAACCCCAGCTTATGTAATAAGATCGCCAGCAGCGGGGTCAGGTTTGCCTGCTTGCGCGCGCCGTTATAGCTGGGGATTACGATCGGCATCGGTTTTGCCACCGGCGGCGTTAAGCGCAGCGTTTGCGCCTGCATCGCCTCGTAGAAGCCGCGCATCTCCGCTTCGCCTTCGCCTTTAATACGTAGCGCAATCAGGATGCCGCCCATTTCCAGGTCCGGTACCTCTCCATTGAGCATACGGGTATACAGGGCGCGAGCGGTCTCATGGTCCAGATCGCGGGCGTGGTTTTTGCCCCGGCCTACCTCTTTGATAATCTTGCGATAATCCACGACATCTCTCCTGAAAATATCATCTTGTTAACAATATAGCCCCGTTGAACGTCTGGACGTTAGTTTTTTTCGACACAATCAACGTTCTGTTTTTATGGCGAAAAATGAAACTCAAGCATTATTTCAATTATTTGTGATTTCTGCAGAAGATTCTTAACGCATCAATATTTGTTTAAATAACCAGCGGAAAGTCATCAAGGGTCAACGGTGAAAACGTCCAGGCAACGCTATCACCAGAAACATACCAGGATTTGTTATGAACAAGGTTGCTTTAGGTTTAATTATCGCCGCAACGATAGGATGTTCTGCATCCGCATTTGCGACAACAAACGGTGAAGGTCAGATCAATTTCACCGGTGAAATTATCGATTCTGCTTGTCAGGTCGTGAATGGGTTGAGTAACCCATTAAATGTTCAGCTGGGAAAAGTGTCTAAAACGGTATTTACCGGCGCAGGCTCTACCAGCACATTAACCAAGTTTGATATTCAGTTAACGAACTGCCCGGAAACGGTCACCTCCGCTGCGATTAACTTCGGCGGTACGCCGGATGCGAATAACAACGCCACGCTGGCCTTAACGCCAGATACCGATGCAGCTACAGGTGTCGCTATTCAGCTGGTTGACGCGTCAGAGCAGCCGGTCACCCTGTATACGCCGTCTCAGCAATATCCATTAGCCTCCGGCACGGCGGTTAACGATCTGGAGTTCGGCGCACGCTATATCCAAACCGGCGCTGCGATTACCGCAGGCCCTGCTAACTCTGTATCGACCTTCACCGTTATTTACAACTGATCTTATCAATCCTGAGATATTAATGCTTTTGCGAGCATTAATATCTCATCTATTTATTGAGAAATCTTTATGCGCCACGGTTATTTACTGAGCACTCTTTTACTGGTAGCCGCCACTGCACATGCAGGTGTCGTTATTAATGGCACCCGTCTGGTCTATCAGGGAGATAAAAAGGAATCATCTCTTGGCCTTTCAAATCCAGATGCGACGGATTATCTGGTGCAGTCCTGGGTTGATTCCGGCGGTAAAAACCTGGCCAAAGCCCCGTTCCTGATCACCCCGCCGCTTTTCCGTCTGGATGCGAAAGATGATAACGTTCTGCGCGTGGTGCGTACGGGCGGAAATTTACCGGAAGACAGGGAATCCCTGTACTGGTTGAACATTAAAGCGATCCCTTCCTCAAAGCACATTGAGGGGGTAAACACGCTGCAAATCGCCATTAACACCCGCATTAAATTGCTCTATCGCCCGTCCGCGGTAAAAGGCAGACCAGAAGATGTGGCCGATAAACTTGAATGGCGCCGCGAAGGTAACGATCTGGTCGTGAATAACCCAACGCCGTTCTATATGAATTTCCAGACCGTTACGCTGAATGGTCAGAAAATCACTAAAGCCACCTGGGCCGTCCCGAAAACGGAAACGCATTTTGCTTTACCTGGCAATGTCGGGGGCACGAACTTAACGTATTCCATTATTACTGATTACGGCAGCATCAGCCATACCTGGTCGAAATCCGTTCATTAATACTTCCCCGGTAATAAAATAATCATGTACAGCGATAAAAAGCCGTTCACCTGCCGATTTTCGTCATTGCTGGTCATTCTCTGTGGCCTGGCAATGGCGATCTTTGCGCAGCAGGTTATGGCTGATGATTATTTTAACCCGGCCCTGCTGGATATTGATAATCCCCAGCAGGGGAAAACCGATTTGTCCGTCTATGAAAAAGGCCCTGGCCAGGCGCCGGGTAAATATCAGGTCGCGGTATTTATCAATAACAATAAAATTGATACCCGCGATGTCACCTTCACTCTGCAAAAAGACGCTCAGGGTAACAGCACGCTGCAACCTTGCTTCACCCTGGACGATTTAAAAAGCCTCGGCATCAAAACGAAAAAATATCCGCAGCTGATGGCCAAAGGCCAGTGCGCCGATTTACACGCCATCCCTGCAGCATCCGCAACTTTCCGCGTTCGTAACCAGCAGCTGCTGCTGAGCATTCCCCAGTCGGCGCTCGGTCAGGTACCTCGCGGTTACATTGACCCAAAAGAATTTGACGAAGGGATCAACGCAGGCCTGCTTAATTACAGCGCCAATGCCAGCCAAAGCCATGCGCGCCAGCAGGGTGAACAGGACAACAGCAGCCAGTACGTTAACCTGCGTCCTGGCTTGAACATTGGCGCGTGGCGCGTTCGCAACTATTCCACCTGGAATCGCAGTACCACGGGTAAGGAGGAGGAACAGAAATTCACCTCCGTTTATACCTACGCGCAACGCGATATTGTGGCGATGAAAAGCGACCTCACCGTCGGCCAGAGCTCCTCCCCTTCTGACGTGTTTGACAGCGTCCCCTACACCGGCGTGGAGTTGAAATCCGACAACGACATGCTGCCAGACAGTGAAAAAGGCTACGCCCCCATTATTCGCGGCACCGCCCACAGTAACGCGCTGGTGGTGGTACGCCAGAACGGGTACATCATTTATCAGAACACGGTCGCACCGGGCGCGTTCGAAATTAACGATCTCTACCCCACCGGCAGCAGCGGCGACCTTCAGGTCACCGTGAAAGAGACCGACGGCAGCGAAAGCCATTTCGTCGTGCCGTTTGCCTCCGTGCCGGTATTGCAGCGTGAAAAAAACCTGCGCTACAGCGTGACCGCCGGACGCTATCGTTCTTATGACAAAGACGTGGAGAAGACCCCGTTTGCCCAGGGCAGCGCCATCTACGGTTTACCCTACGGCTTTACCGCCTACGGCGGCGTGCAGCAGAGTAGCCATTATCAGTCTCAGGCGGCTGGCGTCGGGAAAAACATGGGCGATTTAGGGGCGTTCTCCATTGACGTCACCCGCGCCAAAGCCCTGTTGAAAAAACAGCAGGCCAGCAAAGGCCAGTCGTGGCGCGTGCGCTACAGCAAAGATATCGCCCGCTCGGGCACCAACTTCTCGCTGGCCGGCTACCGCTACAACAGCAAAGGGTTTTACACCCTCGAAGACACCATGGAGTCGTATACCCGCTCTGACGACTGGTCTGCACCGCAGCAGCGCCGCGCCCGAACCGAAGCCACCATCGACCAGACGCTGCCGGAAGGCTGGGGGTCCGTCACCCTGAGCATGGTGAAAGAAACGTACTGGAGCCAGAGCCAGAACATGACCTCCATGAGTGTCAGCTATAACAACAGCTGGCACGGCGTGAGCTACAGCCTCAGCTACAGCATGAATAAAAACACCAGCGACAGCGATGAAGACGGTAATGAGGTAACGAACGACAATCAGTTCTCGCTGAGCGTCTCCGTGCCGCTGGACCACTGGATGCATAACACCTGGGCCACCTACAACCTGAACAACACCAAAGACGGCACGACGCAGAACATCGGCCTGAACGGCACGGCGCTGAAGGAAGACAACCTTAACTGGAACATTCAGGAAGGGTTGAGCAGCACCGGCAGCGGTAACTCCACCAGCGTCAATGCCGACTACAAAGCAACCTATGGTGAAGTGAGCGCGGGGGTCAGTCAGGACAAATATCAGCAGACCGTGAACGTCGGTTTGCAGGGGGGCGTCATTGCCCATGCTAACGGGATAACCCTGAGCCAGCCGCTCGGTGAGACCATCGCGCTGGTGAAAGCGCCGGGCACACACGGAACCCATATCACTAACCAGACGGGCGTTGAGACCGACTTCCGCGGCTACACCGTCGTGCCGTTTGTTACCGCGTATCGCCATAACACCATCGCGCTGGATACCGAAACGCTGCCAGACAACGCCGACGTCACCCACGCGGCGCAGATCGTGACCCCAACCCGCGGGGCCGTGGTGCGCGCCAGCTTTAATACCCGCGTGGGTAACCGCGTCCTGATGACGTTGACACAAAACGGTAAACCGCTGCCCTTCGGTGCAACGGTAACCACGGACGATAAGGACAGCGAGTTTATTGTCGGTAACGATGGGCAGACCTATCTCTCTGGTCTGCCACAGCAAGGGCATCTCAACGTTTCCTGGGGACAGGAGGCGAGCGAGCACTGCGTCGCTGACTATGCGCTAACGGATGAGAAAGAGAAAACCAGCATCATTAACGCTGCCGCGCAGTGTCACTGATCCACCGTTCAGGCTAACGACTATGCAACTGATTAAACAATGCTTTTTCTTACTGGTTCTGGGAACCGCCGCGTTATTTATGCCACATGCGAAGGCGACCTGTTCCACGCCGGATATGCCGAAGATGATTAACGTCGCCTCGATTATGGTTCCCACTACCCTGGCTGTAGGTGACACCATTCCGGGTTCGGAACAGACGGTCCACGTGGCGGGGAAATGCGATCACCCTTACGAGAGCGGCATGGAGATCATCTCCTGCTACTACGGAAGTGGTTCAGAAATTCCCGGCTTGACTGGCGTTTATGATTCGGGCGTACCCGGCGTAGGCGTGGCGCTGATGAATGACAAAGGTCAGCGCATCACGGGTGGGGGCCTGGCCGCCTGCGATTCCCGCAGTACGCCGATTGGCTATGTATCGAATGACGGAATGATGAGCTTTGATTTCAACGTGACCCTTCAGCTCGTAAAAACCAGCAATTCGGTGCAGTCCGGTACGCTGCAGCAGGCGCAAACTAAGTTTGGTATTGGTGTGTATGGCAATGACGGTATCGGAAGTCCCAACATTATCTCCTACGCCGGTAACGTCAATTTCCAGAACGTTACCTGCTCCGTCCTGCCGAAAAACCTGACGGTCAATCTGGGGGACTTCCCGGTCAGCGATTTCGTCAGCGTGGGGATGCTCTCTTCACCGGCACAAAACTTTGACGTTACGGTGAACTGCAACAGCACCGTACAACCTGAGGTGAAAATAACCAGCGCAAACGGCTATGAAACGGCGTTTGAAGGGGTGCTGAAACTCACGCAGCAGCCCGGCGCGGCAACAGGCGTCGGCGTAAGAATGCTGTTCGACGACAATATCGCCACCTTTGATACCTACGTTAACACCCGAAGCGAAGCCATCGCCAACGAAACGCTGACCATACCGTTTGAGGTGCGCTACGAGCAGGTCAGCGACGTGGTCACCCCCGGCCCGGCCAATACCGTTGCCACCATCACGCTTGCCTATAAGTGACCGACATGAAAAAGACAATCGCACTTCTGGCGCTGGGGCTGATCGCCCAGGCGCACGCCGACGATATTCAGATCCAGATGACGGGCAACATTTACGCCAATACCTGCATCATCGACAGCGCCAGCCGCAACCTGACGGTGGATTTAGGCCAGGCAGTATCCGGCGATTTTAAAGACGTGGGCGATACCGGCGAGTGGAAAGATTTTTCCCTTTCAGTGTCACATTGCCCGGCCACGCTCGCCCTTGCCACGGCCTATTTCTACGGCCAGGCCGACAGCGCGCACCCGACTAAGTTCGCCAATATCGGCAGCGCAAAAGGGCTGGCGCTGGAGCTGGCAGACCGTCAGGACAAAATCCTGATTGCCCCGCAGGCGGCCTTTAACGCCGTCATTAATCCAGGTGACCATACGGCCACGTTTCCGTTGTCCGCACGCTATTACGCCACCGCCATACCCGTCACGGCCGGAACGTTCAGCAGCGTAGTGCAGGTGACATTCACTTACCAGTAGGACCGCGCCTCTTAGCACGGATGCTTTTACCACGCCCGGCGGCCAGTTTTGCCGGGCGTTTTTTTACCTCCGGCACCTCCGGCTGTTCGATCGGGAAAACAGGCAGCGCGTTCAGCAAACGCTGGCCGTAGTTTTTGGTGAGCAGACGCTTGTCATAAATCACCACCTCGCCCCAGCAGCCGTGGCTACGAATAAGACGCCCCACCTGCTGAATCAGGTTAAACGACGCCGCAGGCAGGCTCTGCACCTCAAACGGATAGCGGTTAAGACTCTTCAGCCACTCCCCCTCGGTGATCACCACCGGGCTGTCGATGGGCGGGAAGGCAATTTTATGGATGTGCACCTGTGTCAGGTAGTCCCCTTTCAGATCCAGACCTTCGGCAAACGACTGTAGCCCCACCAGCACGCTGCGCTCGCCGTTATCAATACGCTTGCGGTGGGTTTCCACCAGCCGATAGCGCGGCTGATCGCCCTGTACCAGCAGAAGTAAACGCAGATCGGTGACGTGTTCGAGGAAGCGCTGCATCGCCCGCCCGCTGGCAAACAGCACCAGCATGCCGGGGTACTTTTTACTCTCGACCTGTTCACGGAAGTAGGCCGCCATCTCCGCAATGTGCTGCTCTTCGTTGTCGATAAGCGGCTCGAATTTCATGCGTGGAATCACCAGCTTGCCCTGCTCGCAGTGGTTAAAGGGCGAGTCCAGCGCCACAAAACGGTCGCCCGCTTTCTCCTTCAGGCCGCTCATCTCCTGCAGCCTGGAGAAGCTGTTCAGGGAGCGCAGGGTTGCGGAGGTGACAACCACGTGCGGCACGCTGCGCCAGATCAGCTTTTCCAGCTGATCGGCCACGCGAATGCCCACGCAGTGGAAAAAGAGGTGGACCTGCCCATCCCGCACTTCACGGGTAGCCCATTTGGTGACCGGTGCCCCCGATGCCTGAGCCATCGAAGCCAGACGCCAGAGCTTGCTCTGCGCCTCAAACATCCCCAGCGCGCGGTTCATCTGCAGCAGAATGCGGTGCAGGCGCACCACGTCGTGCGAGCCGGTTTTCTCGCTCAGATCGTTTAAGAACATCTCCGCCAGCCCGCGCAGCTTTTCCAGATGCTTCGCCAGCTGCTGGCAGATCTCCATCACCTCTTCCGGTAGTTCCCCCATCGCAAAGCGGTGTTCGGCTTCCTGGGCGGCAGGAAGATAGAGGTTCAGGATGTTGTTCAGGGACAAAATGAGGCTATAAACCTCTTCGCAGTGCTCGCTCAGCCGCTCCGGGACCGCCAGCGGCGGCGTGGTTTTCGGGCGGAACTGCTCCATGCAGGTCGCCACCAGCTTGCAGAAGAGATCGAGCTGCAGGCGGAACCAGGGCGCCGTAATTTCAGCGCTCATTTCCAGCGCGTCCCGCGCCACGTCCGGCAGATGATGGCCTTCATCAAGCACCAGCAGCAGGTTTTTAGGCTCCGGCAGCACCGCTTCGCTCTCAAGCGCGGCCATCACCAGCGCGTGGTTAGCCACAACCACCTCCGCCTCCTGGATCTCGCGCCGGGCGACAAAGAACGGGCACTCGCGGTAGTAGTGACAGTTGCGGTTCAGGCAGCTTGCTTTATCGGTGCTGAGCCTGCGCCATAAGTCGTCGCTAATCGCCAGGCTGGTGTGATCCCGCAGGCCGTCCCACTTATAGCCGTCGAGCTCGGTTTTCAGCTTTGCACACTGCTCCTGCTCCGCCTTATTGTTTGGCGTCAGCTCGTCATCCAGAAACGCGAGCAGGTCCTGCTGATTCGGCTCGCTGCTGGCAAGCGCCGCCAGGTTACGCGGGCACACGTAGCGCCCGCGCCCAAAGGCGGCGGTAAACCGCAGATCGGGGATGATTTTGCGCAGCAGGGGCAAATCTTTGCTGAAGATCTGATCCTGCAGCGCCACGTTGGCGGTGCTGACCACCAGCGTTTTGTCCTCTTCCCGCGCAATCGCGATGCCGGGAATCAGATATGACAAGGTTTTCCCGACGCCGGTCGGGGCTTCAATCGCCAGATGTCGCCCGTCGTCCCCGGCGAGCGTTTTTGCCACGTCGGCAATCATCTGCCGCTGCGGCGCTCGGGGGATAAAATCGGGGATCTGCTGCTGTAGCGCCTTATACCATGCGCCAATTTGCGCTTTCAGCGCCGCGGTTAAAGCCATTGGAAAACCTGAAATACTGTATAAACAGCCACTATTGTGGCACTTTCTCTTCTCTGTCGCAAAAAGAAAAGCCCGGCTTTACGACCGGGCTTCCAGATTACTGCGGGTTAGCAGGCTTACGCGGGCGGCGTCGACGCTGCCCTTCCCCTGCCGGCTTGCCTTCGCCGCTGCGCCACGGGTTTTCACCGGCCGGTTTGCCGTCGCTGTTGCGACGCGGCGGTTTGCCGGATGATTTTGGCGCGCCGCCTTCTGAACGACGCGGCTGCTGACCGCGACCGCCACCCTGACGACCGTTCTGAATCGGCTCGGCTTTGATGGACGGGTCCACTTCGTAACCCGGGGTTTCAATGCGCGGGATCTCTTTCTTCAGCAGGCGTTCGATGTCGCGCAGCAGCTTGTGCTCGTCCACGCAGACCAGCGAGAGCGCCTCACCGGTTGCCGCCGCACGACCGGTACGGCCGATACGGTGCACGTAGTCTTCCGGGACGTTCGGCAGCTCGTAGTTCACCACGTGCGGCAGCTCTTCAATATCGAGGCCACGGGCGGCAATGTCGGTCGCCACCAGCACGCGGATGTCGCCAGACTTGAAGTCCGCCAGCGCACGGGTACGCGCGCCCTGGCTCTTGTTACCGTGAATGGCGGCGCTGCGGATGCCGTCTTTATTCAGCTGTTCCGCCAGGTGGTTAGCGCCGTGCTTGGTGCGGGTAAAGACCAGCACCTGCTGCCAGTTACCCTGGCCGATCATCTGGGAGAGCAGTTCGCGCTTGCGCTTTTTATCCACAAAGTGCACGTGCTGCGTCACCTGCTCGGAGGCGGTGTTGCGGCGCGCCACTTCCACTTCGAGTGGGTTATGCAGCAGCTTTTCCGCCAGCGCCTTGATCTCGTCGGAGAAGGTCGCGGAAAAGAGCAGGTTCTGGCGACGCGGGGGCAGCTTAGCCAGCACGCGGCGAATGTCGTGGATAAAGCCCATGTCGAGCATGCGGTCGGCTTCGTCCAGCACCAGAATTTCGATGTTATCCAGCTTCACCGCGTTCTGGTGTTCCAGATCCAACAGGCGTCCCGGCGTTGCCACCAGAACGTCCACGCCGCCGCGCAGTTTCATCATCTGCGGGTTAATGCTCACGCCACCGAAAACCACCAGCGAGCGAATGTTGAGGTAGCGGCTGTACTCACGCACGTTCTCACCAATCTGCGCCGCCAGCTCGCGGGTTGGGGTGAGGATCAGCGCGCGCACCGGACGACGGCCTTTGGCGTGCGGCTGGTTTTTTACCAGCAGCTCTAACAGCGGCAGCGTAAAGCCCGCGGTTTTACCGGTGCCGGTCTGGGCGCTGGCCATCAGGTCACGGCCCTGAAGCACAGCGGGGATCGCCTGCTGCTGGATTGGGGTTGGCTCAACGTAGCCCTGCTCTGCGATGGCGCGCAGAATTTCCGGGTTCAGGCCAAGGGAATCAAAAGACATAAAAACTCCGAACCGCCCCGACCATCACAGGTGTAGTTTTCAGGGAGATATAACAATTAGGAGGACAAAAACCACAATGTCGCGAAGGGGCGGAGTGTAGCAGCTTTTGTGACGTGGCGCATAAAATATCCCTCAGCATTCCCTCGACGTTAGCGGGAATCAGGCATAATCTTAATCAATCGATTGATTAATTCTTAATGCCGCTATGAATACGACACCCACAACAACCAAAGGTGAACAGGCCAAAAATCAGCTTATCGCCGCCGCGCTGGCGCAGTTTGGCGAGTATGGTCTGCATGCCACCACGCGGGATATCGCTGCCCAGGCCGGACAAAACATTGCGGCCATTCCCTACTATTTTGGCTCAAAAGAAGATTTATATCTCGCCTGCGCCGAGTGGATCGCCGATTTTATCGGCGCGCAGTTTCACCCGCACGTTGAGGAAGCTACCGCGCTGCTCAGCCAGCCGTCACCCGATCGCGCCGCCGTACGCCAGCTTATTCTCAAAGCCTGCCATAATATGATTCGCCTGCTGACGCACGACGATACGCTCAACCTGAGCAAGTTTATTTCCCGGGAACAGCTCTCCCCGACTGCCGCCTACCAGCGGGTACACGATCGGGTAATTGCCCCGATGCATACCCACCTGACCCGGCTGATCGCTGCGTATACCGGGCGGGACGCCAGCGATACCGACACTATTTTGCATACCCACGCCCTGCTGGGTGAAATTCTCGCCTTCCGTCTGGGGCGGGAAACCATCCTGTTACGCACCGGCTGGACACAATTCGATGAGGATAAAGCCGCGCAGATTAACCAGGTTATCGCCTGTCATCTCGATCTGATCCTGCAAGGCTTAACGCAAAGGAGCCTGAAGTCATGAAAAAACCTGTCGCCATCATTCTGGTGGTTGTTGTTTTGCTTGCCGCGGGAATCGGTGGCTGGCTGTGGTATCAGAGCCAGCAGGATCGGGGCCTGACGCTGTACGGTAACGTGGATATTCGTACTGTGAATATGAGCTTCCGCGTTGGCGGACGTCTCGCCTCGCTGAGCGTTGACGAAGGCGATGCCATCAAAGCCGGTCAGACGCTGGGCGCGCTGGATAAAGCCCCTTTTGAGAACGCGCTGTTGCAGGCTAAAGCTGGCGTTTCCGTCGCTCAGGCGCAGTATGACCTGATGCTGGCAGGCTATCGCGATGAAGAGATTGCCCAGGCCGCCGCCGCCGTTAAGCAGGCCAAAGCCGCGTACGACTATGCGCAGAACTTCTATAACCGCCAGCAGGGACTGTGGAAAAGCCGCACCATTTCCGCCAACGATCTGGAAAACGCGCGGTCATCCCGGGACCAGGCGCAGGCAACGCTGAAGTCCGCGCAGGATAAATTAAGCCAGTACCGCTCCGGTAACCGCGAGCAGGACATTGCCCAGGCGAAAGCCAGCCTTGAACAGGCGCAGGCCCAGCTGGCGCAGGCGGAACTGGATCTGCACGACACGACCTTAATCGCTCCATCTGACGGTACGCTGATGACCCGCGCCGTGGAGCCGGGCAGCATGCTCAGCGCGGGCAGTACTGTCTTAACGCTCTCCCTGACCCGTCCGGTGTGGGTGCGCGCCTATATTGACGAGCCGAACCTCGGGCAGATGCAGCCGGGCCGCGAGCTGCTGCTCTATACCGACGGCCGCCCGGACAAGCCGTATCACGGCAAGGTGGGCTTTGTCTCCCCTACCGCTGAATTTACGCCGAAAACGGTGGAAACACCGGACCTGCGTACCGACCTGGTATACCGCCTGCGCATCATCGTCACCGATGCGGACGACGCGCTGCGTCAGGGCATGCCTGTTACCGTGACCATAAACGACGGGGAACGACATGAATGATGCGGTTATCCAGCTCAACGGTCTGGTCAAACGTTTCGCGGGCATGGACAAGCCGGCGGTCGCGCCGCTGAACTGCACCATTCAGAAAGGCTACGTAACCGGGCTGGTCGGCCCGGACGGCGCGGGGAAAACCACGCTGATGCGGATGCTGGCGGGGTTGCTCAAGCCGGACGAAGGCTCGGCCAGCGTGCTTGGCCTGGACCCGATAAAAGACGACGGCGCGCTCCACGCCATGCTCGGCTATATGCCGCAGAAGTTTGGCCTGTATGAAGATCTGACGGTGATGGAAAACCTGAACCTGTACGCCGACCTGCGCAGCGTCACCGGTGAAACGCGGCAGAAAACCTTCGCCCGACTGCTGGAGTTTACCTCCCTCGGCCCGTTCACCGACCGGCTGGCGGGCAAGCTCTCCGGCGGGATGAAGCAGAAGCTGGGTCTGGCCTGCACGCTGGTGGGCGAGCCGAAGGTGCTGCTGCTGGATGAGCCCGGCGTCGGCGTGGACCCAATTTCCCGCCGCGAGCTGTGGCAGATGGTGCACGAGCTGGCGGGCGACGGGATGCTGATCCTCTGGAGTACCTCCTACCTCGACGAAGCGGAACAGTGTCGGGATGTGCTGCTGATGAACGAGGGTGAACTGCTCTATCAGGGCGAACCGACCAAACTGACGCAAACCATGGCCGGGCGCAGCTTCCTGCTGCACAGCCCGCAGGAGTCGAACCGCAGGCTGCTCCAGCGGGTGCTGAAGCTGCCGCAGGTCAGCGACGGGATGATTCAGGGCCGCTCGGTGCGCATTATTCTCAAAAAAGAGGCCACCGCCGACGACGTTCGCCAGGCGCAGGGGATGCCTGAGATCGAGATAGAAGAGACCGCACCGCGCTTTGAGGACGCGTTTATCGACCTACTGGGCGGCGCGGGTACATCAGAGTCGCCGCTTGCCGCCATTCTGCATACGGTGGAAGGCACGCCGGGCGAAACGGTGATAGAAGCGAAATCCCTCACCAAAAAATTCGGGGACTTCGCCGCTACCGACAACGTCAATTTTGCCGTGAAGCGCGGCGAGATTTTTGGCCTGCTGGGGCCGAACGGCGCGGGAAAATCGACCACCTTTAAGATGATGTGCGGCCTGCTGGTGCCGACGTCCGGCAAGGCGCTGGTGCTGGATATGGACCTTAAGGTCAGCTCCGGCAAGGCACGTCAGCACCTCGGCTACATGGCGCAGAAGTTCTCGCTGTACGGCAACCTGACGGTCGAGCAGAATTTGCGCTTTTTCTCCGGCGTGTACGGCCTGCGCGGGCGCGCGCAGAATGAGAAAATCCGCCGCATGAGCGACGCCTTTGGGTTAACGAATATTGCTTCCCATGCCACCGACGAATTGCCGCTCGGCTTTAAGCAGCGGCTGGCGCTGGCCTGCTCGCTGATGCACGAACCCGATATTCTTTTCCTGGATGAGCCGACCTCCGGCGTTGACCCCCTCACCCGCCGCGAGTTCTGGCTGCACATCAACAGCATGGTGGAAAAAGGGGTGACCGTGATGGTGACCACCCACTTTATGGACGAGGCGGAGTACTGCGACCGTATCGGGCTGGTCTATCGCGGCAAGCTGATCGCCCACGGCACGCCAGACGACCTGAAGGAGCAGGCCGCTGACGAAGAACAGCCAGACCCGACTATGGAGCAGGCGTTTATTACCCTCATCCACGACTGGGACAAGGAGAATGCCCATGCGCAGTAGTGCTATATCCTGGCGCCGGGTGCGCGCGCTGTGTATTAAAGAGACGCGGCAGATCGTGCGCGATCCCAGCAGCTGGCTGATTGCGGTGGTGATCCCCCTGCTGCTGCTGTTTATCTTTGGCTACGGCATTAACCTCGACTCCAGCAAGCTGCGGGTCGGGATTTTGCTGGAGCAGCAGAGCGAAGAGGCGCTGGACTTTACCCACGCCATGACCGGCTCGCCCTATATCGACGCCACCGTCAGCGACAACCGGCAGGAGCTGATCCAGAAAATGCAGGCCGGGAAAATTCGCGGCCTGATCGTCATCCCGGTGGATTTTGCCGCCAATATGGCTCGGGCGAATACCAATGCACCGATCCAGGTGATTACCGACGGCAGCGAGCCGAATACCGCCAACTTCGTACAGGGCTACGCGGAGGGGATCTGGCAGCTCTGGCAGATGCAGCGCGCGGAAGACCGGGGCGAGACGTTTGAACCGCTTATCGACGTGCAGACGCGCTACTGGTTTAACCCCGCCGCCATCAGCCAGCACTTTATTATTCCGGGCGCGGTAACCATCATCATGACGGTAATCGGCGCAATCCTCACCTCGCTGGTGATCGCCCGCGAGTGGGAGCGCGGCACCATGGAGGCGCTGCTCTCCACCGAGGTGACGCGGGTCGAGCTGCTGCTGTGCAAGCTTATCCCCTACTACTTCCTCGGCATGCTGGCGATGCTGCTCTGCATGCTTGTGGCAGTCTTTATCCTCGGCGTGCCGTACCGCGGCTCGCTGGTGGTGCTGTTCTTTATCACCAGCCTGTTTTTACTCAGCACGCTGGGGATGGGGCTGCTCATCTCCACCATCACCCGCAACCAGTTTAATGCCGCGCAGGTGGCGCTGAACGCCGCTTTTCTGCCGTCGATAATGCTCTCCGGGTTTATCTTCCAGATAGACAGCATGCCGGCGGTGATCCGCGCCGTGACTTACATCATTCCGGCGCGCTACTTCGTGAGCACGCTGCAGAGCCTGTTCCTGGCGGGGAATATTCCGGTGGTGCTAATCGTCAACACCCTGTTTCTGATGGCGTCGGCGGTGATGTTTATCGGGTTGACGTGGATGAAAACCAAACGGCGACTGGATTAAGGAGCGCACATGTTTCACCGTTTATGGACACTGATCCGCAAAGAGCTGCAATCCCTGCTGCGCGAGCCGCAAACCCGCGCCATTCTGGTGCTGCCGGTGCTGCTTCAGGTTTTACTGTTCCCGTTTGCCGCCACCCTTGAGGTGACCAACGCCACCATTGCCATTTACAACGAAGACAACGGCAAACACGCCGTCGAGCTGACGCAGCGTTTCGCCCGCGCGAAGGCCTTTACCCACATCCTGCTGCTGAAAAGCCCGCAGGAGATCCAGCCCACCATCGACACGCAAAAAGCGCTGCTGCTGGTACGCTTCCCGGCGGATTTCTCCCGCAACCTGGACACCTTCCAGACCGCGCCTATGCAGCTGATCCTCGACGGGCGCAACTCCAACAGCGCCCAGATAGCGGCGAACTATCTGCAGCAGGTGGTGAAGGATTACCAGCAGGAGCTGATGGACGGCAAACCGAAGCCCAACAACAGCGAGCTGGTGGTGCGCAACTGGTACAACCCGAATCTGGACTACAAGTGGTTTGTGGTCCCGTCGCTAATCGCCATGATCACCACCATCGGGGTAATGATCGTCACCTCCCTGTCCGTCGCCCGCGAGCGCGAGCAGGGCACGCTGGATCAGCTGTTGGTCTCCCCGCTCGCCACCTGGCAGATTTTCGTCGGCAAAGCGGTGCCGGCGCTGATCGTCGCAACGTTCCAGGCCACCATCGTGCTGGGAGTGGGGATTTGGGCCTACGAGATCCCGTTCGCCGGTTCGCTGGCGCTGTTTTACTTCACGATGGTGATTTACGGGCTGTCGCTGGTGGGATTTGGACTGCTGATATCCGCGCTCTGCTCGACGCAGCAGCAGGCGTTTATCGGGGTATTCGTCTTTATGATGCCGGCGATTCTGCTCTCCGGGTACGTTTCGCCCGTCGAGAACATGCCGGTGTGGCTCCAGGATTTAACGTGGATAAACCCGATTCGACACTTTACGGATATCACCAAGCAGATCTATCTGAAGGATGCGAGTCTGGACATTGTCTGGGGAAGTTTGTGGCCGCTACTGGTCATAGCGGCCACGACGGGCTCAGTGGCCTATGCGATGTTTAGACGCAACATTGCGTAGCTTTTTCTCTTTGGTGAGCAACGAGACGACAGCTGGTCCTGCGAGGATTGCCAGACCCGCCAGGGCCAGCAGCAGGTTGTTTTGCAGCACGCGTGACAGCAGCCAAAGCACGATCATCGCGGCACCAAAGTACCAGGTGGTGGTGAGCTCTTCGAGCACATCACCCACCTCGCGCCAGCGCGCTTTATGGTGGCGCTGTAAGAACAGCATCGACAGCACGGTGACGCCATAGAGGACGCACAGTCCTAAGCCAACACGCACCAGCGTGCCGCTCATCCAGCCCATCACCAGTACGGCCACGACCAGTAAATGCAACATTATCTGCCAGCAACTCAAACCGGTTGCGACACGAACACGTTGTTGCCACTTCATGGCTTCTCTCCTGAAGGATTTTTCTCTGCTTAATCAGACTACCGCACTTTACGGAAAATTCCGTAACGCCGCATCTTTTTGTGACGCCGACTACACTTTATTTTCATCGGGATAGTCACCCAGGAAGGTGTTTATGAGCAAAAAAACGCAGCATTTCTCGCTTAAGGTGCTGACGATAAACATTCATAAGGGCTTCACAGCATTTAACCGCCGCTTCATTTTACCGGAGCTGCGCGACGCGGTACGCACCGTCAGCGCGGACATTGTCTGCCTGCAGGAGGTGATGGGCGCGCACGAGGTGCATCCTATGCATTTCGAAAACTGGCCCGATACGCCGCACTACGAATTTCTGGCCGACACCATGTGGAGCGATTACGCTTACGGCCGCAACGCGGTCTATCCGGAAGGCCATCACGGAAACGCCGTGCTGTCGCGTTTTCCTATCGAACATTACGAGAACCGGGACGTCTCCGTTGGAGAGAGCGAAAAGCGCGGGCTGCTTTACTGCCGCATCGCGCCGCCGGATCTTGACGTTCCCGTTCACGTAGGCTGCGTTCACCTTGGCCTGCGTGAAGCCCACCGTCAGGCGCAGCTACAGATGCTGGCTGACTGGACCAATGCGCTTCCCGAAGGCGACCCCGTGGTGGTAGCCGGTGATTTTAACGACTGGCGGCAGCGGGCCAACCATCCTCTGAAGGTGAATGCGGGGCTGGAGGAGATTTTCACCCGGGCACACGGTCGTCCCGCACGGACGTTTCCCGTGCGCTTTCCCCTGCTGCGCCTGGACCGCATCTACGTGAAAAATGCGCATGCCAGCAGCCCGACGGCGCTGGCGTTACTTAACTGGCGACATCTTTCCGACCATGCCCCGCTGAGCGCGGAGATCCACTTATGAAATGCACATGGCAGGAAGGTAACCGTATTACGCTGCTGGAAAACGGCGATAACTTTTATCCGGCAGTCTTCGAGGCGATTAGCCACGCGCAGCAGAAAGTCTACCTTGAAACGTTTATCTGGTTTGAAGACGACGTTGGCAGGCAGCTGCACAGCGCGCTGCTGCATGCCGCCCGGCGCGGGGTAAAAATCGAGGCCCTGCTCGACGGGTATGGCTCGCCGGATCTCAGCGATGAATTTGTTAATGAACTCACCGCCGCCGGCGTGGTGTTCCGTTACTACGATCCCGGTCCTCGCCTGTTCGGCATGCGCACCAACCTGTTCCGCCGCATGCACCGCAAAATCGTTGTGGTGGACGAAACGGTGGCGTTCGTGGGCGGCATTAACTACTCCGCCGAGCATATGTCGGATTACGGCCCGGAGGCCAAGCAGGACTACGCGATCCGCATTGAGGGACCGGTGGTTCAGGACATCCAGCTGTTCGTGCTGGAAAACTTGCCCGGTAAAGAGGCCGCTCGCCGCTGGTGGCGACGCCGTCATCGCCCGGAAGAGAACCGCAAGCCCGGCGAAGCGCAGGCGCTGTTTGTCTGGCGGGACAACGAGGAGCATCGGGACGATATTGAACGTCACTACCTGAAGATGCTGGCCAATGCGAAGCGCGAAGTGATTATCGCTAATGCCTATTTCTTCCCCGGCTACCGCATTCTGCACGCCATGCGCAACGCGGCCCGCCGCGGCGTCCGGGTGAAACTCATCGTGCAGGGCGAGCCGGATATGCCGATTGTTAAGGTCGGCGCGCGTCTGCTCTACCGCTATCTGGTTAAAAGCGGCGTGCAGATATATGAATACCGCCGCCGCCCGCTGCACGGCAAAGTGGCCGTGATGGATGACCACTGGGCAACCGTTGGCTCCAGTAACCTCGATCCGCTGAGCCTGTCGCTTAACCTGGAAGCGAACCTGATCATCCACGACCGCCAGTTTAATCAGACCCTGCGCGATAACCTTCAGGGACTTATCAATAAGGACTGCGTGCGGGTGGATGAATCCATGGTGCCGAAACGGAGCTGGTGGAACGTTGGCGTTGGCGTGGTGGTGTTCCACTTCCTGCGCCACTTCCCGGCGATGGTCGGCTGGCTGCCGGCGCATACGCCGAAGCTGGCGCAGGTGGATCCGCCGGTACAACCCGAAATGGAAACCCAGGACCGCGTTGAAGCGGAAGATGGAGGCAAACCCTGATGTCAAAATCTCATCCTCGCTGGCGGCTGGCGAAAAAAATCCTCACCTGGGTATTCTTTATCGCGGTCGCGGTACTGCTGGTGGTCTACGCGCAGAAAGTGGACTGGGAAGAGGTGTGGAAGGTTATCCGCAACTATAACCGACTGGTGCTGCTGGGCGCCGTTGGGCTGGTGATCGTGAGCTACCTGATGTACGGCTGCTATGACCTGCTCGGCCGCTCCTACTGCGGACACAAGCTGGCTAAACGTCAGGTGATGCTGGTGTCGTTTATCTGCTACGCCTTTAACCTGACGCTGAGCACCTGGGTCGGGGGGATTGGCATGCGCTATCGCCTGTACTCGCGGCTTGGCCTGCCGGGTGGGACGATCACGCGCATTTTCTCATTAAGCATCACCACCAACTGGCTGGGCTATATTCTGCTCGGCGGGGTAATTTTCACCATCGGCGTGGTGCAGCTGCCCGCGCACTGGTATATCGACGAAGCCACGCTGCGCATTCTCGGCTTCGTGCTGCTGCTGATCATCGCCGTGTATTTGTGGGCCTGCGCCTTTGCCAGACGCCGCCATATGACCATTAAAGGGCAGAAACTGGTACTGCCGTCGTGGAAGTTCGCGGTGCTGCAGATGGCGGTTTCCAGCGCCAACTGGATGGCGATGGGGGCGATCATCTGGCTGTTGATTGGCGAGGACGTGAACTACTTCTTCGTGCTGGGCGTGCTGCTGGTGAGTAGTATCGCCGGCGTTATTGTGCATATCCCGGCAGGGATTGGGGTGCTGGAGGCGGTATTTATTGCGTTGCTGGCCGGAGAGCATGTCTCACAGGGGACGATTATTGCCGCCCTGCTCGCCTACCGCATGCTCTATTACTTCCTGCCGCTGGCGCTGGCCACGGTCTGTTATCTGGTGCTGGAGAGTCGGGCGAAAAAGCTGAGGGCGAAGAACGAGAAGGCGATGGCGAAATAAAAGCAAAACGGCAACCTTGTTGCCGTTTTTAGTGTTTGTCCCCTCTCCCGTGGGAGAGGGTCAGGGTGAGGGCACCAGACCGCTCCGCCACCCGGCAAAACAACCTTAACGACGGTTGCCAAAAATACGCAGCAGCATCAGGAACAGGTTGATAAAGTCCAGATAGAGCGTCAGCGCGCCCAGAATCGAGTATTTGCGCAGGTTGGAACTGTCGCGCACGTCGATCTGCTCGCCGATGTTTTTCAGCTTCTGGGTGTCGTAGGCGGTTAAGCCAACAAAGACCACCACCCCGATGTAGGTCACGGCCCACATCAGCGCGTCACTCTTCAGCCACAGGTTCACCAGCGACGCCAGCACAATCCCGATCAGCCCCATAAACAGCATGTTGCCTAAGCCGCTCAGATCACGTTTGGTGGTGTAACCGTACAGGCTCATCACGCCAAACATCCCCCCGGTCACCACAAACGTGCTGGCGATGGAGGAGTAGGTGTAGACGATGAAAATGCTGGAAAGCGTCAGGCCGGTCAGCGCCGAATAGAGCATAAACAGCGTGGTTGCCATGCCCGCGCTGAGCTTTTGCACCAGTCCGGAGAGCACAAACACCAGCGCCAGCTGCGCGATAATCAGCCCAAAGAAGGTGATTTTGCTGGAGAAGATAAACATCATCAGCTCAGGCGTGTTCGCTGCATACCACGCGATAAACGCGGTAAGCAGCAGGCCGACCGTCATCCAGCCGTACACCTGCGCCATATACGTCTGCAGGCCGCTACGGGTCTGCTGTACTATTGAATCGGAACGCGGAAATCGGTCCATGATTCACTCCTGATTAAGATTAAGAAGACACACACGTTAAGAGTAACACATCCACGTAAACCGACTACCAACGGCTGGCGGCCTGTTTATCGCTGTCGCGAGATTCCACCCAGCGGTCCCCTTCCGGCGTGGCTTCGCGCTTCCAGAACGGCGCTTTTGTTTTGAGATAGTCCATGATGAACTCCCCGGCCTCAAACGCGCTGCCGCGGTGTGCGCTGGTCACGCCGACAAACACAATCTCTTCACCGGGCCACATCTCGCCAATGCGGTGGATAACCGTGACGCGCCCAAGCGGCCAGCGGCCTCGCGCCTCTTCCACAATTGCCGCGAGCGATTTCTCCGTCATACCGGGATAGTGCTCCAGCGTCAGCGCTTTTACGCTGTCACCGAGGTTGTGGTTACGCACTTTGCCGGTGAAGGTGACGACCGCGCCGTCTTCATCGCGTTCCGCCAGCCAGCTGTATTCGGTCCCCACGTTAAAACGCTCGGGGCTCACCAGAATTCGGGTTTCCGCCATCTTAGCCCCCTGTCACCGGCGGGAAGAAGGCCACTTCATCCCCTTCGGCCAGCGGGTGGCTGAACTCCACCAGCGTCTGGTTAACGGCCGCCAGCAGCTTGCCCTCGTCCAGCGCCAGCGCCCAGCGGTCGCTTTGCGCCGCCAGATGCGCGCGCAGGGCAGCGACGTTTTCGAAAGACGCATCCAGCATCAGGCTGTCGGTATTGACCAGCTCGCGGACCTGGGCGAAAAAGAGCACCTTAATCATGGCTGTCCACCTTAAAATCACCGGATTTGCCGCCGCTTTTCGCCAGCAGGCGAACCGGGCCAATCACCATATCTTTCTGCACTGCTTTGCACATGTCGTAGATGGTCAGCGCGGCAACGGAGGCCGCCGTCAGGGCTTCCATCTCCACGCCGGTTTTCCCGGTTAAGCGGCACAGGGACTCAATGCGCACGCGGCTGTGCTCCGGTTGCGCCTGCAGGTTCACCTCCACCTTGCTCAGCATTAGCGGATGGCAGAGCGGGATTAAGTCCCATGTGCGCTTGGCGGCCTGAATACCCGCGATGCGCGCAGTGGCAAAGACGTCGCCCTTATGGTGGCTGCCGTCGATAATCATCGCCAGCGTTTCCGGCAGCATAGTGACGAACGCTTCCGCTCGCGCTTCGCGCACCGTTTCGGCTTTGGCGGAAACATCCACCATATGCGCTTCACCGGCGGCGTTAATGTGGGTTAGTTGTGACATAGCTTATTTCTTTAAATGGGGATGGAAATTACAGGGACGGGTACGGGCATCCAGCTGCGGGGCAATAATATTTTCCCACGCAGTGCGGCAGGCTTTAGTCGAGCCCGGCATGGCGAATATCAGGGTTTTGTTCGCCACGCCCGCTACGGCACGGGACTGAAGCGTAGAGGTGCCGATCTCTTCAAATGAGAGCATGCGAAACACTTCGCCGAAGCCTTCCACTTCGCGGTCGAACAGCGGGAGCAGCGCTTCGGGGGCCTGATCGCCTGCAGTAAAGCCGGTGCCGCCGGTAATCAGCACCACCTGGACGTCGTCACTCGCAATCCACTGCGAAACCTGCGCGCGAATGGCGTAACGGTTCTCTTTGACGATCGCTTTATCAACAATCTGGTGTCCGGCTTCGTGTGCCGCCTCGCGCAGCCAGTGGCCGGAGGTATCGTCTTCTTCACCACGGCGGTCGGAAACGGTAAGAATAGCAATGCGTGTCGGGATAAATTCTGCGCTTACCTGACTCATCTTCTGATTCCTTCTTAAGCCTGATTACCCGCCGATGTAGGACAGGTTCTGAGTAATACCGGTATTGCCCTGATGCAGGAAGTGGGTCTGTTTTTTATGCGCCAGTGCCCCGGAAATACGCGCTTCAAGCGCATCCTGCTGGGCATCGTCTGCCAGCAGATCGCGAAGGTCCACGCCGCCGTCGCCGAACAGGCAGAGATGGAGTTTGCCCACGGAAGAGACGCGCAGACGGTTACAGCTGGCGCAGAAGTCTTTCTCGTAGGGCATGATAAGCCCGATTTCGCCTTCGTAATCCGGGTGACAAAAGACCTGCGCCGGGCCGTCGCTGCGCTGGCGGATCTGATGGATCCAGCCGCGTCTCAGCAGCGCGTCGCGCAGCACCATGCCGGAGATGTGGTGACGGCGGAACAGCTCGCTGCCCTCTCCGGTTTCCATCAGCTCGATAAAACGCAGTTGAATACGGCGCGGTTTGATCCACGCCAGAAAGGTGTCCAGCTGATGATGGTTAACGTCGCGCATCAGCACCGTGTTGACTTTGACCTTTTCGAACCCGGCGGCAAACGCCGCGTCGATGCCGTCCATGACCTGGCGGAATTTGTCCTGCCCGGTAATGGCGTGAAACTGGCGGGCATCGAGGCTGTCGACGCTGACGTTGATAGCGGTTAAGCCAGCGTCGCGCCAGTTCGCCACGTCGCGCGCCATGCGGTAACCGTTGGTGGTCACCGCAATCTGGCGGATACGTTCGTTTTCACGTACGGCGGCAATGATGTCGGGGAAATCACGACGCAGGGAGGGTTCGCCCCCGGTCAGACGGACTTTTTCCGTACCGAGCTCAGAGAACGCACGCGTGACGCGGCGCACTTCATCCACGGAGAGAAAGCCGTTATTGGTGACGCTGCCCGGCTTGTAGCCATCGGGCAGGCAGTAGGTGCAACGGAAGTTGCACACATCGGTAATCGACAGACGCAAGTAGTAAAACTTACGCGCGAAAGCATCAGTAAGTTGTGAAGCCATGTACACCTTTCCAGATACGGGAGGCACAGTCATTTCTTTCTGTACCCTGGTGGCAAATCCGCCACGGCCAGGGCGCCATATCATTCGACACAGGCGCCAGGGCTAGAGTGTATGTTTTCAACGTTGAAAACGTGGTTTAAGCGATAGTAGCGCGGAAATTCTGGCGGCGCTATTATCACTTCACGCTATATAATTATCTATATAGCGAATCAATCGTGCATTTTCGCTACAGAATACTTAAAAACCGTATTTTCGCATTGATATACGTCATTTTGCGTCGGGTGAGGCATCGTCTTTTAGGGGTAGTTAGGTTACTGTTACGCGATTACAGGTGAAAAGGAATATGTATGCGCAGTCGCACTTTTGCGGATCTTGACCGAGTGGTCGCTCTTGGCGGAGGCCACGGCCTGGGCCGCGTTATGTCCTCTTTGTCGTCACTGGGCTCACGGCTGACAGGGATAGTAACAACCACCGACAACGGCGGCTCAACCGGACGCATTCGTCGTGCTGAAGGCGGCATCGCCTGGGGAGATATGCGCAACTGCCTGAATCAGTTAATTACCGAGCCGAGCGTCGCGTCGGCGATGTTTGAGTACCGTTTTGGCGGTAATGGCGAACTTTCCGGGCATAACCTTGGAAATTTAATGCTCAAAGCGCTGGATCACCTGAGCGTGCGCCCGCTTGAAGCCATCAATTTGATACGAAACCTTCTGAAAGTGGATGCGTTTCTGATCCCGATGTCTGAACAGCCGGTGGATTTAATGGCGATTGATGCCGACGATCACGAAGTGTACGGCGAAGTGAATATCGACCAGCTTCTGCTGCCGCCAAAAGAGCTGATGACCTACCCGAGCGTGCCCGCCACGCGTGAAGCGGTGGAGGCCATCGGGGAAGCGGATCTTATCCTGATCGGTCCAGGCAGCTTTTACACCAGCCTGATGCCAATTCTGCTGGTAAAAGAGCTGGCGCAGGCGCTGCGCCGCACCCCTGCCCCGATGGTTTACATCGGTAACCTCGGCCGCGAGCTGAGCCCGGCCGCGGCAAGCCTGTCGCTGGCGGACAAACTCAATTTGATGGAGCACTACGTCGGGAAGAAGATCATTGACGGCGTAGTCGTGGGCCCAAAAGTGGATGTGTCAGGGATTGGCGATCGTCTGGTGGTGCAGGAGCCGCTGGAGGCCTCAGACATCAAGTATCGCCACGACCGTCACCTGCTGCGCGACGCGCTGGAGAAGGCGATTCAGGCGTTGGGTTAGGTTCGTTTTGTGCGGCCTGATGCCCTCACCCCGGCCCTCTCCCACTGAGAGAGGGAGAAAACAACGCTTACTCACGATGCCGCGATGAAAAGATCCCGCAGCTGATGAAGCTGGTCGCGGATCTGCGCCGCCTCTTCGAACTCCAGGTTCTGCGCGTGCTGCATCATCTGCCCTTCCAGCTCGTGGATTTTCTGCTGCAGCGCCTTCGGCGTCAGCACGACGGTATCTTCTTCCACCACTGAACGCGCCTTGCCGCGGCCTTTCGCTTTGGTCTTCGCAATGTTCTGACCCAGGGCCAGAATATCCACCACCTTCTTGTTCAGCCCCTGCGGCGTGATGCCGTGCTCTTCGTTATAGCGCTGCTGTTTCTCGCGGCGGCGTTCCGTTTCGCCAATCGCTTTCGCCATCGACGGGGTGAGTTTGTCACCGTACAGAATCGCTTTCCCGTTGACGTTACGCGCGGCGCGGCCAATGGTCTGGATCAGCGAACGTTCAGAGCGCAGGAAGCCCTCTTTATCGGCGTCCAGAATTGCCACCAGCGAGACTTCCGGCATATCCAGACCTTCTCGCAACAGGTTAATCCCCACCAGCACGTCAAATTCGCCCAGACGCAGATCGCGGATGATCTCCATACGCTCCACGGTGTCGATATCCGAGTGCAGATAGCGCACCTTCTCACCGTGTTCTTCCAGATACTCGGTCAGGTCTTCCGCCATTCGTTTGGTGAGCGTGGTCACCAGCACGCGCTCGTTGATGGCGGAACGGGCCCGGATCTCAGAGAGCAGATCGTCCACCTGGGTCGCAACCGGACGCACCTCGATAATCGGATCCAGCAGCCCGGTCGGACGGACCACCTGATCAATCACCTCATCGCCGGATTTCTCCAGCTCGTAGTTGCCCGGCGTGGCCGACACGTAGATGGTTTGCGGCGCCAGCGCCTCAAACTCTTCAAACTTCATCGGACGGTTATCGAGCGCTGACGGCAGGCGGAATCCGTACTCCACCAGCGTCTCTTTACGCGCGCGGTCACCGCGGTACATCCCGCCGATCTGCGGGATCGTGACGTGGGATTCGTCGATCACCAGCAAACCGTCTGCCGGAAGGTAGTCAAACAGCGTCGGCGGCGGCTCGCCCGGCCCGCGCCCGGAGAGGAAGCGCGAGTAGTTTTCGATACCCGAGCAATAGCCCAGCTCGTTCATCATCTCCAGATCAAACTGTGTGCGCTGGCTCAGGCGCTGCTCTTCCAGCAACTTATTGTTCGCCAGAAGCACCTTACGGCGTTCTGCCAGCTCCTCTTTGATCTCTTCCATCGCCTGCACGATACGCTCGCGTGGCGTCACGTAGTGTGTTTTAGGGTAGATGGTAAAACGCTGGATCACCGACTCAACGTGCCCGGTCAGCGGGTCGAACAGCGACAAACGCTCCACCTCTTCGTCAAACAGCTCAACACGCAGCGCCATATCGTCCGATTCCGCAGGGAAAATGTCGATCACCTCACCGCGCACGCGGAACGTCCCGCGCTGGAACGCCTGGTCGTTACGGGTGTATTGCAGCTCGGCCAGACGGCGCAAAATCGCGCGCTGATCGATGATCATCCCCTGCGTCAGGTGCAGCATCATCTTCAGGTAGAGATCCGGGTCGCCCAGGCCGTAAATCGCCGAAACCGACGCGACCACAACCACATCGCGACGCTCAAGCAGCGCCTTGGTCGCCGACAGTCGCATCTGTTCGATGTGTTCGTTCACCGAAGCATCCTTCTCGATGAAGGTGTCAGAGCTCGGCACATAGGCTTCCGGCTGGTAGTAATCGTAGTAGGAGACGAAATACTCCACCGCGTTTTCCGGGAAAAACTCTTTCATCTCGCCGTAAAGCTGTGCCGCGAGGGTTTTGTTGGGTGCAAGCACCATCGTGGGGCGCTGCAGGTCAGCGATCACGTTCGCGACAGTAAACGTTTTGCCCGAGCCGGTTACCCCCAGCAGCGTCTGGTGCGCCAGCCCGTCTTCCAGCCCCTCTTTAAGGCGACGGATCGCCTCAGGCTGATCGCCTGATGGGCGGAAAGCAGAATTCAGTTTGAACGGTTTACTCATGGGCGACGACCTGATGACGTTATAAGCGGCAGGTGAGTAATTTTACTCGTTGTTGCCAGGAATGCCAGTAAAAAACACTGGATGAAAAACCAGTGGCGTGTCAGGATATTTAGCGTAGCGGCTGAATCATTAGCGCGTTAGCGAACAAAATTTAGGCTCTGACGAGATAAAAAACCAGCCAGGCTGGGTTATCCCCAGAACTTTTTCTTTTTTAACATTTGTCAAGCCAGGTAATGATAGTTTTATGGCAACGAGTGACACTTTCATTACGGTAATTGCTTTTATCTAAGCAATTAAATTATAAAGGATATTTTCTAAAGCCGCGTTTCGCGTCAATTTGGGCGAAAGCCGCGTCTTCTCTCGCTTATCGCGTGTTTTCTAACTCTAATGCACATGGTTATCCACAGGAATAGTGGATAACTGCTTCCAGCCCGTGCAGACTGCCGCTCAGCAAATTCCCGGATTTTCCCACGAGGCGGCAACAAAAAATTTTTATAGCTATTTTTTGACGATAAACAGTTGAGTCATTCATAACCAACCGGTGCGATCCTGCTCACATTTCCGCCATTTTTCGTCCTGCACCACCATTCAACATCGCCAGCACTGCCGATGTGCAATCCCCGTTCGTTTAGACGATTCACCGGTGGCTTATTCCTAAAAAAAGCCGTTTTTTTAATCGATTTACGCTTTCTGGCAGGGGTTTTGCAGAAGCATAAACGAGCGTCACCGACACATTTTTAAGGAGAGAAAGATGTTGAGTCTGCGTGCAGTGAATCAGTTTTACGGAAGCCAACATACGCTGTGGAACGTGGATTTAGATTTTCCGCAAGGGATGTGCACAGGCGTCGTTGGCCTGCCGGGGATGGGCAAAACCACCCTCATGAACTGCATTACCGGAAAAGTGCCCGTCGATAGCGGCACCATCATCTGGCATGAAGCGGGCGCACCGCCGCGTGATTTGCTCAGCCAGACGTCAGAAGAGCGTTCAGGGCCGGGAATAGGCTATGTGCCGCAGGACAGGCGGATTTTTTCTCAGCTGACGATTGAGGATAATCTGCATATTGCCATGCGGGCGGTGGGGAAACCCGACCCGGCAGCGAAAAGCGACGTATACGATCTGTTCCCGGAACTCTACGCGCGACGTCAGACGCGAGGCAACACCCTTTCGCCGGAGGATCAGTATCAGCTCGCGCTGGCGAATGCGCTGGTCAACCGCCCGCGGATGCTGATTCTGGATGAACCCATGCACGGCGCGGGACACGGCTTTGCCCAGAAGCTGGCGCAGCTGCTGGTGCGCTTAAACCAGGAGTTAGGCATGACGGTGCTGTTAGCGGAGCAGCAGCTGTCGTTTATCCGCCGGGTGGCGGATCGGTTTTGCATGCTTTATCGCGGGCGTAACGTGGCGCACGGCCACGTTAGCGAACTGAACGATGAGCTTATTGCCCACTGGATGTCGCGGGAAGCAAGGCGCTGAGGTCGAGATAGCGCCCGGTTTCGGCATTTTCCGCGCCGTCAGCAAGCCAGGGAATTTCCCCAAGGCACGGGGCGGGAAGTACACGCCTGAGCGTCGCTAGATACTCCTGATGTCGTTTCCCCGGCGCAACTACGTCGTTGGCTATCCAGCCCGCCAGACGCAGCCCGGCCTGCCGTACGGCCTGCGCGGTCAGCATAGCGTGATTGATGCAGCCCAGCTTAACGCCGACAACCAGAATGACCGGGAGCCGCTCGGCCTGCACCCAGTCAGCAAACGTCTGCGTGTCCGAAAGCGGCGTAAACCAACCGCCCGCGCCTTCCACCAGCACCCAGTCGGCCTGGCTTTCGAGTGTCCGTAACCCGGCAGACAGCACGGCGAACTCAATCGGACGGCCTTCGTCGGCGCTGATAATGTGCGGCGAGGTCGGCTCGGCAAAGGTGTATGGATTGACCGCCGAATAGGCAAGCTTAAGGGTACTATTACGCTGGAGCGCCAGCGCATCGGTGTTGCGTAACCCTTCCGCCGTCATCTCGCTGCCGGAAGCAACAGGCTTATATCCGGCGGTGTTTTTCCCAAGCTTTCGCGCCGCCTGCAGAAGGGCCGCGCTGGCAACCGTCTTGCCCACTTCCGTATCCGTGCCGGTAACAAAATAACGTTCAGTCACGTTCGATAATCCCATGAAAAAGTTGATAAGAGAGCGGGAAAAAGCCCCGCTGCTGCGGCCAGGCCAGCTCCAGGCGCTGCAGCTGGCCCCGGGTCAGCGGTTTTTTCTCCCGCCCGGCGTGCAGGTGCGTAGCGCCGATGCCCTTCAGCGAACGCATGGCGCTGAACGCGTCGCTAAAATTGAGCGTGATGGTCTGCACCGTGCTGCGACAGCGCCAGCCTGCCAGCGCCTCCGTCACCTGGTCATGCGATAAGAAGCGGTTGGCATGCGGTTGCTCATCTACTGCCTGCCATGCCTGATTTAGCTCCGGCAGCGAGCTTTCCAGCAAGGTGGTAAAGGCCACCTTCCCGCCCGGTCGCGCAACGCGATAAAGCTCGCGCAAGGCCTGTTCCAGGCTGCTGCACCACTGCACTGCCAGATGGCTCCAGACCAGATCGAACTGCGCGTCCGCCAGCGGAATAGCCTCGATATCAGCCACAAGGTAGTGATGCGCAGCCTGCTGCTGGCGCGCCTCGTCCAGCATGGCGGGCGACAGGTCGATGGCCGTCACCTGGCTCCCCGCTTCACGCCAGTAGCGGCTGTTGCTGCCGGGACCACAGCCGGCGTCCAGTACCTGCGGGAAGCGATTCCCGCCAAGCGCGGCGAGGAGCCCCTGCGCGCTCTGGCGCTGCAGTTCATCGTGCTGAGAATAGCTCCGCGCGGCCCGGCCAAATGCCGCCGCAACGGCCTGTTTATTCACCGGCGTCATGGAGCGCCTCCAGCAGCGTCTGGATATCCCGAGCTTCATGCGCCGCCGTCAGGGTTAAACGCAGCCGTGCGGTACCCGGCGGAACCGTTGGCGGGCGAATGGCGGTCACCCACATGCCGCGCTCGCGCAGCGCCTGTGCCAGCGCCAGCGCGCGGCCGTTTTCACCAACAATCACCGGCTGGATGGCGCTCTGCGACTCTGGACTGAGGAAGGGCAGCGCCGCCAGTCCCTGGCGGAAGCGGGAGATATGCTCTGCCAGCCGCTGGCGACGTTCATCCCCTTCTGCGCTGCGGATCACCGCCAGCGACGCAGACAGCGCCACGGCCTGTGCCGGGGGCATGCTGGTGCTGTAGATCAAATGCCGGGCAAACTGCAGCAGATAGTCAGCGACGGACTCGTTGCACAGTACGGCGGCGCCGCTGGCGCCAAAGCCCTTGCCGAAGGTGACAATCAGCAGCTCGGGCTTCACGTTTTGCTGGTATGCGCTGCCGCGACCTTCATCGCCCATCACGCCAATCCCGTGGGCATCGTCCACCAGCAGCCAGGCGTTTTGCCGCTTTGCGGCCTCGTGCAGCGCAGCAAGCGGCGCGCTGTCGCCGTCCATGCTGAACACCCCTTCGGTGACCGCCAGCTGTTGCCCGTCGCAGGGTTTATCCAGCAGCGCAGCAAGCTGCCCCGCATCGTTATGGGCAAAGCGGCGCAGCTGTGCCGGGCTTAAATTTGCCGCCTCAAGCAGCGAGGCGTGGCTTAAGCGGTCGGCGACAATGCGGTCCTCTTTCCCCATCAGGGCCGCGATGACCGCCTGATTGGCGGCAAAGCCCGAGATAAAGAGCAGCGCACGCGAATAGCCAAGCCAGTCGGCCAGCTCTTCCTCCAGCGCCTGATGCGCCGTGGTGTACCCGCTGACGTGTCCCGAGCCGCCGCTGCCCACGCCAAACCGCTCCGCGCCCTGCTGCCAGGCGCGGACGATGGCCGGATGCTGGCTCAGTCCGAGATAGTCATTGCTTGAGAAATTACAAAACTGCCGCCCCTCGCGGGTCAGAAAACGGCCCGCGCCGTTTTCCACCACACTGCGTACGCGAAACGCCTCTGCCGCCCGGCGTTCTTCCAGCGCGGCATTAATTCGTGCCTGCCAGGTCATACGGCTGCCGCGTTGTAGAACTGGTCGGTGTCGGCGTTAAAAATCTGCTGCTCCAGCTGCTGCTGTTGCTCGTTATCGCCCGTCAGCACCTCGGTCTGGTGCGGGTTCAGCCCCAGCTTGCGGAACAGCTGAACATCTTTGTCCTCTTCCGGGTTCGGCGTGGTCAGCAGCTTGCAGCCGTAGAAGATGGAGTTGGCCCCGGCCATAAAGCACATCGCCTGGGTTTGCTCGTTCATCTGCTCGCGGCCCGCAGAAAGGCGGACGTAAGAGGTTGGCATCATGATGCGCGCCACCGCGATGGTGCGAATAAAATCAAACGCATCCACGTCGTCATTATCCGCCAGCGGCGTGCCTTTGACCTTCACCAGCATGTTGATCGGCACGCTTTCCGGCGGGGTGGGCAGGTTCGCCAGCTGCAGCAGCAGGCCCGCGCGGTCTTTCACCGTTTCGCCTAAGCCGACAATACCACCGGAGCAGACCTTGATCCCCGCTCCACGCACTTTGTCCAGCGTGTCCAGGCGCTCCTGGTAGGTGCGCGTGGTGATGATGTTGCCGTAAAACTCCGGGGAGGTATCGAGGTTGTGGTTGTAGTAATCGAGCCCCGCCGCCGAGAGGCGCTGCGCCTGCTCCTCGTTCAGCGTGCCAAGCGTCATACAGGCTTCAAGGCCCATCTCCTTCACGCCCTTCACCATCTGCTCCAGATACGGCATGTCGCGGTCGTGCGGGTTCTTCCACGCCGCGCCCATGCAGAAGCGGGTCGAGCCAGCGTTTTTCGCCTTGCGCGCCGAGTCGAGCACCTGCTCCACTTCCATCAGCCGTTCGGACTCCAGGCCGGTTTTGTAGCGCGCGCTCTGCGGGCAATATTTGCAGTCTTCAGGACAGGCGCCGGTCTTGATCGACAGCAGCGTGCTGACCTGAACATGGCGCGGATCGAAGTGCTGACGATGCACCTGTTGGGCTTCAAACATCAGCTCAAGGAAAGGTTTGTTGAATAATTCAGTAACTTGCGACATCGTCCAGCGTGCGTGGTGAGCCATCGGGCTTCTCCAAAGGGTTTTGTTAATTTTCGGTTCGGTTTATACTCGTAAACCTAAAACTTTTCAAAATGGTTTACAAGTCGATTATGACCCAGGACGATCTCGCCTTCGACAAGCAGCATATCTGGCACCCTTACACCTCCACCACCCGCCCCCTCCCCGTCTATCCGGTGGCCTCGGCCCACGGCTGCGAGCTGCACCTTGCCAGCGGCGAGCGGCTCGTTGACGGGATGTCCTCCTGGTGGGCGGCCATTCACGGCTACAACCACCCGCGCCTGAACGCGGCAATGAAAGCCCAGATTGACCAGATGGCGCACGTGATGTTTGGCGGGATTACCCATCAGCCGGCGGTGGATTTATGCCGTCGCCTGGTGGCGATGACGCCTGAATCGCTGGAGTGCGTCTTCCTGGCCGATTCCGGCTCGGTAGCGGTGGAAGTGGCGATGAAAATGGCGCTGCAGTACTGGCATGCGAAGGGCGAAGCGCGCCAGCGGTTCCTTACCTTCCGCAACGGCTATCACGGGGATACCTTCGGGGCGATGTCGGTGTGCGATCCGGACAATTCCATGCACAGCCTGTGGAAGGGGTATCTGCCGGAAAACCTGTTTGCCCCTGCCCCGCAGAGCCGCTTCGACGGCGAGTGGAACGAGATGGATATGGTCGGTTTCGCGCGGCTGATGGCGGCGCATCGTCATGAGATTGCCGCCGTGATCCTGGAGCCAATTGTGCAGGGCGCAGGCGGGATGCGGATGTACCATCCGGAATGGCTGAGGCGCATTCGCAAGATGTGCGACCGCGAGGGCATTCTGCTGATTGCCGATGAGATCGCCACCGGCTTTGGCCGCACCGGCAAGCTGTTTGCCTGCGAGCATGCGGGCATTTCGCCGGATATTCTGTGTCTGGGCAAAGCGCTGACCGGCGGCACCATGACGCTCTCCGCCACGCTGACCACCCGCCAGGTTGCCGACACCATCAGCGACGGCGAGGCGGGCTGCTTTATGCACGGCCCGACGTTTATGGGCAACCCGCTGGCCTGCGCCGTGGCGAGTGAAAGCCTTGCGATTCTGGAGAGCGGCGAGTGGCAGGCGCAGGTTGCGGCGATAGAAGCGCAGCTGAAAGAGGAGTTGAGCGCCGCCTCTGGTGCGAATTTCGTGGCGGACGTGCGCGTGCTGGGGGCCATCGGGGTGATTGAAACCACCCATCCGGTGAATATGGCGGCGCTGCAGCGCTTCTTCGTGGACCAGGGCGTCTGGGTGCGGCCTTTCGGCAGGCTTATCTACCTGATGCCGCCGTATAGCATTACGCCAGAGCAGCTGCGTAAATTAACCGACGCGGTCGTAACAGCCGTTAACATTCCCGCGCATTTCACGATTTAACCCCATGCGTTACACTTCCTGAACGAGTGAATATCGAGGGTAAACCGTATGAAAATCATCAGTAAAGATCTGCGCGACGGTGAAAAACTCCCTGAACGCCACGTTTTCAACGGCATGGGGTATCAGGGCGATAATATCTCCCCGCACCTGGCGTGGGACGAGGTTCCAGCCGGAACCAAAAGCTTTGTCGTGACCTGCTACGACCCGGACGCGCCGACCGGCTCCGGCTGGTGGCACTGGATCGTAGCGAACCTGCCCGCCGACACGCGCGTCCTGCCGCAGGGTTCCGGCTCTGATCTGGTTGCCCTGCCTGAGGGCGCGATTCAGACCCGCACTGATTTTGGTAAAGCGGGCTACGGCGGCGCGGCGCCGCCAAAAGGGGAAACCCACCGCTATATCTTCACGGTGCACGCGCTGGACGTGGAGAAGATTGAGGTTGATGAAGAGGCGAGCGGCGCGATGGTCGGGTTTAACGTGCATTTCCATTCGCTGGGGAGCGCGTCGATTACGGCGATGTATTCATAAAAGAAGCCGGGTGGCGGCTACGCCTTACCCGGCCTACATTTCGCACGCGTAGGCCCGGTAAGCGCAGCGCCACCGGGCAAAAAATCACAGCACCGGCGGCAACAGCCCCACCAGCCGCCCCTCTTCCAGAAGCTGCATCGCCTTATCAATATCCGGCGCAAAGAAGCGGTCATCATCGTAGTGCGTAACGTGCTCGCGCAGTTCCTGACGCGCCTGCTCCAGCAGCGGGCTGGATTTTAGCCCATCACGCAGATCGATACCCTGACACGCCGCCAGCCACTCCACCGCCAGCACGCCGCGGGTGTTGGAGGCCATTTCCCACAGACGACGCCCGGCAGCCGGCGCCATCGAAACGTGATCTTCCTGGTTTGCAGACGTCGGCAGGCTGTCCACGCTGTGCGGGTGCGACAGGGCTTTGTTCTCGCTTGCCAGCGCGGCTGCGGTCACCTGGGCAATCATAAATCCCGAGTTGACCCCACCATTACGCACCAGGAACGGCGGCAACTGGGACATATGTTTATCCATCATCAGCGCAATGCGGCGCTCGGACAACGCGCCGACTTCGGCAATCGCCAGCGCGATGTTATCCGCCGCCATCGCCACCGGCTCGGCGTGGAAGTTGCCTCCGGAGACCACCTCGTTTTCCTGGGCGAACACCAGCGGGTTATCGGACACCGCGTTGGCCTCCACCAGCAGCACCTCTGCCGCCTGGCGCAGCTGCGTCAGGCACGCGCCCATCACCTGCGGCTGGCAGCGCAGGGAATACGGATCCTGAACCTTCTCGCAGTTATGGTGTGAATCGGCAATTTCGCTGGTGTCGGTAAGCACGTGGCGGTACATCGCGGCGGCATCAATCTGCCCGCGCTGGCCGCGCACCGCGTGGATGCGGGCGTCGAACGGACGACGCGAGCCCAGCACGGCTTCGGTGGTCAGCGCACCGCACACTACCGCCGAGGCAAACAGATCTTCCGCTTCAAACAGACCGCGCAGCGCGAAGGCCGTCGATGCCTGAGTGCCGTTCAGCAGTGCCAGCCCCTCTTTCGCCGCCAGCGTAATTGGCGTTAATCCGGCTTTTTTCAGCGCCTCCTTCGCAGGCAGCCACTCGCCCTGCCAGCGCGCTTTGCCTTCGCCCAGCAGCAGCAGCGACATGTGCGCCAGCGGCGCGAGGTCGCCGGATGCCCCTACAGAGCCTTTCGCCGGGATCCACGGGTAGACCTCTGCATTCACCAGCGCCATCAGCACCTGGATGACGCTCAGGCGAATGCCCGAGAAACCGCGCGCCAGGCTGTTGATTTTGAGCACCATCATCAGGCGGACAATCTCATCATCCAGCGGCTGACCCACGCCCGCCGCGTGCGACAGCACCAGCGAACGCTGTAAGTTTTCCAGATCGTGCGTGGCGATGCGGGTCTGCGCCAGCAGGCCAAAGCCGGTGTTAATCCCGTAGGCGGTGCGCCCCTCGGCCACGATGGCTTCAACGCAGGCGACGCTGTCATTAATGGCGGCGTGAGCGCTTTCATCCAGCGAAAGGGTGACCGGTTTACGCCAGACGTTACGCAGCTGTTTGAGCGTCAGCGAGCCGGGAGTGAGTGTTAAGGCGTTCATTCATGCTTTCCTTGTGTGGCAGGGATCATCGGCAGGTTCAGCCCCTGCTCTTTGGCACAGTCAATGGCAATCTCGTAACCCGCATCCGCGTGACGCATCACGCCGGTTGCCGGGTCGTTGTGCAGCACGCGAGCGATACGCGCGGCAGCTTCATCGGTACCGTCACAGACGATGACCATCCCGGAATGCTGGGAGAAGCCCATCCCCACGCCGCCGCCGTGGTGCAGCGAGACCCAGGTGGCGCCGCTGGCAGTATTCAGCAGGGCATTAAGCAATGGCCAGTCGGAGACCGCGTCAGATCCGTCGCGCATGGCTTCGGTTTCGCGGTTCGGGCTGGCAACGGAGCCGGAGTCCAGGTGGTCGCGGCCAATGACGATCGGCGCGGAGACTTCACCGCTGCGCACCATTTCGTTGAAGGCGAGGCCCAGCTTTTGCCGCCACTCCAGCCCAACCCAGCAGATGCGCGCCGGCAGGCCCTGGAAGCTGATGCGCTCGCGGGCCATGTCCAGCCAGTGGTGCAGATGTTTGTCATCCGCAACGATCTCCTTCACTTTGGCATCAGTTTTGTAGATATCCTGCGGATCGCCGGACAGGGCAACCCAGCGGAACGGGCCGATGCCGCGGCAGAACAGCGGGCGAATATAGGCAGGCACGAAGCCGGGGAAGTCGAAAGCGTTATTCACGCCCATCTCTTTCGCCATCTGGCGGATGTTGTTGCCGTAGTCAAAGGTCGGAATCCCCATCTGGCTGAAGGCCAGCATGGCAGAAACGTGTTCGGCCATAGAGCGTTTCGCGGCAAGCACGGTGCCTTCCGGGTCGGTCTCCGCTTTTTGCTGGTATTCTTCCCACGCCCACCCTTTTGGCAGGTAGCCGTGCAGCGGATCGTGGGCGCTGGTCTGGTCGGTGACGAGATCCGGGCGCACGCCGCGGGCAACCAGCTCCGGCAGAATATCCGCCGCGTTGCCGCACAGGGCAATCGACACGGCTTTGCCTTCGGCGGTGTATTTTTTAATGCGCGCCAGCGCATCGTCCAGATCGGTTGCCTGTTCATCGACGTAGCGGGTGCGCAGACGGAAATCAATGCGGCTCTGCTGGCACTCAATGTTCAGCGAGCAGGCGCCGGCAAGCGTGGCGGCCAGCGGCTGCGCGCCGCCCATGCCGCCGAGACCCGCGGTCAATACCCAGCGGCCTTTGAGCGAGCCGTTATAGTGCTGGCGACCGGCCTCCACGAAGGTTTCGTAGGTTCCCTGAACAATCCCCTGGCTGCCGATGTAGATCCAGCTACCGGCGGTCATCTGGCCATACATCGCCAGCCCTTTCGCATCCAGCTCGTTGAAGTGTTCCCAGGTGGCCCAGTGCGGCACCAGGTTAGAGTTGGCGATCAGCACACGCGGCGCGTTTTTATGGGTTTTGAACACGCCAACCGGCTTGCCGGACTGCACCAGCAGGGTTTCGTCGTGTTCGAGTTCGGTCAGGGATTTTACAATGGCGTCATAGCATTCCCAGTTGCGCGCGGCGCGGCCTATGCCGCCGTAGACCACCAGCTCGTGGGGATTTTCCGCCACCTCGGGATCGAGGTTGTTCATCAACATGCGCAGCGGGGCTTCGGTGAGCCAGCTTTTGGCGGTAAGCGTGGTGCCGCGCGCGGCGCGGACGTCCTGCTGACGGTATTTACCTGACGACATTGTGTGCTCCTCATAAGGGACAGATGATGCATTTAGATATACTTGTATAGACAAGCACACACAAGGTCGTATTTAACAAAAAAGATACAATTTTGTTATATTGCGTTAGCGATCACGCTTATAAAACTTATGACATAAAGTGGCCCTGTAGCCGGTAACGGTTACCCGGGAAGAGCAGCCGGGCATGCGACACGATGTGCGATGACGACCAGGTACGACGGCGGATCAGCAGGCACGGATCATGCTCTTTAATGCGCAGCCGTTCGCACTCCTGCGGCGTGGCGCGCACGGCCTCCACAATGTGCTCCCCTTCCGTCAGCGGAGCGACGAGCGAGAGATAGGCATGTGGCGTAGTTTGGGTGTAATCCTGGTTGAGATAGTCCGGTATCCGCTCTGCGTTGACGCAGCGATCTTCAATCTGCACCGGAATGTCGTTTTCAAAATGCACCATCACGGAGTGGAAGATGCGGCTGCCCTCTTTGACGTTCAGCTCTGCGGCCTGCTCGACGCTGGCCTGGGTCTCTTCCAGCACCAGCACTTCGCACCGGTGATGATGATTACGCGCGGCAATTTCGTCCGCGATGCTGCGGATTTCAAACAGGGCAGATTGCCCTTTGGGTTCCGCCACGAAGGTGCCAACCCCCTGCAGGCGCACCAGAAGCCCTTCGTCGGTCAGCTCTCTCAGCGCCCGGTTGATGGTCATCCGGCTAAAACCGAACTGGGCCACCAGCTCGGCCTCCGACGGAATGCGGTCGTGCGGGCGCCAGACGCCGGTTGCGATTTTTTCGCTGATCGCCTGCTTCACCTTTTCATAGAAAGGCGCGGGAGGGCTCGGCTGCGGCAGGGGCGAGCGTGAAAACATCATGACTCCTTAAATAGTGTTATGCCCACCAGTGAGCAATTTGCCAGGCCAGACGGGCGGCGAGCTTTGCGCCCTGTCCGTCCCGATCGTACTGCGGGTTAAACTCTACCAGATCGGCGGCCTGCAGCTTACCGCTGCGGCAGATTTGTGCGATAACCGGCAGCAGATCCAGCGCCGGGACTCCTAACGCGGCCGGGGCGGAAACGGCAGGCATTTCGCTTGCGGGCAAAACGTCCAGATCGATCGTCAGGTAGACGCGATCGGCCTGCGCCAGCACCTTTTCCAGCGCCGGTAGGGCCTCGCGCCTGAAATGGAGATCTTCCACCAGCGTGACGTTCAGGCGTTCGGCCTCATCCCACAGTGCCTGGGTGTTCGCCGCGCGGCTGACGCCAAAGCAGGCGTAGCGAAACTCGCGCCCGCGTTCATCGCAGTAGTTAGCCAACTGACGAAACGGCGTACCGGACGTCGCCCGGTCGGCCTTGCGCAGGTCAAGATGCGCATCCAGATTTATCACCGTCACACGCTCTCCAGGGAACGCATCCAGAATCCCCCGACCGTGCGCCCAGGCGGTTTCGTGCCCGCCGCCAAACACCAGCGTGCGCATCCCGGACTGCTGGCAGGCCGTGACGGCATCGCTTAACGCCTGCTGTGCCGCTTCCAGCTCATCGCCTTCAACGTACACCGAGCCCATATCCGCCAGCCGTTCGTGCCCCTGATGGCTTGCCATATTTGCCAGCGCTTTGCGCAGGATATCAGGAGCCTGCACGGCGCCGGGCCTGCCCTGATTGCGTTTAACCCCTGCATCACATTCAAAGCCTATCAGCGCGATGCCGGATGAAAGCGGCGTAAACTGCGCCTGATGGTGTATCGTCTGGAAAATGCGCGTTGCATTGCTGGCCTCGGCGCTGTCGTCGCGCCCCTGCCAGACGGTTTCGGCTACGGGCCGCCATAACTTCATACTGCCTCCCCACGGAAAACGCGTTGATAAAGCGGGTTACGCCCCGGCTCGTAGACCATCTCCACCGGGTGGCGAGCATCCCAGACGATAAAATCAGCGACAAACCCCGCCCGCAGCTGCCCGTGGGTAGCACCGCGCCCCAGCGCCTGCGCCGCATGCCGCGTGACGCCAGCCCAGGCCTCTTCCGGTGTGAGGCCAAACTGGACGCAGGCCATATTCATCGCCAGGTGCAGGCTGGCAAACGGGCTGGTGCCGGGGTTATAGTCGGTGGCGACGGCCATCGGGACCCCCTGTTTTCTGAGCTGTTCAACCGGCGGACGCTGGCGCTCCTGAAGAAAATAGAACGCGCCGGGAAGCAATACCGCAACCGTGCCGCTTTCCGCCATCGCCTGAACGCCTGCGTCATCGAGATATTCGATATGATCGGCCGACAGCCCGTTATATTGGCTCACCAGCGCCGCGCCGCCCTGATTCGACAGCTGTTCAACATGTCCCTTCACCGGGATTCCGAGCGCGGTCGCGGCCTGGAAGAGGCGCTCGGTTTGCGACGGGGTAAAGCCGACGTTTTCACAAAACACGTCTACTGCTTCATATAACTCTTTTTGCCACAGCGTGGGCAGGATCTGCTCACAGACCAGCGTGAGGTACGCATCCGGATCCTGCCGGTATTCCGCTGGTACGGCGTGTGCGGCCAGCAGCGTTGCGCTGATATCGATCGGATTATTGAGGCTCAGCTGGCGGGCAACCTGCAGCATCTTCTCTTCGGCCTCGGCGTTGAGTCCGTATCCCGATTTGATTTCAACGGTCGTCACACCTTCATTCATCAGACGCTGGAGCCGTTGCTGCGCCAGTGTCAGCAGGGTTTCCGGTGAACTGCCGCGCGTTGCCGTCACGGTGGCGTTAATCCCGCCCCCTTGGGCGCTGATGGTTTGATAAGAGACGCCGTTCAGACGCTGCTCCCACTCCGCCGCGCGGTCACCGCCGAACACCAGGTGGGTATGGCAGTCAATCAGGCCTGGCGTGACCAGACGTCCCTCAAGATCGACGACGTGACGGTGTCCGGCAGGAATGTCAGATTCAGGGATCACGGCAAGGATAGTTTGACCGCGCACGACCAGGGCGTGCTGCTCTTTCAGGCCATAGGGCGCGGATGTGTCGGGAACCATTGTTGCCAGTCGCGCATTTCGCCATATTACATCGTCAGGATGAAGCTGCATGGGCATTCCACTTGTCATGGGTTGTATAGACATTTATTTGCATCCGTCGTCTGCTGTCAACCGCCTTGAGGGAAAATGTTATTTATTTGTGATGACTTTCCCGTCACCTCATGGCAAAAAATGCAACTTTTACCCTTTTTATCTTCCCGTTTCGCTCAACTTAGTATAAAAAAGCAGGCTATTTCGTCTATCCCGTAAAGACTTGCATACCCAGGAGCTTCACCTTGAACATTTCCAGGATTTCCCGTCTGGCGTTAGCGCTCGCCTTTGGCGTGACATTATCCGCATGCAGTTCAACACCACCGGATCAGCGACCTTCTGAGCAGGTAGCGCCCGGTACCGCTTCCCGCCCGATTTTGTCCGCAGATGAAGCGAAGAACTTCGACCGTGCCCACTACTTCTCGGCAATGGATCCTAACGCCGCGCCGTGGACACCGTCTTCAATTAACCTGCCAAAACAGCCTGACTTCGTGGTTGGCCCGGCGGGTGCGCAGGGCGTCACGCACACCTCCATTCAGGCTGCGGTTGACGCGGCCATTACTAAACACAGCGCGTCTCGCCAGTACATCGCGATCCTGCCGGGTGAATATGAAGGCACCGTGTATGTTCCGGCGGCCCCGGGCAGCATTACGATTTACGGTCTGGGCGAAAAAGCGCTCGACGTAAAAATTGGCCTGGCGATTGATTCCGAAATTGACAACAACACCTGGCGTCACCTGGTGAACCCGGCCGGCAAATATATGCCGGGCAAACCGGCGTGGTATATGTTTGATAACTGCCAGAGCAAGCGTTCCGCCACCGTTGGCATGATGTGCTCGGCGGTATTCTGGTCTCAAAATAACGGCCTGCAGCTGCAGAACCTGACCATCCAGAATACCCTGGGCGACAGCGTAGATGCCGGTAACCACCAGGCCGTTGCGCTGCGTAGCGATGGCGATAAGGTGCAGATTAACAACGTCAACATTCTGGGTCGTCAGAACACCTTCTTCGTGACCAACAGCGGCGTGCAGAACACCCTGCAGAATAACCGCCTGACCCGTACGCTGGTGACCAACAGCTACGTTGAAGGTGACGTGGATCTGGTGTCCGGTCGCGGCGCGGTAGTGTTTGATAACACCGATTTCCGCGTGGTGAATTCCCGTACCCAGCAGGAAGGCTACGTGTTTGCGCCAGCAACTCAGTCTAACCTGTTCTACGGCTTCCTGGCCGTGAACAGCCGCTTCAACGCGGCCGGTGACGGCGTGGCGCAGCTGGGCCGCTCTCTGGACGTGGACTCTGCCACTAACGGCCAGGTCGTTATCCGCGACAGCGTGATCAACGAAGGCTTTAACGTGGCGAAGCCGTGGGCTGATGCCGCTGTCTCCAAACGTCCGTTCTCCGGCAATACCGGTACAGTGGATGATAAAGGGAACGTGCAGCGCAACCTGAACGACGCGAACTTCAACCGCATGTGGGAATACAACAACCGCGGTCTGGGCAGTAACGTGGTCGCTGAGCCGAAGCAGTAAGATAAGAGTAAAAGGGGGATGTTAATCCCCCTTTTTACTGCGACTGGATTCGTCAGGCACCAAACTTAAGATACGCATCCAATAGTTGCATAATCGCAACCATGAGTTGCAGGAACAGAATTGCCCATTCCACACCGCTCATACGCCACTCCTTTGGTATAGAGCACTTCTCCTCTGATTTACCTTTCCGCTGCCTGTCACCAGAGGTGTGTTGGTTATGTTTTGACGTGCTCCGCAGTTTAGGCACTGTCGGCACCACCCGACAGCCAGGACTTGAAACGGATCCTGAATTGCGGAACTGCAACACATCAAACCAACGAACAGAATGATATCAGACCATTACTGTACATAAAAACAGTTAAATGGAGTTTAGGAATTTATAAAGAGAAAACAAATAAGTAACTGTTTATACTGAATATTAATATCCACCATCGTCTCATAATCTCTTTTTTTCGTTGATGATGAATTTACATCACCTTAAGCCAATATTATGATGGACGTGTTGGTTACGTTTTGATGTGCTCACCCGGCAACCACCGGGCATAAAAAACCTCGCATTCGCGAGGTTTTTTGTTTTTAGCGGCTTAGTGAGCGTTTACCACTACCCACATTGGCCCCTGGCCGACGGCGTACCGTCCTTTCTCTTCCAGCAGCCCCTGCTCGCCTTTGATTTCATACAGCGCGATGTGGTGGGATTTCTGCCCCGCCGCAATCAGGTATTTACCGCTGTGATCGATATTAAAGCCGCGCGGCTGGGTTTCCGTTGGCTGGAAACCTTCAATCGCCAGCACGCTGCCGTCTTCAGAGACGCTAAACACGGTAATCAGGCTGGAGGTACGGTCGCAGGCGTAAAGGTGGCGGCCATCCGGCGTGATGTGAATATCCGCCGCCCAGCGGGTATCGGAGAAGTCAGACGGCATCATATCCAGCGTCTGCACGCACTCAATCTGACCGTTTGGATCTTTCAGTTCCCATACGTCCACAGAGCTGTTCAGTTCATTGACGACGTAGGCATATTGCTGGTTCGGGTGGAAGACCATATGGCGAGGACCTGCGCCCTCAACGGTGGTGACCTCAGCCGGATTCTGCGCCACCAGGTGACCATCGTCGCTCAGGGTGAACAGGCAGATACGATCCTGCTTCAGCGCAGGCACCCACAGCGTGCGGTTGTCCGGAGAGATATTCGCCGAGTGACAGCCTTCCAGCCCTTCCACCACATCCACGGTATCCGTCGGAATACCATCTTCAAGTCGCGTCACGCTGACGCAGCCCGCATTATAGGAGCCGCTGAAAACGAAGTTGCCTTTACGATCGGTCGAGATGTGGGTTGGGCTGCCCGGCAAGGGCGCTTCAGCGGTGTAGGTCAGCGCGCCGTCGTCAGGAGAGATACGGTAGGCCAGCACGCGAAACTCCGGGCGCACACCCACGTACAAGAAACGTTTATCCGGGCTGATGACCATCGGTTGCACCTGGCCCGGCACATCAACAACCTGAACCAGCGTGAGCGAACCTTCTGCATTCAAGCGCCAGACGTGGATCTGCTGACTTTCAGGACTGGCGGTATAAACGGTTTGTTTCATGAATACTCCTTTCCTCACTGCACGTGAAAGTGATTATTTTTAATGGTGAATGCTGAATTTTAGCCAGGAATTTTGCAGCGATTTACTCTCGGTGTAACATCCCCTGAGACCTAAAATTCAACATTAACCCGGAAGAACAAATGACCTCGCGTGTGATTGCACTGGATTTAGACGGAACATTACTTACCCCTCAGAAAACCCTGCTCCCCTCCTCCCTTGAAGCGCTTAAACGCGCGCAGGAAGTAGGATATCAACTCCTTATCGTAACGGGTCGACATCACGTTGCCATTCATCCTTTTTATCAGGCACTGGCATTAGATACACCTGCAATTTGTTGTAATGGTACTTATTTGAATAGTGGCAGCATTGTACAAAAAAACACCCAAAACACACAGCCAATTGATTTAACTAAACAAATCCTTTCATCAAATTCACCTTGCACAACCTCATAGAAGCCGCTCTAGGGCGTTGCGGATCAAGTCCTCTTCTACAATCTGTTATGTAAAATCGCCATATGATGCTTTTAGAGCGTCTAGAATCGCAGACTGGCCCACTACTTTACACAGTCTTTACCTGCCATTCTGCTTTTTTGACCTATCGCCCATAAGGTGTACTATCGTTTTATCTATCAACTTCATATGTGTACATGAAATGACCTTTAAAGTTATTGCCCTTGATCTCGACGGCACGCTACTTACCCCACAAAAAAAAATACTCCCTGAATCCATACTGGCCCTTCAGAATGCCCGTAAATCTGGTGCAAAGGTAGTAATCGTGACCGGACGACATCATGTAGCAATCCATCCTTTCTATCAGGCGTTAGAGCTAGATACACCCGCTATATGCTGTAACGGGGCATTGCTTTACGATTACATAGGAAAACGAGTACTTACCTCTGATCCTCTACTTCCAGATCAGGCTACGCAACTTGTAAAACTGCTAGATACTCATAATGTTCATGGCTTAATGTACGCAGACGATGCAATGTTTTACAGTGAAGTAACTGGACATATTACACGTACTGAAACATGGGCTAGAACGTTACCTGAACATCAACGCCCGGTGTTCAAACTCGTTGATTCTTTAGGGGCTGCTGCTCGTGACGTAGATAAGATCTGGAAGTTCGCCCTAACTGATAGTGATATCGATAAGTTGAAAAAATTTACTCAAGTGGTTGAGAGGGAGATCGGCCTTACCTGTGAATGGTCATGGCATGATCAAGTTGATATCGCCCAAACAGGCAATAGTAAAGGTAAACGCCTTACGCAGTGGGTTGAGTCACAGTGTTTATCAATGAAGGATGTGATCGCTTTTGGCGATAACTTTAATGATGTGAGTATGCTACAAAGTGCGGGATTAGGTGTAGCAATGGGTAATGCCTCTGACGAGGTTAAAGCATGTGCAAATGTTGTGATTGGTACTAATACTGAATCTAGCATTGCTGAGGTACTTAATCAGTACTTTGAACAAGTACCTGCATAAGTAGAAAAGCCTGTACAGTTCTGTACAGGCTCTCGGAAGTTGTTTATATATTAATGTTGCGAACCCACTTTAGGGAGTAGTCAAATGACAGAAACACAGTTTGAAAAAAACTATCCTCATGATAAATTCAAATACATAAGAACTAATTTCCGTACTAAAGGAACAATGGGCCAAACTGAAATCGAAGAATACGATATCATTTCAATTGAAACCGGTGAAACAGTACTCAAGGCTACTCGAACTGAACATACCAATTTGCGTGGGCTAGATACTACAGTTAAATGGGATTGGTAATAATAAAAAAAGTAATATCAACAGGTTTTGTTCATAGTAATCTACTAATACCTTTCTGGAAGGGTATTTATTATGGAGAATTATATGCGACTTACTGTACCTGAAATAAACTGTAGCGAAGGATTTACCACCGAGAATGATATATTTAACAGAAAAAAAATTCAGCACTCAACTTGAAAATATCATTGCAAATAGCGATGATGAAAACCTTGTTATAGCCTTAAATGAAAAATGGGGAAATGGGAAAACGACCTTCCTGAAAATGTGGGAAGCAGAAATCATCAAAGATGGAAAATTCAATGTTGTTTACTTTGATGCATTTCAAAATGATTTTCAATCGGACCCTTTCATAGCTATAGCATCGCATATATATGCTAAAATAGACAATGAAAACTTAAAAGAAAAATATCTCTCCGCCACCAAAAAAGTGGCATCGGTATTATTAAAAACATCTCTTAAAATAGGTATCAGTGCACTAACATTAGGAACTGTGAAAGGTTCCGAATTCGAAAATATTGGAGATGATATTAGCTCTGCAATCAATGACCCGTTAGAAAAATATATAGAAGAAAAAATAACGCAACTTGATAAAGAGAATAACACACTTGAACACTTCCGCAGCACACTTTCTGATATTGCCGCTGAAAAAAAGTTAATATTTATTATAGATGAACTAGATCGTGCAAGACCTAATTACTCTCTTGAGTTACTTGAGAGGATAAAACATGTTTTTAATACAAAAAACATTTACTTCATCCTCTCTACCGATAAAGAACAATTTATCAAGGTAATACAAAAAACATATGGTTCCATAGATGCCAGCATGTATCTAAATAAATTTATTCATTTATGGGTTTCACTACCAAAAGATGATAATGCTGGGATGAAATCATACACACTTTCAAAATACGTCAATTATATTAATAAAAAAATATTAAGCAGAAACATTGATCTTAAACCTTCACTGGATGTGTTATCTTATCTGCTAAGAATCAATAACTTTAGTCTAAGAGATGCCGAAAGATGCTATAGCCTATTACTTCTTTGTAATACAAGCTTTGATAATGGATTAAAATGGGAGTATCAAATTGGAGTTGCTATTGCTGTATTCCTAAAACTTAAAGATGAAAGTTTACTCGTAAAAATCAAAGAGAGGACAATAACCAAAAATCATGTCATGGAGGCACTAGGTGTTACTGAACTACCGGAAGAAGACAACTATCATATCTTGTTAGCACTGAATACTGAGTATCTTACTCGCGAAGGTTACGCAAAGGCGTTAAGAGAAGATGATCAAACAATATTTCGTAGCGGTTTTGGTCAACAACCATTAACTATATCTCACGCTATAGACCTGATTTTTAACGTTCAACAATAGGAAATATCAGCTACTACCAATTAATACTAAAAGTACTTTCCATATTTCACCAAGTTGAACGATGGGAAGTACTGTACCACCTTAAGCCAGCACCCTAGCACAATAACGTAATTACATAAAATGATAAATGTGAATACTCAGTCTAAACTTTGTCAACATGTGAAACATTTACTACTTTCATCGAGTGTGATCCGGTTTTTGCTCAATCTTCTGATAGATATCGAAAGGATTCTGACAGTACTAAACTGTCAGAATCCTTTCCCTACCCCCTTCCGCTATATTGTAAATAGACCCGTTTTAGTTCCAGGCATTTTTTGAGATCCCGGCCAAATAATAGTGCTGTCGATATTCCTCCGGTGTCATATTGTTCAGTGATTCATGCGGGCGTTCACAGTTATATTCTGATAACCATTTCTCCGTGATTTCCCGCACTTCATTCAGCGTTCTGAACAGATAAAAATCGAGTATTTCTGTACGATATGTCCTGTTAAAACGCTCGATGAAAGCATTCTGCGTCGGCTTACCCGGCTGGATAAACTCCAGTTTTACTGCGTGCCTCTCAGCCCATTCAGCCAGCGCCAGAGAGATAAATTCCGGACCATTATCCATGCGCAGCATGACCGGATAGCCACGGTTTGCCGCGATCCTGTCGAGCACTCGAACCACCCGCAAAGCTGGCAGATTCAGATCGATTTCAATCGACAACGCCTCACGGTTAAAGTCATCAACGACATTGAATGTGCGAAAACGACGGCCACAGGCCAGCGCATCATGCATAAAATCGACAGACCAGCTCTGGTTCAGCGCTTCCGGCGTGGCCAGTGGTGAGGGATTGCGTACCGGCAGCCGTTGTTTGCCCTTACGGCGAAAATTCAGCTTCAGCAGACAATAAATACGGTGGAGCCTTTTGTGATTTCACGGATATCCCTGCCGTCGCAAAACCTGGTAAAGCTTCGGAAAACCATATCGCGGGTATCGTTCAGCCACCGCCTGCAATGCGGCAATAACGGGCTCATCACGTGTGGTATCCGGGCGGTAATGGTAAACCGCTCTGCTCAGATGAAGACTCCGGCAGGTCTGACGAATACTGAGTCCGAACGTCGTTATCAGATGAGTGACCAGCTCACGCTTAAAGGCTGGTTTTAAAGCTTTTTTTCGATAACGTCTTTCAGCGCCCGGTTCTCCAGGCTAAGGTCGGCAAACATCTGTTTTAGACGGCGGTTCTCGTCCTCAAGATCCTTGATTTTTTTAATATCAGAAGCTTCCATGCCACCGTATCTGGACTTCCAGTTGTAGTAGGTGGCTTCAGAGATACCGGCCTCCCGGCAGACATCTTTAACGGTTCGTCCGGCTTCAACCGACTTAATCGCAGCGATGATCTGATGCTCAGTAAAACGGGCTTTACGCATAGCGATCTCCTTCGTTGGCAGAGTGATTATGCCGGATGATCTCTAAATATGAATGGCACGATTATGCGGGATACTTACACCAGTACCTAAGCGGGTTTCGTATTCACATACAAGTAAAGCCGCTTTCGCGGCTTTTCTCAGAAAACTAAAGAATGTATATTTTACATGACAAATCAGCTAGTTATCAGTTATGCCACAAAGGACTAAGTTCTATCTGGCAGTACATTAATCAGGCTTTACTTTAAGTACAATCAACAAACAAATGAAACTTAACAATCCGATAACCAATGCAATATATTTGATATAGAACCAAGATATTTCACTGGCTTTTAGACTTTTAAAGAATGAAACTTCTTCTTCCGTCAGTGTCTTTTTTGTCGCTGGAAACTTAGGAAATATAAGAGCACTAATAAGATAGGATTCTTTATATCCCCAAAAGAAAAAGCCTCCACCTTTACCAACAGTCATGGAAAATGGTGTATATCCAAATTTTTGTTTAAACTTAGCCGCGATAAGATCGAATTTACATTCCGTAAATTTCCCATAGATAAGATAAAACGCCAGTGAAGTTACAAATATTGCAGCTAAACATATTATGATTAGATCCAATGAATTCATTTTGAACCTTCTATAACATTATAAAGGGTGTTTCCTACCTTTTCGCCCCCCCAGCCGCCAGCTTCCCCACCAACATAACCTAAAGTCCCTCCAGCGATAACAGCACAAACTAATCCACCTGTCCCAGCCGTACCAACGCCAATGGCTATACAAAGTGGAACAGCCATACCACCTGCAAGAATACCGCCACCAGTGCTACCTGCAAAACTACCTATTTCAGTGTATTTCTTTTTGGTACATTCATCTTCGCGACCAACAGAACAAGCCTCATTAATTTCATTAATAGAATGAAGGGCACTAAAGCCGATCCCTACATAGCCAACATATCTCATAGCTGCTACATATTTTGCCGCTCGTTTTATATGCGTAGCATAGCCATCAATATCACTTATTCCTGTCTCATTCCATTTATGAGTAATTGAACTTGTTGACAAGCCAAGAGCATTTTTTATTTTTGTGTACTCGCCAAATTTCATAGCCTTGTTTAGGAAACCTACTTTTAGTTCTCTTTCAAGCTCTTTAAACAATTGTGTACGTCTCACATAGAACTGTTCACCAATCAAGGCCCCTCTTGTCATGTAAGTATTTTTGTACGTTTCCTGAATTTCTTTCAGGATCTTCTCTATATTCTCGAAGTACTTTCCGACAGGATCAGCAGCAAGGCCAATGCCTTTATCAGCGATGTTGCTAAAGTTAGCTATTGTGCCATAGTGATTGTGTAAGAAGTTAGCTTCTTGATGTGTAAGCGGTTCTAATGCTGTATCAATACGTTGTTTTGCAGACTGCATATGTGCTATCTGTTCATCATCCTGCTTTTCAGGATCAACAAGAAGCATAATAGAACCCGCTTTATATTCCTTACCTTCCCCATTCAGTGAACGGTAAAGCTCTTTTGTACCTGCTGGTGAACTACCTTCGAATAAGTATCGCTCATAAGCACCAGTTTCAGCACCGAAAGGAAGTACACAGAAGCCAGCATCTACTGGTTCACGTTTAGTTTCTTCCTTATGTGGTTTTTTAGCTGTCTGGGCGTGCTGTACGGGTTCTTCCGCTTTTGTTGGTGGTGGAGCAGCTAAAGGGGCGGCAGTAACTACAGGGACAGCCTTAACCGCTTTCTTCTCCTCAACCCAATAGGAAGCATTTGGGAATGACGAAATGAAACTTGCGTTACAGGGGCATGTACTGCGGCTATGCAAGGTACCTGCTGCGGCAACTCCATGAATCGAGTAAGTGGGTATACCACCTGCGATATGGTATACCTTGCCATCTTTACCACAAGAGACTGAATCGCCATTTCTCGCGGTCGCAATCCCTCCAAAGCTGTGATTTGGGGACCCTGAAAGAATACTACCGCCGCACGTTGTTTTGTCGCCAATCCTCAAAAAATGACCAGTAGCCATAGAATCATCCTTAATGAAGTTTGTTAGCAGGTTTGGAACCATTCACTGCCAGAGAAGATACGATCCACATTTGCTTTTTGATGGAATAGGTGGATACACAGTATTGCGTTGTCGGGCTGATCATCGGTGTTGCGGTGACAAGTGCCGTTGATACAGCATTCCGGGCATGTTCTTTTATGAAGTCGAGAGGTTGAGAGTTCAGGATCTCCATTGATTCACAGTAGCTGAGAAACTCTTCATGCCAGTAACCATTCATCCCCTCAAACAGGGATTCATCGAATTTCAGGATTACCTTGTTTGTGATGGGATCTAAGCCGTCACCGATAGGGAATGATTCAGGGAATTGCAGAGTTCGGTATAGATCAGATTGAAGTATAAGGTTTCTGAAATCGTCGATTGAGAACCCAAACACAAGCATCATGCCGTAATGTGATTTATGGGCTTTCGTGTTGATCATCATCTCTGTAATGTTCAGATCAGAGAATGGGTAAATCTTCCATTCCGACGGGGTTTCTGCCTGATTCAGTACTTCAGCAGCAATTGCCGCATCAAGAATCGAAGTGTAAAGAGCCATCCCCTGAACATTGCCACCGCCAACCCACTGAGTCTCTAACCACTGAACCCCGCCATCATTTACCGTCATCCGGGCAACTGAGAAAAGTAAAGTTGGGCTGATGTAATCGTTTGTACCAGGTGCATAAAAATAAATCTTTTTGGTCATAACGTCCTGTACTCGTGTTGTTTTTTTTGACTCTAATTCTCACATTAACATTACGGTTTTGTACAGAGGTTGAGCTATTGACCTCACGTTTTTGCCACAAATACATAAAACAGGAAGTACTGAGATATCATTTAATTGCCATTAAAAAAGGCCGCTTTCGCGACCTTATGCCTGTGCTGGTAGTTATTGAGAACGATCAAGTACCATGTACGCTGGCTGGCACATGCCGCCGCGTTCCTGTAACCAGTTGTTATCAAGATCAGCTACACGCACGTCTAATCCCGAATCCACACAGTTGATTTGTAACCGTAGCCCTATAGTATCCTTCTGGATTTCTTTCAGACAAATAACTTCATTACCAATAACAAAGGGCTTTTCTGGTTTCCCATCGGGAATAGTAGCCGCTATTGTGGTTAATGGAATTATCGACAATAGTACTGACAATGTTCTTTTCATCTATTCTTTTCCTTGAAAAAAATCATTGTTTAGAACAAATTTGTGTAAGCGTTGCATTATGGTTAAATTCAGCATCAATAACTTTTATAGTGCTCTCATTCAGTACTGATAAAAAATATGTACGAGCGCCCAACCGGCCACGTGGTGCGCACCAGCAACTGGGCATTGTCCCTGCCTGAAGCGCAGCGCCCGGTCTTTACCCAGGTTTCCTCCCTGCGCCAGGCGGCCCGGGGTGTTGAGGCTATCTGGAAATTCGCCCTGACGGATGAAGACACCACCAAACTGAATACCTTCGCGAAGCACGTCGAGGAAACGCTGGGGCTGGAGTGCGAATGGTCCTGGCATGACCAGGTGGATATTGCCCGCAAGGGTAACAGCAAAGGCAAGCGCCTGACGCAGTATGTGGAATCAAAAGGCGGGTCGATGCAGGACGTGATCGCCTTCGGCGATAACTACAACGACATCAGCATGCTGGAAGCCGCCGGTACGGGCGTGGCGATGGGCAATGCCGACGACGCGGTGAAAGCGCGCGCCAACGTGGTGATTGGCGACAACACCACCGACAGCATCGCGCAGTACATTTATACCCACCTGCTGTAATCAGGCGGTGATTGAGACGCTCTTAATTTGCGCGTAAAGCCACAGGCCGGGCTTGATTGCTAACTCATCCCTGGCCCACGGGCTGATGCGCGCCCAGAGCGTCCTGCTGCCGACTTCAAGCTTCACCTCCACCTGCCCGTTATCATCAAAACACTCCGCCACTTTGGCGCGCAGAATATTGCGAATACTGGTTTGCAGCGGCGGCTGCAGCACCAGCGAGACGTCCGACGCCTGGATGCGAATTCGCAGCGCGGACTGTAACGGTTTATCGATCTTATTGACCCACAGATGCTGGTCACCCAGCGCCAGCGCGGTCATCGCGTAGTGCGGATGGTGTTCCAGAACGCTGACCTTCAGGATGCTGCTCTGCTGCTCTCTCGGTAACCAGGGGTGCATCACGCTGCTGCCCCACACCTCTTCCAGGTTGCCGAAGGCCTTCACGCTGCCCTCTTCCAGCACGAGCACTTTGTCGGCCAGATGAAGGATCTCATCCAGCGAATGGCTGACGTAGAGCATCGGAATATTAATTTCACGCGTCAGTCGCTGCAGATAAGGCAGAAGTTCGCGCTTGCGCGGTATATCGAGCGAGGCCAGCGGCTCGTCGAGCAGCAGCAGTTCGGGGGCGGTCAGCAACGCGCGGCCAATGGCCACCCGCTGTTTTTCTCCGCCGGAGAGTGAGGACGGCAGCCTGTCGAGCAGAGGCTCAATGCCTAAAAGCGTGACCAGCTTGTCAAACTGCCCGGCCATGCTTTTCGCCATGCCGTAGCGCAGGTTGCCGCGCACGCTGTAGTGCGGGAACAAGCGCGCGTCCTGGAAAACGTAGCCGATGCGGCGCTTGTCCGGTGAGAGGTAAACTTTGTTCTCCACGTCATTCAGGACGCGGTTATTCAGGACAATACGTCCTGACTGCGGGCGCGTCAGGCCGCTGATGGCGTTAATCAGAGACGTTTTTCCCGCTCCCGACACGCCGAAGACGGCAGTGATGCCGCTTGCAGGCAGCGTCTCGTTAAGCGTCAGGGTATGGTTTCCCAGCGTCTGGGTGAAATTCAGTTCCAGCATCGTTATTTCCCCATCCGCTCGCGGCTCAGCCGCGCCAGCCATTCAGAAACCAGCAGCGAAACCAGGGCTAGTACGATTGAGATGATGCACAGCCGCGCTGCGGCACTCTCTCCCCCCGGCGTCTGAATCAGGGTGTACATGGCCGACGGAATGGTTCGCGTCTCACCGGGAATGTTCGACACAAAAGTGATGGTCGCGCCGAACTCGCCCAGCGATCGGGCGAAGGCCAGCACCGTCCCGACAATAATGCCCGGCAGCGTAAGCGGGAGCGTGATAGTGAAAAAGACGCGCCAGCGTCCGGCGCCCAGCGTGCGGGCCGCCTGTTCGAGCTTCATGTCCACGCCTTCCAGCGCGAGGCGGATTGCCCTCACCATCAGCGGGAATGACATCACCGCCGCCGCCAGCACCGCACCGCGCCAGCTAAAAGCGAATGTGAGTCCGAACCAGTCGTAGAGCCTTTCGCCGATAAAACCGCGTCGCCCCATCGAAATCAGCAGCAGGTAACCGACCACCACAGGCGGTAAAACCAGGGGGAGATGAAGTACACTGTCGAGTAGCGCTTTGCCGGGAAACCGACAGCGAACCAGTAACCAGGCAAAGAAGATCCCAAAGGGCAAACTCAGCGCAACCGCCAGGGAAGAGACTTTAAGGCTCAGCAAAACAGCCTGCCATTCAGGATCGGTCAGTATCATCAGTGAGTCGTAAATCCATAACGTTTAAAGATTGCGGACGCCTCCGGCCCCTTCAGATAATCGCGGAAGGCCGTTACGGTCGCATTTTTATGTCCATCAACAATCGCGACAGGATATTCCACTTTCTTGTGGGAATCTTCCGGGAATGTTGCCACCACTTTCACGCCTTTGCTGGCAACGGCATCGGAGCCATACACAATGCCCAGCGGAGCTTCGTTGCGTTCCACCAGCGCCAGCGCGCCGCGCACGTCTTCCGCCGAAGCCAGCTTCGGCGACAATGCCTCCCATGCACCCAGCGTTTGCAGCGCTTCTTTGGCATAGATCCCGGCCGGAACGTGCTCCGGATCGCCCACTGCCAGACGCCCACCGTTCAGCAGATTTATCCAGTTGGTCTCTTTATTGATGGTGATGTCCGCCTGCGCGCTGGCTTTTGGTGCCACGACAACCAGGCTATTCCCCAGCAGCGTTTCGCGGGTTGTTGCATCAATCGCTCTCTTCTCCGCCGCGTAATCCATCCACTTCTGGTCAGCCGAGATGAACAGATCCGCCGGTGCGCCCGCTTCTATCTGGCGCGCCAGCGTCGAAGAAGAGGCAAAAGAGGAGACCACCTCGACGTTTTTCTCTTTTTTATACGCCGCCGCGATATCCTGCAGCGCGTTGGTCAGCGACGCCGCCGCAAAGACCGTGATTTTACCCTCGTCCGCCAGCGCGTGTCCGGTAAGTGAAAGCGTCAGCGTTGCCCCTGCGAAAAGGCGTACCCATGAACGTGCCATCTGTAACTCCTGTGAATAGCGTTATATACAAATTAATATAACGATATCTTCAGGGAGATCCCAGCGGTAAATCGTACCGCTCAAGGGGTAAGGCGGACGGATATTTTAATAATATCGGCGAAATTGAAAAAATCTTGAGAGCAAAACGCCCGGGCAAGCCGGGCGTTTTGTGGGAAATTAATGCTGCTTTTTCGCACGGTCTCTGTGACCGATATTCGAAAAGACGTTGAACACTTCACCCAGGCCGTAGATGGCACCGAGGATGATGGCCATCACTACTGGTACCATGATCACGGCGAATACCAGACTTTTCAACAACTCTAACATGGTTTTCTCCAGATTTTGTGAATGGGCTATTCTACCCTGAAAAGTAAGAAAAACATCCCCTTTTGTGCGGTGCCCTTTGCGCCCTGCACCATTTGGGTCACAATATTCTTTTTGCCAGGACACTGTTATGCAGGCCGAAATTCTTCTTACTCTCCGACTTCAGCAAAAGCTTTTCGCCGACCCCCGGCGTATTGCCCTGCTTAAACAGATAGAACAGACCGGCTCAATTAGCCAGGGAGCCAGGAATGCCGGGATTAGCTATAAAAGCGCCTGGGATGCCATCAATGAAATGAACACCCTGAGCGAACAACCGCTGGTGGACAGAGCCACAGGGGGCAAAGGCGGTGGCGGGGCTGTCGTCACACGTTACGGCCAGCGTCTGATTCAGCTCTACGATCTCCTGGGACAAATCCAGCAAAAAGCGTTCGATGTATTGAGTGACGACGATAACGTTCCGCTGGACAGCTTGCTGGCCGCCATTTCCCGCTTCTCGTTACAGACCAGCGCCCGCAACCAGTGGTTTGGTACGGTGACGGCGCGCGATAATCTCCAGGTACAGCAGCATATTGAGATCCTGCTTGCCGATGGCGTCACCCGTCTGAAAGCGGCGATAACGGCGCAGAGCGCAGAGCGCCTCGATCTGGACGAAGGTAAAGAGGTGCTGGTGTTGCTTAAAGCGCCCTGGGTCAACATCACGCGTGACCCGGACAAGGCAAAGGCCGCAGATAACCAGCTGCGCGGCGCCATCAGCCATATCGAAAGCGGCAAAGAGCAGTGCGAGGTGCTGATGCCCCTGGCAGACGGACAAACCCTTTGCGCGACGGTCCCGCTCAGCGAGGCGGACGGTTTAGAAGAAGGTGCTATCGTCACCGCATATTTCAACGCAGACCGGGTGATTATCGCCACATTGTGCTGAGTGCATTGACAATCGTGCCGACAGTGCGTATCCCTGACAGCAGTTGCTGCAAAAAATGGGATACATCATGTCATCATTGCATATTTCGCAAGGTACGTTTCGTCTTAGCGATACCCGAACGCTGACGATTGCCGATCTGACAATACGCGCGGGTGAAAGCTGGGCGTTTGTCGGCACCAACGGCAGCGGTAAATCCGCGCTGGCCCGCGCGCTGGCCGGAGAGCTTCCCCTTCTCAAAGGCGAATACCAGAGCCATTTCAAACGCGTGACGCGCCTGTCCTTTGAACAGCTGCAAAAGCTGGTAAGCGACGAGTGGCAGCGCAATAACACCGATTTACTCAGTCCTGGTGAAGAAGACACCGGCCGCACGGCGGCGGAGATTATTCAGGATGAGGTGAAAGATCCCGCTCGCTGCCAGCGTCTGGCGGAACAATTTGGCATCTCCGCTTTGCTGAACCGGCGGTTTAAATACCTCTCTACCGGCGAGACGCGGAAAACGCTTCTGTGTCAGGCGCTCATGGGCCAGCCGGAGCTGCTGATTCTGGATGAGCCCTTTGACGGGCTGGATGTTCACTCCCGCGGCCAGCTTGCCGCCCTGCTGGGCTCTCTGAATCAGGAAGGTTATACGATCGTACTGGTGCTGAACCGCTTTGATGAAATTCCTGATTTCGTGCAGAACGCGGGCGTGCTGGCAGACTGCAGCCTGATCGAAACCGGGGAAAAATCTGCGCTGCTCAAGCAGGCGCTCATTGCCCAGCTTGCGCACAGCGAAAAGCTGGCGGGAATTGCGCTGCCGGAGCCCGACGCGCCGGCAGCTCGCCACGGTCTCGATCCCCGGCAGCCGCTTATCGTTCTGCGCGACGGGGTGGTTTCCTATGATGACCGTCCGATCCTTAACCACCTCAGCTGGACAGTCAATCCTGGCGAGCACTGGCAGATTATCGGCCCTAACGGCGCGGGAAAATCAACGCTGCTGAGCCTGATCGTCGGCGATCACCCGCAGGGCTATAGCAACGATCTGACGCTTTTCGGGCGGCGTCGCGGCAGCGGCGAAACCATCTGGGATATCAAAAAGCACATCGGCTACGTCAGCAGCAGCCTGCATCTTGATTACCGGGTCAGTACCACGGTACGCAACGTGATCCTTTCCGGCTATTTTGATTCCATCGGCATTTATCAGGCGGTGTCGGACAAACAGCGCAAGCTGGCCCAGCAGTGGCTGGATATTCTGGGCATGGACAGCCGGGTCGCTGACGCGCCGTTTCATAGCCTGTCGTGGGGGCAGCAGCGCCTGGCACTGATCGTTCGCGCGCTGGTAAAACACCCTACTCTTCTGATCCTCGACGAACCGCTGCAGGGGCTGGATCCGCTCAACCGGCAGCTGATCCGCCGCTTTGTGGACGTGCTGATTAGCGAAGGTGAAACGCAGCTGCTGTTCGTTTCACACCATGCCGAAGATGCCCCTTCCTGCATCACCCACCGCCTGGAGTTTGTCACGGACGGCGAGGGTTATCGCTACCTTCTCAGCAGCGTCGATTAACCGTGGAGGGCACCGCCCTCCTCTTTTCAGATAACTTGCATCAATACATCGCTATCTCTTTGATCTAGAATGCTCTGACTCATCGAAAAAGCGAGTGTGAAAACGAGTGTAAACGATTCCACTATTTTATCCCATGTCACACTTTTCGCGTCTCTGTTATGCTATGGTTATTACATACCATAAGCCCAATGGAGCGAATTATGCGAGTTCTGGTAACAGGTGGTAGCGGTTACATCGGAAGTCATACCTGTGTGCAGCTGCTGCAAAATGGTCACGATGTGATCATCCTCGACAACCTGTGCAATAGTAAGCGCAGCGTGCTGCCGGTAATTGAACGTCTTGGCGGTAAACAGCCAACTTTCGTAGAAGGCGACATCCGCAACGAAGCGCTGATGACCGAGATCCTTCACGACCACGCCATCGAAGCGGTGATCCACTTCGCGGGCCTGAAAGCAGTTGGTGAATCCGTTGCGAAACCGCTTGAGTATTACGACAACAACGTCAACGGTACCCTGCGTCTGATCTCCGCCATGCGCGCGGCGAACGTCAAAAACTTTATCTTTAGCTCCTCCGCCACCGTCTACGGCGATCAGCCCAAAATCCCTTACGTGGAAAGCTTCCCGACCGGTACGCCGCAAAGCCCGTACGGCAAAAGCAAGCTGATGGTGGAGCAGATCCTGACCGACCTGCAAAAAGCGCAGCCAGAGTGGAGCATCGCATTGCTGCGCTACTTCAACCCGGTCGGTGCCCATCCGTCCGGCGATATGGGTGAAGATCCGCAGGGTATTCCGAACAACTTAATGCCGTACATCGCCCAGGTGGCGGTAGGCCGTCGCGAGTCGCTGGCCATTTTTGGTAATGACTATCCCACCGAAGACGGCACCGGCGTGCGCGACTATATCCACGTGATGGATCTGGCAGACGGCCATGCTGCCGCCATGCAGCAGCTGGCTGACAAACCGGGCGTGCATATTTATAACCTCGGCGCCGGGGTCGGAAGCAGCGTGCTGGACGTGGTTAACGCCTTCAGCAAAGCCTGCGGTAAGCCGGTGAACTACCACTTCGCTCCGCGTCGTGATGGCGACCTGCCTGCTTACTGGGCCGATGCCACCAAAGCCGATAAAGAGCTTAACTGGCGTGTCACCCGCACGCTTGATGAAATGGCACAGGATACCTGGCACTGGCAGTCACGCCACCCGCAAGGCTATCCGGACTAAGGATCCGTCATGACTTCGTTTAATCCCGTCGATCATCCGCATCGTCGTTTTAACCCGTTAAGCGGGCAATGGATTTTGGTTTCCCCGCATCGCGCCAAGCGCCCCTGGCAGGGGGCGCAGGAGACGCCTGCAAAACAGACGCTGCCACAGCATGACCCGGACTGCTTCCTGTGTCCGGGCAATACGCGCGTCACCGGGGATAAAAACCCGGACTACAAGGGCACCTTCGTCTTCACCAACGATTTTGCCGCCCTGATGACCGACACGCCGGACGCCCCCGCAAGCCACGACCCGCTGATGCGCTGCGAAAGCGCGCGCGGTACCAGCCGCGTGATCTGCTTCTCGCCCGATCACAGCAAAACGCTGCCAGAGCTGAGCGTGGACGCGCTGAAAGAGGTGGTCAGCACCTGGCAGGCGCAAACCGCTGAGCTGGGGCAGAGCTATCCGTGGGTGCAGGTGTTCGAAAACAAAGGCGCGGCGATGGGCTGCTCTAACCCGCATCCACACGGCCAGATCTGGGCGAACAGCTTCCTGCCCAACGAAGCCGAGCGTGAAGATCGTCTGCAGAAAGCCTATTTCGCAGAAAACGGCTCACCCATGCTGGTGGACTACACTCAGCGTGAGCTGGCCGACGGCAGCCGTACCGTGGTGGAAACCGAGCACTGGCTGGCCGTCGTGCCCTACTGGGCCGCCTGGCCGTTTGAAACGCTGCTGCTGCCGAAAGCGCACGTTCAGCGCATTACCGATCTCAGCGACGCGCAGCGCGACGACCTGGCGCTGGCGCTGAAAAAACTGACAAGCCGTTACGACAACCTGTTCCAGTGCTCCTTCCCGTACTCCATGGGCTGGCACGGCGCACCGTTTAACGGGGAAGAGAATCAGCACTGGCAGTTGCACGCCCATTTCTACCCGCCGCTGCTGCGCTCTGCGACGGTGCGTAAATTTATGGTGGGCTATGAAATGCTGGCGGAAACCCAGCGTGACCTGACGGCGGAACAGGCGGCAGAACGCCTGCGCGCCGTTAGCGACGTCCACTATCGCGAATCAGGAGTCTAAAAAATGAGTCTGAAAGATAAAACACAATCCCTGTTTGCTGAGAAATTTGGCTACCCTGCCACCCACGTTATCCAGGCGCCCGGCCGCGTTAACCTGATCGGTGAACACACCGACTATAACGACGGCTTCGTGCTGCCGTGCGCCATCGATTACCAGACGGTCATCAGCTGTGCGAAGCGCGACGACCGCAAAGTCCGCGTCATTGCGGCAGATTACGGTAATGAGACGGACGAGTTTTCCCTCGATGCCCCGATTGTGACGCACGACAGCCAGCAGTGGTCTAACTACGTACGCGGCGTGGTGAAGCATCTGCAGAAGCGCAACAAGAACTTCGGCGGTGCCGATTTAGTCATCAGCGGCAACGTGCCTCAGGGTGCGGGCTTAAGTTCGTCGGCCTCGCTCGAAGTGGCCGTGGGAACCGTCTTCCAGCAGCTGTATCATCTGCCGCTGGACGGCGCGCAAATTGCGCTGAACGGCCAGGAAGCGGAAAACCAGTTCGTGGGCTGCAACTGCGGCATTATGGACCAGCTGATCTCTGCGCTGGGCAAAAAAGAGCACGCGCTGCTGATCGACTGCCGCTCGCTGGGCACCAAAGCCGTTCCGCTGCCAAAAGGCGCGGCCGTCGTGATTATCAACAGCAACTTTAAACGCACGCTGGTGGGCAGCGAATACAACACCCGCCGCGAACAGTGCGAAACCGGTGCGCGCTTCTTCCAGCAGCCTGCCCTGCGCGACGTGACGCTCAATGAATTTAACAAAGTGGCGCACGAACTGGATCCGGTTGTCGCCAGGCGCGTTCGTCACGTGCTGACGGAGAACGCCCGTACCGTTGAAGCCGCGTCCGCACTGGCGAAAGGTGACCTGAAACGCATGGGTGAACTGATGGCAGAATCTCACGCCTCCATGCGCGATGATTTTGAAATCACCGTGCCGCAGATCGACACCCTGGTGGACATTGTGAAAGCGGTCATTGGCGACAAAGGCGGCGTACGCATGACGGGCGGCGGTTTTGGCGGCTGCATCGTCGCGCTGGTTCCGGAAGAGCTGGTCCCTGCCGTCCAGGACGCCGTGGCGAAGCAGTACGAAGCGCAAACGGGCATCAAAGAAACGTTCTATGTATGTAAAGCATCACAAGGAGCCGGACAGTGCTAAACGAAACACCTACCCTCGCACCGGATGGTCTGCCGTATCGCCTGTTAACCCTGCGCAACAGCGCGGGGATGGTGGTTACGCTTATGGACTGGGGTGCGACCCTGCTATCAGCCCGCGTACCAATGCCGGACGGCAGCGTGCGCGAAACCCTGCTCGGCTGCGCCTCGCCTGAGCAGTATGTCAATCAATCCGCCTATCTGGGCGCGTCCGTAGGGCGCTATGCCAACCGTATCGCGAAGAGCCGCTTTGAGCTCGACGGCGTCCAGTACGCCCTGCTTCCAAGCCAGGGTGAGAACCAGCTGCACGGCGGGCCGGACGGCTTTGACAAACGCCGCTGGAAGATTGTTCGTCAAAACGACGGGGAAGTGCTGTTCTCACTGGATTCGCTTGATGGCGATCAGGGCTTCCCGGGGAATCTTATCGCGTCCGCGCGCTTCACGCTGACCGACGACAACCGAATCGCCATTGAATACCGTGCGACGGTCGATAAGCCATGTCCGGTCAACCTGACTAACCATGCCTACTTCAATCTGGACGGCAACCAGTGCGACGTACGTAACCACAAGCTGCAGATCCTGGCGGACGCTTATCTGCCGGTTGACGAGATGGGCATTCCGTATCAGGGCCTTAAAGACGTGAGCGGGACCAGCTTTGATTTCCGCAGCGCTAAAGTTATCGCCCAGGATTTCCTGAGCGATGACGATCAGCGCAAGGTGAAAGGCTACGATCACGCGTTCCTGCTGCACGCCAAAGGTGATGTGAAGCAGCCTGCCGCGCAGGTCTGGTCTGCGGATGAGAAGCTGCAGATGACGGTGTACACCACCGCCCCTGCCCTGCAGTTCTACTCAGGCAACTATCTTGGCGGCACCACGGCGCGCGAACACGATGAGTACATCGACTGGCAAGGGCTGGCGCTGGAGAGCGAATTCCTGCCGGACAGCCCCAATCATCCTGAATGGCCGCAGCCGGACTGCGTGCTGCGCCCGGGTGAAGAGTACGTGAGCGTCACAGAGTATCATTTCATTCCGCATTGATTTCCAGCCCTCCCATCGGAGGGCTTTTTTCTGCGCGTCTTGCTGAAAATAGCGCCGATCGCAGACAAAATCATAACCCTGGATTCACAAGCATCTTACACTCAGAGACTATTTTCGCTATGGTTAGGGTTAAGCGTTGCTGGTGGCACCGCCACGGCAATATAATGAGAATTGTTATCATTCTAAAAATGCTTGAGGAGTAAGAGATGGCTATTACTAAGCTGGTTCTGGTGCGTCACGGCGAAAGCCAGTGGAACAACGAAAACCGCTTTACCGGTTGGTACGACGTTGATCTGTCTGAGAAAGGCGTAAGCGAAGCAAAAGCAGCAGGTAAACTGCTGAAGGAAGAAGGCTTCAGCTTTGATTTTGCTTACACCTCTGTGCTGAAACGTGCCATCCATACCCTGTGGAACGTGCTGGACGAACTGGACCAGGCCTGGCTGCCGGTTGAGAAATCCTGGAAACTGAACGAGCGTCACTACGGTGCGCTGCAGGGCCTGAACAAAGCGGAAACCGCTGAGAAATACGGTGACGAGCAGGTTAAACAGTGGCGTCGCGGCTTCGCGGTCACCCCACCAGAGCTGACCAAAGATGACGAGCGCTACCCGGGCCACGACCCGCGTTACGCGAAACTGACCGACGCTGAGCTGCCAACCACCGAGAGCCTGGCGCTGACCATCGACCGCGTTGTGCCTTACTGGAACGAAACCATTCTGCCACGTCTGAAAAGCGGCGAGCGCGTGATCATTGCCGCTCACGGTAACTCCCTGCGCGCGCTGGTGAAATACCTGGACAACATGGGTGAAGACGAGATCCTCGAACTGAACATCCCAACTGGCGTACCGCTGGTGTATGAGTTCGACGAAAACTTCAAGCCAATCAAACACTACTACCTGGGTAACGCGGACGAAATCGCAGCGAAAGCAGCGGCTGTCGCGAATCAGGGTAAAGCGAAGTAATTTTCGCCGGACGTAAAAAAAGCGCGGAGCCTTCCGCGCTTTTTTATTTGTGCCTGAGAATTCAGCCGCGACGCGCTTTTACCGCATTCGCCAGCTGACGCAGGATGGCATCGGTATCGTCCCAGCCGATGCAGGCATCAGTCACGCTTTTGCCATACACCAGCGGCTCGCTACCTTCCAGGTTCTGGTTCCCTTCGACCAGATGACTTTCAATCATCACCCCAATTACCGCCTTCTCACCGTTGGCGATCTGCTGGCAGACATCTGCCCCCACTTCCATCTGCTTTTTGAACTGCTTGCTGGAGTTGGCGTGGCTGAAGTCGATCATCACCTGCGCGGGCAGCCCGGCTTTTTCCAGCCCGGCCTTCACCTCTGCCACATGTTTTGCACTGTAGTTTGGCTCTTTGCCACCGCGCAGAATGATATGGCAGTCGCCGTTACCGCTGGTGTTAACGATGGCAGAGTGACCCCATTTGGTCACAGACAGGAAGCAGTGCGGCGCCCCCGCTGCGTTGATGGCGTCGATAGCCACCTTAATGGTACCGTCAGTGCCGTTTTTGAAACCCACCGGGCAAGAGAGACCAGAAGCCAGCTCGCGGTGGACCTGAGATTCAGTGGTGCGGGCACCAATTGCGCCCCAGCTCATCAGATCTGCCAGGTATTGTGGCGTGATCATATCCAGGAACTCTCCGGCAGCTGGCAGGCCGCTGTCGTTGATCTCCAGCAGCAGCTTGCGCGCAATGCGCAGGCCGTCGTTGATCTGGAAGCTGTTATCCATGTGCGGATCGTTAATCAGTCCTTTCCAGCCCACTGTCGTGCGCGGTTTTTCAAAATAGACGCGCATCACGATTTCAAGCTCGTCCTTCAGCTCTTCACGCAGGGCGAGCAGACGGGCCGCATACTCTTTCGCAGCGGCAGGATCGTGAATGGAGCACGGGCCAATCACCACCAGAAGACGATCGTCATTACCTTTCAGGATCTTGTGGATCGCTTTACGAGCATGAGAAACCGTGTTTGCGGCATTTTCAGTGGCGGGGAATTTCTCAAGGAGCGCTACAGGAGGTAATAACTCATTGATCTCTTTAATGCGTAAATCGTCGTTCTGATAATTCATCTTCTTTCCAGCTCTGCCATATCTTTAGTAATGAAAGCAATCCTTTCAATCTATCTTGTCGACCAGGAAGTGTAAACACGGTTTTACACTTCACGCAGATAATTCCTGGAATTCGCCTAAAAATCGCCACAAAATAGCGAAAAATGAGATCTAACCTAAGCTTTTTAACTGTAACAACCATTTTTACACGCTTAAACGCGATTCCATACTGACGTAAGTCCGTAAGGCGGAATCTTTCGCCTCTAAAAAGATGCACTGTTGGAGAATGTTATCCAGCGTAACGACAAGAACAGGAGCACCATGATGAAAATGACAAAACTGACAACCCTCTTCCTGACTGCCACACTCACCCTTGCCAGCGGCAGCGCTCTGGCCGCAGAAACGGGTACTTCAGACAGCAACGGTGATGCCAATGCGGCAGCAGCAGCAGGCCAGGTTGCGCCTGATGCGAAACAGAATATCGCCCCGAACAATGTCGATAACAGCCAGATCAATACCGGGAACACCAATACCGGCGGCACCATGCTGCATCCGAACGGTGGTGCTTCCGACACCATGAATCATGACAATATGAGCTCGGATGAGGTTCATAAGAACTCGATGTGTAAGGACGGCAAATGTCCCGATCCGAACGACAAAGTGGGTAACGACGCCAATACCAAAACTGATGGCACAACCCAGTAATTCTTGATGCTTTAAATGCGAAAGGAGAGCCCTGGCTCTCCTTTCTTTTTGGAGTAACCTGTTAAAAACGCTACACTAAAATAATAACGAATCAGGAAAGCAGACATGGCGCACACCCACTCACACGCATCTTCTCCCGGAAATGACAACGCAAAACGACTCATGCTGGCCTTTGGCGTCACGGCCACGTTTATGGTTATTGAGGTCATTGGCGGCCTGGTTTCCGGCTCTCTGGCGCTGCTGGCTGATGCCGGACATATGCTGACCGATGCTGCCGCGCTGCTTTTCGCCCTGCTGGCGGTGCAGTTTGCTCGCCGCCCGCCCAACGCACGCCATACCTTCGGCTGGCTGAGGCTGACGACCCTCGCCGCGTTTGTTAATGCCATCGCGCTGGTGGCGATCACCCTTCTTATCGTCTGGGAGGCCGTACAGCGCTTCAGGCACCCTCAGCCGATCGCCGGGACAACGATGATGGTCATTGCCGTGGCGGGACTATTGGCGAATATCCTCGCGTTCTGGATTTTGCACCGCGGCAGCGGGGAAAAGAACCTCAACGTGCGCGCTGCGGCCCTGCACGTTCTGGGAGATTTACTCGGCTCGGTCGGAGCGATTGTCGCCGCGCTGGTGATCCTCAATACCGGCTGGACGCCCGTCGACCCGATTCTCTCCGTGCTGGTGTCTTGTCTGGTCTTGCGAAGCGCCTGGCGGCTGCTGAAGGAGAGCGTCAATGAACTTCTTGAAGGTGCACCGACATCCATAGACATTGACGAGCTGAAACGTAACCTGCGCCGCTCAGTTCCGGAAGTACGCAACGTGCATCACGTGCACGTTTGGCTGGTGGGGGAGAAGCCGGTCATGACGCTGCACGCCCAGGTGATCCCGCCTCATGACCACGACGCGCTGCTTGAACGCATCCAGCATTTTCTTGAACATCACTACGAGATTGGCCACGCCACCATCCAGATGGAGTATCAGCCCTGTAACGGGCCGGACTGCCACCTTAACGAGGCGCAGCCCGACCATTCACATCATCATCACCATTAGCGGGAAAGCGCGTGAGAGCCTCGCTCACGCGCGCTGTTAATCCACATTCGGCTGCCGTTCAGGGCAATGAAGGTCAGCAGCAGATACTCCAGCGACATCGCATAGACGCCCTGCAGAGCAAAAATTACCACGCTAATGACGTTGATGATGACCCACAACAGCCAGTTCTCAACGTATTTGCGCGTCATCAGGACCATCGCCGCAATCGACAGCACCATCATGCAAGAGTCCCAGAACGGGAAGGCATCCGGCTGGAGCTCCGGCATCGTCACGTTCAGGCCAATAGCGGACATGACCGAAACGGCAACGCGGGTCAGGAACGCAAACACCGGGTTGATATAGACGGTCATTAAACCAATGGCAACCACGCAGGCAACGAACCAGGCGATGGCTTTTGGCAGGGGCAGCCAGCGGATCTGCAGCTCAGCCTCCTGCTGGCTGTTTTGCCGGGACCAGGCGTACCAGCCGTAAATATTGGCGGCGAAGAAAAACAACTGCAAAAGCAGACTGGCATACAGCTGGATCTGGAAGAAGATAATCGCAAACAGCGTGACGTTAATCAGGCCGAACGCGTAGTTACCGATCTTCTCAAGGCTTGCCAGCCAGATACACAGCAAACCCGCCAGCGTGCCTACGGCTTCAATCCATGACAGGTCATAGCCACCTGCACCAATCGGTATATGAACCAGAATGTTCTGCGTGCTAAAAAAATCCATCTTTTCCCCAGGGCGTTTTTAAATTAAGTACGTAGTGTAGCCGCAAAATCCAGCATGCGGTTAAGCGGAATTAACGCACCTTCACGCAGGGTGGCGTCGACGTGGATTTCATGCGCCGCACCGCCCGTCTCGAGCCCTTCGGCAATCGCTTTCAGGCCGTTCATCGCCATCCACGGGCAATGCGCGCAGCTGCGGCACGTCGCGCCCTCCCCCGCCGTTGGCGCTTCCAGGAGCTCTTTCTCCGGCACGGCCTGCTGCATCTTATAGAAGATACCGCGATCGGTAGCCACAATGAGCTGCTTGTGCGGCAGCGTCCTGGCCGCGTTGATAAGCTGGCTGGTTGAGCCAACGGCATCGGCCATATCAACAATCGACTGTGGTGATTCTGGGTGAACAAGAATGGCGGCATCAGGATAAAGTGCCTTCATGCGCGCCAGCGCCTGGGTTTTGAATTCGTCGTGAACGATACACGCACCTTGCCAGCAGAGAACGTCAGCGCCCGTCTGCTTCTGGACATACTTTCCAAGATGGCGGTCAGGGGCCCAGATAATTTTCTCACCCAGGCTGTCCAGATGCTCAATAAGCTCAACGGCGATGCTCGACGTGACCACCCAGTCTGCGCGCGCTTTTACCGCCGCGGAGGTGTTGGCGTAAACCACCACGGTTCGGTCAGGATGGGCATCGCAGAATGCGGTGAACTCATCAATCGGGCAGCCGAGATCGAGTGAACACTCCGCGTTAAGCGTCGGCATCAGAATGGTTTTTTCCGGGCTCAGGATCTTTGCCGTTTCGCCCATAAAACGCACGCCTGCAACCAGCAGCGTGGAAGCGGGATGTTTTGCCCCGAAGCGAGCCATCTCCAGTGAATCAGAAATACAGCCCCCGGTCTCTTCCGCCAGCTGCTGAATTTCCGGGTCGGTGTAGTAATGGGCCACCATCACCGCATCGCGCTCTTTGAGAAGCCGTTTGATCTTCTCGCGATAGAATTGTTTTTCATCCTGGCTCAGCGGAACAGGCTTTGGCGGAAACGGATAGATGGCGGCTTCAGGATCGAACATCACACTCATTATGGCTTCTCGTTTTACTGGCTTAACAATATTGCCTTTCTTTTGCATGACAAAGCAAAACGCGCGGCAATTGTGTTTTATATACTAAACAAGATAGCGAATCCGGAGTGAAAAGTCACCGGGAATAGATGGGCAGAGCATTTGTTGTCGCGCAGATAGCAAAAAGGCGCCTTTAGGGCGCCTTTCTACACTGGTGGGTCGTGCAGGATTCGAACCTGCGACCAATTGATTAAAAGTCAACTGCTCTACCAACTGAGCTAACGACCCCTTGCGGGATGTACTTCAAATTTATTCAGGCTGGTGGGTCGTGCAGGATTCGAACCTGCGACCAATTGATTAAAAGTCAACTGCTCTACCAACTGAGCTAACGACCCATTTGGGTGTTGCCTGAATTATCACTCGGAACCAATAAAATTGGTGGGTCGTGCAGGATTCGAACCTGCGACCAATTGATTAAAAGTCAACTGCTCTACCAACTGAGCTAACGACCCGAGTGGTGGGTGATGACGGGCTCGAACCGCCGACCCCCTCCGTGTAAAGGAGATGCTCTACCAACTGAGCTAATCACCCACTCTGTACTGCCGGTAATGCGTTAAGTGGTGGGTCGTGCAGGATGACTCGGCTTCGCCTCGCCCTACGGGCCGTTGCTTACGCAACGTTATCCTTCACGGTTTACTACTACTTCCACCTGACTTAGTGGTGGGTCGTGCAGGATTCGAACCTGCGACCAATTGATTAAAAGTCAACTGCTCTACCAACTGAGCTAACGACCCACTTTTACGCTGTTTTCACGTTGTTTGATATCCCGTGGCAACGGCGGCATATATTACTGATTTAAGAATTCTGCGCAACAAAAATTTCGATGAAGATCACTTAACTGCTTACGAATCATGCTGCACGACCAGAAATAACGCGATTTCTGGTCATGCGATAATCATCCCATCGAATTCAGGCGTTTTTGCGCCTGCTTAGCACCTTCGGTGCCCGGGAATTTTGCGACCACCTGCTGATAAACCGCTTTGGCTTTCGCCGTGTCGCCTTTGTCCTGCATGATCACGCCAACTTTATACATCGCGTCTGGCGCTTTCGGCGATTTCGGGTAATTTTTCACCACTGAGGCAAAATAAAACGCCGCATCGTCCTTTTTACCCTTGTTGTAATTCAGCTGACCGAGCCAGTAATTGGCATTTGGCTGGTAGGTTGAATCAGGGTATTTCTTAACAAAGTTCTGAAACGCAGCAATCGCGTCGTCCTGACGAGACTGATCCTGCACCAGGGCAATGGCCGCATTGTAGTCCGTATTTGCGTCACCACTCTGTACAGGCGCCCCTGTTGAGGCTGAAGCATCAGCAGACGGTGCGGGTGCGGAGGTCGCTGCACCGCTCTGATCGCCTGTCGCTGGCTGTGCTGCTGCACCACCGCTGCTCAGGCTATCTATCTGCAACAAAATTTGCTTCTGACGTTCCACAACCTGGTTAAGCTGATACTGGCTTTCCTGAATCTGACCGCGGAGAGAGTCAATATCATTTTGGTTATCGGAAAGTTGCTGCTGGAGTTGGGTTAAAAGCTGACTGTGAGCGTTAGAAATACGCTCGAGCTGAGTGACCCGGTCTTCTACCGAGCCTGAGCCGACACTACTGATTGGTGCCTGAGCAAAAGCGGCCCAGGGGGCCGCTATTCCAACCAGTAACGACAGACTCAACAGATGATGTCTGAAGTTACTGCTCATGCAATTCTCTTAGTAAACCAGTACGGCACGACGGTTTTTGGAGTAAGCCGCTTCGTCGTGACCCAGTACTGCAGGTTTTTCTTTACCGTAAGAAACGATGGAGATCTGGTCAGCAGAAACGCCTTTACCCTGCAGGTACATCTTAACGGCGTTAGCACGACGTTCACCCAGGGAGATGTTGTACTCTGGAGTACCACGTTCGTCCGCGTGACCTTCTACGGTGACTTTGTAAGATGGGTTGCTACGCAGGAAGTTAGCGTGAGCATCCAGCATCGCAGCGAAGTCAGAACGGATGTCGTATTTATCCAGATCGAAGTAAACGATGTTGTTCTGCTGCAGCTGCTGCATCTGAAGACGCGCTTGCTCTTCAGAAGACATGTTGCCATTGCCGTTCGCGTCCATACCGGTACCGGCACCCATCATGCCTTCGCCGCTCTGGTCATTGCTGGCGTTCTTGTTAGAAGAACACGCTGCGATTGCCATTACAGGCAGAGCGATCATCAGCCCCTTCAGCACTTTGTTCAGTTGCATTTCTATGATTCCTTTAGTAATCAATTAATTATTATTTACAGATACGGCGACCAGGCAGGTGATTTTACCTGTCCATCAGTAGCCGGAATACGCGCTTTGAAACGCCCATCTGTAGAAACCAGATTCAGCACAGATCCCATCCCCTGAGAAGAGCTGTAGATTACCATAGTGCCGTTAGGTGCCAGACTTGGCGTTTCATCCAGGAACGTTGACGACAGAACTTGAACGCCACCCGCTACCAGATCTTGTTTGGCAATGTGCTGCTGCCCACCATTGGAGCTGACCATTACCATGAATTTACCGTCGCTGCTCACGTCTGCGTTCTGGTTCTGAGAACCTTCCCAGGTAATACGCTGCGGAGCGCCGCCGTTGATGTTCACTTTATAGATTTGTGGACGGCCGGCCTGGTCAGAGGTAAACGCCAGGTTTTGACTGTCCGGGAACCATGATGGTTCGGTGTTGTTGCTGCGACCATCGGTCACCTGACGGATCTGGCCGGAGCCAATGTCCATCACGTACAGGTTAAGGCTACCGGTTTTAGACAGCGCAAACGCCAGTTTAGACCCATCCGGAGAGAAGGAAGGCGCACCGTTGTGACGTGGGAACGACGCAACCTGACGAACCGCACCGTTAGCCAGCGTCTGGATAACCAGCGCAGAACGACCGCTCTCAAAGGTAACATACGCCAGTTTAGACCCGTCCGGAGACCAGGCTGGAGACATCAGCGGTTGTGAAGAGCGTTTTACCAGGAACTGGTTGTAACCGTCGTAGTCAGAGACGCGCAGCTCGTACGGGAACTGACCACCGTTGGTCTGCACCACATAAGCAATACGGGTACGGAACGCACCTTTAATGCCGGTCAGTTTTTCGAATACCGCATCGCTAGCCGCGTGTGCCGCGTAGCGCAGGTACTGTTTCGTGACCTTGTAAGAGTTCTGTGCCAGAACGGTACCCGGTGCACCGCCGGTATCCACCAGCTGCCAGGCCACGTTGTATGAGCCGTCCGGGTTAGGGGTAACCTGACCCACAACCACCGCATCAATACCCAGCGCAGACCATGCAGCAGGCTGTACTTCCTGCGCACTACCCGGCTGCTGAGGCAGACGAGAACGATCTAACGGGTTGAATTTACCGCTGTTACGCAGGTCAGCCGCCACGATGCCGCCAGCATCTTCAGGTGCAGCGCCAGGACCGGCCCACTGGAACGGAACAACACCGATTGGGCGTGCCGAGTCCACCCCCTGGGTGATCTCGATACGTACTTCTGCGTGCAGGACTGCTGCCCACAGCATTAAAAAACCAAATGCTACACGTAATGCCTGCTTCATCATATCTCCCTTATCCGGGTAACCTTACCCACGATAATTTAGCAGAATGTTAACAAACTCAAATAGACAAAACTACCAGAACCCTGTGACTAAACCTGGTCTATTTTTCCCCGTTTGCACGGGGAAAATGTAACTTAAGGTTTGAAGTCCAGCGGTGCATTTTTGAAGACTTCGTAGACTGCCTGCGAAGGCGGTTTAGGCATCTTCGCCTGACGCGCTGCAGCCAGAGCCGCAGTACATAAAGCCGGGTCGCCACCTTCAGACTTAATGTCAAGCAGCATGCCGTCCGGAGCCAGTTTTATGCGCAGCGTACACGTTTTACCGGTATAGGAAGACGCGTCATAGAACCGGCTTTCAATCGCCGATTTAATCTGCGCGGCATAGCCGTTGATTTCAGCCCCTGTCGCACCGTTACTCTTAGTGTTACCACTTCCGGTCGGCGCTGCGTTGTTTCCTTTCGCCCCGCCGCCCGTTTTCGGCGCATTCTTACCGGAGCTTAAATCCCCCAGCAGATCGTCAACCCCTGCGGCAGCAGCGGCTTTTTCAGCGGCAGCAGCCTTTTTCGCAGCCGCTTTTTCAGCAGCAGCTTTCTTATCGGCAGCGGCCTTCTCAGCTGCAGCTTTTTTATCTGCAGCGGCTTTTTCCGCGGCGGCAGCTTTTTCTGCAGCAGCCTTCTCGGCAGCAGCAGCTTTCTTCGCAGCCTCGGCAGCCGCTTTCTTCTCTGCTTCCTGAGCGGCTTTTTTCGCGGCTTCGGCTTCAGCTTTCTTCTGAGCATCAGCAGCGGCTTTCTTCGCGGCCTCCGCTTCGGCTTTTTTCTGAGCATCCGCAGCGGCTTTCTTCGCCGCTTCCGCTTCAGCTTTTTTCTGAGCATCCGCAGCCGCTTTCTTCGCCGCTTCTGCCGCTAATTTCGCCTGGGCATCAGCCTGCGCTTTGGCATCTGCTGCGGCTTTGGCAGCCGCCTCTTCCGCCTGCTTTTGCTGTTCCTGCGCTTTCTTCGCGGCCTCTTCGGCTTGCTTCTGCTGTTCCGCCTGCGCTTTCGCTGCTTCCTGCGCCTGCAAACGTTCTTTCTCAAGCTGCTTCAAACGCTCCTGCTCGGCGGCCTGCTTTTCACGCAGCTCTTCCGCCTGCTGTTGCGCCTGTTTTTCACGCTGCTCTTCAGCCCGTTTGGCACTCGCCTTCTGCTGTTGTTCGCGATTATAGTTCTGCACTACCGCACCGGGATCCACCATTACGGCGTCAATGGAAGATCCTCCACCGCCGCCTGCTGATGCATCAATATGCTCGTCGAACGAACTCCAGATCAGCGCTGCAAAAAGAATAACATGCAGCACTGCGGAGACGATTATCGCTCGCTTAAGCTTGTCGTTCTGTTCGGTTGCCTTTGACACTATCGGTTCCCAAAAACTACGCGGATGATCAAATAGGTTGAGTCATTAAGCCAACTGACTTAACACCCGCACTATGTAGCAAGTTCAGCGCTTTAATAATTTCATCGTAGGGTACGTCTTTCGCGCCACCGATTAAGAAGACCGTTTTCGGATTTGACTCGAGGCGACGCTGCGCCTCAGCAATCACCTGCTCGGGTGGAAGCTGATCCATGCGATCTTTTTCTACCACCACGCTGTACTGCCCTACGCCGGAAACTTCAATGATGACCGGAGGATCGTCATTGGTGCTCACCGCCTGTGATTCTGTCGCATCCGGAAGATCCACCTCCACGCTCTGGGTAATGATTGGCGCTGTTGCCATGAAGATCAGCAGCAGTACCAACAGGACGTCCAGCAGTGGAACGATATTGATTTCGGACTTGAGCTCGCGACGACCTCGTCCACGCGATCTGGCCATGGTTTACCCCTTGTTGCTCTCGGTGCTGGTAAACGCCTGACGGTGCAGAATCGCGGTGAACTCTTCCATAAAGTTGTCGTAGTTCAGTTCCAGTTTGTTCACGCGCTGGTTCAGACGGTTGTAAGCCATAACCGCCGGGATAGCCGCAAACAGACCGATAGCGGTCGCAATCAGTGCTTCAGCGATACCCGGTGCAACCATCTGCAACGTCGCCTGCTTCACCGCACCAAGTGCGATAAAGGCGTGCATGATCCCCCACACGGTACCAAACAGACCGATATACGGGCTGATGGAGCCGACAGTGCCGAGGAAAGGAATGTGCGTTTCAAGGTTTTCCAGCTCACGGTTCATAGAGATACGCATCGCACGCGAGGCGCCTTCCACGACCGCTTCCGGCGCATGATTGTTTGCACGATGCAGACGAGCAAACTCTTTGAATCCGCTATAGAAAATTTGTTCGGAGCCGGTCAGGTTTTCACGGCGTCCCTGGCTCTCCTGATACAGACGAGAAAGCTCAATACCCGACCAGAACTTATCTTCAAACGCTTCCGCTTCACGGCCAGCAGCATTGAGGATACGCGTTCTCTGGATGATGATGGCCCAGGATGCGATTGAAAAACCAATCAAAATCAACATGATAAGTTTAACCAGAAGGCTTGCCTTCAGGAACAAATCAAGGATATTCATGTCAGTCACTGCTTAAACTCCGCGACAATAGACTTAGGAAGCGCACGAGGCTTCATTATGGTTGGATCAACACAAACAATCAGTACTTCAGCTGAGTTCAGTACGGTGTTCTCTGCGTTGACTATCCGCTGCGTGAATACCAGTGAGGTCCCGCGCATTGATGTAATTTCAGTTTGGACTTCGAGCATATCGTCGAGTCTGGCAGGCGCAAAATACTCAAGCGTCATCTTGCGTACCACGAAGGCAACTCGCTCAGCCAACAGCACCTGTTGACTAAAGTGATGATGGCGCAGCATCTCTGTGCGTGCCCGTTCATAAAAAGCAACGTAGCTGGCGTGGTAAACCACACCACCGGCATCGGTATCTTCGTAATAGACACGAACCGGCCATCGAAACAGCGTTGTATTCACTTTACATCCTGGTAATGCAATAAAAGTTAATGCTTTTAAACTTCGCTACTATACGCGCGGGAAAGATGGTTTGGAATGGGAGAAAGTAAACGGAGAGTAAATTTTTATGGGCTCGGGTAAGCCCATAACGTTATAGGACGTTTCTTATTCAGAAGAAGAAGAAAATCAATCCGGCGAGAAGGACCAGATCGGCAATGAGCGGGCAGAAAATGCCCTGCCAGTGAACCGCTTTTGGACGAAAGCCCACGCCGTGGATCACCCCGGCACACACCGCCCACATGATGAGGAAGCCGTGCCAGATCTCAAGCTCGCTGGTCTTTGCCGCAAAGCGCGACGGGTCCCAGAAGATACAGCCTGCCAGCAGTAATGCCATCACTAAAGAAAGCGCCCGTAACGGGCGCTTATCCATTACCGCGTAAAGTTTCGCGATAATATTCATCAGTGTTTTTCTTCACCCGCTTTGGTCGCTTCTACGTGCTCAAGCGCCAGGGCAGTAATGACACCAAAGGCACAGGCAAGAAGCGTCCCTAAAATCCATGCGAAATACCACATATTCAGCTCCTTACTTAGTACATAGAGTGGGTGTTGCTTTCGATATGTTCTTTAGTGATACGACCGAACATTTTCCAGTAACACCAGATGGTGTAAGCCAGAACAATCGGAACGAACACGCAAGCAACGTAAGTCATTAAGTTCAGCGTCATATGGCTGGAGGTTGCATCCCACATGGTCAGGCTAGCATTCAGCATGGTGCTGGACGGCATGACGAATGGGAACATGGCAATACCCGCCGTCAGGATGATGCACGCCAGCGTCAGTGAAGAGAACACGAACGCCAGAGCACCTTTCTCCAGACGAGACGTCAGCACGGTCAGCAGCGGCAGCAGTACACCCAGAGCCGGGATCGCCCACAGCGCAGGGGTATTGTTGAAGTTCACCAGCCAGGCACCAGCCTGACGCGCCACTTCTTTGGTCAGCGGGTTAGACGGTGCCGAGTGGTTAATCGCGGACGTCACCACGTAACCATCAATGCCGTAGACCACCCACACGCCTGCCAGAGCAAAGCAGACCAGCGTCACCAGTGCCGCAACCTGAGCAGTAGCACGAGAGCGCAGGTGCAGTTCTCCGACAGTACGCATCTGCAGGTAGGTTGCGCCCTGAGTGATGATCATCGCCACGCTCACCACACCGGCCAGCAGACCAAACGGATTCAGCAGCTGGAAGAAGTTACCGGTGTAGTAAAGACGCATGTATTCGTCGAGGTGGAACGGTACGCCCTGCAGCAGGTTACCGAACGCCACGCCAATCACCAACGGTGGAACGAAGCTACCGATGAAGATGCCCCAGTCCCACATGTTGCGCCAGCGGGTGTCTTCAATCTTGGAACGGTAGTCGAAACCGACCGGACGGAAGAATAAAGAGGCCAGCACCAGAATCATCGCCACGTAGAAGCCGGAGAACGCAGCCGCGTAGACCATCGGCCAGGCAGCGAACAGCGCGCCGCCTGCGGTGATCAGCCACACCTGGTTACCGTCCCAGTGAGGGGCGATGGAGTTAATCATGATTCGACGCTCGGTGTCATTGCGACCGAGGAAACGGGTGAGCATCCCCACCCCCATGTCGAAACCATCCGTGACGGCGAAACCGATCAGCAGAACGCCAACCAGCAGCCACCAGATAAAACGCAATACTTCATAATCGATCATTTGATGACTCCTGTCTTAGCGTGCCGGCTGAGTAGTCACAGTGGACTGCTCGTAGTGATAGCGACCGGTTTTCAGGCTGCTTGGGCCAAGGCGCGCGAACTTGAACATCAGGAACAGTTCAGCCACCAGGAACAGGGTGTACAGACCACAAATCAGCAGCATGGAGAAGATCAGGTCGCCTGCGGTCAGGGACGAGTTCGCTACCGCCGTTGGCAGCACCTCACCGATCGCCCATGGCTGACGGCCATATTCCGCCACAAACCAGCCGGACTCAATCGCGATCCACGGCAGTGGAATACCGTACAGCGCGGTGCGCAGCAGCCATTTTTTCTCGCCGATGCGGTTGCGAATCACGGACCAGAAGGACGCCGCAATGATCAGCAGCATGATGATGCCGCAGCCCACCATGATACGGAATGCGAAGTACAGTGGCGCAACGCGTGGAATTGAGTCTTTGGTTGCCATCTGGATCTGCGCTTCCGTCGCATCAGAAACGTTCGGGGTATAACGCTTCAGCAGCAGACCGTAACCCAGATCTTTCTTCACGTCGTTAAACTGATCGCGAACGGCCTGGTCGGTAGAACCGGCACGCAGCTGTTCCAGCAGCGAGTAGGCTTTCATACCGTTACGGATACGCTCTTCGTGCTGCACCATCAGCTCTTTCAGACCCGTCACCTGCTTATCAACAGAACGGGTGGCGATGATACCCAGCGCGTAAGGGATTTGAATAGCGAAGCGGTTTTCCTGCGCGTCCTGATCGGGAATACCGAACAGCGTAAAGGCAGCAGGTGCCGGCTGGGTTTCCCATTCGGCTTCGATAGCGGCCAGTTTGGTTTTCTGCACGTCACCCATTTCGTAACCGGATTCATCACCCAGAACAATAACGGAGAGAATCGCAGCCATACCGAAGCTTGCAGCGATAGCAAAGGAGCGTTTAGCAAACGCGAAGTCACGACCGCGCAGCATGTAGTAAGAACTGATACCCAGTACAAACATCGCGCCGCACACATAGCCAGAGGCGACGGTGTGAACGAATTTAACCTGAGCAACCGGGTTCAGGACCAGCTCGGCAAAGCTGACCATCTCCATACGCATGGTTTCGAAGTTGAAATCAGACGCGATAGGGTTCTGCATCCAGCCGTTCGCGACCAGGATCCACAGCGCGGACAGGTTCGAACCTAATGCCACCAGCCAGGTCACCGCCATATGCTGGACTTTACCCAGACGGTCCCAACCGAAGAAGAACAGACCTACAAAGGTGGATTCAAGGAAGAATGCCATCAGACCTTCAATGGCCAGCGGCGCACCGAAGATATCCCCTACATAGTGGGAATAGTAAGACCAGTTAGTCCCGAACTGGAACTCCATGGTCAGACCGGTTGCCACGCCCAGTGCGAAGTTGATACCAAACAACTTGCCCCAGAACTTGGTCATATCTTTATAAATCTGTTTGCCGGAGAGAACGTATACCGTTTCCATAATGGCCAGCAGGAACGCCATACCGAGCGTCAGTGGCACAAACAGGAAGTGGTACATCGCGGTCAAGGCAAACTGTAAGCGCGACAGTTCGACTATATCTAACATCATGACTCCTTGCTCATCGCATGAAGACTCCGAGAGTGAACCCCGTCAGAAAGAGATCCACACGCATGCCCCAATACAAATTATTCGCATCCTTGTCGTCGTTATTACCCTGAATGAGGATAAAAACGATGACGTGAGGTTACAAATACGTTAATAAAAAACTCAAATTGATACCGCAAATATAATACGCTGCAAAACCCTTACAATAAACAGGTTTTTATTGAATCACATTTACGTTTTTCGACGGTGATCAATTTATAGCAAAATTACCACTTTTCGGCCATTTTGATCGGGAACAATTTAGCGCTTTTCAGCACCTTTTTCCAAGGATTAAACTTTGATTTAAATCAAAAACAAACCTTGATGTTAACTATGTTTAATCGTGGTGAGAATGGTAAAAACCATGTTAATGATATGTGCATGTAAAGATGTGATTGGTTATCGAAGACGAAAAAAAATATAAACAGAAGTGATTTTAATTAACGCGAAACAAAAGCCTCATTTCGATGCGCGGCAAACAATAAAGCATAGTCGGGCCGGGTTATTTTTCCATGGTATTTATGCAACCCTTCGTAATTACATTTATTTTACTTTTGTCACCCCATAACTTAACACCACGGAGTGACTATTTAATGAAAAAGGCCGCAAACAGTGCAGCCTTTTAATGATATCAGCGATTCTCAGGCAAGAAGAAGGCTAAAGGTTCGCGACTGTCCCGGTCTGAACGCCCCGACAATGCCTTCGTCTTCACCGTGGTCCATCAGCCGTTCATTCATGTCCGTTTCGCAGCACCGCTTCACCGCCGGATTGACGGATAGCGTCGCGTCACATGCGCTGGACTGTGAAGGGTTGAACAGACGAAGAATGAGCTCGTCTCGATCTTCAGCCTTTTTGAGCGTACTGAGCACGCATCCCGTTGGCGAAAGCGCCAGCAGACTGTAACTTTCCGGCGTGGTAAACGACGAGCAATTGAGCTTCATCGCGTCCCAGGGAATTTTGTTATAGCACTGCACCGGTGTTAACCACGATTTAGCCTGCTGCGCGACGCCCGCGTTTTCCGGCGTTCCACTGAAGCTGAAGAGGCTAAAGCGACAGCTTAACGAACCGCGCACCTGGGAGTCAGGAACAGGCATTTTGATTCCTGAAGGTCTACCGGGGCGCAACAGCAAATCTTCTTTGCCGAGTAACCCCACGCCGCGCAGCAGGGTCAGGGCAAAGGCTTTTTTATCCTCGCCTACTACTTCAAACTCGCGTAGTCCTTCGGTGAACAGCGCAAGCCCGTTTCGTTTTTCCTGCAGGACGGCATAGTTGAGTAAGTTCCAGACCGGAACCGGCGCTTCTTTCCACCCCTCCTCCTGCCAGTTTTCCATCGCCGCGTCCTGCACCGGGCGAGTGAGAGTGCCAAACTGCGTATCCGCTAACACTTCCTCTGTCATAAACGGCGTTGGGATCAGCACGCGAACGCGGTGGTCGTCAGCCTGATTGTCCAGACGCACTGCCACATCAATACGTCTGCTGTGGTGGCTAAGCGTGATTTCAAACTCAGCGCCGAGAGACCCGTTTCGCTGACCGGCCGCGCGTTCGGCCAGATTAGATGGTACCGCGATCTGATGGCGAATCACCGCCCTGCTCTGCCAGCCTTCGTGTATAACCTCGACCTGATGCTCGCCCTGTGCAGAAGTGAGTCTCCACTCTTCCCGCGAAGGAGAGTAGTCGTACTCATCGCCATCATCCGAACTCTCTTCGATTTCCAGCACGCGGTCATAAATCAGCCCGGTTTCTTTGTCGCGCAGGCGCAGCGTACCGTCGTTATTTATATCAATCTGCCAGAAGGCGTTTTCGAGCAAGGATTCGGTGTTTTTCACCGGCGAGAGCACCTTCCCGGCCACGTTTGGTTCGATAAACAGCGTACGGTAGCCCATCGACGGCAGTATCTGGCTGAGCTGAATATCAAACTCCATAAACGGTTCGTAATTGCCGTAATGGACAATCTGCCGGTCAATGAGACCAGGGTCGAGCTCGCGCGCGCTGCGAATGAAATACGGGATCTCGTTGCCTTTACCATCCCGCAGACGGAACTGGCTGGCGCGCAGTCGAATCGTGGTGTTCATCACCTCTTCACGCGGCCAGGGCATCAGGTTGAACATCACCAGCTTATCGGCGTCGCTTTGCGGCATGTTGTCGACAATCTTGCGCATATAGAAACGCACCAGGTTGTCCGCCATGTCCTCAGCCAGCGCAAAGCGGGAGACAATCTCGCGGTGCACCTTGTCGCTGCAGCAGCAGCCGATGCTGTCGTGAGCGTGGTTTTTGAGGATCTCTTTCCACATCTTCTCCAGCAGGCCGTGGTGGTAATCGAAGCCCAGCGTCCAGGCAAGCGTCGCCAGCGGTTCGAGAATATTGACAATTTTATTCTCGATACGCGCATGGGCGATTTTAATATCCATGCGCGTGGAGCCGATTGTCCGGTGAACGCGCATATATTTCCCGTCGATAAACTCCCCTTTCAGGGTCGCCAGCTCATCGCGGCGCGCCTCGATATGGTCAAACACCTCCTCAAAACGGCTCATCACAAATTGACGCTGGGGATAGATTTCACGCAGCTTATCCATCACCGCAAAAATGTTCTGCTGCAGCGGCATTTGATCGTGGCCGTTGGGCAGCAAAATCTCTTTGGTGACGGAGGCCTTTTCCAGAACGTCGAAATAGCTATCGAGCCGTTTTCGCAGCCTGGCTTCGTCCTCCGGTAAGTACTTACCAATCGCGTAGCCCAGCGGCAGCACCTGAGCCGTAACTTCGCTGCCGTCCTGGCTCTGCCAGAGAAACTCGGTTTTATCGGTCCCGTGTCGTTCAGAACAACCGCGCCAGAACATGGTGCGGGTAATGCCAAATCCGTTATAGATATGCGGAAGCTGGCCGGACATACCAAACGAATCCGGCAGATAACCTATCTTCATCGGCTCGCCGAACGCCATACAGTCTCGGATACCGTACATCAGGTTGCGGACAATCGACTCGCCGCTGACAATAGTGGTATCGGTCTGGGTATACCAGGGGCCAATAATGAGCTTTCCGCGCTCGACTAGCGCCTTCACGCGTGCCCGGTTTTCGGGCACGACGGCAAAATAATCCTCCAGCACCGCCGTCTGACCATCGAGGACGTAATATTTATATTCATCGTCCTGCTCCAGACGGGTCAGGATCTCTTCCATATTATTGACCAGAAGAATACGTGACTCTTCAGTGGTGAAGTACCACTCACGGTCCCAGTGCATATGCGGCGTGATATGAACGCGAGATACAGCTTTCATCTTCGTTTCCTGTTTTGTGAGTTTTTACGGTATGGCGTCTTCAATGACGTATTTGCCCTTTTTAACCGCCTGACGTCGCCAGAGCAGCAGAATAAAGGTGGAGATAGCGGTACCCACCAGCGCCGCGCCAAACCAGCCCGCCGCCGCAACCACACCGCTCAACCCGGCATCGTGAAGTAAAAAAAGAGAGAAAATACCGGCCCCCGGCGTGGACAGCCCGATCCCCATCGCGCCGACAATCGCGCCTGTTACCATGGAGCCGAGCACAAATGAGCCAATGACGCGAAGCGGATCTTCAATCGCCATCGGAATCGCCCCTTCGGTGATGCCCGCGAGGCCAAGCAGCCATGTGGATTTACCGGTTTCAATTTCAAACGGTTTGAATAGTTTCGGTGCCAGCAACGTTGACGCCGTGACGGTGAAGGCCGACACCATTTTGACGGAGGCAAAGATCGCATAGGGACCGTATACCCCGTTAGCCATCGCTCCCAGACAGAACGCGTAAGAGGCTTTGTTGACCGGGCCACCCAAATCGAATGAGCACATAAAGCCGAGGATCGCCCCCAGAAGCAGCGCATTCGCGCCGGATAAACCGTTAAGCCAGGCGGTGAGCGTAGTATTAAGCCAGGCCACCGGCTCACCGATCACAAACAGCATCAGGCTGCCCGCACCCAGTACGCCAATAACCGGATAGAGATAAAAGGTTAAAAAACCGTTGAAGCGGCTACTCAGGCGAATGTGATTTTTCACCCAGCGCATCAGGTAACCCGCGATCAGCCCGCCGACGATAGCGCCCAGAAAACCGGAACCGATCATATTGGCTGCAAGCCCGGCCGCAAAGCCCGGCGTCAGCGCGGGTTTATCCGCCAGCGAGTAAGCTGTATAGGCCGCCAGAACGGGTACCATCAGAATGCCGAGCATGCCGCCGCCAAGCTTGCGGTACATCCACAGCCACGAGTTTTCCTGGTCGAACAGGTGCTGCAGGCCCAGAATTTGTGCCAGCAGTACCGACACGGCCAGCACCGTCCCGCCGGCGACGATCAGCGGCACCGCAAAGGAGATACCGCTAAGAAGCGCCTGCTTGAGTTCAGTTTTAACGCTCTTTTTCGTTTCGGGATCGCCATGCACTTGACGCGCATCGGTTGAGGGCTGGAGTGCCAGCGCGCGTTCAATGAGTGCTTCAGCATGGCGCAGAGGTTCCGCAACGGGCACTGAAATGGCGGGGATCCCCTGAAAACGTTCGCTCTCCTTGATCGCCACCTCCGCCGCAAAGATGCAGGCTTTGGCCTCCTGCAGCTGCTGCGCGGTGATGCGTCCCTCAATGCCGTTCGCCCCCTGCTTTTCGACCACCACGTTGACGCCCAGTTTGCGTCCCGCTTTTTCCAGATACTCCGCAGCCATGTAGGTATGGGCGATTCCAGCCGGACAGGCGGTAACGCAGACGATTGTCGGGGCATTTACCGCGACATCGGCCTCTTCCGCATCAGGAGCAGCTTCCAGCGCAGCAAGAACTTCTTCCGCCGTGGAGGCCGCCATCACCCGTGCCCTGAGATCGTCATCCGCCAGGCGAGACGTTAGCTCCGTTAGCACCTGAATATGCGTCGAACCGGCTTGTGCAGGCGGAATAGCGAGCAGAAAAATCAGCTCAACCTTTTCCGGCCCGTCAACGCCTTCCCACTCCAGCGGTTCGTTCAGGGTTGCCACGGCAAAAGCCGCTTCCTTCACGGCTGCTGATTTACCATGAGGCACGGCCAGTCCTTCTCCCAGCGCCGTCGGGCCAAACGATTCACGCTGGAAAACTTCCGCCAGAAAGGCATCGGCGTCCGCTATTTTGCCCAGCGTCACCAGCCGCGCTGCAAGCTGACGGATTGCCTCATCACGGCCAGTAAACTGCGCCTGAACGCAGACAGCACGCGGATCGGTCAGAGTCGTCAGATTCATAAAGATCCTCACCTATAAAAAGTTATTGTCTGGGAAGGATTCTGGCAGACTCAATAATACATTTATGTGATCATTTTCACTAACCGTCAAATTTGTATTTGAGTTGTATTATTTACAAATTATCAGTTGAATGCATAATTCCCTAAAAAGGTATTAAGCAGGCGCGATGAAATGGGCAATAAACCAATGTACCGGCAGATAGCCGATGCGTTCCGCGAGAAAATTAATGCCGGGGAATTAAAACCCGGGGACGCACTCCCGACGGAGTCCAGCCTTCAGGAGGCTTTTAGCGTCAGCCGTGTCACCGTACGGCAGGCTCTGAAGCTGCTCGCCGATGAGCAGATCGTCGAAAGCATTCAGGGCAGCGGCTCGTATGTAAAAGAGGAGCGGGTTAACTACGATATTTACCAGCTCACCGGATTTTACGAAAAGCTGGCGGACCGAAACGTCGATACGCACAGCGACGTCAGGGTCTTCGAAGTGGTGAAAGCCGATGATATGCTCGCGGCACGGCTGGCGATCAACCCGGACGATAAAGTCTGGCACGTCAAACGAGTCCGCTTTATCAAACAAAAACCGGTGAATCTGGAAGAAACGTGGATGCCGCTGGCGATGTTCCCCGACCTCACCTGGGAAGTGATGGAGAATTCGAAATACCACTACGTTGAGCAGATCAAGAAGCTGGTTATCGATCGCAGCGAGCAGGAGCTGGTGCCGATCATGCCGTCAGAAGAGGCGATTGCCGCGCTGGCGCTCGATCCGGCGAAGCCGATCCTGGAAAAAGTCTCCCGCGGGTTTCTGAAGGACGGACGGGTATTTGAATACAGCCGCAACGTGTTCAATACCGACGATTACAAGTTCACGCTTGTCGCCAAACGCAGGCAATAAAAAAGGCCGCTTTACAGCGGCCAACCATGTCGAAACGGACATTTTTATACTTCAACGCCCTCCTTTCGGGGAGCAGAGAGGACTTACTTAATGATGGATTTCAGTGCTTCGCCGATATCCGCCAGGCTGCGAACGGTCTTCACGCCTGCGGCTTCCAGCGCTGCGAATTTCTCATCAGCCGTACCTTTACCACCGGCGATGATCGCGCCTGCGTGACCCATACGCTTGCCTTTCGGCGCGGTCACACCCGCGATGTAGCCCACAACTGGCTTGGTCACGTGTTCTTTGATGTAAGCAGCCGCTTCTTCTTCCGCGCTTCCGCCGATCTCACCGATCATCACGATCGCTTCGGTCTGCGGATCTTCCTGGAACAGCTTCAGGATATCGATGAAGTTAGAGCCCGGGATCGGGTCACCGCCGATGCCCACGCAGGTGGACTGGCCGAAGCCGTAATCGGTGGTCTGCTTAACCGCTTCATAGGTCAGGGTACCGGAACGGGACACGATGCCCACTTTACCCGGCTTGTGAATGTGGCCCGGCATGATGCCGATTTTGCATTCGCCCGGGGTGATAACGCCAGGGCAGTTCGGGCCGATCATGCGCACGCCTGCTTCGTCCAGCTTCACCTTCACGGTCAGCATATCCAGCGTCGGGATGCCTTCGGTGATGGTGATGATCAGTTTAATGCCTGCGTCGATCGCTTCCAGAATGGAGTCTTTGCAGAACGGAGCCGGAACGTAGATCACGGTCGCGGTTGCGCCCGTCGCTTCTACCGCTTCACGCACGGTGTTGAACACAGGCAGGCCCAGGTGGGTGGTACCGCCTTTACCTGGCGTTACGCCGCCAACCATCTGCGTACCATAGGCAATCGCCTGTTCGGAGTGGAAAGTCCCCTGGCTACCGGTGAAGCCCTGGCAGATAACCTTGGTATCTTTATTAATTAAAACGGACATTATTTCCCCTCCACTGCGGCAACAACCTGCTGAGCTGCATCCGTCAGACTTTTCGCTGCAATAATATTCAGGCCGCTGTCAGCCAGTTTTTTCGCGCCGAGTTCAGCGTTGTTACCTTCCAGACGCACAACAACCGGAACATTAACACCCACTTCTTCTACCGCACCGATGATACCGTCTGCGATCAGGTCGCAACGGACGATACCGCCGAAGATGTTCACCAGAACAGCCTTCACGTTGTCGTCGGAGAGAATGATTTTAAACGCTTCGGTTACGCGCTCTTTGGTTGCGCCACCGCCCACGTCGAGGAAGTTTGCTGGCTCACCGCCGTGCAGCTTAACGATGTCCATGGTGCCCATTGCCAGGCCCGCACCGTTAACCATGCAGCCGATGTTACCATCCAGCGCTACGTAGTTCAGTTCCCACTGTGCCGCCTGTGCTTCACGTGGATCTTCCTGAGACTGATCGCGCATTTCGCGCAGATCCGGCTGGCGGAACAGCGCGTTGCCGTCAGCGCCCAGCTTGCCGTCGAGGCAGATCAGATCGCCCTGGGTGGTGATCACCAGCGGATTGATCTCGATCAGCGCCAGGTCGCGCTCCAGGAAGATGGTCGCCAGACCCATGAAGATCTTGGTGAACTGCTGAACCAGCTTGCCTTCCAGGCCCAGTTTGAACGCCAGCTCGCGCCCCTGGTAAGGCATTGGGCCCGCCAGTGGATCGATTGCCACTTTGTGGATCAGATGCGGCGTTTCTTCCGCCACTTTTTCGATTTCCACGCCGCCTTCGGTAGACGCCATGAACACCACGCGACGGGAGCTACGGTCAACAACCGCGCCCAGGTACAGTTCTTTCGCGATATCGGTCGCCGCTTCCACCAGGATCTGGTTGACCGGCTGGCCGTTCGCATCTGTCTGGTAGGTCACCAGACGCTTGCCGAGCCAATGTTCAGCAAACGCACGAATCTCTTCTTTGCTCTTAACAACCTTCACACCGCCCGCTTTACCACGGCCACCAGCGTGAACCTGACATTTAACTACCCACGGGCCGGAACCGATTTTAGATGCGGCTTCTTCTGCTTCACGCGGGGTAGTACAGGCATAACCCACCGGAGCCGGTAAGCCATACCGGGCAAACAGCTGTTTGGCCTGATATTCATGTAAGTTCATGTGTTCTATCCATCCTTCAGGTAATCGTTAGGTCGTGCTTTTATTGGCCCGGCAGCCATACGCCGCCGGGCAAGACTGCAAAACTAGACGTCCAGCAGCAGGCGCGTTGGATCTTCCAGCAGCTCTTTAATCGCCACCAGGAAGCCTACGGACTCGCGGCCGTCGATCAGGCGGTGATCGTAAGAGAGCGCCAGGTACATCATCGGCAGGATCTCAACCTTACCGTCTACCGCCATAGGACGATCTTTAATAGCGTGCATACCCAGGATCGCGCTCTGCGGCGGGTTAATGATCGGGGTAGACATCAGCGAGCCGAATACGCCGCCGTTGGTAATGGTGAAGTTACCGCCGGTCAGGTCGTCTACGGTCAGCTTGCCGTCGCGGCCTTTAACAGCCAGCTCTTTAATGTTTTTCTCGATATCAGCCATACCCAGGGTATCCACATCACGCAGAACCGGGGTGACCAGGCCACGTGGAGTAGAAACCGCCATGCTGACGTCGAAATAGTTGTGGTAAACCACGTCATCGCCATCGATAGACGCGTTCACTTCCGGGTAGCGTTTCAGCGCTTCAACTACCGCCTTCACGTAGAAGGACATAAAGCCCAGACGGATACCGTGACGTTTTTCAAAGGCGTCACCGTACTGCTTACGCAGGTCCATGATTGGCTTCATGTTCACTTCGTTGAAGGTGGTCAGCATCGCGGTGGAGTTTTTCGCCTCCAGCAGACGCTCGGCCACGCGCTTGCGCAGGCGGGTCATTGGCACGCGTTTTTCGCTGCGTGCGCCCAGAGCAGGCTGAGCTGCTGGTGCTGCCGCAGGGGCTTTCGCTTCTGCCTGAGCTGGCGCTTTCGCCAGGTGCTTGTCGATATCTTCGCGCGTCAGACGACCGCCCACACCGGTGCCTTTAATGGCTGCCGGGTCAAGGCTGTGTTCCGCCAGCAGGCGACGGATCGCCGGGCTGAGGGCATCGTTAGACTGTTCTTCCAGAGAAGCCTGCTGGCGCTGAGCCGGCGTAGAGGCTTTCTCTTCAGACTTGGCGCTGGACTCTTTGCCCGCGCTGTTGCCTTCACGCAGGCGACCCAGGATCTGACGAGAGGTGACGGTGGTACCTTCATCTTCCAGCACCGCGTCCAGAACGCCATCCGCCGAAGCCGGTACTTCCAGTACCACTTTGTCAGTTTCGATTTCTACCAGCACTTCATCGCGCTTAACGGCATCGCCTGGTTTTTTGTGCCAGGTAGCGACGGTCGCATCTGCTACGGATTCAGGCAGGTCGGGAACAAGAATATCTACGCTACTCATTATGTATCCTTTAATTAATCGACGTTCAGCGCGTCATTGACCAGATCTTGTTGCTGCTTCTGGTGAACGGACATATACCCTACCGCCGGAGAGGCGGAGGCCGGGCGACCTGCATAGCGCAGGGCTGACCCAAATGGAATCACTTCACGGAAATGATGCTGGCTGCAATACCATGCGCCCTGGTTGAGCGGCTCTTCCTGGCACCAGACAAAATCATGTACGTGAGCGTACTGTTTCAGCACTTCCTGCATCGCCTGATGCGGGAACGGATAAAGCTGTTCGATACGCACGATGGCGACATCTTTCTGATCGTTCTTACGGCGCTGTTCCAGCAGGTCGTAATAAACCTTACCAGAACACATCACCACGCGCTTCACGGCCTGCGGATCCAGCTCGTCAATTTCACCGATGGCCGGCAGGAAGGTGCCGTTCGCCAGCTCATCCAGGCTGGACACCGCCAGCGGATGACGCAGCAGGGATTTCGGCGACATCACCACCAGTGGACGACGCATACCGCGCAGCGCCTGACGACGCAGCATGTGGTAGACCTGAGCCGGGGTGGACGGCACGCAGACCTGCATGTTCTGCTCGGCGCAAAGCTGCAGATAACGTTCCAGACGCGCGGAGGAGTGCTCCGGACCCTGACCTTCATAACCGTGCGGCAGCAGCATCACCAGGCCACACATACGCCCCCATTTCTGCTCGCCGGAGGAGATGAACTGGTCGATAACCACCTGCGCACCGTTGGCGAAGTCACCGAACTGCGCTTCCCAGATGGTCAGGGTGCGCGGTTCTGCCGTGGCGTAACCGTACTCGAAAGCCAGTACCGCTTCTTCAGACAGCACGGAGTCCCAGACCTTGAACTGGCCCTGACCGTTGTGCACGTGCTGCAGCGGGGTGTAGGTTGAACCGTTAGACTGGTTGTGAACCACCGCATGACGGTGGAAGAAGGTGCCGCGACCCGCATCTTCACCGGACAGACGAACAGGAATGCCTTCGTCAACCAGCGTCGCGTAAGCCAGCGTTTCCGCGCCGCCCCAGTCAAACAGCTTCTCGCCTGCCGCCATGGACTGACGGTCAGCGTAAATTTTCGCTACGCGAGACTGCATCTCGATAGCGTCCGGCACGGTGCTGATGCGTTTAGCCAGCTCCTGCAGGCGCTTCATCTCCACCTTGTTCGGGTAGCTCTCATCCCACTCGTGGTTGAGGTACGGAGACCAGGTAAAGGAGTGCATGTTCATCGGGCGCAGCTCTTTCACTACGCATTCACCCGCGTCCAGCGCGTCGCGGTAGAGGTTAACCATTTCGGTCGCATCTTCCAGCGTCGCCACTTTGTCGCTTTCCAGCTTGTCAGCATAGATTTTGCGCGGGGTCGGGTGTTTTTTGATTTTCTGGTACATCAGCGGCTGGGTTGCACTTGGCTCATCCGCTTCGTTGTGGCCGTGACGGCGGTAGCAGAAGAGGTCAATGAACACATCGCGTTTGAAGGTATTACGGAAGTCCAGCGCCAGGCGAGTAACGAAAGCAACGGCTTCCGGGTCATCCGCGTTAACGTGGAAGATGGGTGCCTGTACCATCTTACCGATGTCGGTGCAGTATGGGGTAGAACGCGCATCCAGCGGGTTAGAGGTAGTAAAGCCCACCTGGTTGTTGATCACGATGCGAACGGTACCGCCCACTTCGTAGCCACGCGCTTTCGACATGTTCAGGGTTTCCTGAACCACGCCCTGCCCTGTTACCGCCGCATCGCCGTGGATGGTGATTGGCAGCACTTTATTGCTGCTCGGCTCGTCCAGACGATCCAGACGCGCACGTACGGAACCGATAACCACCGGGCTGACGATTTCCAGGTGCGACGGGTTAAACGCCAGCGCCAGGTGAACCAGACCGCCTTCGGTTTCGATATCCGACGAGAAGCCCATGTGATACTTCACGTCGCCGGTGCCGAGGTGTTCTTTATGTTTGCCCGCGAATTCGTCGAACAGGTCCTGCGGTTTTTTACCCAGCACGTTGACCAGCACGTTCAGACGACCGCGGTGCGCCATGCCGAGCACCACTTCACGGGTGCCGCTCTTGCCTGCGTGGCGAATCAGCTCTTTCAGCATCGGCACCAGCGCGTCGCCGCCTTCCAGCGAGAAGCGTTTTGCGCCCGGGAACTTCGCGCCCAGATAGCGCTCAAGCCCTTCCGCTGCGGTCAGTTCACTCAGGAAGCGTTTTTTCTCGTCAGCCGAGAAGGTCGCGTGGCCCGCTACGGATTCGATGCGCTGCTGGATCCAGCGTTTCTCTTCGGTAGAGGTAATGTGCATATATTCCGCGCCGATGGAGCCGCAGTAGGTTTGCTTGAGCGCGTCAATCAGATCGCCCAGCTTCATCGTGTCTTTGCCGATGGCAAAGGAACCTACGTTAAAGCTTTCCTGGAAATCGGCCTCGGTCAGATCGTGATACGCCGGATCGAGATCGGCCACACGGTCTTGTTTCCACAGTCCCAGCGGATCGAGATTCGCATGCTGGTGACCGCGGAAGCGATAAGCGTTGATAAGCTGCAGGACTTTAACCTGCTTCGCATTGGTGTCAGGGTCGGAAATCGCAGAAGAGTAACGTGAGGCATCCTTCGCCAGACGACGGAAATAATCACGTGTTTTGGAATGGAATTGATCCGGTTTGACCCCTGTACCAGGCAACTGCTGGAACATGGAACGCCAGTTTGCGTCCACTGAGTCAGGATCGGTTAAGAAGTCTTCATAGAGCTGTTCTATCCAGCTCTGGTTTGCACCAGAGAGGTAAGAAGAGTCCAGCCAGGCTTTCATTGCGCCGTTCTGCATCGTGATCCCTTAAGCATTTTTATGCTTACTTTCGCCGTAGAAACTACCACGCACACCACGTGTACGTGCCGGGGTTCACCTGCGAGCTCTTATTGGCCCGCGAAGGAACCTTTAGAAACTGTCTAAATAATCTTCGTCGTTCCGGCTGCGACTGCGTTGCGGCTTTCACTCACCCCAGTCACATAGTTAACTATGCTCCAGGGGATTCGTTCAGCCGCGCCTTGTCTCGCGCTGAACGTCTCGATTATTTACTTAACTGGCAGTTTTTAAAGGTTTCTGCAATCTGTTCCCTCTCCCTTAGGGAGAGGGTTAGGGTGAGGGGAACAGCGCTCCCCTCTCACTACTTACGCACTGCGCTGCAGCAGCATCGACTTAATATGGCCGATGGCGCGCGTCGGGTTCAGCCCCTTCGGACACACACTGACGCAGTTCATGATGCTATGGCAGCGGAATACGCTGAAAGCGTCACTCAGTCCTTCCAGACGGCTATCGGTTTCGGTGTCGCGGCTATCGATCAGGAAGCGATAGGCAGCCAGCAGACCGGCCGGGCCGATAAACTTGTCCGGGTTCCACCAGAACGACGGGCAGGACGTTGAACAACATGCACAAAGAATACACTCGTACAACCCATCGAGTTTTTCACGCTGCTCAGGAGACTGTAAGTGCTCGCGAGCGGGTGGATTTTGCCCATTATTCAATAAGTAAGGCTTAATCTTCTCATATTGTGCATAGAATTGCCCCATGTCTACCACCAAATCACGCACGACCGGCAGGCCTGGCAGAGGACGGATAACAATTTTCTGACCAGGACGCTGCAACGCTGAAATTGGCGTGATGCAGGCCAGGCCATTTTTGCCGTTCATGTTCACCCCGTCAGAGCCACAAACCCCTTCACGGCAGGAGCGGCGGAACGACAGCGTAGGATCTTTTTCTTTCAGCTGGATTAACGCATCCAGCAGCATCATGTCACGGCCTTCTTCCGCTTCCAGGGTGTAATCCTGCATGCGCGGAGCATCATCAACATCCGGGTTATAACGATAAACTGAGAATTCGAGTTTCATTATCCTGTCTCCGCATTAGTAAGTACGAATCTTCGGCGGGAACGCCGGACGCAGTTTCGGTTCCATATTGACGCTACGACGCGTCATGGTTTCCGACTCTGGCAGATACAGGGAATGGCACAGCCAGTTTTCGTCATCACGATCTGGGAAGTCGAAGCGGCTATGCGCGCCACGACTTTCGGTACGGAAGTTTGCCGACATCGCCGTCGCGAACGCGGTTTCCATCAGGTTATCCAGCTCCAGGCACTCAACGCGCTGGGTGTTGAACTCGCTGGAGGTGTCGTCCAGACGGGCATTTTTCAGACGCTCGCGGATCGCTTTCAGCTGCTCAAGACCTTTGGCCATCGCGTCGCCTTCGCGGAATACCGAGAAGTTGTGCTGCATGCACTCCTGCAGCGCTTTACGGATTTCAACCGGATCTTCGCCGTTACGGTTACCGTTCCAGCGGTTGAGGCGCTCAAGAGAGGCATCAATTTCGTCGTCAGTTGCGTCACGCAGCGCGCCCTGCTCGGCAATGGATTCCTGCAGATGCAGACCCACCGCACGACCAAACACTACCAGGTCCAGCAGCGAGTTGCCGCCCAGACGGTTTGCGCCGTGTACGGACACGCAGGCAATTTCGCCTACGGCGAACAGACCAGGGATAACCACGTCTTCGCCCTGCTCATTCACGGTAAGCGCCTGACCGGTCACTTTGGTCGGAATACCGCCCATCATGTAGTGGCAGGTTGGGATAACCGGAATCGGCTCTTTCACCGGGTCGACGTGGGCGAAGGTGCGGGACAGTTCCAGGATGCCCGGCAGACGGGATTCCAGCACCTCTTTACCCAGATGGTCGAGCTTCAGCTTCGCGTGTGGACCCCATGGGCCGTCACAACCGCGGCCTTCACGGATTTCGATCATGATGGAACGTGCCACCACGTCACGACCCGCCAGGTCTTTCGCATTCGGGGCATAACGCTCCATGAAGCGCTCGCCGTGTTTGTTCAGCAGGTAGCCACCTTCACCACGGCAGCCTTCTGTTACCAGCACGCCCGCACCGGCGATACCGGTTGGGTGGAACTGCCACATCTCCATATCCTGCACCGGCACGCCCGCGCGGATAGCCATACCGACACCGTCACCGGTGTTGATGTGGGCGTTGGTGGTGGACTGGTAAATACGGCCTGCGCCGCCGGTCGCCAGCACGGTAGCGCGGGCTTTGAAGTAAACCACTTCACCGGTTTCGATGCACAGCGCGGTACAGCCCACGATCGCGCCATCGGCGTTTTTCACCAGATCCAGCGCGTACCACTCGGAGAAGATGGTGGTGTGGTTTTTCAGGTTCTGCTGATACAGGGTGTGCAGCAGCGCGTGGCCGGTACGGTCAGCCGCCGCCGCGGTACGTGCCGCCTGCTCGCCGCCGAAGTTTTTCGACTGGCCGCCAAACGGACGCTGATAGATGGTGCCATTTTCCAGACGGGAGAACGGCAGCCCCATGTGATCCAGCTCCAGAATCGCTTCCGGGCCGGTTTTACACATATATTCGATGGCATCCTGGTCGCCGATATAGTCGGAACCTTTAACCGTGTCGTACATGTGCCATTCCCAGTTATCTTCGTGGGAGTTACCCAGCGCAACGGTGATACCGCCCTGCGCAGACACAGTGTGGGAACGGGTCGGGAACACTTTAGAGAGCAGCGCACAGGTCTGGCCGCTCTGGGAAATTTGTAGTGCGGCACGCATACCTGCGCCACCGGCACCAATTACAACAGCATCAAATTCTCTGACTGGCAGTTTCATTACACACCCCACACCACAACGAATCCATAAATAACGTAAACCACCAGTGCAACAACAATGGCCAGCTGCAGCGGGAGGCGAATCGCCAGCGGTTTAACGTAATCGGTCAACACCTGCCACATGCCAATCCAGGCATGAATAAGGATGGAGAACAGGGCCAGCAGGGTGAACACTTTGGTGAAGGCGGATCCGAAGAACCCACTCCAGATTTCCCACGTCAGCGTGCCGCTGGTCGCGAAGAAACCGATCATATAGATGATGTAAAGGGTGAGAACGATAGCGGTAGCACGGACCAGAATGAAGTCATGTACGCCGTTGCGTCCTAATGCGGAGGCGTTGCTTACCATACGAGAACTCCTGCGAGAAGTGAAAGCACGACAGTAATCACAAATGAAATGTTTGCGGAGCGTTTCCCGGCTTCGAAGGTCTCTTCGAGATAGCCAAAGTCCATCAGCATATGGCGAACACCCACGACGACGTGGTATGCCAGCGCGGTCAGAATGCCCCACATGATGAATTTCACGAAGAAGCTGTTCATGATGGCCGAAGCCTGGAGGAATCCTTCAGGGGAAGAGAGGCTGGTGCCCAGTAACCACAGCAAAATACCGACCGCCACAAACGTAATCACACCAGAAACACGGTGCAGAATGGACGCTATTGCTGTTACGGGGAACCGGATCGTTTTCAGATCCAGATTGACAGGTCTTTGTTTTTTCACATTTCTTATCATGAATAACGCCCACATGCTGTTCTTATTGTTTCCTTCCTCCGGACTGCGATGCGGGTCAAGCAGCGTTCCTTTTCTATAACTGCGCGTCATGCAAAACATTGCTTCCAGATGCTAAAACGACACGTTACAACGCTGGGTGGCTCGGGATTGCAGGGTGTTCCGGAGACCTGGCGGCAGTATAGGCCGTTCACAAAATCATTACAATTAACCTACATACAGTTTGTTGGGTTTTCTCTGGAACAGTGATCAGGGTCACGATAACAACATCTTTTTAATTTTTAATCATCTGATTTGACAAATGTTAAACAATATTGTTACAAACGTCATCAGAAAAGGCATATAATGCGCAAAAGTTATGAGGTCTCTCTTTCACCTGACAAATAGTTATGTAACAGTGTGATGGTATTGACCGAAGTTATCAGGACAGTTATTAGTGATATACAGGTTTGAATAATTCGGACTGCAAAAACGCTGATTTGCTGTTGTTTCACTGATATTTCATTCGTTTACCTGCAAGGCGCCATAGCTCTGTACCCTGGTTACTCCTCGTGAGCTGAGCGGTAAGCCAAATAACAATCTGGTAACGGTGATTAACAGCTGAATGCAAATCCGGTAAAAGCAGTCTTAAGCATAAGGCGCTAAGGAGACCGTAAATGGCTGATACAAAGGCAAAACTCACCCTAAATGGTGATGATGCTATTGAACTGGATGTGCTAAAAGGCACGCTCGGTCAGGATGTTATTGATATCCGTACGCTGGGTTCCAAAGGAGTATTTACCTTTGACCCTGGATTTACCTCTACCGCATCTTGCGAATCCAAAATCACCTACATTGACGGTGACGAAGGTATCCTGCTCCATCGCGGCTTCCCCATCGATCAGTTAGCCACCGAATCCAACTACCTGGAAGTGTGCTACATCCTGCTGAACGGCGAAAAGCCGACGCAGGCGCAATACGATGAATTCAAAACCACCGTAACCCGTCACACCATGATCCATGAGCAGATTACCCGTCTGTTCCATGCGTTCCGTCGTGACTCTCACCCGATGGCGGTGATGTGCGGTATTACCGGTGCGCTGGCGGCGTTCTACCACGATTCTCTTGACGTGAATAACCCGCGTCACCGTGATATCGCGGCGTTCCGTCTGCTGTCCAAAATGCCTACCATGGCGGCGATGTGTTACAAATACTCCATCGGCCAGCCGTTTGTGTACCCACGTAACGACCTCTCCTACGCCGGTAACTTCCTGCGCATGATGTTCTCCACGCCGTGCGAAGAGTACGAAGTGAACCCGGTGCTGGAACGCGCAATGGACCGTATTCTGATCCTGCACGCTGACCACGAACAGAACGCCTCTACCTCTACCGTCCGTACCGCCGGCTCTTCAGGCGCGAACCCGTTCGCCTGTATCGCTGCGGGCATCGCCTCCCTGTGGGGACCGGCGCACGGCGGCGCCAACGAAGCGGCGCTGAAGATGCTGGAAGAGATCAGCACCGTTGAGCATATTCCTGAGTTCGTGCGTCGTGCGAAAGACAAGAATGACTCCTTCCGCCTGATGGGCTTCGGTCACCGTGTTTACAAAAACTACGACCCGCGCGCCACCGTCATGCGTGAGACCTGCCACGAAGTGCTGAAAGAGCTGGGTACCAAAGATGATCTGCTGGAAGTGGCGATGGAGCTGGAACACATCGCGCTGAACGACCCGTACTTCATCGAGAAGAAACTCTACCCGAACGTCGATTTCTACTCTGGCATTATTCTGAAAGCGATGGGCATTCCGTCTTCCATGTTCACCGTGATCTTCGCCATGGCGCGTACCGTGGGCTGGATTGCGCACTGGAACGAAATGCACAGCGAAGGCATGAAAATTGCTCGTCCTCGTCAGCTGTATACCGGCTACGAGCAGCGTGATTTTAAGTCTGATATTAAGCGCTAATAAACACGCCCGGCGGCGCTTCGCTTGCCGGGCCTATAAGTGCGAAATGTAGGCCGGGTAAGGCGTAGCCGCCACCCGGCTTTTTTACGTCTGGCACCGAGGACACCAGTAAAACGGTCGTGAAGAGAGCGTGGTCTTCTCAATTATCCCGCCACACCGCTCGCACTTCTTACCCGCCCGATGAAACACCTTGAACCGGAACAGCGCCCCGTGATGTTTGTTCTCATCCACCACGCCGCGCGTGTTGTAAGACAGCCGCGGAATATCCAGCAGCGCCTCCGACAGCGCCTCCAGCTGTTCATCGCTCAGCTGCGAGGCTTTGTGCTGCGGCGCCAGCCCCACTTCCCAGAGGATCTCCACCCGCAGGTAGTTACCTAATCCGGCCAGGAACGCCTGATCGAGCAACAGCCCGGAAAACTGACGGTTGCGGAATTTTAGTGATAACAGACGTGCCTTCACGTCGCTCGCCGTCAGGCGCATGTCCAGCACGTCCGGCCCGACACGCTGAAGAAATGGATGCGTGAGCAGTTGCTCCGGCGTTAACATTTCGATATCTGACGCGCTGTACAGCAGGATCGCTTTATCCGCCGTTTGCAGCCTGACGCGCAGCACGCGGGTGGTTTGCGGCTGTTCACCCGACTCCACCACGCGCCAGACGCCGTAAAGCTGGTTATGGCTATATAACGTCAGGTTATGGGAAAAATGCGTGAGCAACGCTTTGCCGCGCGTTTCAATGTGGGTCACCGTCTGCCCCACCAGCTCTGATTCAAACGGTTTTAGCTGAGGAAAAGCAAACCAGACATCGGTCAGGGGTTTGCCCTTTATCGCCGCCTCCAGGCTATCCGCCGCGCGGCGGATCTCCGGACCTTCTGGCATTTTTGTATCCTTATCGTCATTATTCGGCGCTGACGAGGATGCCCTCTTCAGAGAACGCTGCCCGCAGGCGGCGCGCGAACTGGAGTGCATGCTCACCGTCGCCGTGTAAACACACCGTATCGGCCTGAACAATTGCCGAAGTTCCATCCACGGCGGTAACCCGCCCGGCGCGCACCATCTCCAGCGTCTGCGCCAGCGCTTTGCCTTCATCAGTAATCAGCGCACCGGCCTGCGTGCGCGGAACCAGGCTGCCGTCCGGCATGTATCCCCGATCGGCAAAGACTTCCTGCCGCGTCGTCAGCCCCAGGCGCTGTCCGGCGCGAATAAGCTCGCTGCCCGCCAGGCCCACCAAAATCAGCTGCGGATTGCAGTCCCGCACCGCGCGGGCAATGGCGTCCGCCAGAGCAGCATCTTTCGCCGCCTGATTGTAGAGCATACCGTGCGGCTTCACGTGGCGCAGCACGCCGTGCTCAGCGCGCACCATCGCCTCCAGCGCACCGATCTGGTAGAGCATTTGCGCGTAGATCGTCTCAGGGGGCAGATCCATCGCCGTGCGGCCAAAGTTCTCCCGGTCAGGGAAGCTCGGGTGAGCGCCAATCGCCACGCCGTTTTTAATGGCATTACGCACGCTCTCCAGCATGGTTTGCGCATCCCCCGCATGAAAGCCGCAGGCGATATTGACCGAGGAGACCAGGGTCATCAGTTCCGCATCGGCGCTGCTGCCCTCCCCCAGATCGGCGTTTAAATCAATCTTTACCATCAAGCCTCCACGCCAGCTGTTCGAGATAACGCTGCTGATCCTGCCGCGCTTTCAGCGCCTCCTCCAGCGAACACTGCACGAAATGAATCGGCTGGCCGAGAGGAATTTGCGCCAGATGGTAGCGATCCGCGTCGATAATACAGGCAATGCGCGGGTAACCGCCGGTGGTTTGCGCATCGTTCATCAGCACGATGGGCTGCCCGTTGCCTGGCACCTGAATCACGCCCGGCAGCAAGCCGTGGGAAAGCAGCTCCCGGTCCGTCGTGCGGGTCAGCGGCTGCCCCTGCAGACGGTAGCCCATGCGGTTACTCTGCGGGCTGATCTTCCACGGCGCGCGCCAGAACGACTCTTTCGAGGCCTCATCAAACTCCTGATATTCCGGTCCCGGCAAGGCGCGGATCACGTTCCCCCACAGCAGCTGTTTTACGCCCTGCGTGGTGGAAAAATGGCGCGCTGACGGCTTAATCGCCAGGCGATCCCCGTCGCGCAGCAGGCGCCCTTCATGTCCGCCGATGCCCGCTTTTTGATCGGTACTGGATGACCCCAATACCTCCGGCACGTCAATGCCCCCCGCCACCGCAAGATAGCTACGCACACCGTGGAGCGGACGTTTGAGCGTCAAGCGCTGCCCGGCCTTCGCCCGCAGACGCCAGCCGGTCCACACCGCTTTGCCGTCCAGCGTCGCGTCGCAGCCCGCGCCGGTTAAGGCGAACCAGGTCTCCTGACCAAACTCAATCACACACTGACCCAGAGTAATTTCTAGCGCCGCCGTACTGCCCGGGTTGCCGACCAGCAAGTTGGCAATCTCCAGAGATGGGCGGTCAAGCGCGCCGCAGTAGCTCACGCCGGACTGGCGCATGCCAAAGCGCCCGGCATCCTGAACGGAGGTGTAAAGCCCCGCGCGAATAAGCGTTAACATACCCCCTCCTTCTGCGGGATAAAGCGCAGGGTATCACCCGGTTGCAGGAGGATCGGCGCATCCTGCCCCGGTTCAAATAGCGGCATGGAGGTGTGCCCGATAAGCTGCCAGCCACCCGGTGAGGTAAGCGGATAAATTCCGGTTTGTTCACCGCCAATCGCCACCGTTCCCGCGGGAACGCTCAGGCGCGGTTCGGCCCGACGCGGGGTATGCAGCCGGGGAGATAGTCCGCCCAGATACGGAAAGCCCGGCTGAAAACCCAGAAACCAGACGACGTACTCCACCGAGCTGTGCAGTTCAACAACCTGCTTTTCCGTGAGCCCACAGTGTTCAGCTACTACGCGCAGATCGGGGCCACCCTTACCGCCATAAACAACCGGGATCTCAATCGTCCTCGATTCAGGCTCCAGCGCTTCGCTCTCCTCCCACCAGCGCTGCAGGCGCTCAATCGCATCCAGCGCCCCCGTGTGCGGGTTACGCAACACCACCGTGATATTATTCATACCCGGAATGGCCTCAACGACGCCCGGCATGTCGGGCAGACGCTGTGCCAGCCGCCAGATACGCTTCTGCGTGGCGAGCGTAACCGGCGGTTCAAGCTCCAGAACGACTGCGGTTTCACCCAGAAGATAACAACGCGCTCGCTGCACTTAACTACCTCTCATCAGGCCGGATTAGGAATATCAATAAAAGTCACATCAAGATCGGTATTTTCCGTCAGCCACTCGCTGAGGGCGCGAATACCGCCGCGCTCGGTAGCGTGGTGGCCTGCCGCGTAAAAATGCAGCCCCTGCTCGCGCGCAGAGTGAACCGTCTGCTCGGAGACTTCGCCGGTAATAAACGCATCGACACCAAAGCGCGCGGCGCTGTCGATAAAGCCCTGACCGCCGCCGGTACACCAGGCCACACGCTTCACCTTATCCGGCCCCGTGTCGCCACACCACAGCGGACGACGCCCCAGGCGCGCTTCGATCCATGACGCCAGCTCCAGACCCGGCACCGGCATCGACAGTTCACCCCACGGCACCAGCGGTTCGATTTCCCCCATCACGGTAATACCCAGCAGTTGCGCTAGCTGCACGTTGTTCCCCAGTTCCGGGTGAGCATCCAGCGGCAGGTGGTAACCGTACAGGTTGATGTCATTTGCCAGCAGCGTTTTCAGGCGGTTGCGCTTCATGCCGCGAATAATCGGCGATTCGTTTTTCCAGAAGTAGCCGTGATGGACAATCACCGCATCGGCGTCCTGACGCACCGCCTCATCCAGCAGCGCCTGGCTTGCCGTCACGCCGGTGATGATTTTCTGCACCGTTTCGCGCCCTTCCACCTGCAGGCCATTCGGGCCGTAGTCGCTGAAGGAGGCGGTATTAAGCTTTTCGTTAATCAGGCGTTCCAGTTCACTGTTTTTCATCATCATTCTCTCAAACTTTTCGTGCGGCCTCGTACGCCGCCAGCGTGGCGACGCGCGCCTGTTTATGGTCAACGATCGGGCGGGGATAATCGAGCTTTACGCCCTGTTTATCCGCCCATGCCCACGGGTCGTGGATCGCTTTTGCAGGAACGTTCCTGAGCGCGGGCAACCAGCGGCGAATAAAGTCGCCGTTAGCATCAAATTTTTGCCCCTGGGTAGTCGGATTAAAAATCCTGAAATAGGGAGCCGCATCGGTGCCGGTAGAGGCCGCCCACTGCCAGCCGCCGTTATTTGCCGCCAGGTCACCGTCAATCAGCTGAGAAATAAAATAGCGCTCCCCAACGCGCCAGTCGATAAGCAGATCTTTCACAAGGAAGCTGGCGGTAATCATTCGCAGACGGTTGTGCATCCACCCGGTTTCATTTAGCTGGCGCATGGCGGCATCAACAATCGGAAAGCCTGTCTCCCCTTTTTGCCAGGCCTGTAAAAGCGCCTCATCGTGCTGCCATTTGACGTTATCGGTCCAGGGAATGAACGGACGATGCTTACAGAGATCGGGATGATACGTCATCAGATGGCGATAGAATTCGCGCCAGATAAGTTCGTTCAGCCACACCGAACCCGCTCCACCCTCCAGCGCCTGCGGCTGCTCGGCCAGAAGACGATGTAAACACTGGCGAGGAGAGAGCGCGCCCAGCGCCAGGCTTGCCGATAAACGGCTTGTTCCTTCAATTGCCGGGAAATCCCTGCGCGCGTCGTACTCTCCCGCACCCTGTTTGCAAAACTGGCGCAGCTTCGCAATAGCGGCCTTCTCATTGGCAGGAAACAGTAGTTCATCAAATGCCTGTTGGGGATAGTTAAACGTTAATTCAGGCTGATTGGTTATAGCCTCCCCTCTGGCGGCGGGCGCAGGTACGCACTCCGGCAGCGCCTCTTTCAGGCGTTTAACAAAAGCATTTTTAAATGGCGTAAACACTTTATACATTTCGTGACCGCCGGTCATCACGCTGCCCGGTGCCAGCATCACGCTGTCATCAAATCCCTCACAAACCACCTCTCCGAGCATTTTCTCCAGCTGGCGGTCCCGCTGCTGTTCGTTCAGTTCGTACTGGTAGTTATAAAAAAGATGCGTAACGCCGTTCTGCTGACATATCTCCTGCAGCATATGAAGCTGCGCGGTAAAATCGCTGACCTCTTTGTAGATCAGCGGAATGCCTTTTTCGGCAAGCGCGCGTTGCAGTTCGTTCAGATGGGATTTGAGGTAAGCCGCCTGCCGCGGAGCCATATCGTGCTGCCGCCACTGCTCGGGCGTAGCCATAAACAGAGCCAATACGTTAGCGTCTTTGGCGCGACAGGCCGCCGCGAGTGCGATGTTGTCATGTACGCGCAAATCCGCGCGAAACCAAACCAGATGGGTGGGCATAAAACTCCAGGCGAATATCCATTATGTCCATAAGGGCATGCCGTAAAAGGAAAAAGCATGCATTGAACTACTTTGCCATGAAGTGTAGACGGGATGAAATAAAAAAGGCCGCTCAAGGCGGCCTTAACGCTACTTGTCCTGCGCTATCGTGGTTAAAGCGACAAACACATTCGGTTCATCGCTCTTTACAACGAGTACGCTGGCGGCAATGAACGCGATGCAAAAATAGCGTTTCATTATGCGGTCCCTGCAGCTAACCACTCCACCGTTCACCACCGGTGATAAGTCGGTGGACACAAGCCCGGGTAGGCGGGCTGCTTTACGGCTGTAAATACACCTTTCCCAGGACCGATGCCCATTTGCGAGATGGCGGAAAGGGACGCAGCATCATAATTAACATCCGCTATAAAGGTAAGATACTCGAATAAAATTAGGAATTTATAAAGGCTTCGAGGGATTGCCATCTGATTACAGGAGGGTATGATAAAAATCCCGGGTAGGGGCTGCAAGACCACCCAACGGACCGCGAATCCCGAGGGACAAAAAAACCGCCATATTGCTATTGGCGGTTTTTTTATAGCTACGCGTCAGCGTCGTTTCAGTAGAAATCGCAGGTCGCTTTCTCGGCCTGATCCATCCACACCGGCTTTTCGCTGGTTTTCGCCCAGACGCGGTGCAGATAACTGTAAAAACGCGCACGATCTTTCCAGAACAGCATCACCGGCAGGGCCAGCACGCCAGCCACTACGGCGAAAGTGCGACGCATGAACACGATATGAGCCGGATACTCTTTATAAAGATCCATATTTTTCTCCCCTGTAGTTGGCCGGAAACCTTCTCCGGAAAATGTGAAATCTGTGACCTGGCTAAAATAATATCGCTTTGCGTGTAATTTTACTACTCATCCGACCACTTATTTTTATCCATTTAGTGAATATTTACACTTCCTCCGTAATTAAGTTACAAAAAAGTTAACAGTTTACTTATCAATAGTTAATTTGTGGCCTTTGGCATTTTTATACTTTTTTTACATCCGCCCTGCGCATTTTTGCGAAATCTTTGCGCCGTAAATCCTAACGTTAGCACAACAACAAAAGTCACCCGGAGGTGGATTGTGAGTGCAGGTCTTATTGCCGGCATCGTGCTGGTGTTCCTGTTATTGGGTTATCTGGTCTATGCCCTGATTAACGCGGAGGCATTCTGATGACTGCTCAGGCGTTTTTGCTTATTGCCAGTTTCTTAGTGGTATTGTTCGTTCTGGCAAGGCCGCTGGGAACGGGACTGGCACGGCTTATCAACAACGTCCCCCTGCCCGGTACGGGAAGCGTTGAAAAAGGGATCTGGCGCGTACTGGGAATCGACGATCGGGAGATGAGCTGGCGTGAATATCTGATCGCCATTCTGCTGCTGAATATTGTCGGGCTGATTGCACTTTTTGCCATGCTGATGCTTCAGGGCATCCTGCCGCTGAATCCGCAACAGTTGCCGGGCCTGTCCTGGCACCTGGCGCTGAATACGGCAGTCAGTTTCGTTACCAACACCAACTGGCAGTCCTATGCCGGTGAAACCACGCTCAGCTATTTCAGCCAGATGGCTGGGTTAACCGTGCAGAACTTCCTCTCTGCCGCCAGCGGTATCGCGGTAATTTTCGCGCTGACGCGTGCGTTTGCGCGTCAAAAAATCAGTACTCTGGGTAACGCCTGGGTGGATTTAACGCGCATTACGCTGTGGATCCTGCTGCCGATTGCACTGCTTATCGCGCTGTTCTTTATTCAGCAGGGCAGCCTGCAAAACCTGCTGCCTTACACGCCTTATACCTCGCTTGAAGGCGCAAAACAGCTCCTGCCGATGGGGCCAGTGGCGTCACAGGAAGCCATCAAGATGCTCGGGACGAACGGGGGCGGCTTCTTCAACGCCAACTCGTCGCATCCGTTTGAAAACCCTACATCCCTGACCAATTTTGTGCAGATGCTGGCGATCTTCCTGATCCCCGCTGCGCTCTGCTTTGCCTTTGGTGACGTGGTCAACGATCGCCGTCAGGGCCGCACCCTGCTCTGGACCATGTCGCTGATCTTCGTGGTCTGCGTGGCGCTGGTGATGTGGGCGGAATGGAACGGTAACAGCCATTTCATGCAGCTTGGGGCGAATAGCAATATCAATATGGAAGGGAAAGAGAGCCGCTTCGGCATTCTCGCCAGCAGCCTGTATGCGGTGGTCACCACGGCGGCCTCGTGCGGGGCGGTGAACGCCATGCACGACTCTTTCACCGCACTTGGCGGCATGATTCCGATGTGGCTGATGCAGATTGGCGAGGTGGTGTTTGGCGGCGTGGGTTCGGGTCTTTACGGCATGCTGCTGTTCGTACTGCTGGCGGTATTTATTGCCGGTCTGATGATTGGCCGCACCCCGGAATACCTCGGTAAAAAAATCGACGTTCGCGAGATGAAGTTAACCGCGCTGGCGATTCTGGTCACCCCGGCGCTTGTGCTGCTCGGCACCGCGCTGGCGCTGATGACCGAGGCCGGACGCAGCGGCATTTTTAACCCCGGCATTCACGGCTTTAGTGAAGTGCTTTATGCGGTCTCCTCTGCCGCCAACAACAACGGCAGCGCCTTTGCGGGCTTAAGCGCCAACTCACCGTTCTGGAACTGCCTGCTGGCGTTCTGCATGTTCGTGGGTCGCTTCGGGGTCATTGTGCCGGTCATGGCGATTGCCGGATCGCTGGTGAATAAGAAAATTCAACCGACCACCACCGGGACATTACCGACCCACGGCGCGCTGTTTATCGGCCTGCTGACGGGCACCGTGTTGCTGGTCGGCGCCCTGACCTTTATCCCCGCCCTCGCGTTAGGCCCGGTCGCGGAAACTCTCTCTTTACGCTGATTTTGCGGAGTATTTGTCATGAGTCGTAAACAACTGGCCCTGCTCGAACCGATGTTAGTTCGTCAGGCGCTTATGGATGCGGTCAAAAAGCTGAGCCCGCGCGTGCAGTGGCACAACCCGGTGATGTTTATTGTCTGGGCGGGAAGCGTCCTGACCACCGCCCTGGCGATTGCCATGGGGACGGGCCACATGCCGGGAAACGCGATGTTTACCGGCGCCATCAGCCTGTGGCTGTGGTTTACCGTGCTGTTCGCCAACTTTGCGGAAGCGCTGGCGGAAGGCCGGAGTAAAGCGCAGGCCAACAGCCTGAAAGGGGTGAAAAAAACGGCGTTTGCGCGCAAGCTGCGTGAGCCGAAATACGGCGCGCAGATGGACCACGTTCCGGCGGATGAACTCCGCAAAGGCGATGTGGTGCTGGTGGAAGCCGGAGACATCATCCCCTGCGACGGTGAAGTCATTGAGGGTGGCGCATCGGTAGACGAAAGCGCCATTACCGGAGAGTCCGCGCCGGTGATCCGTGAATCCGGCGGCGATTTTGCCTCCGTGACGGGCGGGACGCGCATTCTTTCCGACTGGCTGGTGATCCAGTGCAGCGTCAACCCGGGCGAAACTTTCCTCGACAGGATGATCGCCATGGTGGAAGGCGCCCAGCGCCGTAAAACACCTAACGAAATCGCCCTGACCATCCTGCTGGTGGCCCTGACAATCGTCTTCCTGCTGGCAACCGCGACGCTGTGGCCGTTCTCCGCTTACGGCGGCACCGCGGTCACCATCACGGTGCTGGTGGCGCTGCTGGTCTGCCTGATCCCCACCACCATCGGCGGCCTGCTATCGGCCATCGGCGTGGCCGGCATGAGCCGCATGCTCGGTGCAAACGTCATCGCCACCAGCGGGCGTGCGGTTGAAGCAGCCGGTGACGTGGATGTCTTGCTGCTGGATAAAACCGGGACCATTACCCTCGGTAACCGCCAGGCGTCCGAATTCTTACCCGCTCCGGGCGTGGATGAAAAAACGCTGGCGGACGCCGCGCAGCTCTCCTCGCTTGCCGATGAAACCCCTGAAGGTCGCAGTATCGTGATCCTCGCCAAGCAGCGTTTTAACCTTCGCCAGCGCGACGTTCAGAGCCTGCATGCTACCTTCGTGCCCTTCACGGCGCAAACCCGCATGAGCGGTATTAACATTCAGGACCGGATGATCCGTAAAGGCTCCGTTGACGCCATTCGTCGCCACATTGAGGCAAACAATGGCCACTTCCCGCCAGAAGTGGACAACCTGGTCGAAAGCGTGGCCCGTCAGGGGGCCACGCCGCTGGTGGTGGCAGAAGGCTCGAACGTGCTGGGGGTGATTGCCCTGAAGGATATCGTCAAAGGCGGCATCAAGGAGCGCTTTGCCCAGCTGCGTAAAATGGGCATCAAAACGGTGATGATCACCGGGGATAACCGTCTTACCGCCGCGGCGATTGCCGCCGAAGCGGGCGTGGATGATTTCCTTTCCGAGGCCACGCCGGAAGCGAAGCTCGCGCTGATCCGTCAGTATCAGGCGGAAGGCCGTCTGGTCGCCATGACCGGTGACGGTACCAACGACGCCCCTGCCCTGGCGCAGGCCGACGTGGCGGTGGCGATGAACTCTGGTACCCAGGCGGCAAAAGAGGCGGGGAATATGGTCGACCTCGACTCAAACCCGACCAAGCTGATTGAGGTGGTGCACATTGGCAAGCAGATGCTGATGACGCGCGGTTCGCTGACCACGTTCAGTATCGCTAACGATGTGGCAAAGTACTTCGCCATCATTCCGGCCGCGTTTGCCGCGACCTATCCGCAATTAAACGCGCTGAACGTGATGCACCTGCACTCCCCGGCATCGGCCATTCTGAGCGCCGTGATCTTTAACGCCCTGATTATTGTCTTCCTGATCCCGCTGGCGCTGAAGGGCGTGAGCTATAAGCCACTTACGGCGGCCGCCATGCTGCGCCGCAACCTGTGGATTTACGGCCTGGGCGGGCTGGTGGTGCCTTTCATCGGTATCAAGGCTATCGACCTGCTGTTGACCCTGTTCGGGCTGGTTTAAAAGGTGAATCAAATGACAATGTTACGCCCCGCTATACTTCTGTTTATTCTGCTGTCTCTCATTACCGGCGGGCTGTACCCGCTGGTAACTACCGCGCTGGGCCAGTGGTGGTTTAAGGATCAGGCCAACGGCTCGCTGATTATGCAAAACGGTGAAAATCGCGGTTCGCTCCTGATTGGTCAGAACTTTACGGATGCTCGTTACTTCCAGGGTCGCCCTTCCGCCACTGCCGAAAGCCCGTATAATCCGATGGCATCCGGCGGCAGTAACCTGGCGGGCAGCAACCCTGAGCTGGATAAAGCCGTTGCTGAGCGCGTGGCAGCCCTGCGCGCTGCCAATCCGCTGGCCACCCGTGAGGTGCCCGTCGAGCTGGTAACCGCCTCGGCCAGCGGGCTGGACTACAGCCTGACCCCGGCAGCAGTGGCCTGGCAAATCCCGCGCGTCGCCGCCGCCCGTCAGTTGACCATCGAACAGGTGAGCAAGCTGGTTGCTGAACACACGCAAAAACCGCTGGTCAGCTTCATCGGCATGCCCGTGGTGAATATTGTTGAGCTGAATCTGGCGCTGGACGCGCTAAGGAAAAACTAAATGACCGACGAGCCCATGCGCCCGGATCCGGACAGGCTGCTTGAACAGACGGCTGAAGCCCATCGCGGCAAACTGAAAATTTTCTTTGGCGCCTGCGCGGGCGTCGGGAAAACCTTCGCCATGCTGACGGAAGCCCAGCGGCTTCGGGCGCAGGGGCTCGATATTCTGATCGGCGTGGTTGAAACCCACGGACGTAAAGAGACGGCGTCGCTGCTGAAGGGGCTGGCTACCCAGCCGCCCCGCCGCATCAGCCATCGTGGTCGGTTAGTCACTGAGTTTGATATTGATGCAGCCCTCGCCCGCCGTCCCGCCCTTATCCTGATGGACGAACTGGCGCACAGCAATGCGCCAGGCTCACGCCATCCAAAACGCTGGCAGGATGTTGAAGAGCTACTTGAAGCCGGCATCGATGTTTTCACGACGGTTAACGTTCAGCATCTGGAAAGCCTGAACGACGTGGTCAGCGGCGTGACCGGCATTCAGGTGCGAGAGACGGTGCCGGATCCCTTCTTTGATTCCGCGGACGAGGTGGTGCTGGTCGACCTGCCCCCCGATGATTTACGCCAGCGCCTGCATGAAGGCAAAGTCTACATCGCCGGCCAGGCCGAGCGCGCCATCGAACATTTTTTCCGAAAAGGTAACCTGATTGCCCTGCGCGAGCTGGCTCTGCGTCGTACTGCCGATCGCGTCGACGATCAGATGCGCGCCTGGCGCGACCTGCAGGGCCAGGAGCGCGTCTGGCATACGCGGGATGCCATCCTGCTGTGCGTGGGGCACGGCAGCGGCAATGAAAAGCTTGTCCGCACCGCTGCGCGCCTGGCGGCCAAATTTGGCAGCGTCTGGCATGCGGTGTATGTCGAAACGCCGCAGTTGCACGCTCTGCCCGAAAACCAGCGCCGCGCGATCCTGAGTTCGCTGCGCCTGGCGCAGGAGCTGGGCGCTGAAACCGCAACGCTCTCCGATCCACAGGAAGATAAAGCCATACTGCGCTACGCGCGGGAGCATAACCTGGGGAAAATTGTCATTGGCCGCCGCCAGCATCGCCGCTGGTTTAGCCGCGAATCCTTTGCCGACAAGCTGGCCCGCCGCGCGCCGGATCTGGACCTGGTGATCGTGGCGCTGGATGACAAGCCCACGCCGTTACCCAGCCGCGCCCCGGACAGCCGTGCCTTCAGCGATAAATGGCGTATTCAGCTTCGCGGCTGTTTTGTCGCCGTTGTGCTCTGCGCCCTGATCACTATTATTGCCAGCAAATGGCTGATTGCCTTCGACGCGGCCAACCTGGTGATGATCTACCTGCTTGGCGTAGTGGTGGTGGCGCTCTTTTACGGACGCTGGCCGTCGGTACTGGCGACGGTGATCAACGTCATCAGCTTCGATCTATTCTTTATTGATCCTCGCGGGACGCTCGCGGTTTCAGACGTGCAATACATCCTCACCTTCGGCGTGATGCTCACCGTCGGGCTGGTGATCGGGAACCTGACGGCCGGCGTGCGCTACCAGGCGCGTATCGCCCGCTATCGCGAACAGCGCACGCGCCATCTGTATGAGATGTCTAAATCGCTGGCGGTGGGCCGTACGCCGCTGGATATTGTGCAGACCAGCGAGCAGTTTATTCGCTCGACGTTTCATGCCAGCAACCTGATTTTACTCCCTGACGAACACGGTAAGCTGCGCCCGCTGACGTCGGCCTCAGGCATGACGCCCTGGGATGAAGCCATCGCGCGCTGGAGCTTTGATAAAGGGCTACCCGCGGGCGCAGGGACTGACACCCTGCCCGGCGTACCCTATCAAATTCTGCCGCTGCGCAGTGCCGATAAAAATCAGGGGCTGGTGATTGTTGAGCCCTCCAACCTGCGCCAGCTGATGATCCCCGAACAGCAGCGACTGCTGGAGACCTTTACCCTGCTGGTTGCCAGCGCGCTGGAACGGCTGGCGCTCACTGCCAGTGAAGAACAGGCCCGGCTGGCGAGCGAGCGGGAAAGCATTCGTAACTCGCTGCTGGCGGCGCTGTCTCACGACCTGCGTACACCACTTACCGTCCTGTTTGGCCAGTCAGAAATTCTGACGCTGGACCTGGCAGCGGAAGGCTCTAAGCACGCCCTTCAGGCCAGCGAAATCCGCCAGCATGTGCTGAATACCACGCGCCTGGTGAATAACCTGCTCGATATGGCGCGTATCCAGTCAGGCGGTTTTAACCTCAAAAAAGAGTGGCTCACGCTCGAAGAAGTGGTGGGCAGCGCGCTGAAAATGCTCGAACCTGGCTTAGGCGGGCGGCATATTGCGCTGAACATGCCCGAGCCACTGACGTTAATTCACGTTGATGGCCCGCTCTTTGAGCGGGTGCTGATCAACCTGCTGGAAAATGCTGGCAAATATGCGGGTGCCAGCGCCCGGATTGGTGTGGATGCGACAGTGGACGATGGCACGCTTCATCTTGACGTCTGGGATACCGGACCGGGCATTCCTGCCGGGCAGGAGATGGCTATTTTCGAAAAATTCGCGCGCGGCAATAAGGAGTCGGCCATTCCGGGCGTGGGGCTGGGGCTGGCGATTTGCCAGGCAATTATTGACGTCCATGGCGGGACCATCTCCGCGGAGAATCGTCCGGAAGGCGGCGCGCGTTTTTGTGTTACACTTCCTCTGGAAACCCCGCCAGAACTTAATGAATTACCAGAGGATTTGTGATCAACGTTCTGATTGTTGAAGATGAGATCGCCATTAGCCGTTTTCTGCGCGCTGCGCTGGAAGGTGACGGTCTGCGCGTTCATGATGCGGGTACGCTTCAGCGGGGTTTAATTGAAGCCGCCACCCGCAAGCCGGACCTGGTGATCCTCGATCTTGGCCTGCCGGACGGTGACGGCATTGATTTTATCCGGGAAGTGCGTCAGTGGAGCCAGATGCCGATCCTCGTGCTCTCGGCCCGTACTGAAGAGACGGATAAAATCGCGGCGCTGGATGCCGGGGCGGACGATTATCTGATTAAACCTTTTGGTATCGGCGAGCTACAGGCTCGCCTGCGCGTGGCGCTGCGCCGCCACAGCGCAACCACGCCCGCTGACCCAACCTACACGTTTGGGGATATCCGGGTTGACCTGGCCGCGCGACGCATTATGCGCGGCGATGAGGAAATTCACCTCACGCCAATAGAATTTCGCCTGCTCGCCGTACTGCTCAACAACCACGGCAAGGTACTCACCCAACGCCAGCTGTTAAGTCAGGTATGGGGACCCAATGCTGTGGAACATAGTCATTATTTACGCATATATATGGGACATCTTCGTCAGAAACTCGAAGTCGACCCCGCTCGCCCTCGCCATTTATTAACTGAAACCGGTATCGGTTATCGGTTTATGCTTTGAATAACTATTCACTTTATTTTTAAATAAAAACGAAATCCCTCAGAAAATATTTCACAAATAACCCATGCGTTATTTTTTCGGGTTATTTTCGCTCATTTAAAACATTAACAGAACAACCCGTTAACGCATCATCAACAAATCAGAATTTTGATCTGCGATATTCATTTGAAACGAATATTTATTTCTGATTTGATCGGTTAACGGTGATCTACCTCACGGTTAATCGGCTTTTCCTGGATAAAATGACCATGCTTTCAATTACTGAAAGGAAAATGAAACATGGAAAACAACAATCGCTTAATGCCCCATATAAGGCGGACAACACATATCATGATGTTTGCCCACCGAAACTGCTTTGACTTTCATCTCTTTAATGCCCGGTAGTCCTTCGACTTCTGGCGCACTCGCTTACAGGCTATCCTTAAACACCTTATTTTACAGGCTATTGCCTGTGATCTCGTGCGCTCATTCATCCTGATTCAGACTCATCCGCACCGGGCGGACTGAATTTCAATCATCAAAAAAGCAATTCACTGATTTTAATCAGCGGCCACCCTTTGCTTTTTTTTCCGGAAAATTATCGATTTCTTTCTTGCAAGAAATCGAGGGACGCTTATTACCTAAAATAAAGAGAGAAAGATGAAAAGTTTAAAAATCGCAGCCAGCCGTGCATGTCCGGATTGCTTTACTACCCAGCGTGAACTGGTGGATGTCCGCGCCTCTGATTATATTGATGTTGCCGCCATTGTTCTGACGGTTACGGATATTGCCAGCGGTATTCTGGACGAAATAGAAGCCACCGGTTTTGGCATTCCCGTATTTGTCGCAACGCACAAAGAAGAGTTCATCCCGGCAGACTATTTATCGCGCATTCATGGCGTATTTGAGTTCTCAGACACCAGCAACGACTTTTATGGACGCCAGCTGGAAGCGGCCGCCCAGAAGTATGAAACCCAGCTGCGCCCGCCGTTTTTCCGCGCCCTTGTCGACTATGTAAAACAGGGCAACAGCGCGTTTGACTGCCCGGGGCATCAGGGTGGCCAGTTCTTTCGCCGCCATCCTGCCGGCAATCAATTTGTCGATTTCTTTGGTGAGACGCTTTTCCGCGCCGATCTGTGCAACGCCGACGTGGCGATGGGCGATCTGCTGATCCACGAAGGCGCGCCGCGCATCGCCCAGCAGCATGCGGCAAAAGTCTTTAATGCCGATAAGACCTACTTCGTGCTGAACGGCACCTCGTCATCCAACAAAGTGGTGCTTAACGCTCTGCTCACCCCGGGGGACCTGGTGCTGTTCGACCGTAATAACCACAAATCTAACCATCACGGTGCCCTCCTCCAGGCCGGTGCAACGCCGGTCTATCTGGAAACGGCGCGCAACCCGTACGGCTTCATTGGCGGCATTGACGCCCACTGCTTCGAAGAAAGCTATTTGCGCGAGCTGGTAGCAGAGGTGGCGCCGGGCCGCGCGCGCGACGAACGTCCGTTCCGTCTGGCGGTGATCCAGCTGGGTACCTACGACGGCACCATCTATAACGCCCGTCAGGTGGTGGATAAGATTGGGCACCTGTGTGATTACATCCTGTTTGACTCGGCCTGGGTGGGTTACGAGCAGTTTATTCCGATGATGGCCGACTGCTCGCCGCTGCTGCTGGAGCTGAACCAAAACGATCCGGGGATCCTGGTCACCCAGTCCGTGCATAAACAGCAGGCTGGCTTCTCGCAGACCTCGCAAATCCATAAGAAAGACAGCCATATCAAAGGTCAACAGCGCTATGTCCCACATAAGCGGCTGAATAATGCCTTCATGATGCATGCCTCCACAAGCCCGTTTTATCCGCTGTTCGCTGCGCTGGACATCAACGCCCGCATGCATGAAGGCCAGAGCGGCCGCAACATGTGGATGGACTGCGTGGTTAATGGTATCGAAGCGCGCAAGCTGATCCTGGAGAACTGCCGGTATCTGCGCCCGTTCGTGCCGGAGACGGTGGATGGCCGTCCGTGGGAAAGCTGGGACACGGCGGAGATTGCAACCGATCTACGCTTCTTCCACTTCGTGCCGGGTGAAAACTGGCACGCTTTTGAAGGCTACGCTGAGCACCAGTATTTTATCGACCCGTGCAAGCTCCTGCTGACCACGCCGGGCATTAACGCCCGCACCGGGGAGTATGACGACTTCGGCGTGCCCGCCACTATCCTTGCCAACTTCCTTCGCGAAAACGGCATCGTGCCGGAAAAATGCGATCTCAACTCGATCCTGTTCCTGCTCACGCCGGCGGAAGATATGGGCAAGCTGCAGCAGCTTGTGGCACAGCTGGTGCGCTTCGAAAAACTGCTCGAGAGCGATGTTCCGCTGAAAGAGGTCTTGCCTTCTCTCTACAAACAACATCCGGAACGTTACGCAGATTACACCCTGCGCCAGATCTGCCAGGAAATGCATGACCTGTACGCCCGCCACAACGTGAAGCAGCTGCAAAAAGAGATGTTCCGCAAGTCTCACTTCCCACGTGTGATGATGAATCCGCAGGACGCGAACTACGCCTACCTGCGCGGCGAGGTCGAGCTGGTCTCCCTGCGCGACGCGGAAGGCCGCATCGCCGCTGAAGGTGCGCTTCCTTACCCACCGGGGGTGCTGTGCGTGGTTCCAGGGGAAGTCTGGGGCGGTTCCGTGCTGCGCTACTTTGCCGCACTGGAAGAAGGCATCAACCTGCTGCCGGGCTTCGCGCCGGAGTTGCAGGGCGTGTATGTCGAGGAGTGTGACGGTCGCAAACAGGTTCGCTGCTACGTCATCAAACAATCCGCCGCTCAGCCCGCGCTGCTGAAAGGAGAGAAATTATGAGTAAGTCCAATAAGATGGGCGTGGTGCAGCTGACTATCCTTACCATGGTCAACATGATGGGTTCCGGGATTATTATGCTGCCCACCAAGCTCGCCGAAGTGGGGACGATTTCGATTATCTCCTGGCTTGTTACCGCCGTAGGATCGATGGCACTGGCGTGGGCGTTCGCCAAGTGTGGGATGTTCAGCCGCAAGTCAGGTGGCATGGGCGGCTATGCTGAGTACGCCTTTGGTAAGTCCGGCAACTTTATGGCGAACTACACCTACGGCGTATCGCTGCTGATCGCCAACGTGGCGATTGCCATTTCCGCCGTCGGCTACGGCACGGAGTTGTTTGGCGTGACGCTCAGCCCGGTACAAATTGGGCTGGCGACCATCGGGGTTCTGTGGATCTGCACCGTGGCCAACTTTGGTGGCGCGCGCATTACCGGTCAGCTCTCCAGCATCACCGTCTGGGGCGTGATTATCCCGGTTGTCGGCCTGTGCATCATCGGCTGGTTCTGGTTCAGCCCAACGCTCTACGCCAACTCCTGGAATCCGCACCACGTGCCGTTCTTTACGGCAGTGGGCTCGTCTATCGCCATGACGCTCTGGGCCTTCCTGGGTCTGGAATCCGCCTGTGCGAACGCAGAAGTGGTAGAGAACCCGGAGAAGAACGTGCCGATTGCGGTCCTCGGCGGAACGCTGGGCGCGGCGGTGATCTATATCGTCTCGACTAACGTCATTGCCGGGATTGTGCCAAACATGGATCTGGCTAACTCCACGGCGCCGTTCGGGCTGGCCTTTGCCCAGATGTTCACCCCGGAAGTCGGGAAAGTGATCATGGGTCTGATGGTGATGTCCTGCTGCGGCTCGCTGCTCGGCTGGCAGTTCACCATCGCACAGGTGTTTAAATCCTCGGCTGATGAAGGTTACTTCCCAAAAATCTTCTCCCGCGTGACCAAAGCGGATGCGCCGGTGCAGGGGATGCTGGCGATTGTCATCTTCCAGAGTGGATTGTCGCTGATGACCATTAGCCCGTCCCTGAACAGCCAGTTTAACGTGCTGGTCAACCTGGCGGTGGTGACGAATATCATTCCGTATATTCTGTCGATGGCGGCGCTGGCGATCATTCAGAAGGTGGCGAAAGTTGTTCCACGCAAAGCGCGTGCGGCGAATATTGTGGCGCTGATTGGGGCAATCTACAGCTTCTATGCGCTCTACTCATCCGGCCAGGAGGCGATGCTGTATGGCGCGATGGTGACCTTTATGGGCTGGACGCTATACGGTCTGGTGTCACCGCGGTTTGAATTGAAGAACAAACATAGCTAAAAAAAGCCCGGTGGCGCTAACGCTTACCGGGCCTTTTTCTCCCTCTCCCTGTGGGAGAGGGCCGGGGTGAGGGCATCAGCCCGCACCAGAACACTACTTACGCGTTTTTCAGCACTTCGCTGACAATCTCTACCGCCTCTTTCTCAATCTGCTGGCGGTGCTCAGCGCCGAGGAAGCTTTCGCAATAGATTTTGTACGCATCTTCCGTACCGGACGGACGCGCGGCGAACCAGCCGTTTTCGGTCATCACTTTCAGTCCGCCGATAGACGCACCGTTACCCGGTGCCGCCGTCAGACGCGCGGTGATCGGATCGCCTGCCAGGGTGCTTGCGCTGACCATCTCTGGGGAGAGTTTGGACAAGGCAGCTTTCTGCGCAGAGGTCGCGCCAGCCTGGATACGGTTATAGCTTGGCGCACCAAAGCGTGCCGCCAGCTCGTTGTAGTGTTCCTGCGGGTTCTTGCCGGTAACCGCAGTAATTTCCGCCGCCAGCAGGCACATGATGATGCCGTCTTTATCGGTTGACCACGGGGTGCCGTCGAAGCGCAGGAAGGACGCGCCCGCGCTCTCTTCGCCGCCGAAGCCAAAGCTGCCGTCGTGCAGACCGTCAACGAACCACTTGAAGCCCACCGGCACTTCCACCAGCTTGCGGCCCAGCGCGTCCACCACGCGGTCGATCATCGCAGAAGAGACCAGTGTTTTACCGACAGCCACCTCTTTGCCCCACTGCGGGCGGTGCTGGAACAAGTAGTTGATCGCAACAGCCAGGTAGTGGTTCGGGTTCATCAGCCCGGCAGGGGTGACGATGCCGTGACGGTCATAATCCGGGTCGTTAGCAAATGCCAGATCGAACTTGTCGCGCAGCGCCAGCAGGCCCGCCATCGCGCACTCGGAGGAGCAGTCCATACGGATCGCACCGTCTTTGTCCAGGTGCATGAAGCGGAAGGTCTGATCGACGTGATCGTTCACGATGGTCAGATCCAGCTTGTAGTGCTCGGCGATGCGCTTCCAGTACTCAATACCGGAGCCGCCCAGCGGATCCACGCCCAGCTTCAGGCCGGCTTTCTGAATCGCCGCCATATCGACGATATCCGCCAGCCCTTCCACGAACGGCTGAACCAGATCCTGCTCTTTCACGTGGCCGGAGGCCATCGCTTCATCAAGAGAAATACGTTTAACGCCTTTCAGGCCGTCAGCCAGCAGCGCGTTTGCACGATCTTCCACCACTTTGGTGACGTTGGTGTCAGCCGGGCCGCCGTTAGGTGGGTTGTATTTAATACCACCGTCTTCCGGCGGGTTGTGGGATGGCGTGATAACGATCCCGTCTGCCAGTGCGCCACCTTTTTTGTTGTGCACAAGGATTGCGTTTGATACCGCCGGCGTTGGGGTGAAGCCGTTGTTCTCCTGCACAATCACGTCAACGCCGTTTGCCGCCAGCACTTCCAGCACGGAAATGAACGCCGGTTCAGACAGCGCATGGGTATCTTTGCCCACGTAGCACGGACCGGTAACGCCGTTTTTGGCGCGCTCTTCCGCAATGGCCTGAGCAATGGCCAGAATATGCGGTTCGTTAAAGCTGTGGCGCGCCGCGCTGCCGCGGTGACCAGATGTACCAAACTTCACTGCGTGTTCTGCGTTGCCCACGACCGGTTTCAGCACGTAATACTGCGCGGTCAGCTGAGCGACGTTAATCAAATCGCTTTGTTGTGCAGGTTGGCCTGCACGGCTGTGATTTGCCATTACCGGGTCCTTATGATGCAAGGGTTAAATTGTACCGCAAACCTTTTCAATCAATTCCGCCGGGAACTGCATGGACTGCATGATGTGTTCAATCATGCTGCACTTGCGGCCCGTATTGGTATTGGTGATCACCCAGTACGGGGTGCCAGGGACATGTTTAGGTTTGGTTTGATTGCCATTTTGCAGCAGCGTCTGCTCGTCGCCCGCGAAATAGACGCGGGTACGGCCGTGCAGCGACTCGGTCGCTTCAGCAAACGCTTTGTTATCCAGGGCGTAAAGTGTAGACAGCACCAGCATAAAACGGTTGACCGCCTTTTTCTGCTCCGCATATTCGTCGGAGAGCAGCAGCTCACGCATCGCGCGCACTTTATCTTTTACCGGCGTCACGGCAGGTTTTGCCTGTGCAGCAACGCTCGGCTGAGACACGACATCTTTGGTAACTGGGGTGGCAGGCTGTGAAGCGGCGGAAATTTTAAGCATGCGCCGTAAAATGTCGGACGCGCTCTCCCCGATATGCCGCGTCTGGCTGGCAATATACTGATAGAGTTCGTCATCAACTTCGATTGTTTTCATCTTAATCCAGTGCGATATCTTATCTGAATACAAGTCATTGGGATTATAAGGTCAAATCCCAACAGCGGATAGCGTCAAACCAGGTTGGCGGCAAAAGTCAGATTAAACTGGAACCTTGCAGCCGGGCGGCAGAATGGTCAACATGATACCCTAACCTGACATACGTAAAAAAAGAACTTTGCCATGAAATTGAATACCCGAGCGCAAACTGCACAATCGCCGAACAATAATTCCCCCATCGTGCTGGTTCATGGACTTTTTGGCAGCCTGGATAACCTGGGCGTGCTGGCCCGCGATTTGGTCACCGATCACGATATTCTACAGGTTGATATGCGCAATCACGGGCTTTCCGGCCGCTCAGACGAAATGACCTATGCGGCAATGGCGCAGGATCTGCTGGATACGCTTGATGCGCACAATCTGCAGAAGGTGACCCTCATCGGGCATTCAATGGGCGGTAAAGCGGTTATGGCGCTCACCGCGCTGGCGCCAGAACGCATTTCCGGGCTTGTGGTCATTGATGTTGCCCCTGTGGACTACGACGTTCGACGTCATGATGAGATTTTCGCAGCAATTAATGCTGTAACTGCAGCTGGCGTTTCCACACGTCAGCAGGCGGCAACGGTTATGCGTGAACATCTTGATGAAGAAGGCGTGGTGCAGTTCCTTTTGAAGTCGTTTGTTGACGGGCAATGGCGTTTTAACGTGCCGGTGCTGTGGGACCAGTACAACAACATCGTGGGCTGGGAAACCGTCCCCGCCTGGCCGCACCCTGCTCTCTTTATTCGCGGCGGCCACTCTCCTTATATTACCGACGCTTATCGCGACACGCTGCTGGCACAGTTCCCGCAGGCGCGCGCCCACGTGATTGCCGGGGCCGGGCACTGGGTTCACGCCGAAAAACCTGACGCTGTACTGCGCGCTACCCGCCGCTATCTCGCTGATACTGCAAATTGATTAAAAAGAGAGCGACTGGAAGATGACAGGCTTCCAGTCGTTGGCGTGCCGTTTTTGCTGATGTATGATGGCGCGCTTATCGCCCGGGCTTTAGCAGGGCGGCGTGTTTCCCCCGAAGTCTCAGAATCATGGCCAAAGAACAAACGGACCGTACGACACTAGATCTGTTCGCGAATGAGCGTCGACCGGGACGACCGAAAACGAATCCGCTTTCGCGCGATGAACAGCTGCGTATCAATAAACGCAATCAGCTTAAACGCGATAAAAATCGTGGGCTTAAGCGTGTCGAACTGAAGCTCAACGCTGACGCTGTCGATGCGCTTAACGAGCTGGCCGAGGCGCGTAATATCAGCCGCAGCGAGCTTATTGAAGAGATGCTCATCGCTCAGCTTGAGACGCTTCGCAGCCAGGCATAAGTCTGAAAAACCCCTTTATCGCCCTTTTCATGTAGCACAGAGTGCAGTCCTGCGCGATAGCGGTTTCCGCAGGGTTGCCAGTTCTGCTATTATTGCCCTTATCCGTGGCCGAATTGCGCCACCATACCATTAAGTTTCAAGAGGTTATTTTACTCATGGCAATCATCGGCATTTTCTTCGGCAGTGATACCGGCAATACCGAAAATATCGCAAAAAACATTCAGAAACAGCTCGGTAAAGACGTTGCTGATGTGCATGACATCGCCAAGAGCAGCAAAGAAGATCTCGAGGGCTATGACATTCTGCTGCTGGGTATTCCAACCTGGTACTACGGTGAAGCCCAGTGCGACTGGGACGATTTCTTCCCGACGCTGGAAGAGGTGGACTTCAACGGGAAGCTGGTCGCACTGTTTGGCTGTGGCGATCAGGAAGACTATGCCGAGTACTTCTGTGACGCGCTGGGGACGATTCGCGACATCATTGAGCCGAATGGCGCGGTTATTGTTGGTCACTGGCCGACTGCCGGTTACCACTTCGAAGCCTCTAAAGGCCTGGCCGATGACGATCATTTTGTCGGTCTGGCCATTGACGAAGACCGTCAGCCTGAGCTTACGGCAGAGCGTGTAGAGAAGTGGGTTAAGCAGATCCGTGAAGAACTCCACCTGGACGATATTCTCAACGCCTGATTTTTTCTACGGCGCAACGCAGGTTGCGCCCGTTTTCCAGGTAAAACCGATTAAATTAATTGCTACAAACTTTTAACTTTTTCGCCCAGACCTGTACAATGTCTCCCTGGCAAAATGTGGTTTCCATTGAGCAAGTTTGTTGGTGATACCACGTTTTTATAAGCATACTTTGCCTGAGACTTGCAGTTTTCATTTAGGCATGGCAGTTCTATAATGAGACGCATTAACCCAGGTGCATTTTCTGTCACTTCCTTCAGAAGTGAATCGTTTAGCAACAGGACAGATTCCGCATGACTGACAACAATACCGCATTAAAGAAGGCTGGCCTGAAAGTAACGCTTCCTCGATTAAAAATCCTCGAAGTGCTTCAGGGTCCAGACAATCACCATGTCAGTGCGGAAGACCTTTATAAACGTCTTATCGACATGGGTGAAGAGATTGGGCTGGCCACCGTTTATCGCGTGCTGAACCAGTTTGATGACGCGGGCATTGTTACCCGTCATAATTTCGAAGGCGGTAAATCTGTATTCGAACTGACCCAGCAGCATCACCACGATCACCTGATCTGCCTCGATTGCGGCAAGGTCATTGAATTTAGCGATGATTCCATCGAAGCGCGTCAGCGTGAAATCGCAGCTCGTCACGGCATTCGCCTGACCAACCACAGCCTGTACCTTTACGGTCACTGCGCTGAAGGGGATTGCCGCGAGAATGAACACGCTCACGACACAAAATAAGTTAGCGTTCATACTCTGAGCCAGCCGCAAGGTTGGCTTTTTTTGCGTCAAAAAAGCCCGGTAAGCAAAGTGCCACCGGGCGTAAAGCAACTTATTTATTGTTATTGCGTATCTCGTTCCAGATCTTATCGCAACGCTTCGCCACTTCCTGATCGTTACCGGTTTTACGCGCCTGAATACAGGCCTGATAATCCATCACCCGAACGTTCTCCTGCGTCGCGAACTGCTCATGCGCTTTCTCTTTCTTCAACACATTCAGCACGCTCTGACAGGCTTCGATTTTCTCCGGCGAGCCTTCCGCAGTATTAATACAGGCGCTATACGCCTCCTTCAGACGGGAATCCTCTTTCGGCGCCTGAGTCTGAACGCACGCCACCAGCCCTGATGCCAGCAACGCGACGATTACAATTTTTTTCATCATGTGCAGTCTCCAGACCGGCGGGATTCAGCCCGCCGGTGTGCTTATCAGAAGATGGTGAATGGGGCGATAACCATGAATTTGACGTCACGTTCATCCTGGAAGATGTTGCCGTAACCGCCCGCATAGCTTGGAATATCGGAGTGGTTGTCATACTGGGTGAAGTGCAGCTTGAACATCGTGCCTTTCGCGCGGCCATCCTGCAGGGTATAGATAGCATCCAGGCTGTAGGAGGACTCTTTCAGGCGATAGTTTGGATCGTAGTAGGCATCCGGCGTCGCCATGTCTGCTGGTTTTGCGTCCCAGGCGTATGCGTAAGAAGCACCCACCGCCCAGCCAGGCAGGTTCCAGTTTTTCAGGTCATACATGGCGCCGAAGAAGACCGCTTTCTCGCCGTCGGCGTTGAAGTCGGAGCGGTTATCCCACCAGATATCCAGACGACCGTTGGATGATGCATAGGTCGGGGTCATACGCTGCAGGAAGTAGCCCTGCTGCCCTTCCGCCTTCACCCATGTCCCTTCCAGACGCAAATCAACCTGACCGACTTTGTAGCCGAAGGTCAGCGCCTGAAGCCACGCGGTGCCGTTATAAATGTCATTTACGCTGCCATCGCTGACCTTATCGCGCGTACCGTAGAACTGGTAGCTGGTGCTCAGCGGGCTACCGGCGATATCAAATTTGTAGCTGGCTTTAGCAAAATACTGATCGATATAGCCTTCCGCCTGACCAAATGCGGCTTCCAGAACCAGATCGTTTTTAAAGTCGTACTTCGCGCCCAGCGAGTGGAGGTAATCGACTTTGGTTTTCTTATCGTTCTGGTAGAACTTATCCATTTCGATGTGCCACGGTGCTTTGTACTCGTTGGTCCACATATAGGAGAAGCTCAACGCACCTGCGTCACCGTAGTCAAAGTTAGCCCCGGCTTCTGCACCCTGATAGGTACCAGGCATAAAGCTCCAGTGCGGCGCTAACAGCGTCTGGCCGGTTGGCTGAATATACCCCCCGCGCGCCCAGACCGGGCCGTATTTAAATTTCGCTGCAGCCTTATAAAGGCTGATACCGCTTTTATCTCCGGACCAGTCTTCGTCATAGGCTTTATTGCTGGAGGAGAAGGCAATTTCGTTCGGGTGGCCGCTGTCGCCGTTTTCCGCCATTTCGATTGCGGTAAATGCGGCAATATCCAGACCGAACATATCAGCGGCATAGCCTGACTGGAAGTCCAGGTTGGCGTTCCAGGTGGAGTGAGAGAGGTTGGTTTTGTATTTATCTTCTGTGACATCTTTACGGTCACGTTCACGCTGCCAGTAATAAATACCGCCAGTGAGGGTAGAATCTTCGATGAAACCTGCTGCTTTCGCCTCTGGTGCCACCACCAGGCCCGACATTGCTGTCACACCGGCAATAGCCAGCGCCAGCGCACTACGTTTGCCACTGAACGTACGCATAGATTATTCCTCTTTGACGAATTAAAACGCCTTAAACGGCGAAAATATAAAAGACCAAATGGTCAGGGGTAGTTATAAATACCCTCGAATTAACTACCGTCTTTAGGTTATTTTTCGCGACGCGAATTATCAATGCTTTTCAGTGGGCAAAAGTCAGGATTATGACGAAGTGCACATAATTGGTAGTGCTTTGTAACATTTAGCCGGATGCGAGGTGTGGCGGGGATAAAGCAGGTAATTTCAACGTATTAGATCGTAAAAAAACACGTATTTGTCTTTATTCACTTTTTTATCAGAAAGACAAACTTTTTTTTAGAAAAATAAGTAGCACCACGTTGACCAAAAATTTTAGTTGGCCTAATTACGGGTCTACTTTAACGATATGATCATTAAATAAAAAAACGCCGCTATAAGCGGCGTTTGTTTCTCATTGACCAGTGCAGCGTTATTATTCGCCGATCTTCGTCCAGGTATCACGCAAACCTACGGTACGGTTAAATACCGGCTTTTCTGCCGTACTGTAACGGCTGTCCAGGCAGAAGTAACCTTCACGTTCAAACTGGAACGCTTTGCCCGCTTCAGCCGCTTTCAGCGACGGCTCCGCGTAACCCTGTTTAATCACCAAAGATTCCGGGTTGATAGTCGCCAGGAAGTCTTCAGCTGCACCCGGGTTAGGCACGCTAAACAGACGATCGTACAGACGAATTTCTACCGGCAGCGCGTGGGAAGCGCTCACCCAGTGGATCACGCCTTTCACCTTGCGGCCATCTGCCGGATCTTTGCTCAGCGTCTCTGCATCGTACGAACAGAAGATGGTGGTGATGTTGCCTTCTGCATCTTTCTCTACGCGCTCGGCTTTGATGACGTAGGCATTACGCAGACGCACTTCTTTACCCAGCACCAGACGTTTGTACTGCTTATTGGCTTCTTCACGGAAGTCAGCACGATCGATCCAGATTTCACTGCTGAACGGCACGTCGCGGCTTCCCATTTCCGGTTTGTTCGGATGGTTAGGCATGGAGACCAGCTCGCTTCCACCCTGCGGGTAGTTTTCGATAACCAGTTTCACCGGATCGATAACGGCCATCGCGCGCGGGGCGTTTTCGTTGAGATCTTCACGAATGCAGGATTCCAGAGACGCCATTTCGATGGTGTTGTCCTGCTTGGTCACGCCAATACGTTTGCAGAACTCACGAATAGAGGCGGCAGTGTAACCACGACGGCGCAGACCAGAGATGGTTGGCATACGCGGATCGTCCCAACCCTCAACGTGCTTGTCTGTTACCAGCAGGTTCAGCTTACGCTTGGACATCACGGTGTATTCCAGATTCAGACGAGAGAACTCGTACTGACGCGGATGCACAGGAATGGTGATGTTATCCAGCACCCAGTCGTACAGACGACGGTTGTCCTGGAACTCCAGCGTACACAGGGAGTGCGTAATGCCTTCCAGCGCATCGCTAATGCAGTGGGTGAAGTCGTACATCGGGTAGATGCACCACTTGTTGCCGGTCTGGTGGTGTTCCGCAAATTTAATGCGGTACAGCACCGGGTCGCGCATCACGATGAACGGAGACGCCATGTCGATTTTGGCGCGCAGGCACGCTTTGCCTTCTTCGAAGCCACCGGCACGCATTTTTTCAAACAGCGCCAGGTTCTCTTCCACGCTGCGATCGCGGAACGGGCTGTTTTTACCTGGCGCAGTCAGCGTACCGCGATACTCGCGGATTTCGTCAGCAGACAGTTCGTCGACGTATGCCAGACCTTTATTGATCAGCTCCACCGCGTAGGCATACAGCTGATCAAAATAGTCAGAGGAGTAGCAGATATCGCCAGACCAGTTGAAGCCCAGCCATTGCACGTCGTTTTTAATGGACTCAACGTATTCGATGTCTTCTTTTACTGGGTTGGTGTCATCGAAACGCAGGTTGCACTGCCCCTGGTAATCTTGCGCAATGCCAAAGTTCAGGCAGATCGATTTCGCGTGACCAATGTGCAGGTAGCCGTTCGGCTCCGGCGGAAAACGCGTATGTACCGTGGTGTGCTTACCACTGGCCAGATCTTCATCGATGATCTGACGAATAAAGTTACTCGGGCGGGCTTCTGCCTCACTCATCGTGGATTCCTCAAAGCGTAAACAACGTATAACGGCGTATGATCTTATAAGCCGGACGTAGTGACAACCCTTAGTTACGGAAAATACGTATCAGATGAAAATAATGGGGGCATTTGCTGCAAAAAAAAGCGGCGGAGGATATCCCCCGCCGCTTAAGGCATGACTCTACTCAGGAGCGATTACTTGCCTTTAATCTCATACAGCGGTGTTTGGCCTGCAACAACCTGACCTTTCGCCTGAATGACCAGGCCGCTGAAGTCATCAATGTTGCTGCAAACGACCGGGCTAATCATGGAGCGCGCGTTGGCGTTCAGGAAGTCCAGATCCATTTCCAGAATCGGCTGACCCGCCACCACTTCAGCGCCCTCTTCTACCAGGCGAGTAAAGCCCTGACCGTTCAGCGCAACGGTATCGATACCCATATGGACAACGATCTCCGCGCCTTTTTCGGTTTCGAGGCAGAACGCGTGGTTGGTGTTGAAGATTTTCACGATGGTACCGGCCGCCGGAGACACAACGGTTTTGTCCGTTGGTTTCACCGCCACGCCGTCACCAACCGCTTTGCTGGCGAACGCTTCGTCAGGCACCTGCTCAAGCGCAACCACGTCACCGGTGACCGGGGACACCAGCGCAGCGATAGTCACCGCATTTGGCACGGCCTGCGGTTTTGCAACCGGCGCTTCAGATACTGGAGCGCTATCCGTTGAGGCGGCAGCAACCGGCCCACGGGCAACCACTTTTTTCATTTCATCGCCGATAGATTCAGCTTTCGCACCCACGATAACCTGGATGGTTTGCTTATTCAGTTTCACCACACCAGACGCGCCCAGGCGTTTACACATCGCATCGCTCACGCGCGCGGAATCACCCACGGTCAGACGCAGACGAGTAATACAAGCGTCAATCGCTTTCAGGTTGTCGGTACCGCCGACTGCGGCAATGTAGCTGGTCGCCAGCTGGGTTAAACCTTCTTCGGTATTGCTGTTTGCTTCACTGGTAACAACATCTTCTTTCGTATCTTCGCGGCCCGGCGTTTTCAGGTTAAACATACGAATCACCGCGCTGAACAGAACGAAGTAGATAACGAAGAAGATCAGGCCCATCACCACCAGCATCCAGACGTTGCTGCTTGCCGCCGGCAGGTTGTACATCAACACGTAGTCAATGGCGCCTGCGGAGAAGGAGAAGCCCGCATGGATACCCAGAAGGGTGGCAACGAACAGGCTGATACCGGTCAGGATTGCGTGCATGAGGTACAGCAGCGGAGCCAGGAACATGAACAGGAATTCCAGTGGCTCGGTAACACCGGTCAGGAAAGCGGTAATCGCAACAGACAGCAGCATGCCGCCAACCATCGGACGACGCGCTTTTGGCGCGGCCAGGTACATAGCAAGCGCAGCACCAGGCAAACCAAACATCATAATTGGGAAGAAACCGGACATAAACATGCCCGCGGTGCCGTCACCCGCGTAGAAGCGGTTGATGTCGCCGTGGAAAACGGTGCCCGCCGCATTGGTAAACTCACCAATCTGGAACCATGCGATGGTATTCAGCACCTGATGCAGGCCTGTAGGGATCAGCAGACGGTTAATGAAACCGAAGATACCTGCGCCCATCGCACCCGCAGAAACGATCCACTCGCCGCCCGCATGAATGGCATGCTGCACCGGCGGCCAAACGTAGCCAAAGATCGCTGCCAGAACCAGACAGAAGAAGCCCGTCGCGATCGGAACGAAACGTTTTCCACCGAAGAAACTCAGGAAATCAGGAAGCTTAATATTTGCCCAGCGGTTATACACGGCGCCGCCAACCAGACCGGTAATGATACCCGCCAGCACGCCCATATTGATTTCAGGGTTAATGGTTACCATCGCTTTCGTCAGGATGAAATAACCGACTGCGCCTGCCAGAGCCGCAGCCCCTGCACTGTCTTTTGACCAACTGGACGCGACGCCGATGGCGAATATCAGCGCCAGGTTATCAAAAATAGCGCCGCCTGCCTGAGCAATGAACGGCACATTAAGAAGATCGGGTTGCCCGAATCGCAACAGTAATGCTGCAACCGGTAGCACGGCGATAGGGAGCTGCAAAGCCCTACCGAGGCGCTGGAAAAAACCTAAAATATTCATCCTATTCCCCCTACGAGGCCCGTTATCGGGCTCGTGCAGTAACTATGTTTTTATTGTGTCGACAACGATTAATACAGTTGATGATTCACTGGCATTGTGAGTGTGTGAAAAATTAATTCGTATCGCAAATTAAACACCCATTTTTTGTGATTTTTGTCACCAAATATCGTAATCCCCCCTCCCTTTCACTGGCTAACAGCCAAAACTTATTTTATCATTCAAAAAATCAAGACGGATTGATCCGGCCTGAAAGGTTCCAGGTTACGCTTAAGCATCAGGTTCCGATTACCATCCGCCCACTCTTCTACTTTAACTCTTGAGGTGAACAATGAGACTGATTCCCCTGGCAACTGCTGAACAAGTCGGTAAATGGGCCGCTCGCCATATCGTTAACCGTATTAATGCCTTCAAGCCTACTGCCGATCGTCCGTTCGTTCTTGGCCTTCCAACCGGTGGTACTCCACTGACCGCGTACAAAGCGCTGGTTGAAATGCACAAAGCGGGCCAGGTTAGCTTTAAACATGTTGTAACCTTCAACATGGACGAATATGTTGGCCTGCCAAAAGAACATCCTGAAAGCTACCATAGCTTCATGCACCGCAATTTCTTTGATCACGTTGATATCCCAGCTGAAAATATTAACCTGCTGAATGGAAATGCGCCTGATATTGACGCAGAATGCCGTCAGTACGAAGAAAAAATCCGTTCTTACGGTAAAATCCACCTGTTTATGGGTGGCGTGGGCAACGATGGGCATATCGCGTTCAACGAACCAGCCTCTTCTCTGGCTTCCCGTACCCGCATTAAAACGCTGACCCATGACACCCGCGTGGCAAACTCCCGCTTCTTTGACGGTGACGTGAACCAGGTTCCAAAATACGCCCTGACCGTTGGCGTAGGCACCCTGCTGGATGCCGAAGAGGTGATGATTCTGGTGCTGGGCGGCGTGAAAGCGCAGGCGCTCCAGGCTGCCGTTGAAGGCAACGTTAACCACATGTGGACCATCAGCTGCCTGCAGCTGCATCCTAAATCAGTCATCGTCTGCGACGAACCGTCAACGATGGAGCTGAAAGTGAAAACGCTGAAATACTTCAACGAGTTAGAAGCAGAGAACATCAAAGGTCTGTAATTGAATAACCGCCTCTTCCACAAGAGGCGGCCGCTTTTTTTAACCGGGGGTCGTTATGTACGCTTTAACCCACGGTCGGATTTATACCGGCCATGAAATTCTGGATGACCATGCGATTGTTATCGCCAATGGCCTGATTGAACGTGTTTGTCCGCTGGCAGAGCTGCCGCCGGAGATTGAACAGCGCTCACTCAATGGAGCAGTAATCTCCCCCGGTTTCATCGACGTACAGCTGAACGGCTGCGGCGGCGTGCAATTCAACGACACCGCCGAGGCGGTGACGGTTGAAACGCTGGAAATCATGCAGAAAGCTAACGAGAAATCAGGCTGCACCAGCTATCTGCCGACGCTCATTACCAGCAGTGATGACCTGATGAAACAGGGTATCCGCGTGATGCGCGAATACCTGGCGAAACACCCGAATCAGGCGCTGGGCCTGCACCTGGAAGGACCATGGCTGAATATAGTGAAGAAAGGCACGCATAATCCGGATTACGTGCGCAAGCCTGATGCTGAACTGGTCGACTACATGTGTGCCAACGCTGATGTAATCGCTAAAGTGACGCTGGCGCCTGAAATGACCGGCACTGAGGTCATCAGCAAACTGGCTGCCGCCGGGATTGTGGTTTCCGCAGGCCACTCAAACGCCACGCTGAAAGAAGCCAAAGCGGGCTTCCGTGCGGGTATTACCTTTGCCACGCACCTTTACAACGCCATGCCGTATATTACCGGCCGTGAACCGGGTCTGGTCGGAGCGATTCTCGACGAACCGGACGTCTACTGCGGCATTATCGCTGATGGTATGCACGTTGATTACACCAACATTCGCAATGCCAAGCGGCTGAAAGGTGACAAGCTCTGCCTGGTCACCGATGCCACTGCGCCAGCAGGTGCAAATATTGAGCAGTTCATTTTTGCCGGTAAAACAATATACTACCGCAACGGACTGTGTGTGGATGAAAACGGTACTCTGAGTGGCTCCTCTTTGACCATGATTGAAGGGGTGCGTAATCTGGTTGAGCATTGCGGGATTGCGCTTGATGAAGTCCTGCGTATGGCCACTCTTTATCCGGCTCGCGCCATCGGCGTGGATAAACAGCTTGGCGGAATTGCACCAGGTATGGTTGCAAACCTGACGGCATTCACACACGATTATAAAATTATTAAGACCATCGTTAATGGTAACGAGGTCGTCACTGAGTAAGTAAAAGTATGACACCAGGCGGACAAGCTCAAATCGGTAATGTCGATCTCGTTAAACAACTTAACAGTGCGGCGGTTTATCGCCTGATTGACCAACATGGTCCAATCTCGCGGATCCAGATAGCCGAACAAAGCCAGCTTGCTCCCGCCAGCGTGACAAAAATCACCCGCCAGCTCATTGAGCGCGGTTTGATCAAAGAAGTCGATCAGCAGGCCTCCACCGGGGGCCGCCGCGCCATCTCCATTATTACCGAAACCCGCAACTTTCAGGCCATTGGTGTCCGGCTTGGTCGTCATGACACCACGCTCACGCTCTACGATCTGAGCAGCAAAGCCATTGCCGAAGAGCACTACCCGCTGCCCGAACGCACCCAGGAGACGCTGGAACACGCGCTGCTGAATACCATCGCGCACTTTATTGAAAGCTGTCAGCGCAAGATCCGCGAACTCATCGCCATCTCCGTCATTTTGCCGGGCCTCGTCGACCCGGAAAGCGGTGTGATCCGTTACATGCCGCATATTCAGGTTGAGAACTGGGCGCTGGTCGACGCGCTGGAGAAACGCTTTAAGGTGACCTGCTTTGTCGGCCACGATATTCGATCTTTAGCGCTGGCTGAGCACTACTTTGGTGCGAGTCAGGACTGCGAAGACTCTATTCTGGTGCGCGTACACCGCGGTACGGGCGCTGGCATTATCTCCAATGGCCGTATATTTATTGGTCGCAACGGTAACGTTGGCGAGATCGGCCACATTCAGGTTGAGCCGCTCGGCGAACGCTGCCACTGCGGCAACTTCGGCTGCCTTGAAACCATCGCCGCCAACACGGCCATCGAGCAGCGCGTTCGCCACCTGCTTGAGCAGGGTTATCAAAGCCGCGTCTCACTGGACGATTGCAAGATAGGCACCATCTGCAAAGCCGCCAATAAAGGCGACGCCCTGGCCTGTGAGGTGATCGAGCAGGTAGGTCGCCATCTGGGGAAAACCATCGCTATCGCCATTAACCTGTTTAACCCACAAAAAGTGGTGATCGCCGGAGAGATTGTTGAAGCGGAAAAGGTGCTGCTGCCCGCCATCGAAGGCTGTATTAACACCCAGGCGCTGAAAGCATTCCGCCAGAATCTTCCGGTGGTTCGTTCGAAGCTTGACCATCGCTCGGCGATTGGCGCATTTGCGCTGGTCAAGCGCGCCATGCTCAACGGGATCCTACTCCAGCATTTGCTGGAATCCTGATCGGACCTTATAGTAACGCCTTCTTTTTTTGATGTCGGAATGTCCATGACCATTAAGAATGTAATTTGTGATATCGACGGCGTGCTGATGCACGACAACGTTGCCGTGCCGGGTGCTGCGGAGTTTCTGCACCGCATCATCGACAAAGGAATGCCACTGGTTCTGCTCACGAACTACCCTTCCCAAACCGGTCAGGATCTGGCGAACCGTTTTGCCACCGCAGGCGTCGACGTGCCGGACAGCGTGTTTTATACCTCGGCAATGGCCACGGCGGATTTTCTGAAGCGTCAGGAAGGGAAAAAAGCTTACGTAGTGGGTGAAGGCGCGCTGATCCACGAACTGTATAAAGCAGGCTTTACCATTACCGATGTGAACCCGGACTTTGTGATTGTCGGCGAAACACGCTCCTTTAACTGGGAGATGATGCATAAAGCTGCCTACTTTGTCGCCAGCGGCGCGCGCTTTATCGCCACCAACCCGGACACGCACGGGCGTGGTTTTTATCCTGCCTGCGGCGCGCTGTGCGCCGGTATCGAAAAAATCTCCGGTCGTCAGCCGTTTGTGGTCGGAAAACCGAGCCCGTGGATCATTCGTGCCGCGCTGAACAAAATGCAGGCCCACTCTGAAGAAACGGTCATCGTCGGCGACAACCTGCGCACCGATATCCTGGCCGGTTTCCAGGCGGGTCTGGAAACTATCTTAGTGCTTTCCGGCGTCTCGCAGATTGATGACATTGACTCAATGCCGTTCAGGCCAAGCTGGATTTACCCCTCCGTCGACGAAATCGACATTATCTGATACTGAACCACGCCTCAGGGCGTGGTTTTTCATTTTCAGCCCATACCAACAAAACCCCATCTAACAAAAAGCGTGTTTTATTGCATAATCATCAATAAAAGGATGAGTGACGTACTCTTTTTTCACTATTCCACAATCACTATTGCACTATTTCCGTTTTAACCCGTAAAACCCTTGCGCCCCTCCCCCCTTTGCGGCATTTTCATAAGCAAGCAACATCACAATGCAACAGGGTTAACGGAGAAGGTTATGTGTTCAATTTTTGGCGTACTGGATATTAAAACTGACGCGGGCGAACTGCGTAAAAAGGCACTCGAACTGTCCCGCCTGATGCGCCATCGCGGACCGGACTGGTCAGGCGTATACGCCAGCGATAAAGCGATTCTGGCTCACGAACGTCTGTCTATTGTTGACGTCAACGCCGGTGCACAGCCGCTGTATAACGAGAAAAAAACGCACGCGCTGGCAGTCAACGGTGAAATCTATAACCATCAGGCGCTGCGCGCCGAGTACGGCGACCGCTACGCGTTCCAGACAGGGTCTGACTGTGAAGTGATCCTGGCGCTGTATCAGGAGAAAGGTCCCGAGTTTCTCGACGATCTGCAGGGCATGTTTGCCTTCGCCCTGTACGACAGCGAAAAAGACGCCTGGCTGATTGGCCGCGACCACATCGGTATTATCCCGCTGTACATGGGCCACGATGAACACGGCAACTTCTATGTCGCGTCCGAAATGAAAGCCCTGGTTCCGGTTTGCCGCACTATTAAAGAGTTCCCGGCTGGCAGCTATCTTTGGAGTAAAGACGGTGAAATCCGTCCGTACTATCAGCGCGACTGGTTCGATTATGACGCGGTTAAAGACAACGTGACGGATAAAGCCGAGCTGCGTCAGGCGCTGGAAGATTCCGTGAAAAGCCACCTGATGTCAGACGTGCCTTACGGCGTACTGCTTTCCGGCGGTCTGGACTCCTCCGTGATCTCCGCGATTACCAAGAAATTCGCTGCTCGTCGCGTGGAAGATCAGGAGCGCTCCGAAGCCTGGTGGCCGCAGCTGCACTCCTTTGCGGTGGGTCTGGAAGGGGCACCTGACCTGAAAGCCGCGCAGGAAGTGGCAAACCATCTCGGCACCGTGCACCATGAAATTCACTTCACCGTGCAGGAAGGTCTGGATGCAATCCGCGATGTGATCTATCACATTGAGACCTATGACGTGACCACCATTCGCGCCTCCACGCCGATGTACCTGATGTCGCGTAAGATCAAAGCGATGGGCATCAAGATGGTGCTCTCCGGTGAAGGTTCTGATGAAGTGTTTGGCGGCTATCTGTACTTCCACAAAGCGCCAAACGCCAAAGAGCTGCATGAAGAGACCGTGCGTAAGCTGCAGGCGCTGCACATGTTCGACTGTGCGCGAGCCAACAAAGCGATGTCGGCCTGGGGTGTGGAAGCGCGCGTGCCGTTCCTGGATAAAAAATTCCTCGACGTGGCGATGCGCATCAACCCAGAGGACAAGATGTGCGGCAACGGCAAGATGGAAAAACATATTCTGCGTGATTGCTTTGAATCCTACCTGCCGGCGAGCGTGGCCTGGCGTCAGAAAGAGCAGTTCTCTGATGGCGTTGGCTACAGCTGGATCGACACCCTGAAAGAGGTGGCAGCAAAACAGATTTCTGACCAGCAGCTGGAAACCGCAAGCTTCCGCTTCCCGTACAACACGCCGGGCTCGAAAGAGGCGTACCTGTACCGTGAGATCTTTGAAGAGCTGTTCCCGGTTCCGAGCGCTGCCGAATGTGTTCCTGGCGGTCCGTCCGTGGCCTGTTCATCCGCAAAAGCCATTGAATGGGATGAATCTTTCAAGGCGATGAACGATCCATCAGGACGCGCGGTTGGCGTTCACCAGTCCGCCTATAAATAATCACAACGATTTCAAACAGGCCCTCAGGGGCCTGTTTTTTTTGCCTCACATTTCACCACCGAAAACCGATTAATAACCAATAATTGCCGAATATTCGGCCACGCTGTTCGCAACCTAACCAAACAGTCACATTCCGGCTATTTTCGTTGAAAAAGGTGTTGACGCTGCAAGGGTCTATACGCATAATGCGCCCCGCAACGCCGATAAGGTAACGCGAAAAAAAGATGGCTACGTAGCTCAGTTGGTTAGAGCACATCACTCATAATGATGGGGTCACAGGTTCGAATCCCGTCGTAGCCACCATCTTTTTGCGGGAGTGGCGAAATTGGTAGACGCACCAGATTTAGGTTCTGGCGCCGCAAGGTGTGCGAGTTCAAGTCTCGCCTCCCGCACCATTCCCGGGTAAGCGTTGCACGGATGGGGTATCGCCAAGCGGTAAGGCACCGGTTTTTGATACCGGCATTCCCTGGTTCGAATCCAGGTACCCCAGCCATATTTCTTCGATTTTGCGGTTCTCCGCGGTATTGGGGTATCGCCAAGCGGTAAGGCACCGGTTTTTGATACCGGCATTCCCTGGTTCGAATCCAGGTACCCCAGCCATCGAAGACTGCAGTACTGGCTACGTAGCTCAGTTGGTTAGAGCACATCACTCATAATGATGGGGTCACAGGTTCGAATCCCGTCGTAGCCACCAAATTAAGATTATCGATTTGTTTCGGTAATAAAAAATTGTTGGGGTATCGCCAAGCGGTAAGGCACCGGATTCTGATTCCGGCATTCCGAGGTTCGAATCCTCGTACCCCAGCCAATTTAAAAAGTCGTTAAGCCGTATGTTTAACGCAATTGGGGTGTCGCCAAGCGGTAAGGCTCTGGTTTCTGATACCAGCATTCCGGGGTTCGAATCCCTGCACCCCAGCCACTTAAAACAAATAAGCCCGCTCTGCGGGCTTTTTTGTTTTTGTTGCTCAGAATTGTGCGGCCTGATGCCCTCACCCTGGCCCTCTCCCACTGGGAGAGGGAATAATGATTAGAGTCCTAAGGCGTATTTCAGCGCCTGACGCTTCAGACCACCGGCACGCTCTGCTGCCATCAATCCGATGTTACGCAGAATGCGCACCGGAGCTACGTCATTGCTGAACCCGGCATAGAACAGATCCATCCCCGACTGCATGATGAAGTTATCCGCCATACGGCGCGTCTGGTAGCGCTTGAGTACCTGATGGCTGGCCCATGCCTCCGCATGACCGCGCGCATTGCTTAAAACATCCAGCAAGGCGTCGACGTCACGGTATCCAAGGTTGACTCCCTGCCCCGCCAGCGGGTGAATGGTGTGTGCCGCATCGCCCACCAGCGCCAGCCCTTCACGGGCATACTGTAACGCGTGGCGCCGCGTGAGCGGAAATGCCCCTGCGGCGACCGGCGTCACGTTGCCCAAACGGCTCGGGAAGTGAAGCAAGATCTCGCGCTGCAGCTGCTCCATCGACAGCCCCTGCAGCTGGCGAATGCGCGCCGGCTTGTCGTACCAGACCAGCGACGCCCAGTTATCATACAGCGGTAAAAACGCGTGCGGACCGTTCGGAGTAAAGTGCTGCCAGGTGCTTTCACCCGGCGCATTCTCGCACTGAACGGTAATCAGCATACAGGACTGCTGGTACTGCCAGGCATGAACGCCGATGCCCGCCATCTCCCTGACCTGCGAGTTAGCGCCATCGGCCCCGACGACCAGCTTCACTGCCAGCTCATCGCCGCTGTCGAGAGTCAGTAGATAGCCACTCTCGTGAGGATGCAGTGCCTTAAGTGACGCAGGCATACGCAGCGTCACCTTCGGATGTGCCTCCAGCGCCTGCCAGAGCGCCAGCTGGAGCACGTTGTTTTCCACCATATAGCCCAGGCGCGGCAGCTTCAGCTCAGCGGCGTCAAACGACACGTGAGCATTTTCCCACTCCCAGGTTTCAAGGCGGCTGTAAGGATGCGCACGCATCGCCAGCACCGCCTCCCAGACGCCCAGGCCGCGCAGCAGATCGACGGACGCCGCGCTGATGGCGGAAATGCGCACGTCCGGTTTGCTGGCGGGATCGAATGCCGGCGGTGCCGACTGCTCAATTACCGTTACCTCAAATCCCTGCTGCGCCAGTCCCAGCGCCAGCGCGCCGCCGACCATACCGCCGCCGACAACGGCAACTTCGGTGTGTTGGAGTGTCATGGTCATTTTTTCCTTCTTGGAGAATCCCTTAAGTTTACCGGATTTTTGCGGTCATGAGACACATAACCGTCACACTGGTCACAACCCCACCAAAGCATTACAATACGCGGCTTGCAATCCTGAGCTGAGCAAGTCGATGACTAAAAAACTCCATATAAAAACCTGGGGCTGTCAGATGAACGAATACGATTCATCCAAGATGGCCGATCTGCTGGATACCACCCACGGATCCCAGCTGACTGAAAATGCGAAAGAAGCCGATGTGCTGCTGCTGAACACCTGTTCAATTCGTGAAAAAGCACAGGAAAAAGTCTTTCATGTGTTAGGCCGCTGGAAGCTTCTGAAACGGAAAAATCCGGACCTGATCATCGGCGTGGGTGGCTGCGTCGCGTCGCAGGAAGGTAAGCTGATCCGCCAGAGAGCCCCGTATGTGGATATCGTCTTTGGCCCTCAGACCCTGCACCGCCTGCCTGAGATGATCAATCAGGTTCGCGGTAACCGCAGCCCGGTTGTTGACGTCAGCTTCCCGGAGATCGAAAAATTCGACCGCCTGCCAGAGCCGCGCGCCGATGGCCCGACCGCTTTTGTCTCCATCATGGAAGGCTGCAACAAATACTGTACCTACTGCGTGGTGCCTTACACCCGTGGTGAAGAGGTCAGCCGCCCGGCAGATGATATTCTGTTTGAAATCGCGCAGCTTGCCGCGCAGGGCGTCCGTGAAGTGAACCTGCTCGGCCAGAACGTTAACGCCTGGCGTGGGGAAAACTACGACGGCACCACTGGCAGCTTTGCCGAACTGCTGCGCCTGGTGGCCGCGATTGACGGTATCGACCGAATCCGCTTTACCACCAGCCATCCGATGGAGTTTACCGACGACATCATTGACGTGTATCGCGATACGCCTGAGCTGGTGAGCTTCCTGCACCTGCCGATTCAGTGCGGCTCTGACCGCGTTCTGAACCTGATGGGCCGCCCGCATACGGTGCTGGAGTACAAATCCACCATCCGCAAGCTGCGTGAAGCGCGTCCGGATATTCAGATCAGCTCCGACTTCATCGTTGGCTTCCCTGGTGAAACCGCTGATGACTTCGAGCGCACCATGAAGCTCATCGGTGAAGTGAACTTTGACGTCAGCTACAGCTTCATCTTCTCAGCGCGTCCTGGAACACCCGCGGCCGACATGGTTGACGATGTGCCGGAAGAAGAGAAAAAGCAGCGTCTGTATATTCTGCAGGAGCGCATCAATCAGCAGGCCAACGCCTGGAGCCGCCGTATGCTCGGCACCGTCCAGCGCATTCTGGTGGAAGGCACCTCCCGCAAGAGCATTATGGAGCTGTCCGGTCGTACCGAAAACAACCGCGTGGTGAACTTTGAAGGCACCCCGGATATGATCGGTAAATTCGTGGACGTCGAGATTGTCGAGGTGCTGACCAACTCGCTGCGCGCGAAGGTGGTACGCACCGAGGACGAAATGGGCCTGCGTATCGCAGAGTCACCGGAATCCGTGATCTCGCGTACCCGCAAAGAAAACGATTCTGGCGTTGGGATTTACCAGCCTTAATCCTTCAGGCCTGCCGCTTTGGCAGGCCTTGTATTTCCTCTCATCGCCCCCAATATCTTCCGCAACGCTTGCGCCTTTATTCTGTGGCGTGAATAATTTCGGTAATGACCGTTTTATTGCGCCGTGTGGCAGCGGGTCAGTTAACCAATCAAAGAGGAACAGTTTGAACATAGATACGCGTGAAATTAGCCTTGAGCCCGCAGACAACGCTCGCCTGCTGAGCCTGTGCGGGCCGTTTGATGACAACATCAAACAACTGGAACGACGTCTGGGTATCGAAATCAATCGTCGCGATAACCATTTCAAACTCACCGGACGCCCTATCTGCGTCAACGCGGCTGCGGATATTCTGCGCAGCCTGTATGTCGATACCGCCCCAATGCGCGGCGAGATTCAGGACATCGAACCGGAACAAATTCACCTCGCCATTAAAGAGGCGCGAGTGCTTGAGCAAAGCGCGGAAAGCGTGCCGGACTACGGCAAGGCGATCAACATTAAGACCAAGCGTGGCGTCATCAAGCCGCGCACGCCAAACCAGGCGCAGTACATCGCTAATATTCTTGACCATGACATCACCTTCGGCGTGGGTCCGGCGGGTACGGGTAAAACCTATCTGGCGGTTGCCGCGGCGGTCGATGCACTGGAACGCCAGGAGATCCGTCGCATCCTGCTGACCCGCCCTGCCGTGGAAGCGGGTGAAAAACTGGGCTTCCTGCCTGGCGATCTGAGCCAGAAGGTCGACCCGTACCTGCGCCCGCTGTATGACGCGCTGTTCGAAATGCTCGGCTTTGAGAAGGTTGAGAAGCTGATTGAGCGTAACGTTATCGAAGTGGCTCCGCTCGCCTACATGCGCGGTCGTACGCTGAACGATGCGTTCATCATTCTCGATGAGAGCCAGAACACCACCATCGAACAGATGAAGATGTTCCTGACGCGTATCGGCTTTAACTCGAAAGCGGTCATCACCGGTGACGTCACCCAGATCGACCTGCCTCGCAGCACCAAGTCCGGCCTGCGCCACGCCATTGAAGTGCTGTCAGAGGTAGACGAAATCAGCTTTAACTTCTTCCACAGTGAAGACGTGGTACGCCACCCGGTGGTCGCGCGCATCGTTAACGCCTATGAAGCCTGGGAAGAGGCGGATCAAAAACGCAGGGCCGAACAGGCCGCGGAACGTAAGCGCGAAGCGCAGGAGCAAGAACAGAAATGAGTCAGGTGATCCTCGATTTACAGCTGGCCTGTGAAGACAATTCTGGCATGCCAGAAGAGGCACAGTTTCAGAAATGGCTGGATGCCGTTATTCCTCAGTTTCAGGAAGAATCAGAAGTCACGATTCGCCTGGTGGATGAAGCGGAAAGCCACGAGCTTAACCTGACCTATCGCGGGAAAGATAAGCCGACCAACGTGCTCTCTTTCCCGTTCGAAGCGCCGCCGGGCATCGAGATGCCACTGCTTGGTGATTTGATCATCTGCCGTCAGGTAGTGGAACAGGAAGCCAAAGAGCAGCAGAAACCGCTGGAAGCCCACTGGGCGCATATGGTGGTACACGGCAGCCTGCACCTGTTGGGCTACGATCATATTGAAGATGACGAAGCGGAAGAGATGGAGTCCCTTGAGACAGAGATAATGCTTGCTCTGGGCTATGAGGATCCGTACATTGCCGAGAAAGAATAGTCAGTTACTGACTACCATGCCACCGCGCAGGGACATAGCGCGGTGGTTAACGTTGAACTAATAAGAGAACCCTTAACAAACGCCATGAGCGACGACAATTCACACAGTAGCGACACGACAACCAGTAAAAAGGGATTTTTCTCCCTCATTCTGAACCAGCTTTTCCACGGCGAGCCGAAAAACCGTGATGAACTGCTGGAGCTGATTCGTGATTCCGGGCAGAACGACCTTATCGACGAAGATACGCGCGAAATGCTCGAAGGGGTTATGGACATCGCTGACCAGCGCGTCCGCGACATCATGATCCCCCGCTCGCAGATGATCACCCTGAAACGTAACCAGACCCTGGACGAGTGCCTCGATGTGATCATCGAATCCGCCCACTCGCGTTTCCCGGTCATCAGCGAAGATAAAGATCACATCGAAGGGATTTTGATGGCGAAAGATCTGCTGCCGTTTATGCGCAGCGATGCCGAAGCCTTCAGCATGGAAAAAGTGTTACGCCAGGCCGTGGTTGTGCCGGAAAGTAAACGTGTGGATCGGATGCTGAAAGAGTTTCGCTCTCAGCGTTACCACATGGCGATTGTTATTGATGAATTCGGCGGCGTCTCAGGTCTTGTCACGATCGAGGATATCCTTGAGCTGATCGTGGGTGAAATCGAAGACGAGTACGACGAAGAAGAGGATATCGACTTCCGTCAGCTCAGCCGCCACACCTGGACCGTGCGCGCGCTGGCCTCGATTGAAGACTTTAACGACGCCTTCGGTACCCACTTCAGCGATGAAGAGGTCGATACCATTGGCGGACTGGTGATGCAGGCCTTTGGCCATCTTCCGGCGCGCGGTGAGACCGTTGACATCGACGGTTACCAGTTCAAAGTAGCAATGGCCGACAGCCGACGTATTATACAGGTTCACGTCAGAACGCCGGACGATTCACCGGTGCCAAAACTGGAAGATTAATGTAAATGGCATTTGCCCCATTGCTTGAACGCCAGCGCGTCCGTTTGCTGCTGGCGCTGTTGCTCGGAGCCAGCGGTACGCTGGCTTTTTCTCCTTACGATATCTGGCCCGCGGCCATTCTCTCCCTGATGGGACTTCAGGGCCTGACCCTGAACCGTCGTCCGGTACAGGCCGCCGCCATTGGCTACTTCTGGGGGCTGGGGCTGTTTGGTTCCGGTATTAACTGGGTCTACGTCAGTATCGCCCAGTTTGGCGGGATGCCGGGCCCGGTTAACGTCTTTCTGGTCGTACTGCTCGCTGCTTATCTCTCACTGTACACCGGTCTGTTCGCCGGTATCCTTTCTCGCCTGTGGCCTAAAACCACCTGGCTGCGCGTCGCCATTGCCGCGCCGGTAGTCTGGCAGATTACCGAGTTCCTGCGTGGCTGGGTGCTGACCGGTTTCCCGTGGCTACAGTTCGGCTACAGCCAAATTGACGGCCCGCTGAAAGGTCTGGCGCCGGTAATGGGCGTTGAAGCCATTAACTTCCTGCTGATGGTGGTGAGCGGCCTGCTGGTCCTGGCGCTGGTCCAGCGCTGCTGGAAACCGCTGGCTGTGGCGCTGGTGCTGTTCGCCCTGCCCTTCCCGCTGCGCTATATCCAGTGGTTCACGCCTGAGCCTGAGCGCACCATGCAGGTTTCCATGGTGCAGGGGAATATCCCGCAGTCCATGAAGTGGGACGAAAAAGAGCTGCTGAACACGCTGAAGATCTACGCCAACGCCACCGAAGAGGTGATGGGTAAATCGCAGCTGATTATCTGGCCAGAGTCTGCCATTCCCGATCTGGAAATCAACCAGCAGCCGTTCCTGAACATGATGAACGACCTGCTGGTAGCGCGCGGCAGCACGCTGATTACCGGCATTGTCGATGCGCGGCTGAATCAGCAGAACCGCTACGACACCTACAACACTATCATTACGCTTGGGAAAGATAGCGAGTACAGCTACCACTCTACTGACCGGTACAACAAGAACCACCTGGTGCCGTTTGGTGAATTTGTCCCGCTGGAGTCGATTTTGCGCCCGCTGGCACCGTTCTTTGACCTGCCGATGTCCTCCTTCAGCCGCGGCCCGTACGTTCAGCCCCAGCTGCATGCGCACGGTCTGGCTCTTACGGCGGCCATCTGCTACGAAATCATCCTCGGCGAGCAGGTGCGGGATAACTTCCGTCCGGATACCGACTATCTGCTGACCATCTCCAACGATGCCTGGTTTGGTAAATCTATCGGCCCGTGGCAGCACTTCCAGATGGCGCGCATGCGTTCCCTGGAGCTGGCGCGTCCGCTGCTGCGCAGCACCAACAACGGCATCACAGCCGTGATTGGTCCGCAGGGTGAAATCCAGGCCATGATCCCGCAGTTTACCCGTGAGGTGCTGACCACTAACGTCACACCAACCACGGGACTTACGCCGTACGCCCGTACCGGCAACTGGCCACTGTGGATTTTGACCGCGCTGTTCGGCTTTGGCGCCGTGCTGATGAGCCTGCGTCACCGTCGTCGCTAGTCTTACCTTCTGTTGCCGGGTGGCGCTGACGCTTACCCGGCCTACATTTTTACTCCCGTAGGTCGGGTAAGGCGTAGCCGTCACCCGACAACTCCCTTCCGACGCCAAATCTGGCACGCCTATTGCTTTATTTATTCACGCAAACGCAGTTTGGCTTAACGTGTAACCTTGTCGCACCAGCGTAGATCATCGGTAGCACCGAAACGGTGCAACGGGAGATTATTGCCTCTGAATGGTGCGGCGCGCTTCGCAAAAATAAACAATAACGCAGCAAAATCTTTACATTAAGCCAGACTAAATGTTAACAAGCTTGCATAACACTGCACTCGCATCGCGCGAGATATAACAACATCACAATGGGTATCAATGCGTCACTGGCGCTGATAAGAAAGGAGTTGGGTATGCAATTACGTAAACTGGCCACAGCAATGCTGGTTATGGGAATGTCCGCAGGCGTGGTTCACGCTGAAGACGCTCCAACAGCAGGCAGCACTCTCGACAAGATTGCCAAAAACGGCGTCATCGTGGTCGGCCACCGTGAATCTTCCGTCCCGTTCTCTTACTACGACAACACGCAAAAAGTCGTGGGCTATTCACAGGATTACTCCAACGCCATCGTTGAAGCTGTGAAGAAAAAGCTGAACAAACCTGACCTGCAGGTGAAGCTGATCCCAATCACTTCACAGAACCGTATTCCACTGCTGCAAAACGGCACCTTTGACTTCGAGTGTGGCTCTACCACCAACAACCTCGAACGCCAGAAGCAGGCGGCCTTCTCTGACACCATCTTCGTCGTGGGTACCCGTCTGCTGACCAAAAAAGGCGGAGCGATCAAAGATTTTGCTGACCTGAAAGGCAAAGCGGTCGTTGTGACCTCCGGAACCACTTCTGAAGTCCTGCTGCACAAGCTGAACGACGAGAAGAAAATGGACATGCGCATCATCAGCGCGAAAGACCATGGCGACTCTTTCCGTACCCTGGAAAGCGGCCGCGCCGTCGCGTTTATGATGGATGACGCCCTGCTGGCGGGCGAACGTGCGAAGGCGAAGAAACCAGACAACTGGGATATCGTCGGTACCGCGCAGTCCAAAGAAGCCTACGGCTGTATGCTGCGTAAAGACGATCCGCAGTTCAAAAAGCTGATCGATGACACCATCGCTCAGGTTCAGACCTCCGGCGAAGCGGAAAAATGGTTCGACAAGTGGTTCAAGAACCCAATTCCACCAAAAAACCTGAACATGAATTTTGAACTGTCTGACGACATGAAAGCGCTGTTCAAATCTCCAAATGACAAGGCTCTTAACTAATTAGAACAACAGGGGCGGGATCTCCTGCCCTCTCGATTGTCGGGAAGCATGGACAGACTATACGTTGAGTGGTCGTTCCCCACTCAGCGCGAAAAATGAGCTTCTCACCAATCTTCGAGGGTAGCGCTGCTACCCTCTTTTTTCTGGAGTTTATTATGTCAATAGACTGGAACTGGGGCATATTCCTGCAACAAGCCCCGTTCGGCAACACCACCTATCTTGGCTGGCTGTGGAGCGGCTTTCAGGTTACCGTGGCATTATCGATAACGGCGTGGATCATCGCGTTTCTTGTCGGTTCGCTGTTCGGTATTCTGCGCACCGTCCCTAACCGTTTCCTTTCAACCATTGGCACACTGTATGTGGAACTGTTCCGTAACGTTCCGCTCATCGTGCAGTTCTTTACCTGGTATCTGGTCATCCCGGAACTGCTGCCGGAAAATATTGGCATGTGGTTCAAGTCGGAGCTGGATCCGAATGTGCAGTTCTTTGTCTCCTCCATGATGTGTCTGGGGCTGTTTACCGCTGCGCGCGTTTGCGAGCAGGTGCGTGCCGCCATTCAGTCATTGCCGCGCGGACAAAAAAATGCGGGCCTGGCCATGGGCCTGACCCTGCCACAAACCTACCGCTATGTGCTGCTGCCTAACGCCTACCGCGTTATCGTTCCACCGATGACCTCTGAGATGATGAACCTGGTGAAAAACTCGGCCATCGCCTCAACCATCGGCCTGGTGGATATGGCTGCACAGGCGGGCAAGCTGCTGGATTACTCCGCTCACGCGTGGGAATCCTTCACCGCGATCACGCTCGCCTATGTTCTGATTAACGCTTTCATCATGCTGGTGATGAACCTGGTTGAACGCAAAGTACGCCTGCCGGGCAATCTGGGGGGCAAATAATGTACGAATTTGACTGGAGTTCTATTGTTCCATCCATGCCCTACCTGCTCGATGGTCTGGTAATTACCTTAAAGATCACCGCGATCGCCATCATCGTGGGTATAGTCTGGGGCACCCTGCTGGCCGTCATGCGACTGTCGAGCTTTAAGCCGCTCGCCTGGTTTGCGACCGCCTACGTTAACGTGTTCCGCTCTATTCCGCTGGTGATGGTGCTGCTGTGGTTTTATCTGATCGTCCCCGGCTTCTTACAGAACGTGCTGGGGCTGTCGCCGAAAACTGATATCCGCCTGATCTCCGCTATGGTGGCGTTCTCAATGTTTGAGGCCGCTTATTATTCAGAGATTATCCGAGCGGGTATCCAGAGTATCTCCCGCGGGCAGTCCAGCGCCGCACTGGCGCTGGGAATGACGCACTGGCAGTCCATGCAGCTCATCATTCTGCCGCAGGCGTTTCGCGCCATGGTTCCACTCCTGCTGACCCAGGGTATCGTGCTGTTCCAGGATACCTCTCTGGTTTATGTTCTGAGCCTGGCGGACTTTTTCCGTACCGCGTCGACCATCGGTGAACGTGATGGTACGCAGGTCGAGATGGTGCTCTTCGCGGGTGCGGTCTATTTTGTGATTAGTTTAAGCGCGTCGCTGTTGGTCAGCTGGCTGAAGAAAAGGACGGTATAATGATTTCCCTGAAAAATGTTTCTAAATGGTATGGGCACTTTCAGGTGCTGACCGACTGCTCCACCGAAGTCAAAAAAGGCGACGTGGTGGTGGTGTGCGGGCCGTCCGGTTCCGGTAAGTCCACGCTGATCAAAACGGTTAATGGTCTGGAGCCTGTGCAGCAGGGCGAAATTGTTGTGAACGGCACCAAAGTGAACGATAAGAAAACCAACCTCGCCCAGCTTCGCTCTCACGTTGGCATGGTGTTCCAGCATTTTGAGCTGTTCCCTCACCTCTCCATTATTGAGAACCTGACGCTGGCGCAGGTAAAAGTGCTTAAGCGTGATAAAAAAGCGTCGCGCGAGAAAGGGCTGAAGCTCCTGGAGCGCGTGGGGCTTTCTGCGCATGCCGATAAGTTCCCGGCACAGCTTTCCGGCGGCCAGCAGCAGCGTGTGGCGATCGCGCGCGCACTGTGTATGGATCCGGTGGCCATGCTGTTCGATGAGCCCACGTCAGCGCTCGATCCTGAAATGATCAACGAAGTGCTGGACGTGATGGTCGAGCTTGCGCACGAAGGGATGACCATGATGGTGGTGACGCACGAAATGGGCTTCGCCCGTAAAGTGGCCAACCGCGTGATCTTTATGGACGAAGGGAAAATTGTCGAAGACTCACCGAAAGAAGAGTTCTTCGCCAACCCGAAATCCGAACGCGCCAAAGATTTCCTCGCGAAAATCCTGCACTAATCTTCTCGGTGCGCAATCTGCGGATTGCGCACTGCTTCACGCTTTCACTCAGTTCCTCTCGTCGGCGTCACATTGCAGCGTTAACCTTGTCACAAAATAACGCTACGTATGGAGAACGCTATGGCACAGCCAATTATTCTCGATTGCGATCCGGGTCATGATGACGCGATCGCGCTCGTCCTTGCACTTGCCTCCCCTGAACTCGATGTAAAAGCGGTCACCTCGTCCGCTGGAAACCAAACGCCTGATAAAACCCTGCGCAACGTGCTGCGCATGCTGACGCTGCTCAAACGCACCGATATTCCTGTCGCCGGCGGGGCCGTGAAGCCGCTGATGCGCGAGCTGATCATTGCCGACAACGTTCATGGGGAAAGCGGCCTGGACGGCCCGGCACTGCCGGAGCCAGGCTTTGCGCCGCAAAACTGCACCGCCGTGGAGCTGATGGCGAAGGTGCTGCGTGAAAGCGCGGAGCCCGTGACGCTGGTCGCCACCGGACCGCAAACCAACGTTGCGCTGCTGCTAAACAGCCACCCGGAACTGCACGGTAAAATCGCCCGTATTGTGATTATGGGCGGCGCGATGGGGCTGGGGAACTGGACGCCGGCTGCGGAGTTCAACATCTTTGTCGACCCGGAAGCTGCTGAGATTGTCTTCCAGTCCGGCCTACCGATTGTGATGGCTGGGCTGGACGTTACTCACCGCGCGCAGATTATGGCGGACGATATTGAGCGTTTCCGCTCCGTGGGTAATACGGTCGCGACAACCGTGGCCGAACTGCTCGACTTCTTTATGGAGTATCACAAAGCCGAAAAGTGGGGTTTCCACGGCGCGCCGCTGCACGACCCGTGTACCATTGCCTGGCTACTGAAGCCTGAGATGTTTACCACTGTGCACAGATGGGTTGGCGTCGAGACGCAGGGGAAATACACCCAGGGGATGACGGTGGTGGATTACTATTCGCTGACGGGGAATAAACCGAATACCACGGTAATGGTGGATATCGACCGGGAGGCGTTTGTGGATTTGCTGGCGGAAAGGCTGACTTATTACTCTGCGGCCTGATGCCCTCACCCCGGCCCTCTCCCACGGGGAGAGGGAGCAAACACTAAAAACGGCAACGGGGTTGCCGTTTTGCTTTTATTTATGGCTCAAACGGGCGACGCTGGAACTGATCGTGCCCACACTTCGGACACAGCGGCAACACATCCGGCGTATACACCGCAATATGGTGATGGCACTTCTCACACACCAGATTCCCCAGCCCCACGACTTCACCGCTCTGGTACACGCCGTGATGGTTTAAATCCTGGAATACTTCGCGCCACTCCAGTTGGGTTTTATCGGTAATATCCGCCAGCTCCTGCCACAGGCTCTCTTTGATCACCCGCATAAAGACGCTGTCCGTGACCTCTTCCTGGCTCTCTTCGTAGCTACGCGCAAACTCCTCAAGATCGCGGCGCACGGCGCGCGTCACCTCTTCCACTTCGGTTCGCGTTAACTCACCCGTTTGCGTCACCCGGGCACGCGCCTGTTCGACCAGCGTGTCAATATCGCGCTCGCCGTTACGCAGCCGTTCCGTCAGTGTCGCCACCAGTTCGCGGTAAAATTGAGCAACCTTGTTCATCATTTTGCCTCCCGGGTAAGTAACTATTTCTAATAATAGACCTTATTTCACCGCCGCTTTGTCAGGTGAAGCACAGACCCGGTAAATTCCTGCAAAGTGCAATTGCGCGAAAGGCTGTTTTGACGCGGGCGTTTGGGCTATGCTATGCGGATCTGAATTACCACATCCATTGGCTACATTTTTGTAGCTGTATTGAACACAGGACCACTGGCTGCCATGCAAGAGCAATACCGCCCGGAAGAGATAGAATCAAAAGTCCAGCAACACTGGGACGAGAAGCGCACCTTTGAAGTAACCGAAGACGAGAGCAAAGAGAAGTATTACTGCCTGTCGATGCTTCCCTATCCTTCTGGTCGACTACACATGGGCCACGTGCGTAACTACACCATCGGTGATGTGATCGCCCGTTACCAGCGCATGCTGGGAAAAAACGTTCTGCAGCCAATCGGCTGGGATGCGTTCGGCCTGCCTGCAGAAGGCGCAGCGGTTAAAAACAATACCGCTCCGGCACCATGGACGTATGACAACATCGCGTACATGAAAAACCAGCTCAAAATGCTGGGCTTCGGTTATGACTGGAGCCGCGAGCTGGCGACCTGTACCCCGGAATACTACCGCTGGGAGCAGAAGTTCTTCACCGAGCTGTACAAAAAAGGCCTGGTATACAAGAAAACGTCTGCCGTTAACTGGTGCCCGAATGACCAAACCGTTCTGGCGAACGAGCAGGTTATCGACGGCTGCTGCTGGCGCTGCGACACCAAAGTTGAGCGTAAAGAGATCCCGCAGTGGTTTATCAAAATCACCGCTTACGCTGATGAACTGCTGAACGATCTGGATACGCTGGACCACTGGCCTGACACCGTTAAGACCATGCAGCGCAACTGGATCGGCCGTTCTGAAGGCGTGGAAATTACCTTCAACGTTGAGAACTACGATCAGACCCTGACCGTCTACACCACCCGTCCGGACACCTTCATGGGCGCGACCTACCTGGCCGTGGCCGCAGGTCACCCGCTGGCGCAGAAAGCGGCAGAGAACAACCCGGAACTGGCTACCTTCATCGACGAGTGCCGCAACACGAAAGTGGCCGAAGCCGACATGGCGACGATGGAGAAAAAAGGCGTTGCGACGGGCTTCTATGCTAAGCACCCGCTTACTGGCGAAGCGATCCCGGTCTGGGCGGCAAACTTCGTGCTGATGGAGTATGGTACCGGTGCGGTAATGGCCGTTCCGGGTCACGATCAGCGCGACTACGAATTTGCCACCAAATACAACCTGCCGATTAAAGCCGTTATTCTGGCTGCCGATGGTTCTGAACCCGACCTGACCGAGCAAGCGCTGACCGAAAAAGGCACCCTGTTCAACTCCGGCGAATTCAGCGGTCTGAGCTTCGAAGAGGGCTTCAACGCCATCGCCGACAAGCTGGCCTCACTGGGCGTGGGCGAGCGTAAAGTGAACTTCCGTCTGCGCGACTGGGGCGTGTCCCGTCAGCGCTACTGGGGTGCGCCGATTCCGATGGTGACCCTGGAAGACGGCACCGTGATGCCAACGCCGGAAGATCAGCTGCCGGTGATCCTGCCGGAAGACGTGGTTATGGACGGCATCACCAGCCCGATCAAAGCCGATCCTGAGTGGGCAAAAACCACCGTCAACGGCCAGCCTGCGCTGCGTGAAACCGACACCTTTGACACCTTTATGGAGTCGTCATGGTACTACGCGCGCTATACCTGCCCGCAGTACAAAGAAGGTATGCTGGATTCTGACGCCGCCAACTACTGGCTGCCGGTAGACATCTACATTGGCGGCATCGAACACGCCATCATGCACCTGCTCTATTTCCGCTTCTTCCATAAGCTGATGCGCGATGCCGGCATGGTGAACTCTGACGAACCCGCTAAACAGCTGCTGTGTCAGGGCATGGTGCTGGCAGACGCCTTCTACTACGTTGGCGCGAACGGCGAGCGCAACTGGGTTTCTCCGGTTGATGCAATCGTTGAACGCGACGAGAAGGGCCGTATCGTTAAGGCGACAGACGCTGAAGGCCATGAACTGGTTTATACCGGCATGAGCAAGATGTCCAAGTCTAAGAACAACGGTATCGACCCGCAGGTGATGGTTGAGCGTTACGGCGCGGATACCGTGCGTCTGTTCATGATGTTTGCCTCTCCGGCTGATATGACGCTGGAGTGGCAGGAATCCGGCGTGGAAGGCGCGAACCGCTTCCTGAAACGCGTCTGGAAACTGGTGTACGAACACACCGCACAGGGTGATGCCCCGGCACTGAACGCCGCTGCGCTGAGCGAAGATCAGCAGGCGCTGCGTCGTGATGTTCATAAAACGATCGCGAAAGTGACCGATGATATCGGTCGTCGTCAGACCTTCAATACCGCAATTGCGGCTATTATGGAACTGATGAACAAGCTGGCGAAAGCCCCGCAGGACGGCGAGCAAGATCGTGCCATCATGCGTGAAGCGCTGCTGGCCGTCGTTCGCATGCTGAACCCGTTCACGCCGCACGTCAGCTTCACCCTGTGGCAGGAGCTGAAAGGTGAAGGCGATATCGACAACGCGCCGTGGCCGGTGGCTGACGAGGCAGCGATGGTGGAAAACACCACGCTGGTGGTGGTCCAGGTCAACGGCAAAGTCCGTGGTAAAATTACCGTGGCGGTTGATGCAACTGAAGATCAGGTTCGCGAGCGCGCGGGTCAGGAACCTCTGGTTGCGAAATATCTTGAGGGCGTTACCTTACGTAAAGCGATCTACGTACCGGGTAAACTGCTCAATCTGGTCGTTGGCTAAGCGCGGGAGGAAACGTGCGACAACTGGCAACAATACTCTTATCTCTGGCGGTGCTTGTCACCGCTGGCTGTGGCTGGCACCTGCGCAACACCACGGCGGTGCCTGCTGAGATGAAAACAATGATCTTTGATTCCGGGGATCCAAACGGTCCGCTCAGCCGGGCAATTCGCAATCAGCTGCGCCTGAACGGCGTTGAGCTTATCGAGAAAGGTACGCTTCGCCAGGACGTACCGTCTCTGCGTGTACTGGGGATGACGCTGAGCCAGGATACGGCGTCCATCTTCCAGGACGGTCGTACAGCTGAATATCAGATGGTGCTGTCGGTCAACGCGGCTGTGCTGATCCCGGGTAAAGACATCTATCCGATCAGCACAAAAGTGTATCGTTCGTTCTTTGATAACCCGCAAACCGCGCTGGCAAAAGATGCCGAGCAGCAGATTATCATCAACGAAATGTATGACAAGGCGGCGGAACAGCTGATCCGCAAACTGCCAGGTATTGCAGCGTCTAACCGGGAAGGCTCTGACATTATTGAAAAACCGGATGCCAGCACGCCTCCTGTTTCTACCTCTCTGGGTAAATGATGATCAGGCTGTATCCTGAACAACTCCGCGCGCAGCTCAATGAAGGGCTGCGCGCGGCGTATCTGCTGCTCGGAAACGATCCGTTACTACTTCAGGAAAGCCTGGATGCCGTGCGGCATGCGGCCGCGGCCCAGGGCTTTGATGAACACCATACCGTTCAGGTGGATAACACCACCGACTGGAACTCCCTCTTCTCACTCTGTCAGGCGATGAGCCTTTTTGCATCGCGCCAGACAATCCAGATCCTGCTGCCGGAGAACGGCCCTAACGCGGCCATCAACGAGCAACTCGCCACCCTGGTGAGCCTGTTACACAGCGATCTGCTGTTAATTGTGCGCGGCAGCAAGCTTACCAAAGCGCAGGAAAACGCGGCATGGTTCACCCAACTCGCGACCCACGCGGTGCTGGTCACCTGCCAGACGCCTGAGCAGGCGCACCTGCCTAAATGGGTGGCGACGAGAGCAAAGCAGAACAACCTTCAGTTGGACGATGCGGCGAACCAGCTGCTCTGCTACTGCTATGAAGGCAACCTGCTGGCTCTGGCACAGGCGCTGGACAGGCTTTCCCTGCTCTGGCCGGACGGCAAGCTGACGCTACCGCGCGTTGAGCAGGCCGTGAACGACGCGGCGCACTTTACGCCGTTCCACTGGGTGGATGCGCTGCTCTCGGCGAAAAGCAAACGCGCCCTGCATATTCTTCAGCAGCTGCGCCTGGAGGGCAGTGAACCCGTCATTCTGCTGCGCACGCTGCAGCGCGAACTGTTGCTGCTGATAACGCTCAAGCGCCAGTCGGCCCATACGCCGTTGCGCTCCCTGTTTGATAAACACCGGGTGTGGCAAAACCGGCGGGCAATGACCACCGAGGCCATCAACCGCCTGAGTCATGAACAGCTTCGCCAGGCTGTGCAGCTTCTGATGCGCGCCGAGCTCACCCTAAAACAAGATTACGGCCAGTCGGTGTGGGCGGAGCTGGAAAGCCTTTCCCTGCTGCTCTGCCACAAGGCGCTGGCTGACGTATTTATTGATGGATAGTATGCACTCTTTACAGGCCCTGTATGGCGGCACCTTTGACCCAGTACACTACGGGCATCTGAAGCCGGTAGAAATTCTGGCGAATCTGATCGGCCTGCAGCGCGTTACCATCATGCCCAATAATGTCCCGCCGCACCGCCCCCAGCCTGAAGCAACCAGCGAGCAGCGAAAAGAGATGCTCGCTCTGGCTATCGCGGATAAGCCGCTCTTCAGGCTGGACGAACGGGAATTGCGTCGTGACACCCCCTCGTGGACGTCCCAAACGCTGCAGGAGTGGCGGGCTGAGCAAGGGCCGAACCAGCCGCTCGCCTTTATTATCGGTCAGGACTCCCTGCTCAACTTTCCCACGTGGCACAAGTATGAAACCATTCTGGAGAACAGCCACCTGCTCGTCTGCCGCCGTCCGGGCTACCCGCTGACCATGCGAGAAGCGCAATATCAGCAGTGGCTTGAACACCATCTCACCGATAACGTTGAAGATCTTCACAACCAGCCCGCCGGGAAGATTTATCTGGCGGAGACGCCGTGGTTTGACATCTCAGCCACCCTTATTCGCGAACGTTTACAGCAGGGTTTAGCCTGTGACGATCTGCTGCCAGCCCCGGTGCTGGCGTATATTCATACGCACGGGTTGTATCAGAAAACCGCAGATAAATAGCCGGAAGGCATAAAAAGCAGCATATTGATTATCCTGCCTTGACAGGTTAAGCCATACTGTTATCCTCCGCTGCCAGACTTTCCCGCCGAACGTTGCTTTACAGAAATTGTTTTACAAAAATGGCGATGCAATCTCAGGCGGAGGGTGGGATGATACCCGCCTTCAAAAACCCGGACGGCGACATTTGTCCCGACAGGGGCGTCAGTTCAGGTATACTGTCTGGCCACGAATTCATAGTTGTACAATCTCATTCACCCAGGGGGAAAACTTGCAGGGTAAAGCACTCCAGGATTTTGTTATCGACAAAATTGATGACCTGAAAGGTCAGGACATCATCGCTATCGACGTTAAGGGTAAATCCAGTATTACCGACTGCATGATTATCTGCACCGGGACCTCTACGCGTCATGTTGTTTCGATTGCCGACCATGTGGTTCAGGAATCGCGTGCAGCAGGACTGTTACCGCTTGGCGTTGAAGGTGAAGCAACCGCTGACTGGGTGGTTGTTGACCTCGGCGATGTAATTGTCCACGTCATGCAGGAAGAGAGCCGTCGCCTGTATGAGCTGGAAAAACTCTGGGGTTAATGCGTGAAGTTGCAGCTGGTCGCCGTCGGCACCAAAATGCCGGACTGGGTACAAACCGGTTTTACTGAATATCTGCGTCGTTTTCCAAAAGACATGCCGTTCGAACTGGTGGAGATCCCCGCCGGGAAGCGCGGCAAGAACGCGGATATCAAACGTATTCTCGACAAAGAGGGTGAACTGATGCTGGCTGCCGCAGGCAAGAACCGCATCGTCACTCTCGATATTCCAGGTAAACCCTGGGATACGCCGCAGCTGGCGCATGAACTGGAGCGCTGGAAGCAGGATGGCCGCGACGTCAGTCTGTTGATTGGCGGGCCTGAAGGGTTATCCCCCGCCTGCAAAGCGGCAGCAGAACAAAGTTGGTCTCTCTCTGCGCTGACGCTGCCCCACCCGCTCGTTCGGGTCCTGGTGGCGGAAAGCTTGTATCGCGCGTGGAGCATTACTACCAACCACCCCTATCACCGCGAGTAATGACTGACCAGGGTAGATTAAGCAGCGGATGAAACTACAGAATTCTTTTCGCGACTATACGGCTGAGTCCGCGCTGTTTGTGCGCCGGGCGCTGGTCGCCTTTTTGGGGATTTTGCTGCTTACCGGCGTGCTGATCGCTAACCTTTATAATCTGCAAATTGTCCGCTTTACCGATTACCAGACGCGTTCAAACGAAAACCGCATTAAGCTGGTGCCTATCGCGCCCAGCCGCGGCATTATCTACGACCGTAACGGCACCCCGCTGGCGTTAAACCGCACCATCTATCAAGTCGAGATGATGCCGGAGAAGGTTGATAACGTACAGAATACGCTGGAGGCGCTAAGAAGCGTTGTCGATCTTAACGATGATGATATCGCGGCCTTCAAAAAGGAGCGCGCCCGCTCGCACCGTTTCACCTCCATTCCGGTGAAAACCAATCTGACGGAAGTCCAGGTCGCCCGTTTTGCGGTGAACCAGTACCGCTTCCCCGGAGTGGAAGTGAAGGGTTACAAGCGTCGCTACTATCCTTACGGCTCCGCGCTGACGCATGTGATTGGCTACGTTTCCAAGATTAACGATAAAGACGTCGAGCGCCTTGATAAAGACGGCAAGCTGGCGAACTACGCCGCGACGCACGATATCGGCAAGTTGGGAATTGAACGCTACTACGAAGATGTCCTGCACGGGCAGACCGGCTATGAAGAAGTTGAGGTTAACAACCGTGGCCGCGTCATCCGCCAGCTTAAAGAAGTACCGCCTCAGGCGGGGCACGACGTCTATCTGACGCTCGATCTCAAACTGCAACAGTATATTGAAACCCTGCTGGCAGGCAGCCGTGCGGCCGTGGTGGTCACAGACCCGCGCACCGGCGGCATTCTGGCCATGGTTTCTATGCCAAGCTATGACCCGAACCTCTTTGTTGACGGCATATCCAGTAAAGACTACTCCGGCCTGCTGAATGACCCTAACACCCCGCTGGTGAACCGCGCTACGCAAGGCGTTTACCCGCCGGCATCAACGGTTAAACCTTACGTGGCAGTCTCAGCGCTGAGTGCGGGCGTTATCAACCGCAATACCAGCCTGTTTGACCCGGGCTGGTGGCAGCTCCCCGGCTCTGAAAAACGCTATCGCGACTGGAAAAAATGGGGTCACGGCCATCTGAACGTCACTAAATCGCTGGAAGAATCTGCGGATACTTTCTTCTATCAGGTGGCGTATGACATGGGCATTGACCGCCTGTCTGAGTGGATGAGCAAATTCGGCTACGGACACTACACCGGCGTGGATCTGGCAGAGGAACGGTCCGGCAACATGCCCACCCGCGAGTGGAAGCTGAAGCGCTTTAAGAAGCCGTGGTATCAGGGTGATACCATACCGGTGGGTATCGGCCAGGGCTACTGGACGGCTACACCGCTTCAGATGAACAAAGCGATGATGATCCTCATCAACGACGGCGTGGTTAAGGTCCCGCACCTGCTGCAAAGTACCGTTGAAGACGGCAAAAAAGTGCCGTGGGTGCAGCCCCATGAAGCGCCGGTGGGTGACATCCATTCCGGCTTCTGGGAAATAGCGAAAGACGGTATGTACGGTGTGGCAAACCGTCCAAACGGAACCGCGCACAAGTATTTCGCGGGTACGCCATATAAAGTAGCCGCGAAATCCGGTACGGCACAGGTCTTTGGCCTGAAAGCCAATGAAACCTATAACGCACACCGCATTGCCGAACGTCTGCGTGACCATAAGCTGATGACGGCGTTTGCCCCTTATGATAACCCGCAGGTAGCGGTGGCGATGATTCTGGAGAACGGCGGCGCTGGCCCGGCGGTAGGGACCATCATGCGCCAGATCCTGGACCACATTATGCTGGGTGATAACAACACCGAACTGCCGGCTGAAAACCCGGCCGCCGCTGCGGCGGAGGACCAATAATCATGACGGATAATCCAAATAAAAAATCGCTGTGGGATAAAATTCACATCGACCCAGCCATGCTGCTGATCCTGCTGGCCCTGCTGGTTTACAGCGCCCTGGTTATCTGGAGCGCCAGCGGCCAGGACATCGGCATGATGGAACGCAAGATCGGCCAGATCGCGATGGGTCTGGTCATCATGGTGGTGATGGCGCAGATCCCGCCGCGCGTCTATGAAGGCTGGGCGCCCTATCTCTACATCTTCTGTATTATTTTGCTGGTGGCGGTAGATGCGTTCGGTGCCATCTCAAAAGGGGCACAGCGCTGGCTGGATCTGGGCATTGTCCGTTTCCAGCCCTCGGAGATTGCCAAAATCGCAGTCCCGCTGATGGTAGCGCGCTTTATCAACCGTGACGTCTGTCCGCCGTCGCTGAAAAATACCGCTATCGCCCTGGTGCTGATATTCCTGCCGACGCTGCTGGTTGCGGCGCAGCCTGACCTCGGTACCTCAATCCTTATCGCCCTCTCCGGCCTGTTTGTCCTGTTCCTGTCGGGCTTAAGCTGGCGCCTGATTGGTATCGCGGTGGTGCTGGTGGCCGCGTTTATCCCTATCCTGTGGTTCTTCCTGATGCATGACTACCAGCGCCAGCGCGTCATGATGCTTCTCGATCCGGAAACCGATCCGCTCGGTGCGGGCTATCATATTATTCAGTCCAAGATTGCGATTGGCTCCGGCGGCCTGCGCGGTAAAGGCTGGCTGCACGGTACCCAGTCGCAGCTGGAGTTTTTACCGGAACGCCACACCGACTTTATCTTTGCGGTACTGGCTGAAGAGCTAGGACTGGTTGGCATCCTGATCCTGCTGGCGCTTTACGTGCTGCTCATCATGCGAGGATTGTGGATTGCGGCACGCGCGCAAACCACCTTTGGCCGCGTCATGGCAGGTGGATTGATGCTGATTTTATTCGTTTATGTCTTCGTAAATATTGGTATGGTGAGTGGTATTCTGCCGGTGGTAGGCGTACCGCTGCCGCTGGTGAGTTACGGAGGCTCGGCACTGATCGTGTTGATGGCCGGGTTTGGTATCGTGATGTCGATCCACACCCACAGAAAAATGTTGTCAAAAAGCGTATAAAAATAAGGGGATCGGAATGCGTAAGCAGTGGCTGGGGATCTGCATTGCGGCAAGTTTACTTGCGGCATGCACAAGTGATGATGGTCAGCAACAGGCAACCGTCGCGCCGCCGCAGCCTGCGGTGTGTAATGGCCCAATCGTTGAAATCAGCGGTGCCGATCCCGTTTATGAACCGCTGAATGCCAGCGCGAATCAGGATTACGAGCGCGACGGCAAAAGCTACAAAATCGTGCAGGATCCGTCCCGCTTTAGCCAGGCTGGCTTTGCCGCCATTTATGATGCTGAGCCGGGCAGTAACCTGACGGCATCGGGTGAAACATTTGATCCAATGCAGCTGACTGCGGCGCACCCGACGCTACCGATCCCAAGCTACGCCCGTATCACCAACCTGGCGAACGGCCGAATGATCGTCGTGCGTATTAACGACCGCGGCCCGTACGGTAACGACCGGGTAATTTCCCTGTCGCGCGCGTCAGCCGATCGCCTGAACACCTCGAACAACACCAAAGTTCGCATTGACCCGATTATCGTGGCGCAGGATGGTTCGCTCTCCGGGCCGGGAACCGCGTGTACCACGGTGGCGAAACAGACCTATGCCCTCCCCGACCGCCCAAATCTGGACGGCGGCATGGGAAGCGTCTCCTCGCCAGCAGAGCCTTCTCAGCCGGCGGGAGAAATACGCCCGATCAGCAATGACACCCTGCAAAGCGATGATTCCACTGGCGCACCGGTAAAAAGCAGCGGCTTCCTTGGCGCACCAACGAACCTGGCCTCGGGCGTGCTGGAGGGCAGTGAGCCGACTCCCGCGCCGGTTGCCGCCCCCGTCGTGCAGCAGCCAGCCCCCGTAACGGCTCCGGTCACGACCCAGAGCGCAGCCGTTGCCGCTCCCGCAGCAGCCAGCGGCGGCTTTGTCGTTCAGGTGGGGGCTGTGAGCGATCGGGCCCGTGCCCAGCAGTATCAGCAGCGTCTCAGCCAGCAGTTTGGCGTACCAGGACGCGTTGAGCAAAACGGCGCGGTCTGGCGTATTCAGATGGGGCCGTTCTCCAGCAAGTCGCAGGCGGCGTCCCTGCAGCAGCGTTTGCAGAGTGAGGCACAGCTGCAGTCCTTTATCGCTGTTACGAAGTAATTAATCGGCGGTATCCGAAATGTCAGTTTGTGTAAAACACATTCACAAACTCATGCTTAAAGTCGGATGCCTGCCTGAATAGCATTTGCTATAGTAAGGCACTTTTTTTAATTCCATCACGGATGTCGTAGTTCTGACCATGAAGACCACTTTTTCTGCTCGTTTTGTGCAGCGCATGGCGCTGACCACGGCCCTTTGCGCGGCTGCACTCTCTGCAGCTCATGCTGATGACCTGAATATCAAGACCATGATCCCTGGCGTTCCGCAAATCGATGCGGAATCCTACATCCTGATCGATTACAACTCTGGCAAAGTGCTGGCAGAACAGAATGCTGATGCCCGCCGTGACCCGGCCAGCCTGACCAAAATGATGACCAGCTATGTTATCGGCCAGGCAATGAAAGCCGGTAAGTTCAAAGAGACGGATCTGGTCACCATCGGTAACGATGCGTGGGCTACCGGGAACCCGGTTTTCAAAGGTTCCTCGCTGATGTTCCTGAAACCAGGAATGCAGGTTCCGGTTTCTCAGTTAATTCGTGGTATTAACCTGCAGTCCGGCAACGATGCCTGCGTGGCTATGGCCGATTTCGCCGCCGGTAGCCAGGATGCTTTCGTCGGTCTGATGAACAGCTACGTTACCGCGCTGGGCCTTAAGAACAGCCATTTCCAGACCGTACACGGTCTCGATGCAGACGGTCAGTACAGCTCCGCGCGTGATATGGCGCTGATTGGTCAGGCGCTGATCCGTGATGTGCCGAACGAGTACTCTATTTACAAAGAGAAAGAGTTCACCTTCAACGGTATTCGTCAAACCAACCGTAACGGCCTGCTGTGGGATAACAGCCTGAACGTTGACGGCATCAAAACCGGCCACACCGACAAAGCCGGCTACAACCTGGTGGCTTCTGCCACTGAAGGCCAGATGCGTCTGATCTCAGCCGTGATGGGGGGTCGCACCTTCAAAGGTCGCGAAACCGAAAGCAAGAAGCTGCTGACCTGGGGCTTCCGCTTCTTCGAAACCGTGAACCCACTGAAGGCCGGCAAAGAGTTTGCTTCTGAACCCGTCTGGTTCGGCGATAACGACCGTGCTTCCCTGGGCGTGGATAAAGACCTGTATCTGACCATTCCACGCGGTCGTATGAAGGATCTGAAAGCAAGCTATGTGCTCAACACCACCGAACTGCATGCCCCGCTGCAGAAAAACCAGGTGGTGGGTACCATCAATTTCCAGCTGGACGGTAAAACAATCGACCAGCGCCCACTCGTGGTATTGGAAGAAATTCCTGAAGGCAATTTCTTCGGCAAAATCATTGATTACATTAAATTGATGTTCCATCACTGGTTTGGCTAAAAATCGAACACTTGAAAGTGTGATTTTGATCCCCATATACTAAGTATCCTGATAACTCCCACCTGACGTGGGAGTTATTCTTTTTGACGTTACGCCGGAGCTGACATGAAAACCAAACTTAACGAACTGCTTGAATTCCCTACCCCATTTACCTACAAAGTAATGGGTCTGGCGAAACCTGAGCTGGTTGATCAGGTGGTTGAAGTGGTACAGCGCCATGCGCCGGGTGACTACTCTCCGTCAGTAAAACCAAGCAGCAAGGGCAACTACCACTCGGTTTCTATTACCATCACTGCTACACATATCGAGCAGGTTGAGACGCTGTACGAAGAGCTCGGCAATATCGAAATTGTTCGTATGGTGCTGTAGTCCCTTTGCGGTTACCCGGTTTACCGGGTAACCCCTCTTCCCCGCTGTGATATACTCCCCCTCATCTTTTGTTCCTCGTCTTCGGAGACGCGTTTTGTATCAGGATAAAATTCTGGTCCGTCATCTCGGGCTGCAACCTTATGAGCCTGTCTCCCAGGCTATGCACGAGTTCACCGATTCACGCGATGACGCTACCCCTGATGAGATTTGGCTGGTCGAACATCTGCCGGTATTTACGCAGGGCCAGGCGGGAAAAGCGGAACACTTATTAATGACGGGCGATATCCCGGTGATCCAGAGCGATCGCGGCGGACAGGTGACTTACCACGGCCCGGGTCAGCAGGTCATGTACGTCCTGCTTAATCTGAAGCGCAGAAAGCTTGGCGTGCGTGAGCTGGTCACTTTGCTGGAGCAAACCGTCGTCAACACGCTGGCGGAATATGGTATTGACGCGCATCCGCGTGCCGATGCGCCGGGCGTCTACGTTGGCGAAATGAAGATCTGCTCTCTGGGGCTACGTATTCGTAAAGGCTGTTCCTTCCACGGCCTGGCATTGAATATTAATATGGATCTTACGCCTTTCCAGCGCATAAACCCCTGCGGCTACGCCGGCATGGAAATGACGCAAATGCGCCAGTGGGTCGACACCGCTACGCCGGAGAATATACGCCCCGTGCTTCTGAAGAACATGTTAGCACTACTTAACAACCCCCCACACGAATATATCCCTGCTTAATATATCATCCAGGCGGCCCGATAATTTGACGGGCCACTGTTTATTTACCGCTTTTACGCTTTACAATAAACCGCAGATTCTATATTTTCGAAGCGCCCGAATATTGCCGTTACATATTATTTAGCCTCCGGACAGCACGGCATACACAGGCTAAGTAACTTGAGTGATAATCACACAACTGTTTGTTTTTGATAAACAAGTGGAACAAAACCAACACTTTACGAATCTCTACAAGCATAATAAATAAATTCAACTATCATTCATGTTGTGAATGTATACGGAGTGAAAGCGTGGAGTATAATAATTTACCAGCCAAACGCCTGAATGACCCTGGTGGCGAAGACAAGCCGCAAATTTTTCGGACTTTACGTAATATTGACCTCAATTTACTGACTATTTTTGAGGCAGTATATGTCCATAAGGGGATCGTTAACGCTGCGAAAATTCTTAATCTCACGCCGTCCGCAATAAGCCAGTCAATTCAAAAGTTACGGGCTATATTTCCCGATCCCTTATTTATCCGTAAGGGTCAGGGCGTCACGCCGACGGCCTATGCAACACATCTCCACGAATACATTAGCCAGGGGCTGGAGTCGATTCTGGGTGCGCTGGATTTAACCGGAAGCTATGACAAACAGAGAACCATTACCATCGGCTGTTCTCCTTCTGTCGGCGTGCTGGTGATGCCTGCGATCTTCCAGGCTGTAAAAGAGCATGCGCCACAGCTTCTGCTTCGCAATGTGCCTCTCAACGAACCTGACGTTCAGCTTGCTCAGTTCCAGACGGATCTGGTTATTGAAAGCGGCAGCTTTAGTGCCCGGGCGCTGGGGCAAAATGTGCTTTACGCGGATAACCTGGTGCTGGTTTGCCGCAAGCAGCACCCCGCTCTCAGCGAGCCGTTAACCATTGAGAACCTGCGCAACTACGACCACTCGTCTTTCATGACCGAAGGACAGTCAAACCATGCCCTGCGTCAGCGTATTGATGAAATTTTCCCGGAACGTCAGATCAGCTTCAGCAGTTACAATATGTTCACCACCGCATCCCTGATCGGCAGCAGTGATATGCTGTGCATCATGCCTTCACGCCTGTATAACCTGCTGCGAAAATGCTGGCCGCTGGAGAGCATCCCGCTTAGCCAGCTCAATGCAGAATCTATCGAGATTTCACTGCATTACAACAAACTCAGTTTGCGCGATCCGGTGCTGGAAAACGTCATCCGCATTATCCGTCAGGCCTTCTGACAAAGCGTGCCAGTACACGTTCCTGCCGCTTGCAGGGCAAAACGCACAAAACAACAACTATTTTACAAATTGGCGACCTGACAGGCTGCTTTAAAGACCCTTTCAATGATATACTGCCTGTCGTTCGTTCAAAAATAGTTGATAAATACAACATTCCCTTGAATTGAAACGCTTTCCTTCGATATTCGCAACTGGAACACGCACGCTATGAGTAAACCCATTGTGATGGAACGCGGTGTTAAATACCGCGATGCCGATAAAATGGCCCTTATCCCGGTTAAAAACGTGGCTACAGAGCGCGAGGCGCTGTTAAGAAAACCGGAATGGATGAAAATCAAACTTCCGGCAGATTCTTCGCGTATCCAGGGGATCAAAGCGGCGATGCGTAAGAACGGCCTTCATTCAGTTTGTGAAGAAGCCTCTTGCCCGAACCTTGCTGAATGTTTCAATCACGGCACCGCGACGTTTATGATTCTGGGTGCCATCTGTACCCGCCGCTGCCCGTTCTGCGACGTAGCTCATGGCCGCCCGGTGGCTCCCGATGCCAACGAACCGCAAAAACTGGCGCAAACCATCGCCGACATGGCGCTGCGTTATGTGGTTATCACGTCCGTCGACCGTGACGATCTGCGTGATGGGGGTGCTCAGCACTTCGCCGACTGCATTACTGCCATTCGCGAAAAAAGCCCAAATATCAAAATCGAGACGCTGGTTCCCGACTTCCGCGGCCGTATGGATCGCGCGCTGGACATCCTGACCGCAACGCCGCCAGATGTGTTTAACCACAACCTGGAGAACGTTCCGCGTCTTTATCGTCAGGTGCGTCCAGGCGCAGACTATAACTGGTCTCTGAAGCTGCTGGAGCGCTTTAAAGAAGCGCATCCGCATATTCCAACCAAGTCAGGTCTGATGGTCGGCCTGGGCGAAACCAATGACGAAATCATCGACGTTATGCGCGATCTGCGCCGCCACGGTGTGACCATGTTGACGCTCGGTCAGTATCTGCAGCCAAGCCGTCACCACCTGCCGGTTCAGCGCTACGTCAGCCCGGATGAGTTTGACGAGATGAAAGCCGAAGCGCTGGCGATGGGCTTTACCCACGCAGCGTGCGGTCCGTTTGTTCGTTCTTCTTACCACGCGGACATGCAGGCGAAGGGTGAAGAAGTCAAATAACACCGTAATATTCATTTACAGTAATGCAAAAAAACCGGCCTCATAGCCGGTTTTTTTTCGCAAGCCCTCAGGCATTGCCGTTACTCTTTGTGGGAAAGCTTCTCTGCCGGGATGTCCTCAGCGCTTTTCTTCGCGGCTGCGTCATCGTCGTTCATCGCTTTCTTGAAGCCTTTGATGGCAGCCCCCAGGTCACCACCCAGCGTGCGTAACTTCTTGGTACCAAACAGCAGGACGACCAGTGCGGCAACCACCAGCAGTTTGGTAATACTAATCTCACCCATAGATACCTTCTTTACATAAAACAGGCTGCATTCAGCGCCAAAACCCGATTGTATTAACGGTCATTTGGCGCGTGCACACAATAGCAATCTGTAACAAGGTGAATCAAGCATTGTTGAAAAAAACATCACAATAATTGCGGTGGCGCAAAGCGTCGGTTGCGAAGAACAGGTAATTGCTGACGCGCAAGCGCAATTCTTTCTAAAATTATCTCCGCCATCAGCAGAACGGGCGCTTCCGCTGCGGCGGCAATCGTGACGCCCAGCGGATCAACCACCCTGCTCTGTCCAATGTTTTTATTGCCGCACTCTCCGGAGGCAACGACATAGCAGGTCGTGTCCAGCGCGCGTGCCGCAAGCAGCGTTGCCCAGTGCTGCTCTTTTAGCGGCCCCTTAACCCATGCGGCAGGCAATACCAGCACGTCCGCCCCTTGCAACGCCAGATGCAGGGCCAGCTCCGGGAAACGCAGGTCATAGCAGGTCATCAACCCCACTTTAAACCCGTCGATATCAATGAGCGGCGGGACAACATCTCCCGGATCAACGCGTCGCGATTCCTGAATGCTGAACGCATCATAGAGATGAAGCTTGGCATAGCGCGCAACAATTGCACCGTCACGGATAGCCACGAGCGTATTTACTGCGCGACCCGGCGTTGAGGGAACGTGCAAGGTTAAGATGGTGGTCATCGTACTGCCCACGCTCTGGGCAAGCAGCTGCTGTAAAAATTCGCCGTCAAGGGATTGCGCGGACTTCACGGACAAATCAGGGTCATTATCATCCCTTGCCAATAGCGCCTCAGGAAGTACCAGCAGCGACGCCCCTTTCCGTCGGGCCTGCATCATCAGGTTAACGCACTGCACTGCGTTAACCCGCCAGTCAGGCGTGACTGCAAACTGCCCTACCGCAACATACATATTTGTCCCCTCATCATAAACAGCGTTAAACTCGCTACTCTTACACATCAAATAGCAGGTATTTAGCGTGTTACAACTCCTTTTAGCTGTTTTTATTGGTGGAGGCACAGGGAGCGTTGCGAGGTGGTTCCTGAGTATGCGTTTTAATCCGCTGCATCAGGCGATTCCAATGGGGACACTGGCCGCCAACCTGATTGGTGCTTTTATCATTGGTATGGGCCTGGCCTGGTTTAACCGGATGACGCACATCGATCCCATGTGGAAAGTCTTGATTACCACCGGCTTCTGCGGCGGTTTGACCACCTTTTCAACCTTTTCTGCGGAAACGGTTTTTCTCTTTCAGGAAGGTCGTATCGGCTGGGCGCTGGTGAATATCGCCATCAACATGATCGGATCCTTCGCGATGACGGGGATCGCATTTTGGTTATTTTCCTCTGTCAGCACGCATTAACTGCCGGAGCGTTAATGTTGGCTTAATTTTTCTCTGTCACTCTGGAGGCAATACTGAACGAGGGTGACAGAATGAAACAGAGTCTGATGAGCGCAGGCATGGTGTTGTTGAGCGTACTGATCGTGGCCAGCTTCCTGAAAATGTACCTGCTTGGCTGATTCATAACGAAAAAAACCCGCTCAATGAGCGGGTTTTGAAATTCTTGCTGACGCGTCTGAATTACAGAGCGATTACGTTAGCAGCAGAAGGGCCTTTGGCACCGTTAGTGATTTCGAACTCTACACGCTGACCTTCAGCCAGAGTTTTGAAACCATTAGACTGGATTGCAGAGAAGTGTACGAACACGTCTTTGCTGCCATCTTCAGGAGTAATGAAACCGAATCCTTTGGACTCATTAAACCACTTAACGTTACCTTTAATCTTAGACATCAAAATTACCTTTACATTAAAAAACGACACAAATGCTGTGTCGGTTACCAGTACATCAATTGTGGGACCTTTTGTCCAGCGGATCTTTGACAAAAAGTGACTAAAGTCGCGTTAATTTTCACTGGCAGATTTTTATCGCTTATGAATCAACGACTGCGCGTTTTTTCACCACCAAGTAACGTTATGTCAGTTAAAACTGAAAACGCATCCAGGCGAAGTAAACGTTACCGTTGTTGTATGTCCCCGGAATGTAGGTCATCTGGAACGTTGCAGGGCCATAGCCAACAGAGGCCAGAGGCAGCAACACAGGGATCGGAATATACTTCCAGTTGTCGCGCGCGGTCACCCCGGCGGTATAGCCCAGACCAACGTGGAAGTTCTCATCCGCTAACGGGCGCCAGGTTTTTTCCCAGCCGTAGCCACCAATCGGTTCCCACTTGTTAAAGGAGTCTTTGAAGGCCATCAGATAGATGCCATGCCAGTTTCCTTTTTCATCCCAGCGCGACTGCCCAAAACCCGCGCCCCAGGGACGCTCGTTGTATTTATCCGTTTTCTCTTTGTCGTAAGCAAAGCGCGCGTGCCACGTTATTGCCGGAACATAGAGATCATAATGTTCAGGTGCTGACCAGGTCTGCGATACATTATCCGTAAAAGTAGAGAACCAGCCTTTATCCGTCGCATTGTCCTCTGCCTGTGCAACAGAAGAAAACGTTAACTGGCCAATAATAAACAATAAAATAGAGAAAAAAGTATTACGTACACTCACAATGCAATTACCATTCTTGATATTCGAGGCAAAGTTTACCATAAAATAATTGAACCAAGCCTTAACAGCATCAGCGCTACTCTTAAATATCAGGCCCCTTTTCGGGAATATTCTTAAAGCGGAGTTCTGCACACGCTGAATAAACCCATACTATGTATGCCTACTGCCCGTTAACCGTCTCCAGGATTAACGGGCCAGATCACACAAAATCTTAACATTTTGTTATCATTAGATAGACATGTTACGCTATCTTTGACGGTCAAGATCCTTATGACATAAATGCCTGAGCCACGGCAAAAACGCTGTTATGCTGTTCGTTAGTCGTCTGTTTATTGATTTTAATCAGCAAGGACAGGCCATTAATTCGGCACATTTTCATCCTTCTTTTTATATTAATTTTTTATATCTCAGGGCATAAAGATACAGGGGAAATCATGCTTACGTTTATCGAGCTCCTAATTGGGGTCGTCGTCATTGTGGGTGTAGCGCGTTACATCATCAAAGGATACTCAGCCACAGGCGTTTTATTTGTTGGTGGGTTAACGCTGCTGATTATCAGCGCAGTAATGGGTCATCAGGTTTTACCTGCCAGCGCAGCCAGCACGGGTTACACCGCCACAGATATTGTTGAATATATTAAAATACTGCTCATGAGCCGCGGTGGCGATCTGGGTATGATGATCATGATGCTGTGCGGTTTTGCAGCCTATATGACCCATATCGGCGCGAACGACATGGTTGTGAAGCTTGCCTCGAAACCCCTGCAGTACATTAACTCGCCGTATCTGCTGATGGTTGCCGCCTATTTCCTCGCCTGCCTGATGTCGCTGGCCGTTTCATCGGCAACCGGGCTTGGCGTACTGTTAATGGCCACGCTGTTCCCGGTGATGGTGAACGTGGGCATCAGCCGCGGGGCGGCGGCGGCAATATGCGCCTCCCCGGCGGCCATTATTCTCTCCCCGACGTCAGGTGACGTGGTGCTGGCGGCGAAAGCAGCCGAAATGTCGCTTATCGACTTCGCCTTTAAGACCACGCTGCCAATCTCGATTGTCGCCATTGTGGGAATGGGTATCGCGCATTTCTTCTGGCAGCGCTATCTCGATAAGAAAGAGAACATTAGCCATGAAATGATGGATGTAAGCGAAATCACCACCACCGCGCCTGCGTTTTATGCCATTCTGCCGTTCACGCCGATTATCGGCGTGCTCATTTTTGACGGAAAATGGGGCCCACAGCTGCACATTATTACTATTCTGGTTATCTGCATGCTGCTGGCTGCTGTGCTGGAGTTCATACGCGGTTTCAACACGCAAAAAGTCTTCTCCGGCCTTGAGGTGGCATACCGCGGTATGGCGGATGCCTTCGCGGGCGTGGTGATGCTGTTGGTTGCGGCGGGCGTCTTTGCCCAGGGCCTGAGCACGATTGGCTTTATCCAGAGCCTGATCTCCATCGCCACCTCGTTTGGCTCAGCCAGTATTATCCTGATGCTGGTCCTGGTGGTACTGACCATGCTGGCGGCAATGACCACGGGTTCGGGTAACGCGCCATTTTACGCCTTCGTTGAGATGATCCCTAAGCTGGCTCACTCGTCCGGTATCAATCCGGCTTATCTTTCCATTCCCATGCTCCAGGCCTCAAACCTGGGTCGTACCATCTCGCCTGTCTCAGGCGTGGTGGTTGCGGTTGCCGGGATGGCAAAAATCTCGCCGTTTGAAGTGGTGAAACGCACGTCAGTACCGGTGCTGGTTGGCCTGGTCATCGTCATTATTGCTACCGAAGTGCTGGTTCCCGGCGCCGCCTAAGTTAAATTCCTGATTGCCAAAAAGCGCCTGCGGGCGCTTTTTGTGCTTTAATAACCCACAAAAATGAATTGCGCACAACCAATCAGGAAATCACATGTTCAGGAAGGATATCGTTATCCCGTCTGGCGCAGCAGCGCTTGCACTCAGTCTCTTCCCAGCACAGGCCGAACCCCTCAAGGCCACGCAGTACGGCGATTTCGATCGCTATGTGCTGGCTTTGTCCTGGCAAACGGGGTTTTGTCAAAGCATGGTCGAGCGTAACCGCAATGAACCGGATGAATGTCGTCTGCAAAAAGAGCGCGATAATAAAACCGATTTTCTGACCGTTCACGGATTATGGCCAGGCCTGCCAAAATCGATAGCTGCACGCGGCGTGGATGAACGTCGTTGGATGCGATTTGGCTGCGCCACGCGTCCCATCCCGAACATGCCGGAAGTGAAGGCCAGCCGCAAGTGTGCTGCCGCCGAAACAGGGTTGTCGCTCTCCGGCGCGGCTAAGCTGAACGAGGTCATGCCGGGCGCGGGTGGAAACTCCTGTCTGGAACGGTACGAATATGCCAAACATGGCGTCTGCTTTGGTTTTGATCCCGACGCCTATTTCGGCACCATGGTGAGAATGAATCAGGAAATGAAAAACAGCGCCGTCGGTCATTTCCTTGCGGAAAATTACGGTAAAACTGTCAGCCGGAGTGATTTTGACAGCGCCGTTGCCAAAACCTGGGGCAAGGAAAATATCAAAGCCTTCAAGCTGACCTGCAACGGTAATCCTGCATATCTGACCGAGATGCAGATTTCGCTGAAAGCAGACACCATTAACGCCCCGCTTTCTGCGGCATCCTTTGCCCCGCAGCCGCATCCAGGCAACTGCGGAAAACAATTTGTCATTGATAAAGCCGGTTACTGACTCACCGTCGGGCGCACCATGTCGAACCGGTGTTCGTCACTGATACCATAGTAAGCCGTCGGCCCACCCGCTCGCAGGATGGGCTGCGCTTTCGCCGTCTGGTATATCCCCTCTTCCAGCAGCGTTTCGGCAATATGGATCCCGACCACTTCTCCCAGCACCAGCCAGGTATCCACCGGCGTACCGTCGGCGCTGGTAAGCTGAATGCACTGAGACAGGCGGCACTCAAAATTGACCGGGCTTTCCGCCACGCGGGGAGCGCTCACCAGCTGGCTTGCGGCAGGCGTTAATCCCGAAAAGGTGAATTCATCCCGGTCGTGAGGAAGCGTGGCGGAGGTTAGATTCATCGCTTCAGCGAGATCGCGCGTCGCCAGGTTCCAGACAAACTCCTTTGTTTCAGCAATATTACGCACGCTGTCTTTCCAGCCGTTGCTGGAAAAGCCGATGATCGGTGGGCGATAGTTAAAGCAGTTAAAGAAGCTATACGGCGCGAGGTTCTGCTGCCCGGTCTTATCGCATGAGGAAATCCAGCCGATCGGACGTGGACCAATAATGGCGTTCAGCGGATCGTGCGGCAGGCCGTGACCCTGAGACGGTTGGTAGAAGTACATAGTTCTCTCTCGTTGGCGGGCAACGCCCTGGTTCAGGACACACAGCGTAACGCAATCCGTCAGGAATGAAGACTGAATAAATTTCAGCAAAAATTCATATGGCCCATGAATGTGACTTTCATCACTTCAAACTTGCCCGTTCAGCCAGTATCATCGGGAGAGTAAAACCCTCGCTGCCAGACGGCGAGGGTTTTCTTTTGGATTGGTTTCTGCGTTAGACGCAGCATTAACGACATGGAGTAAAAAATGTCCAGACCTACAATTATCATCAACGAGCTCGACGCAGAACGTATCGACAGACTGCTGGAAAAAGCAGAATTCGCCTCACTTCCGGTGGCCGACGCCCTGAATGAGGAGCTCGACCGCGCGCAGATGTGCACGCCAGAGTCCATGCCGCATGACGTGGTCACCATGAACAGCCAGGTGAAATTCCGCAACCTCACCACCGGTGAAGAGCTGACCCGCACGCTGGTTTACCCGGCTCAGATGACCGACAGCAGCGCGCAGCTTTCGGTTCTTGCTCCAGTGGGAGCCGCGCTGCTGGGGCTGCGCACGGGCGATACTATCCACTGGGAATTGCCGGGCGGTGCCTCCACCCATCTGGAAGTGCTGGAGCTGCTCTACCAGCCAGAAGCTGCGGGCGATTACCTGCGTTAATGTCATTCTGAACAAACGCGACCCGCGTTGCACAGAGGATGCGCCTGCATCCTCTTTCCGAACATCTTCACCCGATTGTGCTACAACCCGGGACAGTATCCTGAACGCCACTGGCGAGTGACCTCACACGACGCCGCCCGGGAACGCATTCACCAGGCCCTTCACTTTTTGCTCTGCGGCCTCAGGCGTTTCTGCGCCGGGCACCAGAATCACCTTCCGGCACTCCTCCTCCCGTTTTTCAAAAATCTTATAGGCACGCTCCGCATCCGCCAGGGGGAGATAATGGGTCACAATCTCTTCCGGCGTCAGCAGCCCTTTTTCGATCAGCGGTAACAGCTCTCCCAGCCAGGCGTGGACGTGCGTCTGGCCCATCTTAAACGTCAGCCCCTTATCGAAGGCATCCCCAAACAGGAAGCCATGAATAAACCCGGCATACACGCCGGGTACGCTGACTACCCCGCCGCGCCGGACGGCAGCGATACACTGGCGCAGCGCTTTGCCGCTGCTGCCCTCGATTTTCAGGTTGCTGAGGATCGTCTCCGTCGTGCTGCCTTTGGCTTCGAACCCGACGGCATCAATGACGGCATCGACGCCCCGCTGCCCGGCGGTTTGCTCAATGATCTTTTCCGCCGCGTCGTTATCATCATCGAAGTTGATGGGGATGGCGCCGTAACGCGCCTCGGCAAACCGCAGCCTGTAGGGGTGATGGTCGATAACAAAGATCTGCTCAGCCCCCAGCAGTCGCGCGCAGGCTATAGTCAATAATCCCACCGGACCGGCACCAAAAACGGCGACGCTGGAGCCTTTTTCAATTTGCGCATTTTTTGCCGCCTGCCAGGCGGTGGGTAAAATATCAGACAGGAAGAGGGCCTTATCATCGGAGAGCAGCTGCGGCATCTTAAACGGTCCGACGTTGCCTTTCGGCACACGCACATATTCCGCCTGTCCTCCCGGCACACCGCCGTAGAGATGGCTATAGCCAAACAGCGCTGCCGGCGCGGGAATTTGCTTTTTGTTCAGCGCGGCGCCCTGCCCGGCATTGGTATTCTCACAGGCCGCGTACTGCTGCAGACGGCAAAAGAAGCAGTCACCACAGGCGATGACAAAGGGGATCACCACGCGATCGCCTTTTTGCAGATCCTTCACCTCCCGACCGCACTCGACGATCTCGCCCATAAATTCATGTCCAAAAATGTCGCCGTGCTGCACCTTTGGGATCTTTCCGCGATAGAGATGCAGGTCGGAGCCGCAAATCGCCGTGGCCGTGACGCGCAGGATGATATCGTCGGGCTGTTCAATGATGGGATCGGGGACATTCTCGACGCGAACATGGTGCGGACCGTGATACGTGAGTGCTTTCATGCAACCTCCGAAAGGTTTCAGGTAAGTTTATAAAGGGTAGCTACCTCTGAATGTCTGCCGGGAAATACGCGCCTTTTGAGATTTATCCTGGCGAGAGAGGAAAAGTGCCGAAGCGCTTACAGAAACCATTCATATTTTGTGGTTGAATGTATCCAGCGTTTATAAACAAGGAGAAACGGTTATGTATAAGACAATCATTATGCCGGTTGATGTTTTCGAAATGGAACTGAGCGACAAGGCTGTGCGTCACGCGGAATTCCTTGCGCAGCAGGACGGAATTATTCATCTTTTACATGTCTTACCGGGCTCTGCCAGCCTGAGTCTGCACCGCTTTGCCGCCGACGTGCGTCGCTTTGAGGAGCATTTACAGCACGAAGCCGAGACGCGCCTGCAGACCATGGTCGGGCATTTCAGCATCGACCCTTCCCGCATCAAAACCCACGTCCGGTTCGGTAGCGTGCGCGATGCCGTCAATGAGCTGGCCGCGGAGCTGGATGCAGACGTGGTGGTGATCGGTTCACGTAATCCTTCCATTACCACTCACCTGCTGGGGTCGAACGCCTCCAGCGTGATCCGCCATACCCACATTCCGGTGATGGTGGTCCGGTAAATACCAACAAAAAACCCCGCTTTCGCGGGGTTTTGTTTATCAGTACAGGTGACCAATATTGACGATGGTGCTGACGGTATCGCCGAAGAAGGTCAGACGGCTGAGCACCACGCCCACCAGCAGGAGCGCAAACACCGCTTTCTGCATCGGCTGGCGCTTCATCGACAACACGCCTCCCACGACGCAGCACAGCAGGCTGCCCAGATAGAGCGGCGAGCTTAGCCAGGCGTGAGCGGTCATCTTCATGATAGTGCCACCGCTGAGCCACATCACCGGCGCGGCAATCAGCAGCGCCATCAGGGCGATAATCCCCTGGCGCAGCGCGGCGTTTGATGCTTTCAGCCCAAGCAGCGGCGTTGCGGCACAGCCCATCACCCAGACCGTCGCAAAGAACAGCATCATGGTGATGCCGTTGGCAATAGCCTGCATCGCCGGTGCCGCGTAGGTCATCCCCTGCACCACCACCAGCAGGATCCCGAACAGGGACGCCAGCAGCGCCGCGCCTTTGTTCCCCTTACTCAGGAAGGCCAGCCCAATCATGGCGCCGTAGAGGGTCGCGCCCAGAATTTCACGGCTCAGCCAGGCATGCTTCAGGTTAATGAGCGCATTGTAAGCGTGTTCCGGGTGCGCCAGATGCAGCACAGCGGCGACGGAGGCCACGCCCAGAATCAGCCCGGTAATCAGCCAGTGCATGCGGTTGCCAATGACTTCGCCACGCAGCGTGCGCCAGGTCAGGAGCAGCGTCATCCCGACGGACATCTGGCTCAGCACGGTAAAGCTAACGAGCGGTAATTCATACTTTTCCATTATTTATCCCCCGGCTGTTTTGGCTGACGGGCCAGAATGAAGCGCGTACCCGGATTAAGCTGAGGCATCTTCGGGAAGCCAGGCGGATACTGCACAGCATTGTTCGGCAGCGGATCGGCATCCAGATCGATAATCGTCAGCGCACCGACCGGGCACGCGTTAACGCAGGCCGGGGCCATTCCGATATCCAGACGTTCATAGCACATGCTGCACTTCTCAGCCTTTTGCGTCTCCTCATTGAAGCGCGGGGCGCCGTACGGGCAGTTACGGATGCAGTTTTTACAGCCGATGCAGCGTTCAGGGTTATGCACCACCACGCCGTCATCACGTTTGGTGTAGGCTTCCACCGGACACGCCGCCAGACAGGCCGGGTTTTCACAGTGGTTACAGGCCAGCGAGAAAAACGCACGCTCCTCATGCGGATAAATTTCTTTATCCAGCGGATAGACATAGCGCCAGAAACGATCCGGCTCAAGCTGGTTAAAACTCTTGCAGGCCATGGCGCATCCGCGGCAGCCAATACATTTATCACTGTTTACTAAAAATGCGCGTCTCATGCGTCTGCTCCTTCATTCGCGATAAGGGCAATGTCGACAAACTGGCTGTGGATCGCCGCGCCAGGTGCACCGGTTGCCATTTTGCCCATATCGGCTGGCGTATCTTTCACGACGTTCTGCACGTTGTACTTAAGCTTGTTAAACCAGGACTCATACATCACCAGGAAATCTTCCGGCACGTTGGTGGTGATCTTCGCCCGCAGCTCCACTTCGCCCACGTCGTTAAACACGCGGACTTTTGCCAGCTCGCGAATGCCCTTCTTCTGCGCAGCGGCAGGATGGATATAGACAAACGGCTCCGGCCAGAAGACCTGCATCCAGTCGAGGTTGACGAACTGAGAGTGGAGGCCGTACTGCAAGTGCGGGGTGAAGAGATGGAACGGCAGCTTGCCCTCTGCGGCCGGCATATACTCCGGCAGCGCTTTATGGCCGTTCTTTTCACATAGCTCAGAGAGGAACTCATACTTGCCCGATGGCGTTTTAAACTTGCGGTCGTGCCAGGCTGCAGAGCTGACCATTTTGGCTTTCACCGGCCCATCCAGCAGATCGTCCCAGGAGCGGATGCCGAACTGTTTCGCCATGCCCTCATTAAACTCAAGGTCGAGCCATTTTTTCTGGTCAATGTCCTGCGGGAAGGTACAGGAGCCCGGCTCCATTTTGTTGATGGTACGCGAGAGCAGCACGGCAATATCCAGATCGCTCTTGCATTCGTACATCGGCTTAATGGCCGGTTCATTCACCGACAGCCAGTAATGCCAGTAAGACGACGACAGGTTCCAGTGCTCAAAGGTCGTGGTCACCGGCAGCACGATATCGGCATGCTGCACTGTCTCGTTGAAGAACTGATCGACGCAGACCACCATCTCCAGCTTGCTGAAGGCTTTTTCCATTTTGTTGCGGTCAAAGTCCTGGGCAAACGGGTTCTTACACGCCACCCAGAGCATACGAATGGGCGGATCGTTGGCATCAAGAATGCTCTGCGCGGTCTGGTTCAGGTTCAGCGCGCGGTCGGAGTAGTGGCTCTTCTCGCCACTGTCGCTGACGAACTCGCCTACCGGGCCGCTTTCGCCCACCATGCCAACAGACCCGACCGGTGGCTTCTGCGTCATCGCATGGTAGTTGTAGCCCCAGGTCTGCAGATGGCCGTAGCGGGCACCGCCGCCTTCCACACCGATGTTGCCGGTCATGGCAACGAAGGCGTCAATGGCGCGGACGTTAGCCCCGCCGTTGACGTGGCGCTGCATCCCGTAGCCGATCCAGACGGTGGCGGGTTTTACCGCGGTGAACTCTTCCGCCAGTTGGCGAATTACGTCTGCCGACAGGCCACAGATTTCAGACGCCCACTCAACGGTGATATTGCTTCGCAGATACTGCTCGAACTCCGGGAAACCGTGCGCGAAGTTATTCACAAACTCCTGGTCGACGCGGCCTATATCCAGCAGATGGCGCGCCATCCCCAGCGCCAGCGCACCGTCTGAGCCTGGGCGCACGCGCAAATACAGATCGGCTTTCGCGGCGGTTTGCGAGAACAGCGGATCAATGACCACCACTTTCGCCCCTTTCTCACGCGCCTGATAGATGTACTTCATGGTGTGCATGGAGCACCACGCCGGGTTTGCGCCCCAGATAATGATGTATTTTGCTTTAACCAGATCTTCCGGGTCGTTACACCACATGTCGCCCATGTCGTAGTGCTGAGCATCGATCCCTGCCGGCCAGCATGGCGTACCGGCAAACCGCGTGGTGTAACCGAGAGAAGACATCATTCCTTCCACGGCATAGCTCATCACGCCCAGGTTGCCGGAGTATTTCGACAGCGCCAGGCCGAGCATAGAGCCGTCTTTCTTTTTAATCTCCAGCATTTTGCTGGCAATGCGCTGCATGGCTTCATCCCAGGAGATGCGACGCCATTTACCGCTGCCGCGACCATCCTGAATCATCGGGTATTTAATACGATCCGGGGAGTAGACACGGCGCGGGTAGGTCAGCCCTTTCACACACGGCGCGCCGTGCGTAAACGTGGACTCGCTCGCCCCGTCGACAAAGGTGATAACGTCATCTTTGACCCAGGTTTTTAAGCTGCAGGTGTCGTAGCAGTTACGCGGGCAAGCGTTACGGAAAATTTTGTAGGTTTTCGGGTTAAACGGAATGGGAGGCTGTGCCATGGCACATCGGGATGATAATAATCCGCCGGGTAATGCGGCGACGGTACCCAGCGCAATCAGTCCTTTTAAAAAGGAGCGTCGGTTTAGCTGCCCTTTATCAATACTCATAATATTACTCTCGTTTTTAATTCATCAAACCAATTAGTCAGTTGCGACGCGAGACATTTCATTGCGGAAGTTTGTGCACAATCATTTATTTTTGTGATAAACGCAGGGAGCCATAATTCGAGATGGCCGCGTACAAAGCGAGTAAGTGCATCGTGATATTGCGGGGAATGTCTGGCATGCACGGAGAGCATCACCGCCAGCTCCATTTCATAGCTGATGTGATCGTCGGGAACGCTATTCTCCTCCGTCACGAACAGCCCAATGCTTTGCAGGAATTCGCGCACTCTAAGCGTAGTGGCCCCCATCAGCAGCGGCTCCTCATCCAGATATACCGAGGCATAAGGCGGTGCCAGCAGCATCGCAGGGCCGGAAAACAGAGCGTTGAAGTCATACTCTACCTCTAACGCCTCATCCTGCTGCCAGGCTCGACTCTCCGGAAATAAAAGGTGTAACGAGGCGCATCGCGATGTAGTATCTGCCGCGTTAAAAAAATCGCGAAACGCTAGCCCCTTTATTTCAAAAGAGGTTAACGCCTCATATATTGAAGAGGTGAATATATCTTTATCATTCATGTTAAATATAAATATTTATCGACAGGAAAACGACGAGATATTATCAGCAGGCTTATTAATTTCTTTGATCGAAGCAGGTAATTAACGCATGAAGTAGTCAATAACGAGGATAATTGAGGGTAAAAAAAACCTAAAAAAAAAGCCACCCCATGATGAGGTGGCTACTGCAGGTATCGTCTTACTTTCTTTTATTATGCGGTTTTGGTGCGGATCAGATAGTCAAACGCGCTCAGGGACGCTTTCGCACCTTCGCCAGTAGCGATGATGATCTGCTTGTACGGCACGGTGGTGCAGTCGCCTGCGGCAAACACGCCCTTCACGCTGGTCTCGCATTTCGCATCGATGATGATCTCGCCCATGCGGTTGCGCTCAATCGCGCCTTCAAGCCAGGTGGTGTTTGGCAGCAGGCCAATTTGTACGAAGATACCCGAAAGCTGAACGCTATGAACGTCGCCGCTTACGCGGTCACGGTATTCCAGCCCGGTCACTTTGCTGCCGTCCCCCTTCACTTCCGTGGTTTGCGCGTTCAGGACGATATCAACGTTTTTCAGGCTGCGAACTTTATCCTGCAGAACCTGGTCGGCCTTCATCTCTGGCGCGAACTCCAGCAGCGTCACGTGCTCAACGATCCCCGCCAGGTCGATAGCCGCTTCCACGCCGGAGTTACCGCCGCCGATTACCGCCACGCGTTTACCTTTGAACAGCGGGCCGTCGCAGTGTGGGCAGTAGGTCACGCCTTTGGTGCGATACTGATCTTCACCCGGCACGTTCATGTTGCGCCATTTCGCGCCGGTGGCAACGATCACGCTGCGCGCTTTCAGCACCGCGCCGGACGCGGTTTCAATCTGATGTAATCCACCCTCAACCGCTGCCGGAACCAGCTTGCTGGCGCTCTGGCTGTCGATCACGTCCACGTCGTAGTCGTTGACGTGTGCCTTCAGCGCACCCGCCAGCTTCTGGCCTTCGGTTTTCGGCACGGAAATGTAGTTTTCGATGTCCACGGTATCCAGCACCTGGCCGCCAAAGCGTTCGCCCATCAGGCCGGTACGGATCCCTTTACGCGCAGAGTACACCGCCGCCGCCGCACCCGCCGGGCCGGAGCCGACAATCAGCACGTCGTACGCATCGCGCTGGTTCAGCGCTTCCGCCGCGCGTTTTTCCGCGCCGGTATCCACTTTGGCAACGATTTCGGTCAGGGTCATACGCCCCTGCCCAAATTCCTGACCGTTCAGATACACCGCCGGAACGCCCATTACGTTGCGCTCGGTGATTTCGTTCTGGAACGTACCGCCGTCAATCGCCGTGTGTTTGATGCGAGGGTTCAGAACCGACATCAGGTTCAGCGCCTGCACCACATCCGGGCAGTTGTGGCAGGAGAGCGAGTAATAGGTTTCAAACTCAAATTCACCGTCGATATCGCGGATCTGCTCCAGCAGCGCCTGCGCTTCTTTAGACGGATGACCGCCGGTCCACAGCAGCGCCAGCACCAGCGAGGTAAATTCATGTCCCAGCGGAGAGCCGGCAAAGCGCGGCCCCTGGTCAGAGCCTGGGTTAGCGATCAGGAAAGAAGGCTTACGGACGGCAAGCGTATTATCTTCTTTAAAGGTCACCTTCGGTGACAGTTCAGCGATCTCTGCCAGCAGTTCCTTGATCTCTGCCGATTTCGCGCTGTCGTCCAGCGTGGCAATCAGCTCAACAGGTTTGGTCAGTTTCTCAAGGTAAGCCTTGAGCTGGGTTTTCATCGTAGTGTCGAGCATGGTTCTTCCCTCTCTTAAGACGTCATCATGCAAGCTGCCTTATAGGGGCGGCCTGAATGCAACTTGCATCATGGTGCTGGAATGAAATGGGCGCGGGAGCGCCCATAACTGAAACAATTTCCAAAGTATTTCGCGTCAGAGCAAGGCGGCTAGCCTGAGAATCCCCGGGAGCTTACTGAAGTAAGTGACCGGGGTGAGCAGGCGACGCCAACGCAGCTATGGCGTGAAAGACGACGGAAATTTAGATCTTGCCGACCAGGTCCAGGGATGGCGCCAGGGTCGCTTCGCCTTCTTTCCATTTCGCCGGGCACACTTCACCTGGGTGAGAAGCCACGTACTGAGCCGCTTTCACTTTACGCAGCAGGTCAGAAGCATCACGGCCGATACCTTCAGCGGTAACTTCGATAGCCTGGATAATGCCCTGCGGGTCAACGACGAAGGTTGCACGGTCGGCCAGGCCTTCATCTTCACGCATGTTGTCGAAGTTACGGGTCAGGGCGCCAGTCGGGTCGCCGATCATCGCGTATTTAATTTTCGCGATGGTTTCAGAGCTGCTGTGCCACGCTTTGTGGGTGAAGTGGGTATCGGTAGAGACAGAGTAAACGTCGACGCCCAGCTTCTGCAGTTCTTCGTAGTGGTCTGCCACGTCACCCAGTTCAGTCGGGCAAACAAAGGTGAAGTCAGCAGGATAGAAGAAGAACACGCTCCAGCGGCCTTCGGTATCTTTCTCGGTGACTTCAATGAATTCACCGTTTTTGAACGCCTGGTTTTTGAAAGGTTTAATTTTGGTATTAATCAAAGACATCTGTACTTCCTCCGTGTTTTCGTTGAGATGTAAGGTAACTAACTTTCTTCATCGGGGCTAATGCGTATGCTTTATCAAATCAATCAGCCAAACCTAACAACATCAACAAGACAGTAAGGTGAACCTTTTAAAGGAAACGCCAAAAGTAAAAAGGCCGCCTCGACGGGCGGCCCTGATACCTGAATTCCCCGCAGGTACATTCAGTGCCAGCCGAAGCTGGCGTTGCGTTGCGCTCTACAACCCTTAATATCAAGGCGGTAACAGCGGTTTGATTACACCACCCGTGCAGAGATTGAGCAATCCATAACTGAAGCATTTCTGCCTATGGCTGTGATAGGCCGTATCGAACATCATTTCGGGGCGTTATAAATTTATTTTCATGATAAAAATACCTCGATATATAAATGACAATTGTCATTTAAGCTCTTCACCCCACTTTCTAAGATAAAATTATCTTAATCATCTTTGAAGCGCTATTTTAATAATCTGACGCCGTGATATATTAAGGTGAGTTTAATTTAAAATTAAGAGAGTTAACCGAAAGGATTGTAAATGGTTAACTTCAAACTATAGTTATCAGTGATGTGATAACCACAGCAAACACGACATCATCAGGACGAAAAATGGCAAACCTCTACGATCTTAAAAAATTCGACCTCAACCTGTTGGTCATTTTTGAGTGCATTTATCAACATCTGAGTATCAGTAAAGCCGCTGAGACGCTCTATATTACACCTTCTGCGGTAAGCCAGTCGCTGCAGCGTTTACGCGGACAGCTCAACGATCCGCTGTTTATTCGTTCAGGTAAGGGGATCACGCCGACTACGGTCGGGGTCAATCTGCACCATCATCTTGAGCAAAACCTGAATCAGCTTGAGCAGACCATCAACATCATGCACAGCAGCGGGTTAAAGAAGAACTTTGTCATTTACTGCCCGCAGTTTATGAGTACCAAAACGATGCTTGCCCCTATGAAGCTGCTGATGGATAAGTACAATTACTCCATTGAATTACATGATGTTTTTCTTGCGCCTGACTCTGCTGAAGATCTCTTAGCCTACCGCAAGGCTGACCTGGTATTTTCTTTTGCCACCTCTAACAGCCGTTCTGTCGCCAGCACGCTGTATTACCAGCTTCCCTTTGTCCTTGTTTGTCGTGAGGGCCACCCCCGCCTGAGCGGAAATCCGACCCGTGAAGAGATCCTCAATGAAAGTTTTACCGCCTACCTGAGCGATGAGAACAGCGTCAAAGACTATCATGAAAAAGCCGAAAACATTTTAACCGAAAGGAATGTTGTCTATCGTAGTGATTCCTTTATTTCTCTGTTGTCGATGATCAGTTCATCGGACCTCATCGGATTAGCGCCAACCCCGGCCTTTGAGCAATATGGCCAGGCACTCAACCTGCGCAAAGTAGAAACTGATATTCAATTCCCCAGCATTGATATTTACATGATGTATAATCGTTCCGCACTGAATAGCTCAGCATTCGCGAGTTTCATTGAAGAAATAACACTCCCATGAATAACTATCGTGGTTCTCGCTGAGAATACCGAGCCACGATATTACTGAAACATACACCCTCGTTATAGAAACAATCGGCATTAACTTTATACATTTATTTATTATTTGACTGATATAATTCTCACCTTAGTATTGACACTTAAGCCCGGCATTAATTACTCAGGATGAGAATGCACATGTCAATTTATAAGTACCCCCTGCACCAGGATGTTCTTAGTGCGACACAGGAACGAATAAAATGGACTCTCGAGAATTTACCCAGAACCTGTGTCTCTTTTTCTGGCGGTAAAGACTCCACCGTCATGCTGCATCTGGTTGCCCTTCGGGCGCGACAGATGAAAACAAAAATAGATGTGCTGTTTATCGACTGGGAAGCGCAATTTTCTTATACCATCGCCCACGTTGAACATATGCGCGAATTGTACAGCGATGTCATTGACCATTTCTGGTGGGTGGCCCTCCCCCTGACAACGCAAAATTCCCTGTCGCAATTTCAGCCAGAGTGGCAATGCTGGGAACCGGGCACCCGTTGGGTTCGCCAGCCTCCTGAAGATGCAGTAACCGATCCCACTTTTTTTCCTTTCTACCAGCCAGGCATGACGTTTGAAGTCTTTGTTCGCAGTTTCTCCGACTGGTATTCACGCAACCGCCCGGCGGCCGTACTGATTGGTATTCGTGCTGATGAATCCTACAACCGTTTTCTGGCTATCGCTTCAGCACGAAAGCAGCGGTTTGCCGACGATAAACCCTGGACGACCGTCGCGCCGGGGGGGCATGCCTGGTATATCTACCCTCTCTACGACTGGAAAACCGCCGATATCTGGACCTGGTTCGCTAAATCGGGGAGTTGCTATAACCCACTCTATGACCTGATGTTTCAGGCCGGTGTGCCGCCACGCTACATGCGCATCTGCGAACCCTTTGGCCCGGAACAGCGTCAGGGATTATGGCTCTACCACGTTGTAGAACCCGAACGCTGGGCAATGATGTGCGAGCGCGTCAGCGGCGTGCGCAGCGGGGGGATTTACGCCGGGCACGATAACCATTTTTACGGCCACCGGAAAATCCTGAAACCCGAACACCTCTGCTGGCGCGAATATGCCATGCTGCTCCTCGACAGCATGCCGCAAAATACCGCTGAGCATTACCGCAATAAAATCGCCGTTTATCTGCACTGGTATCAGAAGAGAGGCATAGAGGATATTCCCGATACGCAGGACGGTGATATCGGTGCCAAAGACATTCCCTCCTGGCGTCGTATTTGCAAGGTTATCCTTAATAACGACTACTGGTGCAGAGCGCTATCGTTCAGCCCAAATAAACCCAAACATTATCAGCGCTACAGCGACAGAGTGAAGGCAAAACGCAAGGAGTGGGGAATATTATGCGACAAAGACTAATCACCGAGATGGAAACGTACCTTCAGTCACTTCCCGAAGAGGATCGCATTAACGCCATAAATGCTTTTCGCGAAGCGATCCATAAAAACAGCCCTTTTCGCGAGCAACCGATAGACTGCGTCCTCTGGATCAGACAGGACGCTATTACCGCTAACGACTACAACCCCAATAACGTGGCTCCTCCAGAAAAGCGGCTGCTCAGTAAGTCGCTGGAACTCGATGGATTCACCCAACCTATTGTTGTGACCGAAAGCGAACCGCAACATTACGAAATTGTGGATGGATTTCATCGGCATGAAATTGGCAAAAACCGGGCGGCATTGAAGCACCAGCTTAAGGGATACCTCCCCGTCACCTGCCTACGCCAGGATCGACAGGATAAACATAACCGTATGGCCGCAACCATTCGGCACAACCGGGCGCGGGGTCGACACCAGATTAACGCAATGTCGGAGATCGTTCGCGAACTGGTGCAGCTTGGCTGGAATGACGAGAGAATAAGCAAGGAGCTGGGAATGGACAGCGATGAAGTCTTGCGCCTCAAGCAAATCAACGGCCTGCTGGAGCTGTTTGCAGACCGCCGTTACTCAGAAGCCTGGACGGTGAAATAATCAGAGCGTGTTCAGACGCTCCGCCGCGGCCAGCAGCGTCGATTCCTGCTTCGCAAAGCAGAGACGGATCAGCTTGTGCGGGAAGGGATCGGCGCAGAACACCGACAGCGGAATGGCGGCCACGCCGACCTCTTTCGTCAGCCACTGGCAGAAACTGACGTCGTCCAAATCGGAAATGGCGCTGTAATCGGCCAGCAGGAAGTAGGTTCCTTCAGACGGCAAAATTTCCAGGCGGCTTTGGCCCAGCGCCGTCACAAACAGATCCCGGCGTGCACGGTAAAAATCCGGCAGGTCGCGATAGTGCTGTGGTTCAGCGCGCAGCATATCTGCCAGCGCCAGCTGAGCCGGAGTATTTACGGCAAACGTCAGGTACTGGTGCACCTTGCGCAGCTCAGCGCTGATGGCGGCGGGCGCCACGCAGTACCCCACCTTCCAGCCGGTCATATGATAAGTTTTACCGAATGACGAGACGGCTACGGCGCGTTCACGAAGCTGCGGATGAGCCAGCACGCTGGCGTGCCCTTCTTTCGCGAAACAGATGTGCTCATACACCTCGTCGCTCAGGACATAGATTTCACGTTCGGCGATGGCCTGCCACAGCGCGGCAAAATCGCCCTTTTGCCACACCGTCGCCGACGGGTTGTGCGGCGTATTCAGAATAACCAGACGGGTTTTGTCACTCAGCAGCGCCGCGAACGCCTGCCAGTCCGGACGGAAATGCGGCGGCTGCAGCGCCACGCGTTTCACCACGCCGCCGGAAAGTTCAACCGCAGGCGCGTAGCTGTCATAGCTCGGGTCAAAGCAGATCACCTCATCGCCCGCGCGCACCAGCGCGGTAATGGCCGCATACAGCGCTTCGGTCGCCCCTGCCGTCACCGTGATCTCGCTGTTCGCATCGGGCTTATGGCCGTACAACTCCGCCGTTTTATCCGCAATGGCCTCCCGCAGCGCCTGCACGCCGGTCATCGGCGCATACTGGTTCGCCCCCTGCGCAACGTGGTACGCCAGGCGCTCCTGCAAATAGCCTGGCCCGTCAAAATCCGGGAACCCTTGCGAAAGGTTAATGGCGTTGTGCTGCTGCGCCAGGGCGCTCATCTGCGTAAAAATGGTGGTACCGAGACCGGGAAGTTTACTCTGCGGGATCAATGCGTTATTGCTCATTTTGTTTTGCCTGCTTGTAATACTTATGTTGCTGCCACTATAACACGATGTTAGTCTTTGGCAATCAAGACGCTTAGACGTCTATACCCTAAATAATTCGAGTTGCAGGAAGGCGGCAAGGGAACGAATCCCCGGGAGCGTACAAAAGTACGTGACTGGGGTGAGTGAGTGCAGCCAACGCACCTGCAACTTGAAGTATGACGGGTATAAACCATATGAATATTCCTGGCCGCGAGGGTAAAAGGAAATGACAGACAACCTGCAACTCACACATCTGGTCGACGCCTGCCGCTGGATTGGCGCTAAAGGCTGGGCTCCCGCCACCGGCGGCAACATGTCGGTGCGCCAGGACGAACGCCTGTGCTGGCTCAGCGAATCCGGTAAAGACAAAGGCAGCCTGACGACGGAAGATTTTTTGCAAGTTGAAATCGCCACCAACCGCGCGCCGTCCGGTCGAAAACCGTCGGCGGAAACCGGACTGCACACCCTCATCTATCGCCTGTTCCCGGCGGCCAACGCCGTCCTGCACGTTCATACCGTTAACGCCACGGTGCTGTCGCGTCTGGTCAAAGATGCCGAGCTCAACATCAGCGGTTTCGAGATGCAAAAATCGCTCTCCGGGCAGACCACGCATCTGGATACAGTCGCCATTCCGGTATTTGATAACGATCAGGACATCGATGCCCTCGCCTCGCGAATCGCCCATTACGCCCAGGAACGCCCGCTTAATTATGGTTTTCTTCTGCGCGGTCATGGCTTAACCTGCTGGGGACGCGACGTGGCCGAAGCCCGGCGTCATCTGGAAGGACTAGAATTCTTATTTGAATGCGAAATGCGTTTACGACAACTGGAGAGAGTATGATTCGCGCGATTGTGACGGATATTGAAGGGACCACCAGCGATATCCGTTTTGTCCATGATGTTTTGTTCCCCTACGCGCGTGAGCGGCTGGCGGCCTTCGTGACCGCGCAGCAGTACGCCGAGCCGGTCAAATCCATTCTGGACAACCTGCGTGATGAAATCGGTAACCCGCACGCCAGCGTCAGCGAGCTTATCGACACCCTTTTTGCCTTTATGGATGAGGACCGCAAATCGACGGCGCTGAAAGCGCTGCAGGGGATCGTCTGGCACGACGGCTACGTGAACGGCGACTTTACCGGCCACCTCTACCCGGACGTGCTGCCTGCGCTGGAAAAGTGGAAGGCGCAAGGGATTGATCTCTATGTTTATTCCTCTGGCTCCGTCGCCGCGCAGAAACTGTTATTTGGCTACAGCGACGAAGGTGATATTACTCATCTGTTCAGCGGCTATTTTGATACCCACATCGGTGCCAAGCGCGAGGTGCAGTCTTATCAAAACATTGCGGCGCAAACGGGCATCGCCCCGTCGCAGATCCTGTTCCTGTCTGATATCCATCAGGAGCTGGACGCGGCTGAACGGGCAGGCTTTCGCACGCTGCAGCTGATTCGCGGCGATGATGACGGCGCAAGCCATCACCATCAGGTCCACCAGTTTGACGAGATTAATCCGGAGCAGATCCCTTCATGAGCACATTGACCATTTATTCCGACAAAGACGCCAGCCAGCCGCAGTGGCACAGCACCGACGCCGCCGAGATCGCCCAGCAACTGAACGCTAAAGGCGTACGTTTTGAACGCTGGGACGCGGATCGTGATTTAGGGCAGGATCCCGCGCCCGAGGCAGTGATCGCCGCGTATCAGCATGCCATCGACAAGCTGGTGGCGGAGAAAGGCTATCAGAGCTGGGACGTAATCAGCCTGCGCGCCGACAATCCGCAGAAAGAGGCGCTGCGCGCGAAGTTCCTGAACGAACACACCCACGGCGAGGACGAAGTGCGCTTCTTCGTGGAAGGCGCAGGGCTGTTCTGCCTGCACATTGGCGATGAGGTGTATCAGGTGCTGTGCGAGAAAAACGACCTGATTTCCGTTCCCGCGGGCACGCCGCACTGGTTTGATATGGGCTCAGAGCCGAACTTTACCGCCATTCGTATTTTCGATAACCCGGAGGGCTGGGTGGCCCAGTTTACGGGCGATGCGATCGCGGATGCGTATCCAAGGCTGGCATAGGTAAAAGCAAAACGGCAGCTATAGCTGCCGTTTTTAGTGTTTGCTCCCTCTCCCTGTGGGAGAGGGTCGGGGTGAGGGCATCAGGCCGCTCGAGCTTCAACGCTCCAGTCCCTTCACATATCCCACCAGCTGATCCAGCACAATCCCCCATCCTTCGTGGAAGCCCATCTGTTCATGCTGCTCGCGGATTTCCTTCGTCGGATGGCGCGCAATCGCCGTGTAGCGGGTTTTGCCCTCGCCCACATCCTCAAGCAGCAGGATCGCCGTCATAAACGGCTTCTCGGCCGGCTTCCAGCCTTCGGTATAGCCGTCGGTAAAGACCAGCTTTTTACCCGGGTCGATTTCAAGAAACACGCCCCGGTTATCCATCCGCTGACCGTCTACCTCAAACACGGTGTTGAACCGCCCGCCCACCCGCAGGTCGAGGTCGCATTCGGTCACCTTATGGGGAGCAGGAATGAAGAAGTTTTTGATGTGCTCCGGCGTAGTCCAGCAGAGCCACAGCAGGTCGCGCGGTGCGTCCACCACACGCTCCAGTTTTAAGTCAGTTTCAGGATCGAGCGTCACGATATTGTCCTCGTAAGGGAACCCCTTAAAGGATAGCCGGACTCAGGCAAATTTCCCGTTTGCCACCTCTTCCGGTGTGACCACGCCCGTATCCAGCACCCAGCCGCTAATCAGCGAGGCAGGTGTAACGTCAAACGCCGGGTTATAGACCTGCGCGTCTTCCGGCGCCCACTGCACTGCGCCAAAGCTTCCGGCTACGCCCATCACCTCGCTGGCGGCGCGCTGCTCAATCGGGATCGCGTCACCGTTCGGGCAGTCCGGGTCGAGGGTCGTTTGCGGGGCAGCAACGTAGAACGGAATGCCGTGGAATTTCGCCAGCACCGCCAGAGAATAGGTGCCGATCTTGTTCGCCACGTCGCCGTTGGCGGCAATGCGGTCTGCGCCCACCCACACAGCGTCTACCTGCCCTTTCGCCATCAGGCTGGCGGCCATGGAGTCGGTAATCAGCTGGTAAGGCACACCCAGCTCGCCGAGCTCCCACGCTGTCAATCTACCGCCCTGCAGCAGCGGACGGGTTTCATCGACCCAGACGCTGCTTACGTTACCCTCCTGGTGCGCGCGAGCAATCACGCCCAGCGCGGTGCCGACGCCCGCCGTTGCCAGCCCGCCGGTGTTGCAGTGGGTCAGCAGGCGGCTGCCGGGCTTCACCAGCGCGCTGCCGGCTTTCGCTATCGCGTCGCAAAGCCGTTTGTCTTCGTCAATCAGGCGCAGCGCTTCGGCCACCAGCGCCGGAACATAATCTTCCTGCCACAGGGCAATCTTCATGCGGTCGAGGTTGTTCATCAGGTTCACCGCCGTCGGGCGGGATGCGCGCAGGGTTTCGAGCGCCACCGCCAGCTCGTCGCGGCTTTTACCGTTTTCCGCCAGCAGCGCCAGCAGCAGGCTTGCAGAGAGACCAATCAGCGGCGCGCCGCGCACCCGCAGGGCATGAATGTGCCCAACCAGCGCCTCGACCGTCGAAGCATCCAGCCAGCGTTTCTCCTGCGGAAGCGCCTGCTGGTCGAGAATAAAGAGCTGATTATCCCCCACCCGCAGGCTGGTCGTCTGTAATGTCTGCATGTCGTTAATTCCCTGTTGCGTTGTTGTAGCACATTGTGTCAGGATGAAATCCAGATGTATAGACGTCTACATGTCTTAATTAGGAAATTCGTGAGGAGCAGGCCATGTCGCAATACCGTACCTTTACCGCTCAGGACGCCGTGGAGTATGCCAGGCAGTTTGGCGGGCTTGACGATCCTTCATCGCTGGTAGAGGCGCAGGAGGTAGGCGACGGCAACCTCAATCTGGTTTTTAAAATTTTCGACAGCGCGGGCGTGAGCCGCATCATCGTTAAGCAGGCGCTGCCCTACGTGCGCTGCGTTGGTGAGTCCTGGCCGCTGACGCTGGACCGCGCCCGCCTTGAAGCGCAAACCCTGGTCGAGCACTACCGGCACAGCCCGCAGCACACCGTGAAAATCCACCACTTTGACCCGGAACTGGCGGTAATGGTGATGGAAGATCTCTCCAGCCATCGCATCTGGCGCGGCGAGCTGATCAACAACATTTACTACCCGCAGGCGGCGCAGCAGCTGGGCGAATATCTCGCGCACGCGCTGTTCCACACCAGCGATTTCTACCTGCACCCGCACGAGAAAAAAGCGCAAGTGGCGAAGTTCATCAACCCGGAGATGTGTGAGATCACCGAAGATCTGTTCTTCAACGATCCGTACCAGGTTCATGAGCGCAATAACTACCCTGCCGAGCTGGAAAATGACGTCGCCGCCCTGCGCGACGACGCCCCGCTAAAAATTGCCGTGGCCTCCCTGAAGCACCGCTTCTTCTCGCATGCCGAAGCGCTGCTGCACGGGGACATCCACAGCGGCTCAATTTTTGTCGCCGGCGGCAGCCTGAAGGCCATCGACGCCGAGTTTGGCTATTTCGGGCCGATTGGCTTTGACATCGGCACCGCCATCGGCAACCTGCTGCTGAACTTCTGCGGCCTGCCGGGGCATCTGGGCATTCGCGATGCTGCCGCCGCTCGCGAGCAGCGCCTGACCGATATTCAGGAGCTGTGGAACACCTTCGCGGAGCGCTTCCAGGCGCTGGCAAACGAGAAAGCCCGCGACGCCGCGCTCGGCGCGCCGGGCTATGCCTCCGCGTTCCTGAAAAAAGTATGGCATGACGCCATCGGCTTCTGCGGTACCGAGCTCATTCGCCGCAGCGTCGGGCTTTCCCACGTGGCGGATATCGACACCATCCAGGATGAAGCCATGCGCCACGAATGCCTGCGCCACGCGATAACGCTCGGTAAAGCGCTGATTGTCATTGCCGACCGCATCGACAGTTCGGAAGATCTGGTAGCAAGAGTGCGGCAGTACAGCTGATTTTCTCCCTCTCCCTATGGGAGAGGGTCAGGGTGAGGGGCAACAACCGCCCTCACCCCAAATACTCAATCACCGACAGCCCGCCGTTATAATCCGTGCTGTAGATAATTCCCTGCGCGTCCACAAACACGTCACAGGACTGGATCACCTGCGGGCGATTCGGCCGCGTGTCCATCATTCTCTCCGGCGCGGCGGGCACCAGCGCCCCGGTTTCCACCGGTCGATACGGGTTGGAAATGTCATACGCGCGCACGCCCGCGTTCTGATACGTCGCAAAAATCAGCGTCGAGCTGACAAAGCTCCCCGGCCGGTTCTCGTGCAGGTTGTGCGGGCCGAAATGCGCCCCTTTCGCCACGTAGTCGGTTTCATCCGGCTGCGGGAAGGTCGAGATGCTTACCGGGTTCGACGGCTCGCGGATATCAAACAGCCAGATGAGCTTCTCGCCGTCCTGCTGGTTATCCAGCACCGCTTCGTCCAGCACCACCAGCAGGGAGCGGTCCGGCAGCGGCAGCGCGGTGTGCGTCCCGCCGCCAAACGGCGGGCTCCAGTTGCGGTGGCTAATGAGCTTCGGCTGACTGCGGTCTTTCACGTCAAGCAGCGTCAGGCCGCCGTCGCGCCAGCTGCCGTAGGCGGTATCGCCCGCGATAATCGCGTGGTGCAGCGCGTAGCGTTTCCCTTCCGGCCAGTTCGGCTGTTCGCCTGCGGACTGGTTCATCCCCGGCAGCCACCAGCGCCCCGCCACCTCGGGCTTACGCGGGTCCGCCAGGTCGATGGTCAGGAAGATGTAGTCAGTAAAGCCGTCGATCAGCGCCGACACGTAGGCCCAGCGCCCGCCAACGTACCAGATGCGGTGAATGCCGATGCCGCTCAGCGACAGAAAGCCGATTTCACGCGGCCTGTCCGGCGTGGAGATATCGAACACTCGAAGCCCGGCGCTCCAGCCTTTGTCCTGCACGTCGCTGACGGTCTCCCCCACCTGGCGGGTGTAGTAGACCTTCTCGTCGGCAAAGCGGGCATCGGCAAACAGATCCCGGGCGTTAATCACCAGCAGCAGATCGTCGTGCGCCTGCAGGTGCACGTTCCATGTGCCCGGCGGCGCGGGCACATAGCCCGCCGCTTTCGGGTTTTTCGGGTCGCGCACGTCAACAATCGAAAAGCCCTGCGAGACCATATGGCCGATATAGGCGAAACCGCGATGCACCATCAGCTGCACGCCATCCGGACGACCGCCCTGGTCGCTGTGGCCAATCAGCCGCATATTGCGGCTGTATTCTGGCGTAGGGAGCATGCTCATTTATTTTTCGTTTCCAGCGTCGCAAACCACGGCGCGATAAAATCTTCCGTCTGGCCCCAGCCCGGAATGATTTTCCCCAGAGACGCCACGTTCACCGGGCCCGGCTGGGCGGTCAGCAGCGCCTGCGGAATGGCCGCCGCTTTAAAATCGTAAGTCGCAGGCGTCGCTTCCCCGGCAATCTTATTGGCGATCAGGCGCACGTTGGTCGCGCCAATCAGCTTCGGATCCACCGCCACGCTCACCTTCCACGAACTGCCCGGCTCGCGCATCAGCTGTAGATCCTGGTTGGAGATGTCGATGCTGTAGAGCTTGATCTCGGTGCGTCCATTTTCTTTCAGCGCCTTATACGCGCCCTGGCTAAAGGCGTCCCAGGTGCCCCAGATGGCGTCGATTTTGCCCTTCGGGTATTTCGCCAGGATCGCACCCACCTTGTTGGCGGTATCGCCCTGCACGTCAGAGGAGACCGCGCCGATGGACTCCAGCTCTTTAATATCCGGGTACTGCTTTTGCAGCTCTTTATAGGCTGCCTGACGGCGCTCCATCGGTGGGAAGCCCGCCACCCACAGCTTGACGATATTCGCCTTGCCGTTGAAATCTTTCGCCAGCTGGCCGAAAGAGAGGTTCGTCAGAGAGGCATCGTCCTGCTGGGTGACGGTCACGCCCGGGATCTCGCCGTTAACGGCGGTATCAAAGACGGCGACTTTGATACCGGCATCCACCGCTTTCTTCACCAGCGCGGTGGAGTACGGATCGCGCCCCTGAGAGAGAATAATCCCGTCATACTTCTGGCTGATCGCCTGGTTAACAAAGTCCTGGAATTTGGCGTCATCGCCGTTGCTTAAAAAGGTGCTGACCTTAAAGCCGAGCTTTTTCCCTTCCTGAATCGCCCCGGCAACAAACTGCGTGGTGTTGTCGTCCGAGCCCAGGTTACGGATCACCGCGATGCGAATCGGGCCGTCATGGTTGGCAATGGCAGCAGGAAGCGGCGCGGGCGTGGCCGCGAAGCCCGGCAGAGCAGTGAGCAATCCAAGTGCCACCAAAGAGAGTGCAATCTTTTTCATTTTTTATCCCGTTGTGTTGTCAGCGTTTTTGTATGTAGGTAATCGCCAGTGCCACCGCGAGCACCAGCCCTTTTATAATGTCCATGGCATAATACGGCACTGAGAGCATCACCAGCCCGTTCGACAGCACGCCGAGAATGACCGCCCCGACCAGGGTTCCCAGCGCGTTCGGCTTGCCGGAGCCTGCCAGCGAGAAGCCAATCCACGCCGCCGCCACCGCATCCATCAGGTATCCGCCGCCCGCATTCACCTGCGACGATCCAATGCGGGAGGCCAGCAGAATGCCGCCCAGCCCCGCCAGCAGCGAGGCAATCATGTAGGCCGCTACCCTGTAGCGCGTGGTGCGAATGCCTGAAAGGCGCGCCGCTTCCGGGTTGCCACCAATGGCGTACATACGACGTCCGTGAGTGGTCAACGAAAGGCCAAGCTGCGCCAGCACGGTCACCACCAGCATGACGATCACAATGGTCGGCACCTGCCCCAGCAGGCTAAACGCCGCCGGAATGGTCCCTTCCGCCATGTCGCCGCTCGGCAGCACCATGTTCTCGGTAATCGACCCGCCGTAGCTGTAGGTCATCGCCACGCCCTGAATGACGAACAGGCTGGCAAGCGTGGCAAGCATGTCCGGAATACGCAGGATGACGATCAGAAAGGCGTTAAACAGCCCGACCAGCGTGCAGAGCGCGAGGGTGATCAGAATCGACTCGGTGGTACCTAAGCCGTGCCAGACGAAAAGGGAAATCACCAGCGCGTTCGCCAGCGACGCGGTGGAGCCCACGGAGAGATCGAACCCGCCAACGGTCAACGAAATTGACACGCCAACGGCAATCACCGTCACGATGGCAATCGAGCGCAGAATGTTGATGATGTTGTTCGGATCGAGGAAGCTGTCCGACGCCAGGCCAAAGACGGCCACCAGCGCGACGACGGTCAACAGCATGCCCCACCTGTAGAGAAAATCAAAAAGTTGCTGACGGCCAGACGCTGCCGCCGTTACTGAAAGGGCCTTGCTCACGACGCCGTTCCTCCGGTTGAATAATAAAGTAGTGTCTCTTCGCGGGCCTCCGCCCCGGCGATTTCCGCCACGATACGCCCGTCCCACAGCACGCAGATGCGGTCGCACAATCCCACCAGTTCAGCAAATTCGCCCGAGGCGTAAATCACCCCTTTGCCCTCGCGCGCCAGGCCGTCAATCAGCTGGAACAGGTCGGTTTTGGCCTTCACGTCCACGCCCTTGGTCGGCTCGTCGAATATCAGCACGCTGGCGTCATTGCGCAGCCATTTACCGATGGCGACCTTCTGCTGGTTGCCACCGGACAGACGTCGCAGCACCTGCCCCGGCCCACGGGCGCGCACGCCGACGCGGGCAATCACCTCTTCCGCCCAGCGCCACGCCTGACGATGGCCGAACAGGCTCCAGCGCGAAAAGCTGTTATCGGCGCACACGGCAAGGTTCATGCTCACCGGCTCGTCGATAAAAATGCCCTCTTTGCGCCGCTCCTCCGGCACCAGCGCCAGCCCGCGCAGCACCGAATCCGCCGGGTCCCGCGGGGTCCAGGCCTGATGATTCAGCTCACCGCGCGCCACGCGGCTTTTGGTGGCGCCAAACAGCGCCTTGCAAAGTTCGGTTTTCCCCGCCCCCGCCAGCCCGGCAATCCCGAGGATTTCGCCTTTGCGCAGGTGCAGGGAGATATCTTTCAGCAGCGCGTCGTCGTGCAGCCCCTCAACGCGCAGCAGCGTCTCTTCGCCGTGCGGGGGCCGCGCGGGCGGATAGATATCGCTCAGCACGTGGCCGAGCATCTTCTCGACGATCGCTTCGCCGCTAAGATCGGCCATCGGGCCGGATTCGATCAGCCTGCCGTCGCGCAGCACCGTTAAGGTGTCGCAGATGGCCTTCAGCTCGTGAATGCGGTGGGAGATAAACACCACGCCGATGCCCTGCTGCTTTAAACGTCTCACCACCGTAAACAGACGCTCGCTCTCGTGCGCGTCCAGCGGCGCGGTGGGTTCATCAAGAATCAAAAAACGGCAGTGATGAGACAAGGCGCGCGCCAGCAAAATCTGCTGCTTTTCGGCCAGCGAACAGCTGTCGATGGAACGGCGCACGTCCAGCGTAACGTCAAGCTGCGCCAGCGCCTGCCTCGCCTGCTGGCGGACGCCGCGCCAGTTGAAACGATGCCCCGGCAGCGCCAGTTGGTCGAGCATAATGTTTTCAGCGATGCTTAACCCCGGGATCAGCGCCACATCCACCTCCTGCTGTACGAGGTGGATCCCCAGCCGTTTGGCATCAAGCGGTTCACGGATGCTCACCGGCTGATTGTTGATGCTGATCTCGCCCTCATAGTGGTCGTGCGTGCCGCACAGCACCGCCATCAGGGTCGATTTCCCCGCGCCGTTGGCACCGGTCAGCGCATGTACTGACCCGCCGGTTAAGGTGAAATTCACGCACGACAGCGCCTGAAAACCGGAAAAGGCCAGGCTGATACCGCGCATTTCAAGGCGACTGGAAACCATCCGCGTAAATCCTTCATTACTCTTCTGATTTATCGAATTTTTCACAGCTCCGGTTGACTGACAACGACGGAAAAGGCATAACTTAAAGCGAAATATTATTAGCCATCCGGATGTCCAGACATAACATCGGGTTAGCGCTTGCTAAAAAGGACAACACCATGAGCAACACCGACATCCGCGTCGTGCCCGGCCCGGCGAACTACTTCTCTCACCCCGGAAGCCTTGCGCAGCTGGATAACTTCTTTACCCCGGAACAGCTTTCCCGCGCGGTATGGATCTACGGCGAGCGCGCTATCGAAGGTGCGCGCCCTTTCCTGCCGGAGAGCTTTAACGCGCCGGGGGCGAAACACCTGCTGTTTAAAGGCCACTGCAGCGAGCGCGACGTCACCCATCTGGTGAACGAATCCGGCAGCGGCGCCAGCGTGGTGATTGGCGTCGGCGGCGGCGCGGTACTGGATACCGTCAAGGCCGTGGCGCGCCGCTTAGGGGTGCCGTTCGTGGGCATCCCTACCATTGCCGCCACCTGCGCGGCCTGGACCCCGCTCTCCGTCTGGTACAACGATGCCGGTCAGGCGCTGCATTTTGAGATCTTCGACGACGCCAACTTCCTGGTGTTGGTGGAGCCGCAGATCGTCCTTAACGCCCCGGCGGAATATCTGCTGGCAGGCGTCGGCGATACGCTGGCGAAGTGGTATGAGGCGGTAGTGCTTGCCCCGCAGCCTGAAAATCTGCCGCTAACCGTGCGGCTGGGCATCAACGGCGCGCTGGCGATCCGCGACGTGCTGCTGGAACACAGTGAGCAAGCGCTGGCCGACCAGCAGCGCGGCGAACAGACGCAGGCGTTCCGGGACGTGGTGGATGCGATTATCGCCGGCGGCGGGATGGTCGGCGGACTGGGCGAACGCTATACGCGCGTGGCGGCAGCGCATGCGGTACACAACGGCTTAACCGTGCTGCCGCAGACGGAAAAATACCTGCACGGCACCAAGGTGGCCTACGGTATTCTGATGCAGAGCGCCCTGCTCGGCCAGGACGACGTGCTGGCGCAGCTGGTGACGGCGTACAAGCGCTTTAACCTGCCGACCACGCTTCGCGAGCTGGACGTCGACATCAATAACCGGGAAGCGCTGGATAAGGTCATTGCCCACACCCTGCGCCCGGTGGAGTCGATTCACTATCTGCCGGTTGCGTTAACGCCTGACGTTCTGCGCGCCGCGTTTGAGAAAGTGGAATCCTTCAGCCGTTAATCTCGCCGACAGGCTATACCTAATGATGATTCTTACCACTTTCGTAACGAGGTCATCATGCAGATCGATTTAACAGGTAAAAAGGCGCTGGTTACCGGCGCCAGCCGCGGGTTGGGTCGGGCAATTGCACTCTCGCTGGCGCGCGCCGGTGCGGATGTGATTATTACGTATGAAAAATCGGCCGATAAAGCCCAGGCGGTCGCCGATGAGATTAAGGCACTGGGACGACATAGCGAAGCCGTGCAGGCGGACAGCGCCAGCGCACAGGCGATTCAGGACGCCGTCACCCATGCGGCGCGTTCCCTTGGCGGGCTGGACATTCTGGTCAACAACGCCGGGATCGCGCGCGGCGGCCCGCTGGAGTCCATGACGCTGGCGGACATTGACGCCCTTATCAACGTCAACATCCGCGGCGTGGTGATTGCCATTCAGGAAGCGCTGGTGCACATGTCCGACGGCGGGCGCATCATCAACATCGGCAGCTGTCTGGCAAACCGCGTGGCGCAGCCGGGCATTGCCGTTTACTCGATGACCAAATCTGCCCTAAACTCCCTCACCCGCGGACTGGCCCGTGATTTAGGACCGCGCGGCATTACCGTTAACCTGGTGCACCCCGGCCCGACCAACAGCGATATGAACCCGGAAGACGGGGAACAGGCTGACGCTCAGCGTCAGCTTATTGCGTTGGGTCACTACGGTCAGCCGGAAGACGTCGCGGCGGCGGTCACCTTCCTTGCCAGCCCGGCTGCTGGTCAGATCTCCGGTACCGGTCTGGACGTAGACGGCGGTTTGAACGCCTGATCGCATATTTTCTGCAAGCCTCTGTCGCCCGGCAGAGGCCTTCCCGAGCAGCCTTGAAGGTTTGCGTTTTGCCGCTTTCTCCCGTTTTTTCTCCGCTCTACAGTAGCCCATTAGAAATTCAGAATTTATCTAATAGTCTTATTATTTCCTTATGTTTTGTGTGGGCGTACAGTGGAGGTACGGATGAAGATTGTCTGGTCAAAAACAGCTGAGAAGCAATTTTCTAAAATCGATAATCGGTATCAAAACCGCATTAAATTCAGGCTGGAGAAGATGGATGATAAAGCGTCACCGGTCTCAGATATCAAGAAATTATCTTCTCCCGAAAACCACTTCAGGTTGCGATTAGGCGATTACAGGATCATTTACACCTTCGGGGACCCGCCGGGTGACACCTGTTACGTAGTGGCGGTAAAACGCCGGACAACCACCACCTACCTTCATGAGGAGCATACGGAATATGACTATTCAGTTCATCAAGGATGAAGAAGGAAAAAAACAGTATGTTGTCATTCCCTACGGTGAATATTTTCGCATGCGCTTAGCCATGCTGGAGTACGACGACGATAATGAAAACGACTGGGAAGACATCCCTTACGAATCAGACATCTACGATAACGTAGGTTTACCGGGTGAAGTGTGCGACATCATGCATAACGAGAACGTTAGCCTGCAGGCCGCGTGGCGTATCCTGCGCGGCATGTCCCAGCAAGAGGTGGCTGAGAAACTCGGCATTAGCCAGTCTGCCGTGTCACAGCTGGAAGCGCTGGACTCCAGACCGCAAAAGCGCACCCGCGAAAAGCTGGCGGTCGTCTACGGCTGTAAACAGGAGCAAATCAGCCTCTATTTACCTAAAGAGGGTTAACAGCACTTCGCCCCGCCCTTGCCGCCGTAGCGGGCATCCTGACGGTCGCGGAAAAATTCTTCGTAGGTCATGGGCGTCTGGTCCGGATGGTTGACGCGCATATGCTCGACGTAGTTGTCGTAATCCGGCACACCAATCATCATTTTGGCGGCCTGGCCCAGATACTTACCTGCTTTGGAAAGGGTGTCGAACATAGGTCGTTTCTCGCTATTTCCCCTCACCCTAACCCTCTCCCCAAAGGGGGGGAGGGAATTTGAACACCCTCTCCCCTTTGGGGAGAGGGCCGGGGTGAGGGATATATTTAGTTAAATTAATGCGCCCCTTTCGCCTGGGTGACAATCTCTTCCAGGTTTTCAGGCATTGGCTCGTACGGCGTCTCTTTCGCTGTTGGCTTATCGTTTTTCAACGCCGCCAGCGCGGTCTTGAGAGAATACAACGCCAGCATCACGACCACCACCATAAAGAAGATGGTCAGCCCGGCATCCAGACGGTTGTTAAACACCAGCTGCGACAGCTGGGACTCGGTGTACTGCGCCGGGATCTTACCGCTGTCGATCATCGCCTGGAACTTGTTGGCGATCGCCAGGAAGCCCACCTTGTTGTCCGGGCTGAAGGCTTTCTGCCAGCCCGCCGTCAGGGTACAGATCAGCAGCCACGCGGTGGGCACCAGCGCCACCCAGGCGTAACGCTGGCGCTTCATCTTGAACAGCACCACCGCGCAGAGCATCAGCGCCATGCCTGCCAGCATCTGGTTGGCGATACCGAACAGCGGCCACAGGGTGTTAATCCCGCCCAGCGGATCCACCACGCCCTGGTGCAGGAAGTAGCCCCACGCCAGCACACACAGCGCCGTCGCCAGCAGGTTAGCCGGGAGCGAGTCGGTACGCTTCAGGTTCGGGGAGATCACCCCCAGCAGGTCCTGCAGCATAAAGCGCGCCGCACGGGTTCCCGCATCCACCGCCGTCAGGATAAACAACGCCTCAAAAAGAATGGCGAAGTGATACCAGAACGATACGTCCATCAGCCCGCCCAGCGCGCCGTGGAGGATGTAAGCCATGCCCACCGCAAGCGTAGGCGCTCCGCCCGCACGGGAGATGATCGACTGTTCGCCCACCTCATCAGCAATGTGCGTCAACGTTTCCGGGGTGATCGCAAAGCCCCAGCCGCTCACCACCTGCGCGGCAGAGGCCACCACGTCAGCGGTTCCGGCCGGGGCCAGCACCGCCATCGGGCTGTTCATCGCGAAGTACACGCCCGGGTCAATAATACAGGCGGAAACCAGCGCCATAATCGCCACAAAGGACTCCATCAGCATGCCGCCGTAGCCAATCAGGCAGGCCTGATTTTCATTCGCCAGCATCTTCGGCGTGGTCCCGGAGGCAATCAGCGCGTGGAAGCCCGACACCGCGCCGCAGGCGATGGTGATAAACAGGAACGGGAACAGGTTGCCGGTCCAGACCGGACCGGTACCGTCGATAAATTTGGTCAGCGCCGGCATGGTCAGGGTCGGACGCATAATCAGAATGCCAATCGCCAGCCCGACGATGGTGCCGATTTTCAGGAAGGTAGAGAGGTAGTCACGCGGGGCCAGCAGCAGCCACACCGGCAGCACCGCCGCTACAAATCCGTAGCCCACCAGCATCCAGGTCAGCTGTACGCCGGTAAAGTCGAAGAACGGCGCCCAGGTCGGGCTTTCCGCCACCCAGCCGCCGGAGATAATCGCAAACACCAGGAACACCAGGCCAATCACCGACACTTCACCGATGCGGCCCGGGCGCAGGTAGCGTATGTAGATCCCCATAAACAGCGCCAGCGGAATGGTGAAGGCAACCGTGTAGGTCCCCCACGGGCTGTGGGTCAGCGCTTTCACAACGATCATCGCCAGCACCGCGAGGATGATCACCATGATCATAAAGGTCGCTACGAGGGCAATCACCCCGGCGGTTGCCCCCATCTCCTCTTTCACCAGCTCGCCCAGCGAACGGCCGTCGCGGCGGGTGGAGACGAACAGCACCATAAAGTCCTGCACCGCCCCCGCCAGCACCACGCCCGCGAGGATCCAGATCATCCCCGGCAGGTAGCCCATCTGCGCCGCCAGCACCGGCCCCACCAGCGGACCCGCCCCGGCAATCGCCGCAAAATGGTGACCGAACAGCACTTTTTTGTCGGTCGGCACGTAGTCCAGACCGTCATTGTGGCGCACGGCAGGCGTCATGCGCGTGCCGTCAACCGCCAGCACGGTATTAGCGATATAGCGGCCATAAAAACGGTACGCGATCAGATAAATGCAGACGGAGGCGACAACGATCCAGAGCGCATTGATCTGTTCCCCCCGGTTGAGGGCGATATAGCCCAGGGCAAAGGCTCCCACAACGGAGAGCACCGCCCATGTAAGGTATTTCCCTGAGTTGTTCATAGCTGTTATCCGTTGTTGTGAAACAGTGAGATGTTACATTTTGTTTCTAGAACAACGGATAAAATTTAACAACTTTGAAACGCAATAATGCGTGGTCAAACCAGAGATTTACACCACAGTGTTAAGCCGATCACTTTCAGCCGAATGGCCTACCCCAGCACCATCGTACTCAACCGACAGGTGCAGCACCGCCGCCCCTGTTCGTCGAATACCACGATCTCCCAGCTCTGACTCGAACGTCCCAGATGCAGCGGCTGACATACCCCGCGCACCTTACCGTGAGAGACGGCGCGATGGTGCGTGGCGTTCAGCTCCGTGCCCACCACGCTCTGCCCGTCGCGGGTCATCAGAAAACCGGCCATTGAGCCCAGCGTTTCCGCCAGCGCCGCCGACGCCCCGCCGTGCAGCAGGCCAAACGGCTGATGGGTGCGCGCATCCACCGGCATCTCCGCTTCCAGCGTGTCGTCCCCGAGGCGGGTATAAACGATGCCCAGATGTGCCACAAGGGTGTTCACGCTGGTGGCGTTCAGTTCTTCAGGCGATAAATGACGTTTCCAGATCATCAGGCCCCCAGCGTGGAGCCGCCGTCCACCACAATATCCTGCAGGGTGATATGGCTGGCGGCATCGGATGCCAGGAACAGCACCGTGCTGGCAATCTCCTGCGGACGGGCAATCTTGCCCAGCGGAATACCGAGCTTGAACTGCTCGCCAAAGCCACGAATACGCTGCTGCTCCGCATCGTCGCTTTTCCACAGGGTGCGCTGCATGTCGGTGTTCGTTGAGCCCGGCGACACCAGGTTACAGCGCACGCCGCTGCCCGCCAGCTCCAGCCCGACGGTCAGGGCCAGGCTTTTCAGCGCCGCTTTCGAGGCACCGTAGGCGCTCATGCCGATGCGCGGCGCGTGTGCCGCGTCGGATGCCACAGTGACAATCGCCCCGCCCTGCTGACGGCGGAACTGGCCCATCGTCTGCTGGAACAGGTTGAACGCGCCGCCAACATTGACCGCAAAGGTCTGCTGCCAGTCCTCCTGCGAGAGCTGGTCCGTCGCCCCCATGCGCAGAATGCCCGCCGCGTTGACCAGCACGTCCAGACGTTCGAGGGTATTAAGCAAACGACCACACGTATCGCTGACCTGAGCAAAATCCGCCACGTCCAGCGTCTCGGTGGCGAAGGGGTAATCGCCCTGCGGGAAGGCCAGGTCGAACCCGGTCACCTCTGCGCCCGCCTCAGCAAACGCCAGCGCCGTCGCGTAGCCAATCCCCTTCCCCGCGCCCGTTACCCAGACGGTTTTGCCGGTAAAATCAAAACGCATTACTTCACCTCGCGGGAGAGCAGCGCCCACCAGGCGTCGATTGTTGGATTTTTTGCCAGCATCACGAAATCGATATCGCCGTGCACTTTGCGCCAGCGGGCGGCCAGCGCCATCATGCGCACCGAGTCCAGACCGTAGTCGATCAGGTTTTCGTCATCCATCGGCTCGTCGGACTCGTCCAGTAAAGGCAGGATCAGCTCGCGCAGCGCGGCTTTCGAGGTCGGAACGGACGGCAGCAGCTCGTCGGTCATCACCACGCGGCCCGAGCGTCCTGCCACGTAGTTGAGCGACATCAGGTGCTCGTCGCGGGTAAAATCCGCCAGCGCGTCGGCAATGAAGAACGGCTTGATGTCGCGCATAAAGGCATCGGTGGCGGTGGTCATACAGCCGATATGGGCGTAAACGCCGGTAATCAGCAGCTGGTTGCGGCCCGTCTCTTTTAGCATCTGCTCCAGCGGCGAGCGGTGGAACGCGCTGTAGCGCCACTTCACCAGCACCGTGTCCGCTTCGTCCGGGGTCAGCTCAGCGACGATGCGCTGCTGCTCCGGCGAGCGGGTCAGGCCCGGCCCCCACATGTCGTTCAGCAGGGCGCGATCTTCGTCGCTCTGCTCTTTCGGCTGGGCGGTGTAGTACACCGGAATATTGTGCGCTTTGCACCAGGCGCGCAGTCTGGCGATGTTCGCCACCACCTGCTGCATCATCGCGCTGTTTTCGCCCCAGAAGTTCAGGAAATACTCCTGCATATCGTGGATTAGCAGCGCGGCGCGTTCCGGCTCAAAGCTCCAGTTCACCTTGTTGGTCGGCAGCTCTGCGGCAGTCGGCAGCGCGTAAGCGGTTAATTTTGGAATGGCCATACTCTGTTCCTCAGCCCTGTGCCCGTTCAGCAAGCCACAGGCGCAGCTGTTTCTTATCGACTTTGCCGACCGGCGTTAACGGAAGCGCATCCACGCTCTCCACGCGGTCCGGCAGCTTAAATTCGGCAACGCCCTGCTCGCGCAGGAAACGACGCACCTCGACCGCGCGCAGGGGCTGTTTCACCACCAGATACGCGCAGCTTTTTTCGCCCAGCAGGCTGTCCTCCATGCTCACCAGCGCGGCGTGGATCACCGCTTCGTGGCGCAGCAGCAGGTTTTCGATCTCTTCGGCGGCGATCTTCTCGCCGCCGCGGTTGATCTGATCCTTCTCACGCCCCTGTACGGTGATGTAGCCCTGCTCGTCAATGGCGATCAGATCGCCGGAGCAGTAAAAGCCGTCGGCGTCGAAGGCGCTGGCGTTGTGTTCCGGGCTGTTGAAATAGCCGCGGAAGGTATACGGTCCGCGCGTCATCAAACGCCCGACCTCACCGCGCGGCAGCGGGTTGCCGTCCTCGTCCGCCACCCACACTTCGTCGTCCGGGCACATCGGGCGGCCCTGGGTATTGATGATGCGCTCCGGCGCGTCGTCGAGCGCGGTGTAGTTCACCAGCCCTTCGGCCATGCCGAACACCTGCTGGAGCTGGCAGCCGATCTCTACCGGAATACGCGCCGCGAGCGTGGCGGAGAGGCGGGCGCCGCCCACCTGCAGCAGCTTCAGTGATTTAAGCTGCGCGTTGCCCGCCCCGTCGGCAATCGCCTGAAGCCAGAGGCTGACAGCAGGCGGTACCAGCGAGGTGACGTTAATCTGATGCTGTTCAATCAGCGGGAAGCAGAGCGTGGCGCTCGGATCGTTCGCCAGCACCACGCAACCGCCTGCCGTGAAGACGCCCAGCGATCCCGGCGAGCTCATGGCATAGTTATGCGCCGCAGGGAGCGCGTTCAGGTAACGCGTTTCGGCGGTGATACCGCAGATCTCGTTGCTGCGGCGGATGCTGTAGTCGTAATCGTTGTGCGTGCGCGGGATCAGCTTCGGCGTGCCGGTGCTGCCGCCGGAGAGCTGGAAAAATGCTACTTCGTCGGCGGGCGTCGGGTTCGGGATGAAGTTGTCCGCCGGACGCGCAGTCGCCGCTTCCAGAGCATGTGCGCCCTTATCGCCGCGCAGCAGCACGGCGCGAACCGAGCGGTGTTCATCCACGAAGGTATTAAGAAAATCATCGCCCGCGAACAGGGCATGGTCGCGATCGGCGATCAGCACGGCGGGTTTGATCTGCACGGCGTAGGCGTTCAGCTCGCTGCGCTGATGGCTAAAGAGCGCGTTCACCGGCGCGACGCCGATCTGCAGCAGCGCGAAGAAGGTGATGTAGAACTCGGCCACGTTGCCGAGCTGCACCAGCGCGGTCTCGCCGCGGTGCAGCCCCTGCGCCTGAAGGGCGGACGCCAGATTGTTCACCGCCTGATGAAACGCGCGGTAGGTGATGCGCCGATCGCCGTCGATAATCGCCACGGCATCGCTGTCCGCATGGTCCGTCAGGATGTGGGTCAGCGGCAGATCCTGCCAGTAACCTTTTTCACGGTAGCGCCGGGCGAATTCCTCAGGCCAGCGGGTAAAGGGAATGGTCATGAGTGTTCCTTAGTGCAGGCCAAACACGTTGAGCATGGTGGAGAGCTTCACGCCGGTTTCGCGCCACTCGCCCACCGGCGAGGAGGCGGGGACAATGCCCGCACCGGCAAACAGGCGAACGGTGTTTTTATGCAGACGCGCGCAGCGGATGGTTACCACCCACTCGCCGTTGCCTTCGCTGTCGCACCAGCCGACGATGCCGCCGAAAAGCTCGCGATCGAACGGCTCCAGCTCGGCAATCAGCTCTTTTGCCGCCTGATGCGGGAAACCGCTCAGTGCCGGCGTCGGATGCAGCAGGCAGGCCAGGGTCAGGGCGTTTTCGTTCTCGCGCGCGTCGCCTTCAACCGGCGTCGCCAGGTGCCACAGCGTCGGCGTGGTAATCAACTGAGGAGAATCAGGCATGCTGAGATGGTGGCTGCGCGGTGCCAGAATGGCCTTCATCGCCTGGGTGACCAGATCGTGCTCGTGACGGTCCTTTTCGGAGGCCAGCAGCTTATTGCCCGCTTCGCGATCCAGCACGTCGTCCGGCTGACGGCGCGCGGAGCCTGCCAGCGGCAGAGAGCTAAAGTGCCTGCCCTCTTTGCGCAGCAGCAGTTCCGGGCTGGCGCCGAGTAGCACGCCGCCGTCTTCCTGCGGCACGTGGAAGTTAAAGCTAGCCGGGTTCTGGGCGATCAGACGCTCCATCAGCGCCCCGCTGTCTATATGTTTGTCGGTGGCAATATCAATCAGACGCGACAGCACCACCTTGTTCACCTGCGGCGTGGCGGTCAGCGACGCGGCGCGGGCGACCATCTCTTCAAAAACGGGCTGAGCGGGGATCTCGGTGCGCTGTTCCACCTTCAGCGCCTGCGCGCCGGAGAAATAGCGCGCGGACTGCTGACGCGCAGGACGGGAAAACGTCTCCCAGCGTTGCGGAATAAACAGTGACGACGGCTTGCGGGTATCGAACGGGATGGCCCCTACCATGACGGGATGGGCGATGCCGCTGGCTTTTGCATTCCGGAAAGCCTGGGCTAATTTCTGCTGGAAGTGCCCTGCCGGATCGTCGCCGCCGACGGCAGGTTCAGAGAAGCGGGCAAAACAGCCTGAGGTAGTAAAACTGCGATAAGGCGACATAAAGAAAAAGCTGTCTGATTGCAGCGTGGTCGCGGCGTGCTGAACTTCCTCAGCCAGGGACGTGTCCATATCATCCTCCTCAAAATGATAAAAGAAGCAATAATGATTATCATTTATATTTTCGTCGGCTAACCTAATCCCACATCGCCCCGCTGTCAACCATCGGGTAAAGACTTGTGCGACAAACGCTTGCATCCCTCCCTCACAACCATGAAAATGAGAAGCATTATCTTCAACAAAAACAGGATGCCGCTCAGTGAAATTCCCTGCCGTTTGCCGCAATGCCCTCTTTTTGACAGGACTTTTTGTTTTAGGACTAACCTCAGCCACCGCCGCAGACTGGCCGCGTCAGGTGACCGACAGCCGCGGCGTACACACGCTGGAGCGCAAACCGACGCGCATTGTCTCCACCAGCGTGACCTTAACCGGCTCCCTGCTGGCAATTGACGCGCCGGTCATCGCCAGCGGCGCAACCACGCCGAACAATCGCGTGGCGGATGCGCAGGGTTTTCTGCGCCAGTGGGGTGATATTGCGAAACAGCGTAAGGTTGCGCGGCTGTACATCGGCGAGCCGAGCGCCGAAGCGGTAGCGGCGCAAATGCCGGACCTGATTTTGATCGGCGCCACCGGCGGGGATTCCGCGCTGGCGCTGTACGATCAGCTCTCCGCCATCGCCCCGACGCTTATCATTAATTACGACGACAAGAGCTGGCAGGCGCTACTGACCCAACTGGGCAGCATCACCGGAAAGGAAAAACAGGCCGCAGAGCGCATTGCCGAGTTTGATAAACAGCTCGCGCAGGTGAAAGAGCAGATGAAGCTGCCGCCGCAGCCGGTGAACGCCATCGTCTACACCGCCGCCGCGCACAGCGCCAACCTGTGGACCGCGGAATCGGCGCAGGGCAAGCTGCTGCACCAGCTGGGCTTTACGCTGGCCGCTCTGCCCGCCGGGCTGCACACGTCAAAAAGTCAGGGCAAACGCCACGACATTATTCAGTTGGGTGGGGAAAACCTGGCTACGGGGCTGAACGGCGAAGGGCTGTTTGTGTTTGCCGGCGACCAGAAAGACGTGGATGCGATTTACGCCAACCCGCTGCTGGCGCATCTACCTTCGGTGAAAAACAAACGGGTTTGGGCATTGGGAACCGAGACGTTCCGCCTGGATTATTACAGCGCGATGCTGGTGTTAGACAGATTGAATGCGTTGTTTAAGTAGGTATTTTCCCTCCCTCTCCCTGTGGGAGAGGGCCGGGGTGATGGCATCAGGCCGCACCGTCGTTCAACACACTCTCCTGCCTGAACCGGCGCAATTCTGCCAACGTCATTAATAAAATCACACCAATAATTGCCAATACAAACCCGCTGCTGCTCGCCGAAGCCACCGGGGTCATCATCGCCCCCAGCCCACCGAGGATCGCCGCGCCAATCGCATCGCCCGTGACGTTCTGCGCCGTCCACAGGCCATTAATGCGCCCGAGCATGCCTTCCGGCGTCTGGGTCTGGATCAGGGTGTACTGAAGCAATGAGCTGATGGCGCTCAGCCAGCCGAAAATCACCAGGCACAGCACGCCCAGCGCCCACACCGGCATCAGGCTAAAGAAGCCGATGGCGATAAACGAGGCCAGCGTGGCAAGCAGCATAATCAGCCCCGGACGCGCGCTCTGCGCCAGGTTGCCGCTGGTCAGCGCCCCGCACGCCGCGCCGAGCGGAATGGCGGCGTACAGCACGCCAATCTCCGAGGCGCTCATCTGCCACTCGCCCGCCAGCGCCGGGTAGAGCACGCGCACGGCGCTCGCCATCGTCAGCAGGCCGCCGAGCAGCGCAATGCCGCCAATCAGCGAGTTGCTGAACAGGAAACGAATCGCGGCCATCAGCGATTTCAGCGGATGCTCGCGCGGCTGCGGCGGAGGTGGCAGCAGCGGCAGGCGCAGCAGCGTTAGCGTGGTGATAAAGGTCCCCGCCGCCGCCAGCCCGTAGTTCCACGCCACGTTGCCAGTCGCCAGCAGCAGGCCGCCCACCATTGGTGAAATCACCGAGCCGAGGCGCACGGTGAGCATGGTGATCGCCCCCGCCTGCATCAGATTCTCGCGCCCGACCAGCGCGGGCGTTGCCGCCAGCAGCGCCGTCACGCCTAACGAGGCGAAGAAGCCGTCCCACAGCCCCAGGGCATAAATGGCAATCAGCGACGGCTCCGGCAGCATCGCGTTCAGACACAGCCCGATAAAGCCCACGCCGCAGGTGCCGCGCGCCAGCAGGATCAGCTTTTTACGCTCGTAGCGGTCCGCCAGCACGCCGCCGACCATCAGGCCGATGAACATCGCCCCGCCGGTTAAGGTGACGGATAACCCCACCAGCCAGCTGGAGTGCGTCATGGTCTGGATCTGGACCGGCACGGCCACGCCGAGCAGCCCGAGGGACAAAATGGAGATAAAGCGAGCGATAAAAACGGCGCGATACGCCGGGTGCGTTTTCAGCAGGCTGAGGTTGAGCAGCCAGGATTTTTGATTCATGACAAAGCCTTGAGTCTATTTCTACCCATTCAATGGGCGCACATGCTAACATAGCCAAATAAGATAGATAACGATAATCACTATCATTATCAAATCATGGATGTTGCTATGTCGTTTTCCTCTTCTGCGGTGCGCGCCGCTGCCGCACCCGTTTTACTGCTGCTCCTGAGCCTTGCGGTTGCACTCAGCCTGCTGGTCGGCGCGAAGCCGCTGCCCGCGTCCGTTATCGTTGATGCGCTTACCGGCACCTGCCAGAGCGCAGACTGCATTATCGTGCTCGACGCCCGACTGCCACGCACGCTTGCCGGGCTGCTGGCGGGTGGCGCGCTTGGCCTTGCCGGTGCCCTGATGCAAACCCTTACCCGCAACCCGCTGGCGGACCCCGGCATTCTCGGCGTCAACTCCGGCGCCAGCTTTGCCATCGTGCTCGGCGCGGCGCTGTTCGGGTTGACGTCGCCCTCTGAACAGCTGGTGATGGCCTTCTGCGGCGCGCTGGCCGCCTCGCTGGTCGTCGCCTTTACCGGGAGCCAGGGCGGCGGGCAGCTGAGTCCGGTACGCCTGACGCTTGCGGGCGTGGCGCTCGCGGCGGTGCTGGAAGGCTTGTCCAACGGCATCGCCCTGCTCAACCCGGACGTCTACGACCAGCTGCGCTTCTGGCAGGCTGGCTCGCTGGATATCCGCACCCTCGACACGCTGAAAGTGGTGGCGATCCCGGTCGCTATCGCTGCCGCCGTGACGCTGTTTTTGAGCCGATCGCTCAACAGCCTGAGCCTCGGCAGCGACACCGCCACCGCCCTCGGCAATCGGGTGGCGCGCACGCAGCTGATTGGTCTGCTCGCCATCACCGTACTCTGCGGCAGCGCGACCGCCGTGGTCGGCCCGATCGCCTTTATCGGTCTGATGATGCCGCACATGGCGCGCTGGCTGGTAGGGGCGGATCACCGCTGGTCGCTGCCGGTGACGCTGCTTGCAACCCCTGCCCTGCTGCTGTTTGCCGACGTGCTGGGCCGCCTGCTGGTGCCCGGCGAGCTGCGCGTCTCGGTGGTCAGCGCCTTTATCGGCGCGCCGGTGCTGATCTTCCTGGTTCGTCGTAAACGCGGAGGTGGCGCATGATGGCCCCGTCCCGCCGTTTACTGACCAGTGTCTCGCTGCTGCTTCTCGCCATTCTGCTGCTGGCGGTCTGGAGCCTGCGCAGCGGCGCGGTGTCGCTCGACTTTACTCAGGTGGTTAACGCCCTGCTCGGCAGCGCGCCGCGCAATATCACCATGGTGGTGACGGAGTGGCGACTGCCGCGCGTGGCGATGGCGATTCTGGTCGGCGCGGCGCTCGGCGTGAGCGGTGCGATATTCCAGTCGCTGATGCGCAACCCGCTCGGCAGCCCGGACGTGATGGGCCTCAATACCGGGGCCTGGAGCGGCGTGCTGGTGGCGATGGTGCTGTTTGGTCAGCACCTGACGGCGATTACCTTTACGGCGATGGCGGGCGGCATTCTGACGTCCTTACTGATCTGGGCGCTGGCCTGGCGCAACGGCATCGACACCTTCCGCCTGATCGTCATCGGGATCGGCATCCGCGCCATGCTGATGGCCTTTAACACCTGGCTTTTACTGCAGGCCTCGCTGGAAACCGCGCTCTCCGCCGGGCTGTGGTACGCCGGCTCCCTCAACGGCCTGACGTGGGGCAAAACCTGGCCCGCCGCGCCGCTGATTGTGCTGATGTTTATCGGCGCGCTGCTACTGGTGCGACGTATGCGTCTGCTGGAGATGGGCGACGACAGTGCCTGCGCACTGGGCGTGGGCGTCGAGCGCTCGCGCCTGATGCTGATGCTGGTCGCCGTACTGCTGACCGCCGCCTCCACCGCGATCGCCGGGCCGATCTCGTTTATCGCCCTCGTGGCACCGCACATCGCCCGCCGTCTTAGCGGAACGGCGAAGTGGGGATTAACCCAGGCAGCGCTGTGCGGCGCGCTGCTGCTATTGGCCGCCGATCTCTGCGCCCAGCGGCTGTTTATGCCTTATCAACTGCCGGTGGGCGTAGTGACCGTCAGCCTCGGCGGGATTTACCTCATCGTCTTGCTCGTTCAGGAGTCACGCAGGAAATGACAGATTCAACCACCCGCTTGCGCGGCGAAAACCTCACCCTCGGCTACGGCAAAAAAATCATTGCCCGTGACTTATCCGTTGCCATTCCGGACGGCCACTTTACCGCGATTATCGGGCCGAACGGCTGCGGTAAATCGACCCTGCTGCGCACGCTGAGCCGCCTGATGACGCCGGCTGAGGGCAGCGTGTTCCTCGACGGGGAGCAGATCCAGCGCTTCGCCAGCAAAGAGGTGGCCAGGCGCATCGGGCTGCTGGCGCAAAACGCCACCACGCCGGGAGACATCACGGTGCAGGAGCTGGTCTCGCGCGGGCGCTATCCGCACCAGCCGCTGTTTACCCGCTGGCGCAAAGAGGACGACGAGGCGGTGAACCGCGCGATGCAGGCGACGGGAATTACCGATCTCGCCCGGCAAAGCGTGGACACACTCTCCGGCGGGCAGCGTCAGCGCGCGTGGATCGCGATGGTGCTGGCGCAGGAGACCTCCATCATGTTGCTGGACGAGCCGACGACCTGGCTCGACATCAGCCATCAGATTGACCTGCTGGAGCTACTGAGCGAACTGAACCGCACTCAGGGGTATACCCTGGCGGCGGTGCTGCACGACTTAAACCAGGCGTGCCGCTACGCTACGCATCTGATTGCCCTGCGAGACGGTGAGATTGTGGCTCAGGGCGCGCCGAAAGAGATTGTGACGCCGGATCTGATCGAGAGGATCTACGGCATGCGCTGCATGATTATTGACGATCCGGTAGCGGGCACGCCTCTGGTGGTGCCGTTAGGTCGGCGGTAATTGCCGGGTGGCGGCTACGCCTTACCCGGCCTACACTCGGCTCCCGTAGGCCGGGTAAGGCGCAGCCGCCACCCGGCGCTTTTGACGTTACCCCAATATATCCTTCAACACTGGCCCAATTTTCTCAAACGCCTGCGGTGAAATAATATCCACGTGGGCGCAGTCCTGGCTGTACACCTCAAGCTCCGCCACCCACGGCGCCCACGCGACCTGCGGATCCATCGTTCGCGTACGTTCGGCGACAAACAGCGTCGCTTTGCCGTCAAACCGCGCGCTGTGCGCCGTGGTGAGCAGCCGTACCGCGTCGGCGTAGTTGCCTTCGATAGCGTTAAACAGCTCGCTGGAGCCCTGCCCCTGCTGCGCGGCGATAAACGCCTGACGCTCGCGCTCAATTTCCGCCAACACCTCCGGGTCGAGGCCGTTGGCCTCTTTCTCCGCCCAGTTCTGGGTTTCCGGCGGCCAGGTGTCCAGCAGGCCGAGGAAGGCCACCTCTTCACCCAGCTCGCGCAGACGCGCAGCAATGCCCTGCGCCAGCGTGCCGCCGAGAGAATAGCCGAACAGATAATATGGCCCCTGCGGCTGCTGCTTACGCAACGTATTCAGGTGATGCTCAATCACCCCATCCAGATCCGCACACTGCTGCATCGGCCCCTCTGGTCGAGGAGACTGAATGCCGGTAATTGACCAGCGCGGACTGAGGTAGCGCGCCAGCACGCTAAACTGCCAGGCAAAACCGGACGCAGGATGGAAGCAGAACAGCGTCGGGCCGTTGCCTTCGCGCAGCGGCAGCAGGGTTTCACAGCCCAGACGCTGCGCCTGCTCGTCGCTCATCTGTGAATCCAGCAGCGCGCTGAGCTTGCTCACCGTCGAGGCGACCATAATCTGCCCCGGCGTCACCTTGCGCTCGAACACGCGGCTAAGCTGCGCCGCCAGGCGCATCGCCAGCAGCGAGTGTCCGCCGAGGGCAAAGAAATCGGCTTCGATATCGTTGACCTCACAGCCCAGCAGGGCGGAGAAAGCCTGCGCGACGGCGGTTTCGGTTTCCGTCTCCGGCGCGCGGCCGGAGGTTTTGCTGGTCAGCTCCGGCAGCGGCAGCGCCTTGCGGTCGAGCTTGCCGTTGGCGCTGAGCGGCAGCGTACTGATTTGCAGCAGCACCACCGGCACCATATGCGGCGGCAACTGGGCTTTGAGCGATTCCAGCAGCGCGTCGCGGTCCAGCGGTAAACCGGATTCGGAGACCACATACCCCACCAGCTGGCGGGCATCGCCTCCCGTCGCCGCCGCCTGGTTGAACACGCAGGCTTGGGCGACGGCCTGGGCCACGTCCGGCAGCGCGAGCATCGCCCGGTCGATTTCGCCCAGCTCGATGCGCTGGCCGCGGATTTTTAACTGATCGTCGCTGCGGCCCAGATACTCCACCGCGCCGTTGTCCAGCCAGCGGGCGACGTCACCGGTACGATACATCCGCTCGCCCGGCGCAAACGGGTCGGCAATAAAGCGGCTGGCGGTGAGGTCCGGACGGCCCAGATACCCCTGTGCCAGCTGAATGCCGGTGAGATACAGATCCCCCGCCACGCCAAACGGCACCGGGCGCATCATCGCGTCCAGAATGCGCAGCCCCGTGTTCCACACCGGGAAGCCGATCGGCACGCTGTTGCCCTCCACCGCCGCCAGCTCGGGACCATAAGCCGGATACCAGCTGACGTCCACCGCCGCTTCCGTTGGGCCATAGAGGTTGTGCAGCGGCGCATGGGTTAACTGCTCCCACTCGCGGCACAGCTCGGTCGGCAGCGCTTCGCCGCTGCAGAACACCTGCTTAAGGGTTTTGCAGCACGCCACGTTTTCCGGCGTCAGCGAGGCGACAAAGGCCGCCAGCATCGACGGCACGAAGTGGGTGGTGGTCACGCCGTACTGCGCGAAGAAGCTCTGCATCGCCTGCGGATCGCGGTGCGCGTCCGGCTCTGCCATCACCAGCTTCGCCCCGGCGATAAACGGCCACCAGAACTCCCACACCGATACGTCAAAGCTGCACGGCGTTTTCTGCGCCACCACGTCCGTCGCGTCCAGCGGGTAATGATCCTGCATCCACTTCAGGCGGTTAACGATGGCGGTATGGCCGACCATGACCCCTTTCGGGCGCCCCGTCGAACCGGAGGTAAAGATGATGTACGCCGTCTGCTCCGGCCTGGCCAGGCGCAGCGGTTCCACCTCCGCAGCCGGTAACAGTGTGTTGTAACTAAATGCCGTAATCGGCAGATCGCTAAAGCGCGAACGCTGTTCGTCGGTAGTAATGAGCAACGAAGGTTTGGCATCTTCCAGCATCATCCGCAGGCGGTCGTCCGGGTAGCCGGTGTCGAGCGGCAGCCACGCGGCGCCGGCCTCAACGATGCCGTGCAGCGCCAGCGTCAGGAATACCGAGCGCGGGAGTGCCACCGCCACGCTGTCGCCCGGTTTCACGCCGCGCTCGCGCAGCAGGTTTGCCAGCGCGACCACCTGCTCGCGCATCTCACGATAGCTAAGCTCAATATGCGCGTCCGCCAGCGCGGGGGCGTCCGGCGTTTTGCTCGCCTGCTCCGCCACCAGATCCGCCAGCGTGGTGGACGGCAGCGCCAGCCCGGTATCGTTGATGCGAGCCAGCTGCTGATATTCCTGCTCTGAAACGGTTTCCACTTCGCCACAGCGCAGGTCCGGGTTGGCCGCAAACTGCAGCAGCATCGCGTTCAGACGCGCGACGTGGCGGGTGAGCGTCACTTCATCGTAACGCTGTTTATTGGCGAGGATCTCAATACTCAGGCCACCCTGCTCGTCCGGGAACAGCGCCAGCTCCAGATCGTTCACCGGGCCGGTTGCCAAGGTGTGGGTGATGGCCTCCACGCCGTCGATATCCAGCTGATAATCGAACACCTTGACGTTCAGCACCGGGCCAAATAACGCTTCGTCGCCTGCGGCGCGCCCGCCGTCGCGCACGATCTGCTCGGCGTCGTAGCGCTGGTGACGGCGCATTTTTTTCAGCTGGTTCGCCAGGCGCAGCGCCAGCGCGGGCAGACTCTCCTGCGGGTTGATATTCACCGCCAGCGGCAGGACGTTGAGCACCGGTCCGGTCGCGGTCAGCGCGGCGGAGCCCATGCGGCGCATAAAGATAAACCCGGCGGCGTAATCCAGGCGCCCGGTCAGGCGGCCCAGCCACAGCGCCACCAGCGCAAGCGCCAGATCGGTGCGCTGCGTCTGCCCTGCCGCCTGCGTAAGCTGGCTAAAGGCGCGAGCGTCCGTTGCAATTTTCAGGCGCAGGATATCGGTGGTGGCGGCGCGTCCCGGCAGCGGCGCGGAAGAGAGCGAGACCGGAGAAGGAAGCTGCCTGCGCTGCGCTGCCCAGAAGGCGCCGTCGCGCTGATACGCCTCGCTTTGACGGTAGCGCTGGTACTCCTCCACCACTTCGGCAAACGGCGTAAACGGGGATGCGGGCGTCGGGTCACCCTTCTTCCACGCGGCGTAAATCGCGGCGATCTGGCGGGTAATGGCCGGGAAGCTGAAGCCATCCACCACCAGATGGTGATAGCGCTGATACCAGTACCAGTGGCTTTCACCCACCTGAATCAGCTGGTGAAACGCCAGCGGCTGGCCGCTCTCGACGCGCAGGTTTTGATTGAGATCGGCCTCCATCAGCGCCACGGCGGCGTCGTGAGAATCAACGCGAACGACAGGTGGCTCCGGCAAAATGACGGTGTCATCCACCCACTGCCATACCTCGCCGTTATCTTCGGCAAAGCGCATGCGCAGGGTATCGGCCTGCATCATGCCTTCAGCGATGGCTTTAGCCAGCAACGGCGCGTCGATATCGCCTTTCAGCTCGGTGTAGTGCGCCACGCTCCAGGCGTTTGGCAGGGAGGAAAGCTGTTCCGCCATCCAGATACCCGGCTGGGCGGCGACGAGAGGTAGACGGTTCATGCGCTCCCCTCCGCAAAATGGGACGGTTCAAGCGTGCGCCAGCGTTCGGCCAGCCACTGCTGGCACGCCTCCTGAGACTGTGCCTCGCACACCACGCGCCAGCCTGCGGGCAGTTCGCACTGCTGCGGCCACAGGCTGTACTGGCCCTGGTCGTTTTGCAAAATGGCGAACTGTCCCTGCGGATTATCGAAAGGATTGCTGAATTCCATACAGACTCCGTTATTGAATAAGCGGCTGCCAGAGGGTCATCAGCCCCTGCGTCAGCCCACCGCGCCAGCAAAGCGCGTCATGTCCGCCGTCAACCTGACGCCAGTAAACATGCTGCGCGCGGAGTTCGGCGTAAATCGCCTGGTTCGCGCGGAAGATAAGCGGCTCGTTGCGCCCGGCCTCAAGGACGATGCGCAGCCCGCGTGCGTTTTTTTCACCCGCTTTAAGCTGTTCGATGAGCAGCCCGTCCTGCTGCCCGCCGCGGTGCGGCCACCAGTAGGATCCGGACTGGCTGAGGATGCAGCCAAAGCGCTGCGGCCAGTTAAGGCCAGCGTACAGCGAAGAGAGGCCGCCAAAGCTCTGGCCCGCGACCACGGTACGGTCAGCGTGGTCGCTGAAGGGCGCGAGCTGTTTTACATGAGGGAGAAGTTCTTCCTGCACCGCCAGCCAGAAATCGGGATTACAGGGCAGTTCGCGGCTGCGATGTTCCATGTCGATCGCATCAATTAATACGTAGACCGCAGGCGGCAGTTTGCGCTCGGTGGTAAGCGACGCCAGCGCGGGCCAGACGGGCATGCTTTCGGCCCAGAACTGCCCGTCGAGCAGGACCGCCAGCGGACGTTCCGGGCCGTCATCCCCGGTGGTGAAAATCCAGACGCGACGGCGGTTTTTCAGGCGCGCGCTTTCCCATTCAATGCAGATCGGCGCCTTGAAGGGCGTTTTGGGCTGATTCCAGCCGGGCTGAACGGGCGCATCCGGCATCTCCAGCGCCGAGACGGCATGACCGCGCCCGCCGCACCAGCTCTGCGGATTCAGCGGGTCGGAAACCGCGTGCGGCAGCAGCCTGCGCCAGCCTTCGCGCAGCGCCATGCGGTCCGGCTGCTGGCCTTCAAACACGGTATCGGCAAAATCGTTTTCATTTACGGAGGGGATAAAACAGTAGCTGCCGCGCCATTCCGGGCTGAACTCGCCCTGCCACTGCCAGACGTCGGTATCCGGAATGCGTTCAAGAGATTGCGGGCGGGCATTCTGATGATGGTCGGTCACGCCGGTAACGTAGAGCCAAACGCGTTTGATTGCCGACGTTTTCTGCGTGCCTTTCGGGTCACGCCACCAGAAGGTGACGCGATATTTCCCTTGTTCAGGCTTCCATTCCGGCCCGTTTTTGGACTGCCACCACGCTTCACTTCCGGTTGTTAACGCCGTCACCCTTATAACCCCATGTTTAACAGACTTTTTTGTTTCAGGACAAATTTTATTGATAATATTATTGATAACTATTTGCATTTGCAATAGCGTAATGCCCGCGCTGTGGGAAGCGCGTTCATTAAATAACCATAAAAGCGGGACGTACAATGAATAAGAAGATTCACTCTCTGGCCTTGCTGGTCAATTTAGGGATTTATGGTGTCGCGCTGCCCGCCATGGCAGACGACAACACCGCCTCCGCGCAGCACGAAGACACCATGGTGATCACCGCCGCCGAGCAGAATCTGCAGGCGCCCGGGGTTTCTACCATCACCGCTGACGAGATCCGCAAAAACCCGCCCGCACGCGACGTGGCGGAAATCATCCGCACCATGCCGGGCGTTAACCTCACCGGAAACTCCACCAGCGGCCAGCGCGGGAACAACCGCCAGATTGACATTCGCGGCATGGGCCCGGAAAACACCCTTATCCTGATCGACGGCAAGCCGGTCACCAGCCGTAACTCCATCCGTCTGGGCTGGCGCGGCGAGCGCGATACGCGCGGCGATACCGGCTGGGTGCCGCCGGAGATGATCGAGCGCATTGAGGTCATTCGAGGCCCGGCCGCCGCACGCTACGGTAACGGCGCGGCAGGCGGCGTGGTGAACATCATCACCAAAAAATTCGACGACCAGTGGCACGGCTCCTGGAACACCTACCTGAACGCGCCTGAACACAAGGACGAAGGTTCCACCAAACGCACCAACTTCAGCCTCAGCGGCCCGCTGGGCGGCGACTTCAGCTTCCGCATGTTCGGTAACCTGGATAAGACCCAGGCCGACGCGTGGGACATCAACCAGGGCCACCAGTCTGAGCGTACCGGCGCTTACGCCAACACCCTCCCTGCGGGCCGTGAAGGCGTGGAGAACAAAGACATCAACGGCGTGGTGCGCTGGGACTTCGCGCCGATGCAGTCTTTGGAGTTTGAGGCGGGCTACAGCCGCCAGAACAACCTCTACGCGGGCGATACGCAGAACACCAACAACGACAGCGCGCTGGTGAAGAAGAACTACGGCAAAGAGACTAACCGTATTTATCGCCAGAACTTCGCGGTGACCTGGAACGGCGGCTGGGACAACGGCATTACCACCAGCAACTGGGCGCAGTACGAACACACCCGCAACTCCCGCCTGGGCGAAGGGCTGGCGGGCGGTACGGAAGGCCTGTTCAACAGCGATAAATTCACCGACACCGACCTGGCCGACGTGATGCTGCACAGCGAAATCAACCTGCCGATTGATTTCCTCGTCAACCAGAACCTGACTCTCGGCACCGAGTGGAACCAGCAGCGCATGAAGGACTCCACCTCCTTCACGCAAACCCTGCAGGGCGGCACCATTCCGGGCATGAGCAACGACCGCAGCCCGTACACCTCGGCTGAGATTTTCTCCCTGTTCGCCGAAAACAACATGGAGCTGACCGACAGCACCATGCTGACCCCTGCCCTGCGCTTCGATCACCACACTATCGTCGGCAACAACTGGAGCCCGTCGCTTAACCTGTCGCAGGGGCTGGGGGATGACTTCACGCTGAAGATGGGGATCGCGCGCGCCTACAAAGCGCCGAGCCTGTACCAGACCAACCCGAACTACCTGCTGTACAGCAAAGGCCAGGGCTGCTACGCAAGCTCTGACGGCGTGGGCTGCTACATGATGGGCAACGACGACCTGAAAGCCGAAACCAGCATCAACAAAGAGATTGGCCTGGAGTGGAAACGCAACGGCTGGCTGGCGGGTGTGACCTGGTTCCGCAACGACTACCGCGACAAGATTGAAGCGGGCTACGCGCCAATCGGTCACACCTCGTCCGGTAAAGTGCAGACGGACATCTACCAGTGGGAAAACGTGCCGAAGGCGGTGGTGGAAGGTCTGGAAGGCTCCCTGAACGTGCCGGTCAGCGACACGATTAACTGGACCAACAACATCACCTGGATGCTGCAGAGCAAGAACAAGGAGACCGGCGACCGTCTGTCGATCATTCCGGAATACACCCTGAACTCAACCCTGAGCTGGCAGGTGCATCAGGACGTCTCGCTCCAGTCGACCTTTACCTGGTACGGCAAGCAGCAGCCGAAGAAGTACAACTACAAAGGCCAGCCGGTGACCGGGTCTGAGAAAGACGAAATCAGCCCGTACAGCATCGTTGGCCTGAGCGCGACCTGGGACATGACCAAAAACGTCAGCCTGACCGGCGGCGTGGACAACGTCTTCGACAAGCGTCAGTGGCGCGCGGGTAATGCCCAGACGACCGGAAATGCCACCACCGGTGCGTATATGTACGGTGCGGGTGCGTATACGTATAATGAACCGGGTCGCACCTGGTACATGAGCGTGAATACGCGATTCTAGGTAAAAGTAAAACGGCAACCCCGTTGCCGTTTTTAATGTTTGCTCCCTCTCCCTGTGGGAGAGGGCCGGGGTGAGGGCATCAGGCCGCACTACTTGCTGATAGAGGAAAACCATGCACACCACCCACAGCACATTTTCTCTCGCCGGCCACACCCTCCACCGCGTCACCTTCGATCCCGCCACCTTCACCGACGCCGATCTCCTCTGGCTCCCCCATCACGCACAGCTCGCTGACGCAGGACGCAAGCACAAGGCCGACCACCTCGCCGGACGCATCGCTGCTGCGCACGCATTGAACGATCGCACCATTCCCGCGATCGGCCCCAGCGGGGAACCGCTCTGGCCGGAGGGCGTTTCCGGCAGCATCACCCACAGCGGCACGCAGGCCATGGCTGTGGTGGTTCGCGACAGACTCGCGCTTATCGGCATCGACTGCGAAACCATCCTGCCCGAAAATGAAGCCAGAGAAATTAAGGACGGCATTATTGATGCCCGGGAAGAGCGCGTGCTTTCCCACTCGGGATACCCGTTTGCCCTCGCCCTGACGCTGGCGTTCAGCGCCAAAGAGAGCCTGTTCAAGGCCCTCTTCCCGCGGGTTCAGGCCTGGATGGGTTTTGACAGCGCCCGCGTCACCATGCTCGACGATAAGACGCTTACGCTGGCCTTGACCCGTCAACTGGCAGGCTTTAACGAAGGCGCCACCTTCACCCTGCACTGGCAGCAGCACGGTGAGCAGGCGATCACCCTGCTGTCACGCTCTCCTGCCGACGGGCCTTCACGCTGGTAACCCCAAACGTCACGATAAACACCGCCGCGAACAGCACCACAATGGTCGGTGCAGGCGCGCTGTCGAGATAAAACGAGGCATATACGCCGCTAACCGACACAATGGCTGAAACGGCGACCGCCACCAGCAGCGCCATGTGGAAGCGCCGGGTGATGAGCACCGCTACCGCGCCGGGCGCGATCAGCAGTGAAATCGACAGAATAATCCCCACCGCCTTCAGCGTCGCCACGATGGTCAGCGACACCATGCACAGTAAACCATAGTGGAGCCAGCGGGTGCGCAGGCCGCTGGCCTGAGCCTGCTGATAGTCAAAGCAGAACAGCAGAAAATCCCGCCACTTCAGGCCAATCACCAGCGCGATCAGCCCCGCCACGATCCCGCTTTGCAGAATGTCCATCCCGTTAATGCCCAGCATATCGCCGAACAAAATGTGGTCGAGATGCACCTCGGGCTTGACGGCGATATAGAGGATCAGGCCAGCGCCGAACATGCCGGAAAAGACGATCCCCATGACCGTATCCTGCTTGATGCGGCTGTTGTCCTTCAGGTAGCCGGTGGCAACCGCGCAGAACAGACCGGCCACGAACGCACCCAGCGCCAGCGGCAGGCCCATTATCCAGGCCAGCACGACGCCGGGAAACACCGCGTGGCTCATGGCGTCGCCCATCAGCGCCCAGCCTTTCAGCACCAGGAAAACGGACAGCAGCGCACAGGGCACGGCCACCAGGAGTGAAATCAGCAGCGCGTTAGTCATAAACGCAAACTGGAAAGGTTCAAGGAGGATTGCCATCATGGGTGTGCCTCCCGCGCGCGACGGCGGCTGGCAAGCAGACCGTGCTTCGGCGCAAAGACGAACGCCAGCAGGAACAGCAGCGTCTGGGCGACGACAATAATGCCGCCGGTGGCGCCGTCCAGATAATAGCTCGCCCACGCGCCGAGGAAGCTGGTGATGCTGCCAATGGCGACGGCAATCATCAGCAGGCGCGGGAAGCGGTCGGTGAGCAGCCACGCGGTCGCGCCGGGGGTGACCACCAGACAGATCACCAGAAACGCCCCGACGGTTTGCAGCGCCGCCACGGTGGAGACCGCCAGCAGGGTAAAGAAGAGGATCTTCAGGCGTTCAGGACGCAGACCGATGGCGCGGGCGTGGTTCTCATCAAAAAAGGTCACCATCAGATCTTTCCATTTGAACAGCAGGATAACCATCGATACCACGCCGATAATCGCCAGCTGGACGATATCTTCCGGGGCGATGGCGAGAATATTGCCGAGCACGATGGTCTGAATATTCACCGAGGTCGGGTTGAGTGAGACCATAAACAGCCCGAGCCCGAAAAAGGAGGAGAAGATCAGCCCGATGATGGCGTCCTCTTTCAGGCGGCTACGCTGGTTGAGAAACAGCATGCTCCCCGCCGCCAGCCCGCCCGACAGGAACGCCCCCAGCGAGAACGGCAGCCCGAGCATGTACGCTCCCGCCACGCCCGGCACGATGGAGTGCGAGAGCGCATCGCCGATCAGCGACCAGCCTTTGAGCATCAGATAGCAGGAGAGAAACGCGCACAGCCCGCCCACCATCGCCGAGACCCACATCGCGTTGAGCATGTACTCGTAGCCGAAGGGTTCGAGAAGCGCGTTCATTTGGCCTCCTGTCGGTGGGTCACAAACGGCCGTTCGTCGTCGGTAATAATGCGATCTTCCGAGCCGCTGAGCACCACGTGGCGCAGCACGCCGCTGAAGGCGCGCTCAAGGTTCTCGGCGGTGAAGGTGGTGTCCGTCGGGCCACTCGCCAGCACGGTGCCCTTGACCATCACCGTGTAATCGCAAAACTCTGTGACCGAACCTAAATTGTGGGTCGAGACAAGCATGGTTTTGCCCTCGTCGCGCAGCTCCCGCAGCAGGGTGATGATCCTGGCTTCGGTTTTGACGTCCACGCCGGTAAACGGCTCGTCGAGCAGGATCACCTCGCCCTGCTGGGCAATCGCCCGCGCCAGAAACACGCGCTTCTTCTGCCCGCCGGAGAGCTCGCCAATCTGCCGATGGCGCAGCTCGAGCATATCCACGCGCTTCAGGGCGTCGGTCACTATTTGCCTGTCGCGCGCTTTAGGTCGGCGCAGGAAACCCATATGGCCGTAGCGGCCCATCATCACCACGTCTTCAACCAGCACCGGAAACGACCAGTCAACCTCTTCCGACTGCGGCACGTAGGCGACCAGATTCTGACGCAGCGCCCGGTGAGGCGGCAGCCCCAGAATGGTGATAGTGCCGCTCGCCGCCCGCACAAAGCCCATCACCGCCTTAAACAGCGTGGACTTGCCTGAACCGTTCACCCCCACCAGCGCGGCAATCGATCCGCCCGGCACGCTGAACGACGCATCGCGCAGCGCCGTGTGGCCGTTGCGGTAGGTCACGGTCACGTCTGTGACAACAATCCCCTTGTGCATGGTTACTCCTTCATGCCGTCACGGATGCCCTGCACCAGCGTGCGGGTGGTGACGTTCAGCAGATCGATATAGGTCGGCACCGGGCCGTTTTCCGCGCTCAGGGAGTCAACGTATAGCACGCCGCCGTAATGGGCGCCGGTTTCACGCGCCACCTGACGGGCGGGCTTATCCGAGACCGTGCTTTCGCTGAACACCGCCGGGATATGATGTTTTTTCACCTGGTCGATCACCTTACGCACCTGCTGGGGCGTGCCCTGCTGATCGGCGTTGATCGGCCACAGGTAAAGCTCTTTCATCCCAAGATCCCGCGCCAGATAGGAGAAGGCACCTTCGCTGGTTACCATCCAGCGCTTGTCTTCCGGGATCTCCGCGACCTGCTTACGCAGCGGTTCGAGGGTGGCAGTGATCTTCTGCTTGTAGGCTTCCGCGTTGCGCTGGTACGTCTGCGCGTTGGCCGGATCGTACTTCACCAGCGCGTCGCGGATGTTATCAACGTAAATCAGGGCGTTGTCCGGCGACATCCACGCGTGCGGGTTGGGCTTGCCGTTATACGGCCCTTCGCCAATCCCCATCGGTGTAATACCTTTGGTGACAATAACCTCCGGCACGCCGTTCAGGTGCTGATAAAAACGCTGGAACCACAGTTCCAGATTCATGCCGTTCGCCAGGATCAACTGCGCCTTCTGCGCGCGTTTGATATCCCCCGGCGTAGGCTGGTACTCGTGGATTTCCGCGCCCGGCTTGGTAATGGAGGTCACGTCTGCGGCGTCACCCGCCACGTTTTTCGCCATATCGGCGATAACGGTAAAGGTGGTGATGACCTGAAACTTTTCAGCCGCCAGCGCGCCGGTAGTGGTCGCAGTCATGAGCAGCGCGCCGAGCAACAGACGCTTCAATCCTTGCAGTGGGTGCATTGCAGAAGTCTCCAGAGGTGTTTAAATTCAAAGCAAAATTAGCCCGTGCTATAAGGTATAGCACAGGCTATATTTTAATGAAAATAGTTATCATTAAAGTTATGTCAATGAAGGGCGTGCCTGATGGCGCTTCGCTTATCAAGCCTACGGAAAACTGGTTTGGTAGGCCGGGTAAGGCATCGCCGCCACCCGGCTTGAGGGAGGCGGCGATGCCTTTATAGGTTATTCAGCTCAAACATCCGGGAACATCACGCTATTCCCCGGCGCTTCCCTGTGCAGATGGATAAAGTTCAGGTGCCGTTCATACTGGTCCAGAATATCCGTTATCACCTGCTCCTTGCTGTAATCCATCAAATCATTCCCCTGGCTCCCCTCCAGCAGGAAGGTCTCCAGCCGGTAGTAGGTCGATTTCCCGCTGCGCGCCCGGTAGGTAAAACCGGGGACCGAATACTGCTGTGGCCAGATCTGATAGACAAAGTTCTGCTCGTCGCCCATGTGCACCAGCAGATCCAGGTGCCCCAGGTTCTCGCCCTCCTCCGGTGGCAGGTTTTTCAGCTCCACGTAAGCACCACGCAGCTTCAGCTCCTGTGCCACCTCTTCCATAGCGGGGAAGCAGACCGTCTCCATCATCTGTTTGGTGTAGCGCGTGCCAGGGTAGTTCATCAGGCGCGACAGGCGTTTCTTCCAGCTCAGCCTGTCCTGCGCACCCATCGGACGCGGCGCGGTGTCGCGGCTCGCGCTGACGCGGCGGTAGTCTTCCACCTTGAGCGATTTATACAGCCCGGCCATCACGAAGAAGATGACGAAGCTGAACGGCAGGCCCATGATCACCGTGGTGTTCTGCAGCGCCGAAATGCCGTTGGTCATCAGCATGCCGAGCGTCAGCAGGCCGATGGCGACGGACCAGAAGATGCGCAACCAGTTCGGCGCATCGCTGTTGATGTCCTTGAGCTTCGAGGTGAAGTTGCCCAGCACCAGCGCGCCGGAATCCGCCGAGGTGACGTAGAACAGCAAGCCGGTGATGGTCGCCACGGAGGCGCTAAAGGTAAACGCCGGGTACTGCGCCAGCAGGCTGTAGAAGCCGCGCTCCGGGTGCGCCATCGCTTCCTGTGCGAAGGTCGCATTGCCGTGGATAATCTCGTGCAGCGCGCTGTTGCCGAAAATCGACAGCCACAGCAGGGTGAAGGTGAACGGGATTATCAGCGTGCCCATCACAAACTGGCGGATGGTGCGGCCGCGTGAAATACGCGCCAGGAACAGGCCGACAAACGGCGACCACGCGACCCACCACGCCCAGAAGAACAGCGTCCAGTTGTTCATCCACTCCACCGGACGGTCAAAGGCGAAGCTGTTCAGCGTCATGCCCATAAAGCGGTTTACGTAGTCGCCCACGTTCAGCACTAAGGCATTGAGCAGAAACGAGGTGTCACCCATAAACAGCACGAACAGGATCAGCCCCAGCGCCAGCGCCACGTTCAGCTCGGAGAGCACGCGGATGCCCTTATCAACGCCCGACGTCACCGAGATGGTGGCGATAATAACGGAGAGCGCAATCAGCGCCGCTTTGGCCGCCATCGAGTCCGGGATGTCAAACAGCACGCTCAGCCCGTAGTTGAGCTGCACCACGCCAATCCCGAGCGTGGTGGCGATACCAAAGATGGTGCCGATCACCGCCGCGATATCAACGCTGTGGCCAATCGGGCCGTTAATTTTTTTACCGAAAATCGGATACAGCGCGGAGCGAATGGTGAGGGGCAAATTATAACGATAGCTAAAGTATCCGAGCGCCATGCCCATCAGGGCATACATCGACCAGCCCGTCAGGCCGTAGTGGAACAGCGTCCAGACCATGGCCTGGCGCGCGGCCTCCATCGTCTGCCCTGCCCCTTCCGGCGGCTGCATATACTGCGTGACCGGTTCCGCCACGGAGAAGAACATCAGGTCGATGCCGATGCCTGCGGCAAACAGCATCGCGGCCCAGCTCAGCAGGCTGAACTCGGGCTTGGACTGCTCTGGCCCGAGCTTCACTGACCCAAAGCGCGAACAGGCAATACAAACCACGAAAACAATGTAAAGCGTCGCCGCCAGCAGGTAGTACCAGCCGAAGGTCTTCGACACCCAGTTCAGGGTGCGCCCAATCCACTCGGCAGAAAAATCGCGAAAGAAGATCGTCGTCAGGGAAAACAACAAAATCAGCCCGGCGGAAGTATAAAAAACGACCGGGTTGATTTTGTCTTTTTCTCTGTCCTGTGAAAGGTCTGTCATCCAGTATCCTCACTGTTTTTGTAACTATTAAAATCCAAATCCGCAACAATTAAGACACATTTTATATTGAACGTCCAATCAAAAACCGCTTTAATATATAACCAACGCTGATGAATGGAGTGGCAAAAATGCCCAAAGTGGGGATGCAGCCGATCCGGCGCAGGCAGCTTATCGACGCCACGCTGGAAGCAATTAATGAAGTGGGCATGCACGATGCGACCATCGCGCAAATCGCCCGTCGGGCGGGCGTGTCCACGGGGATCATCAGTCACTATTTCAAAGACAAAAACGGCCTGCTGGAAGCGACCATGCGCGACATTACCGGCCAGCTGCGCGACGCGGTATTGAGCCGTTTACACGCCCTGCCGGGCGGCAGCGCGGAGCAGCGCCTGCAGGCGATTGTCAGCGGCAACTTCGATGAAACCCAGGTCAGCGGCGCGGCAATGAAGGCCTGGCTGGCCTTCTGGGCAAGCAGCATGCACCAGCCGATGCTCTATCGCCTGCAGCAGGTCAGCAGCCGCCGCCTGCTCTCAAACCTGGTGTACGAGTTCCGCCGCGAGCTGCCGCGTGAACAGGCTGAAGAGGCGGGCTACGGGCTCGCGGCGCTGATCGACGGGCTGTGGCTGCGCGCCGCGCTGAGCGGCAAGCCGCTGGATAAAACCCTGGCGCAGTCGCTCACCAGCCACTTTATCAGCCAGCATTTACCGACCGAATAACCGAGGAGGATTTATGTCCCGAATGGCAGAACAGCAGCTTTACATCAATGGTGGTTATACATCCGCCACCAGCGGTCGCACCTTCGAGACCATCAACCCGGCCAACGGTGAAGTTCTGGCGAGCGTACAGGCCGCCGGGCGAGAAGATGTCGACCGCGCCGTGGAAAGCGCAAAACGCGGGCAAAAAATCTGGGCGGCAATGACCGCCATGGAGCGCTCGCGCATTCTGCGACGCGCCGTCGACATCCTGCGCGAACGCAACGACGATCTGGCGAAACTGGAAACCCTCGACACCGGTAAAGCGTATTCCGAAACCTCAACCGTCGATATCGTCACCGGCGCGGATGTGCTGGAGTACTACGCTGGGCTGATCCCGGCGCTGGAAGGCAGCCAGATCCCGCTGCGCGACACTTCGTTCGTCTACACCCGCCGCGAGCCGCTGGGCGTGGTGGCGGGCATCGGCGCGTGGAACTACCCGATCCAGATCGCCCTGTGGAAATCGGCCCCGGCGCTGGCGGCGGGCAACGCGATGATCTTCAAGCCAAGCGAAGTGACGCCGCTCACCGCCCTGAAGCTTGCGGAGATCTACACCGAAGCGGGCCTGCCGGACGGTGTGTTTAACGTCCTGCCGGGCGTGGGCGCGGAAACCGGCCAGTACCTGACCGAGCATCCGGGCATCGCGAAAGTCTCCTTCACCGGCGGCGTCGCCAGCGGCAAAAAGGTGATGGCCAACTCGGCGGCCTCGTCTCTGAAAGAGGTGACGATGGAGCTGGGCGGCAAATCCCCGCTGATTATTTTTGACGATGCGGATCTGGATCTCGCGGCAGACATCGCCATGATGGCGAACTTTTTCAGCTCCGGCCAGGTGTGCACCAACGGCACCCGCGTGTTCGTGCCCGCGAAGTTTAAAGCAACGTTTGAGCAGAAAATCGTTGAGCGCGTGGGCCGCATCCGCGCGGGCGATCTGTTCGATGAACGTACCAACTTCGGCCCGATGGTCAGCTTCCCGCACCGCGACAGCGTGATGCGCTACATCGCCAAAGGCAAAGAGGAAGGCGCCCACGTGCTGTGCGGCGGCGAGGTGCTGAAGGGCGACGGCTTTGACAACGGCGCGTGGGTCGCCCCGACCGTGTTCACCGACTGCACCGACGAGATGACCATCGTGCGCGAAGAGATCTTCGGCCCGGTGATGTCCATCCTCACCTATGAAACCGATGAAGAAGCCATTCGCCGCGCCAACGACACAGACTACGGGCTGGCGGCGGGCATCGTCACTGCCGACCTGAACCGCGCCCACGGCGCCATTCATCAGCTCGAAGCGGGCATCTGCTGGATCAACACCTGGGGTGAATCCGCCGCGGAGATGCCGGTCGGCGGCTACAAGCACTCCGGCATTGGCCGCGAGAACGGCGTTATGACGCTGCAGAGCTACACCCAGGTGAAGTCCATCCAGGTTGAGATGGGTAAATTCCAGTCCATATTTTAACCGGGAGGTTTATTTGCAATTTGACTACATCATTATCGGGGCCGGCTCTGCCGGCAACGTCCTGGCAACGCGACTGACTGAAGATCCGAACACCACCGTCCTGCTGCTTGAGGCGGGCGGGCCGGATTACCGCTTTGACTTCCGCACCCAGATGCCCGCCGCTCTGGCGTTCCCGCTGCAGGGCAAGCGCTACAACTGGGCGTACGAAACCGAGCCAGAGCCGTACATGAACAACCGCCGTATGGAGTGCGGACGCGGTAAAGGGCTGGGCGGCTCGTCGCTGATCAACGGCATGTGCTACATCCGCGGTAACGCGATGGATCTCGACCACTGGGCCAAAGAGCCGGGCCTGGAGCACTGGAGCTACCTCAACTGCCTGCCCTACTACCGCAAGGCAGAGACGCGCGACGTGGGCCCGAATGACTACCACGGCGGCGACGGTCCGGTGAGCGTTACCACCTCGAAGCCGGGCGTGAATCCGCTGTTTGAGGCGATGGTGGAGGCTGGCGTGCAGGCGGGCTATCCGCGCACCGAGGATCTCAACGGCTACCAGCAGGAAGGCTTCGGCCCGATGGACCGCACGGTCACGCCGCAGGGCCGACGCGCCAGCACCGCACGCGGCTATCTGGACCAGGCAAAACAGCGCCCGAACCTGACCATCCGCACCCACGCCACGACCGATCGCATTCTGTTCGACGGCAAGCGCGCCGTGGGCGTCGAGTGGCTGGAGGGTGAAAGCACTATTCCGTCCAACGCGACGGCGAACAAAGAGGTGCTGCTGTGCGCAGGGGCCATTGCTTCCCCGCAGATCCTCCAGCGCTCCGGCGTGGGCAGCGCGGACCTGCTGAAGCAGTTTGATATTCCGCTGGTGCACGACCTGCCCGGCGTGGGCGAAAATCTCCAGGATCACCTGGAGATGTACCTTCAGTACGAGTGCAAAGAGCCGGTCTCCCTCTACCCTGCCCTGCAGTGGTGGAACCAGCCGAAGATTGGCGCGAAGTGGCTGTTTGGCGGCACCGGCGTAGGGGCGAGCAACCACTTCGAAGCAGGCGGGTTTATCCGCAGCAGCGAGGAGTTCGAATGGCCGAACATTCAGTACCACTTCCTGCCGGTAGCGATTAACTACAACGGCTCGAACGCGGTAAAAGAGCACGGCTTCCAGTGCCACGTCGGATCGATGCGCTCGCCGAGCCGCGGGCACGTGCGGATTAAATCCCGCGATCCGCACCAGCATCCTGCGATCCTGTTCAACTATATGTCCCACGAGCAGGACTGGCAGGAGTTCCGCGACGCGATCCGCATCACCCGCGAGATCATGCACCAGCCCGCGCTGGACAAGTACCGCGGCCGCGAAATCAGCCCGGGCGTCGAGTGCCAGACCGACGAGCAGCTGGACGAGTTCGTGCGTAACCACGCGGAAACCGCGTTCCACCCGTGCGGCACCTGCAAGATGGGCTACGACGAGATGGCGGTGGTCGACGGCGAAGGCCGCGTTCACGGGCTGGAAGGGCTACGCGTGGTGGATGCGTCGATTATGCCGCAGATTATTACCGGCAACCTGAACGCCACCACGATTATGATCGGCGAGAAAATTGCCGATGCCATTCGCGGGCGCGAGCCGCTGGCGAAGAGCACGGCGGCATATTACGTGGCGAACGGCGCGCCGGTTCGTCAGGCATTACAGAACGTTTAATATTCTGCCCTCTCCGTAAAACGAGAGGGTTTTCAATACATCCCTTCATTACGATAATATTTTTCGATACCTATAAGAAATAAATATTACCCTGCAATTATTTTGTTCATTTAAAAGTCTGTTGACACTGCTCTCGCAATTCAACTAAGTTTAATCGAATGCCTTTCCATTCGAAATATACAATATATTTAAACCTGAAATTAAAGAAAGCGTCATTATTCTTTAATTCTCCCCTGCCTTTATTTTTGCATCACTCAACCGCGAGATAAGATCATGAATAATAGTGCAAACCAAGTTGTTGTTATCACCGGCGCCAGCAGCGGTATCGGTCAGGCTATTGCCCTGTATTTAGCGAATAAGCCCTTTTCGCTGGTACTGGTGGCGCGTCGCCTGGACAGAGTTAACGCCCTGGTGGATCGCATCATCCAGCAGGGCGGCCGGGCGATTGCCGTGAAGGCGGACGTGACCCGTCAGGAGGAGGTCCAGCACGCGATTGACGCTGCCGTTGCCGCATACCAACGCGTCGATGTGCTGATCAACAATGCGGGCTTTATGGCTATCGCCCCCATCAGCGAGCGCAAGACCGACGAGTGGGATCGGATGATCGATACCAATCTTAAAGGCGTTTTATACGGCATTGCGGCGGCGTTACCGGTGTTCCAGCGCCAGGGTGGCGGGCATTTTATTAACGTTGCGTCTGTGGCCGGTATTAAGGTGCTTGCGCCCGGCGGCGTGGTCTACAGCGCCACGAAATTCGCCGTCCGCGCGCTGAGCGAAGGCTTGCGCCAGGAGGTGGGTAAAACGGTCCGCACTACGCTTATTTCCCCCGGTGCGGTCGAGAGCGAACTGCAGTTCGGCAGTTCTGACGAAGAGAGTAAAAAATTCCTGCATGAATTTTATAAGCAGGCTATTCCGGCAGATGCCATTGCGCGGGCCGTATTATTTGCTATCGAGCAGCCTGATGATGTTGATGTAAATGAAATTGTTGTCCGGCCAACGCAGGAAGAATTTTAGCATGACTTAAATAACGCTGAATGAGGTGTCATTATGATTAAGTCATTAACGTTCTTATCAGATTTAAATATGCGAACAGGTGCCGACATTCTCCTTGAGGTTCTTGAGAGTGAAGGCGTGGAATATATATTTGGCAACCCCGGCACGACGGAACTCCCGCTGATTGACGCCCTGCTCCGGCATGAAAATATTCACTATATTCTGGCGCTCCAGGAGAGCAGCGTGGTCGCCATTGCTGACGGCTACGCGAAAGCCTCCGGCAAGACTGGTTTTATCAATTTGCACACCGCCAGCGGTCTTGGGCACGGAATGGGAAATTTAATCAACTCGCGGATCATGAAAACGCCGCTGGTTGTCACCGTCGGGCAGCAGGACACGCGGCACTACGTGCGCGACCCGCTCCTGTACGATGACATAGTCTCCATTGGATCGCCGGTGGTGAAATGGGCGCAGGAGGTCACCAGCGCCGACCAGCTCCCGGTTCTTGTGCGTCGCGCGTTCCATGCTGCCAGCTATCCCCCCGCCGGTCCCGTATTGCTCTCTCTGCCAATGAACGTGATGGAAGAGCTGAGCGACGCCGGGATACAAACGGCCTCCAAAGTGAACTATCACACCGTCGCGGGCTCGCTGGACGAGCTGGCGGCGGACCTGAGCCAGGTTACGCCCGGCAGGATCATGATTGTGGCGGGGGATGAAGTTCACTCCAGCGGCTCAACGCCGGAGATTGTCCAGCTTGCAGAAGCGCTAGGTGCACACGTTTACGGCTCATCGTGGCCGTTGAATTTGCCCTTTCCCACGCAGCATGCCCTCTGGCGCGGCAATATGCCTACCACCGCCAGTGAAATTGCCAGCATCGTTAACGCCTACGACGCGGTGTTTATCATCGGCGGCAGAAGCCTGATCACCATATTATACAGCGAAGGAGACGCGATTCCGGGCTCATGCGCGGTCTACCAGCTTTCCGCCGACATGAACGAGCTGGGCCGCACCTACGCTACACGCCTGTCGGTGATGGGGGATATCAAACTCTCCCTGAAGGCGCTCTTACCTCTGCTTGAGCAGCGCCTGGTGGCAGGCAAATTGACGCATCAGCGGCTGCTCAAAACGGCACGCGCTGAACGTGAAAAAGAGTGGCAACTGCAGGAAGAACGTCTGGCTGCCGAGCGGCTGCGCCCGGCTATTTCGCCGATGGTGGCGGCCTATGAAGTCATCAAAGCCGTTCCGCCGGGCGTCACTATTGTTGATGAAGCGATTGCCACAGCCAGACATGTCCGGCGTTTTATCTCCGACCCGCAGCACCAGCGCTACTATTTCATGCGCGGCGGCGGTCTGGGCTGGGGTATGCCTGCGGCGGTGGGCCACTCGCTGGGGCTGGGCCACGAGCCGGTAGTGTGCCTGATGGGCGACGGCGCCTCGCTGTATTCACCGCAGGCGCTCTGGACGGCGGCACACGAAAATCTGCCGGTCACTTTTATCGTCATGAACAACCGGGAGTACAACGTTCTTAAAAACTTTATGAAGGGCCAGCCGGGCTACAGCTCGACGCAGCTGGGGCGCTTTATCGGGATGGATTTGGTTAACCCGCACATCGATTTTCAGTCGCTGGGCACCGCCATGGGCATTCGCTGTTGTCGGATAACCGATGCCGCAGACATCGCCGAAGCGGTAACCCGCGGGCTGCAGTCAGGAAAAACCAACCTGATTGAAATCGCGATTTCCGCGGATTAACTGCATCGTTGTGCTGTACCCTACATAAAAAGCTTATAAACGAAACGCCTCCAGCCGCTTAATCTGCCGCCCCTGGGCGTCAAAATTCTCCGCCGCCAGCCAGGCGCGCAGCTCCGCATCCCTTTGCGGCCATTCGCCGTCAATAATCGAAAGCATATCGCTGTCGCGGTTGCGGCCCTTGCGCACCAGCTTCTGGCGCAGGCGTCCTTCCCAGACGAACCCCAGCCGCTCCGCCGCGCGGCGTGAGGCGGTGTTCATCGAATCACACTTCCACTCCAGCCGACGGTACTTGTGCTCGAAGGCATTTTTCAGCAGCAGCCAGACCACTTCGGTGCCGATGCGGGTGCCTTTCATCCTGCGCGACCAGGTGACGTGGCCGATTTCCACCGAGCCCTGAAACCGCTCAATCGCCATGTAGCTCACCAGCCCTACCGCTTTTTCAGTGCGTAAATCGATTACCGCAAACGGGACCAGATCGTCATCCATCACCTTGCCGAGCACCCAGTGCGCGGTGGCTTCCACGCTTTCTGGCTGGGTACTTGCAAGCCACGTCCAGTCGCTGTCATCACCCAGCGCGTAAGCTTCGTATAAATCAGCCGAATGGCGATCCGCGTCCAGCGGCTCCAGGCGGCAATACTGACCGGTGAGCGGGGTGCGGGTTAAGACGCGAGCGCATTTCCAGTCCGGGACGATATCGTTAACGGTTTGACCATGTTGATTGATTTCGGGCACGGCGGTGACTCCCTGAAAGGTAAGGAGTTTGTTATAGCAGGTTAAAAAGCGGTCGGAAAGGGAGAACGTGCAGGCCGGGTAACGCGTCGCCGCTACCCGGCATAAGATCACTTCAGCAGCTTCACCGTAGCGTCGATGTCGATCTCATCTTCGGTAAAGATCATCGTTGTGTTCTGGAAGGTGGTGATCGCCAGCTTCTTCACCGTGCGCATTTCGCCCGGCTTCTTGTCGGATTTCGGCTTGATGCTGTTCATCAGCAGCCCCACTGACAGCACCGCATTCTCTTTGTCGATTTTAGTCTCAACCGGCTCTTCTTCGCTGAACACCACGAAGGATTTGATCGAGGAGAGCTTCACGCGCTCGCCCGCAATAAAGAGATGTTTGCTTTCCGGGATCACCTTCACCGCATAGGCGGAAAGGCCTTTGTTGTTGGTGGTTGGCTCAAAGGTCACCGCGGCATCTTTCTTAATCAGATCGGGGTTGGCGACCTTAATCACATGAAAATAGCGGTTGTCGCCGTTTTCATCTTTGATAAATCCGAAGCCTTTATCTTTAAACCACGTTGTGATTGTACCGTTCATCGCTGTTACCGCCTGTCAGATCTCAAGACTAAAGTTTTGCAGCGCGCAGTGTAATGCACAATGGCTGAGGAGACAAAAAAAAGCCCCTGCACGGAGGCAGGGGAAAACTCATGTCAGAGCTTATTAGTATTACGTTTTTAGTTGAACACCATCCCACCATCAATCAACAGCGACTGGCCGGTCATGTAGTCGGAATCCGGCCCGGCCAGGTATGAGACGCAGGCGGCGACGTCTTCCGGCTCGGACAGACGGCCAAGCGTAATGCGTTTGGCAAAGGTTTCAGTCCCGTAGCCAAGCGGTTTACCCGCCGCCTCGGAGACCTGACGGTCGATTTCCGCCCACATCGGCGTTTTAACGATGCCCGGGCAGTAGGCGTTAACGGTGATGCCCAGCGGCGCAAGGTCTCGCGCTGCGGTCTGAGTCAGGCCGCGCACCGCGAACTTGCTTGAGCTGTACACCGCCAGTTCAGGGTTGCCGGTATGGCCCGCCTGGGAGCAGGCGTTGATGATTTTGCCGCCGTGCCCATCTTTGCGAAACGCGTCGATGGCAGCCTGAATGCCCCAGATCACTCCTTTCACGTTGATGTTGTAGACCTTGTCGACAATCTCCGGCGTGATGGATTCGATGGGGGTGGACGGCGCAATCCCGGCGTTATTCACGATAACGTTAAAACCGCCCAGCGCGGTGCGCGCTTTCTCCACCGCCGCAAATACCTGCTCGCGGTCAGAGACATCGACCTTCACGGCGACGGCCTTACCGCCGTTGCGGGTGATTTCATCGGCGACGGCTTTTGCCGTCTCAACGTTATAGTCGGCGATGGCGACGGCAAAGCCATCCTTCACCAGGCGAAGCGCTATCGCTTTACCAATCCCCTGGCCTGAGCCTGTTACGAGAGCAACTTTTTGCATTTCTCTGTCCTTATATTGAGTCACAAAATCTGGCTGAGATGGAGCTGGCCCATCAGCAGCGGGTTATCGCTGTAGTCGACGGGAATGGCCACCACGGCAGGGCCGTCCACATCCATTGCCGCACGAAGCGTGGGTTCCAGCGCCTCGGCGCTCTCCACGGCAAAGCCCTTCGCGCCGAAGGCGTCGGCATACGCTTTGAAATCGACAGGGCCGAACTCTACGCCGGAAAGGCGCTGGTATTTTTTCTCTTCCTGAATGGCCACCATGTTGTAGCCGTTATCCACCCAGATGATGTGCAGCACATTGGCGTTGAGGCGCACTGCGGTTTCCAGCTCCATGCTCGACTGTAAAAAACCGCCGTCACCGGAGACCGACACAACCTTGCGGCCCGGGTTCACCAGCCATGCGCCAATGGCCCACGGCAGGGCGACGCCCATGGTCTGCTGACCGTTGGAGATCATCACCTGACGCGCCCGGAAGCTGTAGAGGTAGCGGGCGATCCAGATGTGGAAGCTGCCCATATCCACGGTAAGCGTCACGTCGTTATTCACGATGTCCTGCATGGCACGTACGATGCGCAGCGGGTGCAGGGCAAACTGGTTGAGCGAGGCGCCACGGCGATCGAGCAGATCCCGCTGATGCTGGCGATCGACCAGAATTTCTGACGCGCGCTGGCTCAGCTCCAGCTTATGGTCGATCCGGTTTGCGAGCAGGTTCAGCGTTTCGGCGATATCCCCCACCAGCTCCAGATCCGGCACGTAGTTACGCTCTTCATAGGCGGGCAGCACGTCAATGTGCACCAGCGTCGCGTCGCCGCTGTTCCACATGGACGGCTCGTACTCCACCGGGCTGTAGCCAACGCAGATAATCAGATCCGCCAGATGCAGCAGCCGGTCGCCCGCCTGGTTATTGAACAGGCCGACGCGTCCGGCAAAGCGGGTGAAGTGCTCCTGGTTTACCGCCCCGGCGGCCTGATAGGTGCTGGTCACCGGAATACGGCTTTTCTCCAGCAGCTTGCGCAGCGCGGCGCTGTTGGCAGGCTGGCTGGCCATCAGGCCGAGTAAGATGACCGGGTTTTTGGCGTTTTCGATAAGCTTCGCCACGTCGTTAATGGCTGATTCCGGCGCCGGGCCCATCAGCGCCGGACCGCTGGCGGGTAAAATCGCGCCCGTCGCGGGCTGGTCGACAATATCCTGCGGCAGGCTGACGAACGCGCCCCCCGGCCTGCCGTGCTCGGCGGCGCGAAACGCGTTCGATACCACTTCGGCAATCGCGTCCGGTGAACTCACCTCCACGGCGTATTTGGTGACAGGGCTGAACATGGCGACGGTGTCCATGCTCTGGTGTACCAGCTTGGCTTTATCCGCCCGCTTTACCGCCCCGCCCAGCGCCACCACCGGGTCGCCCTCGCTGTTGGCGGTGGCGATGCCGGTGATCAGGTTAGAGCAACCCGGCCCGGAGGTGACCAGCGCCACCCCGGCCTTACCGGTCAGCCGCCCGACCGCCGCCGCCATAAACGCCGCGTTGGCCTCATGACGCACCGGAATGATCTCAATGGAGGAGTCCAGCAGGGAATCAAATACCTTGTCGATTTTCGCACCCGGGATCCCGAACACCTGCTTCACGCCCTGCGCTTCCAGCTGGCCGACAACCATATCGGCGCCGTGCGCCCACTGACGTGACTGTTTCTCACTGTTCACGGTAGTTCTCCTGTTAGTTTTCGACGGAACGGATCGCTGCATCAAGATTGCTGGGGTGAAGGTTGGCCTGTAAGAACGCGCTGTCGGCGGGCAGGTCAATCATCAGCTTGTGTATTTCGCCGAAGGTGAGCACGCCGCTCTCCAGTTGGTAGTCCAGCAGATGGCCCCCGCCCTGACGGTCGTCGGTAATGAAGTGTTCGTGATACCCCGCCACGTTAATGCCCTGCATATGCTGCGGGGTGCGGAACCCGACCAGCACCCCTTCACGCTGGTTAAAGCGGAACACCGGCTGGTCATCCAGCACGTCGGTCATCGCCCGGTACGGCGGCTTCTGGCGCGGTACGGTGCGGGTGTGGGCGTGGCGGAAATTGCCGTCAATGCGCAGCGCGCAGAACAGGTTGTCGGAGGGGATCTGCTGGTCAATCACGTCGTGGATCTGCTGACGGCTGACCGGCGCATCGAAGGTTTTGCGGTACTGCGGCTGGAACCAGGTCATTACCGCAAACGGCGTTTTCTGCTCCGGCTTCGCGGCCCGGGCGCTGCCGTCGGCGCGCAGCTGGTAGACCTGGCTGCTGAAGGCAATCATTTCACCGTCCAGCTCGTTAAAGGTGCCGAGACCAAAATCACCGTGTGCCAGCAGGTCGGCGATCGTCGTCTCCCCTTCGTACACGCCGCTTAGCAGGGCGCTCATTAGCGATGTCTGGTAGATCACGCTGTCAGGATGCTGGGCTGAGAACCCGCGCAGGGTCTCGCACAGGCTGGCCTCACAGTCGCAGGCAGATGAATGCGTCATCGTGCTCGTCCTCTTCAACTTTATTTAGAAAGGTTAAATAAATGTTGACCCGATTCAGCAGAGAGTTCCAATATAGAAACCATGCTGGTTTGAGACGTTTTAGATATGGAACTTCGTTATCTGCGGTATTTTGTCGCGGTTGCACGCGAGCGACACTTCACCCGGGCGGCCGAAGCGCTGGGTATTTCACAGCCTCCTCTGAGTCAGCAGATCAAACGGCTTGAAGAGGAAGTCGGCACGCCGCTGTTCAGACGCCTGACGCGGGGCGTGGAGCTGACCGAGGCGGGAGAAGCGTTCTATGAGGATGCCTGCAAGATCCTGGCGCTGAGCGATGCCGCGCTGGAAAAGGCCCGCGGCATCGCGCGCGGGCTGAACGGCAATCTGTCGATTGGGATCACCAGTTCAGATGCCTTTCACCCAAAAATTTTCGCGCTGATTCGCCAGTTTCAGGTGCAGAACATGGCGGTGCAGGTTCACCAGGTGGAGGCCAATATGTCGTCGCTGACGACGATGCTGGCGGAGGGTGAACTGGATATTGCCTTCGTACGCCTGCCGTGCGAGAGCAGTAAGATGTTTGAAATTAAAATCCTCGACCGGGAGCCGATGGTGGTGGCGCTGCATCGCGACCATCCGCTGGCGGCTTGCGGTTCGCTGGCGTTAGAGCAGCTTCGGGGTACGCCGGTGGTGCTGTTCCCGCAGGAGGTCGCGCCGGGCCTGTATGACCGGGTGCACGGCTGCTGCGAGCGGGCCGGAATTGACGTGCAGCACGCGCTGCAATCGTCACAGCTTTCGTCGTCCCTGAGCATGGTCTCCGCCGGCGGCGGGTTTGCGCTGGTGCCGAAATCCATGGCGGCCATTTCACCGCCGAATGTGACCTATCATGCGCTAAGCTCACCGGCGCTTTATACCGATATCGCGCTGTGCTGGCGGCGTTTTGAACGCTCGCGGACGGTGAGGCGGTTTTTGACGATGATGAGCGAGGAATCATAGCGGCTTATAGGGGTTTTGAGGGTTTGTTGGCCGGGTAAGGCGCAGCCGCCACCCGGCAAGTCAGCCTTCGTCGTCAAATCCAGACATCGTTCTCTGCGGTGCGATCCCCGCCTTCGTGTCCCGTATTCAGAACCCCGCAAGGTTCTATCATCATCATTTTTACCGTCGTTTCAGCAGACGTCTTATGTTCAACGCCTTTCGGCACAACGTACAATTCCCCCGGATTAACGAGCACGTGCCCGTCACGAAAATCAATACGTAACACACCCTCAACCACGATAAATGCTTCGTCGGTTTCAGGATGCGCGTGCCATATAAAATCTCCCTCTATTTTCACAATCTTAAACTGGTAGTCATTCATCTGAGCGATGACCTTCGGCTGCCAGTGCGCGTCGAAGAGGGAAAATTTATTTTCCAGATTAATGGGTTGATACATGGTGACACTCCCTATGGTTGAGAAGTGTCCAGGATAGAGTAAGGCCGTTGCGCCGGTCTTGAATGATTGTGCAGCTCAGGTGCGGCTGTTTTGGATGATTTTCTGCCAGCGTCCCGGTGAGATCCCCAGCGTTTTGATAAACTGGCGAGTCATATGACTTTGGTCAGAAAACCCGGCCTCAACGGCCGCTTCAGCAAGAGACAGGCCTTTTTCAATCAAACGTCGGCAATATTCAAGACGCCGCATCGTCACATAGCGATACGGGCTTGTTCCGTAAAGTGCACGAAAATCCCGACTCAGGCTCCAGCGATCCCTGCCGCTGACCTCGGATAGCGTGTCGAGCGTAATGTCCTGGCTGAATTCTGTTTGAATATATTCGCGTGCACGCTCTGCGCGACGATAATCGAATGCGCATCGACGAAAGCGTTGTCCTCCCACCATGGCCAGCGTGTTGGCCAGATCGTAAAGCGCATCCTCTTCTTCCAGCGTATCGACAGGTTCTTCTGGTGCTTTTAGCAAGGATTCGGTCGCCGCAAAAAGCCGGGGATCGGATGAGATCCCGCCGGGAATAAACGGCAGCGGTTTTCCGCCCAGGATTTTCTGAACTAACGCCGGATCGATATACAGCATCCGATACTGAAATCCTTCAGTCGTCCCCGCCTCTCCGTCATGCACTTCGTCCGGGTGCAGAACCATCGTCCCGCCCGGAAGGCTGTGTTGTTGACTGCCCCGATAGTGAAAGCTCTGCACCCCGGACAAGGTTCTGCCTATCGCGTAGGTGTCATGCCGATGTGGCTCATAGCCATGTCCGCTGAAATACGCCTCTATGCGCTCTATTTTCCCGGGTTGTTGCGCCAGTCTGACCCAGTCTTTATTGGCTTTTGCATTCGACATATGACACCTGATGCCCTGTGAGGGTGAAGCAACACCATAAACGCATCGGGTGCAGTTTGGAAAGTTGTTGCAGGCAATGCGGGGAAACAAGATGCAGTAAAAATAGCCAGATAATCAGATACAGAGCGACAGTATGCTAACGTATCCTGATTCCACATCCTCACTTGCCTCCTGCTTCAGGCATTCATACATGCGCCGGAATACGCAGAACTAGACTTTCACCTCCGCATGCAATGCGGCCTGCGGGACGGGCACTGATTTTTTCCCTGTACGCCAGCAACGCAGGCCAGGGACTCAGCTCAATGGCGAAGAACCTGGCCCACCCAGGTTGCTCAAAATGAAAAGGTCTGCGTGAAGGAGTAACCGCGATGCAAACTGTGCCCGGCGGCGCTGCGCTTGCGCGGGCCTACGTGTCGCGGGTTGGTTGACGGTTTTGTTGGCCGGGTAAACGCAGTGCCACCCGGCAAGTCAGCCTTTGTTGTCAAATGACGGGATCCTGGAACGGTAAAGGTCTTACTGATGCACGCTTCGGTACTACGTTTTCCTGGTAATTGTCTGCCGCAAACCATCTGTTACTCTGGCAGGACTCAAAGGATGACAAGGAAGAGGAATGCTGAATCCCGGATTCGTTACCCGCAAAGCGCTTGCTCAGTGGCAGGATGTTCCCGCTTTTCTCCCCCAGTTCCAGTTTCATGAAAAACACCGAGCGGTCATTCATACCGCGCATCCTGAAAATATTCTGCCGTTGATTGCAAACTTTGACGTCCGGCAAGATGCCGTGATTCGTCGACTGATGGCTTTACGGCAATTACCGCAAAAATTACTACGTAATCAGCAGGCTGACTCAATCAGCAACTTTGGACTGCACAGTTTTACCCTGTTGAAAAACTCTGCATCTGAGCTCTGCTATGGCTTAAAAGGACAATTCTGGCGGACTAATTTCGGTCTGGAAAACGCACTGGACGCCATGGCTTTTCAGTCGCCAGCCGCGCCGGGTAGCGCGACATTGCTGCTGCGCTACCAGGTAACGGAACTGGCCCCAGGTCAACATGAACTCTGTACGGAAACCTTCGTCTATTGTCCGGACAAACGTACTCAACTCAAAATGGCAGCCTACTGGCTGGCAATACGGGCCGGGAGCGGCTGGATCCGTAAAAGGACGCTGAAAGTGGTTAAGTTGAATATTGAAGGGCTGGAATGAGCGAGGAGCGAAGCTATGCTTCATAGAAAACCCTATCAGGTTTCAGAGAAATACGAATGCTATAAGAATAACTATCTGGTGAGTACAGACAGAGAAAAGCTTGATGTACAGGCTATACATCAATATCTGACGAGGTCAACCTGGGCAAAAGGCATTCACCTGGACATTGTTTCTGCCTCCATAGAAAACAGTCTTAACTTTGGCCTTTATCATAATGAACACCAGATTGGTTTCGCGCGTCTGATAACAGATTATGCTACCTTCGCCTACCTTTGCGATGTCTATATCCTTGAAGAACATCAGGGCAAAGGGCTGGGAAGATGGGTTATGGAATGCATACATCATCACCCTGTGTTTGAGCAGCTTCGCAGGATCATGTTATTTACCACGACTGCACCCTGGCTCTATGAAAAATTTGGCTACGAGCCCGTAAACAGAAAAAACTATGCATGGACGATTACGCGGCCTGATATCTATTTGAATGAAAAATAGCCTGGCTGATAATCCCTGTTCAGCTCCCCGTTGACTTATTGACTCTGTGTTTTCATCATCCGTTTCCGGGACAACGCGAACCCGTTCGGTCTGTGAAGATCGAACGTACGCTAACGACAGCAGCGCTAACCTTAAAGAGCGGGACTATTTGCTATGAATCCAAGGGAAAATATTGTCAGTACATTCAGCGAGTTGTCTGCAGAATTACAGCGTGCTGCCGAGTTCTCGCTACAGAATACCAATCAATTGGTTGTGCTATCAATGCGTGCCTTCGCCAGTGAAGCAGGTGTAAAACCCGCCACGTTGCTGCGGTTGGCGCAGCGATTGGGCTACAACGGCTGGGGTGAACTCAAGGACGCTTTCATTGATGAACTCGGGCTGCGCAATGATACATATGTCTCCAAAGCCGAGAAGCTGATCGCTAAAGGCACTCAGCCGCAGCTGTATGAAGAGGTATTTCAGGCGCATCAGAGAAATTTGGCTTTTACACAGCATGAAAACCATCAGGCTATGGAGCAGGCTGTATCGCTGCTGGACGCGGCCGAGAATGTCTATATTTGCGGTTTCCGGGCCAGTTTCCCTATCGCCTGGTCGCTGTTTTATGTCTATCGACTGTTCAATCGGCAAGTCTCGCTCATTGATGGGCTGGCGAGCAATATCGAGGTATTCACCCGCGAATTAACAGCACAAGATTGCCTGTTACTCACCAGCTTTGCGCCCTATTCACGTGAGTCGCTCGATGTCCTGCGCGCGGCTCAGCAGGCGGGCGCGACAATCGTCGCCATCACGGATTCTCCCGTCTCGCCATTAGCACAGGCCGCCGACTGCACGCTGCTGTTCTCTATCGACAGCCCGTCGTTTTTCCCTTCCGTGGTGTCTGGCATGGGGCTCGCCGAGTGTTTACTGGCGATGCTGGTCGCGCGCCATGGTCGGGACGCAGTGAATAAAATCGAAAATGCTGAACGCTATCTTAATAACTCTGGCGCCTATGTGGTGCCCGGAAAACCCTGAAAAATGATTCATATGCATCTGGCATAAGAAAACAGAATGCATTTGAATCAAAAATGAAATTGACGTGATACAAATGGATCCTGCAAGATGCGCTTCATTAGCAAAGCGTATTCAGGAGCAGGACCAGCATGAGCCATATTATTCACCGCAGTCTACGCAACACGCCCGCCGTGGCGGTACGCGCTCAGGGGGCGTACATTTTCGATGCACAGGGAAAACAGTATCTGGATGCCTGCGGTGGCGCCGCCGTGTCCTGTTTAGGTCACGCGCATCCTGACGTGCTGGCTGCGATGCATCGCCAGATCGATCAACTGGCCTATGCCCATACCAGTTTTTTTACCAGTGACACCGTTGAACAGCTTGCTGAACAGTTGACGCGTACGGCGCCAGGCGATCTTAACTATGCTTATTTCGTTTCGGGCGGTTCGGAAGCGGTCGAAACCGCGCTCAAGCTGGCGCGTCAGTATTTTGTTGAGATCGGCCAGCCGTCGCGCACCAAATTTATCGCCCGTAAACAGAGCTATCATGGCAATACCCTTGGGGCGCTCGCGGTGGGAGGCAACGAATGGCGCCGCCGCCAGTTTGCTCCCTTGTTGATCGACGTGATCCGCGTTTCGGCTTGCAATGAGTATCGCGACCGCCGCGCAGACGAAACCCAGCAGCAATACACCACGCGTCTGCTCAACGAGCTGGAGCAGGCCATTATTGAGGCCGGTCCCGACACCATTATTGGTTTCTGTGCAGAAACCGTGGTGGGGGCCACCACTGGCGCCACCCCGCCTACCCCGGGCTATCTTAAAGGTGTACGCAACCTGTGTGATAAATACGGCATCCTCTATATCGCGGATGAAGTCATGTGTGGCATGGGACGCACCGGCACATTGCACGCCTTTGAACAGGATGATGTGGTGCCGGATTTGGTGACGATCGCGAAGGGGCTGGGAGGCGGCTATCAGCCGATTGGCGCAGTATTAGCGAGCGAAAAGATTGTCTCAGCCCTGCAGGCCGGTAGCGGTCTGTTCCAGCACGGGCACACCTACATTTGTCACGCGACCGCCGCTTCCGCAGCCCTGGCAGTGCAGCAGGTGATTGCGCGCGATAATTTGCTGCAGGCGGTTAAGCAACAGGGGGCTTACCTGCACAACGCATTGCGTGAGGTACTGGGGGAATTACCGCACGTCGGTGATACGCGTGGACGCGGCTTGTTTGCCGGCGTTGAGCTGGTACGCGATAAAGCCAGCAAAACCCCCTTCGATCCAGCCCTGAAGCTGCATGCAGCAATCAAAGCAAACTGTATGTCACGTGGGCTGATGGTCTATCCAATGGGGGGAACAATTGACGGGCAATATGGCGACCATATCCTGATCGCGCCACCGTTTATTGTCACGCCTGGCCAGCTCGACTTTGTGGTGGATACGCTGAACACCGTGATTCACGAAGAGACGAGCAGATTATGATCAATCGTTTACCGGCGCTGGCGGAGCATGAGTGGGACGACCAACAGCGTACTTTGGCCGAAGAGATAATCAACGGGCCCCGCGGTGCGCTGCTGCCCCCTTTCGAGCCGCTGCTGCGCAGCCCAGAGCTGATGGCCCATGCACAACGCATGGGAGAATACCTGCGTTATCGCAGCGCGCTGGGACAGCGCCTGTCGGAACTGGCGATTTTGATGACCGCGCGGCACTGGTCGCAGCCTGTAGAGTGGGCGATTCATGCACCGATAGCGCGCGAGAAGGGTATTTCTGCTGCGGCGGTGCAGGCGATTAATGAAAAACGTCTTCCAGAGGATCTGCAGCCGGATGAATGGGTGGTTTATCACTTTTGTAAGGAGTTACATGAACAGCAGAAGGTCAGCGATACCACCTGGCAGCACGCTATCGCGCTGTGGGGCGAGAAAGGCGTGGTGGATCTGATCGGAATCAATGGTTATTACAGTTTTCTCTCAATGATTATGAACGGCGCACAGACGCCGGTACCCGACACCTGGGATGAGATTATTCCCGCTTAAGTTTTCGCTTTAAATTTGGCGCATGAAAGTGCGCCCTGCATATCAACGTTTTATTTTCCCACCCCGCCGATGTATTTCGCCGGGTGACATTCATGCACGCTACTTCACTGACGCCGAGGGTTATTATGTCCGGATTATTGACTAAATTAAAAATTACGTTAGCGCTGGTCGCTTGCTCCGCCAGTTTTGTGGCACAAGCGCAGGATAAATTAACGGTTGGCGTTGATACCGCGTTTGTCCCCTTTGAATTTAAACAAGGCGATAAATACGTCGGCTTTGATATTGATTTGTGGGATGCCATCGCTAAAAAAATGAATGTCAGCTACGAATTACGCCCGATGGACTTCGGTGGGCTAATTCCGGGGTTGCAATCACGGAATCTGGATGTCGCCATGGCGGGCATTACGATAACCGATGCGCGTAAACAGGTCGTCGATTTCAGCGACGGTTATTATGATGCTGATTTATTAATGGCGGTTAAAAGCAGCGACAATACCATTACTAAATTCAGCGATTTAGCAGGAAAGAAAGTGGGATTAAAGCAGGGAACGGCGGCGGCCAGCTTTATGAAAAGCAAATATAAGGCGAATTATGTCGAATTCCCGAATATTGATAACGCCTATCTTGATTTGCAGGCAGGTAACCTTGACGCCGTGGTGCATGATTCCCCCAACGTGCTCTATTACGTAAAAACGGCAGGTGATGGAAAAGTGAAATCAACCGGCGAAACTGACAGCATTCTGCCGCAGCACTACGGCTTTGCGATGCAGAAAAACAGCAGTCTGACGCCGAAGATCAACGCAGCGCTGCAGGCGTTACGTGCAGACGGAACTTACAGCAAGATTTACGTGAAGTGGTTTGCTAAACAGCCAAAATAATCCCGCCAGGTCGGAGCGATCCGACCTCGTTGCATCTTAACGGGTAACATGATGAATTTCGACAGTAAATATATTTGGGAGTCCCTGCCGCTGTTGTTGCAAGGACTACAGCTGACGCTGGTTATTTCACTATCAGGTTTATTGGGTGGTTTTGTTATTGGCCTGCTGGCGGGAACCTGCCGGGCGCTCGGAGGGAAAATATCAAAGACAGTCTCGTTAGTCTTTGTCGAGTTAATCCGCGGAACGCCTATTATGGTGCAAGTGATGTTTATTTACTTCGCACTCCCCATGGTGCTACCGATTCATATCGACCCGGTAACCGCGGCCATTACGACCATTGTGATTAACTCGGGTGCCTATATTGCAGAAATCACCCGAGGGGCGATCCTCTCAATTAATAAAGGATTTAGAGAGGCCAGCCTGGCAATGGGATTATCCCAACGCAGCACGCTATGGCATGTCATAATGCCGCTGGCATTGCGCCGTATGATCCCGGCGTTAGGTAATCAGTGGATTATCAGTATTAAAGACACCTCGCTGTTTATTGTGATTGGTGTGGCGGAATTGACTCGTCAGGGGCAAGAAATTATTGCCGGTAATTTTCGCGCGCTGGAAGTCTGGACCGCCGTGGCAATGATCTACCTGCTGGTGACGCTGTGCCTGAGTTTCCTGCTGAAGCAACTGGAGAAAAGGATCCATATTTTATGAGCATGGTTGAGTTTAGCGCAGTGTCGAAAAATTTCGGCGCCACTCAGGTGCTGCACGACATCAATTTAAAAATTGACGCCGGCGAAGTGGTGGTGATCATCGGTCCTTCCGGATCGGGTAAGTCGACGCTGCTGCGCTGCATTAATAAGCTGGAGGAAATTTCCTCCGGCACGCTGCTGGTAGCGGGAATGCATCTTACCGATCCTCACGCTAACGAGTGTGATATCCGCCGTGAAGCCGGGATGGTGTTTCAGCAGTTCCATCTGTTCCCCCATCTGACGGCGCTGGAGAATGTGATGTTTGGTCCGGTTCGCGTACGCAAACAGAGCAAAGCCGCCGCGCGGGAACAGGCACTCGCGTTACTGGACCGCGTTGGCTTACGCGAACGCGCCAGCCACTACCCATCAGAGCTCTCTGGCGGTCAGCAGCAACGCGTGGCCATTGCCAGAGCCCTGGCGGTGAAACCGAAAATGATGCTGTTCGATGAGCCGACCTCAGCGCTGGACCCCGAATTACGGCATGAGGTACTGAAAGTTATGCGCTCGCTGGCCGAAGAAGGCATGACCATGGTGATTGTGACCCATGAAATCGGCTTCGCCCGCGATGTGGCATCGCGGCTAATCTTTATTGATGGCGGCACCATTGCCGAAGATGGTCCACCTGATATGCTGCTGAATAGCAGTCGCAATCCACGCCTGAAAGAATTTTTGCAACACGTATCCTGAACAGAAGTGAATGATAACACTATGAAAAAAATAGACATTCGTGGTTCCGCTTTTGCAGTAGGTCAGGCGCTTGGCGCGTTCGGCCGCGAAGCCTGGCATGCAAAACTGACACAAACGGCGTTGTGGCAAACCGTTACCGCCATGAAAGACGCAGAACAGACCCGGAGCATGCGCTCGCTGGTCCAGTCTCAGTATCCCCTTATCTGGCAGGAACTGGAGGGATTAGCCGAGGGTCTGGAAGCACCGTTTGATGAGGTCTTTGCCTGGAATTGCCGCGGCGATCTGGTGCGCTCGACCTCTGACGGCTGTACCACGGTAGCGGGAAGCACCGCTGAGGGAGAGCTGATTATCGCGCATAATGAAGACGGTTTCCCGCAGCTTCGGCATGACTGCGCCATCGTCAGCATTACTCCGGATGACGGCCTGGCGTTTACCAGTTTTGCCTACCCAGGGTCGATTTGCGGACATACCTTCGCCGTAAACGAAAAGGGCGTGGTGAATACGGTGAATAACATACGCGCTTTGCACCGTCCACGCGGCATACCGCGTCAGGTATTAGCCCGCGCCGCGCTGAATTCCGCCACGCTGGATGAAGCCATTTCCATACTGACTACCGAGCCACGCGCCGGTGCATTTCACCATACGGTGGGACAAATGGGAGACAGCCGGCTGTTTAGCGTGGAGTCTACGGGAACAGGCTGTTCCGTTATGCCGCTGCGGGAGGTTTTCGCCCATGCTAATCACCTTATCCACCCTCAGCTTGATGCGGTTGAGCAGGTAATCACTGACAGCTCCCGGTCACGCCAGCAGCGGCTAAACGCCTGGCTAAAGACGCAATCTCACCTCGATGGTGCGGCAGCACTGGGTATTCTTTCAGACCAGCATGATCCCGCGCTCCCGATTTATCGTCTCTCGCCACAGGACCCGGATGAAGAGAATACGCTGGCCACGGCCGTCTTTACCCTGAGCACGTCGGAAATAAAATGGCAGATATTCACTCACGATCGGCAAAAACCCGCTTTTGAGTCTTACTGAGTCGCTTCCGCACCTAATGCGGCCTGCACCGCTGGACGGGCACTGATTTTTTCCCTGTACGCCAGCAACGCAGGCCAGGGGCTCAGCTCAATGGCGAAGAACCTGGCCCACCCAAGCACGGTGAAAAGATAGGCATCAGCCACGCTGAATGACGCTCCCATCAGATAAGCGCTAGTGGAGAGCGTCTCCTGAAGAAAATCGAACCGCCTGAACAGCTTCTCGCGAAAAATAGTTTTGACCTCTTCGGGCAGCACGCGGTTGAAAAGAGGTGCCGATCCGGCGTGTATTTCGCTGGTGATAAAGTTTAGCCATTCCTGAAGCCGCACTCGCTCCCAGCTGTCTGCTCGCGGTGCCAGCCCACTTTCTGGCTTGAGGTCTGCCAGGTACTGCAAAATGGCTGGCCCTTCGGTCAGTATTTTCCCGTCATCCAGTTCAAGCGCAGCGACATAACCTTTAGGGTTGATGGTCAGGAAGTCGCGCCCGTCAGCGGTAAGCTTGCTCCTGTTGTCCACTTTAACCAGTTCAAACTCAATCGCCAGTTCGCGAAGCACGATATGGGGTGAGAGTGAACAGGTGTCCGGGGCGTAATAGAGTTTCATAATCTCTCCGTTAAAGCGGCTAAGTGAAAAAGATTCGGTTTGCCCACACTGTGCTTAAAGCCGCTCTCACTGTAAAATTAATGATTCATAAATTAACTATTAGCTGAACTACTGATACCCATGATGAATCTTTTGCACTGGCGCCTGGTGGTTGCCGTGGCGGACGCAAGTAATATTTCGCGTGCTGCTGAAAAGGTCGGCATGACGCAGTCGGGCGCCAGCCAGGCGATCGCTCAGTTAGAGGCCTCATTAGGATTTGCGGTATTTACGCGAGAGCGGCGCCACATCGGCGTGACTGCCCTGGGTGAGCGGGTTGTCAAAGAGGCAAGAAGCATGCTGGCGCGACTGGACGCCATCCGCGCGCTGGCGGATGAGAGCCGTGGGCTGAGTGGCGGGCGCATTCGTCTTGCCAGTTTCCCTTCTGTGACATCCACGCTTTTGCCCGGACTGCTGCGGGATTTTAAGCGCCTGCATCCTGAAATCGAGGTGGTCGTACTCGAAGGGACGGATCAGGAAGTCGAAGAGTGGCTGGCGGCAGATACGGTTGATGTGGGCGTGGTCATGAACCCTGTTCCCGGACACGCGGATGTAATCCTGGGGCAAGATGCGTGGGTCGCGGTGTTGCCAGCCAGTCACCGTCAGGCTCGCTATGCGCATTCGCGGGGCATCACCCTTGAGGAACTGGCAGACCAGCCCTTCGTACTCGCAACGGGCGGTTGTGCCGTCAACGGAAAAAGCCTGATGGAACAGGCAGGCTTGCAGCTTTCTGACGTGCGCGTGACCGTCCGCGACTGGATCAGCGCCTGCCTGCTGGTACGCGAAGGCATGGGCGTCGCACTTATACCTGAATCCGCCCTGCCGGGTGAATTACGCGGCTTGTGCGTCGTGCCCGTAGCACCTTCACTGTGCCGGGAATTTGGGCTGGTTTGTTCGCAGGCGGGCAAATCCTCCCGCGCGACGCAAACGTTATTAGAAGGGTTGCTCAAAATGAAAAGGTCTGCGTAAGGAGTAACCCCGGTGCAAACTGTGCCCGGCGGCGCTGCGCTTGCGCGGGCCTACGTGTCGCGGGTTGGTTGACGGTTTTGTTGGCCGGGTAAGGCGTAGCCGCCACCCGGCAATGCCCTTTTGGAAGCCGCCTCGCAAATCTGCAAACAACCTTATGTAATTCAGGGCTATCCCTTTTCATCCTTTCTTTGCGGTCCTAAAGTGCCTGCGTTGCGGCACATCCGTAACCGGGCGTAGGAACCCGTTAGCATAACATGACGTTTTTTTAGACAAAGAGGATGCTAAATGGCGACTACTCCTGGATTTTCTTACGCGCTCTCTGAGGAAAGCGCAGTTCATCACCTCATCAACACTTCAATTTCCGATTCTGCGGATCTCTTCGAACTGGCAGATGCCTGTACTGCGTATGTCAGCGTGCTGGTGGAAACTGATGACGCGGTGACGTTTGCTACGCTCAGTAAGCGATTGCTGGCTGCGCTTAAGCGACTACGGGAGTGCTGTGATGCTGAACTCCCGCCGTATCTGGTTGAACAGTTGGTTGCGGGGGAAAAGATTACCTCCTGCGTACCGGACTGCTGGCAGGAGACAACGCTGCAGGTGGACTATGCCGTGGCGTTGACGCTGGCGGTGATGGGCGGGACATTGCCTGTGAGCGTGGCGAAAGAACTCACCGGGCTGCTGCATGATATGGTCTGGCTGCTGGCGGAGTTTGTGAAGGAGCCGTATATCACGGCGCACTGAGGCGGATGACGGGAGGCCGGAATACTGTGGGGTAGAAGCAGGGTTCCGGCCTTACGCTAACGTTGAATGTCTGCTAAGAGCGAGAAGCGGACATAACAACTAACGGTGACAATTGTCGGCTACGATGATCACCCTACGATCTGAACGGCGTACTGATAGCCTGTAGCAGGCTAGGAGAATGTAGTAAAATCCAAAATATGCATTGCTATAAGCGAGGCCATATAAAAATGATCCGCCGACAGAGTATTCTACAAGAAGTAGTGTAATCATCTTTCTTTATTGACAAAAAATCTATTGGATCTATTTAACCATCACAATGGGGTATGATTATGAAGTTTCGATGGTTGTTGGTATTGCATTAGATAGGATTTGTTAATATATTATTCAAGCCAACCCATTATATTAACTTCCAGAAAAAAATGAAAAATATTAATTTAGGAAATTTTAAACCAATAGAGATATTAACTCTTGTTATTTCATTTGTTGCCATGTGGCTATCTTGGAATGCTCAGGACTACGTTGAAGCTACGTATTCAAATAATCAGAAGATAATCATCTACAGTGAAAAAGATAAAGATTTAGAAGGTGTCAGTAAAATTTTCGCGCTAGGGGAAAATAAGAAAATACTTTCAGTTGAAATTATTTACCCAGATAATTTTTGGAACAAGGGGGATTATATTGATTCGCGGGGAGTGTATGAGAATGATCCTCAGGTCATAAAGAAATTAACTAAAATCCTCCCTAGAAACCTTACGAATGGTGAGTATTCTGCCTCCATTCCAGTTAGGCTTGTAACGCGTTATGCGGTGGATGGCGATTCTTACTTAGATATTTCAAACTATGTAATGGCTTTTTACTTTTATCTAAAAAATAATAATAATGAAAATCAATTATATGATTTGACTATGCATGAAACTCAGTTTGTTTTCTCTTCAAGAAGACCTAAAAGCCTAATTTATTTTATCAGTAGTTATTTTTGTGGTGAGGATGAGACCCAGGATATTAATAAGATGTTTAATGAAAAAGTCTTCTGGAATACCGTCAATTTTGCAGGAAAGATATAAACAACGGCATGTGAATGATTCCCTAGTGTACCCTGCATGAACATAATAATTTTTTACATCCTATCCCGGTCAGTGGTATAAAGGGCCGGGAAAGAATTGTTCTGAACAAGCCCGTTTGCGCCGATGAAATGATACATAGCCAATGGGATACTTATTATTGCCAAATAATTTTTTGATCAAATAATCTACTGAAGTCACAACCCACTGCTATATGACCATTATTCATGTTTGATACCCCCAAATGCAGCTTACACCCGCCATGCGGGTAAAGTTGGAACATAAAAAAACTTTACCCGTGTGGCGGAAGATCGTTAAACTTTTTCATTGCCATAAACAATGGGTACTCGTGTTAGATCATATCTTACTTTTGTTAGATGATACTATCGCCAATCCTACGCCATTCTTTATTATCAATTAGTGAAGACTTTCCGACCTTGATGTCTTCACAGCCATTAATATTTTTAATGGTTTCTTTAATAATATTAAAAAATGCATCTGGAGCCCATGGGTTAACAGATATTTTCCTTATAGCTGTTAAAGGTATATCCAAGTGTTTAAATGCAATATCAGTCGAAGATGGATAAATAATCCTATATTCAGACTCATCAGAAAATGCATATCTTTTTAAAAATGGCATATCATCTACAGTAGTAGTCCCTCCCCTCATTTTTGAAAGTTGCATGTAGTTGACAGGTCCATGCATGATATTTTTATTCTTTTTTAGATGGCTTTCTAGCTTATCTCTATCAAATACAATACAGACACCATTATCCGTATGAGTGAAAACACGCCAGTGATGATAGGTTTCATTTTTTTCTGACAAACACAAAGCTAAAGTCCGTTTCAATTTTTTCTTTTGTGTATATACGCTCAGGTAATGTGAATCATTTTTATCGTCCCAGGTCGCTGGATCAAGCAATGTAAGCTGTTTATTGGTCAATATGCATAGTAACGATGGGATACTTGTATATCTACGTAACATTCCGTTATTCAATATTATTTCCTCACGGTAATAATATTGCACTTATTAGAACAAATAGCACTCATAAGACCACCCTATAATTTTCACTCTTTTTGTCAAAAAATTCAATTGCTTAGATATGATTATTAAAAAATCACGAAAAAACAACCCTTTATTGAATAACGTAACACTGTGCCATCAACATCCGCCTCTGGCACAAAGCTGCCTAAAAGGGTCCAGTCTATCTAAGGTCAGGACGGACGTTCTGGGTGAAAATGTTGAGTGCCGCTTTGTAGCTGATTCGCCCTCAGAGACATTTAACCATTTTTAGCAAAAATCGACATATTTTTTATCCAATAAGACAATAATGCACTATTCGCAACAATCTGCTGGGTTTTGTTAAATTTTGGCAATAATCCCCCTTTTCTTCTCCGCAGATCTGAAAAAAGCCAAAATTGAATATTAGGATGAAGAATCTTGCATGAAGGGCATCGGGATACATTTTCCTGAGAAAAAATGGTCATTACCGCTTATTATTCATGGAATTTCTTATGAATAATGTAGGATATCTATGTTTGGAAAAATCCTCACAAGTGTCTCATGGCTGGTCAGGGCTGAGTTGCGCCGTAGCCTGAAGTCGAACCGGGATTACAAAAAACTCAGCTGGAACCCGATAGAAAGAGTTCTGGTTTCCTGCTCCACCTATTACATCCGAGCTATGCTTTTCCTTTGGCTCACTGCAGTCGGTGCTGTTGGCGTGGTGGAATACTTTCGCCCTGTATTGCATCCGTTCGCTCTTCAGCATTTTAAGGGGATTACCCTACTTTCAGGATGGATGTCTAATTTACTGGGTAGCCAGTTGACTATTATCGGTATTGTTTTTCCACTGGTCGTGGGTCTTATAAGTGTTCTGTTTCAAAAGAAATCTGCAAGGATCCATATCCAGTCTGCGTATCAACTTCACTCCGGATATATGTTTTCTGGTCTGAGTGGACTATCACTTGCCGCATTTATTGTGTTAGCCGGTATGACATTATCATTTGGAGACAGATATCTTAATACAGCTTTCGCCATTACAGCTTTTGTGTGGATGCTTTTCAATATTTTTCTGTCTATTTGGTTCTTTGTCTCCAGTCTCAATGTTCTGGATGAGAATAAACGTGATCGTCTTATGAATAAGTATTTTTTGTCACAGATAGTGGATGACTATATTCAAAATGCATTTATTATGGCGTGGCTGCGTTATCCGGGAGCAAACATCGGTGAGAGTTATCTCGGCAGTATTAAAATACTTCCTTACTCAATATCTGAAGATGAGGAAATGAAGCATTTTAAATTTGATGTCAGTAAAAACGATGTTGTTATAGATATCTATATAAGACCACTTTTATTCCTGCTGAGAAGACTAAAAGCGGCAGATGGACAAGATGCAGAAATTATCATTTTGCCTTCTTTTGGTGTTCGTTCTGGTGAACTGACTTTATTGTCATCGAAAGGTCTCATGCCTGTTTCAGGATTATGGCGGTGGTTATGCCGGCGTTGCATTGTGACCGGGCATTCCGAGAACAAAAGGGATCTGGATGATATTACTTTTGATTTCTTTGGTGAGGCATACGATGCCCTTAATGATAAAAACATTAGTGTCTTCAGGACAGGTGTTGAACGATTAACGGATACCTATACCTCTATTAAGCGAAGTTATAATTACGGGGGTGACAGAAATTATGTGGATGAAGTAAAAGAATCGGGGTTTAGCCATGCATTCAGTGATTCATTCCACTATGAATTGAGGAAATTTGTTCGTGAAACCGTAAAATCCATAGAATATTCAGGCGAGTATTTCCGTGAATCTATGGCTATTCCATTACATGTTTACAGAAAAACACAGAGTACTCGTTTTACCGATTTCAGACAATTTTTACTTTCGCTTTTCAGGGTATGGCATGTGTTAAACGAGTGGAAAGCGGGACTGGGGGGCACCCTCACGGCCAGCCAAGAGCAGACTCACCAGACGCTTATCCGCGATTTTATCGGCCTGTGGGAAGGCTGGAGTATGGGCACGATCATTGGCAAACCCGGTAGTGAAGATTCTACTGACCGTCTGATGTATCATCTGCATAACACCACCAGGCTGCTTATCCCGTCAGTGGTTGCCGATAATGCTTCTTCCGTGCGATATGCTCATGACGTTCTCTGTCTCTGGCTTAACCAGAGCCGGTTTTCACGGCACTGGGAGGAAGAGTACCGCTGGCACAGTTTCTTCCTGACTCCGGATTACCTGTCTCTGGAGGAAACAGATTCGCAGTGGGATATGTTACTCAGGGGGAGCCTATATAAAAAAGATGCGGCTTTATCCATTATATTTGCAAATGCCTTATCTGATTTACGCCTGTTAATGGCGGGCTATCTTATTGTGCATTTCGAACCACAAGAAAATATAGACTTAGCCGACCTTGTTAATCATCTCATTATGTCTGAATTATATGAAGAAAGAGACACTCATGATACACTGACACCTGCATTCAGACGTTCTGTCGATATCATTGATATGATATTGAGAATTGAACACTGTAATCTTCATACAAATACAAACTGGTATAGTGGTTTATCAGAAACCATTGAGGTTATGAACTCTTATAATGAAAGGCCTTACATTTCCTCGCGTACGTATACAGGAGTACATGAGGATGTTGGGAGCCTATACGGAGCGTTTTCCTTGCTGGCTATAAAGCTCGCCAAACCTACTGAACAGGTTACACAGCGTGTTAATGAAGCTCTGGCGGGAGGGTTGTTTTCCTATTCCAGTAAAGTCCGAATAATTTCTATTCTTGAACGACTGAAGCGGGATCCTTCAATCCTTTATGAAGGCTATATCATTTCAGAAACGGATTATGCAACGAATGTAGTTTTCTTTAATGATGTTCTGGATAAATATATTGAAGTCTTCAATCGTAGCAAATTGGCAGATATCGTTGCTGCCGAAGTAGATCTTGAACGTCTCAGAAATACCGACAATCGTCTGACAAATGAACTTCCTGGGGCATTGTCTGAAGATACTCTACTCAATCACTTCACATTTTCTCAAAATTCAGAATGTGATCGCAACTGGCTGGTGAGAAACATTCCTGTTGGTGTTTCCAAAGATTATGTTGCCAGAGAACTTAATCGGAATGTATACGGTGATTTCCCATCGGCATCAGAAGTGAAGAAAAATATTCTCCACAGACTGCATTATTTACTGTGGCAATCACAGGCTAAATTAACGATGGAGGTCAAAAACCTCGAAACGCTGTTAATGGAAGTTGCGCAACGGTCCGCTGATCAGAATAATTACATTCTAGTGATCTATGGTTCCCGCTTTAGCGAAGAACTGAGGGAACTGGTCTATCAGCCGGAAAGGCATGACGCGTTTAGCATACATGTTGATGTGACAGCCAGAGGTATCCGCTCTCTGCCCTTTAGGATCAATAACTGTCTTGTTTACCTTGTCATCAATTCCGAACAGGAATTTTCTCTTATGGTCAGTGCTGAATCATTTGGTGAACTCAGGCTGTTCAGATACCCGGATGGTACCCTTTTTAACACTTTCTACCGCAGTAGCGACGATCCACTTGAAGGTGTGATGAAAACGCTCTGGGAAATGGAAATGGAAATCACTGGTCCACTAGTGGCGCGGTTTGAACATAGCTGAGCTAAATTACGGCGACCCTTTATGGGGTCGCTGTTAAATTGCTTTATAGTTAATAATGAATTTGAATTTTGTAATTAATATCAATAATCCCCTAATCGCAACAATTCGTCAATTTTTATGACTCTCTAGCAATAATGTCTTTCTCTTTCTCCGCAGATCCGAAAAAATCTAAAGTCGGATCTGGGTGGATTAATCGTATGCAAGGGCGAAGGAGATACGGAAGAAAGGGGGCAAAGCAAAAAGCAGGTGGGAAAGAAAGGTCCGCTTTGAGCGAAGCGGACATCGCGGAGACAATGTGCTGCCGGGTGCGAATGTCCCACGGCTCGTCATATCGCTCGCCGTATCACTTGTTATTTGTATTTGAAACGAGAAGTTGATGCAATTCCTTCAGGGATAGGTCCAATAACTCATTCTCCCTGATGAGATTGTTATCAGCATCTGTACCCTCTGCGCAGGATTCATTTAAATAGTTCAGAGTTTCCTGATCATCATCCAAGCATTCATAGCTGCCTGAATAAAATTCATCGCAACTTGCTTTGTTATTTTTGTCAATGTAACCAATGCATTGAATCACGCCTTTAACAACTTCAGCAGCAGAATAAACAAAGTAACTGCAGTCATTTATATAGCGTTCAACATCAGAAATCATATAAAAATAGTGCATCGAAGCTTTTTCAATTTCAAACTCACTTTCAATCGTAGCAACTTCACATTCAAGGTCTTTCAGACCATCTAACATTATGGAAAGTTTACATTGTTTTTCTTGCGCAGTTTCATTCTTAAATGACTCTCTACCCTTTGCCCTGATATTTATTCTTTCTTCAATTGCATAAATATAAGCAGGATATGTCCGCGACCACACTTGGTTTACTTTCAGGATTAACCGGTCTCTTTTCAGTCTTTCTTTTTTAGCTATAAATTCTGCATATAGTGCGGCATCCTCTTCGCACCATACATCAACTTTTCGTTTATAACCCAACTTTAATTCTTTCCCTACGCATATAGGAAACAAAGGATCAAAGGCCTTTAAGTATTCAAACTCACTTAGATAGAACCCTATATTATAACGATTAAATAATTGTCTAAACTCTTTCCCACTTAAGGTTTTCATTATCTCGCCAACTCCATTTTCATTAAAGCAAAATCAACAAGATAAAACCATAAACACTCTTACACAACCGGTTGATGTTGTTCAAATGGAAGATAATATAAGACAAGCATAACCTCGTTCACTTCCATACTGCTCCTTCCGTTGTTTTGCGTCACAGGACACCTACCGGACAGCTGCATCGCAGACCAGACGGAACTGCTGCCGTCGATTAATCAGATGCTAGCGCATGACCACGATCAACAACCTGTTTGACAGCTTCAATTTTAAACTCTTCGGGATAACGCTTACCGTGTAGTATCCCTGCAAAGTGAACCATCATTTTTAGAGGGCCTCTGGCACTCCAACTTCCGTTCTTGGCACAACACAGACATTCATACTCACATCTATCACCTTCCCTCCCTATCCCCCTACAGCCACGCTCGCCGACAGCCCCGCCACCAGATCAACCCCCTCCGGCAACCTGTCGATATGAATGCGCACCGGCACGCGCTGTGCCAGCCGGACCCAGCTAAAGGTGGGCTCGACGTCGGGCAGCCCCAGCCCGCCCGTCTCATCGTTGCTGTCCCCGATCCCATGTCCGATGCTCTCCACGTGACCCGTGATGACCGGCTCGTACCCCATCAGCACCACCTGCGCGGCATCCCCGACGCGGATATGGCGCAGCTTGGTCTCTTCAAAGTACCCCACCACCCAGAAGCTGTGGGCATCGACGATGGCGACCTTCGTCTCCCCCGCTGTCGCATAATCGCCAGGGCGAAGCCGCAGGTGCGTGACGTACCCCGAAACTGGCGCACGGACGGTGGCGTGCGCCAGATTAAGCTCTGCCAGATCCAGCGCGGCCAGCGCGCCGTGATAATTGGCCGCCGCGACGTTCGCCGCGCTGCCGGTTTGCTGCAAATCCTCGCTCGAAATAGCGTTTTTAATCAGCGTGCGGCGATGGGCCGCGTCCTGGCGCATCAGCATTTCATGGCGTTTCGACTCGACGTCAGCCTGCGCGCTGACCACCGCCAGCTTCAGCCAGCGCGGATCGATGGTGTAGAGCACATCGCCCCGGTTCACCCACTGGTTGTCCCGCACGGCCACGCTGATGACCGGCCCGGAGACGTCCGGCGCTATCTGCACCACGTCCGCCCGCACGCGGCCGTCGCGGGTCCACGGCGTATGTGCATAGTGTTTCCACATCAGAAACGCCAGAAGCGTGGCCGCCGCGACGACGCTTAACGTCAGCGCATAGCGAGCCAGTAAAGAAAGCAGTGATTTCATGACAATAACCCCAACGCAGTCAGGCCCTGCATCAGCAGGAAAAAGGTGACAATCCAGGTGGAAACATCCATCAGCGGGCGAAACGGCAAGCGCCGGTAGAGCCTGCTGAGAGAGAAAAGCACGACGAGGCCCAGCGTGCAGACCAGCGCCGCGAGGGCGACCGTCAGCAGCCCCGGAATAAAAACGCCGCCGATATTGAGATCGTTAACCATGGTCCGGCCCCCGTAATGCACAGTGCAGATCCACCAGCCTGAAGACAAACTGGCGCGTATGTTCATCTGCCGCAGGCAGATGGCGTTCGATAAGGGTGGCGATGCGCTCGCGTAAGGCGTGGCGGTCCGCGACATTTATCCGATGAAAAAGCGCGGCAACCTCCCTGTCGGGCGGTGTGTCGCTGCGGCGCAAATGCATGACCGACAGCCCCAGGCGCAGCGCGTGCAGCAGCCGACCGAGCGCCTGCTCTGGCGCGCACTCGCTGCGCTGTAAACGCGGCAGCAACAGGGCGGTTCGGTCCATCATCAGGTTGATCCAGTGCGTTTCATCAACCCGCAGCGTGCCCTTCACGCTGCGGCGAATGTCGCGCTGGCACAGGTTCAGCAGTCGCGTGATGGCACCATCCGCCTGCACGGTTTGCAGCAGGCTCATGCTGATGACGGCATAGCCGGTGGCGGCAAAGAGCGCGATGGCGGTGTTGGCCGCAACGGCAAAATCTCCGCTGTAGTGCGCCCCCAGCTCGCACAGAATGGGCAGCGTCAGGGTAATACCCATCGCCATAAACGTGGTGGGCGGACGCGCCTGAAGCGACCCGGCCAGCAGATACGCCGGGGCAAGCACCGCCACCAGCACCGGGAAATCGCTCACCAGCGGCAGCAGCGCAAAGCTGTAGAACAGGCTAATGACCACGCCCCAGAACGAGCCAACGATGTATTTCACGATGTGGGGCGCCGGAGTGTCGAAGCTGCCGAACAGCGTGCAGCAGACCCCCAGGATAGACACCGCCGTACCGCCATCCGGCCACGCTGAGAAGATCCAGACCAGACAGCCGCTCAGGATGATAGCGAAAGCCCCCAGCGCCGTGCGGGCTGCGGTCAGAGGATCCCGGTGAAAAACGTAGCCTTTCGCCGCGCGGGTTTGCCTCTCCCCAACGACGGGTTTGGCATGGCGGATGGCCCCGGAAAGACGTTCGCACTGCTGCAGAAGAGCGATGGCCTCCGAGAGGTAGCGAATAAAACTGACCTGCAACGCGTCGTCAAAGGTCTGCGCCTGCGCGGCATACCGTTCGACGAGAAGCGCACAGCGGAGCCGCAGCGCCTCTGCCGTGCTGCTGGCGCCTTCAACGGCAAGCCAGGCCTGAACGTCGCCCAGCAATACCTGCACGTCGGCGGGCAGGGTTCCGATCGCTGGCAGGCGATCGTGAAGTTCACAGTTGACGATAACCAGCCGAGCCAGCCGATCGTGGATCGCCTTTCTGGCCTGCCGCACCGGAGCTGAAAGGGCAAAATCATACGGAATATGGTGGCTTATGCCCTGCAGGAACTGCAGCGCCAGGGCCAGATGCAGAGGGGCGGAAGCCGCATCGGGTTTACCTGATAAGGTATCAGCCACCCGCCGGCGCGCGGCCTGTAGCGTCTGGGATAATTTCCCGTTGAACAGCCCCGAGACGCGCGCGGGCAGCACGTAGCGGTGAATCAGCGCCGCGCAGAAAATCCCGATAGCGATCTCCTGCACGCGGACAATGGCGACGTTAAAAATGCCGCCGGGATCGGACACCGCGGGAAAACCAATCAGGCTCGCGGTATAGCCGGCCAGCACAAAGGCGTACGCCCGGGGCGTGCGCTCCAGCAGGGAGAGCCACAGGCAGAACGTGATCCAACCCGTCAGCACCACGCTACACAGGACTGGCGTATTCGCGAAGGTGGGCACAATCAGCACGGTTGCGCTGGCCCCCGCCACGGTACCGGCCAGCCGGTAGAGGCTTCGGCTCAGCGATGCCCCAACTGACGTCTGTGACACGATGTAAACCGTAATAATTGCCCACGAGGGACGTTCGAGGCCTATCGAGAGCGCAATGTAATAAGCCAGCATCGCCGCGGCAAAGCTCTTCGCGGCGTAGATCAGCGCGCCCGCGTCGTTTCGCAACGCGTCAGGCAGGCGCACGGGATGAGAGAAGATGTTTTTCATGCCGGGATTATTACCGGCTTACAGACGCCCTTAAATACTCTATTCTGTCAAAAAATACCTAAATGTTGCCAGAATCGTGAAACCTCAACTCGCTCATACGCTGTATGACCCTGACGCCACCGCCTCCCCTGCCGTGGCGCGTCATCTGGACTTCGTGGATTACGCCGCAGAAGTGCCGGTACATACCCACCGCAAGGGCCAGCTGATTATTACCCGATACGGTGCGGTCAGCTGTTACGCGGAGAATGACATCTGGATCGTGCCGCCGGACTGCGCCGTCTGGATCCCCGGCGGGATCCCGCACAGCGCCAAAGCGACCTGGAACGCGCATCTCAACTATCTGTTTATTGAGCCCGGCGCGGCGGCGCTGCCGGAGAGATGCTGCACCCTGGCGATCTCGCCGTTGATTAAGGAGCTGGTCGATCGTCTTACGCGCGAAGGCGTGGATTATCCTCCCGACAGCCACGTCGCCAGGCTGACCAGAGTCACGCTTGACGAGCTCGCCAGCATGCCACAGCAGAAGCTGAGCCTGCCGGTCTCAACCGACCCGAAAATTCGCGCCATGGCCGACGCGCTGGTCAGCCGCCCGGAGGACAGAAGCACTCTGAAGGAGTGGGCAATACGGCTTGCCCTCAGCGAGCGCTCGTTTGCCCGCCTGATGCAGCGCGAGACCGGGCTGAGCTTCGGGCGATGGCGCCAGCAGCTGCATTTGATTATTGCCCTGCGGGAGCTGGCCAGCGGCGTGCCCGTCCAGAACGTGGCGACAACGCTTGGGTACGAATCCGTGAATGCGTTTATCACCATGTTCCGTAAAGCGATGGGCAGCACGCCCGCCCACTACTTTGCCGAACGGAAAAACAGCGGCCGTTAGGGCGGGGTACGATCTGAGCCAGGATTCCTCCGCGCTTATTGCGGCCATTTAAACACCAGGAAAATATTTTCTGCTTTGCTGTTTTAATCGTTTCCAGGCCTGTTGCTACGGGCTGGCGGGTATTCTGACGAGCTAACAAGAGCTATTCATCACCTCATAAATCGTCAAATTAATGTACCCCTGAGAACAGATCAACTATTTATTAAATTTGCAATCATTATTCACTTAATCAAATTTTAAGTTAAACCACGATATTAATCATTAACACTTTATCCAGATCCAAACCGTAAGATCCCATTATTTCTTAATTTTCATCAACGAAAACGAAGATCGTTTTATATCCATACCATATAAAAATTGACGGACCATTTTGTAAGCACTAGCGTTACCCTGGTTACATAACAAATTAAACTAAAAGGTTTTTTCAGGTTTTCCTTAAATGGAGTTTTAAACAAATGGCTATTCCCGCTTATTTATGGCTCAAAGATGACGGCGGTGCCGACATCAAAGGCTCTGTCGATATACATGGTCGTGATGGAAGTATCGAGATAATCGCACTGAACCACGGCATAATGCAGCCCACGGACAAACATACCGGTAAGGCGACAAGTCTTCGCGTCCATTCCCCCTACTCTTTTGAATAAGGAGAACGTTATGGGATGGAAGTATGAGCAGTCGACCGGCAAGATGTATAAAGACGGTAAATTAATTGAGATCGGATATTCCGGTGCTCTTACGAATAAAAACAACCCGGACCGTCAGCATGTGAAAGGACTGGGGCCACTACCTCGCGGGACGTATAAAATCGCAGGTCATTCGAATTCTAAAGGACCGATAACCATCATTCTTGAGCAAACCTCAGGCGAAAGTTTTGGTCGCTCAGAATTCCGCATTCATGGTGACCACAAGTATGGCCCCGCGGGGTTTGCATCCGAGGGGTGCATCATTCTCTCACCTTCAACGAGACGTAAGATTCTTCGCGACGGCGGCGTGCTTGAGGTAGTGCGATGAAATACCCGATCGTACTGCTGATATGTGCTTTTACAGCCCCGGCAATAGCTGACGTTAGTGACTGGTCTTCAGCAGTGAAGGGAATTGCCTCAGGTGATGCACACCGGATTGAGCAAGCCCCAAAGCTTGCTGCCGTTGCTGACGAGAACCAGGCAAAGCAGTTAGAAGATGCCTTAGCCGCAGCGCTCACCACAAACACCAACGCCACGCTGAAAGCGCTCCGCATCCTTGATGCCGGAAAATGGCCGCACATGGTAGGCAGCGATATCGTCTGCACGCCGCCTTTAGAGAAATCACCCGCCGAAATCGACGCGTTTTATCAGCGTACCCGCCAGGCGCTGTTGGAGACGTTTGAAGGTGCTCAGTGCCTCTGGATCCTGGAGGCAACCATGGAAGAGTTGAAAGCAGAGAAAGCCCGTCAGGCTAAGTAGAGACGCTACCCGGCGCACAACGGCCGGGTCTTTCCTTCACTCCAGACCCTGGCTCACCCCGGCCCATCGCTCCCCGCCGCCAGCAGCGGCACCACCACGTCGCTGATGGGCACCGCAATCCCGTGCTTGCGGCCGTAGCGCTGGATCACGCCGTTGCGGATATCCCACTCCATCGGGCGATCGGCCTGACGGTCGGCAAGGATCGACGTGCCCAGATCCTCAGGCGCACGCTGGAAGTTCGCCAGAATCTCCTGCGCCACCGCATCATCCAGCTTTGCCCCCTCGGCGCGGGCGACGGCAAGCCCCTCGCGCAGATAGGCCAGCGCAAGCTCGCTGATATCCTCGCGCCTGAACATCCCTGCGCGGCGGTTGGCCAGCACCATCAGCCCGGCGACCGCGTTTTGTAGCAGCTTGCGCCAGGCGACGGTAGCGAAATCTGCCGAGAGTTCAACCGCGCAGCGCGTATCGCGAAGCGCCTCCACCACCCGCTGCGCCTGCGGCACGTCCGGCAGCGTCAGACGCGGCTTCGCCCGCAGCCAGACGGAGGCATCCGGCTCGCGCTGCGCCGGGAACCAGACTACCGACGGCAGCACCGCTGCGCCGTTAACCCACGGCTCAAGCTGGGCTTTTTGCTCCACGCCGTTTTGCAGCGCGCAGACCACGGTGTTTTCATCACACAGAGCCCGCAGCCATCCTGCGCTGTCGGCATTTTGCGTCGTTTTTACCGCCACGAAAACGAGATCGACGGGGCGCGTAATGTCGGCCGGATCGGTTAATACCGGGCCGGGCACCACGGTTTCACCCTCGTCGTGGCGCAGACGTAATTCCGGATGTGCGGTGCGTCCGCACAGCAGCGGCGTGCGGCCCGCGTCATGCAACACAGCGGCAATGGTGGTGCCAATCGCACCGGGACCAATCAGCGCAATGGTTGGATGGTCAGACATAAGTCACTCCCCTTTTGCTAAGCCTGCTATCAGTTATACCACCCTGAGACGTACGCGCCACACCCGTTGTCTATACTCAACATTCACAGACAACGGAGTGCGCCATGCCTTTACCTGATTTTAAATCCTCTGAACCGTTCACCCTCGGCATCGAACTCGAACTGCAGGTGGTTAACCCGCCGGGCTACGATCTGAGCCAGGACTCCTCCGCGCTTATCGCCGCCGTCAAAGACGACATCAAAGGCGGCGAAGTCAAACACGACATCACCGAAAGCATGCTCGAAATCGCCACCGGCGTGTGCCAGAACATCGACCAGGCGGCGGCGCAGTTCTCGGTGATGCAGCAGAGCATTCTGCGCGCCGCGGCGGAGCAGCATATTCAGATTTGCGGCGGCGGGACGCACCCCTTCCAGAAGTGGCAGCGTCAGGAGGTGTGCGACGACGAGCGCTATAACGTCACGCTGGAGCGCTTTGGCTATCTGATTTTGCAGGCAACGGTGTTCGGCCAGCACGTGCACGTCGGCTGTCGAACCGGGGACGACGCGATTTACCTGCTGCACGGCCTGTCGCGCTTCGTGCCGCACTTTATCGCCCTGGCGGCAGCCTCGCCGTATATGCAGGGCACGGACACGAAATTCGCCTCGTCGCGACTGAACATTTTTTCGGGGTTCCCGGATAACGGCCAGATGCCGTGGGTTAACAGCTGGCAGGAGTTCGAAGGGCTGTTCCGCCGCCTGAGTTCCACCAGCATGATCGACAGCATTAAGGATCTGCACTGGGACATCCGCCCCAGCCCGCACTTCGGCACTGTGGAGGTGCGGGTGATGGATACGCCGCTGACGCTCGGCCACGCGATTAACATCGCCGGGCTTATTCAGGCGACGTCGCACTGGCTGTTAACCGCACGACCTTATAAGCATCAGGAGAAGGATTTTCTGCTCTACCGCTTTAACCGTTTTCAGGCCTGTCGCTACGGGCTGGAGGGGATCCTGACGGACGTGCACACCGGCGAGCACAAAACCGTAGCGGAAGACATTGCGTGGCTGCTGGAGCAGGTTGCACCGTCGGCCGAGAAGCTCGGCGCGACCAGCGCAATCAATGAAATCGCCCTGCTGTTAAAGCAGGGCAAGAGCGAGGCACAGCGCATGCGGGACTTTATCGCCGACGGCGGCTCGCTTATTTCTCTGGTGCAGAAACACTGCGAGCTGTGGGCGACGAGTCCGTAAGGCCGTGACCCCACTCGCGCAGGCGCTGGAACAGCACGAACAGCGCGGGGATGAACATAATCCCCACCACGGTCGCCACCAGCATGCCGCTGAACACCGTGGTGCCGATGATGCGGCGGCTCTGGGCACCCGCTCCGGTCGCCAGCATCATGGGCAGGACGCCGATAATGAACGACACGGCGGTCATCATCACCGCGCGGAAGCGGCGCGAGGCCCCTTCCCTTGCGGCATCGACAATCGCCATCCCGTCCATGCGCCGCGCGCGGGCAAACTCCACGATAAGAATGGCGTTTTTAGCCGCTAGCGCGATCAGCAATACCAGGCCAATCTGCACGTACACGTCATTGGCGTAGCCCGCCAACCACAGCCAGACCAGCGCCCCGCCGAGGGCGAACAGCACCGAGAGCATCACGCTCGCCGGAAGCGTCCAGCTCTCGTACTGGGCGACGAGGAACAGCCACGCCATCACCACCGCCGCCAGCACGATCCATATCGCCTGATTGCCGGTCTGCTGCTCCTGATATGACATGCCGCTCCAGGCGTAGTTGTACCCCGCAGGCAAATTCTCCGCCAGAATCTCGCCCATCGCCGCCATCGCGGTGCTGCTGCTCACCCCAGCCGCCGCCGAGCCGCTCACCGACACGGACGGGAACTGGTTGTACTGCTGCAGGAACGGCGCGCCGACGCTCGGCGTGATGGTGACGAGATTGCTCAGGCGCACCCGCTCGCCGCTGTTGCTACGCACGAACAGCTCGCTGATTTGCTCTGCGCGCTCGCGCCACTGCATCTCGTTTTGCATCACCACGTGGTAGACGCGGTTGTTGACGCTGAAATCCCCAGCGCGGGTGCCGCCAAAGGCGGTCTGCAGGCTGCTGAAGATTCGTGATACCGGCACGTCGAGGCGCGCGGCGCGCTCGCGGTCAACGGTTAGCGTCAGCTGCGGCACATTGCTGCTCCAGGTGGTGAACACGCGGCTCAGCTGCGGATGCTGGTTAGCTTTCGCCAGCACCTCACGCGTCACGCGCTCCAGCTCCGCCGGGCTCTGCCCCGCATGCGCCTGAATGCGCAGGTCGAAGCCGGAGGCGTTGCCCAGCCCCGGCAGCGTCGGTGGCGCGAAGGTCATGATGGTCGCTTCCGGTAGGGCCAGCAACTGGCGCTGCAGGCTCCCCATCACCTCGTCCAGCGGCGGACGCTCGCTCCAGTCTTTGAGCATGATGGAGATAAACCCGCCGTTGGAGGCGCTGGTGCCGTTGAGGATGTTAAACCCGGACACCTGAATCACGTCCTCCACCGCCGGATTTTTGGCGATGAGTTCGCGCGCCGTGGTCATCACCGCTTCGGTACGCTCCAGCGAGGCCGCTTCCGGCAGCTGGACGCTGGCGAAGAAGTAGCCCTGATCCTCCTGCGGCAGGAAGCCTTTTGGCATCGACATAAAGCTGAAGACCACTACCGCCGCCGCGCCTGCGGTGGCCAGCAGTGCCAGCCACGGGCGCAGGTTTAAGACGTGCACGATGCGGGTATAGAAACCGCGCGTGGAGTCCAGCCCGCGATTAAAGGCGCGATAAACCGCAGCAGGCTTCTCCGGGCGCGGGCGCAGCAGCAGCGCGCACAGGGCGGGCGTCAGGGTCAGCGCCACCAGGCTTGAGAGCGTGACGGCGGTGGAGAGTGTCACCGCGAACTGGCGGTACAGCTCGCCGACAATCCCCGGCAGGAGCGCAACCGGCACAAACACCGCCAGCAGCACCAGCGTCGTCGCGATGACCGGCCCGGCAATCTGGCGCAGGGCCAGCGCGGTCGCCGCCGTGCGGCTCTGCCCTTCCGCCATCAGCGTTTCGACGCTCTCCACCACCACGATGGCGTCATCCACCACCATGGTCAGCGCCAGAATGATGGCGAACAGGCTGAGGGTGTTGGCGGAGTAGCCGAGCGCGTAGAGCAGCGCGAAGGTGCCCACCAGCGACACCGGAATGGCGAGCGCGACAATCAGCGTCGCGCTCCAGCTTTGCAGGAACAGGGAAACGACGATAACCACCGCCAGCATGGTGAGCGCCAGCGAGACGCCGATCTCTTTAATGGTGGCGGCCACAAAGGAAGTGGTGTCGAACTTCACCTCGTAGACCAGGTCGTCCGGGAAGCGCGTCGAGAGGCGCTCCAGCTCCGCGCGCACCGCGTCGGCCACGCGCAGGGCGTTGGCGGACGGCGTCGGGTAGATGCCGAGGTAGGCGGAGTCGTGCCCGTTCAGCTGCGCGCCCGAGCTGTAGCTGCGCGAGCCAAGCTCAATGATGGCGACATCCTTCAGGCGCACCAGCTGGCCCATCTCGCCCGCGCGGATGATGATGTCGGCAAAGTCTTCGGCCTGATTTAAGCGCCCCAGCCCGTTGATGGTCAGGGTCTGCTGCTGGCCGTTAAATACCGGCGGCGTGCCAACCTGGCCTGCCGCCCCCTGCACGTTCTGCTCGCGCAGCGCCTGCGCCACGTCGTCGGTGGTGACGTTCAGGGCGTTCATGCGGTCCGGACGCAGCCAGATGCGCATGCTGTAGTCGCGCGCGCCAAACATCTGCACCTGCCCGACGCCCGGCAGGCGAGCCAGCGCCTCGCGCACCTGGGTGCTGGCGTAGTTGCTGACGAACAGCGGCGTATGGGTGTTATTCGGTGAGTAAAGGCTTACCCCCATCATCAGGTTGGTGGCGCGCTTGCGCACCTGCACGCCGTTTTGCTGCGCCTCGGTCGGCAGCTGCGCCACGGCCTGCGCCACGCGGTTCTGCACGTCGATGGCGGCGAGGTCCGGATCGGTGCCCGCCGCAAAGGTAATGTTCAGACTGTAGGTGCCTTCGTCCGAACTGGTGGACTCCATGTAGAGCATGTGGTCGACGCCGTTCAGTTGGGTCTCCAGCGGCGTGGCAATGGCCTCCGCCACGTCGGCCGAGCTGGCGCCCGGCCAGCTGGCAGAAACGTTCACGACCGGCGGCGCGATCTGCGGGTACTGCTCCACCGGAATAATCCTCAGCGCGATGGCCCCCAGCAGGGTGATGACCAGCGCAATCACCATCGCGAAGCGCGGGCGTTTGATGAAAAACGTCAGCATGATGGCTCCTTAGTTGAGTATCTGGACGGTAGCGCCGGGCTGCACGCGCTGCGCGCCGTCAGTAATCGCTCGCTCACCGGACTTCACGCCGGAGGCAATCTGAAACTGCTGGCCGATCTGTCCGGCTATCTTCAGCGGGCGCATTTCAGCCTTGCCGTCGGCGTTAACCACCCAGGCGAAGAACCCGTCGCCGTTCTGCTGCACCGCGGCAGCGGGCAGGGTCAGCACGGGCTGTTCGCTTGCCGGGCGCAAATACACGTTTACATTGCCACCGGGCAGGAGCTGATGGCGCGGGTTGGCGAACTCGGCGCGCAGCATCACGCTGGCGGTGCGCGGGTCGATGCGGTTGTCCACGGAGGTGAGCTCGCCGCTGACGCGCTGGCCGTTGCTGTCAATTAACGCCTGCCAGGCCTGCTTCATGGCGCTGATGTCGGCATGCTGTCCGGCTTTGGTAGCAAATGCCCCCTCCTCCAGCGCAAAGGCGATGCGGATCGGGTCAAGCTGCACCACCTCCACCAGCACGCCGCTGGCAGGGTTAACCAGGCTGCCGACGTGGAACTGGCTGTGCCCCACGCGGCCGTCAATCGGCGAGGCGATGCGGGTGTAGTTCAGGGTGACGCTGCGGGTGTCGAGCCGGGCTTTGGCCTGCTCCAGCGCGGCGCTGGCGACGTCCCGCTGCATGCGGGCGTTATCCACGTCGTGACGGCTGATGGCGTTGCTGCTGCCCAGGCTTTCAAATCGGGAAAGCTGCTGCTGCGCCTGACGCAGCGTGGCTTCGGCGCTTCTCACCTCGGCCTGCGCCAGGCGCAGGGCGGCGCGCGGCTCGGCGTCGTCCAGCTCGAACAGCACGTCGCCTTTTTTCACGTACTGCCCGTCGCGGAAGTGGATTTTGGTAATCACGCCTTCCGTGCGGGCGCGCAGCTCAACGGTGTGGATAGCTTCGATGCGGCCCGGGATCTGGCGCTCGGCGGCGTGGGCGGTCTTTTCCACGGCGGCGACGCGCACGGGAATGGCGGAGGCGAAGACGGGTTGCAGGGTGCAGGCGAGGAGTGCGAACAGGAGTGGGCGTTTCATGGGGTTTACCTCAGCGTTGTTTCTCCCCTCACCCCGGCCCTCTCCCACAGGGAGAGGGAGGTCAGAGTTCCCTCTCCCTGTGGGAGAGGGTTAGGGTGAGGGCAAAAGGTTATGCAGCCTTACGGAACCTGCGGGTCAGTCGCTTCTCGATTTCGACGACGAAGAACATCACGCCCGCCACCGCCAGAGTCACGAACCAGTAGCGCAGCGGCAGCGCTTCGGTGCCGAACAGCATCTGCATAAACGGCAGGTAGATAATCGCCGCCTGGAGCAGGAACAGTACGCCCGTCACCAGCCAGATCCCTTTGTTCGCCAGCAGGCCGCGGTTCAGGGAGAACCCTTCGGTGTTGCGGCAGTTAATCATGTACACCCACTGGGCGCAGACCAACATCTGCAGCAGCACGGTGCGGATGAACTCCGCGCTGTGGCCGCGCGGAGCCAGCCAGGCTTCCAGCGCAAAGGCGGCGATGGCAATCATGGTGCCGACGAAGGCCACGCGCCACACGGCGTAGGCGTCCATCACGTGCTGCCCGGTCTGACGCGGCGGACGACGCATAATATTGCGCTCGGCGGCCTCAAAGGCCAGACCGAAGGAGAGCGTGGCGGAGGTGGCCATGTTCATCCACAAAATCAGCACCGGCGTCAGCGGAATGATGTTCCCCGCCAGCAGCGCGATCACAATCAGCAGCCCCTGCGCGAGGTTGGTCGGCATGATGAACAGAATGGTCTTCTTCAGGTTGTCGTAAACGCGACGCCCCTCTTTTACCGCGCTGGCGATGGTGGCGAAGTTATCGTCCGTCAGGACCATGTCCGCCGCCTCTTTGGTCACTTCCGTGCCTTTGATGCCCATCGCGATGCCCACGTCCGCCTGACGCAGCGCCGGGGCATCGTTCACGCCGTCACCGGTCATGCCGACGATTTCGCCTTTATCCTGCAGCGCTTTCACCAGGCGCAGCTTATGCTCCGGACTGGTGCGGGCGAAGATGTCATACTTCACCGCCGCTTCCGCCAGCGCGGCATCGTCCATTTTCTCCAGCTCGTAGCCAGTGACCGCCTGCTCGCTGTTGGCGATCCCCAGCATCTGACCGATGCTCATCGCCGTCTGTGGGTGATCCCCGGTGATCATCTTCACGCGGATCCCCGCCTGCTGGCAGGCGTTAATCGCATCAATGGCTTCCGGACGCGGCGGATCCATCATCCCGGCGATGCCGAGGAAGATCAGACCGTGGCTCAGATCGTCGTGCGTCAGTTCCTGCTCGCCGTTCGCCGGCTTGAACGCCGCGGCGACCATGCGCAGCCCCTGACGGGCATAGCGCTCCATCTCGCTTTCCCAGTACGCGCGGTTGAAGGCTTCCGCACCGTTGCGGGTCTGCTGCTCGGCGCACAGGGCGAAAATGACGTCCGGCGCGCCGGTGATCAAAATCTGCTCCTCACCGCCAATCTGGTAGTGGGTGCTCATGTACTTGTACTGCGAGTCGAACGGGATCTTATTAACCAGCGTAGTCACGACCGGCTCAAGGCTGGCCTTCACCGCCAGCACCTTCAGCGCCCCCTCTGTCGGGCCACCGGTGATGCCCCACAGGCCGCGCTCGTCCTGAATCAGCTGGCTGTCGTTGCAGAGGTCGATGGTGCGCAGGTACTGCTCCAGCACGGTGCCCGGCTGGATGTGGACCGGCTCGTCGCTGCCTTCCAGGTAGATGTTGCCCACCGGCTCGTAGCTGTTGCCGTCCACGCGGTAGCAGGCGTCGGCGGTGATAATGGCTTTGACCGTCATCTCGTTCATGGTCAGGGTGCCGGTTTTATCCGAGCAGACCACGGTCATTGCGCCGAGCGTTTCAACCGTCGGCAGCTTGCGGATAATCGCCCGCTTGCGGGCCATCGCCTGCACGCCCAGCGAGAGGATGATGGAGATTATCGCCGGCAGACCTTCCGGCACGGAGGCCACCGCCAGGCTGATCAGGGAGAGCAGCAGCTCGCCCATCGGGATTTCGCGGAACACCAGGCTGAAGACAAACAGCGCGGCCATCATTGCGAGGATAATGGCGAAGATCGCTTTACCCAGCTTGTCCATCTGCACCAGCAGCGGCGTGCGGTGCTTTTCGATACCCGCCATCATCTGGTTGATGTGGCCGAGCTCCGTCTCCTTACCGGTCGCGGTGACCACGCCGATGCCGCCGCCCGCGCTGACGGTCGTCCCGGAGAAGACCATATTGGTGCGGTCGCCCAGCGGCAGTTCACCGCTCAGCGGATTAATGTGCTTATCCACCACGGTAGATTCACCGGTCAGAATCGCCTCTTCCACGCGTAAATTATGCGCTTCGATTAAACGCATATCTGCCGGAATACGATCCCCCGCGCGTAATACAATAATGTCGCCCGGGACTATTTCAGTCGTTGGGATAGTTTCATGGTTGCCGTTGCGAATAACGCGCGCCTCGCTGGAGAGCATATTACGAATGCTCTTCAGGGATTTTTCCGCGTTGCTTTCCTGAATATGGCCAATCAAGGCGTTGATAACCGCCACGCCCAAAATAACCAGCGTATCGACCCAGTGACCCATTACCGCCGTTAATACCGCAGCGGCCAGCAGAACGTAAATCAGCACATCGTTAAAGTGCGCGAGAAAACGCAGCCAGCCCGGCTTGCCCTTTTTCTCCGGAAGCGCGTTCGGGCCCTGTTTTTGCAGACGCGCCTGCGCCTCTGCGCGGTCCAGACCGCTCGCCTGGCTTTGCGCGTAGGCAAGCACCTGCTCTGTGGTCTGCTGGTATGCCAGCCCGCCGGAAGGCGGCATGTTTGAGGAGAATTTTTTTTCAGTCATCGTATTTTTCCTTCAATATCCGGTGAACAGAAGCCTGAATTCCTTTCTGGCTTAAATAAATTGATTTTAAAGTCTTGCGGGTAAAATTGATCTACCGCAATATATTTACCACTGGGTTATTCAAAATTGATTAAATTTATTTCGACGAGCTGATTTTTACAAAATATTTCTAAACCATTCCTAAACGAGGGGGTACCATGTTTGGTATTTATCGCGGACGGCGCCTGACGTTATACATTGTCGCAGCCATTGTTATTGCGACGTTAATTGGATACAGCACTTATACGTTTGTAAAATTATTTTCGTGATGCAGACATTTATTTACATAGCGCGAAATTAATTTAATCATCATGGTTAAATTAATTTCCTTTCGCGCATTATTTGTTGGTGTCGAGAATTATTTAATTAAAAAAGGCCTGGCGGGTTGATATTGCTTTACGTTAAAGGATGCCGGACAATGACATTTTTAACTGACGATTAACATTACGATGAAACACCCGTTGGAATCGCTGCTGACTGCAGGGGGCATTTTATTGCTGGCCCTCATCTCTTGCTTACTGCTGCCCGCACCGTCGCTGAGTCTGGTGCTGGCGCAGAAGCTGGTTCAGACCTTTCATATGGTCGATCTGAACCAGCTCTACACCATACTGTTCTGCGTGTGGTTTTTACTGCTCGGGGCCATTGAATTCTTCATCCTGCGTTTCGTCTGGCGCCGCTGGTTTTCACTGGCGTCGTAGGCCAATAAAAAAGCCGGGTGGCAGCAATGCCTTTCCCGGCCTACGTTTCGTCAATTTCAATGCGCCCGACTATGGTTCTCTTTGCGATATGCCCCAGGCGGTTGATGGAAGGTGCGGGTAAAGATGCGCGTAAACGTCTGCTGCGATTCAAAACCGTAGCGCAGGCAGATTTCGTACACGCGCTCGTCAGATTCACGCAGATCCCGCGCCGCCAGCAGCAGCTTGCGTTCGCGGATGTAGCGCCCCAGGCTTTCGCCTTTGTACTGCATAAACAGCCGCTGTAAATGCCACTTGGAGTAACCCGCGTGGCGGGCGATCTCTTCGATGCGTAGCGGCTGGTGTAGGTTGTCATCGATCCATTCGACTATGGTATCAATGACCTGAGCGGAAATCGTCATGCTGCTCTCCCCCTCTGTTTCTTGGTTCAACATTATTCCCACCACTCACGAAACTGTTGCATGCTATCGCTCACCCGAACCGGCTCACCCAGTTCCGGCGTCAGCAGCCGATAATTTTTATCCTTACTGGCCCGCGCCAGCTGGATCAGCGGATCGTTCCAGGTGTGTTTCGCCAGCACGAAGCGCCCGTTATGCCCCGGCACCACCGCTTTCGCATTGAGGTCCGCCGAAGCCTGCGCCGTTTCATCCGGCAACATGTGGATGTACTTCCAGTCCTGGTCGTACTGGCCGTTTTCCATGATGGCCAGATCCACCTCACCAAACTGCTCGCCAATGGCCTTAAAGTGCGGGCCGTAACCGGAGTCGCCGCTGTAGTAGACCTTCTGCTCTGGCGTGACGAACATAAAACTGCCCCACAGGGTCTGGTCACGCTTGATGCCGCGCCCGGAGAAGTGGCGCGCGGGCAGCACGTGAACCGTCAGCGCATCGCTGATGTGCACCGACTGGTTCCAGTCGCGCTCGTCGATAATCTCAGGCTTCATTCCCCAGTAGCGCAGGTGGGATCCCACGCCGAGCGGCGTCACGACACGCTTCACCTTCGGCAATAGCGACCGGATGGTGGCGTAGTCCAGATGGTCGTAGTGATCGTGCGAGATAATCAGCAGGTCGATTTCCGGCATGCTCTCCGCACGCCACGGGTACTCTCCCGCAAACGCTTTATTAAGGAACGAGAACGGCGCGGCATAGTTGCCGAGGACCGGGTCGATCAGGATGCGTTTTCCCGCCAGCTGCATATACCACGAGGAGTGGCCGAGCCACACCAGCGTATCCTGCTCCAGAGGCAAGCTCGCCAGATCGGTTTTCACCAGCGGCAACGGCTGCGCCGGACGGGCGTTTTCGGTTTTACGGGTCAGGAACTGCCACCACGCCACCAGCATGTTTTGCTGCCCGGTAAAGCCAGGCGTCGGAAGCGCGTTGTGGAACTTCCCGTCGCGATAGTGCGGAGAAGCCTCCACTTCCGTAAGCTGCGCACCCTGCGGCGGCTGGCCAAATCCGGCATTCAGAACAAACGGTAAACTCGCAGCTGAAGCAATAATCATGACGAACACCACGCAGATGAAGAGAGGCTTTTTCATATCCTGACCCGAAAACGCGCGCCATCCGATGGTTTACGCGGGGGAAACTTGATTATGAGTGAGTAAGCACTCATTATAGATATGATGATAAAGTCGTCAAGACGTTTTCGATCTTTGACATTCCGCGTTGCAGCGTGTCAAAGCACGTGTTTCAATCAGGGTTTTTAGCATTGAGAGGGGGAAAATTTAGTGGCACGTCCGAAGAGTGAAGATAAAAAACAGGCCTTACTGGAAGCCGCAACGGTGGCATTTGCACCGTCAGGTATTGCCGCCTCAACGGCGTTAATTGCCCGTAACGCGGGCGTCGCTGAAGGCACGCTGTTTCGCTACTTTGCTACTAAAGACGACCTGCTGAATGCCCTTTACCTGCACCTCAAGCAGGATCTCTGCCAGACCATGCTGGCGAACCTCGATCGCACCCTCACCCTTCCTAAAGAGCATACCCGCAATATCTGGAACAGCTACGTGGAATGGGGTATTCGTAACCCCGTTTCTCATGCGGCAATCCGCCAGATTGGCGTCAGTGAAAAGCTGAGCACCGAAACGGAACAGGCGGTGAAGGAGATGTTCCCGGAACTTCACGAGCTGTGCCGCCGCTCGGTGCGCCCGGTGTTTATGTCCGATGAATTTAAAACGTTTGGCGATGCGCTTTTCTTATCGCTGGCGGAAACCACCATGGAGTTTGCCACCCGCGATCCGTCCCGTGCCGTCGATTTTAAAGCGCTGGGTTTTGAAGCTATGTGGCGCGGGCTGGCTCAGGAGGATAGCGATGGACAGTAACTCTCTGCAAGCACACGCGAAACGCGTCGCGCTGGAGATGCCTTTCACCGAACACTGCTGGCCGTTTGGCCCCGAGTACGACGTGTTTAAGGTGGGCGGGAAAATTTTTATGCTGATGGCCACCGCACACGGCAGGCCCCACGTTAGCCTGAAATCCGACCCGGAAAAATCCCTGTTAAATCAGCAGATTTATCGCGGCGTTGAGCCGGGCTACCACCTCAATAAAAAACACTGGATCTCGCTTTACGGCACCGACGACATCACGCCTGAACTGGTCGCCGACCTGATCGCGGACTCGTGGAATCTCGTTGTCGATAAGCTGCCGAAAAAAGACCAGAAGTGGATACGCCCAGCCTGACTGTTCGTCTGTGCCGAACAGTATAACCGCTCGAATCGCACTTATCTTTTGCGGCTTCGCGCGGTAATCTGCTCTCCTTTCGCGCCCGCGCACGGGCGAATTTCATTACCAGGAGTAGTTATGGATATCATTTCTGTCGCCCTGAAACGCCACTCTACCAAGGCGTTCGACCCAACCAAAAAACTGACCGCTGAAGAAGCGGAAAAAATCAAAACCCTGCTGCAGTACAGCCCATCCAGCACCAACTCCCAGCCGTGGCACTTCATTGTGGCCAGCACCGAGGAAGGTAAAGCCCGCGTGGCGAAATCCGCCGCGGGCACCTATGTGTTCAACGAACGCAAAATGCTGGATGCTTCTCACGTGGTGGTATTTTGCGCGAAAACCGCGATGGACGACGCCTGGCTGGAGCGCGTTGTCGATCAGGAAGAGGCGGATGGTCGTTTCAACACGCCGGAAGCGAAAGCGGCCAATAACAAAGGACGCCACTATTTTGCCGATATGCACCGCGTGGATCTGAAAGATGACGACCAGTGGATGGCGAAACAGGTTTACCTGAACGTCGGTAACTTCCTGCTGGGCGTGGGTGCGCTGGGTCTGGACGCCGTGCCAATCGAAGGCTTCGACGCCGCTATTCTCGACGAAGAGTTTGGCCTGAAAGAGAAAGGCTTCACCAGCCTGGTGGTGGTGCCGGTTGGGCATCACAGCGTGGAAGATTTCAACGCCACGCTGCCGAAGTCTCGCCTGCCGCTGAGCACGATTGTGACCGAGTGCTGATCATTACAGGCACGCCCGCTTCAGGCGTGCCCGTTTTCAATAAAGCGTAATTTGCGGATGCTTTACCCCGCACACCAGCGCATAACGCGTTAATGTGTCCAGACTCGCCCGAGTGATATTGGCCTCCATTCGGGAGACCGTCGGTGCACTGACGCCCATCAACTCCGCCACCTGCGCGCGCGTCAGGCCAGCCTGGTTACGCCACTGCGCCAGCATCTCACGCAGGCGCTCCTTACGTTCTTCCGCGTCAAAGGCGGCCTGAACCTCCGAATCGCTTAATAGTTCAGCTCTGAGTGCGTCCCAGTCAATAATCTTCTTGCTCATCCAACATCTCCTGTTGTCGTTTCAATGCCAGACGGAGTTCAGCTGAGGGTGTTTTTTGCGTCTTCTTCACAAATACGCGCAAAAGAAAAATCGTCTTTTCCCGCTGGTAAACATAGAGACCTCGGGTATGGATCAGCCCAACGGTCCTTATTTCAAACAGGCCATGCGGCAATGGTTTGCTGTCAGGTTCCCGAAGAACCGTCGGGTTTATGCGCAATTTATCAAGCTGGCGAATCAGCTTCGCCTGCACCCCAGCAGGCAGTAAGAGAATCTCTTCCCTGACCGCCTCATGGACAATAAGTCTGAACACGGTTTTCATCCCTGATGATATTAGCATATAAGGCAATTTGCATTAAAGGCTAATTTTGCCTTTCGTGACTTACCTTACCTGCTTTTATCCGGTCGTACCGGATCCTCGTTGATTCCCTGAAAGCGCCTCGCAAAAAACTTATTTCCCCTGCTCCGCCAGCCATTCCATTGCCCGTTCCCCCGCCTCATCCACCGGTAAATAGACCAGCAGCCGCGATCCGTTTCGCGGCGCGGAGTACCAGTACATCTGCTGCAGCGTAAAATCACCCAGTTCTGGATGGGTAAAGAGCTTGAGCTGGTTCTCCACGCCGCGCACGTCGTTGCGCTGGTGCCACAGGGTTTTGAACTCCTCCGACACCGCGAAGAAGCGCGCCAGCTTGGCTTCCCACAGCGGGTCGCCCCGGTGCTCGGCCATCGCCGCGCGGAAATAGGAAACGAAAATCGGCAGCACGTCGTCGCGTCTGCCGAGACGCGCGCGCCACGCCGGATGGGTGAGGAACAGGTAAATACAGTTGCGGTCTTCCGGCGGGATGTCATTGAAATCAACACCCATCAGGTGCCCGAAGCTGTCGTTCCACGCCACGATGTCGAAGTTGGGCTTCTGAATGCTGGCGGGTTTTGGCATCAGGGTATCGAGCAGGCGGCGAGTGCCTTCGCTGATGCCCTCGCAGCAGACCGCCTGCGGCGCTTCACCCGGCGGCAATCCGGCTAACACAAACAGATGCCGGGTTTCGGTTGGGGTGCACTGCAGGGCTTTCGCCACGGCGGCCATCACCGTGCTGGACGGTTTGACGTCCCTGCCCTGCTCAAGCCAGGTGTACCAGGTCACGCCCACATCCGCGAGCATCGCCACCTCTTCCCGGCGCAGGCCCGGCGTGCGGCGCCGACCGCTGCGCGGCAGGCCGAGACGCTGCGGATCGAGGCTTTCCCGCCGGGCGCGTAAAAATGCCCCCAGCTGTTTTCGGGTGTCATCCTGATGTGAGGCGACGGGTTCAGACATCAAGGCCATAAATCCCCCTGCATGGTAGTGCCAGTACCAGTATAAGCAAGAACTGGTACCCGTTTATCAGATGGTTGATGCTACGACCATCTGATGAATGACGCAATGGAGTTACCATGAATACGTCAGTTGTTTCACCGGGCCGCGCAGGCCTGATACTGCTGTTGACCGGCCAGATGCTGCCCATGATTGATACCTCAATCACCAATGTGGCGCTGGACGCTATCACCCATTCACTGCAGGCTACCGCCACCGAGCTGGAGCTGATTGTCGCCCTCTACGGCGTGGCCTTTGCCGTCTGCCTCGCGCTCGGCAGCAAGCTGGGGGATAACCTTGGCCGCCGTCGCCTGTTTATGTGGGGCGTGGCAGTTTTTGGCCTGGCCTCGCTGCTGTGCGGGATGGCGGGAAACATTGAACAGCTGCTGACCGCGCGCATCGTTCAGGGCGCGGGGGCAGCGCTGATTATGCCGCAGATTCTCGCGACGCTGCACGTCACGCTAAAAGGCAGCGCCCACGCGAAAGCCATAAGCCTGTTTGGCGGCATCGGCGGGATTGCGTTTATCGTGGGCCAGATGGGCGGCGGCTGGCTGGTGTCTGCGGATATCGCCGGGCTGGGCTGGCGTAACGCCTTCTTTATCAACGTGCCGATTTGTCTGCTGGTGCTGGCGTTAAGCCGCCGCTACGTGCCGGAAACCCGCCGTGAGACGCCGTCGCGCATCGACTGGCCGGGCACCGTGCTGCTGGCCATCATTCTTTGCTGTCTGCTGTTCCCGATGGCGCTCGGCCCACAGCAGCACTGGCCGTGGTCGCTGAAGGTTATGCTTCTTGTCATTATTCCGCTGGCCTGGCTGATGGCGCAGAATGCGCGCAAAAAGGAGCGTGGGAATGCCCATCCACTGATCCCGCCGCGTCTGCTTCAGCTTCGCAGCGTTCGCTTTGGCATCGTGATTGCGCTGCTCTTTTTCAGCGTCTGGTCCGGGTTTATGTTCTGCATGGCGCTGACCATGCAGACCGGGCTGGGGATGGCGCCGTGGCAGTCCGGGAACAGTTTTATCGCCCTTGGCGTGACCTATTTTATCTCCGCATGGTTCGCGCCGAGGCTGATTGCCCGCTACAGCACCAGCACGATTCTGCTGACGGGTCTGGCAATACAGATAATCGGCCTGCTGGCGCTGATCGTCACGTTCCGCTACTGGGGATTGCAAAATACTGCGCTGACGCTGGCGCCTGCCACCGGGCTGGTAGGCTACGGCCAGGCGCTGATTGTAAACAGCTTTTACCGCATCGGGATGCGCGATATTCAGCCCGATGACGCGGGGGCCGCGAGCGCCATTCTCAGCACGCTGCAGCAGGCCGCGCTGGGGCTGGGCCCGGCCATTTTCGGCGCGATTTTGCTACACGGGCTGCAGAATTATCACGGAAATTACGCGCAGGCGATTAACCTTTTCCTGGCGGTAGAAACCGGCCTGATGGTTATCCTGGCGCTGGCGACAATTCGTATGCGTCGCAGGCTGTGCCTGCCGGTGGTGAAGGTCTGCCAGGCCACCAAATAAGCCCGCGAATTTGCATAATAGATCCGCAGCCGCCATTATGGGGCTGCAACAATACAGGAGATGTTATGCAGGAATTAATTGCTCAGGTTGAAGAGTTAGGCATTGAAATTAATCACACCACCTCTTTAGTGATTATCTTTGGTATTATTTTTCTTACCGCCATCATCGTTCATTTTATTCTTCACAAAGTGGTGCTGCGCGCATTTGAGAAACGCGCGCAGGCCAGCAGCCATTTATGGTTGCAGATCATTACCCAGAATAAATTATTTCACCGTCTGGCCTTTACCCTTCAGGGGATAATCGTCAACGTTCAGGCGGTGCTGTGGCTGCAAAAAGGCAGCGAAGCGGCGGAAATGCTCACCACCTGCGCGAAGCTGTGGGTGATGGTGTATGCCCTGCTCTCCTTCTTCTCGCTGCTGGACGTGATTTTTAACCTGTCGCAGAAAATGGCCACCGCGTCGCAGCTGCCGCTAAAAGGGATTTTCCAGGGCATCAAGCTGGTGAGCGCCATCCTGGTGGGGATATTGATTATTTCCCTGCTGATCGGCCAGTCCCCGGCGATTCTGATAAGCGGTCTGGGCGCCATGGCCGCCGTTCTGATGCTGGTGTTTAAAGACCCGATACTCGGACTGGTGGCAGGTATTCAGCTCTCCGCCAACGACATGCTCAAGCTCGGCGACTGGCTGGAGATGCCGAAGTACGGCGCCAACGGCACGGTGACGGATATCGGCCTGACCACCGTTAAGGTGCGCAACTTTGATAACACCATCACCACCATCCCGACGTGGGCGCTGGTCTCTGACGCCTTTATTAACTGGAGCGGCATGTCTGCCTCCGGCGGGCGACGCATTAAGCGCAGCCTGAATATTGATACCACCAGCATTCATTTCCTCGACGAGCAGGAGCAGCAGAAGCTGATTCAGGCGAAGCTGCTGAAGCCCTATCTGGCCGCGCGTCATGAGGAAATTAGCCTGTGGAATCAGCAGAACGGTGAAGGGGAATCAGTATTAAATCTGCGCAAGATGACCAATATCGGCACCTTCCGCGCCTACCTGAATGAATATCTGCGCAACCACCCGCGCATCCGCAAAGATATGACGCTGATGGTGCGCCAGCTCGCACCGGACGCCAACGGCCTGCCGATTGAAATATATGCCTTCACCAACACAGTGGTCTGGGCGGAATATGAGGAAATTCAGGCCGACATCTTCGATCATATTTTTGCGGTGGTGGATGAATTTGGTCTGCGCATTCACCAGTCGCCAACCGGGAACGATATTCGCTCCCTGGCTGGCGTCATCGCGCAATAATCAGGTGCTGGCGCGGGAAATAAAGCGCCAGTCCATCATCACTCTCTCAGTGGGCGCATCCGGGTTGTCGATCTTATTTAAGAGCAGATCGACCGCCTTGCGCCCGATATCCCGCGACGGCTGTTCGATGGTGGTGAGCGAAATCATCTCCGCGAGCTCGGTGCCGTCAAAGCCCACGACCGCGATATCCTCCGGCACCAGCAGCCCGGCCTGCTGAATAGCACGCAGCGCGCCCGCCGCCAGCGTGTCGGAAACGGCAAATACCGCATCCGGCGGGTTTTCTTTTAGCAGATTTTGCATCGCGGCCATGCCCGCGCCGGAGCTGAGATCGCTGGCATACTCCACCGCCTGATAGTCCAGATCCCGCAGGTGGATCACGCTTTTGTAGCCCCGCTCGCGCAGGCGGGCATATTTGTAGCTGAGATCGTGGTTGATCATCGCGATACGCTTGCGGCCGCCGTCGGCCAGCTGGCTGACGGCATGCTGTGAAGCGTCCACATCATTGATGCCGACGCAGGAGACCGCGCCCGCATCGGCGTATTCGGCGCACTGCACCCACGGTGCAGAACCAATCAGCGCGGCCAGTTCAGGCAGCTTCGAGAAGGCGTCCATGGTGATAATGCCGTCGACGATTTTGCCGGAGAGCAGGCTTAATCCCGAGCGGGAGCGCTCGATGTCCGAGCCGGAGTTGCACAGCAGAATGCGGTAGCCGTTTTTCTCCGCCTCGGCTTCGATGCCCTTCACCACTTCGGCGCAGAACGGGTTGGCAATGTTGGACACCATCACCAGGATCATATAGCTGCGGGCGGTGCGCAGCTGACGGGCGAGCAGGTTTGGCTGGTAGTTGCTCTCCTGAATCGCCCGCAGAACGCGCTCGCGGTTTTTCGCCTTCACGGTGTCGCTGTTATTCAGCACGCGGGAGACCGTCGCCACGGAGACCCCGGCCAGCTGAGCGATTTTCTGAATTGACATAGCGACGACACATCCTGCGGTTAGCGTTTTGTGCAGGCTACCATAAATTTATTGCCCGGCGAACCGGGCAACGCGTTATTGTTCCACGCGCACCCAGCGCTGCTGCTGATGACTTTTCACAATAGCATCAATGATATACATCACATTTGCGCCATCGTGAAACGTCGCAAACTGCGGCGTATCCGGCATCGCGCCCGCCTGCACGGCGCGGTAGAACTGCGCCATCATATTTTTGAAGGCGTCCGGCCAGCCTTCGATATGTCCGCCGGGGAAGTGGGCGCTGTCGGCCACATCAGGGTTCATCAGCCCCGGATCGTCGGTGAGCGTCTGGTTGGCCTGTGCGCGATGGCCGATCCACAGCTGCTGCGGCACCTCCTGATCCCACGCCAGCGACCGCTCGCTGCCGTTGACCTCAAACGTCAGGCGGTTTTTACGCCCTGCGCTCACCTGCGAGACGCTAAAGCTGCCCTTGCTGCCGTCGTCGAAGCGGAACAGCACCGAGCCGAAGTCTTCGGTGGTGACCGGTTTGTCTTCATACTCCGCCCGCTCGTCGTGGGAGAAAGTTTGATTCCCGCCTTTGCTGGCCCTTCGCGTCGGCCAGACGATGGAGAGATCCGCCATCACCTCGGTAATGCGCCGCCCGGTGACGAACTGCACCGTGTCGCACCAGTGGGAGCCGATGTCCGCCACCGCGCGTGATGCGCCGCCCAGCGAGGCATCTACCCGCCAGTTATAGTCGGTTTCCAGCAGCATCCAGTCCTGCAGATAGCTGCCGTGCGAGGCAAACAGCCGCCCGACGCTGCCCGCACGCATCATGCTCGCCGCCTGGCGCACCATCGCAAACTGGCGATAGACAAAGCTCACGCCGTGCACCGCGCCCGCCCGCTCCGCCAGCTCCACCAGCTCGCGCGCCTCGTCCGGGGTCATGCACAGCGGTTTTTCAGAAAAGACGTGCTTGCCCGCGCGCAGGATCTTACGGTTAATCTCCGCGTGCAGGTGGTTAGGCGTGCAGTTGTGCACCACGTGCAGATCGGGGTGTGCGAGCAGTTCCTCAACGCTGCCGTAGGCGTGCGGCACGTTAAGCTGACGCGCTTTTTCCTGCGCTTTGGCAAGCGTGCCGTCGCAGAGGGCCACAACCTGCACGTATCCGAGACGCCGCAGCGCCTCGATATGCGCCGGGCCGATAAACCCGCTGCCGATAATTCCGACGTTAATCATGCTTGCCTCCAGCGGCGAAATCATCAAACGCGCGTCCGGAGACCGGAATGATGTGGCGGCGGATAAACTCGCTGCCTTCGCGCGCGCCGGTATCCCCGTCCTTCAGACAGCACTCCCACTCCAGCACCGCCCAGCCGTCATAGTCGTACTGGGTCAGCTTGCTGAAAATGCCCTTAAAGTCGATCTGCCCGTCGCCGAGCGACCGGAAGCGTCCGGCGCGGTTGATCCACGGCTGGTAGCCGCCGTACACGCCGCTGCGCCCGTTCGGGCGGAACTCCGCATCCTTCACGTGGAACGCCCTGATGCGCGCGTGGTAGATGTCGATGAAGGTCAGGTAGTCCATCTGCTGCAACAGCATGTGGCTCGGATCAAAGAGAATGTTGCAGCGTGGGTGGTTATCCACCAGCGCCAGAAAACGCTCGAAGGTCACGCCGTCGTGCAGATCTTCCCCCGGATGCAACTCAAAGCAGACGTCCACCCCCTGCTCGTCGAAGGTATCCAGAATCGGCCGCCAGCGGTTTGCCAGCTCCCCGAACGCTTCCTGAAAACGCTGTTCGTTATGCGGCGGCCACGGGTAGAAAAACGGCCAGGTCAGCGAGCCGGAGAAGGTGGCGTGCGCTTTCAGGCCTAATCTGGCCGAGGCGACCGCCGCCTGTTTCAGCTTCTCCGTGGCCCACGCCCGGCGCGCCGCATCGTTACCGCGCACGGACGTGGGCGCGAAGTGATCAAACGCGTCGCTGTAAATCGGGTTTACCGCGACAAGCTGCCCTTCCAGATGGGTCGACAGTTCGCTGATAACCAGCCCGTGCGCGGCCAGCTTAGCGGTGATGTCATCGCAGTAGGCCTGGCTCTCAGCCGCTTTCTCGACGTCAAAAATATGCGGATGGTTGCAGGGGATCTGCACCGCTTTATAACCTTTACCTGCCGCCCATTCAGCCAGCCCGTCGAGCGAATTAAACGGCGCTTCTGCGCCAATAAACTGAGACAGAAAAATGCCGGGTCCTTTTATCGTCCTCATACCACCTCCTGAACGTTACGCCTTGTCATCGTCATACTTAAACGTGAGAAGGAAAATCAGCGCGATCGCCGCGGCAGCCACCGCCGGGATCCACCAGAATGTCACCCACGCCTGCGGCACGGTCTGCCCGGCCACCAGGCGGTTATAGAGCGCGCCGGAAATCTGCGAGCCGAGCAGCATGCCGATGCCGTAGGTGAACATGACGATCATGCTCTGGGCCTGGCCTTTCACCTTCTCGCCCGCCACGCGGTCGGTGTAGATAAAGCCGACGACAAAGAAGAAATCGTAGCAGACGCCGTGGAGCAGGATGCCGAGATACAGCAGGATGCGCCCCTCCTCGCTGACGCCCAGCGCAAACATGGCGTAACGCACGAACCACGCCAGCATGCCGATCAGCAGCATCACCTTCACACCCAGGCGGCGGAACAACAGCGGAATGACCAGCATGAAGACGATCTCGGACATCTGCCCGAACGACATGGCGGTGCTAACGTCGGCAATTCCGGCATCCGCGAGATACGAGGCGGTGTAGGCGTAGTAGGTGCCCAGCGGAACGGAGATCAGCATCGCGCAGACGGAGAAGACGAAGAAGTGGCGGGTTTTGAGCAGCGCAAAGGCATCCGCGCAGAAGAGATCGCGCACCTTGACCGGCAGGCCTTTCGCCGGGGCTGGCGTGTGCGGCAGCGTCAGGCTGTAAAGCGCCAGCAGCACGGAGCTGGCCGCCGCCACCTGGAAGATGGTGACGCTTGCCGCCACGCCGGTAACGCCGATGAAAATACCCGCCACGATCCAGCCGATGGTGCCGAACACGCGCACCACCGGGAAGGTTTTATCCACGTTCGCCAGGCTGTGAAACGCGATGTTGTTGGTCAGCGCCAGCGTCGGCATGTAGCAGAGCGTGTAGCCAAACAGCAGGCCAATCAGCAGCGCGCCGTTTTCGGCAATCAGCGCGCCCGGAACAAACCACAGGATCGCCGCCCCGGCGAGATGCATCACCGCCATTACCTTTTGCGAGGCAAAGAAGCGATCCACCAGCATGCCAAGCACGAACGGCGAGAGAATAGAGGCGATTGGCCCGGCGGAGAACGCATCGCCAATCAGCAAAGACATGTTGTGCTGAGTCATCACCAGGCCGAGCGTGACCGACCAGCTACCCCAGATAAAAAACTGCAAAAACATCATCAGCGACAGCCGCGGAACCAGCAGCCGGTGCTGTGCTATCGCCTTCCCACTACTTTCAGTTGTTGACACCATGATGAGCCTCACCCTCAAAAGTAATCGATTACAAAACAGTTCAAGTAAAAAGTAATCGATTACAAAACAAAGATCCTGTGGATCGAAACAGATTTGGGAGGGGGGTCACGATAAAGCTCGTTGTATGACAAAACGAGACGTTCTGATTGTAGCTATAGCCAATAGGCTATAAAATAATACAGCGAGGAAGCTACAGGAGAAACGATGTGGAATGTCGAGACAACGGAAAGATTTGATGAATGGTTCTTTGAACAAACAACAGCATTAAAAGAAGATGTGCTGGCAACAATGCATATTCTTGCTGAATTTGGCCCGACGCTTGGGCGGCCATACGTAGACACCGTGAAGGGTTCAGCCTATGCGAACATGAAAGAGTTACGGATTCAACATGCGGGAAATCCCATCAGAGCTTTTTTTGCTTTTGATCCCGACCGTAAGGCAATTGTGCTCTGTGCTGGAGACAAAACCGGTTGCAATCAAAAACGGTTTTATGACGAAATGATTACGCTGGCTGACGTTGAGTACAGCAGACATCTGGCGGATAAGGAGGCCATATGGCAACGCTAAAAGAACTCATGGCACAACAGAGCGCGGAAAGTCAGGAGCGGATTGCGGCTAAAGTTGAAGTGATGCGCAGAATTGTTGCCCTGAACCAACTGCGGGAAGAGCTCAATGTTTCGCAAACAGAGCTGGCCGAGGCAATGGGGGTAAAACAACCCACTGTGGCAAAAATCGAACAGCCGGGAAACGATCCCCGGCTTTCAACGCTCAAACGTTATGTCAGCGCGCTAGGCGGTGAAATGAGCATCGATGTGACGTTACCGAATGGGAAACGGATCGCGTTTCAGATTTGATACTGCAGGTGGCTGCTTCGCCTGACCGGGCGTGAAGGCAGGTGCGGTCTGGTGCCCTCACCCCGGCCCTCTCCCACAGGGAGAGGGAGAAAACCGCGCTACTTTTTGCGCGAGAGCTTAAATGCGATAAACAGGAACACCACCCACACCGGCAGCAGCATTGCCGAAAGACGCATCTCATCCATGGTGCACATCAGCGCCAGGATCAGCCCCAGGAAGGCGATACAGATGTAGTTCCCTGCCGGGTAGAGCAACGCCTTAAACTGCGTCTCGCGTCCCTTGCGGCGCATCGCGGCGCGAAAGCGCAGGTGCGCCAGGCAGATCATGATCCAGTTCAGCAGCAGCGTCGCGACCACCAGCGCCATCAGCAGGCCAAAGGCCTGTTTCGGCAGCAGGTAGTTGATCAGCACGACCAGAGAGGTAATCGCGCCGGAAAGGAATAGCGAATTCACCGGCACGCCGCGACGGCTAACGCGGGTGAGAAACTTCGGCGCGTTGCCCTGCACGGAGAGGCCAAACAGCATGCGGCTGTTGGAGTAAACCCCGCTGTTATAGACCGACAGCGATGCCACCAGAATGACGAAGTTCAGCGCTGAAGCCACCACATTGCTGTTGAGATCGTGGAAAATCATCACGAACGGGCTGCTGTCGGACTTCACTTCCAACCACGGGTAGAGCGCCAGCAGCACCACCAGCGAGCCGATGTAGAACAGCAGAATACGGTACACCACCTGGTTGACCGCTTTCGGAATGCTTTTGTGCGGGTCGCGCGCTTCGGCAGCGGTGATGCCAATCAGCTCCAGCCCGCCGAAGGAGAACATAATCACCGCCAGGGAGAGAATCAGCCCTTTCCAGCCGGTCGCGAGGAAGCCCCCGTGCTGCCACAGGTTGTCGATAGTGGCCCGCTCGCCGCCGTGGCCGGAGAACAGCAGCCACAGGCCGAAACCGATCATGCCGATAATCGCCAGCACCTTGATCAGCGCAAACCAGAACTCGGTTTCGCCATACAGGCGCACGTTCACGAGGTTAACGGCGTTAATGATGATGAAGAAGGCCGCCGCCCAGATCCACGTTGGCACGTCCGGGAGCCAGTACTGCATGTAGATGCCTGCGGCGGTCAGTTCCGCCATCCCCACCAGCACGAACATCACCCAGTAGTTCCAGCCGGAGAGGAAGCCGGCGAACGGGCCCCAGTATTTATAGGCAAAGTGTGCGAAGGAGCCTGACACCGGCTCTTCAACGACCATCTCGCCGAGCTGGCGCATGATCAGGAAGGCGATAATCCCGGCGATAGCGTAACCCAGCAGAACCGCCGGGCCGGCCATCTGAATGGCGGGGCCGATGCCGAGAAACAGCCCGGTACCGATCGCGCCGCCAAGAGCAATTAACTGAATATGTCGATTTTGCAAACCACGTTGCAGCGTCGGATTCTGATCCGACGAGGCTTCAGCGCTACCATGGCCTGAAGCGGATGACGCGTCTTTCACGCCCTACCCCTGTCTCTTTTTTAGAAGGGGCACGTTTTAACACTTCATGCTGGTGGTAGCAAGTTTAACGCCGGGCCAGCGCGTGCGCCCGGCGGATAAACGTCATGACCCGATGATCCCGCCGTCCGCTTTGGTAATCACCACCGTTGACGAACGCGGGCGTCCGTTCAGGCTGGCGTCCGGCCAGTTAGAGACGGCGCGCGGATTGGCCGGGTCGGTAATATCATCCCCGCCCTCCCCCGGATGCTGAATGTTGATAAACAGCGTCCGGTTGTCCGGCGTAAACGCAATGCCGGTAATTTCACACCCGCGCGGCCCGGTCAGGAAACGGCGATACTCGTTGGTGCCCGGAATGGTGGCCACCATCTGGTTATTGCCCATCCCCTCGTAGGCTTTCTTATTAATGGTGCTGGAGGAGACGTCGGTCTGGATCCACAGGACGCCCTGATGATCGAAAGAGAGTCCATCAGGGCTGCCGAATGCCGCGCCCTGCATGGAGCCTTTGGCCTTCGGATCATCGCTGTCGGTCCGCCCACCCATCACCAGAATATCCCACTTAAAGCGCGTGGCGGCAGGATCGGTCCCCTCTTCGTGCCAGTGCATGATATGCCCAAACACGTTGTTGGCGCGCGGGTTGGCGGCATCCACCGGCGCCTTGCCCTCTTTCCCGCGATCGCTGTTGTTGGTGAGCGTACAGTAGACGCTGCCGCTGGCGTGCGGATCGACGGCTATCCACTCGGGACGATCCATTTTGGTTGCCCCCACCGCGTCGGCCGCCAGGCGGGTTTTAATCAGCAGATCGCCCTGGCTTTCAAACCCTTTGCTTTTATCCAGACCGTTTTGCCCGAAGATCAGCGGCAGCCAGTCGCCGCTCCCGTCCTCGTTGAACCTGGCGACGTACAGCGTGCCGGACGTCAGCAGCTGCATATTGGCTTCACGGTTCGCGGGATCGTATTTTTTATCCGAGACAAACTTATAGATGTACTCGAACTTCTGATCGTCACCCATATAGACCACCACGCGGCTGTCGGCGGCGAGCGTGACGGCCGCCCCTTCATGCTTGAAGCGGCCCAGCGCGGTGTGCTTGCGCGGGGTGGAGGTTGGGTTGTAGGGATCGATCTCCACGACCCAGCCGAAACGGTTCGGTTCGTTAGGGGTTTTATCGACGCTGAATCGCTCATCCACCTCGTTCCAGCGGTAGGATTCGTCGCTGTCGCTGATGCCGTAGCGTTTTTCCAGCGGGTTACGATCGGCTTTTTTAACAAAAATATCCGACCAGTTCTCCTCGCAGGTGAGATAGGTGCCCCACGGCGTATGGCCGTTGGCGCAGTTTTGCATGGTGCCCAGCACGCGTTCACCCTGCGGGTCGGCGGCGGTTTTCATTAAGTCCTGATGCCGGGCCGGGCCGGTAAGCTGCATCGGCGTATTGACGGTGATGCGGCGGGCATATGAAGAGGGGCGTACCACCTGCCAGTCGCTGCCCGTTTTTTTCACTTCCACTACCGAGACGCCCATCGCGTTCTGCCCCTTGCGGGCTTTGTCGAGGCTCCAGTTCGCCGTACCGTCGGTAAACAGCATCCCGTTGTCGATGTATTCATGGTTCATTGCCAGCAGGCCATGATCCGGGTTTTGCTCCCCCTGCGGCAGACTAAACCACGCCATGCCGTCGTGGTGCATGCCCGCCTGTACGGCCTGTTCGTCCGTGGTGTTGCTGGCGTCCGGCTTAAAGGCCGGCATGTTGTTCTTGATCCCCGTCGGGTCACCCCAGCGATAGAACGGGCGGGCAATATAGCCTTCCGGCACCCTGACCGTATCTTCCGTGGAGACGTCGATACTGGTAAAGCCCAGGGAAACCGCTTTTGCCAGCGCGGAAGGCTTCGATACCGCGGCAACGGCATTTTCGGGTTTGATCAAAAAGGGGAATGAAACGGCAGCGCCCGCGACGGCACCCATCTGGAGGAAACGGCGGCGGGAGAGGAACACCTCTGCCACCTCGGAGAATACCGGGTTAGCGCTGCGATTAGCGATATCGTCGCGATGTTCTTTTTTAAAAACGGATTTGAGGGGTCTGCCCATAGCGGCTTCCTGTCATTGGCCAAGAGGTAAGGATGTGGCGACCAGTGTAAGAAGCTTTTATTACAATTTTATAACACTGTGACGGAAGGATGGGGGCATCCGTGCCCCGGATAACGAGGTGGAACGCTTAGAACTCGTAGCCAACCGAGACCTTAAAGGTCCGCGGTTCGCCCTGAGTGATGTAGGTACCGGAGTCGTCCACGCTGGCCCAGTAGTTTTCGTTGGTCACGTTATCGATACCCGCGCGCACGGTCATCTGGTTTGCGTTGTGGTTCACCGCGAAGCGATAGCGCATGCCCAGATCCAGCGTGGTGTAGCTGTCGAGCTTTTTGCTGTTCGCGAGGTCGGCATACTGCGTGCCGGAGTGGTTCACCCGCGCGGTCGCCGTCAGGCCGTCAACCGGCTTGATGTCGTACTCCGCGCCCAGCACGGCGTAGAAGTTCGGAATACCGATCGCATCGTTGCCCTGGTTCACGCCGTTTTTGGTTTTGGTCAGCTCCGCCTGCAGCCAGGTGGCGCTGGCGTTCAGGCGCATCCCGAGCATCGGCTCGCCGAAGACGTTCAGCTCCACGCCACGGTTACGCTGCTCCGCATCCAGGCCGTAGTGATTGTTAGCATCGAGGATCGCCGACGGCATTTTGATCTCAAACAGCGCCAGCGAGCCGCCCACGCGGCCGAAGTCCGCCTTCACGCCCACTTCATTCTGCTTAGAGTGAACGATGCCGGTGCTCTGACCGTAGTTGGTGGCGGTGTTAGGTGCGGTTTTGCCCGGCTGCAGCGCTTCGGTGTGGTTGGCGTAGAGGGAAATTTCCTCCCACGGTTTGTAGACCACGCCGTAGGTTGGCATCCAGCGGCTGCCGTCGAAACCGTCCGCGTCGTTCTCTGCGCCGGTGATTTTGTTATACCCGCGAACGACCACTTTCTGATGGCGCGCGCCTGCGGTGAACAGCAGCTTGTCGTCAAGCACGCCCAGGGTATCGCTCAGCAGCCAGCCCTGGGTGCGGGTGCGCCCGCTGGTCAGCGGATCGCTGTATTTGCCGCCGGAGCCGTTGAAGTTAGTGCTGTCCGGCATATCGACGCCGGTGTTGTGATAGATGTTGGTGGTCGGGTTATCCTTCGCCGCCGACATTTTCCACGCGATTTTTTCGTTTTTAGTCATCGCGGAATACCCGACGTTCACCTTGTGCGAGACGAAGCCGGTAGTGAAGTTACCGCGAATACCCGCCATGCCGCTGACGGAATCGCTGATGCGGTTGGTATCCAGACGGCTGACCGTCGCCTTGCCACTCTTGTCCACCAGCTTCGGCGCGCTGTAGATCCCTTCTTCATGCGCGTGCTGCGCGCCCAGGCCGGTATAGGCCGTCCAGTTATCGGTAATGTCGTACTCGCTGCGCCACATCCCGAACTCGTTTTCGATATCGCTGTAGGCCCACTTCTGCGAGAAGTTCCGATCGTTTTTCGGCGGTTCAGGCACGAAATCCACCGCCGAGATGTTGACGCTGGTCGGGCTGCCGTGGAAGGTTTTTTTCTGATAGCCCAGGTCCAGCGAGGAGCGGAAGCGGTCGCCTTTGTAGTCCAGGCCGGTGGAGAGCAGCGTGGTGCGGCGGCGATCGTTCGGTACGCCGGTTTCCCCTTCACGATGGACGAGGTTCACACGTGCGCCGAACTGGTCGTTATCGCCAAAGCGACGGCCTGCATCCAGCGTGGTGCCAATCTGGGAGTCCGAGGTGTAGTCCGCGCCCACTTTCGCCTGGGGGGTGTCGCCCGCGTGTTTTGGCTCAAGGTTGATCATCCCGCCCACGCCGGAGCTTGCCGCGCCGTTCATGAGGGAGTTTGCCCCTTTGAAGATCTCGATGCGGTCGACCATCTGGGCATCCACCACCTGACGCGGCAGCACGCCGGACAGACCGCCAAAGGTCATGTCGTCGCCGTCAAACTTCAGGCCGCGAATGCGGAAGGTTTCAGCGCTGTTGCCGTACCCCTGAACGAACTGCACGCCCGCGTCGTTGGCGACCACGTCAGCAATGGTTTTCGCCTGCTGATCTTCCACCAGCTTCGAGGTGTAGCTGATGATGTTGAACGGCACGTCCATGGCGTTCTGCTGTCCGAGCATCCCCATGCGTCCGCCGTTCGCCACCTGCCCGTCAAGGAAGGCCGGCACCAGCTGGTCGCCGCCGGGTTTGAAGTCGCCGGCAGGTGCAGACTGCACAACAATGGTGTCTTCTTTTTTATCCTCCGCCGCGCAGGCGGAATGTGTAACCGCGCCAATGGCGAGTGCCAGCAGCGTTTTGTGCATTTTGGTGTTGTTCATCGTTAACTCGTTTGAAAGTGCGCGCAAAAATGACCCGTTGGCGGGCCTTAGAATGTATTAGTTGCAATGCAAATGAGAACTATACGCATTATCTATACTTTGGCAAGCGCAAATATGCGCAAGATCCAGCTCAAAAAAGTGCGTGATAAAGGGGCCCCCTCATCCTTTAGCACAGTAAAACGCGGGAGTATTTCCGAAGATGAAGAGGTAGGAAGCAGCGTTTACCGGAACGAGCTGTATACTAATGCCATGGTCGCGTTGACGGAAAAAATCGGGAATAGAGTGACGAAAAGGTTCGTCTTTTTTCGGGCGCTCGTTTGTATCACTGGAAATCATAATAATTCGCCCTTCTTCGCGCCAGTAACGGAAGGCAATTTTATTGCTGATGGCAACCGTTTCGTGACCCGCCTGACTGTATTCTCCGGTGGAATCGTAACTGCCAGCACCATTATTAAATGTAAACGTCATGAGGGCATCTAGCCGCGAACTTTCATCAACAATAATGAGATGACTCTCACAGGTAAAATGATTCCGCTGATAATGCGTATACCAGGCATAAAAAAGTGGCGCGATAATCATCAACAGGATGAACAACCAGCGCACACTCCGGCTAGTCATTTTCATGGTATTGCTCCCTGTACAAAATGGAATCACATTGTGCACCAGCAACCTCAGGCAATTTATCGCACACAATCACCGACGTTCCATTTTGATAACGGTTGAGCGTGATATAGGCCACCCCACCGGCGTTGCACTGAATGGGATAACGTTTGGTCAGGCCAATATATATCCGCTGACTTTTTATTTTGTCATACCAGGAGGAATAAACGTCGCACCCTGCAATATTGCCTATCGGTTGATAGGTTTCAAATCCGGCGCGTTTTTCATGCAACTGTTGATAGAGAACCATACACGAAAGGATAAATAACACCGTAGCGACGCCATACGCTATTTTCCCTGAGAGAAAGCGGAAAGGGTTATCTGCTACACGCGGTGTCGGCACGGAAGCTTCAGTTTGCAGGTCGGCTGGCGAAGCCGCGTCCGTCGCGATAAAGGTGTCGAGTGTACCTGTCTGAATTTGAGCAACCGACTTAAACCCCGCTTTGGGTACGGTTTGCACAACATTATCTGCCAGACCCGCCATCTTAAGGGCCTTACGGATAGAGGCGATAGTCTGGTAGAGGGCGTTGGTCGAGACAACTGCACCCTGTTTTTCCCATACCGCTGAGAAAAGATAACGTTGCGTAAGCACCTCACCGTTGTGTTCAACCAGCTGTAGCAGGCACTCGCTAACCGGAGCATGCAGGAGCACAGCGCGCTCAGGGTAGCCCGAAAGTGAGCACAGTCGACGCAGCTCAGGCTCAAAAAGCACGGTGCCGTTTATCAGAAAGACGGGCTTCATGACGCACCGGCCGTTAACGCGCAGGGATTTTGTACATTCATCATTATTATACTTTCACATCCGTATCCGTTTTCTGATTCAGGAATTAGTTATTTATTATCAACGAATTATTGGTTTTCACTCCCCATTCCCTCTCACCTCAAGGATCAACTTAATCAGTATAAATCATTTATCTTCACTCCTCTTTGCTGCAGAGGAATCGTAACCTATGCGGTATCGAAAGGGCGCTATCAGGCTTCTCATTACCTGGTAGTGTCCACAGAAAGAAATGCTGAATCTTTTTCAAAATTTGCATTTTTATGTTGAGCGGTCGATTGCACATCGATTCTCAGAACAAACAAAAGAAAAATGAAAAGCATCTGGCGTTTTATTCCAAAAATACAACTTATATCGACAAAAACTCCATGCCAGGGTGAGGTACAACCGGTTTCTCATAGCGCACAGGGATGTGTATTGGAAAGCATTTATTGCAGCCATATAATCCACCCTATAAACGGTATGGATTATCTCAGCGCTTATATGTAGTGATGCAAGTTCGTCTTCATTTAATATGGGTATTAGATATGGGTTATCGTCTATATGGGTTTATGATCGGTGATGACATTCATTTTGATATTTCTAACCGCAGACTCTACCGCCTTACTGGCATCCAGAGTGATAAAAGTATTGCATTTGCCTCTATTTATTTTAATGAAACGATGCTCAGGCTTTTCCTTTATTTGTTGATGAATGGCAGAGCCCAGCCCATCCCTAAAGAAGAGCTCTTTGAAGAAATTTGGGAGGCGCATAATCTGAGCCCCTCCACACAACGACTGTGGCAGGTTCTGCGCAATCTCAACAACAAACTGAGTATGCTAGGGTTACCAGAAAATTTTATTCGCAATATTAAAGGGTGTGGTTACATCATTAATTATTCGGATGTTATCCCCGTTTATTACAGAATGAGCGAACTCCCGGCTCATTCTGTTAAAAAAGAGGAGAAGACAGATAGCCTGAGTGAGTGATGTCAACTCAGGTTCTTGCCCTGAGCACTCACGTGTGAGGGGCTTTTTTTTATCATCTCTCTGCCTCAGCATTTTTTTCGTTAATGATTTATTAGCACTGTTGTTTGGTTTATACCAACACTGGAATTTTATATATGAGCATAATCAACCATTTTGCCAACTTGAAAGTTCGTAAGAAGTTATTCTTTGGTTTTTCTCTCGTGCTGCTCGTGACGATTATTATTCTGATTTCAGGTTTGCTGGGTCTCAGCAACATTCAGGATAAAGTCGAAAAGAACGGCCATACCACCGACCTGTTTAACGCCCTGACGCAGGTTCGCTTAGGGCGGACGAATTTTCAGTACACGCTCGACCAGAAGTACCTTGATCAGACCAACGCCGCCTCCCAGCGCATGCAGAGCATTGTCGCCAGTATGGAAAAACTGTCCTGGTCCCCGGAAGGAAAAAAAGCGCTGGACGATACGGCAAATGCGGTGAACAGCTACGTCGCCACCCTGCTGCCTTTCACAAAATCCCTTTCTGAGAAGAAAATCAGCGAACAGAAACTGAGCACTCAGGGACTGTGCGATAACTCCGGCCTGGCTTCCACGCTCAGCCGAAATGGCTCGCTGGACGCTTCGCACGCCTTTGTGGCCGCTCAGATTGCGTTTGTCATGAGCGACATTGATTCTCAGGTTACCCTCTATAAACAGCATCCTACGGATGCGTTAATGAAAGGGATCCGCGCGCGTCTGGACATCGCAAAATCGGACACCGAACAACTGCTTTCGGTTGCTACCGAGGAACAAAAGGTCTGGCTGCAGTCAGGCCTGGAAGACATGCAAAACGTCGCGGCAGAGTTAATAAATTACCAAAACGTCTGGAATCAACAGTCGACACTCTCCGATACCTTAACCGGTAAAGCGATAACGCTGACGCAGGCCATCCAGACATTATTTAGCCTGCAGCAGAAAAAAGTGTCTGATACGGTTGATAGCGTTCAGATACAGATGGGCATCGTTGCTGCCATCGGTCTTGCGCTTGGTGTCCTCTTAGCGATGGGCATCACCCTGTCCATCACCCGTCCGCTTAATGAGACCCTGCGTGTTGCAGAGCAAATCGCCCAGGGCGACCTCACCAGCACACTGACCAGCACACGTCGTGATGAGCCGGGTCTGCTGATGCAGGCCGTTGCGACCATGAATGCAAACCTGAAAAACATCATTAATGACGTACGCAATGGGGTGGATAGCGTCGCCCGTTCGTCTTCAGAAATTGCCGCAGGCAATATGGACCTCTCTTCGCGCACCGAACAGCAGTCAGCCGCCGTCGTCGAAACCGCCGCCAGCATGGAAGAGTTGACTTCTACCGTCGCGCTCAACGCCGAGAATGCTAATCATGCGCGCCAGCTGGCTGATGAAGCCGCGCAAAATGCGACGGAAGGGAGTCAGATCTCACTGAAGGTGATCGATACGATGAAAAACGTGCGCAGCAGTTCGCACCGCATTTCAGAGATCACCACCGTGATTAACAGTATCGCCTTCCAGACCAATATTCTGGCGCTAAATGCCGCCGTTGAGGCCGCCAGAGCGGGCGACCAGGGTAAAGGCTTTGCCGTGGTTGCCGCAGAAGTGAGAACCCTTGCTCAGCGCAGCGCGCAGTCAGCAAAAGAGATTGAAAACCTGATTAACGAATCGGTCGTGCAGGTGGATACCGGCTTTAGTCTGGTTGAAAGCGCAGGGGATGCGATGACGAAAATAGAGACATCCGTGGCGCAGGTGCGTGACATTATGAACGAAATTGCCGCCGCCACTGATGAGCAAAGCCGCGGAATTTCGCAGATTGCCCAGGCGATGGCAGAAATGGACACCACCACTCAGCAAAATGCCGCCCTGGTGGAAGAGTCTTCCGCTGCGGCAAGTTCGCTGGAGGATCAGGCCGTGCAGCTTGAAAAAGTGGTGTCGATTTTCCGTGTGTCAAACGGGCACAAACCCCGCCAACGAGAAAGCCAGCTAACCGCCAGCGTGACCCCTATTAAACGATCTTCTTCCCATGACCAGGATGACTGGGTCAAATTCTGATAACCACCGCGCGGCTGTCCGGAGAGGGCGCCGCGCGCTTAAGGCTCACGATGATAACCACAACAAAATTAACCTCAGGATGGTTCACCCGCTTCAATGCACTGTTGGCCCGCCTGCTTACCCTCTCCCCGGAAAGCACCCTGAGCGCGGCCATCGAGAAGCGCGAGATTGTGCCGGTTTACCAGCCCTTCTTTAACAGCCAGACGGGCACTATCGCGGGTATCGAGGTACTCGCTCGCTGGAATCATCCTCTGTACGGTCCCGTGTCTCCAGATACATTTATCCCGCTGGCAGAGAAACACCGGCTTATCGCCCCGCTAACGCATCATCTGATTCAGCAGGTCATTGCCGATCTTCAGCATCGAATTCACCTTTTCCCTGACCGGCTTTATATCAACCTTAATCTGAGCGCCCGTAACTGCCTCGATCCGCGCTTCGAGACGGATACGCTTGAGCTTTTGCAAAAACTCGCGTCGAGCCAGGTCCAGCTGGTTATCGAAATTACGGAACGCGATCCGCTGCATTTCACTCCTCAGTTAAGCGAATGGTTTGCAACGCTCCGACAAGCCAATATCTCCCTGGCGTTGGATGACTTTGGGACCGGCTGTTCCAACATCTCTTACATTCACGCGCTAGACCCCGAATTCATCAAGATAGACAAACTGTTTGTCAGCCAGATTAGTGAAAATGGCGATACCAGACTGGTGGACAGTCTTATCGAATTGGCGAAAAAAATGCACCTGAGGATTATTGCCGAGGGCGTAGAAACAAAGGCTCAGGCCGACTATCTGCGCTTAAAGGACAGCGATTTTTTGCAGGGTTACTATTTCGGTAAGCCTATGAAGATCGATGAACTCGTCGGAAAAGTTAATGCTTGCTGAAGGACAGCCACTCTGCGTTGGGAGCGGCTGCAATGACATTATTTCTAGTTCTCGGTGTCGTGAATATTATTGTGAATCACGAGGGAATAGGATCCTCATCCTGTCATTACTCTCATTATCGCTTAGATAATTTTAACAGGCAGCGTCTCCAGCGTACGGAGAATCAGGCTTCGATTCGACCATTTCGCGTCTCCCACAAGAGAGATCGTCCCGCGTTCGCTTAAGGCCATCGCCAGCGTTTCAGCCTGACACTGCGCCAGCAGTTGCCCAATACACTGGTGTACACCGGCGCCAAATCCCAGCTGTCGCTGCGCGTTCTTGCGGCCGGGAATAAAGCGCCACGCCTCTTCAAAGACGCTTTCATCCCGATTCGCAGAGCCGAGGCATAATAAGATGTTATCCCCGGCTTTAAGTTCGCGCCCCAGAAACTGCACGGGAGCTGCAACCCTTCGTCTGCCCATCTGCAGCGGAGACTCAAAGCGCATGGTTTCACTGACGATCTCTTTCATCCGGAGAGTGTTATTTCTGACGCGTTCCTGTAGTTCAGGATGCTGTGCCAGCATATACACCAGGTTTCCGGTTAACGCTTCGCTGGTTTCACTGCCGCCGATAAGCATCGTGACGCAGTCGGTGCTAAACCGTGCGGCAAGCGCATCCCGATCGCCGCCATATCCTTTCAGAAGGCTGCGATAAAAAAGCGAGTCGTAACCCTGCCCGTGCGCCTGTGCAAGTTGTCGAAAACTGTCATCCAGACGGGAAAGCGCCACGACCAGCCGCTCAAGTCCCTCTCGATCGATGGCGCTGGGATCTAATAAGAGCCGGATGGCATTTTTCTCTTGTTCTACCACCTCCTGCTGCGCTTTCGGCAGGTTGAGCCAGGCGGTAAACAGTTTTCCCCAGAGCGGCGCAGCAAGCTGGCTTATGCCGTCAAATGTGCCGGTGGTTGTTAAATCTGCCACCACTGAATGCGACTCCTCAGAAACAAGCCGGGTTAGTGCCGCCCAGGATTCGCCGGTAAACAGAGCCTGCAGCGCCTGACGGTGCGCGCGATGCACATTTCCATCTTCAAACAGCACAATGCCGTAGAGAAGATCCCGTAAAGGAGGCGAGAGATTGAAGCACTGTTTTTCCATTTCGGTATGAACATCTTCAGGTATGCCCGAAGAGACGAACGCTCGCTCTTTTAGCGCCTGATAAACATCCTGATAGCGGGTAAGCACCCACGTTTTACCGATTCGCGCCACCGGCTGGTGGTGTCGCATATGCTGATAGACGTTATGAAGATTTTCCTGAAAGACAGGTGAGGCGGGATTAAACCGAAGTGCTTTGTCGACATATGCCACAGGTGGACCCTCATCGCAGGATTAATCACCTTTCAGTAAAGCAGGGATATGTTTCAGTTCAAATATTTCAGTAAAGGATAAGGATAATGGCACGCCCTGTAGGATTCGAACCTACGACCTACGGCTTAGAAGGCCGTTGCTCTATCCAACTGAGCTAAGGGCGCACTGAGAAGAGTGTACTTCGCGGTGGTGAAACGCGAAGAATTATACGGTCAATGGCAGGTGAGTCAATGCCTTTTCCGTTTTCCGGGGCAATTACCCCTAGCCGATTGTAAATACGGCTATTTTCTCAACATTTCTCCCTGTTTCACCGTAAAATTCAGCACTGCGAAAAGGCTTAGTTGCATTTAAGTAACGCCTGCTGTTTTCCGGAACGTCAGCTCGTCACACTAGAGCGAGGTATCCCGGCCGCCTGGAGGCTGACAGACAACAGGATAATGGAGTGACAGCGCACAACCCGTTCGATACGCCCCCCCGGTTACACGACATTTCTCAGGACATCGTCGGCATCAAACTGGAGCCTGTCGTCGCCCTCACCTCTCAACGACGGGTTGGCGTGGAGGTACTAAGCGTCCTGTCAGACACATGCTACAGCGAGGATTTTTTCCGCCATCAGCCAGCAGGCTGGTCAATGACGCTGCTTGAAGCGCAGCTTGCCGCACTAAAAAATACGCCGCACGGTCATAACCTTTTTATTAATTTGCCGATAACCGTTCTGACAGAGCCAGCGTCTTTTCAGCGGCTCATCAAACTGAAAAACACGCCGCTGAATATTGAGATTGTTGATCCCCCTGTTTTTCTGACGTTCTCTGCCGCACAGATGCAGAGCGCCATTCAGAACATGCGGACACTCCGGCAGCAGGGGCACAGTATATGGCTGGATGATATTGACGAAATTATCATTCAGCCGTTTTTATTTTGTCGGTTACCGTTGAGCGGCATCAAAATTGATAAGGACGCATTCTGGCGTTTACGCGCCACGCCTGCGCTGAGGCAACTGGTTTCACGTTGCTTTCAGCTGGCCGGGAGCGTGCTTATCGAAGGTATTGAGACTGAACGCGATCGCACCTGGGCACTGCAGGCAGGCGCAGATTTCGGCCAGGGGTATTACTGGCCGTCCTGGACATGGCCGGAGGATTAAAACGCCATTTCCAGGAGGGAGACCATGCGAATGACAGTGCGCCGTTACCGGCGGCGGCGTACAGGAAGTGATGCACTGGGATTTACGCGCTCACCATTTGCTCCCCCCTTTTTCGACCGGCTCGAATTTTTGAGCCAGTCCATCAGCCAGCCCCGAAAAACCGATGCTCCGTTTATTATCCTTGTTACGGAAGATCATTTTCTGCGCACCGGTTTTCTCAATGGGCAGTTTCCCCTGAGCAGCTGTTGTGACTACACCTCGCTGGATGATGCGCTGGGCGCCCAGTTCCAATGGCCTTCAGCCCGTCTGGTGGTGGATATCGAAAGCCGTTCCACCGGGCTTATCGATCAGCTGGATCGGTTAAGAAGGCATAGCCTGTATCCCCCCTTCCTGACGCCGTGGCTTCTGGTCCGGGCAGATAATTATGATACCCGCCTGTTCTGCAAGGCGGCAGGCCCTTTTCACGTGCTGGAACGTCAGATGAACGCGGCAGGACTTCAGCACAGCCTGATGGATTCTCGCCCCCCGCAGGGTTCCGACAAAGACTGGTTTTCCCGCAACGAATGGCCCATTCTGCAGGAGCTTGCCCGCGGTAAGACGTTACGTCAGATTGCCCTTTTGCAGAATCGTCCCTATAGCCGCATTATCTACCGTCTCAGCTGCATCCTGCTGAAGCTGGGGTTGAGCCATCGCCAGGAATTGTTACACCTTCTTAATAACCTCTCAGACTGTACGTTTTAACTTGCGCACTAACCTCTTATTTCCTAAAGCGCTTTAGGAATTTACTTACCCTCAATGTTAATTAATGGTTAAATTTTAACAATATATTCGATTTTATAACTATTCCTAATTTATGGTCCGAAACCATGTGAAATGTCACAGATTGAATCAATGGCAGCACTTTCCTCCATCCGTTAAGTGAAAGCAGAAGGCGTTAATAAGATGATAATGATGTAAAAACAAGCAGCTTCGCTTCACTCTCCTGGAGCGGAAAGCAAAGTGAATAGCATGTTCTCCTGTGCGATGATGGTGCGACGGTGATACGCCTTAAGTACTTTCAGATGAAGGTTTGACACTCTGCGGGATACTTTTTCGCCTCAATTTCCCTGGCTCGCCCTCCGAATTGAGGCTCTCTTTTGTTAACAATATCGCAACATAAAGAGACATCTGTTATTTTTTGTTATTACATAAAGATGAAAAGATGTGGTAAATAGGATAACAGGATATTTCCGCTAAATTTAAAAAAATAGCCATTCAGATCCAGAAGATAATACAAACCAATAAGCGGAGGTTAATTTACAGGGTTTTCGGAAAAAACTTACCCTGTATAATAAGAAGCGTACCAAATCTGAATAAGAAAAACCTTTTTGCCAACACCAGCCAAATGAGATGACCGCGCTGAGGCACCGTTCTTTTCATTACGTAAACAAGGATGCTTTCGCTCTTTCCAGGGAAATACTACGGTATAGGGATCTGCACTTTATATCCTTCCGGCATTTCGAGAGTTTTACAAAACTCTGCATAACGCTTTTAACAATCTGAGGCATTAAAAATGAAACCGGCATCCGTTATCATTATGGACGAACATCCTATCGTCAGAATGTCGATAGAGGTCCTGCTACAGAAAAATAAAAATATCACAGTCAAGCTTAAGTCTGGCGATAGCCATGAAGTTCTTGACTGCATTCGCAATCATCCTATCGATTTGGTGATCCTTGACATCGAACTCACGGGCACAGACGCATTCGCTTTACTGAAGAGAATCAGAAACTTAAAAAAAGACATCAAGGTTCTGTTCCTCTCCTCTAAATCAGAGTTATTTTACGCGGGTCGTGCGATTCGCGCCGGGGCCAACGGCTTCGTCAGTAAACGAAAAGATTTGGGTGAGATCTACAACGCCGTAGAGATGATTCTGATGGGCTATTCTTTTTTCCCGTCTGAAACGCTGAATTTTATAAACCATATGGGTTCAGGAAAAGGGATGGCTGTAGATATGCCATTATCGAATCGTGAGGTCACGGTATTGCGTTATCTGGCGAATGGATTATCCAATAAGGAGATTGCTGAGCAGCTATTGTTGAGCAATAAAACCATTAGTGCGCACAAATCCAATATTTATTCCAAGCTTGGCGTGCAAAGCATCGTGGAATTAATCGATTACGCCAAAGCGCACGAGCTACTATAACCTGAATTCACTCCCTGCAGTTTATCTGAGCTGCAGGGAGTGCGGTCAGTGCTAATTATAATTAATCATGAAGGTGGCATCCGCATCAGCCCGTCCGGGCTGAGGGTTATCGGCAGTGGCAATATAATTGGCATAAAATGACAGCGTCGCATTCCCCTGCGCATCAACCGTGACCGGCTGGCTGGCCTGCTGAAGCGCCAGGCGCGTCTTATCCGCATCCCTGATCTCAACGGCGACGTGGCTCGCTGTACTGGCATCATTCAGCGCCAGCAATCCGCTGTTGCTCCCGTCAGCTTTACCGGAGAACGTTATGGACGCCGCCCCGGGCGGGCAGCCGGTCAGCTTCAGCGTGAAGGGCATTGGCTGCGTGCGGCTCCCCGTGGTGTTGAGCTGCTTCGTGGGCCAGGTGCCCAGCGTGACCGTTTTGTCGCTATCGTTACCCTCTGCCACGCAGGTGAAATCGACAATATTGCCGTAGAGCCGAATATTAATTTCGCCCAATGCGGTTTCCGCCTGAGCCTGGGTGCAAAGCGCAAAGAGCGCCACGGTGATAAAACGGATCCCGTTTCGCATGTCTGCTCCTTAGTCGTAATCCACGCGCAAATATCCGCGCGAGGTAAAGCGCCCTTCCGCTGGCTTGTTGCCCGTCACGCTCACCGGCCAGACCCTGATCCCCACCTGCGCCTGGGCGCTGTCGTCCAGGCGGAACGGAATTTTGCTCGTCAGGTTGTTAGGCGTGAGCGGCGCACCGCTCTCGTTGGCAATGATGAACCCCACATCCGGGTTATCCGACACCAGCACGTTATCGGAGACCTTTTCAGCTTCGACGCGCATCGTCAGCATGGCGTTTGCCTCCACGTTGGTGCATTTAATCGCGATGGTTTTGCTTTGCGATGAGACGCCCTCCGGCTTGTTACCCACGCCAGCCTTGCTGAACAGGGAGGCGCCAATGTCGCCGAAATCAAACTCAACCACATTGCCGGCGTTGATGGCGCAGCTCTGCGGCACCTGAATGATTCCGCTGTAGCTGATGGTGTAGACCGGCGTGGTCAACGGATCGGAGGAGGTGGTGGTGACGTAAACCCGGAACATGGTGGCACGCGGGATCACCACCATATTGATAAAGCGTCGGGTCACCTTAAGACGGAAAATAAGACTGGAATCCTGCACGCCAAACGGTTTGTTTTTTGAAACGTTCGGATGGCTCCCCATTTGGATATAATTTTTGGGTGGATAAAACGCGCCAGCATAGCTGTCCGTGATTTTCATCGCCCCGTCCAGATAGTCGTTAAGCTTCAGATACTGATAGCCATCGCTGGTCCCGGTGACCGGATAATCCGTGACGTAGCTGCGCTTGGTCGTATTCCCGACGGTGCCCTTCGGGCAGACGGCATTGACCCCCACCCACTGCGATTTCTCGCTGAGGGTCACAACCTGCCCAACCTGGTTATTCGAGCTGTTGAATTTATCCGTCAGGTCGTAATGCACCTCCGTCGGCACGCCCTTTTCATTGACGCACACGGTGGCTAACGCGTTTGTCGCGGGCAGGAGTGCCAGAAGCGACAAGGCTAAGATATGGATTTTAATCACAGCGGATCCCCTTAAGTGTGATCGCCTGTTGCAGGCTCTTTTCAGGCAAGCTGTAAGGCGCACGGCACTGGGATTGCGCCCCGTTCCCCCACTGGATCAGCAATTCGCCTTCCAGCGGCAGCCCACTCAGGTATATTTGCCCGTCATCACCCACCATGCTGGTCATGCCGCTCTGGACTTCACGCACCACGGCGCCGAACGGCACGGGCTGGTTGCCACGCGTTACCGTCAGCAAAGCGCGCACGCCAATGCGGGTATCAAAGCTGGCGCGGACCAGCGCGCCTTTGGTTGGCACCACGCTGCTCACGTTGTTTTCAATATCGGTGCTGTTGCTCATGGTATTGGTGTCCAGCGCCACGCGGTTGTAGCGGTAGACGGTGGCATACGGCATGACCGCGTAGCCTCGCCAGTCGGTCTTCACGCCGGTCTGGTTTTCCACGCTGACGCCTGATGCCCCCGGCGCCTTAATCAGCACGTTGGTATCGCCCAGCGGCTGGCTGAAGGTCACGCCGTCGGCATGGCCAACCACCCCGCCGGAGAGCTGCCAGTTGAGATCGTGCTGATCGCGGGAATAGTTGTAGCCCACGCCCAGCGTGCCGTAGGTCGCCTGCCAGTTGGCGCTGGCGCTTCCGCTTGAGCCATTGGTGCTGGCGTGTCCCTGGGTCACGCTGTAGTTCAGGTTGCGATCCTCCAGCAGCGTGCCGCTGACGCCGGTTTGCCAGCTCGTGTCGCCATCGCTGTTTCGGCTGGCGGATGCGGTGGCATAGGCGCGATCGATCGCGCTGTCCCGGCGATAGCCCTGACGGGTAAAGAGGCTAAACGGCACGGAGACGTTAAACGACGCGATCCGGTCGGTACCGTCGATCCCGACGGATTTGTTCCACGACCATGACAGGGAGTAGTTGATTCCCTTCACGCCCCCCGCGTAGCCCAGCTGATACCAGAGGTTCGTTTCGTCCGTTCCCCAGTATGTTTGCTCGCTCCCGGAGATATAGACCGAACCGTAGTCCCCCAGCGACTGGGAAATGTTGAGCTGGAAGCGGCCTTTTTTATTCCACGTCAGGTTGTGATAGCTCTGCACGTCCGGCACATCGTTATCGTCCTGGCTATCGGCATACTGGTAGCCCTCCATTGAGCGCCAGGCCACATCGTCCAGGGTGTAAAACCCTTTTGTGGAGTAGCGATAACCCAGCAGCTGGAAGTTGGTGCCAAATCCGTTCAGCGATTTTGCATAAAGAAAACGCAGGGACTGCCCTTCATGTTTGCTGTCGTCCGCGAGCTGGCTGCGGGCGTGGGTGATATCGACGGAGACGGCCCCCCAGTCACCGAGGTTTTTCCCGGCACCGACGGCCAATGCGGTATAGCGTGACGCCAGCTGGGTGCCGCCATAGAGCGTAATGCCGTTGGCCAGGCCGGTAATCAGGGTGCCCTGGGCGAAGAATGGTGTATCCTGGTCGCTGTTACCGCTGCGGTAATCCCCCACCACGAGGTCATATTTCCAGCGACCTTCACGCTGCAGGAGTGGCACGGTGGAGTACGGCACGGTGTAGCGCTGCTGGCTGCCGTCTTTCTCTTCCACCGTAACGTCCAGGTCACCGCTGGAGGAGGTCGGGTTAAGATCGGTGATGGCGAACGCGCCGGGCTGGACGTAGCTCTGATAGATAACGTAGCCGTTCTGGCGAACCACCACTTTGGCAGGCGTACGGGCAATACCGCGCACGGTCGGCGCGTAGCCCTGCAGGCTGTCGGGATACATGCTGTCGGACGAGAAAAGCCGCCCGCCGCGAAAACCGACGCTGTCGAAAACGTCATTCCCGGTGTTACTGTCGCCCAGCACCAGCTCACTTTTCAGCGGGATAACGGTGCGCTGCGCCCAGGTGCCAATATTCTGCCACTCGCTGCGCCGCTTGCCGTTATTTTGCGTGTAGCGCCATGCGCCGTTGTTACGTAACCGCCAGGCACCATAGTTAAGCCCGCTCTGCAGGTTCAGGTAATAGCTGTCGTCTTCGCTTCCCCGGTTGCCCGTGAAGCTGTAGTTCACCAGCGCGGCGGGAATGCCTTCATCCCACTGTTCAGGCGGAATATAGCCGCGCGCGCTGTTCTGCATCGCCACCTGCGGGAGGCTGACATTAAGGCGCTGCGAGGCAAAGTTAAATACCGTTTCGCTGCCGGGAATGGCCGTGGTCAACGGAACGCACGTTTCACCCTGCACGTTAGCCAGTTCGGGAAATGCGGCAACGTTGACGCCAAAGCGATCGAGCATCGCGCGCGTAATGCACGGCGACAAACCGCCCGCCATCGGCGGCATGTTCTCGGCCTGCTCAAAACGCACGTCCTGGGTGCCGATAAACTCATCGTTACGCCAGATATCCACGCGATAAATGCCGGGCGCCTGCTGGTGCCCCTGTTCAAAACGCGACAAATCCGCCACGCTGGCGGTGTCGTCGGACAAGAAGGCCGGGTTGAAGTAGCTTTCGCTCCAGCCGGCCTGCGGCCAGAGCGCGGCCATCAGCGCCAGTGCAACCGGGCAGTAACGTCCCTGGTGATTTTTCATCGCCCTGACTCTGCTCACAGGTTGACGCTGCGCGCTGGTGTAATGGCGCCGTAGTCATTCACGCTCTGCCAGGAGAGCGTACCGCCGGCCCCGGCGGGCAGCACCTGCTGAGCCGAGTTTTTCGGCGCCACCATCAGGTTTTCCAGCGTCTGGCCGCCCAGCTTCAGGTTGACCAGGGTGATGTAGTACGGAGAGGCGTTGCTGACTTTAAGATGATTCCCCACGCGCTCAAAACGCAGCTGGGACAGCGCCTCATCCGGCTGCATCGCCAGGTTAGTCGGGCGCACAAACAGCTTGATGCGTGAGAGGATCGCCAGCTGCAACACGTTATTGTTTTCTGTTTTCGCTTTATTCACTGACGGGATCGCCTTCACGTTCATGTAAAAGAGCGATTCGCGATCGGCAGGCAGCGCCGGACCGGCGTAAATAATACGCAGCGTGTTTTCGCTGTCCGGCTCGCTAACGAACAGCGGCGGCGTGACGGCAAAGGTTTTTTCCTTTTGACCGCTGGCATTTTCGATCCACGCGTTAATTAAATAGCGTTCTTGTTTATTGCTGTTGGTGATCGCCAGCGACGTTTGCTTCGCATCCGCCGGATAAATAACGCGCGTGGCCCCCAGCGCAATACCGCCGGAAGCATTCGCGCAAGCAGAAACCATCATTAAAATAAACGATAAAAGCAGTCCTGGTTTAATTAGCATATTCATCAAAACCGTACCTTTAATAATGTGTTCGCAGGTGTTATGGATAAATCAACGTAAACCAGACATCCGACTGTATATTGCCTGGCACGAGGTGTTCGGAAATAGCGCGATAGCGGGCGCTAAAATGAAATGCGAGTTCGCTGGTATTGACCGGCAGCCAGCTAATGGCCGTCGCATTCGGGATAATCTGACGCTGCTGCTCATCAAAAAGCGCCAGCCCCACGCCGCTGCTTACAGGCGTTTCACCTGGCCGCGATGTCGCCAGAAAAACCTGCGGATCTTCCGCGGGCGTCACGCCCTGAAACTGGATCCCCACGGTGCGCGAGACATCCACGCTGCAGTCCAGCAGCCGCACGGTGAAAGGCACATTAACCGTTGAAAAGCTGCCCACACCGGAAAATGAATTGGTTCGGTACTGCCCCATGTCGATGCGCATATTCTGGCTGTCGGGCGCCACGGCGCAGCCGCCGTTTACCAGCTCCCCCCGGAGATGCACCTTGCCGCCTTCGATCACCACGGTATGTGCCGATGCCGGGCAAGCCATCGCGAGGGTTAACAGCAATAGTGTTCCAGTCCTTGTCATCCTTCGTTCCTGGCAGTAGCGTATGACGGGCCTCGTCCCTGAGGCCTGAACATCCCTGTGCGAGGGTATTATTCGTATTTCATTACGAAGGTGGCGTCAGCGTTCGCCTGGCCTGGCTCGGTGGTCGCAGCCGTTGATTTGTAGCGCGCGGTAAATTGCAGGGTGTTAGTCCCTTTAATCAGGTCTTTCGCGGCAGAGAAGGTCGCACCGTCCGGGGTCAGCACGCTGGATTTGCTGTCGAGGATTTCAATACCCACGCCTTTCGCGGTGTTGTCGTTGTTACCGGACGTCACGGCCAGCAGAGTTTTGTCGGTCGCGTCGATCTGGCCGGTGAAGGCAACGGCAGCGGTTTTAGCAACCAGCGGATCGCAGTCATTCAGTTCGATGTTGAACGGAATATTAGAGGTGGTGTCGCCCACTTTGGTGAATTTCGCGGTACGATACTGACCGAGATTAACCGTCTGCTCGGAAGAATCGGTATTTACTGAACAAGCAGCATTAACCAGTTCACCTTTAAAATGCACGGTACCGCCATTTACGGTAACCGGCGTAACCGGGTCGGCTGCATTAGCGGCACCCGCGACCAGGGCCAGTGTTGCAATAACAGAAGAAGCAATGTTGCTGAGTTTCATGTCTATTCCTTTAAAATGTAAATAACCCTTCCCGCGAAAATCGGGAATAAGAAATACGTTCAATTGATTAATTGAAAGCTTATTTCGGAGAAGACAAAGTAGCTCAGGACGTGATTTTTAAATATGTCAAAACACTGCCATTTCGCCAGGTCACATCCTAATACCGCCTAAGAAATTGACCATCCCTTAAGAAGGGTTTTTGCGCCTCGCGGATGAAAACTCGTAAAGGGTGACTGACAGCGGCGCTCGCTTCTGACAAAATACACGCCATCCCCCCTTTCAAACGTTACAGACGGAATCTTCTCTCTGATGGCAGCAAAGATTATTGACGGTAAAACGATTGCGCAGCAGGTGCGCTCTGAGGTCGCGGAAAAAGTGAAGGCGCGTAAAGCGGCAGGATTTCGCGCCCCCGGGCTGGCCGTTGTGCTGGTTGGCAGCAACCCGGCATCGCAGATTTATGTCGGCAGCAAACGCAAAGCGTGTGAAGAGGTGGGGTTCGTCTCCCGCTCTTACGATTTGCCGGAAACCACCAGCGAAGCGGAACTACTGGAACTTATTGACACTCTGAATGCCGATAAAGAGATCGACGGCATTCTGGTTCAGCTGCCACTGCCGGCAGGTATCGATAACGTGAAGGTGCTGGAGCGTATCGCGCCGGATAAAGACGTTGACGGTTTCCATCCGTATAACGTGGGTCGCCTGTGCCAGCGCGCGCCGCGTCTGCGCCCGTGCACCCCGCGCGGCATCGTGACGCTGCTGGAGCGTTATAACATCGACACCTACGGCCTGAACGCCGTCGTCATCGGTGCGTCCAACATCGTGGGCCGCCCGATGAGCATGGAGCTGCTGCTGGCGGGCTGCACCACCACCGTGACCCACCGCTTTACCAAAAACCTGCGTCACCACGTCGAGAATGCCGACCTGCTGATCGTCGCAGTGGGCAAGCCGGGCTTTATTCCAGGCGAGTGGATTAAAGAGGGCGCGATTGTCGTGGATGTAGGGATTAACCGTCTGGAAAACGGCAAGGTGGTCGGCGACGTGGTCTACGAAGATGCGGCGGCTCGCGCCTCTTACATCACGCCAGTACCGGGCGGCGTTGGCCCGATGACCGTCGCAACGCTGATTCAGAATACTTTGCAGGCATGCGAAGAGTACCACGATGTAGAGGAAGCATAAGATGGCCACATTTTCATTAGGCAAACACCCGCACGTTGAGCTGTGCGATCTGCTCAAGCTCGAAGGCTGGAGCGAAAGCGGCGCTCAGGCGAAAATCGTTATCGCCGACGGGCGGGTTTTAGTCGACGGCGTGGTGGAAACCCGCAAGCGCTGCAAGATTGTCGCGGGACAGACCGTGAGCTTTGAAGGTCAGAGCGTGACCGTGACGGCCTGAGTTTCCCCCCTCACCCTAACCCTCTCCCCAAAGGGGAGAGGGGATCAAAAACCCCCTACCTCCATCACGGTTAATTATCGATCAACTTCAAAGAATCACTATTTCATCTGTTGAAAGGTGAGAATTCAGTTGCGCAGTTTTCACTCTTTCCCCACGATAAGTAGAACGTTCTACTAAAACGTTCTACTTACAATAACAGCGCCAAAAAAAGCGCTACTCGGGGGAAATCAGCATGAGTCTGATATCAGGGTTTGTTAAATCGCTGTCTAAGTTATCAATGATTGGTCGCGCCTTAATGCTGCCAATTTCACTGCTTCCCGCTGCGGGCCTGCTGCTGGCCTTCGGCGATAAGTTCCACCTGCCGCTAATGATGAACGCCGGCGGGGTTATCTTTGATAACCTGCCGATGCTGTTTGCCATAGGCTCCGCCGTGGGTCTGGCGTCCGAGTCCGGCATCGCGGCGCTCTCCGCGGCAGTCTCGGTGTTTGTCACCAACATCACCATCAGCACCGTGCTGAGCATTACGCCGGAAATGGCCTCACAGGGCGGGAAATACGCCATGGTGGTCGGTATCCCGACGCTGCAGATGGGCGTCTTTGGCGGTCTTATCTGCGGGATCCTCGCAGCCTGGTGCTATAACCGCTTCCACACCATGCAGTTGCCGGAGTTCCTCGGCTTCTTCTCCGGGAAGCGCTTTGTGGCAATCGCCACGGCGTTCCTCTCTTTCCTGATGGGGCTGCTGCTGCCGTACGTCTGGCAGCATATTCAGGCCGGTATCGACGCGCTCTCCGTGATCGTGAACGGCGACAACCAGGCGGCATCGACCTTTATCTTCGGCCTGGTGGAGCGCGCACTGATCCCGCTCGGCCTGCACCACATCTGGTACCCGTCCTTCTGGTATTCGTTCGGGGATTACACCACCCAGGCGGGCCAGGTGATCCACGGTGACCAGACCATCTGGTTCAAGATGCTCGAAGAGGGGGTGAAATCCTTCAGCAGCGACACCTACCAGAACGCCGGTAAGTTCATGCAGGGCGAGTTCCCGCTGATGCTGTTCGCGCTGCCTGCGGCGTGCCTGGCGATGTACCACGAAGCGCACACCAAAAATAAGAAAATCGCGGCCGGTATTCTGTTCTCTGCGGCGCTCACCTGCTTCCTGACGGGGATCACCGAGCCGGTAGAGTTCACCTTTATCTTCGTGGCGCCAATTCTGTACGTCTTTAACGCCATCATGGCGGGCCTGGCGTACATGACCATGTACCTGCTGCACGCGCATATCGCCAAATCGTTCTCGGCGGGCTTTATCGACTACCTGTCGTTCGGGATCCTGCCGTCGTTTAACGGCTATCAGACCAACTTCCTGAGCGCCATTATCATCGGCATCCCGATGGCGCTGATTTACTACTTTACGTTCCGCTTCGTGATCCGCCGCTTCGACGTGAAAACGCCGGGCCGTACGGAAGTGACCGCCAGCGCGAATGACAAGTCCGATTCCGAACTTGCCACTGAAATCATCGGCCTGCTGGGCGGCGCGCAGAACATTGACTCCGTCGGCTCCTGCATCACCCGCCTGCGTCTGGAAGTGGCGAAGAGCGATGCGGTGGACAGGGACGGACTGAACGGTCTCGGCGCGCGCGGCGTGGTCTTCGTCGGCGATAACGGGATTCAGGTGATTTTCGGTGCGAGAGCACAGTTTATCGCCCAGACCATGTCCACCATGATCGGCAAATAATAAGATGCCTGAACGACACGTCTCCTGTACGCTGGGAGCCGTGTCTTATCCGACTGATAATCGGTAAATTTCAGGGAGCGGTTTTGAAGAAAGTCAGCATCATTGATGTCGCAAAGCACGCGGGCGTGTCGGTCTCTACCGTCTCGCTGGTGCTACGCCAGAAAGGGAAAATCTCAGAGGCGACGATCGAGAAGGTCAATGCCGCCATCACGACGCTGGGCTATGTTCATAACGTTGCCGCTGCCAACCTTCGCGCCAACACCTCCAATCTGATCGGCCTGATCCTGCGTGACTTCAGCGACAGCTTTTCCATCAAGGTGATGGCGAGCATCGTTCAGGAGCTGGAGAAGCAGGGTTATATGGTTTTTCTCGGCCAGCCGCTGAACGACCGTGAACATCTCGAACGCACCCTGCTGTCGTTTAAGCAGCAGGGTGTCGCGGGCGTTATTTATCTGGCGTCTGACACCTGTAACGCCGCTTTACCGGAGCAAATCCGCCAGTGCCCACTGCCGCTGGTGGTGGTCTCGCAGTCCCTGCTCGATGAAAAATGCAATCTGGTAATGCGCGACAACCGCCAGGCGGCGAACCTGGCCGCGCGCTATCTTATCGAGCGCGGACACCGCACGATCGCCTACATTGGCGGGCGCGAGGGTTGTCTTATCCGCGAGCAGCGCCTGCTCGGCTTTCGCAGCGCGATGACGCAAAACGGGCTGGTCTGGCGCGATGAATATTCACCGGCCTGCAGCGACGACACCCAGGCCGCCGCGATGGCGACGCGCCAGTTGCTGGAAAAAAACAACGCCATCACCGCCCTGCTTTGCCACTCCCCGGATGCGATGATCGGCTCCATTTCCGGCATTCATCAGGTGGGCCGCACCGTGGGGAAAGACGTCTTCTTAACCCAGCAGGTCGCGCTGATCGGTTTTGAAGATATGCTGCACGTTAACCTCACCTCCCCTTCCTTCACCTACGTCTCCTCGGCCAGCGATGAAACCGGGCGACAGGCGGCGGGGCTGATTATCCGCAAGCTTAAGGAGCCGGATCTGCAAACCCAGCGCATTACGCTTTCCGGGCAGCTTATCGCACGCGAGTCGGCGTAAAATCAGAATTTAGCACCGGTTTGCCGCAGCGAATTCGCTGCTATTCTGCCATGATTTGCCATGGATAAATGTAATGCCTACCGTTATTACTCACGCTGCTGTCCCTCTTTGCCTGGGCTTAGGTCTGGGAACCAAGGTCATCCCTCCCCGCCTGCTGTTTGCCGGTATCGTTCTCGCCATGCTGCCGGACGCCGACGTGCTGGCGTTTAAATTCGGCGTTGCCTACGGAAATGTTTTCGGCCATCGCGGCTTTACCCACTCCCTGCTGTTCGCCTTTGCGGTGCCGATACTTTGCGTGCTGATTGGCCGACGATGGTTCCGGGCCAGCCTGACGCGGTGCTGGCTATTTTTAACGGTGTCATTGCTGTCGCACAGCCTGCTGGATTCGATTACCACGGGCGGGAAAGGCGTCGGCTGGTTATGGCCGTGGTCGGATGAACGCTTCTTTGCGCCGTGGCAGGTGATTAAGGTCGCGCCGTTTGCGCTGTCGCGCTATACCACGCCGTACGGGCATCAGGTGATCGTTTCAGAATTGCTGTGGGTGTGGCTGCCGGGGGTAGTGCTGATGGGGTTACTGTGGTGGAAAAAGCGTGCGCGCTGATGCCCTCCACCCACAGTGAGAGGGAGACAACCGAACGATCCCCTCTCCCTTAGGGAGAGGGTTAGGGTGAGGGTGGAAATTACTTACGACGCCAGGTCGTTCCCTGCGGGCCGTCTTCCAGAATGATGCCCATCTCGGTCAGACGGTTACGCGCCGCATCCGCCGCCGCCCAGTCTTTCGCCTGACGCGCTTCCAGACGCGCTTTGATAAGCCGCTCAATTTCCGCCACTTCGCCGTCGTCCGCCTGCGCGCCGCTCTGCAGGAACACGTCCGGCTCCTGCTCCAGCAGGCCGAGCACGGAAGAGAGCTTGCGCAGATGGGACGCCAGCGCATTCGCCGCGGCCATGTCCTCTGACTTCAGGCGGTTCACTTCACGCGCCATGTCGAACAGCACGGAGTAGGCTTCCGGGGTGTTGAAGTCGTCGTTCATCACCTCAACAAAGCGCGCTTCGAATGCTTCGCCACCAGCCGCAGGCACTGATTTGTCGGTGCCGCGCAGGGCGGTGTACAAACGCTCCAGCGCCGAGCGCGCCTGCTTCAGGTTCTCTTCGCTGTAGTTCAGCTGGCTGCGATAGTGGCCGGACATCAGGAAGTAGCGCACGGTTTCCGCGTCGTAATACTTCAGCACGTCGCGCACGGTAAAGAAGTTGCCCAGCGATTTCGACATCTTCTCGCGGTCAACCATCACCATCCCGGAGTGCATCCAGTAGTTCACGTACTCGCCGCCGTGGGCGCAGGTGGACTGCGCGATTTCGTTTTCGTGGTGCGGGAACATCAGGTCCGAACCGCCGCCGTGAATGTCGAAGTGCTTGCCCAGCTGTTTGCAGTTCATCGCGGAACATTCAATGTGCCAGCCCGGGCGGCCTTCGCCCCACGGCGATGGCCAGCTTGGTTCGCCCGCTTTGGACATTTTCCACAGCACGAAGTCCATCGGGTTACGCTTCACGTCCACCACGTCCACGCGCGCGCCCGCCTGGAGCTGATCCAGATCCTGACGGGAAAGCGAACCGTAGGTTGGGTCCGTCGGCACCGAGAACATCACGTCACCGTTGTCAGCAACGTACGCGTGACCGCGCTCAATCAGCTTCTCGGTGATATCGATAATTTCGTGAATATGGTGGGTCGCACGCGGCTCGCTGTCCGGACGCAGAATATTTAAGGCGTCGAAGTCTTTGTGCATCTCAACGATCATGCGATCCACCAGCGCAACAAAGCTTTCGCCGTTTTCATTAGCGCGCTTGATGATTTTATCGTCGATGTCGGTAATGTTACGCACGTACTTCAGGTTATAGCCCAGGAAGCGCAGGTAGCGAGAGACGACGTCGAACGCGACAAAGGTACGGCCATGGCCGATATGACAGAGATCGTAAACCGTAATACCACACACGTACATGCCGACTTCCCCGGCATGGATAGGTTTAAATTCCTCTTTCTGGCGCGTCATTGTATTAAAGATTTTTAACATCGAAGATTCCATGTAAACACGTGTGTGGGTTGTTTGTTCCCTATAATACCCATAATTCGGAATAGGATCAGCACACAATGCAAGGTGATCGCGTCCTGTGGTTATGCTATAACAAGCCCCTATATATGACCCGAAGGCGGGTCGACGTACCACAATAACGGAACAGGATGCAAAAATGGTTACTTTCCACACTAATCATGGCGATATCGTAATCAAAACCTTTGATGACAAAGCGCCTGAAACAGTTAAAAACTTCCTGGACTACTGCCGCGAAGGTTTCTACAACAACACTATTTTCCACCGCGTGATCAACGGCTTTATGATCCAGGGCGGCGGTTTCGAGCCTGGCATGCGCCAGAAAGAGACCAAAGAAGCGATCAAAAACGAAGCGAACAACGGCCTGAAAAACACCCGCGGTACGCTGGCAATGGCCCGTACTCAGGCACCACACTCTGCCACCGCGCAGTTCTTCATCAACGTGGCGGATAACGACTTCCTGAACTTCTCTGGCGAAAGCCTGCAGGGTTGGGGCTACTGCGTCTTCGCAGAAGTGGTTGAAGGGATGGACGTGGTTGACAAGATCAAAGCCGTCTCTACCGGCCGCAGCGGTATGCACCAGGACGTTCCTAAAGAAGACGTTGTGATTACAAGCGTGACCGTCAGCGAGTAATTCGTGGCGACACTCTTTATTGCGGATCTGCATCTGCAAACAGAAGAACCGGCGATAACCGCCGGTTTTCTGCGTTTTTTACGCGGTGAAGCGAAAAGCGCCGATGCGCTGTACATCCTGGGCGACCTGTTTGAAGCCTGGATTGGCGACGACGACCCAAACCCGCTGCACCGTGAAATGGCTGCCGCCATTAAAACGCTGGTGGATTCCGGCGTCCCCTGCTACTTCATTCACGGCAACCGTGATTTCCTGCTCGGCAAGCGCTACGCCCGTGAAAGCGGTATGACGCTGCTGCCGGAAGAGCAGGTGCTCGACCTCTATGGCCGCAGGGTGCTGATCATGCACGGCGATACGCTCTGCACCGACGATACCGGCTACCTGGCGTTTCGCGCCAAAGTCCACACCCCGTGGATCCAGAAGCTGTTCCTTGCCCTGCCGCTGTTTATCCGCAACCGCATCGCCGCCAGAATGCGCGCGGGCAGTAAAGCCGCCAACAGCAGCAAATCCCTGACCATCATGGACGTTAATCCACTGGCGGTGGTGAACGTGATGGAAAAGCATGGCGTTCAGTGGTTGATCCACGGTCATACCCATCGTCCTGACGTGCATTCTCTTATCGCCAACGGTGAACCGGCCCATCGCGTGGTACTGGGCGCGTGGCACAGCGAAGGCTCTATGGTCAAAGTCACGCCAGAGGGCGTGGAGCTTATCGCGTTTCCGTTTTAACCCCCTCACAAGTTGTTCTATTTTTTTGAACAATATCGGCAAATTGTTTCGATTTTAATCAGCCCGTGGTCGGCCTATTATTTATCACATCAGGGCAACACGCCCTATCCCAGACAAAATACTTAAGGAATACGACCATGAAACCCATCAAAACTTTCGTTGCAGTTGCTGCTCTCACCCTGGTTTCTTTCGGTTCTTTCGCTCAGAGCGTGAGTGCAACCGGCTCAACCCTTGACCGCGCAGAAGCGAAAATTGCTGCCCAGGCTGCTGAACAAGGTGCGTCATACAAAATCACCAGCGCGCAGTTCAACAACCGCGTGTACATGACCGCAGAACTGACGAAATAATGATTGTCGCTCGACGAAAACAGACCGCCTGAACGCGGTCTGTTTTGTTATGAATTGATGGCAACAACGGCTCAAGATTTAACCGCGCAACCGTTTTCCTTGCCCGTATAACATGCTATTCTCTGTGCCCTCGAAAGCAGTGTGTTTCGCACCACAGGAGTTTTAAGACGCATGTCTTCCCGCAATAATCCGGCGCGTGTCGCCATCGTGATGGGGTCCAAAAGCGACTGGGCTACCATGCAGTTCGCCGCCGAAATCTTTGAAATCCTGAATGTACCGCACCACGTTGAAGTGGTCTCCGCGCACCGTACGCCGGACAAACTGTTCAGCTTCGCCGAAAGCGCCGAAGAGAACGGTTATGAGGTGATCGTTGCCGGTGCGGGCGGCGCAGCACATCTGCCAGGCATGATTGCCGCCAAAACCCTGGTGCCGGTTCTGGGCGTCCCTGTTCAAAGCGCCGCGTTAAGCGGTGTCGATAGCCTTTATTCCATCGTCCAGATGCCGCGCGGTATACCTGTCGGCACGCTGGCGATTGGCAAAGCGGGCGCGGCGAATGCCGCTCTGCTGGCCGCGCAAATTCTTGCAACGCACGACAAAGATTTACGCCAGCGTCTGGCGGCGTGGCGTAAAGCCCAGACCGACGAGGTGCTGGATAACCCGGACCCGCGGGGTGCAGCATGAAGCAGGTTTGCGTCCTCGGTAACGGCCAGCTGGGCCGTATGCTGCGTCAGGCCGGTGAGCCGCTGGGTATTGCCGTCTGGCCCGTCGGGCTGGACGATGAACCTGAGGCCGTCCCGTTCCACCAGAGCGTGATCACGGCAGAAATCGAACGCTGGCCGGAAACCGCGCTGACCCGCGAGCTGGCGCGCCATAACGCCTTTGTGAACCGCGACGTGTTCCCGATTATTGCCGACCGTCTGACGCAAAAGCAGCTGTTCGACAAGCTCGGTCTGCCGACCGCACCGTGGCAGCTGTTGTCCGACAAAAGCGAGTGGAATGACGTGTTCGCGATGCTGGGCGAACTGGCGATTGTAAAGCGTCGCGTGGGCGGCTACGACGGCCGCGGCCAGTGGCGCCTGCGCGCGCATGAAACCGCCGAGTTGCCGGACGACTGCTACGGCGAGTGCATCGTTGAGCAGGGCATCAACTTTAGCGGCGAAGTGTCGCTGGTTGGCGCGCGCGGGCACGACGGCCGCACGGTGTTTTACCCGCTGACGCATAACCTGCATCAGGACGGCATTCTGCGCACCAGCGTCGCCTTCCCGCAGGCCAATGCCGACCAGCAGGCGCAGGCGGAAGAGATGCTTTCCGCCATCATGCACGAGCTGGGCTACGTGGGCGTCATGGCGATGGAGTGTTTCGTCACACCATCGGGTCTGCTGATCAACGAGCTGGCTCCGCGCGTGCACAACAGCGGCCACTGGACGCAAAACGGCGCCTCCATCAGCCAGTTCGAACTGCATCTGCGCGCCATCACCGACCTGCCGCTGCCGAAGCCCGTCGTTAACAGCCCGTCGGTGATGATCAACCTGATCGGGACCGATCTGAACTACGACTGGCTAAAGCTGCCGCTGGTGCACCTGCACTGGTATGACAAAGAGGTCCGCGAGGGTCGTAAGGTCGGTCACCTGAACCTGAACGATACCGATACGGACCGCCTGAGCGCCACCCTGGAAGCGATCGTTCCTCTCCTGCCGCCGGAATATGCAAGCGGCATTGTCTGGGCACAGTCAAAGCTTAAGTAAGACATCCACGCCGGGGAGTTGACCTTCCCCTTCCCCGGCGTACAATCCCCGCCCATTGCTGCTGAGTTTTCTTCTGGAATAACCATGAACGATGGAACGGACTATCGCGCGATCCTCGCGTCTGATACCCCTTTAATCGACGTTCGCGCGCCGATCGAATTTGCCCAGGGCGCGATGCCTGCGGCAGTCAACCTGCCCTTGATGAACGACGACGAGCGCGCCGCCGTTGGCACGTGCTACAAACGCCAGGGCCCCGAAGCCGCGCTCGCGCTCGGCCATCGCCTGGTGAACGGTGAAACGCGCGACGCGCGTATCCGCGCCTGGCGGGAAGCCAGTCTTGCCCATCCTGAGGGCTTTCTCTGCTGCGCGCGCGGCGGCCAGCGCTCGCATATCTCGCAGGCCTGGCTTAAAGAGGCGGGCGTCGACTACCCGCTGATCCGCGGCGGCTATAAGGCCCTGCGTCAGACGGCGATTCAGGTGACGATCGAGCAGTCGCAAAAGCCGATGGTGCTAATCGGCGGCTGTACCGGAAACGGTAAAACGCTGCTGGTGAAGCAGCACCCGCAGGGCATCGATCTGGAAGGGCTGGCACACCATCGCGGTTCGTCGTTTGGCCGCACGCTCACGCCGCAGCTTTCCCAGGCCAGCTTTGAAAACCACCTTGCGGTTGAACTATTGAAAAAAGACGCTGCGCGTTGGGTGCTGGAAGATGAAGGCCGGATGATTGGCTCCAACCACCTGCCGGAGTGCCTGCGCGACCGCATGGTTGAAGCCCCTATCGTTGTCGTCGAAGACCCGTTTGAAATTCGTCTTGAACGCCTGCGCGAAGAGTATTTCGACCATATGTGGGCGGATTTTTCTGCCGCATACGGCGAGGAAGCGGGCTGGAAAGAGTACAGCGAGTACCTGCACCACGGCCTGTTCGCCATCCGCCGCCGCCTGGGGCTGCAGCGGTATGCAGAATTCACCGCGCTGTTAGATTCCGCGCTGTTGGAACAGCAACGCTCTGGCAGCACGGAGGCGCACTTCAGCTGGCTTGCACCGCTGCTGAAGGACTATTACGACCCGATGTACGGCTATCAGCTGGAGAAAAAAGCGGAGAAGATTGTGTATCGCGGGACGTTCGCAGACATTGCTGAGTGGCTTGATCGCTGAAAAAGAAAGCCGGGTGGCGAGGTAAAAGCAAAACGGCAACCAGGGTTGCCGTTTTTAATGTTTGTTCCCTCTCCCCGTGGGAGAGGGTCAGGGTGAGGGCATCAGGCCGCACCCTACAAGACCACTTAGAAGTCGTAACGCAGACGCACCAGATTCATGTCGCCCAGGTTGTCGGTGCTGGAGGTGAACACGTGTTCGTAATCCACGCGGAAACCGTAATCCAGCTGGAAGCTGATACCCACGCCGTTGTCGATACGCTGGTAGTTGCGGCCGTTCACGTACTCAATACGGTCACCCATGAAGTAAGGCTGGATGGATTTCACCGCGTACTGACCGATTGGGAATTTATACCCTGCGAAGTATTCAATACCCCACGCGTCGCCCGCAAAGTAGTCGTTAACAGACACTTTTTTGGTGGTCAGGAAGTTCTGGTACCAGCCGCCGCCCGCGGAGAAGGTCCAGTTGTCCGGCGTCCAGCTCAGTGCGGTACCGACGATATTCTGATCGTAGGTTTTGCTGTCGCCGTTGTCCGGGTTACGCATGTCGGCGCGGGTGTAGTTCCACGCTGCGCCCCAGGTCAGATCGGTGGTCAGGTGGTAATCGATACCCAGCGAGCCGCCGCCTTTGCGCTTGTAGCGCAGGCCGTTGCCCGGCAGGTATTCGCTGTCTTCAAACAGGTAGGATGCGTAAATGTCCGCATCGCCCACGGTTTTCTTATATTTCAGCATCTGGCGTGAACGGTAAGAGCCGTCGTAGTCGCCGTTGATCCCGTTACCCGGTGCCTGACCGATCATGTCGTAGTCCCAGATATCGGTTTTCACGCCAACCACATCATAGTAAACGCTGTTCTGTTGACCGAAGGTCAGCGTACCCCAGGTATCGCTCTTCAGGCCGGTGTAGAGCATACGGCGAGTGGTGTCGTGGGCGCCGTCTGCATAGTGATGATCCCAGTTAAACTGGGCAGGAATGTTCACTCCCAGCTCGTAGTAGCTGATCCAGCTGATGTCATCAAACAGGTAGTAATCAGCCGCGAAACGGAAACGGGTGCCGCCGTCAAAGCCGTTACGCTTGTAGCTGTTTTTACCGTCGTCGCCGGTCATGTTCTGGAACTGAGGACGGATACTGCCGCCAACGGTGAAGTTCAGACGGCTTAGCGGGTTACCCGCCTGAGGATCCTGCTTAAGAACGGTGATTTCCGCCTGAGAGGCGAACGTCGTTAATGCCACTGCCGCGCCAATCGTTACCGCCAGCGCTGATTTTTTTATAGTCATTATTTTTCCTTAATAGACACGCTGCTAAATATTTAGCTGGTGAATATTAACTGGAAATAATCGGGCTGTGGGGACGGGTTTTTAATGTTTTGTGCTACTAAATGAGTGGGTATTATCACTTTGTGCTATTTAAACATTACGCGCCGGCATTAAAACCCGGCGCGTAACTATCACCGTGCTAAATCAACTCACAAACTGACGGAACAGCGCTTTACCCTTTAACAGTCGCGTGCCGAGCCAGCCTCCGCAAAGAGAAAGCAGCACCGCACCGCATAGAGGCAGGATCAACCAGAGGCGCCAGTCAGGCTCCCAAGGGAAGTCGAAGACCTTTGTCTGCAGCACCGCCAGCGCCGTCTCAGCGCCAATCGCCGCGACCAGACCCGCCACCAGCCCCAGCAGCGCAAACTCGCTCCAGAGGGTCATGCGCAGCAGGCGCTTACCCGCCCCGAGCGTGCGGTAAACTATCAGCTCCTGATGACGCTGGCGCATGCCCACCTGCACCTGAGCCAGCAGCAGCAGCACGCCGCAGATCGTCACCAGCACGACCATGACCTCAAGCGCGCGGCTGACCTGCTCCAGCACCTGCCCCACCTGTTTCAGGATCGCGCCAATATCCAGCAGGCTGACCGTCGGGAATTCCCGGTTAAGCTGCGTCAGCATGCCGTTGCCGTTTTCCCAGCGGAAGCTGGTCAGCCAGCTCTGCGGCTGTCCGTCCAGCGCGCCCGGCGGGAAGATAAAGAAGAAGTTTGGCCGCAGGCTTTCCCAGTCCACTTTACGCAGGCTGGTAACTTTCGCGGTAAAATCCTGGGTATCACCGGTGAAGGTCACGCTGTCCCCGAGCTTCACCTTCAGGCGCGTCGCCAGCCCCTCTTCCATAGACACCTCCCCCGCTTTCGGCGGCCAGCTACCGGCCGTAATCGGGTTATGGTCTGGACGTTTCTCCTGCCACGTCAGGTTCAGTTCGCGGTTCAGCGACTCGTCCTTGTTCCCCTCGGTTGACTGGCCGTTGATCTGCGTCAGACGCGCGCGAACGATGGGGTAGAACGACTCGGGGATAATGTGATGCTCCGACAGGAAGCCCTTCAGCGGCGCGACCTGTTCCGGTGCGATGTTGATCAGGAAATAGTTCGGGCTTTCCGGGGGAAGCTGCTGCTGCCAGCGATCCAGCAGATCCCCGCGCAACACTAAAAGCAGCGCCAGCAGCATAAACGACAGAGAAAAAGCCGACAGCTGGCTTAGCGTTGACCAGGGCTGATGCAGCAGGCGGTTGACCGCAAGCCGCACGGGCAGGGATTTTACCGTCAGCCTTTTCAGAACGTTGAGCAGTATCCAGCCCAGCACGCCGCACAGCAGCGCCAGCACAACCGCCCCGGCCAGCACCGCCCACAGCAGCGTGCTACCGCCCATCAGCCAGGCCAGCAGCCCGACAGCGACGGCAATAATCACCGGAAGATAGAACTTCAGCGGCCAGACGTTCGCCACCACATCATTGCGCAGCACGCGCAGAGGCTGCGTCGCGAGCAGCAGCCTGTACGGACGCAGCCCCACCAGCACCGAAATCACCGTCATCGCGCCAATCGCCCACAGCCACGGCCAGAGGCTGGCTGGGGGCAATGCGGTCGGGAGTACCGGTTTCAGCATCACCATCAGCAGCTTTTCAAACAGCAGCCCCATTATCCCGCCACTGAATGCCGACAGCACCAGCAGCATCAGCCACTGGCCAACGATCAGCTTGCGCAGCTGCTTGCGCCCCGCGCCGAGGGTTTTAAGGATCGCCACCAGGTCGTAGCGGCTGCGGCAGTAATGCCCCATCGCCACGGCAACCGCCGCCACCGCCAGCAGCAGGGTCAACAATGCCGACAGCAGCAGGAACTGCTGAGAACGCTCCAGGGATTTACCGAGCGCCCCCTCGTCCTGCTCCAGCCCGTACCAGCGGTGCTCCGGCTTGAGCTGCGGCAGAAGCCATTTTTCATACGCCTCAAGTTGGGCAGGCGTGCCGCCAAACTTGTAGCGCCAGGTCACGCGGCTTCCCGGCTGGACGGCATGGGTTGCCGGAACATCCGCGGTGTTCATCAACAGGCGCGGCGCAAGCTGGAACGGGTTAAAGCCGGAGTCGGGCTCCTGCACCACTTCCCCGGCGATTTTCAGCGTCGCGTCGCCCACGTCGATACTGTCGCCGGGTTTCAGGTTCAGAAGCGCCATCAAGCGCGATGCCAGCAGCACCGTACCGGGCATCGGCTTTAACCCCGGCGGGCTGGTTTGTAATTCACCGTACATCGGGTAGACGTCGTCCACGGCTTTCACGCTGGCGAGCTGCGGGGTGTCTCCCGCGAAGGTCATGGTCTGGAAGGTGATTTGCTCCCCCACCTTCAGCCCTTCTTTGCGCGCTTCCTCAATCCAGCCAGGCGGGACGGGACGCGAACTTTGCAGCGCCCGGTCCCCGGCCATAAATTCGCGGCTCTGCTGGCTAAGCCCTTTTTCCATGCGGTCGCTGACGCTGCCGAGCGCCAGCACGCAGGCCACCGCCAGGCTTAACGCCAGCCAGACAATCAGCAGCGAGGGCGAGCGCCACTCGCGCCAGAACCAGCGGGCAATCATGCTTCCTCCTGAAGGATACCGTTCACCAGCCGCAGGCGACGGTCGCAGCGGGCGGCCAGCTGCGGATCGTGCGTCACCAGAATAAGCGTGGTGCCATGTTCACGGTTCAGCGAAAACAGCAGGTCAGCAATTTTGTCGCCGGTTTTACGGTCAAGGTTGCCGGTGGGCTCATCGGCAAACAGCACCTCGGGGCGTCCATTAAAGGCGCGCGCCAGCGCCACGCGCTGCTGCTCGCCCCCGGAAAGCTGGGCGGGAAGATGGTCGAGGCGCTTGCCCAGACCGAGCTGTTCCAGCAGCGCCTTCGCATGCGTGCGGCTTTCGCGACTCTTTTCGCCGCGCAGCAGCGCCGGGAGCTCGACGTTTTCCAGCGCGTTCAGCGTCGGGATCAGCATAAAGGACTGAAAGACAAAGCCGATATGACGCGCGCGCAGCGCGGCTCGCGCCTCTTCATCAAGCTGGTGCAGCGGCTGCCCGACAAGGTGGACTTCGCCGCTGCTGCCGTCATCCAGACCGGCCAGAATCGCCAGCAGCGTGGACTTGCCGGAACCGGATTCGCCAATCAGCGCGATGGTTTCGGCGCGTTTGACAACGAGTTCAACTCCGGTAAGGATTGAAAGCTCCTGCTCCCCCTGACCGACGGACTTCTTAAGACGATGAACTTCAACACTGTTTTCCGCTGGCATTTGCCCTTCCTGTTTTTGATGCTGATGACCTTCCGCGCGGCGGCAGCGGACACGTTACTGATTCTTGGCGACAGCCTGAGCGCGGGCTACCGCATGGCGGCCAGCGCGGCCTGGCCGGCTCTGCTTAATGATAAATGGCAAAGCAAGACGACCGTTGTCAACGGCAGCATCAGCGGCGATACCTCTCAGCAAGGGCTGTCGCGCCTGCCTGCGCTGCTCAAGCAGCATCAGCCGCGCTGGGTGCTGGTTGAACTGGGCGGTAATGACGGCCTGCGCGGCTTCCAGCCTCAGCAAACCGAGCAAACGCTGCGCACCATTTTGCAGGACATCAAGGCGGCAAACGCCCAGCCGCTGCTGATGCAAATTCGCCTGCCCGCCAACTACGGTCGTCGGTATAATGAGGCCTTTAGCGCGATCTACCCTAAGCTTGCCAAAGAGTTTGATATTCCGCTCCTGCCATTTTTCATGGAAGAGGTCTATCTCAAACCCCAGTGGATGCAGGACGACGGTATCCACCCCAATCGCGATGCGCAGCCGTTTATTGCCGACTGGATGGCAACGCGGCTGGCTCCTTTAGTTAAACATGACTCGTAATTCAGCGGAGTTCCTGACAGGTAAAGTTATGCAAAAATCGGTCTTAATTACAGGATGTTCCAGCGGAATCGGTCTTGAAAGCGCGCTCGAATTAAAGCGCCAGGGATTTCGGGTGCTGGCAGCCTGCCGCAAGCCTGACGATGTCGAGCGCATGAACGCAATGGGCTTCACCGGCGTACAGCTGGATATGGACTCGCCGGAGAGCGTTGAACGCGCCGCCGACGAGGTGATAGCCCTGACCGACAATCGTCTGTACGGGCTCTTTAACAATGCCGGCTACGGCGTATATGGCCCGCTGGATACGCTCTCGCGTGAAACGCTGGAGAAACAGTTTTCAACCAATTTCTTTGGCGTGCATCAGCTCACCATGCGTCTGCTCCCGGCCATGCTGCCGCACGGCGAAGGGCGCATCGTAATGACATCGTCAGTGATGGGGCTGATTTCTACCCCGGGGCGCGGCGCCTACGCCGCCAGTAAATATGCGCTGGAAGCCTGGTCCGATGCCCTGCGCATGGAGTTACGCCACAGCGGCATCAAGGTCAGCCTGATTGAGCCCGGCCCGATCCGCACCCGCTTTACCGAGAACGTTAACCAGACGCAGGCGGATAAGCCGGTCGAAAACCCCGGCATTGCCGCACGCTTTACCCTCGGGCCAGAGGCGGTGGTTGCCAAAGTGCGCCATGCTTTTGAGAGTGAACATCCGAAGATGCGCTACCCGGTGACGCTGGTCACCCATGCCGTAGGCTGGTTAAAGCGCCTGCTGCCGGGCAGGATAATGGACAAAATTTTACAGGGTTGAGTTGAAGCGACGACGCTTATCCCCCATGTAAAGAACAAACCGACAAAAGAGAAAGCCGCATGTCCGTACAGAATATCGTCAATATTACTGAAGCAAACCTGCAACAGGTCCTCGAACAGTCAATGACCAAACCGGTGCTGTTCTACTTCTGGTCTGAGCGCAGCCAGCACTGTCTACAGCTGACGCCGGTGCTGGAAAGCCTTGCCGCCCAGTACAACGGGCAGTTTATTCTCGCTAAGCTGGACTGTGACGCCGAGCCGATGGTCGCGTCGCAGTTTGGTCTGCGCGCCATTCCAACCGTCTACCTGTTCCAGAACGGTCAGCCTGTTGATGGCTTCCAGGGACCGCAGCCGGAAGAGGCTATCCGCGCCCTGCTGGATAAGGTGCTGCCGCGCGAAGAAGAGCTTAAAGCGCAGGAAGGCATGGCGCTGATGCAGGAAGGCAAATACGACGAAGCACTGCCTTTGCTGAAAGAGGCGTGGCAGTTGTCGAACCAGAACAGCCAGATTGGCCTGCTGCTGGCGGAAACGCAGATTGCCCTGCACCGTTCAGAAGACGCAGAAGCCGTGCTCAAGACGGTTCCAATGCAGGATCAGGACACCCGCTATCAGGGACTGGTAGCGCAGATTGAGCTGCTGAAGCAGGCAGCGGACACCCCGGAAATTCAGCAGCTGCAGCTGCAGGTCGCCGACAACCCGGCGGATGCCGCGCTGGCAAGCCAGCTGGCGCTGCAGCTGCATCAGGTAGGACGTAACGAAGAGGCGCTGGAGCTGCTGTTCAGCCACCTGCAGAAAGATCTGGCTGCCGCAGACGGCCAGGCGCGCAAGATGTTCCAGGAGATCCTGGCCGCGCTGGGCACCAGAGACGCGCTGGCGTCGAAGTATCGTCGTCAGCTGTATGCGCTGCTGTACTGATAAAAAAGCCCGGTGGCGGCTCCGCCTTACCGGGCCTACAAAAGACGGTTTACGCCGACTTTTTCAACTGCGTCACCACCAGTTGGTGACGCGCGTTGTAGAACTTCCGATACGTCAGGTAGCAGGCAATGATGGTTGACAGGCTCGCCGTGGAAAGCAGCATAAACGTCACCATGATCTGATACTTAATCGCTTTTACCGGATCGATACCGGCAAAGATTAGCCCCGACATCATGCCCGGCAGGCTCACCAGCCCCACCGTTTTGGCTGAATCCACGGTAGGGATCAGCGATGAGCGAATGCTCTCACGGATCAGCCGCGCCGAGGCCACCTTTGGCGTCGCCCCCAGGCTTAGCTTCTCCTGCAGCTGCTGCTGTTCGCTGCTGAAACGCTGGCCGAGGTTGTTGTAGCAAAGCCCAACGGCCACCATCGCGTTCCCGGCAATCATCCCGGAGATAGGGATAACCTGCATCGGCGTAAACTCAATCGAGCCGGAGAGCACCAGCACCGCCAGGGTGAGCGCCGTCCCGGTGGTAATCGCGATAAACGACGAGATAAACGCCTTATCAATATATTTACTGCGTTTCTGCGCGTTCCACGCCGCGTTAAAGCAGATAAAGAGCACCATCAGCAGCGTCAGCACCGCGTGGTTGACGTTGAAAATATACTTAAGCACATAGCCGACGATGATGAGCTGAATCACCGCGCGGCAGATGCTCCAGACAATATCTTTTTCCAGCCCCAGCTTTTCCCGGTAGCTGACCACAATTGCAATCAGCACCAGCACCATCGAAAACGCCAGAGATTCATTGGTAATGTTATGCTCACCCACGGTTGGCCTCCTGCATTTTCCCGCCGTGCGGCTGGAGCGTAATCACGTCATCCGCATGGGTAATTTCGTTTGAGTCATGCGTCACCCACAGCACGGCAATATTCTGCTCGCGGGCGTAACGATGAATAATCTCGTTGACGTTGCGTTTGTTGGCGTCATCGAGCGCGCTGGTGATTTCATCCAGCAGCAATACTTTCGGTAAGAACTGCAGATTACGGATCAGCGAGACGCGCTGCTTCTCTCCGCCCGAGAGCTCACTGACGGATTTGGTCAGCGTCTCCTTCGCCAGGCCAAAACGGGCCAGATCGTTGATGAATTTTTCCGGCTCCGGCGTTTTATTGCGGATTTGCCACGGAAAAATCAGGTTGTCAAAAACCGTGTCGCCAAAAAGCGTTGGCGTTTGTACGCAATAAGAGACCTGCTGGCGATAGCTTTCCGGAGAGAGGGACGCAATATCCTGCCCTTCAAACAGAATGGTCCCCTCCGTTGGGCTCAGAAGTGAGGCCACAATCTTCAGTAATGTACTTTTACCGCAGCCTGACGGCCCCGTTATTAGCTTGAACTCACCGGGAGAAAGGTTAAAGCCGACGTGCTGAAGGATCGTGTTATTCGCGACACGAAAGCCAACGTCCTTTATCTGCAAAACTGCATTTTCGTTGTTCATATTTTTTCCAGTAACCACCGAGCGTTATTAGCATAATCCGTGCCGCACGTTCGTCACAACGCGTTTTAGCGCCCCCTTTCGCCACCAAGACTTCCTATTGTGTTTAACGTGCATTCATTAGACATGCTTTACACTTTCGCTTTACAGTTTACGCCGTGACCTTAGCGACACTTCCGCATCCCTGGTTTAGAACATTCGTTAAAGTGGTGTTAAGCTCTGCCCGCAACACAATAAGGAAGTACCAGAATGTCTAATATTCACACTTTTTATGAGTTTTCTGAACTTGAACCTGGCGTGAAAACCATCGATCAGCTTCTTGCCGCTATTGCTTCAGAATCCGTTACGGCTTATGTGTTCGGGGGAGAGCTTGTCCGGTTTGTTAAGGGCCTGCTGAAGATGAAGCCGGTCATTCAGCTGAAGAATTGCCGCTTTGCGTTTGACAACGGCACTCGCTTCGTTGAAATCGACGGCAAAGGAAATGTCAAAGAGTTCGAGCCGGGCAAGGTTCCGGCCTGGTTCCAGTCTCCCGGTGAGTTTGCCCGCGGCCAGTGGCTGGTCAACCATGATTTTGCTGACCTGATGACGCCGGAATTTATCCGCGCGTTTATCGAACGCTTCCCGGACGTAAGCAAACGACGCGAACACGCGAACCTGCTGTTCGATCTGCAGCTTAATAAGCTGGCGCCCGCGCAGCCCGCAGCGAAAAAGACAGGCAACGTTCAGGGCAAAACGACCAAACCCAAAGTCACCGATCTGCAGTCTTTCGAACTCTTCAGCCAGTTTTATGCGCGCATGAAAACGGCAGTGTGTGCAGACCAGTTCCCGACGCTGCAAATTCTGACGGGACACGACGCCGTCAACGACGCGCCCAGCTCTCTGAAAGGCGCGGTACGCACCTGGTTCAAAGGGATCACCGGTCAACTTCCGCCGAACAACAAGCGCGTTGGCGCAGGCAATGCGGAACTGTTCTGCGCACCGATCCGTGAGCAGCTGCAGCAGGTAGAAGAGATTGGGCTGGAAACCTTCTATCACGGCCTGTCGAAAGCCATCGCTGATGCGGGTGACGATGCGCTGATCGCTGACTTTACCTACAGCTACCACTGACACACCGCCCCGCCCGCCAGACGGGGCGAATTTTAGCCCATTAGCCGATATACTTACGAATAGCAAACACGCTCTTTTTCTCACCAAAGCATGCAAAACAGGAGGTTTTTATGCTCATCGTTGTTCCCGTCCTAATATTCGTTGCGCTGGTTATTGTGGGCGCAGGCGTCAAAATTGTCCCGCAGGGTTATCAGTGGACCGTAGAGCGTTTCGGCCGCTATACCAACACGCTGCAGCCCGGCTTAAGCCTGATTATCCCGTTCATGGACAGAATTGGTCGCAAGATCAACATGATGGAACAGGTGCTGGATATCCCCTCTCAGGAAGTGATCTCCAAAGATAACGCCAACGTCACCATTGATGCCGTCTGCTTTATTCAGGTGATTGATGCCCCGAAAGCGGCCTATGAGGTGAGCAACCTGGAGCTGGCGATCGTCAACCTGACCATGACCAACATCCGTACCGTGCTCGGCTCGATGGAGCTGGACGAGATGCTCTCCCAGCGCGACAGCATCAATACCCGCCTGCTGCACATTGTCGACGAGGCCACGAACCCGTGGGGGATCAAAGTTACCCGTATTGAGATCCGCGACGTGCGCCCGCCGGCTGAGCTTATCGCCTCCATGAACGCCCAGATGAAGGCCGAGCGCACCAAGCGCGCCTATATTCTGGAAGCCGAAGGGGTCCGTCAGGCGGAGATCCTCAAAGCGGAAGGGGAAAAACAGTCGCAGATCCTGAAAGCCGAAGGCGACCGTCAGTCCGCGTTCTTGCAGGCAGAAGCGCGTGAACGTTCCGCAGAAGCGGAAGCCCGTGCGACGCAGATGGTCTCCGAGGCGATTGCCGCCGGGGACATTCAGGCCGTGAACTACTTCGTCGCGCAAAAATATACCGATGCGCTGAAAGAGATCGGCTCCGCGAACAACAGCAAAGTGGTGATGATGCCGCTGGACGCCAGCAGCCTGATGGGCTCTATCGCGGGGATCGCCGAACTGATCAAAGACAGCGGAAACGAGCGTAAAAAATGATTGAGCTCATCGTTGCACATCCTCATGCCTTCTGGCTAAGCCTCGGTGGCTTATTGCTGGCGGCGGAAATGCTGGGCGGCAACGGCTACCTGCTCTGGAGCGGTGTTGCCGCTGTCATTACTGGCCTGCTGGTCTGGATCCTTCCTCTGGACTGGGCGTGGCAGGGCGCGCTGTTTGCCGTGCTGACGCTGGTCGCCGCCTGGCTGTGGTGGCGCTGGCTTAACCGCCAGGTAAAAGAGCAGAAACCGCTGGACGCGCATCTTAACCAGCGCGGACAGCAGATTATCGGCAAGCGCTTTACGCTCGACGCCGCGCTGGTGAACGGGCGCGGGCATATGCGCGTGGGCGACAGCTCGTGGCCGGTGGTGGCCGACAACGACCTCAGCGCCGGAACACAGGTTGAGGTCATTGCGGTGGAAGGCATTACGCTGCGGGTGAAAGCCTGCTAAGCGTGGGTTTTGCGATGGCAGCAGCCGGCAAGATTATCGATAATCGGGCAGTCGGCGCTGTCATCCCCCGGACAGGATTCCGCCAGCTGCAACAGCTGTTCGCGCATCGCCTGCAGCTCGATGATGTGGCGTTCAATCTCTGCCACTTTTTCCAGCGTGCGTTTTTTTACGTCGGCGCTGTGGCGCTTCGGATCGTTAAACAGGTTAACCAGCTCGCCGCACTCTTCCAGGTTAAACCCCACCTGTCTTGCCTGGCGCAGCAGCGTCAGTTCATCGAGATGCAGCTGCGTATAGCTGCGGTAGCCGTTTTCACTGCGCAGCGGTGGCGTCACCAGCCCCTTCTCTTCATAAAAGCGGATTGCCTTGCTGGTTAAGCCCGTTTTTTTTGCCACGTCACTGATATTCACTTTTCCCCCTTGACCTTCCCCTTGATGGAAGGTTTAACCTTCATAACAGTTAGCGAAAAGCGTTACTCCGGTCAACAACTGACCAATATATTATACGGGAGTTTTGTTATGTCTCACACTATCGACCTTACGCTGGACGGCCTCTCCTGCGGCCACTGCGTCAAACGCGTGAAAGAAAGCCTGGAACAGCGTCCTGATGTGGAAAGCGCTGAAGTGACTATCGATCATGCCGCCGTAACCGGCAGCGCCAGCGCCGACGCGCTGATTGATACCATTAAACAGGCCGGTTACGGGGCGGAGTTAAGCCACCCAAAGGCTAAACCGCTGGCAGAGTCATCATCCCCGTCGGAAGCACTGACAGCGGCCACTCCTGAGCTTCCGGCAGCTGATGATATTGATGACAGCCAACAGCTGCTGATCAACGGCATGAGCTGCGCCAGCTGCGTCTCTCGGGTACAAAACGCCTTGCAGGCCGTACCGGGCGTCGCGCAGGCACGGGTCAACCTTGCGGAGCGTACTGCGCTGGTGATGGGCAGTGCCTCCGCCGCAGATTTAGTACAGGCCGTTGAGAAAGCGGGCTACGGGGCGGAGGCCATCGAAGACGATGCCGAGCGCCGCGAGCGCCAGCAGGAAACGGCTATCGCCACCATGAAGCGCTTCCGCTGGCAGGCGATCGTTGCCCTGCTGGTCGGTATTCCGGTGATGGTCTGGGGCATGATGGGTGACAACATGATGGTCACCGCTGAAAACCGCACGCTGTGGCTGGCGATAGGCCTGATTACTCTGGCGGTCATGGTCTTTGCAGGCGGGCATTTCTATGCCAGCGCCTGGAAGAGCCTGAAAAACCGCACTGCGACGATGGATACGCTGGTCGCGCTCGGTACCGGCGCGGCGTGGCTCTATTCAATGAGCGTGAACGTCTGGCCCCAGTGGTTCCCGATGGAAGCGCGGCATCTCTATTATGAAGCGAGCGCGATGATTATCGGCCTGATTAACCTGGGCCATATGCTGGAAGCCCGCGCCCGTCAGCGCTCCTCGAAAGCGCTGGAACGCTTGCTCGATTTAACCCCGCCGACGGCCCGCGTGGTTACGGACGACGGGGAAAAAAGCGTCCCGCTGGCCGAGGTTCAGCCCGGCATGACGCTGCGCCTGACGACGGGCGATCGCGTTCCCGTTGACGGTAAGATAACCCAGGGCGAAGCCTGGCTGGATGAAGCGATGCTGACCGGCGAGCCTATCCCTCAGCAGAAATCAGACGGCGACGCCGTTCATGCTGGCACGGTGGTGCAGGACGGCAGCGTGCTGTTTACCGCCAGCGCCGTCGGCAGCCACACAACACTGTCGCGTATTATCCGCATGGTGCGCCAGGCGCAGAGCAGCAAGCCGGAAATTGGCCAGCTTGCTGACAGAATCTCGGCCATTTTTGTGCCGGTGGTGGTCGGCATTGCCCTGCTGAGCGCGGCTATCTGGTATTTCTTCGGCCCGGCACCGCAGATTGTTTACACCCTGGTGATCGCCACCACGGTGCTGATCATCGCCTGTCCGTGCGCCCTTGGCCTGGCGACACCGATGTCGATTATCTCCGGCGTCGGACGCGCCGCCGAGTTTGGCGTGCTGGTCCGTGATGCGGATGCCCTGCAGCGGGCGAGCACGCTGGATACCATTGTCTTTGATAAAACCGGCACGCTAACCGAGGGCAAACCGCAGGTTGTGGCCGTGAGCACCGCTGGCATTGCAGAAGAGGACGCGCTGCGCCTTGCCGCCGCGCTGGAGCAGGGTTCCAGCCACCCGCTGGCCCGCGCCATTCTCGATAAGGCGAATGCTTCTGCCCTGCCGCAGGTCAGCAATTTCCGCACCCTGCGCGGGCTAGGCGTCAGCGGTGAAGCCGACGGCCACGCGCTGCTGCTGGGTAACCAGGCGCTGCTCAATGAAAACGGTGTTGATACGTCCGCGCTGGAAGATGAGCTGAAAGCGCAGGCCTCTCAGGGCGCCACCCCGGTTCTGCTGGCGGTGGATGGCAACGCTGCCGCGCTGCTGGCCGTGCGCGATCCGCTTCGCCAGGACAGCGTGGATGCCTTACAGCGACTGCACCGCGCGGGCTACCGTCTGGTGATGCTGACCGGGGACAACCCGACCACCGCCAACGCCATCGCGAAAGAAGCCGGTATAGATGAGGTGATTGCGGGCGTGCTGCCGGATGGCAAAGCGGACGCCATCAAGAACCTGCAAAGTCAGGGTCGCCAGGTGGCGATGGTGGGCGACGGCATCAACGATGCCCCGGCGCTGGCCCAGGCGGACGTGGGGATTGCCATGGGCGGCGGGAGCGATGTCGCCATTGAAACCGCCGCCATTACGCTGATGCGCCACAGCCTGATGGGCGTTGCCGATGCGCTGGCCATTTCGAAAGCCACGCTGCGCAACATGAAGCAGAACCTGCTGGGGGCATTTATTTATAACTCGCTCGGTATCCCGGTTGCCGCAGGCATTTTGTGGCCGCTGACCGGCACCCTGCTGAACCCGGTTGTTGCGGGTGCTGCGATGGCGCTCTCGTCCATCACCGTGGTGAGCAACGCCAACCGTCTGCTGCGGTTTAAACCGAAAGATTGAACCTTGTTCTCGTACGCGCTAGCATGACCCTTTCCGGTCATGGAGCGCGTATGAGTCTGTTTAATCGTATAAAAGCATCGTTTCGCGCCCTCTTCCCCCGCCGCTATGACTGGCCCGGTATGGATATTACGCTTCCGGGTGGGCAACACCTTCACCTGGTCGGCAGCATCCATATGGGCACGCAGGGGATGTCACCCCTGCCACCCGGTCTGATAAAACGCCTGAAGCGCGCCGACGCGCTGGTCGTCGAGGCGGACATTTCCGGCCACGAGTCGCCGTTTGCCGGGCTTGAAAGCGATCTCCCACTGGCGGAACGTCTGAATGAGGCCCAGCTTGCGGAACTGACGCGCGTCGCGGATGAAACTGGCGTGTCGCTCCCCATGATTGATACCCTGCCGCTGTGGCAAATTGCCATGGTACTGCAGGCCACGCAGGCGCAGCGTCTGGGCCTGCGCGGTGATTACGGCATTGATTACCAGCTGCTGAACGTGGCGCGGGCGCGCCGTGTGCCCATCATCGAGCTGGAAGGGACGGACAGCCAGATTGCGCTCCTGCGCCAGCTTCCTGATGACGGTCTGATGCTGCTGGATGATACCCTCACCCACTGGCACACCAACGCGCGCCTGCTGCAGACCATGATTGGCTGGTGGCTGGATGCACCGCCCGCGGACGGTAAACTGGCGTTACCGTCGACGTTCAGCGAATCGCTGTATGATGTGCTGATGAATGCGCGCAACAAAGCCTGGCGAGAGACGCTGCATGCTTTACCTGCGGGGGAATACGTGGTGGCGGTCGGGGCGCTGCATTTATACGGCGAAGGGAATTTGCCGTCGCTGTTGAAATAAAAAAATGGCCAATATCTCTATTGGCCCGTCAAAGAGGAATTTCATCGTTTTTATTATACCGAAGTGACCTTCGGCTGAGCCGATTGTCGCTCAAAGTGACCATCACTTCCAACACTATTGCGCAAGATGGTGCTATTTTTTAGACAAACGTCAGGCGTATGCTGGCCGCATGAATTGTCTGTCGTAAGAAGGATAGCTATGACTCCCGCCGTTAAATTACTCGAAAAACACAACATTTCTTTCCGGATCCACACCTACGATCACGATCCGAACGAAACCAACTTTGGTGATGAAGTGGTGCGAAAGCTGGGGCTGAACGCTGACCAGGTCTATAAAACGCTGCTGGTCGCGGTGAATGGTGATATGAAGCACCTCGCCGTGGCGGTTACCCCGGTGGCGGGACAGCTGGATCTGAAGAAAGTCGCCAAAGCGCTGGGGGCGAAGAAGGTGGATATGGCCGACCCGATAGTTGCGCAACGCACCACGGGCTATCTGGTGGGTGGGATCAGCCCGCTCGGACAGAAAAAACGCCTGCCGACGCTGATTGATGCGCCTTCCCAGGAGTTTGAAACCATCTTTATATCCGGCGGCAAACGCGGGCTGGATATCGAGCTGGCGGCGGGCGATCTGGCGAAAATGCTGGACGCGAAGTTTGCGGATATTGCGCGCCGGGAGTAAAAGAAAAGCCGGGTGGCGGCTACGCCTTACCCGGCCTACATTTTGACCCGTAGGCCCGGTAAGCGCAGCGCCACCGGGCAAAAAAACAACCCGCTCTACTGCCAGCTCACCTCGCCCTTCGGCTCATACGCGTTCACGTCAATCGGCGAATTCTGCTCGATGTACTGCTTCAGCACTTCCGCATCGATAAAGCCGGTATTTACGTAGCCCGGTTTATTATCGATGTGCGGATAGCCATCGCCGCCGGTGGCGTTAAAGCTTAACGTCGCCAGACGGTAGGTTTTCGCCGGATCGACCGGCTCACCTTTGATTTTCAGATCGTTGAGCTTGCCGTCCTTCGCCACAAAGCTGACGTTGGCAAACTGCGGGTAGGCACCCGAGTCCGGCTTCATCTGCGCCACGGCGGTCAGGTAGTCAACGACCTCTTTCCCGCTCATATCCGCATACACCACCACGTTGCCGAACGGCTGCACTTTCAGGACGTCTTTGTAGGTGATGTTTCCACCTTCGATGGAGTCACGAATGCCGCCGCCGCTCATTACGCCAAAGTCCGCATTCGTGCGCGCCATTTGCGCCGCCAGCACCAGATGGCCCATGTTAGTCTGCACGAAGCGGACTTTGCTGCGGTCCCCTTCCAGACGACCGTTCAGCGTGCCGATTTTCACGTCCAGCTGCGCCTTGCCTTTATTCTGGAACGGCGTCAGCAGGGAGAGCATCTGCTGGTTTTCAGCAATCTCTGGCGTGTAAAGTACCCGCTCGCTTTTCCCGTCCGGGTAGGTTACTTTTTTCTTCAGATTGACCGGAATGAGCTGATAGCGCACCAGCTTCATCTCGCCGTTACGGAACTCAAAATCCGCCCGACCCACGTATTTACCCCACTCGTGCGCCTGTACTATCCAGATACCGTTCTGACGGTCTGGCGCGCATGGCGTGCCCGGCACGTAGTCCACCTGCTTTTTGTTTTCGGAAGCCATACACACCGGATCCTGTGAGTGACCACCCACAATCATCGCCAGCGAGCCTGCCGGCAGGCTGCGCGCCATCTCCACGTCGCCGGGCGCATTGGAGCCGTGCTCGCCGTTATCGTAGTGTCCCATGTGGGTAGTGGCGATAATCACGTCCGGCTTTTCGTTCTGCTGCAGCTCCTGAATCACCAGCTTCGCTTCGTCTGCCGGTTTGCGGAATTCGATATCGGTGAAGAACTCAGGGTTGCCGATTTTTGCCGTATCGTCGGTGGTTAAGCCAATGACCGCGATTTTGAGATCCTGACGCTTAAACAGCGCCCACGGCTTAAACAGACGTTCGCCGGTGCTTTTCTGATAAATATTGGCGGAGAGGAACGGGAATTTGGACCATTTCTCCTGCTGACGCAGCACACTCAGCGGGTTATCAAACTCGTGGTTACCCACGGCCATCGCGTCGTAACCGATTAAATTCATGCCGCGGAAATCGGGTTCAGCGTCCTGTAAATCGGATTCCGGCACGCCGGTGTTGATATCGCCCCCCGACAGCAGCAGCACGCTGCCGCCCTGGGCCGCCACCTCTTTGCGAATGCCGTCCACCAGCGTTTTTTGCGCCGACAGGCCGTATTCGCCGTATTCGCTGCGCCAGAAATGGCCGTGATGATCGTTAGTATGCAGGATAGTGATTTTATAGGTTTTATCTTTTTCATACGCCTGCGCGGGCAGGCTTGTCAGCCCCCATGCGGCGATGAGCGCCAGCGCGACGCCTCGCTTCATTAACTTCATCTTCTCTCTCCCTGACCAATAGACAAAGGCAAAAATTACAGTGACTAACAAGAATAGACAAATAAGTTTTCAGAATTGCGACTTTCTTCAAATGTCACACGCGGGTATGTTAGTCGGATAATAATTACACCCTGCATCTCTAATAACTAAAGACGTGGTACTTCTCTCTATGGCAATCAGTGAATCAACCCAGCCCGTTCCGGGCGCGCCGGCGTCGCCGCCAGCATCGCGCACCTCTTTTAAAGTCTTAGGCGCAATCAGCCTCTCGCACCTGCTCAACGACATGATCCAGTCGTTGATTCTGGCAATCTACCCGCTGCTGCAGTCCGAGTTTTCGTTAACCTTCGTACAGATCGGGATGATCACCCTGACCTTCCAGCTCGCCTCTTCGCTGCTACAGCCGGTGGTGGGCTACTGGACGGATAAATACCCGATGCCGTGGTCGCTGCCGATAGGCATGTGCTTTACCTTAAGCGGGCTGGTGCTGCTGGCCATGGCGGGGAGTTTTGAAACGGTGTTGATTGCCGCGGCGCTGGTGGGCACCGGCTCGTCCGTCTTCCATCCGGAATCCTCCCGCGTGGCGCGTATGGCTTCCGGTGGTCGTCACGGGCTGGCGCAGTCACTCTTCCAGGTTGGGGGCAACTTCGGTAGCTCCCTCGGCCCGCTGCTGGCGGCGGTGATTATCGCCCCGTACGGCAAAGGCAACGTGGCCTGGTTTGTGCTGGCCGCGCTGCTGGCTATTATCGTGCTGGCGCAGATCAGCCGCTGGTATGCCGCTCAGCATCGCGTGAATAAAGGGAAACCTAAAGCGAAGGTTATCAATCCCCTGCCGCGCAATAAGGTTATCCTGGCCGTCTCTGTGCTGCTGGTGCTAATTTTCTCGAAATATTTCTATATGGCGAGCATCAGCAGCTATTACACCTTTTATCTGATGCAAAAATTCGGATTATCGGTTCAGAATGCGCAGTTCCACCTGTTTGCCTTCCTGTTCGCCGTTGCGGCAGGTACGGTCATTGGCGGGCCGGTGGGGGATAAGATTGGCCGTAAATATGTCATTTGGGGCTCTATCCTCGGCGTGGCACCGTTTACCCTTATTTTGCCGTACGCGAGCCTTGAATGGACGGGGATTTTAACCGTGATTATTGGTTTTATCCTCGCTTCCGCCTTTTCCGCCATTCTGGTCTATGCCCAGGAGCTGCTGCCTGGCCGGATCGGTATGGTTTCCGGACTCTTTTTCGGTTTCGCCTTCGGCATGGGAGGGCTTGGCGCAGCGGTGTTAGGGATGGTTGCGGATCACACCAGCATTTTCCTGGTTTATAAAATCTGCGCTTTCCTGCCGCTTCTTGGGATGTTAACCATATTCCTGCCTGATAACCGTCATAAATCCTGAATTACGGGTAGCTAAAGTTTTACTTTGGCTACCTTCCCCCCTTACGCCATAAGGGTTTCCTCTTTATCCCCTCACTGAATTTATCAATATGCGCTTTTTTACGTGCATATTGCCGTTTTATTCAAACTTCAACAATTATTCATAAACATAAGGGTAAAAATTGTCATAAACTATTACCTGGCTTTTTGGTATTCACGCCAAAAATGGAACACCCACCACGAAAGGAGACGGAATGCACCACGCCACACCGCTTATTACCACCATTGTTGGTGGACTTGTGCTCGCTTTTATCCTTGGCATGATTGCCAATAAGCTGCGTATTTCTCCTCTTGTCGGCTATTTGTTAGCGGGTGTACTGGCGGGACCTTTCACGCCAGGCTTCGTGGCGGATACCAAACTGGCGCCTGAGCTGGCAGAACTGGGCGTGATCCTGCTGATGTTTGGCGTCGGTCTGCACTTCTCCCTGAAGGATTTGATGGCGGTAAAGTCGATTGCCATACCAGGAGCGATCGCCCAGATAGGGGTGGCGACGCTGCTGGGGATGGCGCTTTCCGCAGTGCTTGGCTGGTCGCTGATGACCGGCATCGTATTTGGGCTGTGCCTCTCAACCGCCAGTACCGTGGTGCTGCTGCGCGCGCTTGAAGAGAGGCAACTGATAGACAGCCAGCGCGGGCAGATCGCGATCGGCTGGCTGATTGTGGAAGATCTGGTGATGGTGCTGACGCTGGTCCTGCTGCCCGCCGTCGCCGGAATGATGGAAAAAGAGAACATCGGCTTCGCCTCGCTGGCGCTGGACATGAGCATCACCATCGGCAAGGTGGTGGCGTTTATCGCCATCATGATGCTGGTGGGCCGGCGTCTGGTGCCGTGGATCATGTCCCGCAGCGCGGCGACCGGCTCCCGCGAGCTGTTTACCCTCTCCGTGCTGGCGCTGGCGCTGGGTATTGCCTTTGGCGCTGTCGAGCTGTTTGATGTCTCCTTTGCCCTGGGCGCGTTCTTCGCCGGGATGGTGCTGAACGAGTCCGAGCTGAGCCACCGCGCGGCGCACGATACCCTGCCGCTGCGCGACGCCTTCGCCGTGTTGTTCTTTGTCTCCGTCGGCATGCTGTTTGATCCGATGGTTCTGATTCACCAGCCGCTGGCCGTGCTGGGCACGCTGGCGATCATCATCTTTGGTAAGTCGCTCGCCGCCTTCTTCCTGGTGCGGATGTTCGGCCACTCCCCGCGGACGGCTTTGACCATCGCCGCCAGCCTGGCGCAGATTGGTGAGTTCGCCTTTATCCTCGCCGGTCTGGGTATGGCCCTCAACCTGCTGCCGCAGGCCGGGCAAAATCTGGTGCTGGCGGGAGCGATTCTGTCGATTATGCTGAACCCGGTACTGTTTGCCCTGCTGGAAAAATACCTCGATAAAACCGAAACGCTGGAAGAACAAACGCTTGAAGAGGCCATCGAGGAAGAGAAGCAGATCCCGGTAGATATCTGTAACCATGCCCTGCTGGTGGGCTTTGGCCGCGTCGGCAGCCTGCTCGGTGAGAAGCTGATGGCGCAAGGGATCCCGCTGGTGGTGATAGAAACGTCGCGCACCCGCGTCGACGAACTGCGCGAGCGCGGTATTCGCGCGGTGCTGGGCAATGCGGCGAACGAAGAGATCATGGAGCTGGCGCATCTGGACTGTGCCCGCTGGCTATTGCTGACGATTCCGAACGGCTATGAAGCGGGCGAGATTGTGGCCTCCGCGCGCGAAAAGTGCCCAACAATTGAGATTATCGCCCGTGCACACTATGACGACGAGGTGGAGTACATTACCGAGCGCGGTGCAAATCAGGTGGTGATGGGCGAGCGCGAAATTGCGAATACGATGCTGACGCTGCTGGCGAAACCGCCGGCTGAAGAGGCTGTTACGGGGTAATTTGGTGCGGCCTGATGCCCTCACCCTAACCCTCTCCCACAGGGAGAGGGAACAAACACTAAAAACGGCAACCACAGGTTGCCGTTTTGCTTTTACCTGTCCCAATAAGCCTCTTCAAGGCTGTCTTCCCGTTCCGGCAGCCCACGCGTTAAGCGCGGTGAATGCTGGTTCAGCACCTGATAGCTCACGCGGTTGGCATATTTACACACCTGCGCCAGCGACGAATAGGTCAGCCAGCTGAACTTGTGCTTGCTGGAGTTCGGCACGTTGGTTTTGTGGTAGGCGTTAGCGGTAATGTCGTGCAGCAGCGCGGCCAGCGCGCCGTCACCCGCGCCGTTGGTGTTCATGATCTTCTCCGGCCCGCCCATGTAAGGCGCGATGTGGGAGTAGATACGCAGTGGGTTCACGCAATCTTTATGGCGCATGCCGCGGCTGAACTCGTACTGGTTGAACTCGGCAATCGCGCCCGGCAGCAGCGGGTGTTGGGTTTTGCGTTTGCTCTCTTCCTCAGTGAAGCCCGCCATATACAGCCCGACAGGGCCGGCGGTGCAGAGCACCAGGTCCACCCAGTCCAGCGCTTTATCAGACGCCAGTAGCGGATCGCTTTCACCAGTCAGCGCTTCGGCCTCTTCTTCGTTCATCGCCAGAATCGAGACGTGCTCTTTCAGGAACGCCTGCCACCACTCCGGGTTATCGGCAATCACGAATTTCGTGCCCAGGGTTAACACCACCGGCACATCGTACTTTTTGGCGTACTCAATCGCCTTCATGGTCGCTTCCGGCATCGGCTCGCCCGGCTTACAGCGCACCAGGTAGGAGGTCAGAACCAGCGCAGAGGCGCCCGCGATCACCTCTTCGGGAATGCTTTCCGCGCGCAGTTTGTTCATATGACCCGGGCTGATGGCAAAGGTACGTTCGCCGGACTCACCGATCAGCGTAAAGCAACGGCCAATCGGCCCGTCAACGCCCTGGAGATAGTTCAGATCGGTACGGCTGGAGGTGTTGCACAGGTAACGGTAGGCGTAGCCTCCGATTTCGATATTGCTGCACATCACGCCGAGCAGCACCGAGCGGTCGTCTGCCAGCACGGAGTAGTTGTGCATGGTGTTGCCGATGGTGCCGCCGGCAAACTGATGGGTAATCAGGTTTTCGCGCACCAGTTCCTGGTACAGCGCTTCGGCAACGTCGTCCTCAATGACCAGCGAGTGACCGGCGCTCAGACCGTAACGGGCGACAAACGCATCATCGACTTTCGCTTCAATGTCCACCAGCGTCTGATCGATACCGACGACCCACGCCGCGCTGGTTTCATTTTCTGGCTGGATTTGCTGCAGGAGCGGATCGCGGGCATCAACGGGGAAGTAATGTTTAGATTTGCGTTTACCGGGAAATTTCATGGTCTGAACTGTACGAAGAATATGGGCCGGGAATGGTAGCACAAACCCGGCCCGGAGTGCGATCAGCGGCTGTTCGTCACCAGCGAGACCATCATGTCGATATGTTCAGGCGAGTCGTTAAGCGCCGGAATGTACTCATACTTTTCGCCGCCGGCCTCAAGGAAAAACTCCCGGTTTTGCACCGCGATCTCCTCCAGCGTTTCCAGACAGTCTGCCGAAAAGCCCGGCGACATCACCTGAATGTGCTTCACGCCCTTCTCGCCGAGCATTTTAAGGGTTTCATCGGTGTACGGCGTCAGCCACGGCTCGCGGCCAAAGCGCGACTGGAAGGTCATCATCACCTTCTCCGGCGGCAGGCCGAGGGCGGAGACCAGCTCGCGCGTGGTATCGCGGCAGCGCTGCGGGTAATCATCCCCTTCATTGGCGAAACGCTGCGGGATCCCGTGGTAGGAAAGCAGCAGCAGATCCGGCTCGCCGTGTTTTTCAAACGACGCACGGACGCTGTTGGCAAGTGCTTTAATATAAAGCTCGTTATCAGCGTAATCGCGAATAAAGGTCACGCCAGGAATGCGGCGGCGGGTTGCCAGAATGCGGGCCAGCTCGTCCCAGACGGCGGCCACCGTCGAGCAGGAGTACTGCGGGTAAAGCGCCAGCACGACGATATGGTCCACCCCCTGCGCCAGCAGCGAGTCCACCGCGCTTTTCAGGGACGGTTTGCCGTAGCTCATGCCGAGCGCAACGGGCATCTCCGGCAGGCGGGCGGCCAGTGCTTTTTCCTGACGACGGCTGTACACCATCAGCGGCGAGCCCTCTTCCATCCAGACGGACTGATAGAGTTTAGCAACGCGCGGAGAGCGAATCGGCAGAATGACGCCACGCAGCAGCGGCCACCACAGCAGTCTCGGAAAATCCACGACGCGCGTGTCGCTTAAAAATTGTCGCAGATAGCGTTTTACCGCGTCTGGAGTGGGTGCTTCTGGAGTGCCCAGATTGGCAAGCAGGATGCCGGTTTTCGCCTGACTCATTCACGCCTCTTAACCATTTGATAGGTTGTCAATTGTAGCGGAAATGCGTTTAAACGAAACCCATTGCTGTAATAGGTGAGATGAGAATATTTCTCACCCGGGAGCCCGGGTGAGAGGCGCGCAATTAGCCGAGGATTTTTTCCAGCTCTGCACGAACGTCAGCCACGGCTTTGGTGCCGTCAACTTTCGCGTATTTGGTGTTACCCGCCTGCGCTTCTTTGGTGTAGTAGCCGATCAGCGGCGCGGTCATCTGATGGTATTCCACCAGACGTTTACGCACGGTCTCTTCCTGATCGTCTTTGCGGGTGGTCAGCTCTTCGCCGGTCACGTCGTCTTTGCCTTCAACCTTAGGCGGGTTGAATTTGATGTGGTAAACGCGGCCAGAAGCAGCGTGTACGCGACGGCCAACGATACGGTCAACGATCAGCTCGTCCGGTACGTCGAACTCCAGAACGTAGTCCACGTTGATGCCCGCTTCTTTCATGGCGTCAGCCTGAGGAATGGTGCGTGGGAAGCCGTCCAGCAGGAAACCGTTACGGCAGTCTTCCTGAGCAATGCGCTCTTTGACCAGAGCAATAACCAGCTCGTCGGTTACCAGCTTGCCCGCGTCCATAATGTCTTTCGCTTGTTTACCCAGCTCGGAGCCAGATTTAACAGCGGCGCGCAGCATGTCACCGGTGGAGATTTGCGGAATACCGTATTTCTCCATGATGAACTGAGCCTGAGTTCCTTTACCCGCGCCCGGAGCGCCAAGCAGAATAATACGCATTGCGAAAATCCCCTCAAAAGTCGTTTCAATTTTTCAAAAGCGCTAAACAATACCACCAGAATGGGCATCGCTCAAGGAAGGCGGGAAGGCTGAAACGGTTAATGGGGGGAGATTATTTGGGTTAGTGCAGTTGATTCCCCTCACCCTAACCCTCTCCCCAAAGGGGAGAGGGCAGGGTGAGGGGGAGGTGTTTAATTACGCCAGCAGCAGCGCATTCACACGTTTAATGAACAGGTTAGGATCCTCCAGCGTGCCGCGCTCGGCCAGCAGGGACTGATCCAGCAGCAGTTCAACCCACTCGGCAAAGCGGGCGTCGTCCTGGGTATCCGCGGCGCGTTTCACCAGCGGATGATCCGGATTAAGCTCAAAGATATATTTCACTTCCGGCACCGCCTGGCCCGCCGCGGCGAACAGCTTCGCCATCTGGGTGCTCATTTCGTCGGCATCGGTGGTGACAATCGCCGGGGTGTCGGTCAGACGATGCGTGAAGCGCACCTCTTTCACGCGATCGCCCAGCAGGGTTTTCACGCGTTCAACGAACGGCTCCAGCGCCTTCTCGGCTTCTTTCGCGCTTTCGTCCACTTCATCCGCCAGCTTGTCGATGGATTCGTCCGCTTTAGCGACAGACTGGAACGCCTTCCCGTCGAACTCGGTCAGGTAGTTCATCATCCACTCGTCGATGCGGTCAGAAAGCAGCAGCACTTCGATGCCTTTCTTACGCAGCAGCTCCAGGTGCGGGCTGCTCTTCGCCGCCGCGTAGCTGTCGGCGGTGATGTAGTAAATCTTCTCCTGCCCTTCTTTCATACGGGAGATGTACTCTTCCAGCGACACGGTCTGCGCGGAGGAGTCGGTGTGCGTAGAGGCAAAGCGCAGCAGTTTGGCGATGGTTTCAACGTTCGCCATGTCTTCAGCCGGGCCTTCTTTCAGCACCAGGCCGAACTGTTTCCAGAAGGTCTGGTATTTTTCGGCATCGTCTTTCGCCAGTTTTTCCAGCATCTGCAGTGCACGTTTGGTCAGGGCGTTGCGCAGGTTACGGGTGACGGTGCTGTCCTGCAGAATTTCACGCGAAACGTTCAGCGGCAGATCGTTGGAATCTATCAGACCGCGTACAAAGCGCAGGTAGTTCGGCATGAACTGCTCGGCGTCGTCCATAATGAACACGCGCTGCACGTACAGCTTCAAGCCGTGCTTGTGATCGCGGTTCCACATGTCCCACGGCGCCTGCGCCGGGATGTACAGCAGGCTGGTGTACTCCTGCTTACCTTCCACACGGTTGTGGCTCCAGGTCAGCGGGTCGGTAAAGTCGTGGGCGATGTGCTTGTAGAACTCGTTGTATTCGTCGTCTTTAATTTCCGACTTGTTGCGCGTCCACAGCGCCTGAGCCTTGTTGATCTTCTCCCAGGAGACCACGGTTTCACCGTCTTTCTCTTCCTGTTTTTCAATCTCCACCGGCAGGGCGATGTGATCGGAATACTTGCTAATGATGGAGCGCACGCGCCAGTCGTTCAGGAAATCGTCTTCGCCTTCGCGCAGGTGCAGGGTGATTTCAGTCCCGCGATCCGCTTTGGTGATGTCATCAACGGTGTACTCGCCTTCCCCTTTGGATTCCCACAGCACGCCGTTCTCGGCGCTGTCGCCCGCCGCACGGGTGCGCACGGTAACTTTGTCGGCCACAATGAACGCCGAGTAGAAACCGACGCCGAACTGGCCGATCAGCTGGCTGTCTTTCGCCTGGTCAGAGCCCATGGACTCGAGGAACGCTTTGGTGCCGGATTTGGCGATGGTTCCGAGGTGGTCGATCACCTCGTCGCGGTTCATCCCGATGCCGTTATCGGCGATGGTCAGGGTGCGGTTCTCTTTGTTGAAAGAGACGCGCACGCGCAGCTCGCCGTCGCCTTCGTACAGATCCGGGTTGGACAGCGCGCGGAAGCGCAGCTTGTCCGCCGCATCGGAGGCGTTGGAAATCAGCTCACGCAGGAAAATTTCTTTGTTGGAATACAGGGAATGGATCATCAGGTGCAGAAGCTGTTTTACTTCTGACTGGAAACCACGGGTTTCTTGTCCTTTCATCTAAGTCGACCTCAACAATGCCATTTAATGGGGTTTTAAAACGTTGAGGGAGAGATGGGGATAAGGGGAGAAATTTTCAAGCGGAGGCCGCGCGCGCAGCCTCCGTTTGGTCAGAAAATAATCTTGTGGCGTCCGGCCAGCGAGTGCGACAGCGTGGTGCCATCGACCATCTCCAGCTCGCCGCCCACCGGCACGCCGTGGGCGATGCGGCTGGCATCAACGCCGTACTGCGCGCACAGCTCGGCGATGTAGTTGGCGGTTGCCTCCCCTTCCACCGTTGGGTTGGTGGCGAGGATCACCTCTTTGATCGTTTCGGACTCAAGACGCTGTTCAAGGCGGTCAAGACCGATATCATCCGGGCCAATGCCGTCGAGCGGGGAGAGATGCCCCATCAGCACGAAGTAGCGGCCGGAAAACTGCCCGGTTTGTTCGATGGCGTAGATGTCCGCCGGACTCTCCACCACGCAAATCTGACCGTTTTCCTGACGACGCGGGTTCGTACAGATGTTACACACGTCCTGCTCGGTAAAGGTGCGGCAATCCGCACAGTGACCAATTTCTGACATGGCGCGGGTCAAAGCCTGCGCCAGGCGCATCCCGCCGCTGCGGTCGCGCTGCAATAGCGTAAACGCCATGCGCTGCGCCGACTTCGGGCCAACGCCCGGCAGGCAGCGCAGCGCTTCCATTAACTGCGTGAGCAGCGGACTGGTTTGCATCAGAATGGCATCTTGAAGCCAGGCGGCAGCTGCATACCGCTGGAAACAGAGGCCATTTTCTCTTTCTGAGTTTCGTCGATACGGCGAGCGGCATCGTTAAACGCGGCTGCAACCAGATCTTCCAGCATCTCTTTGTCGTCTTCGAGCAGGCTCGGGTCGATTTCCACGCGACGGCAGTTGTGCGCACCGTTGATGGTCACCTTGACCAGACCGGCACCGGATTCACCCGTGACTTCCAGCTGAGCGATCTCTTCCTGCATCTTCTGCATTTTTTCCTGCATCTGCTGAGCCTGCTTCATCAGGCCACCCAGACCGCCTTTTCCACCAAACATAGGCTTCTCTCTTCTTTCACGTTTAAGGATTACAACCGTAAGTCAGACTCACGATCAAATGGGGCGAATACTCTCTTCATCCAGATCGGCGTCGAAGAACCGGCGCAGGGTCTGAATGTTGTTATCCGCAATTATCGCCTCGCGCGCCTGCGCGAGCTTCTCTTCATAAATGGCCTGGCGCCATTCGAGCGGCGTTTTCACTGCCGGATTATCATCTTCAATGATAGTCAATTCAACCGGTGAGCCCTGTAAAGCAGCAAGCGCCTCGGCCAGCGCCTTTTGCGCGCCAGGGGAATTGAGGTGCCGCTGGCCCGGACGCAGGTGCAGACGCACCTGATTGCCGTCCTGCTCTTTCCAGGCGTTCAGCGCGACCTGCTCCACCAGCTTCGGCAGCTGGAGTTTGCTGACCTCGGCGGCCCAGGCGTCCCGCGCGATAGACTCTTCGGCAAGCTTCGCGGAAAGCTCCGGCGTTTTCTCATGCTCCAGCGCCTTTTTCAGCGCTTTTGGCGTGGCGACCTCTTCCTTCACCGTTTCAGTAATGGTGGTTGCCTTCCAGCGGTAAGCCTCTTCTTTCACCGGGGCTTTCTGCTCGAGCGCGGACGGTGCCGGACGCGACTGTACGCGCTCCGTTACCGAGGCCAGTCGTTCAAGCGCGGCGTTGTTGACCGGCCGCGCTCTTCCTGGCGCTGCCGGTTCACTCTTTTTTGGTTTGGTTACTCCCTGCGCACGCTGTAGCTGGCTGCGTGCGGCAAGCACCGAACTGGTGGCATCCGACAGCGGCACGTTTTGCTGCGGCGGCGGTGTCGGCTGCGGTGGCACCTGCTGCGGCGACATCACCGCCGTAGGGGCGACCGGGGCGAAAGACTGCCGCGGCACTTCAGGCTCCGGCAACGGCATACGCGGGTGGAACGCCAGCGCGCGCAGCAGCGTCATTTCAACGCCCATACGTGGATCAGGCGCGAACGGCAGCTCTTTGCGGCCAATCAGCAGAGTCTGGTAATACAGCTGTACGTCGGCAGGCGGCACGGTGCGGGCAAGTTCACGCATCCGCTGTTCAATGGCGGCCATGTCCGCACCGATGGCGGACGGAGAGAGCTGCAGCATCGCTACGCGGTGCAGCAGGCTAAGCATCTCGACCAGCAGCGCTTCCCATTCAATGCCCCGCCCCGCGGCGGCGTTGACCAGCGACATCACACGCTCACCGTTGGCGGCGATCATCGCTTCGATAAGCGACAGAGCCTGATCGTCATCCAGCGTGCCGAGCATGGTGCTGACCGCCTCGGTGGAGAGCTTACCGTCACCGCTGGCAATGGCCTGGTCGGTCAGGCTCAGCGCATCACGGAGGCTGCCGTCCGCCGCGCGGGCCAGCAGCTGCAGGGCGCGCGGTTCGTGGACAATATTCTCTTCATCGAGAATGTGCTCAAGCTGCGCGCGGATCTGCTCAACGTCCAGCGCCTTCAGATGGAACTGCAGGCAGCGCGACAGGATGGTGACCGGCAGCTTTTGCGGATCGGTGGTCGCCAGCAGGAACTTCACGTGCGCGGGCGGCTCTTCCAGCGTTTTCAGCAGGGCGTTAAAACTGTGGCGCGACAGCATGTGCACTTCATCGATCAGGTAGACCTTGAAGCGGCCACGCGCCGGGGCGTACTGCACGTTGTCGAGCAGATCGCGGGTATCTTCCACTTTGGTGCGCGAGGCGGCGTCAATCTCGATCAGATCGACAAAACGCCCCTGCTCGATCTCCCGGCAGTTATCGCACACGCCGCAAGGGGTGGCGGTGATCCCGGTTTCGCAGTTGAGACCTTTCGCCAGCAAACGGGCAATAGAGGTCTTACCGACGCCGCGGGTGCCGGAAAAAAGATAGGCGTGATGGATGCGACCTAGCGACAAGCCGTTCGCCAGGGCCGTCAGCACATGTTCCTGACCGACAACGTCAGCAAAGGTTTGTGGTCGCCATTTACGGGCTAACACCTGATAACTCATGGGCAGGCTCTGCAACGCTGGAAGGTGAATTTATGGAGGGGAATGCTACCACAACCTCACCCATTGAGCGAGGTTGTGAAAACCGGGATTAGTGACCCGGGAAAGGCACCAGGCTGTAGCTGGTAATGCCCTGTTTTTCCAGGCGCTGTTCACCGCCGAGATCGAACAGATTGATGATGAATGCCGCGTCGGTCACTTCTCCACCCAGACGGCGGATCAACTTCACGGTGGCTTCAATGGTGCCGCCGGTTGCCAGCAGATCGTCCACCACCAGCACTTTGTCGCCTGGCTTGATGGCATCAACGTGGATTTCCAGCTGATCGGTGCCGTACTCCAGCTCGTAGCTCTCCGCGATGGTTTCACGCGGCAGCTTGCGCGGCTTACGCACCGGCACAAAACCCACGCCCATCGCCAGCGCAACCGGTGCGCCAAACAGGAAGCCACGGGCTTCGGTACCTACTACTTTGGTGATCCCGGCGTTTTTATAACGCTCGACCAGCAGTTCAATGCTGAGCGCGTACGCTTTCGGGTCTTCCAGCAAGCTGGTGACATCACGGAAAAGAATGCCAGGCTTTGGATAGTCCTGGATGCTTTTGATGCTGTTTTTCAGATATTCAAGCTGCTGTGCAGTTGCGGTCATCGGTTTGTGCCTAAATGAAACAGTGTTACTCACGGCGCGCAACGAGTCGGCAAAGGTAACAATTGTTTAACCTTTAACCAGGCGCGCCTGTGCTCGAAAACGGTCGAATTTACTGGCTGTACGCAATAATTGCAACAGCCATTATGAGGCTTCAGTGCTTTTGTTGCTTTGCATCAACCACGGGGATCCGCCACATGAAGATCAGCAGGCAGGTCAGAATGAACAGCAGCAGGATCCGCACCCACATCATTTTCACCAGCCAGAGTGAGATTGCGAAGGTAATGAGGATCACCGCGATCGCGCGAGGCTTGGCGCCGGGCGGCATGGCCCGGTGTTTTTGCCAGTGGCGCAGGTAACCGCCAAACCACGAGCGGTAGAGCAACCAGTGGTGAAAACGCGGCGACGACCGGGCGAAGCACCAGGCCGCCAGCAGGATGAACGGCGTGGTAGGCAGCAAGGGCAAAACCACGCCCAGCGTGCCCAGCACTACCGCGAGCCAGCCAATGATGATTAAAATAGTACGCTGCATAATGCGAATCGTTATCAAACTGAACGGCTACTTTACCACTGGAGAGCGCCTTGAAAACAGCCTTGCTTCTTGAGACGCTGCAAAATCAGCTAACAACACTGCGGACTCAGGCCACGCCGCTGATGGGCCACGCCACGGTGAAGCCGCGCTTTGACCGTCAGCTGTTCCGCACCCGCAGTACCTTAATTCAGGATTATCTTGCGGAGGCGCAGACCAACCTTGACGAGCTTCGTCACGCGGTTGAGAGTGAACAGCTGGAGCAGGCTCAGTGGCTCGCAGAGCATCTCACTGAGCAGATCACTGCTATGCATCGTGAAATCGCCGCCTGGCCGCTGCGCGCCTGGGACAGCGCCTCGCCTGGGCTCGGAAAATGGCAGCGCAAGCGGCTGGAGAACCAGGAGTTCGAGCGTCGCCTGTTTGAGATGAAGCGCGAGCGCGAAATGCGCCTGAACAACAGCGAAACGCTGGAAGAGCAACAGCTATTGATGCGCGAGATTAGCGCACTGGAAGGACGCATCGTTCGCTGCCGTCAGGCGCTGGATGAAATTGAGCGCGTGATTGAACGCCTGACCCGTTAACAGGAGCCACATCTATGTCACTGGAAAATGCACCCGATGAGGTCAAGCTGGCCGTCGATTTAATTATGCTGCTGGAGAATCATGAGATCCCGGCGGAGACGGTGCTGAAGGCACTGGAGATTGTGCGGCGGGATTTTGAAGGAAAGGTGAAGGCCGGTTGCTCTCACCCTAACCCTCTCCCTTGAGGGAGAGGGTAACGTTAGGTGCGGTTTGAAAGATCTGCATTGATTCGCTTTTTACCCTCTCCCCTCCGGGGAGAGGGCTGGGTGAGGGTCATCTCCCTTAATCTCGCGCTTCACTTCCGTGTGCTCATCGCCTTTCTCATTATGCAGGTGAACCTCAAGCTGGTTGAAGGCGATGTTAATGTTGTTTTCACGGCACAGGCGGTCGATCGCGCGGTTCAATTCGTCCACGGTGTAGCTGCGATCGCGCAGTTCACGCACGTATAAACGCAGCTCGTGATCCAGCGTGCTTGGCCCGAAGGTGGTGAAGAACACGTCTGGCGCTGGATCGTGCATGACCTTTGGATGCGATTTAGCGGCTTTTAGCAATACCTCTTTCACTTTATCCAGATCGGAACCGTAGGCCACGCCGAGGCGAATCACCACGCGCGTGGTGGTATCCGAGAGCGACCAGTTGATCAGCCGCTCGGTCACGAACGCTTTGTTCGGGATAATCACCTCTTTACGATCAAAGTCGGTGATGGTGGTGGCACGAATACGGATCTTGCTGACCGTACCGGAGAAGGTACCGATGGTAACGGTATCGCCAATTCGTACAGGACGTTCGAACAGGATGATCAGGCCAGAGACGAAGTTACCGAAGATCTCCTGCAGGCCGAAACCAAGACCGACCGAGAGAGCGGCCGCCAGCCATTGCAGTTTATCCCACGAGACGCCCAGCGAGCCGAATACCGTCATCGCGCCGACAATAATGATGACGTAATTCAGGATGGTGGTGATGGCGTATGACGCCCCCTGGCGCAGGTTCAGCCGTGACAGAACCAGCACTTCCAGCAGACCCGGCAGGTTGCGAATTAGCGCCCAGGCCACCACCGAAGACACCAGCGCAAACAGCAGGCTGCCCATGGTGACGCTTTTCATCACCGCCGCGCCGGCTTCGGTACCGTTGTATTGCCAGAGGGTAATACTGTCGAGATAGGCGAAGACCGTAATTAAATCAGACCAGATCGCCCAGAACATCACGGCAAACAGGGCGATCATCACCAGCATGGTGATACGCAGCGTCTGCTGGTTAACCTGCTCCAGCGCGATGGTCGGCTCTTCCTGCGGCTCCGCGCCTTCGGCCCCCTCTTTCACCTGATGCTGACGACGCGCTATCGCACGGCGGTAAGCAATGCGGCGGGCCGCAACGCTTAAGCCGCGCAGCACGGTCTGATAGAGCAGGTTCCAGACGATCACCAGATAGACCGTCTCGATCCAGCGCCCGGACAGACGCAGCGTGGTGTAGAAGTAGCCCGTTGCCGTAAGCACCATCAGTGCCAGCGGAATGATCGCCAGCACCGTCACGGTGGCCAGACGAAGATTGTGGGACTCTTTATCGCGCCAGCTGTCGCGGCACATCGGCCACATCAGGATGGCAATCAGCAGCAGGTTCAGCAGAATGACCAGCTGACCCAGCACATCATCCATCAGATGCAGCGGGGAAAGCTCAGAAATAACCGACCAGAAGTGCAGCGGCAGGAGCGCCAGGCTGACGCGCACAATTTGACGGCGCCAGTGGCTGGTTAGCTGAGCAGGCATGTTGAAGTGACGCACCGCCACGCCGTCTTTTTCCAGCACCTTCCAGCACACGCCAAATACCAGCCAGAACAGCGCCAGTTTTTTACTGAACGCCCAGAGCAGATCGCTGACGTTAAGTTGCATCGTGAGCAGAATCAGCCCCACGGCCAGAATGATCAGGCACACCGGCAGCGCGCGAATGAGATCGATCAGAATCGCTTTTGGCGTATGGAGCTGGCTGTCGTTGCGCAGTTGCCCCACTTCCGACGCCAGCTTCGCCTGGTACTGTTTCAGCCATTTCAAACGCCAGCGAATAAGACCGGCGATCAGCAGCAGCGGTAAACCGGCCAGGAAAGCAATCATTACCGCAGGCCAGGCTTTTTCCCAGTTCACGGTGATTTTCATGCTCTTAATCTGCGTTTTCAGCGTTTCCGGGAAGGACTTAATCCAGTCCCAGTCCATCGGCTTGTTGCTGTTCACCCAGAAAATCTGCTGCGTCAAAATCTCCTGCAGGCTTTTTGACACGCTGACCAGCTGCTGCTGGTTGATCTGCAGGTTAATCGCCATCATCAGCTGGTTGCCCAGCTGTTTGTTGAGCTGGTCCAGCAGTTCACGGCGCATATCCACCACCTGGAGCAGCGCGTCATGCACCTCAGGGTTCACGTCGCTGGAATGGCCCTCTTCAATTTTGGCGACGAAGGTATCGCTCTGGAAAAGGGCATCGCGCTGCTGGTTGACGTCAAACTGTTCCAGACGTAAATCCGCAATGCGGTTGGTCATGTCCTCCAGCTCGTCGGCGGACGGCAGCGTCTGCTGCTGCTGGTAGAGAATACGCGACAGCAGGAGACTGCCCTTCAGGACCGCAATCTGCTCTTTAATATTGCGTTCCGCCTGCAGCGCGCGATCCAGCCAGTTTTTCACCTTGATATTTTGCTGAACCAGCGAGTTGCCGTTTTCCGTCGCCAGTATCAGGCGCTGGCTGAGCTGATGGTTAGCCTCAAGCTCCTGTTTCACCAGCGGGTTGGCCTGAATGCGGGCAGTTTCGTCCGGCGATACGGCCTCCTGGGCGGTTTTTTCCGTCAGGGTCAGGCGTTTGCTGTTTACCGCTTCCTGCAACAGCTGAAGCTGGTGTTCAAGGCGATTAATATTCGCCGTCACGTAATCACGCTGTTTCTGAAGCGTGTCCTGCAGCACCGTGTTCCCTTCCAGGCTTTTACGCTGCTGTTCGATTTGCGCATTGAGCAACGACTGCTGAACCAGCAGCAGAGTTTGCTGCGTCGGGCGCAGCGTGCCTTCGCCCACCGTCGTGCCGTTCAGTCGGTTGCGGATCTGCTGCAGCTGCTGAGACGCGGTGTACATCGCATTTTGCACGCGCTCGGGCTGGGTTTGCAGGGAGACAAGCTGGCTGTTGTAGGTCGCGAGGTCGGACTGTGCGGTTTGCAGGTCGTCGAGCAGCTGGGCGACGCGCGATTCCAGCTGACGTAAAGAGAGCGTGGAGAGCGTCTTGCGCGTTTCATCGTCGTTATCGACGTCACTCAGCGCGCTCAGCGCTTCCGTGGCCTTACGCATGTTCTCCGGAGCCTGCGCCACCTTCTGACGAAGTTGGGTGGTTTCTGCTTTAACGCGCTCAATCTTATCAAGATTTTCCAGCGTTTCCGTTAGATCCTGCTGGGTGAGTTTCTCCTGAGGAGAGAGATCTTTTTGTTTATTCAGAGTGTCGAGCTGCGACTGAATTTCACTGCGCGAGGGAATATCAGTGCTGTTATCTGCGCGAGCCCAGGTCAGCGGCGCAGTGGAGAAGAAAAACAGCATAGCAAAGAGCAATGCAAATACAGGATGTTGCGAGCGATTGATGGGCAGCATAGTTGTGAATGATGTCAGCAGATGACCGAAAATAGTCCGGCGTGAAGAATATCACGCTCGCCGGAAGCAGAATAGCGCGAACATTACCCTCTAAGATAAATCCTGGAATGACTCAGGCAGATAACGAAGGCGCGTCGCCGCGCAGCGTGGGGCAGAGCTGTAGCATTTCCAGTAAAATCGCCACGTAGCTGCGGGCTTCCTCTTTGAGGTCAAAGGACTGCGGCGCAAACAGCCAGTTTTCCATGAGCCCTGAAATGTAGCTGCGCATCAGGACAGCCGCCCGGCGGGTCAGCAGACTGGCTGGTAACAGTTTTGCCTGCATACACAGATTCAGGTTCTGTTCAATCCGGTCATAGCTCTCCAGGCTGAGGCTGCGCTGCGCCTGTTGCACCACCGCCATTTCGCCCACGAACTCGCATTTATGAAAAATAATTTCCATCATTAATCTGCGACGCTCTTCAACTACCGTTGCTTCAAGGATATATACTAATATTTCTCTCAATACTGAGAGTGGATCGTCAGGGAATTTTGCCCGATACTCACTCTCGAGATCGCTAATGCTGGACTCTGAAAGCTCCCAGATTTCACTGAACAGATCTGACTTGTCTTTAAAATGCCAGTAAATCGCTCCCCGCGTCACACCAGCGGCCTGAGCATTTGCGCCAGCGAGGTTGAAGAAACACCCTGCTGAGAGAACAAACGTATCGCCACATCCAGAATGTGTTGTCGGGTTTCCAGCGCTTGTTGTTTAGTTTTTCGTGCCATAGGTGAGTGAATTTACAGGAGTTAGATTTACATACATTTGTGAATGTATGTACCATAGCATGACGATAATATAAACGCAGCAATGGGTTTTAGACTCAGGACCCTTGATCAATTTGAAATCGGACACTCGAGGTTTACATATGAACAAAAACAGAGGGTTAACGCCTCTGGCGGTCGTTCTGATGCTCTCAGGCAGCTTAGCGCTTACAGGATGTGACGACAAACCGGCTCAACAAGGAGCTCAGCAGGCGCCAGAAGTCGGCGTTGTGACACTCAAATCTGAACCTCTGCAGATCACCACCGAATTACCAGGCCGTACTAGCGCTTACCGCATTGCGGAAGTTCGTCCTCAGGTTAGCGGCATTATCCTGAAGCGTAACTTTACCGAAGGCGGCGATGTGCAGGCCGGTGAGTCTCTGTATCAGATTGATCCCGCGACCTATCAGGCTTCTTATGAAAGCGCGAAAGGTGACCTGGCTAAAGCACAAGCCGCGGCAAAAATTGCCCAGCTGACGCTGAACCGCTACCAGAAACTGCTCGGCACGAAGTACATCAGCCAACAGGATTACGATACCGCCCTGGCTGATGCCCAGCAGGCTAACGCAGCCGTGGTAGCAGCCAAAGCGGCAGTCGAAACCGCCCGCATCAACCTGGCCTATACCAAAGTGACCTCCCCTATCAGCGGACGTATTGGTAAATCTTCTGTGACGGAAGGGGCACTGGTACAGAACGGTCAGACTACTGCGCTGGCTACCGTGCAGCAGCTCGATCCGATCTACGTTGACGTGACGCAGTCCAGCAATGATTTCCTGCGCCTGAAACAGGAGCTGGCTAACGGCACCCTTAAACAGGAAAACGGCAAAGCCAAAGTGGAGCTGGTTACCAACGACGGTATCAAGTTCCCGCAGGAAGGTACTCTGGAATTCTCCGACGTGACGGTCGACCAGACCACCGGTTCCATCACCTTACGTGCGATTTTCCCGAACCCTGACAAAAATCTGCTGCCAGGTATGTTCGTTCGCGCGCGTCTGGAAGAAGGAACGAATCCAACCGCACTTCTGGTTCCACAGCAGGGTGTGACCCGTACGCCACGCGGCGATGCGAGCGCACTGGTTGTCGGGGCAGATAACAAAGTCGAAACGCGCAATATCACCGCTACCCAGGCGATTGGCGATAAATGGCTGGTGACGGAAGGTCTGAAAGATGGCGATCGCGTGATTGTTACTGGTTTGCAAAAAGTACGTCCTGGCGCGCAGGTAAAAGCACAGGAAGTGACATCTGACGATAAACAACAAGCTTCGGCCGCTGGCCAGTCAGAACAAACCAAGTCTTAACTTAAACAGGAGCCGTTAAGACATGCCTAATTTCTTTATCGATCGCCCCATATTTGCGTGGGTGATCGCCATTATCATCATGCTGGCCGGGGGACTTGCGATCCTGAAGCTGCCTGTTGCGCAATATCCAACGATTGCGCCACCGGCGGTGACGATCTCCGCAACCTACCCGGGGGCTGATGCGAAAACGGTGCAGGATACCGTAACTCAGGTTATCGAACAGAACATGAACGGTATCGATAACCTGATGTACATGTCCTCAAACAGTGACTCCACCGGTACGGTTCAGATTACCCTGACCTTTGAATCCGGTACAGATGCGGACATTGCGCAGGTTCAGGTGCAGAACAAACTGCAGCTGGCGATGCCTCTTCTGCCGCAGGAAGTGCAACAGCAGGGTGTGAGCGTCGAGAAATCGTCCAGCAGCTTCCTGATGGTTGTCGGCGTTATCAACACCAACGGCACCATGACGCAGGAGGATATTTCCGACTACGTGGGCGCCAACATGAAGGACGCCATCAGCCGTACGTCCGGTGTGGGTGACGTTCAGCTGTTCGGTTCCCAGTACGCGATGCGTATCTGGATGGATCCGAACAAACTGAACAACTTCCAGCTGACGCCGGTTGACGTGATTAACGCGATTAAAGCGCAGAACGCCCAGGTGGCAGCCGGTCAGTTAGGCGGTACGCCGCCGGTGAAAGGTCAGCAGCTTAACGCGTCCATTATCGCGCAAACCCGTCTGACCTCCGCCGATGAGTTCAGCAAAATTCTGCTGAAGGTGAACCAGGACGGTTCGCAGGTTCGTCTGCGCGACGTGGCCAAGGTTGAGCTGGGTGGTGAGAACTACGACATCATCGCGAAGTTTAACGGTAAACCGGCCTCTGGCCTGGGTATCAAACTGGCGACGGGCGCGAACGCCCTGGACACCGCGACGGCGATCCGTGCGGAACTGAAGAAGATGGAACCGTTCTTCCCGTCAGGTCTGAAAATCGTTTATCCGTATGACACTACGCCTTTCGTTAAAATTTCGATTCACGAAGTGGTTAAAACGCTGGTAGAAGCGATCATCCTGGTGTTCCTGGTGATGTATCTGTTCCTGCAAAACTTCCGCGCGACGCTGATCCCAACCATCGCCGTGCCGGTCGTTCTGCTGGGGACCTTTGCCATCCTTGCAGCCTTTGGGTTCTCGATAAACACCCTGACGATGTTCGGGATGGTGCTCGCCATCGGCCTGCTGGTGGATGACGCCATCGTGGTAGTAGAGAACGTCGAGCGCGTGATGGCGGAAGAAGGTTTGCCGCCGAAGGAAGCCACCCGTAAATCCATGGGCCAGATCCAGGGCGCGCTGGTGGGTATCGCGATGGTGCTGTCCGCGGTATTTATTCCGATGGCCTTCTTCGGGGGCTCTACGGGTGCGATTTACCGCCAGTTCTCCATTACCATCGTTTCCGCGATGGCGCTGTCGGTACTGGTGGCGTTGATCCTGACGCCAGCGCTGTGTGCCACCATGCTGAAGCCAGTTCAGAAAGGCGGTCACGGCGAGCATAAAGGGTTCTTCGGCTGGTTTAACCGCATGTTTGATAAGAGCACGCACCACTACACCGACAGCGTGGGCAATATCCTGCGCAGCACCGGTCGTTATCTGTTGCTCTATATCATCATCGTTGTGGGGATGGCTTTCCTGTTCGTTCGTCTGCCAAGCTCGTTCCTGCCAGATGAAGACCAGGGCGTGTTCCTGACGATGGCGCAGCTTCCGGCAGGGGCGTCGCAAGAGCGTACCCAGAAAGTGCTGGATGAAGTGACGGACTACTACCTCACCAAAGAGAAAGCGAACGTTGAATCCGTGTTTGCGGTTAACGGCTTTGGCTTTGCGGGTCGTGGTCAGAACACCGGTATCGCCTTCGTTTCTCTGAAAGACTGGGCGGATCGTCCGGGCGATGAGAATAAAGTTGAAGCGATCACGGGCCGTGCCATGGGCACCTTCTCGCAGATTAAAGATGCGATGGTCTTCGCCTTTAACCTGCCAGCGATTGTTGAACTGGGTACGGCAACCGGTTTCGACTTCCAGCTGATCGACCAGGGCGGTCTGGGTCATGAGAAACTGACGCAGGCGCGTAACCAGCTATTCGGCGAAGTGGCTAAACACCCTGACCTGCTGGTTGGCGTACGTCCAAACGGCCTGGAAGATACGCCGCAGTACAAGATCGATATCGATCAGGAGAAAGCGCAGGCGCTGGGCGTGTCCATCAGCGACATCAATACCACGCTGGGTGCGGCTTGGGGCGGTAGCTACGTCAACGACTTCATCGACCGCGGTCGCGTGAAGAAAGTGTACGTGATGTCAGAGGCGCAGTACCGTATGCTGCCGAACGATATTAACAACTGGTACGTTCGCGGCAGCAATGGCCAGATGGTGCCGTTCTCAGCCTTCTCGACGTCGCGCTGGGAATACGGTTCACCGCGTCTGGAACGTTACAACGGTCTGCCGTCGATGGAAATCCTGGGTCAGGCCGCGCCGGGCCGAAGCACCGGTGAAGCCATGAACCTGATGGAAGAGCTGGCAAGCAAACTGCCTGCGGGTATTGGCTATGACTGGACCGGTATGTCCTATCAGGAACGTCTGTCCGGTAACCAGGCCCCTGCCCTGTACGCTATTTCACTGATTGTGGTCTTCCTGTGTCTGGCGGCACTGTACGAGAGCTGGTCAATTCCGTTCTCCGTTATGTTGGTGGTTCCACTCGGGGTTATCGGTGCGCTGCTTGCCGCAACGTTCCGCGGATTGACCAACGACGTGTACTTCCAGGTAGGCCTGCTGACAACCATTGGCTTGTCGGCGAAGAACGCGATACTTATCGTTGAATTCGCCAAAGATCTGATGGAGAAAGAAGGCAAAGGGCTTATCGAGGCGACGCTTGAAGCGGTGCGTATGCGTCTGCGTCCAATCCTGATGACCTCTCTGGCGTTCATCCTCGGCGTAATGCCGCTGGTTATCAGCTCCGGTGCGGGCTCCGGTGCGCAGAATGCGGTAGGTACAGGTGTAATGGGCGGTATGATCACCGCGACCGTGCTGGCTATCTTCTTCGTCCCGGTGTTCTTCGTGGTGGTTCGCCGCCGCTTCAGCCGTAAGAATGAAGATGTTGAGCATAGTCATTCGGTAGAACCTCACTGATACCGGTTTCATATAATAAAAAGGCCGCATTTGCGGCCTTTTTCATTTTCAGAAAAAATCATAAAATAAGCTTATTGAGGTCCTATTTATTTTCTGCCATCTTAATCAGGCATATCATAATTAACTGATAACTTAATCGGTGAATTCAGAATTTTTCTAAATCTATTTCCCCGCTTAAGTTGTTAGGAATATTCCTAATTAAAAGTTCAGACAAACAAAACGCCAGTTCTGAACTTTTCTTCTGACCGTACGCTAAGCCAATGAAACGTAAGGAAGCGAAAAAAACAATCGTTAATCAGGATAAAAACGTCCGGTTCCGGATGAACATTTGCGTAGACGCTCGCAGCCTGCGGTTTTATTTGTAATTTTTCGTAATAGCGCGGTGAAATCCAGGAAGGAGTGGCTTATAGTTAGGTTATCAGGAACACAGCACTCATGTAGCTAAGTCAGTTGTATCCATCCCGACAATGATGTTCGGTGAGTAAGAAATCACTCAGAAGGGGATGCGCTATGGACGAGTACTCGCCAAAAAGGCATGATATCGCGCAGTTGAAATTTCTCTGCGAATCCTTGTACCATGACTGCCTTGCCAATCTTGATGAAAGCAACCATGGCTGGGTAAACGACCCAACGTCTGCCATCAATTTACAGTTGAATGAGCTGATAGAGCATATTGCTACCTTCGCACTTAATTATAAAATTAAGTACAATGAAGATAATAAGCTCATTGAGCAAATTGATGAATACCTGGACGACACCTTTATGTTGTTCAGCAGCTACGGCATTAACGCCCAGGATTTGCAAAAATGGCGTAAATCGGGAAACCGGCTATTCCGCTGTTTCGTCAACGTGAGCAGAGCTAACCCGGTTAGTCTTTCCTATTAAAATTATTACAATTACTAAGGTGAATTTATGTCTGATAAACCACTCACAAAGATCGATTATTTGATGCGCTTACGACGTTGCCAGTCAATTGACACCCTTGAACGCGTCATTGAAAAGAATAAATACGAGCTTTCTGATAATGAACTGGCGGTATTTTATTCAGCCGCTGACCATCGCCTTGCAGAGCTGACGATGAATAAGCTGTATGACAAAATCCCCACTTCTGTGTGGAAATTTGTTCGTTAATCTTTGAAGTGTGTCTGTAGAGGTTCTACGCCACGTTATAAGCTGTATTCACCTGTCCCGTTATGCTTCCTGCGCGAAAGCCAGGTCTCCGTGTTAAACGCGCTCATCTGCAACAATGTTGTGACTCTGGTCACATCGGCTTTCCGGGAACGTTCCCCTGACTGCCAGTTGCGATTACCCTTCAGGAATAACATCCAGAGAGGTTCCGATGAGCATAGAAAAACAGAAGATGATTTCAGGTGAACATTACCGCCCCGGTGATGAGACGCTACGAGCCGACCGGCTGCGGGCGCGCCATCTGATTCACCGCTATAACCACACCGCGCCTGACGAAAAAACAGAACGCCAGAACATTCTGGCGGAACTGCTGGGACAAAGCGAAGGGGCGTATATTGAGCCGAGCTTCCGCTGTGACTATGGATATAACATTTATCTCGGCAAAGACTTTTACGCTAACTTCGATTGCGTGATGCTTGATGTCTGCCCTGTTCGTATTGGCGATAACTGCATGCTCGCGCCAGGCGTACATATTTATACGGCAACCCATCCGCTGGATGCAGAAGAACGTAACAGCGGCGTGGAGTTCGGTAAGCCCGTCACTATTGGCAATAATGTCTGGATTGGTGGACGTGCGGTCATTAACCCTGGCGTCACCATCGGCGATAATGTGGTGGTGGCTTCCGGTGCCGTCGTGACGAAAGACGTCCCGGCTAACGTCGTCGTGGGCGGCAATCCGGCGAAAATCATCAAAACGCTGTAACGCTCCGGGGGAGCCAACTGTTATGATCTTTTACCACCAGACTGTTACTTTTTTCAGCCTGATGGCTCCCCTAAAATTGGCAGACACCCTGTATTGTCAACTCTCATAAAGGCCAAAAATGACCGAGATACAGCGCCTGCTTACCGCCACCATCGACGATCTTAACCACCGCGAAAAGCGCGACAATCGCCCGCGCTTTAGCATTAGCTTTATCCGCAAACATCCCGGGCTGTTTGTTGCCATGTATGCCGCCTGGCTGGCGACGCTGATTGTAATGCTGAAGTCCGAAACGCTGGTGGACTCCGTCTGGCTGCTGGTGGTGCTGTTTGTCGTCTTTAACGCCTTTTTCTTTTTCGACGTGAATCCCCGCTACCGTTACGAAGATATTGACGTGCTCGATTTCCGGGTCTGCTACAACGGCGAATGGTACAACACGCGTTTCGTGCCCAGGGAGCTAATCGAAAACATCATGCACTCTCCGGCTGTCGACACCGTGCAAAAAGAGAAGCTGCAGAAAATGGTCGCCACCAAAGGCCAGCTCTCGTTTTATGATGTCTTTACCCTTTCCCGACCTGCTGCTGCGTAATTAACGCCTGCAGGCGTCGGATCCCCGGTGCAAACTGCGAAGCAGAGGTGTTGCCGTAACCTAAAACCAGGCCGGTTTGCCCCTGCTTCCTCTCCAGGTAGTACCCGCTCAGTGCCGCGGGTGCCAGCTGAAACGGCCTCGCCTTCTCTACCAGCCTCTGGTCATCAATACCGTCTATCGACAGCGTCAGGTGCATCCCGCCTTCGCCGGCCAGAATACGGTGCGGAGTATGAAGCTCTGCGCCGAGCACCTCCCGCAGCTGGCGGTAACGCTTACGATAAAGGCGACGCATCGCGGCCAGATGACGGGCATAGTGCCCCTCCTCAATAAACAGCGCCAGGGTGCGCTGTTCTGCGCGATGCCCGCCGCGCAGCAGCGAGCCGATGGCCGGACGCGCCGCTTTCGCCAGCGCTGGCGGCAACACCATAAACCCCATTCTGAGAGACGGAAACAGCGTTTTGCTGAAGGTTCCCAGATACACAACGGGCGCGTTGTTGACCATTCCCAGCATCGCCGGTACCGGCTCACCGACATAACGGAACTCGCTGTCGTAGTCGTCCTCAATGATCCACGCCTTGTGCTGGCGGGCCAGCTCCAGCAGCGCAAGCCGCCGCCGCGCGCTGAGCACGCTCCCGTAAGGAAACTGGTGCGATGGCGAGGTAAAAATCAGCGTGGGTGAAGGCGCATGCAGCCCTTCCCAGCGCATCCCCTCGTCATCCACCGGTATACCGGTCATCGCCAGGCCCGTTTTAACAAAGGCGCTTTTAGCCCCGCTATAGCCAGGGTTTTCCACCCAGGCGACATCCCCCGGCTCGCTTAACAACATCGTGCACAAATTAACGCCCTCGAGCGCCCCTTCGGTTATCACAATCTGGCTGGCGTCACAGTCAATGCCGCGAGAGAGGGCAAGGTGGCGGGCAATGGCTGCCCGCAGCGACGGCTCCCCGGCCGGGTCGCCATAGCCCAGCAGAGCGCTCCCCTCCTCCCGCAGGACGCGATCGTACAGTCGTCGCCACAGCGGCAAGGGGAAATAGTTGATGGCGGGCGTTCCCGGCGTAAACGCCATTACCGGGGTGTCGCGCGGTACAGGCTCAGGCAGCTGAGCGACACGTTTTGCAAGCCGGACGTCAGGATCCGGCAGCCCCCGCCGGCTGGCACGATGGGCGAATTGCGCCACCCGCGTCCCCTGACGGTTACGCAGCAAATAGCCTTCAAGCGTGAGCTGGTCCAGCGCCGCATTGACGGTGTTCCGGGAAACGCAAAGCTGCTGCGCCAACGTTCGCGAGCCGGACAGGTGGCTCCCGGAGCGAAGTCTTCCGCCCAGTATGGCCTCCCGCAAAGCGAGATAGAGCGCGCGCTGGAGCGTCTCTTCCCCACGCGTTTTCAGCGCAGCGTGAAGCAAAGTATAAAGTTCATCGCCCGGTATGTTCATTTCATCTCCTTGTGGTACCACTAAAACATAGTCGAGTGGTTCTTTTTAAGGAACCAGTATTTTTTTAATCTTGAACTCTTCTCAACGTCACGGAAATAAAAATGAAGACATTCAATGAGTTTGGACAACCTGTGGGCGAAGCTCTTACCGACTGGCAGCCCCGCCCTCATCCGTCCCGGGTGGTACTGCAGGGGCGTTATTGTCGGCTTGAACCGCTGCGCGTGGAGCATGCCGAAGCGTTGTTCTCCGCCTATGCTCTGGCCGGAGACACCCGCAGCTGGACGTGGCTGCTGCGTGAACCCGATGCCACGGCCGCGGAGTTTGCCGAATGGGTGGCAAGCGTGTGTGAGTTATCGGACCCGATGCACTTTACGGTTATTGATAATCACACTCAGGCCCCGGTCGGGACGCTGGCCCTGATGCGGATCGATCCCAAAAACGGCGTTGTGGAAGTAGGACACGTTCACTTCTCCGTGCTATTAAGCCGTACGCCCATGTCAACAGAAGCGCAATATCTGCTAATGCGGTACGTGTTCGATACCCTTGGCTATCGGCGATATGAATGGAAGTGCAACAGCCTGAACGAGCCTTCGCGCAAAGCGGCACTGCGTCTGGGCTTTCAGTTTGAAGGGCGCTTTCGCCAGGCGCTGGTCATAAAAGGCCGTAACCGGGATACCGACTGGTTTTCGATTCTCGACAAAGAGTGGCCGGCGCTGGCGAGCGCCTTTGAAGGCTGGCTTGCCACCGACAATTTTACTGTCGATGGCAAACAGAAGAGATCCCTGGAAAGCTGGCGAGAAACGCGCGTTTAGCGTCTTTTTTTACGTCCCTGCACCGCCTTAAAGCGCGGATTGGATTTGCAAATCACGTATAAGCGTCCCTTGCGTTTGACTACCTGGCAATCCGGGTGACGCTGTTTTGCGCTGCGCAATGAGTTAAGCACCTGCATGGTTAGCCCCGCTTCGCATTAAGAAAACCGCCAAAACGCTTGCGGAAGCGCGCCGCGCTGCCGTCCGTGGAGAACGTTTTTTGCTTGCCGGTATAAAACGGATGCGATTTTGAAGAAACCTCGATGGTGATGTACGGATACGTTTCACCGTCGAGTTCAATTTCGCGGTCGGTTTTAATGGTTGAACCAACTTTAAAGTATTCATTGGCACTGGTGTCGTGGAATACCACGGTGCGATACGCTGGATGGATGTTTGGTTTCATCGTAAACCCTTTGTGTTTTGTTATAACATAACAAAATAATATCCAGGCCATGTTGAAAAAACAACCCCCACTCTCCCGACGATATTTTCTGATTTGCTTTAGATAACATGAAAACCCTGCCCCCACGTGCTATAACTATTTCATTTCGCGGTAAAATATCTCTCTGCAGGCAGGGAACTCAGTGTCCGAATTCGGACATATGAGAAAGGAAACGACAGCATGAAAACCCGACATCTGGTCAGTCTGGTGACTGGCGTACTTATCTTTTCCGTGCTGGTTCCCATTTGCCTCAGCATCTGGCTGGCCCATCGCCAGGCGGAAGAGAAATTTGTCGATGCGCTGGATAGCTATGCTTCTCGCGTGCTGATGCGCACCGACAGGGTCGTGGATCAAGCTAAAGAAGCGTTAAATCATCTGCAGGAATTTAAAGGGGTCCCCTGTAGTCCGCTGCACTTGAGGGAGATACGTCGGGTCGCGTTCTCATGGCGCTATATCCAGGAGGTGATCTACATCGACAATCTCCGCCCAATCTGCTCTTCGCTTGAACAGGCCAGCAAAGCGGTCCCTTACCCTCCTCCCATGCGGATAACCGAAGATGGTTACAGCGCGTGGCTCACCGCACAAAACGATCTTGGTTTTCACCGCTACATGGCCGTCCTGGGCAAAGGTCATTACCTTGTTCTGATCGATCCTGCCTCGCTTGTGGATGTGATCCCCTTCGGGGCGATTGCTATTGATGCCGCCCTGGTGGGAAGCGCAACGCATCTTATTTTCGCCAGCAGTAACACGCTTGATCCGCATATCCGCGATCAGGTTAACGATCGGGGTATCTCCAGCATTCAGTACAATGGTTCGATGTATGTGATGAAACCAGTCCCTGAGTTGGGGTTTACCGTCGTTGCATGGGCTACGCTCAAGCCCCTGGCTGAAACCTGGCACCGGCAACTGCTTTTCTGGCTGCCGTTTGGCATGCTGATAAGCGTGCTTGCGGCACTGTTTGTCCTGCGGATCCTGCGACGCATCCAGTCGCCACGCAATCGCCTGCTTGACGCCATTAACAGCCGCGATTTTGTAGTTCACTATCAGCCCATTGTGGCGCTGTGTAGCGGCAAAATTGTCGGCGCAGAGGCACTGGCGCGCTGGCCCCAGCCAGACGGAAGCAGTCTCTCGCCTGATATTTTTGTGCCGCTTGCTGAACAAACCGGCCTCATCTCGCAGCTGACGCAGTTAGTCGTGGAAAAAGTGTTTGAAGATATGGGCCACTGGCTGCAGCTCCACCCCGATCAGCATATCTCCATCAACCTCGCCCCGGCCGATTTGACCTCCAGTAACCTGCCGCCTTTACTGAGCCAGCTACTGAATAAGTGGCAGATTCACCCCAGACAAATCGCCCTTGAGTTAACCGAGCGTGGCTTTGCTGACCCCAAAATCAGCGCGCCGGCTATCGCCGCGTTTCGCCGTTCGGGCCACCCTGTCTACATTGATGATTTCGGCACGGGCTATTCCAGCCTCAGCTATCTGCAGGATCTTGATGTCGACACGCTAAAAATTGATAAATCGTTCGTGGATGCGCTGGAGTACAAAAACGTAACGCCGCACATTATCGAAATGGCAAAATCGCTGCAGCTGGCGATGGTGGCGGAAGGCGTGGAGACCGAAGGGCAGCTCACCTGGCTGCACCGCCACGGCGTGCAGTACGGGCAGGGATGGTTCTACAGTAAGGCGCTGCCAAAGACGGAATTTATTCTTTGGGCAGAAAACAACCTCGCCACGCGCTCTACTTAAGATAGGATTTGATCACCTGCAGCACAACGCCAAGATCGGCTTCACGCTGCGCCTCTTCAGGCTCTTTCACGACATGATCGGTAAGATGCCCTTCAATCACCTGCATCATCATGCCATTGACCGCTCCACGGATCGCCGCCAGCTGCTGTAGCACGTCGGCACATTCGTGATCGCTGTTGAGCATTTTTTCCAGCGCGGTGCTCTGCCCCTGAATTTTCTTCAGGCGAGTCAATAACATCTTCTTGTCGCGAACGGTATGTGACATCTCTGTCTCCCTCTGTTTTGGCTTTTTAAGCATATCACGCTCTACTCCCCCTGAGTATTTTTCTACTGGGGGGTAGTATTACTCTACTGGGGGGGAGTACTATTTGCGCACGCTTTCCACACTGGAAATTTCAATGAACGATTTTGCTTCACTCCTGCAGCAGGGTAATGCCTGGCTGTTTGTTCCCAGCGCTATCCTGCTCGGTGCGCTGCATGGCCTGGAGCCGGGCCACTCAAAAACAATGATGGCTGCCTTTATCGTGGCTATCCGCGGCACGCTGAAGCAGGCGGTGCTGCTCGGTCTGGCGGCAACGCTTTCCCATACGGCGGTGGTCTGGATCATTGCCATGGCGGGATTATGGTTTGGCCGCGGCTGGGACGCACATACGTCCGAACCCTGGTTCCAGCTGATCTCCGGGGTGTTGATCGTTGCGATCGCCCTGTGGATGGCGTGGCGAACCTGGAAAGAGAGCCAGCCGCACGATCATCATCACGATCATGACCACCATCATGATCATCACCATCATGATCATCACCATCACCACGCACACCCGCTGGTTGAAGAGGAGTGGCAGGACGCCCACCAGCGCGCGCACGCGCAGGATATTAATCGACGTTTTAACGGGCAAAACGTGACGACGGGACAGATCGCGATGTTTGGCCTGACCGGCGGGCTTATCCCCTGCCCGGCATCCATCACCGTTCTGCTAATCTGCCTGCAGTTGAAGCATTTTGCGCTCGGCGCGACGCTGGTATTCAGCTTCAGTATCGGTCTGGCGTTAACGCTGGTCGCTTCCGGCGCGATTGCCGCCTTAAGTCTTAAGCACGCGACAAAACGCTGGCCCGGATTTAGCGAACTTTCCCGCAAAGCGCCGTGGATCTCCGCGGCGCTAATTATCGTGGTAGGGATTTACATGAGCCTGCATGGCCTGAGCGGCATTCTGGCGTAAGCCTGCGGCCACGCCATGTGACCGCATCTGAATGGTCAGTTAAGGGTTCTGCTGCCAGCTAAAGGTATAACGAAGCTGGCGCGTCTGCAGGATGAATTCCGGCGAGACGCTGGGGCTCCAGGAGTCATCGCCGCCCACGCCCATATGGAACGCATCGAGGTTGAGCCAGCACCCTGGCTCTTCCCGCAGCAGATGATGATGGGTTGTCTCACGAAGCTGCTGCTGGCCGTAGCGGCTCACCGAGAAATGGAACCGGCCGTTCAGCTGGTGCGGTCCCAGCAGAAGCTTCCGGGTATCGCAGCGCAAACCGTTTTCCGTCGGGAAGATATACGGCGTGTGCATGGCCTCCAGGGGCAATACCCAGCGCCCCTGCTGCGCCGCCAGCTTTCTGTCCGGGTAGTTTTCATGCGGCCCCAGCCCCAGCCAGTCAACCTTTTTCGGCACTTCAGCGAGATGAACGCTCAGGCCAATGCGCGCAGGTTCAGGTATATCAGACGCCATATCGACCTGAATATCGCCATGCAGAACCCCCTGCTCGTCCACCCGCCAGATTTTACGGCTCAGGAACAGCGCCTTGCCGCGATGCTCCAGGACATGCTGAGTTCTCACCACCACTTCGCCTGCGTGCTGCTCTGCCTCACAGTGCAGAACGCGCGAGGTGAGATCGTACATGCCCGCCGCTTTCCAGCGTTCCACCCACGCGTTCGGATCGATGCGCGTCGCTTCGCTCACGCCAATGTCGTTGTCCAGCGGCGCGCGGCAGACGTTATCCGACACGGGGGAAAGCAGCGTTTCAACGCCATTTCGCCACCATTGAGTCAGGTATCCGGAGGCGCGATCGAACTGCCAGCGCTGTTGGCGATGGGCGATCTCCAGGATGCGAGCGCTTTGCGTTAACACCGGCGGCTCGCCCGCCGGAGCTGGCGGAGCAATAAAGAGTGGAGCCGGAAGCGGCCACTGCTCCCACGCGCAGCGATGGCCTGCCGGTGACCACGGCGTTGCCCGCGGCTGGCGAACCTCAACGTTCAGCCAGATTTCACCCGGCCCGTCCTTCAGCTCCGGCAGGTCGAACTCCAGACGCTGGATACCTTCCGGCGCCATCGCCAGCGTCACCTCGCCCGCAGCGAGCACGTCCCCGTCCCGGGCAACCGTCCACCTCAGCACTTCATTATCGCTGTGACGGAACAGATAGCTGCTTTGCACCTCGATCGCCAGCGGAGAGGTGCTGACCAGCGTAAAGGTAAAGAACTGCTGGGCGCGCTGGGCCTCGTACAGCGCCGGGTGCGGCGTGCGATCGGGGAATACCAGCCCATTGAGGCAGAACTGTCGATCGTTCGGCTGATCGCCAAAGTCTCCGCCGTACGCCCAGAACGCGTTGCCCTCTTCGTCTTGCTTCGTCAGGGCCTGATCGACCCAGTCCCAGACAAACCCGCCCTGCAGGCGAGGATGGCTGCGAAACGCCTGCCAGTATTTCGCGAACCCACCAAAGCTGTTTCCCATCGCGTGGGCGTATTCGCAGAGGATCAGCGGACGCGTCTCGTCCGGCATGCCGATCCATTTCTTGATTGACCATTTAGGCACCGCCGGGAAGGGCTGATCCCAATCGACCCGAGCGTACATCGGGCAGACAATGTCGGTCGCCGCTGTATTGGCCCCACCGCCTTCGTACTGCACAGGCCGCGTTGGATCGGTGGCTTTCAGCCAGCGGTACAGCGCATCGTGATTCGCGCCGTGGCCGGACTCGTTGCCCAGGGACCAGATGATAATTGAGGGGTGATTACGATCGCGCTGCACCATGCGGGTAACGCGCTCGCTCATGGCGGGCAGCCAGCGCGGATCGTCAGCCAGGCGGCTCATCGGCACCATGCCGTGCGTTTCGATATTGGCTTCGTCAACGACGTACAGCCCGTAGCGATCGCAAAGCCGGTACCACAGGGGATGGTTCGGATAGTGAGAGCAGCGCACGGCATTGAAGTTGTGCTGCTTCATGATTTCGATATCACGACGCATGGTCGCTTCGTCCATCACCTGACCGTTTTCCGGGTGATGCTCGTGCCGGTTAACCCCGCGGATCAGCAGCGGTTTACCGTTAAGCTTCAGCAGGCCGTTGCTGATGTCAACGCGGCGGAAGCCCACATCGCATGCCTCAACCTCCAGCACCTCACCCCGCGGGTTGAGGAGCGCTATCGTCAGACGATACAGTTCCGGCGTTTCAGCGCTCCAGAGCGCGGGGTGGTCGACGGGGATCGCCACCGTTAAGCGCTCGGCCCAGCTGCCGCGCTCGTCCACAATGTCAGACCCCGGACGCCGGGAAACGCTGGCGCATTTTTCCCCCCTGCGCCACAGGGTAAAGACCACCTCGCAGTCTGCAAAGCCAGTCCCTGCCAGCGCGACTTCAGCCTTCAGCACCGCACGGTCCAGCTCTGCATTCAGATCCGTCACCACGTGATAATCAGCAATCTGCATTTCGGGTTTATGCAGCAGCGTCACGTCGCGGAAAATGCCGCTCATGCGCCACATGTCCTGATCTTCCAGATAGCTGCCGTCGCACCAGCGTAACACCAGGACCGCCAGGCGGTTCTCACCTGGCCGCAGGACCGCTGAGAGATCGAATTCGGCAGGCAGCCTACTGTCCTGGGAATAGCCCATCCACCGCCCGTTGCACCACAGATGAAACGCCGAGTTCACGCCGTCAAAGATGATGCGGGTCTGCCCGCTCTGAAGCCACGCGTCATCCACGTTGAATGTGAGCGAGTAACAACCGGTTGGGTTTTCTTGCGGCACAAAAGGGGGATTAACGGGGATGGGATAGGTGACGTTGGTGTAGATTGGCGTATCAAACCCCTGCATCTGCCAGTTCGACGGCACGGGCATCGCAACGGCGTCTGCGCAATCTTCGGTTATCCATGCCTCCGGGATTTGCTCGGGTGCAGTAAAGTAGTTGAATCGCCACACCCCATTGAGGGAGCGCCTGCTGGCGGATGCAGCATCATCCCGGGCAGGCTGTTCAAAACGCCAGCTGTGTAACGGCGCATGTGCCTCCAGACGGTTCCACTGGGTGACGCCCGGGTTTTCCCAGTCCCGTCGGGCCAGAATGGCGCTGAGAGTCAGCGATAAAGTGTTGGGCATATCAACCTCTTTGCGAAGCGCTCACAATTTTGGTTAACATGCCCTGGCGCCCGGCGACAGTAAAGCGTTGAATCGCGGGGTAGCGAATCCGATCACAAAGTTTTATTTGCGGGCAAGCTGCTCGGCAAGGAGTGCCAGGCTTCTGAGCTGCTGCGCCAGATCCTCTCGTTCGGCCTGCTTCGGGGTGCGGCGCGCGCTGGAGTGGCGGGTCACCAGCGTCACCGGCAGTTGAACCTGCCAGCATTCCTCGTCCCCGGAGGGGTCCAGCAACCACTCCACGCTGCGCTCGCCCGCCTCGCGAAACGCCTGACGAATGGTCGTCAGCGGCGGGGAAAACCAGGCGCTGTCGGCCGTATCGTCAAACCCGACCACCGATATCTGACCGGGAACAGCGATCCCTTTTTCCGCGCAGGCTCGCATCACCCCAAGCGCCATCTGATCGTTCGCCACCAGAATGGCATCCGGTAATACCGCCCCCGAGAGCAGCACGTGTCCCTTCTCATAGCCGCTGGCCGCACTCCAGTCGCCGTAAGCCACCGCAACCGCGTCAAGACCCGCCTGTGCCAGCGTTGCTTTCCACCCCGCCAGACGCGCGCGCGCGGAAACCGAGCTTTCCGGCCCGCTCAGCAGGGCAATATGCCGATGCCCCAGCGAAAGCAGATGTTCAACGCCCAGGCGCGCCCCTTCCCCGGCGTTAAACACGAGGCTATTTACCTGTGCTGACGGCGACACGTCGAGGAACAGCACCGGGACAGGCGTCGCCAGCGCCATGAGCTCTTCGGCGAGCGGATCGTCAAGCGGCACATTTACCAGCAGCGCGTCTACCCGCTGCGCCAGCAGCGCCTGAAGCGCGGCCTGGCACTGATGCGGCTGTTCCACCATGGAAATCAGGACGCTCGCCCCCTGCTCTGCAGCCCGGGATTTTACCGCCGACACAATTTGCGAGGGCGCATGCAGCGCCAGATCGGTGGTGATGAGGCCCAGCGTACGGGTGCGTTTACCCGCCAGCTGCTGCGCCCGCAGGTTGGGGACGTAATGCAGCTCCGCCATCGCCTGCTGCACCTTTTCACGCGTGCGGGCAGAGACGTGCTCCGCGTCGTTAATCACGCGGGAAACGGTCTGATAAGAAACCCCCGCAAGGAGGGCTACATCATAGAGAGTGATTGCTTTCATGCGTTCCGGCATCGCTATTTTCGAAGCGTCTATTCTGGCACAGCAATGCCGTTAAAGCATGTGAGCGCTTCGCAAATCAAACAACCCGCTCCGGCTGCGGTATTTTCTCACCGCGCGGCTTCTGGCGGAACCAGGGCAAACAGAGCTGAATAAGCGGGCCAATGCTCAGAGCGTACACTACGGTCCCCACCCCAAACGAGCCCCCCAGCACGCACCCAATCAGCAGGACGGACACTTCGATGGAGGTACGCACGCTGCGAATGGACCACCCCAGCCGGGCATGAATGCCGGTCATCAGGCCGTCGCGCGGGCCAGGCCCAAAACCGGCCCCGATGTACATGCTGGTGGCAATCGCGTTCATCACGATGCCCGACACGAGGAAAGCGATGCGCACGGGTAACGAACTCAGTTCGGGGAGCAGGGCCATGCTGGCGTCCGCCGCCAGACCAATACAAATTACGTTACTGATCGTGCCAAGACCGGGCATCTGACGCAGTGGGATCCACAGCAGCAGCACCGCAGCACCGGTCAAAATGATCACCGTCCCGATGCTCATACCCAGCTGAATTCCCACACCAAGATGAAACACATCCCACGGATCGACCCCCAGATCGGCGCGAATAAACATCGCGGTTGAAAGCCCATACAGCCCTAAACCGACATAAAGTTGTAGCAGACGACGTACCATTTTTTTATCTTCTCCAGTGAACCCGACTTTCATCCTGACCCAAAATGGCACTAAGATTAATGTCCAGTTTTCAAATAGTGGACTGCATATGTCATCACGCCGCTTCGGAAGCCAGTCTTTGGTGCGCCTTTTAGGGCACTGGCAGCAAACCTCATCCCGCACTCCGCTCTGGCGCCAGCTGGCTGACGCGCTGCGCTTGTTAATCCTTGATGGCCGGCTGGCGCTGCATACGCGGCTGCCGGGCGAACGGGAACTGGCCGCGGCGCTGAACGTGAGCAGAACCACCGTCAGCAGCGCCCTCACCCACCTGCGTGAAGAGGGATACCTTGAAAGCCGCCACGGCAGCGGGTCGCGCGTCATACTCCCGAATTCGCGCGCCGTTCCCACCCTTTCAGCGGCGAGCGCCGCCCTGGATCTCTCCACTGCCGCCCTCAATGCCGGGCCGGAGATCCACCAGGCTTACACCCATGCGCTCACGGCCATTACCCAGCACCTCTCGCTGACGGGCTACGATCAGCTTGGGCTTCCTGCCCTGCGTGAGGCGATTGCTGCACGCTATACCGCGCGGGGTCTGCCTACCCGCGCAGACGAGGTGATGGTGGTCAACGGTGCTGTCAGCGGGTTTGCGCTGGTGCTGCGGATGATGACCGGGCCGGGGGACCGCGTCGTGGTCGATCATCCCACCTATCCGCTGGCGATTGCCGCCATTCAGGGGGCGCAGTGTCGGCCTGTCGGGGTGTCGCTGCCGGAAACCGGCTGGGATACGGATGGCTTTGCCGCAACGCTTGCCCAGACGGCGCCGCGCCTGGCCTATCTGATGCCAGATTTTCACAACCCAACCGGGCGATGTATGGATATCGCCACCCGTCAGGCTATCGCCGATATTGCTGCCCAAACCCGCACGGCGTTGGTCGTGGATGAAACGATGGTCGATCTCTGGTTTGATTCGCCTCCGCCACCACCGCTGGCATCGTTTAACCCGCAGGCCAACGTAATTACGTTAGGCTCTACCGGAAAAAGCTTCTGGGGCGGTCTGCGTCTTGGCTGGATCCGCGCCTCCTCGCACACCATCGCCACCCTTACCCAGACACGCAATACGCTGGATCTAGGCTCGCCGCTGCTGGAGCAGCTGGCGACGCTGTGGCTTATCGACAACAGCGAACGTTTTCTTCCCGCTCGCCGCAAGATGCTGGCGGAACGCCGCGATCGCTGCAGTGACCTGCTGCGAGAACATTTCCCGGAGTGGAAGTTCCATGAGGCGGAAGGCGGGCTCTCTTACTGGATTGAGCTTCCAGGCATGATGGGGACACAGCTTGCCGCACGGGCAGAAATCATCGGGATTAACCTGGGAACCGGGACGCGGTTTGGCTTATCGGGGGCGTTTGATCGCTTTTTACGTATGCCCTTTTCGCTGGAGCCAGCGGAGCTGGAAGCGGCGTTACTGCGGATTAAACCATTATGGATCGCGCTAAATTCAAATACGCCAGCAGTCAAACGCAGCCTGGTTTAATATTCAAATTTTGAACTGGATCATAAAATAAAAACTGCTGACTGTAATATATGCAGTCAGCAGTTTTCACTGGTCAGTGATTTAGTGTTGAGGAGGAATCGGGAAGCCTTTCAATGAAATAACGAAGTTATCACCGTCTTTCTTTATTTTTGCACCAGTATCACACCAGTCAGACGCAATACGAAAGAACTCATCGCTTCCAACATTCCAGCCAAGACGTACATGCTTCACGTAGCCTGAACGCAACAGATCGCAGGCCTCGTTGTAGTCACTGGCAGTTGACAGTTGTTGTTTCATTTTCTCTTCTTCAGAAGTTTACGTAGAGCCTTGATTTCTTTAGGAGTAAAAGGAGAAACACTCTCTTCTTCCGTATGCTGATTATCAATATCCTCTTCCGATACTCCCGCCTCTTCTACTGCTTCAAACGCCAGCAGCAGCAGTTTCTCTGTGGTCACGCTTAAATTCTCGTTATTTACTTCCGCATAGTGGCGGAGTCTTTCTTTTAGCGCTTCGTCAATTTTAACATTTAAAACTGCAGTAGCCATGTTTGTCACTTCCCTTCGGAATAAGTACTTTATTTAATACACGAAGTTATCACTGTTATCCAGTTCTATATTTTTTTGAGTTTTGACGAAAAATAGACGTCCAATTATAAAATGCCAGTCTATTATTACAGGTTTATGACAATAATATTTCAAAGCGATGAAATATATATTACATGGTATAGGCATTATATTTTTGTGGAATAAAGGCTAAAAAGAGACGGAAACAGGAAAGATCGGATGAGGCCAGAAATGGGTGGGGGCCCTGCCAGCTACATCCCGGCACCCACGTCGTCTGCCCTGGCTGCTTCCTTCCGGACCTGACCTGGTGAACAGAGTAGCGTTGCGGGAGAACCAACAGAGCCCCCATTGAGAGCGTTGATAACCAACGCGCTGGCGCATTATCCCTGCGCAAAGCCTCAATTGCAAGCGACCACAAACCGGATGCTGGTTTCTTGCGCAAACAGACGCAGCAAACACGACGATCTTCGTTTACCATGACGGTCCAGACAACCCTACAGGTGAAGGTATGGACGAACACGACTCCTTTCCACAGCGCGTATGGCAAATCGTGGCCTCGATTCCGGAAGGCTACGTCACCACTTACGGTGATGTCGCACGGCTGGCCGGTTCTCCCCGCGCGGCGCGACAGGTTGGAGGCGTTCTGAAGCGGCTGCCGGAAGGGAGTACGCTGCCCTGGCACAGGGTGGTGAACCGTCATGGCGCCATCTCGTTAACCGGGCCGGATCTCCAGCGTCAGCGTCAGGCATTACTTTCAGAGGGTGTGCAGGTGTCAGGAGCAGGACAGATTGATCTACAGAAGTACCGCTGGGTGTATTAAACCCTCCCCCGAAGGAGAGGGTAATAGCAATAATTACATCTGAGTCGGTGGGGTTGGCAGGGACGGCTGATTGGTCTGTGGAGCAACCGGGACTTCGGTTTGCTGCACCGGTACCAGATTCAGGTCAATTTTGGTTCCACCGTGATTAATCGCTTCCTGAACCGTATCGGTGATAAAGACAAGCTTGCCGTTGATGGTTACCGCTGCGCTCAGCAGGATACGGGCATTCGGCTGCACGTCTGACGGGTTATACGGCAACACGAAGCTAAACGGAGCCTGCTTACCTTCAGTACGGACCGCACGCTGGGCCAGAACTTTCGACGGTGCGTCGGCCAGGGAAGCATCAGACAGCGTTACCGTTAATACCGCATCCGGCGGCAGCGCGACTCTCTGTTTAATCCAGATTGTACCGGAAACGTTAGGCTGCTGAATGGATTGCTGTGAAAGGGTATTAATCCCGTTCGGATCTGCAGCTGGCACCGGCACCTGGGCGCTCTTACCGGCACAGGCGGACAACGCCACCGCAATAGCTACACCACTTAGCATGGGCACGAGTTTCATTGAAGTCTCCTTATCATCAATGCACCAGCGGGATCGATCCCATCCGATGTCGTTTCAATCACATAACGTTTTTAAGTGTGGCACAGATCACCGATTAATGCCTAAAAACGTACCGACATTCAGATTATTCTACCCATCGGACCACTTTCATTTCTGCGTTATACTCTGCCTATCTTTCGCTGCGGCGTTTACTGAGGACAACTATGAGTCAGGCACTGAACAATCTGCTGACATTACTGAATCTGGAAAAAATTGAGGAAGGACTCTTTCGCGGACAGAGCGAAGACCTGGGCTTACGTCAGGTGTTCGGCGGGCAAGTCGTCGGACAAGCATTGTACGCTGCAAAGGAGACTGTCCCGGCAGACCGTCTGGTGCACTCATTCCACAGCTATTTCTTACGCCCTGGCGACAGCGCTAAACCGATCGTGTATGACGTTGAAGTTCTGCGAGATGGCAACAGCTTCAGCGCTCGCCGCGTAGCGGCCGTTCAGAACGGTAAGCCGATCTTTTATATGACCGCCTCTTTCCAGGCACCGGAGCCGGGGTATGAGCATCAGAAAGTGATGCCGCCAGCACCGTCGCCTGACGAACTTAAGTCAGAGACCGATATCGCCCGCGCGCTGGCGCATCTGCTTCCGCCGCAGGTCAAAGAGAAGTTTCTCTGCGATAAGCCGCTGGAGATCCGCCCGGTTGAGTTCCATAACCCAATGAAAGGCCATACCGCCGAGCCGAAACGCCAGGTCTGGATCCGCGCCAACGGTACCGTGCCGGAAGATTTCCGCGTGCATCAGTATCTGCTGGGCTACGCGTCAGACTTCAACTTCCTGCCGGTTGCGCTACAGCCGCACGGCGTTGGCTTCCTTGAAAAAGGGATGCAGGTCGCGACCATCGATCACTCCATGTGGTTCCACCGTCCGTTCAATATGAACGAGTGGCTGCTTTACAGCGTGGAGAGTACCTCAGCGTCGAGCGCTCGCGGGTTTGTGCGTGGAGAGTTTTATACTCAGGACGGCGTGCTGGTCGCTTCTACGGTGCAGGAAGGGGTAATGCGTAATCGCGGTTGATGTTGTGCGGCCTGATGCCCTCACCCTGCCCCTCTCCCACAGGGAGAGGGAATACACACTAAAAACGGTAACCAAAGGTTACCGTTTTGCTGTTTATCAGGCGTTATACGCATTCTCGCCGTGGCTGTTGACGTCCAGACCTTCGCGCTCCTGCTCTTCCGGTACGCGCAGACCAACCGTCATATCCGCCAGCTTATAGCCGATGAAAGCGACAACGGCAGACCACACCACGGTGATAGCAATACTTTCCAGCTGCACCAGCACCTGATGAACCATCGTCACGCCTTCTGCGTAGCCCACGCCACCGAGCGATTTCGCGGCAAAGATACCGGTCATGATACAGCCGACGATGCCGCACACGCCGTGCACGCCAAATACATCGCATGGGTCGTCAACGCGCAGCACACGTTTTAGTGCGGTAACGCCCCACAGACCCGCAAGGCCCGCGACCAGACCCACCAGCAGCGCACCGCCTACGCCGACATAACCACACGCAGGGGTGATACCAACCAGACCGGCAATCGCACCTGAACAGGCACCCAGCAGGGAAGGTTTACCGCGTACCGCCCACTCGCCGAATACCCAGGAGAGGATCGCACCCGCCGTGGCCACAACGGTGTTCACGAAGGCCAGCGCGGCGATTTCGTTTGCTGCACTGGCGGAACCGGCGTTGAAGCCAAACCAGCCAAAGTAAAGGATAGCCGTACCGGTAAACACCATCGGCAGGTTGTGCGGTTTGAACGCTTCTTTACCGAAGCCCACGCGTTTGCCAATCAGGTAGGCACCCACCAGACCCGCTACCGCGGCGTTGATGTGTACAACGGTACCGCCCGCGAAGTCCAGCGCGCCGTGCGTTGCCAGCAGACCACCGCCCCAGACCATGTGCGCAATCGGCACATAGGAGAGGGTCAGCCAGACCACCACAAAGATCAGAACGGCAGAGAAACGGATGCGCTCCGCCAGCGCGCCAACGATCAGCCCGACGGTAATGCAGGCGAACGAGCCCTGGAACGCAACGTGAATATACTGATAGAAACTGCCCATCAGCGCGGTCAACTCAATATTTTTCAGCATCACCCAGTCGAAGTTACCAAAGAAGGCGTTGCCGGTGCCGAAGGCCAGCGAGTAGCCGTAAACCACCCACAGCACGCAGACCAGCGCGAACGTCACGGCAACCTGCGTCAGCATGGAGAGAACGTTTTTGCCGCGGATCAGGCCGCCGTAGAACAGCGCAATGCCCGGGATAGACATGAACAGTACCAGCGCAGTGCTGATCATCATAAAGGCGTTATCGGCCTTGTCAGCCACGGCAGGGGCAGCCAGCGCCAGGCCCGGCAGCAGTGCCAGCGAACCCAGACCCGTTTTAAGTGTTGCTATCTTCATTTTCTTGATCCCTATCACTGTGTGCCAGGCGTTATTTACAGTGCCGCTTCGTCAGATTCGCCGGTACGAATGCGAATGACGCGCTGCAGTTCGGCAACGAAAATTTTGCCGTCGCCAATTTTGCCGGTGTAGGCCGCTTTGCTAATCACATCAATCACTTCATCAAGCTGATCGTCAGCAATCGCGACATCAATTTTTACTTTTGGCAGAAAGTTAACGCTGTATTCCGCCCCGCGGTAAAGCTCGGCATGACCCTTCTGACGACCAAAGCCTTTCACTTCGGTGACAGTCAGTCCCTGAATACCCATTGAAGACAACGCTTCACGCACGTCTTCGAGTTTGAATGGTTTGATTACCACCGTAACCAGCTTCATAGATCCCCTCCAGTCAGAATTCGGTAATGGCCGCAGCTCACGCAGAAGGTATTGCAAGGGGTGTGCCAGAAATGAAAACGAGGGGGAAAAGCGGTGCGACGAGCGTTACGCCGTCTTCATTAACGAACCGGCGAAAAAAAACGCACCATGTCGGTGCACGGTGCGTTTCAGTATTGCACCAACAGGAATGACTGTTAGCGCGTTGCTTTGTTTTGGTGCATCAGGCGCTGAGCGACTCTTCCTCACGCACGCTGGCGGCCAGCTCTTCGCCCGCAAGCTGAAGCTGGTACATCTGCCAGTAGCGTCCTTTAGCTTCCAGCAGTTCACGGTGCGTGCCGCGTTCCACGGCTTGTCCCCGGTGCAGCACCAGAATGGTATCGGCATCGACAATGGTGGAAAGGCGGTGGGCAATCACCACCAGAGTCGTATGATCGCGCACGGCGGCCAGCGCCTGCTGGATGGCCTGCTCGGTGCCGGAGTCAATGCTGGCCGTCGCTTCATCCAGAATCAGCACCTGCGGGGTTTCGATCAGCACCCGCGCCAGCGCGAGAAGCTGCTTTTGCCCAACGGAGAGGTTGTTCCCCTGCTCGCCCAGCTTCGTATTGATCCCATCGCTAAACCCACGCGCCAGTTCTGCCAGCTGCACTTTTTCCAGCACGTCCCAGACCTGCTCCTGGGTATAGTCCCGCCCCAGGGTCACGTTAGCGTAGAAGGTATCGGCCAGAACGACCGGATCCTGCTGCACCATCGCGACGCCTTTACGCAACACGTTGTGGCTGAGAGACGCGAGCGGGCGTCCGTCGAGGCGAATTTCGCCTTGCGTGACCGGGTAGTAGCCCATCAACAGGCTGGCAAGCGTGCTCTTGCCGCTGCCCGTATGCCCTACCAGCGCCACGAAACCGCGCGACGGAACATCCAGCGTAATGTCCTGCAACACCAGCCGGTCTTCGCGATAGGCAAACGAGACGTTATCAAAGGCAATATCCCCGCTTTGCAGAGGTCGCTCATCATTGCCGTAGGCCTGGCGCGGTCTGTCCATCAGCTCAAACACGCGCTCACCGGCGACGACCGCCTGCTGCAGCATCGATTGCTGGGTAGTGAGCTCGATCAGCGGCTCGTTAAGACGTCCGAGATAGCTAATAAAGGCGTACAGCACGCCCACTTCAATCGTACCGTTTGAGCTCAGCCCAAAGAGCATCAGCAGCCCGCAAAGCACCAGCGCAGAGAAAAGGCTGAGCAGCGGACGGAGCAGGAAACCGTCCAGGCGCAGCGTCTGCATACGCGCCATGTAGTGCGAACGGCTGGCTTCCCCCATCCGCTCGCCAAAGCGGGCCTGCTGGCGGAACTGCTGGATGACGCTCATGCCGTTAATCACTTCGTTGAAACCATCGTTGATGTCGGCCAGATAGGCGCGAACCCGGCGCACAATCGGCGTGCTGTATCGCTGGTAGATCACCATCACGATCAGCACCGCCGGGAAGATGGTAATCGCCACCAGCGCCATGCGCCAGTCGAGGCTGAACATCGCCACCAGCATCGCGCCAATCAGCGCCGCGCTGCGTAACACCGTCGCGACCACGGTGACGTACAGATCGCGGATCACCTCGGTATCGTTGGTCACGCGCGAAATCACCTGCCCGACCGGCTGGATATCAAACTCGCTGAGCGGCTGGCGCAGCGCCGCGTCCATCACATCCGTGCGCAGCTGCTGAACGACGCCCACGGCTGCACGGTTGAACAGCAGCGACTGAGCATAGTGCAGCCCTGCCGCCGCCAGCTGCAGGCCAACGTAGGCCACGCCTAAGCCCGCTACCAGCCCCAGCGGCAGATAGCTTTTGGCGACCATGTTGTCGATAAAATAGCTGATGAGCAGCGGACCGCTCACCTCAGCAATCGCCGCAATCCAGAGTAAAAGCACGGCCACGGAGAGCGGTTTACGCCACGGCGAGCCGTAAGCCAGCAGACGTTTGAGCGTCGGCCACATCGTTCCGAGCTTACGCATTGGCGGCCTCCTCATCCTGTTCCGGCGCATCGTCCAGCGCCGCCTCAAGCTGTTGATAGCGATACATATCGCGATACCAGCCCGGCTGTTCGACAAGGGCTTCATGCTGCCCACGCTGGGCAATGTGCCCGTGCTGTAAGACCAGAATTTCGCTGGCCTCAGTGAGCGCTGACAAACGGTGGGCGCAGATAATCACCGTGCGGCCGTCGCCCCACTGGCGCAGGTTATGCAGAATCTGATGCTCGGTACGGCCGTCCACGGCGGAAAGCGCATCGTCCAGGATCAAGATTTCAGCATTCAGCAGCAGCGCGCGGGCAATCGAGATCCGCTGTTTCTGCCCGCCGGAGAGCATGACGCCACGTTCCCCGACTTCCGTTTCATAGCCCTGCGGCAGGCGCAAAATATCATCATGTACGCTGGCTAAGCGCGCCACGTGTTCGATCTCTTCCTGCGTCGCCGACGGATGACCAAGGGCAATGTTATTCGCCACGGTGTCCGAAAATAAAAACGGCGTCTGGCTGACGACCGCCAGGCGTCCACGCCACTCGTCCAGCAGCAGGTTCGTCAGGGGGATATCATGGAAACGAATATCGCCCTCGGTGACGTCAAAGTGGCGCTGCAGCAGAGAGAGAACGGTACTTTTACCGGACCCCGTTGGGCCGCAGATGCCCAGCATCTGGCCCGGCTGCAGCGTAAAGCTAACGTTTTCCAGCACCGGATGTTCCGTTTGCGGATAGACAAATTTACGAACGTCGACGTTCATAACGCCGCGCCCTTCCGGCACCTCTTCGCTGCCGTCATTGACCACCGGGGCTTCGGCCAGCATGGCGCGAATGCGGCTGTAGGCGGCGCTGCCGCGCTCAACAATGTTAAACATCCAGGCCAGCGCCAGCATCGGCCAGATCATCAGCCCCAGATACATCGCAAAGCTGGTTAATTGCCCCAGGGTCAGCGTGCCCTGCACCACCATCCAGCTCCCGCCGCCAATGGCAAGCAGGTTTGCCATGCCGATTGCGATATAAATCGTTGGATCAAACCGGGCGTCGATACGCGCGACGCGCATGTTTTTCGCCCCCGTGTCTGCCGCATCGGCGGCAAACAGCGCGGACTGCCTGTCCTCCAGGCCAAACGCTTTGATCATGCGGATGCTGGTCATACTCTCCTGGGTGCGATCGTTCAGAGATGAAAACGCCGCCTGCGCCAGCTTGAAACGCTCGTGCAGCTGTTCGCCGTAGCGATTGATCGCCAGCGCCATCAGCGGCATCGGCAGCAGGGCCAGCAGGGTCAACTGCCAGCTGATCTGCGTGGACATGACGATCAGCACCGCGCAGCCCATCACCAGCGAGTCCACCAGCGTCAGCACCCCTTCCCCGGCGGCAAAGACCACGCGATCGACGTCGTTAGTCGCGCGAGCGATAAGATCCCCGGTGCGGTGGCGGAGATAAAACTCAGGATGCTGTCGGCTCAGCTGGCGGTAAAAATCTTCGCGCAGCTCAACGGCCAGCTGATAGGACGCACCAAACAGCAGCACGCGCCAGACGTAGCGCAGGAGATAAACAATGACCGCCGTCAGCACCAGCGTGCCGACCCACATCAACACCCGTGCGGTGGTGTAATGCTGTTCAGTGACGCCATCCACGACGTAGCCCACCACCTTCGGCGGGATCAGCTGCAAAATGGCAATGATAATAAGCAGGGCGACTGCACCGAGGTAGCGTTGCCACTCCCGACGAAAGTACCAGCTTAATTGGGCAAATAATCGCACGCGGTTTGTTCCTGAAGGTATTTTACGAAGTTATTCAATGGGTAATGCTGTGGTGTACTTTATCTGTTCCATGGCGAAGCTTGAGGTGACGTCCGACAAGCCCGGGACGCTGTTCACCAGCCGCTTGTAGAAGTCATCATAGCGCTTCATGTCAGCCACCTGGACGCGCATCAGGTAATCGTACTCGCCGGCCATACGCCAGAAGCCGAGCACCTCGGGCATCTCAGATACCTGAGTGACGAAGCGGCAATACCACTCGCTGCTGTGGTGTTGAGTTTTTATCAGCACAAATGCCGTCAGCCCAAGCCCCAGTTTTTCAGGATCGAGTAACGCGACGCGGCCCAGCAGAATACCGTCATCTTCCAGCTTTTTTAGGCGCTTCCAGCACGGTGTGGTGGTCAGATTAACGGCATCTGCCAGCGCCTGCAAAGAGAGGGTACAGTCACTTTGCAGCAATGAAAGGAGCTTGCGGTCAATTTTATCTAGCATACCCACCTCACAGAGAAAATTTTTCTCCCTTCATTCTATTTTAAAGGCCAGATAGCAACAATTTTTTCTGTGCTTTTCGCTATGCTGGGCACAAAATGACAAACGGATAACTACGATGAATAGCACCTGGGTTAAACATGCCATCAGTGAAATCAATGCCGACTATCAGCGCTCGGCGGATACGCACCTGATTCGTCTTTCCCTGCCGGGATTTGACGGTATTCAGCTCTACCTGAAGGATGAAAGTACCCATCCTACCGGTAGCCTGAAGCATCGCCTGGCGCGCTCCCTGTTTTTATACGGTTTATGTAACGGCTGGATTAAAGAAGGCACCACCATCATTGAATCCTCATCTGGTTCAACGGCGGTGTCCGAAGCCTATTTTGCCCGCCTGCTGGGCCTGCCGTTTATCGCCGTGATGCCCTCCTGCACCGCAAAACGTAAAATCGAGCAGATCGAATTTTACGGCGGACGCTGCCACTTTGTGGAAAGCGCCTGCGAAATCTACGCCGCCTCTGAAATGCTGGCCCGCGAGCTAAACGGCCACTATATGGACCAGTTCACCTTCGCCGAGCGCGCAACGGACTGGCGCGGCAATAACAACATTGCCGACAGTATTTTCCGCCAGATGACCCACGAGCCGCATCCGGTTCCGTCGTACATTGTGATGAGCGCCGGTACCGGCGGCACGTCAGCCACTATCGGACGTTACATCCGCTGTCAGGGCTACAATACCCAACTGATGGTGGTTGACCCGCAGAACTCCGTCTTCCTCGACTACTGGCAAAGCCGCGATGCCGGCCTGCGCAGCCCGCTGGGCAGTAAAATTGAAGGGATTGGGCGCCCGCGCGTGGAACCGTCGTTCATCCCGGATGTGGTGGACGAAATGCTTCGCGTGCCGGACGCCGCCAGCATCGCCACCGCGCACTGGCTGGAGACGCAGCTCGGCCGCAAGGTTGGTGCATCAACGGGCACCAACATGTGGGGCGCACTGCAGCTTGCGGCACGCATGCGCGAGGAAGGCCGTACCGGCTCCATCGTCACGCTGCTGTGCGACAGCGGAGAGCGCTATCTTGAAACCTACTACAATGCGGAGTGGGTACAGGCCAACATCGGCGACATCACCCCGTGGAAAGCGCAGATTGCGCAGCTGCTGAAATAAAAAAAAGCCAGACCGAAGTCTGGCTTGCTGGAAGGGTCTCACTATTCGGGGGAATATGGGAGGTTATTGTTGTCCAGCCAATGCGTCAAAAAATGGGACACCGCTTCGTTACCGCAGTGTCCGATAACCGGCAGATGAGGAAGCTCTGCTATCAGCTGCGGCATCGCGTTCCCCATAATCAGACCGCGCCCCACGCTGCCCAGCATTTCGCGGTCATTCATGGCGTCGCCAAACGCCATACAATCCTGCAGCGTTAAGCCCAGGTGGTCGCTCAGTACCGCCAGGGCGGAACCTTTGTTACAGCCCACCGGCAGCACTTCCAGACAATCTACCGCCGAGAAGGTCAGGTGCGCCCGGTCGCCCAGCACCTCATTCAGTTGAATCCGTAAGCGACAAAGATCGTCGTGATCGCCACAGAAGCAGATCTTGGTCACCGCGTGGGCGGGGATCCGACGCAGATCGATAAGCTGGTATTTGAAGCCGCTATAAACATGCGCGTGCAATAATTCGGGGATTTCGCTTCCGGTAAACCAGCCTTGATCGTTAAAGACGTGGATACTGGCCCGCGTGTCCCAGGTACTGTGCAGCACGATGTCCGCCACTTCCGGGTTGAGATCCTGGCGGTGCAGCACCTCCCCTTCAACGGTGTGAATGCGCGTCCCGTTGCCGGTGATTAAAAACGCATCCAGAGAAAACGCGCCCAGCAAATGACGCATCTCCAGCACGTGGCGACCCGTAGCAAACGTCAGGGTGACATCACGCTCGCGCAGGCGCTTGAGGGTACTCAGCGTTTTCTCCCCCAGACGGTGATTCGGCATTAACAACGTACCGTCCATATCAAATGCAGCGAGCCGGGCCATGTTTACTCCTGAAATGTGATGCGATTAACTTGTGCATCAGTATCGTGTGAGATATACGGAAGTAATAGTGAATAGATGAAAATTATTGTTCCGGGTTTCTTATGCGCCAGCTTAACCGTCTTAATCAGTATCAACGCCTGTGGCAACCTTCCGCCGGCGCTCCGCAGCTCGTAACCGTAAGCGAGCTTGCAAGCCGCTGTTTTTGTAGCGAGAGGCATGTCCGCACCCTGCTGCGCCAGGCTCAGGAGGCGGGCTGGCTCAGCTGGCGCGCGCGGTCTGGTCGCGGCAAGCGCGGTGAGCTGACGTTCCATGCCAGCCCGGAGTCACTGCGCAATGCGATGATGGAAGAGGCACTGAAGAGCGGGCAGCAGCATAACGCTTTGGAGCTGGCGCAGCTTGCGCCGGACGCGCTGAGATCGTTGCTGCATCCGTTTTTAGGCGGGCAATGGCAAAACGACACGCCGACGCTGCGCATCCCCTACTATCGCTCGCTGGAGCCGCTTCAGCCGGGCTTCTTGCCTGGCCGGGCGGAGCAGCATCTGGCGGGACAAGTATTCTCAGGTTTGACGCGTTTTAACGGCAACAGCAGTGAACCTACGGGCGATCTGGCGCATCACTGGGAGGTCTCTGCTGACGGGCTGCGCTGGCATTTCTATATTCGCTCCACGCTGCACTGGCATAACGGCGATAAAATAGAAACGGCGCAACTCCAGCGAAGCCTGACCGCGCTGTTGACGCTTCCCGCCCTGCGCACCCTGTTTCGGAGCGTCTTACGTATCGAAACAACGCATCCACAGTGTCTGACGTTTGTGCTGCATCAACCGGACTATTGGCTGGCGCACAGGCTGGCAACCTACTGCAGTCGTCTGGCGCATCCCGACCATCCTGCGGTTGGCTGCGGTCCCTTCCGGCTAGCCGCCTTTGAGCCCGACCTGGTTCGTCTGGAAAGCCATGAGCAGTACCACCTGAGCCATCCGCTGCTTAAAGCCATCGAATACTGGATCACTCCCCAGCTGTTTGATTACAGGCTGGGTACCAGCTGTCGTCACCCGGTGCAAATTGCGATTGGCGAGGCCGATGAGCTGGAAACCCTGAGGCTGGTCAGCAGCAGTACCAGTCTGGGCTTCTGTTACCTCACGCTGAAACAGAGCGCGCGTCTGAGTGAGCTCCAGGCAAAGCGGCTTATCAATATCATCCATCTCTCCAGGCTTCTGCACACGCTTCCGCTCAATGAAGGGCTCATTACGCCCACTCAGGAACTGCTTCCCGGCTGGACAATTCCCGAATGGCCTGATTTAACGGACGTTGCCCTGCCCGAGTCGCTGACGCTGGTTTACCATCTTCCCGTTGAGCTTCACACCATGGCCAGCCAGTTAAAAACGTACCTGGCGCGACAGGGTTGTGAACTGACCGTCGTCTTCCACGACGCCAAGACGTGGGACGGATGCCAGCAGCTTGCCGATGCAGATATCATGATGGGGGACAGGCTGATTGGCGAAGCGCCAGCGTATACGCTTGAGCAGTGGCTGCGCTGCGATGCACTGTGGCCGCACGTGTTAAGCGCACCGGCCTACGCTCATTTGCAAGCCACGCTGGATGCGGTGCAGTCGCAGGCCGAAGCTCGGGACCGACACGCCGGTCTGCAAGCCATTTTCAACCGCCTGATGGAGAATGCGGTGCTGACGCCGCTTTTTAACTATCAATATCAAATCAGCGCCCCGCCAGGGGTCAACGGCATACGCCTCAACACCCGCGGCTGGTTTGATTTTACCGAAGCCTGGCTACCCGCCCCCAAATCGTGAAGAAGCTGGTCGCCGCCGTAGCCAGACGGTAACATAACGTTTTTACCGTAACAGTCGAGATGATTTATGAAACGTGCCGTCGTCGTGTTCAGCGGAGGACAAGACTCTACAACCTGCCTGGTTCAGGCCCTTCATCAGTATGATGAAGTTCACTGTGTGACTTTCGATTATGGCCAGCGTCACCGCGCTGAAATCGACGTTGCCCGTGAACTTGCCCTGAAACTGGGGGCACGCGCGCACAAGGTGCTGGACGTTACGCTGTTAAATGAACTGGCAGTCAGCAGCCTCACCCGGGACAGTATTCCCGTCCCGGACTACGAACCCGATGCCAGCGGCATTCCGAACACCTTCGTGCCGGGCCGTAATATTCTGTTCCTGACCCTGACGGCAATTTACGCCTATCAGGTAAAAGCCGAAGCGGTAATTACGGGCGTATGCGAGACCGACTTCTCAGGATATCCGGACTGCCGTGATGAGTTTGTAAAAGCGCTCAACCACGCCGTCAATCTGGGGATGGCAAAAGAGACGCGCTTTGAAACCCCGCTCATGTGGCTGGATAAAGCCGAAACCTGGGCGCTGGCCGACTACTGGGGCAAGCTGGATTTAGTTCGCAGCGAAACCCTCACCTGCTATAACGGTATCAAAGGCGACGGTTGCGGCCAGTGCGCCGCCTGTAATCTGCGCGCTAACGGACTGAACCACTACCTGGCTGAGAAAGTCGGCGTAATGGCGGCAATGAAGCAAAAAACCGGGCTGAAATAAGGCTACCTCACCGTGCTGTCGAACAGTTTTACCCCGGCAGCACGGGTCACCTTCATTAGCGTAGTCAGCGTTGGGTTGCCGTTGTCTGATAAGGTTCGATATAGCTGCTGGCGGGAAAGACCGGCTTTGGCAGAGATTTCACCTATGCCGCCACGGGCTTCGATGACGCGTCTGAGCGCAATCAAATAGGCTGGGATCCCCTGGTCTTCATAAATTTCCTCCAGTGCAATTTGCAGATACAACTGAGCATAGGAGGGATTTTCACGCAGCATCTTAACAACAGCTTCATCGTGACTGACGGAGCTAGAGAATTTTCGTTCGCTTTTGCTCATCGGATTTATCCTTTTGATGATCATTCCAGTAATCTATTGCCAGTTTCACATCAGTCTTTTGACTCTTTTTGTCACCGCCGATCAGCAACAATAGGATCTCCCGATGCTCTACTGCAAAATAGATTCGATAACCGGGACCACAATCCATTTTCAATTCCCAGATACCCTCTCTGAGATATCGGTAATCACCGAAATTCCCTTTCTCAGCACGGTCAATTCGCAGAAGGATCCGAAACACCAATTCTGGATCCTTTCGCTTCATCTTCGCTACCCACTCCTCAAACGGCACTTTCCCGTCACGGGTCCGGTAACGTTCAACAACGTAGTCCCTGTCCATTATTCTATCCCTGAAAAATCCTTTTGTCTTTTATAAAAGACAAACTTTCTAAGCGATCATCAGCTCCAGCTTTTCCCTCAGCTCCCCTTCCAGCGGCAGCGCTTTCTGAGTTTTCAGATCGATACAGACAAAGGTAATCAGCGCATCAGCCACTACCTGCCCTTCTGGATCGAGCGTCACCACCTGGCTTAACACGCCGCTCTTACCGTTTAGCTGTTGTACCTGGCTGGTCACGGTGAGCACATCGCCCAGCACGGCCGGGCGGCGGTAGTTGATGTTGATATTGACGACCACGAAAGCGATGTTGTGCGCGGTCAGCCACTGAAAGCTTTCGCTGTTCTCTAGTCCGTCCCAGCGCGCTTCTTCAAGAAATTCGAGATAGCGGGCGTTGTTAACGTGCTGGTAAACATCAAGATGGAAACCGCGTACTTTGATTTTTGTCTGCATAGCGCAATAGCCTTACGTTGTTATAGGATCAGAGGTCATAACTGGTATGACCTCTTTATCCTGGCAAACTTTTGCCGCAGTGCAAGAAATTGCGTTATTACAGTGTCAGGTGTGAGAGGTTGCGCTCAACCAGCGCGCTGCCCATGCCCGGGACCTGCTTGAGATCATCGACCGTTTTGAAAGGGCCATACTCTTCGCGGTAGCTGACGATGGCCTGCGCTTTTTTCAGGCCGACACCGTTCATTGCGCGGGCAAGATCCTCTGCCGAGGCCGAGTTAATGCTGACCCGCGTACCGTCATCATCCGTATTTTTAACGGCGTCAGCCGCTTTGGTTTGCCCCTGCACCGGCGCCGTCGCATCAGATTTGCTCTGCGTGGTCTGTGGTTTGGCGGCGGGCGTCGCCGCCAGCGCGCCCGCGCTCATCCCGGTGGTGGCAATAGCCAGCGTAATTAACAGTGCTTTGATTCCACATTTCATGCTGTTATCTCCTTGTTTGTTGACAGCCACGCAACGATAGCTCCCGGAGAAAACAGGCACAAACAGCAGATTGCAGAAATGGAAAAGGCCGCGAAAGCGGCCTTTAGTTTTTGCAGAACGTTACGAAAATCTGCGAGCAGACACGTAATTATTGCTGCTGAGTCATGACATCGCCCAGCTTAATTTTGGCTTCTTTACGCAGGTTGCTCATCATGGCTTCGAAAGCAATCTGAGCATTGTTCTGAGTAATGCCCTGAACCATCGCCTTCTTCTGCGCTTCTGGCAGGGTGCCGGCTTTCACTTCGTCCAGTGCCAGCAGAACAACGTTACCCTGCATATCGGTGGTGGTGCCGAAGCTTGGCTTGTCTTTTGACGGCAGCGTCAGGCCAAACGCAGCCTGGCTGATTGGGTCCTGACCGGTACGGCTCAGCGTTTTCGCCTCACCGAAGCTCAGGCCAGCCGCTTTCAGCGCGTCCTGTTTACCTGCTTTCAGGTCAGACAGAATCTTCTCAGCATCCAGTTTCGCCTGCTGTTCCGCTTTGTTGTGCTTAACCTGAGCGACGACCTGATCCTTCACTTCCGCCAGCGGTTTGACTGCTTCTGGCTTGTGCTCGCTGACGCGCAGAACAAACGCACGATCGCCGTCGACGGTAATGATGTCAGAGTTGCTGCCCGGCGTACCGTTCTCGCCCACCAGACCACCGTTAAAGATGGCATCAGAAACCGGCTTGAAGTTCAGCTCTTCCGGCAGGTTGTCGCGACCAAACCAGCCCGTCTCAACCGCCTTCACACCCGCTGCCTGCTCTGCACCTGCCAGAGATTCGTTGTCGTTGCTGGCAGCATCGCTCACTTTCTGCTGCAGCGCGTAGTAGGCATCCAGGGCTTTTTCCTGTTTCACTTTCGCAGCGATATCATCACGAACCTCAGCCAGCGGCTTGGTTTTCGCCGCGATGATGTCGTCCAGGCGCACGACCAGGAAACCAACGGATGATTTAATCACACCAGACAGCTGGCCTTTCTCTTTCAGGCCGGCATTTTTCAGTTCGTCCGGCGTGGTTGCATCTTCCAGCCAGCCCATATCACCGCCGTTTTTCGCAGAGATGATATCGGTAGATTTCGCTTTCGCAATGGTGGCGAAATCAGCGCCTTTGTTCAGTTCATCCAGTACCGCCTTAGCATCTGCTTCAGTTTTGGTCTGAATCACGCTGTAGCGGTTACGCTGCAGCTGAGTGAACTGATCCTGATGCTGGTCGTAGTAAGACTGGATCTCCGCGTCAGAGGCGCTTTCCTGCAGCGCAGCTGCATCCAGCTTGATGTAGCTGACGCGGAACTGCTCCGGAGAAACAAAGGCGTTTTTATTCTGCTCGTACCAGGCGTTAACCTCTGCGTCGCTCACCTGCTGTTTCGCCGCCAGGGCGTTCACATCAATGGTCGCTTCACGGACAACGCGCTGCTGTGCTACCAGCGCAGCCAGTTCTTCCGTTTCACCTTTGAGCATAAAATCGGTGCCCACAACGGCATTGATAAGCTGCTGAGTGGTCAGCTGGTTACGCAGCGCCTGCGCGTACTGATCCGCCGTCATGCCCATCTGGTTGACGATGCTGTTGTAACGGGCGTTGTCGAATTTACCGTTAGACTGGAATGCCTGAGTGGCGAAGATCGCTTTTTTCACCTGCTCGTCGCTGATGCCAAGGCCCAGCTTTTTGGCATACTGATCCAGCAGCGCTTCGTCGATAAGACGGTTCAGCGTCTGTTGGCGCAGGGTTTTCATGTACCCTTCATTCGCCGCCAGTTCAGAGAATTGGTCGCCCAGCTGTTGCTGCATACGGTTACGTTCACCGGCAAAAGCATTCTCGAACTGACCACGGCTGATTTCCTGGCCATTCACTTTTGCGGCATAGTTCGCGCCACCGCCAATAAGGTAACTGCTCACGCCGGTCAATATGAACGACACGATAATGATACCGAAAATAATCTTGAGCACGAGACTGTTAGCAGCCGTGCGTAAGCTGTCCATCATGGTGTAACAACACTCCGCTGTAGGTGACTGGTTACCTGACGCTGACGGAAAATCCTGCCCGTCGCGCGTAAAGGCGTATTGTGACAAGAAAACGGGGCGATTGTCAGCCCACAACTCGCATAAACTCGCACAAATCAGGTCTGGACAAACAAAAAAGGCACATCAAACGATGCGCCCTTGTACTATCCGGCTTCCCTGAAACGGGAAAGCAATCAGTTTACTGCGTCTTTCAGCGCTTTACCTGCACGGAAACCCGGCACTTTAGCAGCAGCAATGGTGATCTCTTTACCGGTCTGAGGGTTGCGGCCAGTACGGGCAGCACGCTCTTTAACAGCAAAAGTACCGAAGCCTACCAGTGCAACGTCGTCCCCAGCCTGCAGAGATTCAGTAACAGAAGCAATTAATGCATCTAACGCACGTCCAGCTGCAGCTTTAGAAATATCAGCACCAGCAGCAATTTTGTCAATCAGTTGAGATTTATTCACTGTTCTCTTCCTCTCTTTATAATTTATATCGCGCCTGAGTCCTTCACAACGCGACCGCGCAGCAGTTATATCAGGCCTGCCATGACCTTACAACACCCGTTGTTGATGGCTGACCTAATCAGCAATCTAAATTAGCTATACAAAAAAAGGCTGGCAAGTGCGAAATGACTTACCAGCCTTGTTTTTATTGACGCTCTTTGCGCGAGGTCACTATTTTGCGGTTACAACCTGCATTCCGGACGGTTCATTCTGCAATGCGAGAGTAAGAACTTCCTCAATTCGCTTAACAGGATGGATCTGCAGATCGGCAATCACGTTGTCCGGAATCTCTTCCAGATCGCGTTTATTCTCGTAAGGAATCAATACGGTTTTGATCCCACCGCGGTGTGCCGCCAGCAGTTTTTCTTTTAACCCACCGATTGGCAGGACCTGACCACGCAGGGTGATTTCACCGGTCATTGCCACATCGGCACGTACCGGGTTCCCTGTCAGACAGGAGACCAGCGCCGTACACATGGCAATACCCGCGCTTGGGCCATCTTTCGGCGTCGCCCCTTCCGGAACGTGCACATGGATGTCGCGTTTTTCGTAGAAATCCGGATTGATACCCAGTTTCTCCGCACGCGCACGCACCACTGTCAGCGCCGCCTGAATGGATTCCTGCATCACTTCACCCAGCGAGCCGGTGTAGGTCAGCTTGCCTTTGCCCGGCACACAGGCGGTTTCGATGGTCAGCAGATCGCCGCCCACTTCCGTCCATGCCAGACCGGTGACCTGACCAACGCGGTTTTCGTTGTCCGCGCGACCGTAGTCGAAGCGCTGAACGCCCAGGTAGGCATGCAGATTGTCGCCGTTAATCACAATGTGCTTCAGGCTCTTATCCAGCAGCAGCTGTTTCACCGCTTTACGACACAGTTTAGAGATTTCACGCTCAAGACTACGCACGCCCGCTTCACGGGTGTAGTAGCGAATGATGCCGATAATCGCGCTGTCCTCGACGGTCAGCTCGTTGGCTTTCAGCGCGTTACGCTCAATCTGTTTCGGCAGCAGGTGCTGCTTAGCGATGTTCAGCTTCTCATCTTCGGTATAACCGGAGAGACGGATCACTTCCATACGGTCCAGCAGTGGGGCCGGAATGTTCATGGAGTTGGAGGTCGCCACGAACATCACATCGCTCAGGTCGTAGTCCACTTCCAGGTAATGATCGCTGAACGCCACGTTCTGTTCTGGATCAAGTACTTCCAGCAGTGCAGACGCCGGATCGCCACGCATGTCCGAAGACATCTTGTCGATCTCATCGAGCAGGAACAGCGGGTTTTTAACGCCCACTTTCGCCATCTTCTGGATCAGTTTACCCGGCATAGAACCGATGTAGGTACGGCGGTGACCGCGGATTTCCGCTTCATCGCGCACGCCGCCCAGCGCCATACGGATATATTTACGTCCGGTCGCTTTGGCAATGGACTGACCCAGAGAGGTTTTACCCACCCCTGGCGGTCCTACCAGGCACAGAATTGGGCCTTTAATTTTGTTTACACGGCTTTGTACCGCGAGGTACTCAAGAATGCGGTCTTTGACGCGTTCCAGGCCGTAGTGGTCGGTATCCAGGATCTCCTGAGCCTGACGCAGGTCTTTTTTGACCTTGCTGCGGGCATTCCACGGAACCTGAACCATCCACTCGATGTAGCCGCGCACGACGGTCGCTTCAGCCGACATTGGAGACATCATTTTCAGCTTCTGCAGTTCTGCTTCGGCTTTCTCTTTCGCCTCTTTCGGCATCTTCGCCGCGTCGATCTTACGCTTCAGCGCTTCGTTTTCATCCGGCGCGTCGTCCATCTCGCCCAGCTCTTTCTGAATCGCCTTCATTTGCTCATTCAGATAGTACTCACGCTGAGACTTCTCCATCTGCTTTTTCACGCGGTTACGAATGCGCTTCTCAACCTGCAGCAGATCGATTTCAGACTCCATCATCGCCATCAGGTATTCCAGACGTTCGTTAACGTCGGACATTTCCAGCACGGACTGTTTGTCAGCCAGCTTCAGCGGCATGTGCGCAGCGATGGTATCCGCCAGACGCGCAGGATCGTCGATGCTGTTCAGCGACGTCAGCACTTCTGGTGGAATTTTCTTATTCAGCTTGATATAGCCTTCAAACTGGCTGATTGCGGTGCGCACGAGCACTTCCTGCTCGCGTTCATCAAGCTGAGGCGAATCAAGGTACTCTGCCTTAGCAGAGAAGTGTTCGCCATTGTCAGACAGGGTGGTAATACGCGCACGCTGCAGCCCTTCCACCAGCACCTTCACGGTGCCGTCAGGCAGCTTCAGCATCTGCAAAATAGAGGCCACGGTCCCGACGGTGAAAAGATCGTTTACACCCGGCTCATCCGTTGATGCTTCTTTCTGCGCCACCAGCATGATTTTTTTATCATGATCCATAGCGGCTTCGAGGCAACGGATAGATTTTTCCCGCCCTACAAATAAGGGTATGACCATGTGCGGATAAACCACCACATCGCGCAACGGCAATACGGGGATTTCAATGCGTTCAGAACGCTCAGGATTCATAGAGCTCTCTCTTAGTTTAGTGTCCGCCAGGTAAGCTGGTCATGTCACAGTGCTTCACATAACCATTAACATGTATCCAGTATATGGGGATGTTTCCCACACATTCAACGCTATGAACACGGAAAAAGTAAAGGGGAGATAAAATCCCCCCTTTTTGATTAACTGCTTGTATGATTTGGTGAATTATTCGCCAGATGCCTGCTGGGCTTCCGGTTTACCGTAAATCAGCAGCGGCTTGGATTGGCCACCGATAACGGACTCGTCGATAACCACTTTTTCAACATCTTCCATCGACGGCAGATCGTACATGGTGTCAAGCAGCGCCGCTTCAACGATAGAACGCAGGCCGCGCGCACCGGTTTTACGGATCATCGCTTTCTTGGCAATTGCGTCCAGCGCTTCGTCACGGAATTCCAGGTCAACGCCTTCCAGATTGAACAGCGCCTGATACTGCTTGGTCAGCGCATTTTTCGGCTCTTTCAGGATCTGAATCAGCGCCTCTTCACTCAGCTCATTCAGCGTTGCCACAACCGGCAGACGGCCAATGAACTCAGGGATCAGACCAAATTTGATCAGATCTTCAGGCTCAACCTGCGAAAGCAATTCGCCTTCGTTGGCTTTCTCGGACTTCGCCTTCACCGTTGCGCCAAAACCAATGCCGGAGCCGGTTTCAACACGATGGGAGATCACTTTATCCAGGCCTGCAAACGCACCGCCGCAGATGAACAGGATCTTGGAAGTATCAACCTGCAGGAACTCCTGCTGCGGATGTTTGCGTCCACCCTGCGGCGGAACGGCGGCAACCGTACCTTCGATCAGCTTCAGCAGCGCCTGCTGCACGCCTTCACCCGATACGTCACGGGTAATGGACGGGTTGTCTGATTTACGGGAGATCTTGTCGATCTCATCAATGTAAACAATCCCGCGCTGGGCTTTTTGTACGTCGTAATCGCACTTCTGCAGCAGCTTCTGAATGATGTTCTCAACGTCTTCACCCACATAACCAGCTTCGGTCAGTGTGGTGGCATCTGCCATGGTAAACGGAACATCAAGCAGGCGCGCCAGCGTTTCCGCCAGCAGCGTTTTACCGGAGCCGGTTGGCCCGATCAGCAGAATGTTGCTTTTGCCCAGTTCCACACCATTGCTGGTGTCGCCGTTACGCAGACGTTTGTAGTGGTTATATACCGCCACCGCCAGCACTTTCTTGGCCTGCTCCTGACCGATGACATAGTCGTCAAGGTGATGACGAATCTCATGCGGCGTAGGCAATGCGCTACGCTCACGGTGCGGCGCAACTTCTTTAATCTCTTCGCGAATGATGTCGTTACATAAATCGACGCATTCGTCGCAGATATACACGGACGGCCCGGCAATCAGTTTACGCACTTCATGCTGGCTTTTGCCGCAAAAAGAGCAGTACAGCAGTTTGCCCGAACCATCTTTGCGTTTATCTGTCATGAGTCCAAACCTCTTTTTAAGTTCTTTGTGCCGCACATGACGACGCAAATGCCATTCTAAGACGCAAGCTGCATTAAGCAGCGTGCCGCCCTACTTTAGTATAGCGGCACACTCGCGTCGCGGGCATCAATTACGATGGGTCAATACGGAGTCGACTAAGCCGTACTCAACTGCCTCTGGAGCAGAGAGGAAGCGATCGCGCTCGGTATCGCGCTCGATCTGCTCAAGAGATTGACCTGTATGCTGCGCCATAAGTTCATTCATGCGCGCTTTTACTTTCAGAATTTCGCGGGCGTGGATTTCGATATCCGTCGCCTGCCCCTGGTAACCACCCAGCGGCTGGTGAATCATCACGCGGGAGTTAGGCAGGCAGAAACGCTTACCTTTCGCCCCTGCGGTTAACAGGAAGGCCCCCATGGATGCAGCCTGACCCATACAGATAGTGCTGACATCTGGCTTGATGAACTGCATGGTGTCATAAATGGACATGCCCGCCGTAATCACACCGCCAGGCGAGTTGATGTACAGGTAAATGTCTTTTTCCGGGTTTTCCGCTTCCAGGAACAGCATCTGCGCCACGATCAGGTTAGCCATATGGTCTTCTACCTGGCCGGTCAGAAAGATAACGCGTTCCTTGAGCAGACGGGAATAGATATCGAAAGAACGCTCACCACGTGAGGTCTGTTCAATAACCATTGGCACCAGCGCCATATGGGGTGCAAAGTTATCTCGTTCGCCACTGTATGACATTTCCGTCTCCTGGTTCAAAATTGAAAACACCTGCTGTACTGATTGTAACCTTATGGACGGATTATCAGCCAGTCTCAATCATCGTGATTACACACTTATGGGGTTCGCCACGCCCTATTTCAAGCATAACAACCTTTTGTTGTAACGCTAACACTGAAAGGGCGTTTTAGCACCCTTCAAGAACCCAAGCTGCGATAAAAAAAACCCGTCGCCGGAGGGCAACGGGTTTTTTGTTCAAACTTTAAACCGTTAGGGCGAAATTACGCCTGCTGGTTCATCAGTTCGTTGAAAGAGGTCGCTTTTTCGGTCACTTTCGCTTTCGCCAGTACCGCTTCAACAGCCTGCTCTTCCAGGGCGACGTTGCGCATGTTGTCCATCAGCTCTTTGTTCTTGCCGTAGAACTCGATCACTTCTGATGGATCTTCGTATGCAGACGCCATCTCTTCGATCAGGCCTTTTACACGCTCTTCGTCAGCTTTCAGCTCGTGGGTACGAATCACTTCGCCCAGCAGCAGGCCAACAACCACGCGGCGTTTCGCTTGCTCTTCAAACAGCTCGCGCGGCAGTTCCATCGCTTGCTGCTGGTTGCCACCGAAACGCTGTGCAGCCTGACGGCGCAGGACGTCGATTTCGCTGTCGATCAGCGCAGCAGGAACGTCGATGTCGTTCGCTTTTACCAGACCTTCAATCGCCTGAGATTTCACACGGTTACGCACAGCGCCGTTCAGCTCGCGCTCCATGTTTTTACGCACTTCGGTACGCAGGCCAGCAACAGAACCATCTTCAACGCCGAAACGCTTGATGAACTCTTCAGTCAGTTCTGGCAGTTCGCGCTCTTCCACTTTTTTCAGGTTGATGACGAACTTCGCTGCTTTACCTTTCAGGTTTTCAGCGTGGTATTCTTCCGGGAAGGTCACGTCGATGGTGAACTCTTCGCCAGCCTTGTGGCCTTTGATACCGTCTTCGAAGCCTGGGATCATACGACCCTGGCCCATTGCCAGTACGAAGTCAGACGCTTTTCCGCCTTCGAACTCTTCGCCATCAACAGAACCGGTGAAGTCGATGGTTACGCGGTCTTCCGCGTCAACAGCGCCTTCTTTCTCTTTCCAGTTCGCCTGCTGCTTGCGCAGGGTGTCCAGCATGCCGTCAACGTCTTCATCAGTTACGGAAACAATCGGTTTTTCAACTTCGATAGATTCCAGACCTTTCAGCTCAACTTCCGGATACACTTCGAACTCTACGGAGTAGGTGAAGTCTTCGCCCAGTTTGTATTCGCCTGGCACGTAGTTTGGTGCGCCAGCCGGATTGATTTTTTCTTTGATGATCGCGTCGATAAAGTTGCGGCTCATCAGTTCACCCAGCACATCCTGACGCACGGAAGCGCCATAACGCTGAGCAACAACATTCATTGGTACTTTGCCCTTACGGAAGCCGTCAATACGTACTTTTTTTGCTACGTTGACCAGCTCGCTTTTCACAGCAGTTTCGATGCTGTCAGCAGCGATAGTAATCGTTACACGGCGGCCAAGGCCTTGAGTGGTTTCAACTGAAACTTGCATCTTGTTACCTCAAAAAAATCACAGTGCTCGGTCAACTCTGAATCTGTCTGTTATACCGGGATGCTCTCTTAGTGCAGATTCACATTCCCTGTCGCCAGAATCATCCCGAAGACATTCATTAAGACGCGGCATTATAGCGGCATCACTTAGGTGAGTCGAGAACGGTTGGGGCATGTTGCTGCGGCTTTTTTCACACTTTAAGGCTATTTTTAGCCTTAAAATCGCACCATCCGCTCAAAACTCAGACAAAACAAAACGGCCCGGAGGCCGTTTTGAGGAAATCTGTAAGCAACATACTGGAAAAGCTCCGGCCGTTGCAAATCCGATTTATCAGGCGATAGTGCCAGCACCTCGACAGGGCGGCGACGCGAAAACCGTATCCTGCAAGCCTTCCCATTCCTTAATGGTGTAGGTATGCAGTGCCAGCGCATGCACGGTTGTGGAGAGTTCTTCCGTCAAGGTGCTGTAGATCAGGCGATGTCGGTTCAGGAAACGTTCTCCCGTGAAGCGATCGCTAACCAGAACCACTTTAAAGTGGCTTTCAGAACCTGCCGGCACGTTATGACGATAGCTTTCGTCGACGACTTCGAGGAACACAGGGTTGAACGCTGCCCTTAATTTTTCTTCTATCTGTTCACGTATCATCATGAAATTACTCCTCCGACAACGCTGAGATGTCACCCATCCCTTTAAATATTAGCCGCTTTTACCGTTTCCATTACACCTTGACAACAAATATTTAGCTTTCGTCTAATTTTCTCATTCAAACGAATGAAGTTCACTGTGAGACTCATACCTTTCGTCATTCGCGGGAGGAGAAAAAGGGTGAGCTGGTCAGTTTTCAGACAAGACGATGAATTTACATGCGTTGACCACTTCCCCTGACCGTTGTCGATGTTATGATGGCGGCAATTTCTCTCTCTTTATGCTTACGATTCGTTGAGAACCTGAAAATGTTAAAAAAACTCTTCTTTCCGTTGGTAGCCCTTTTTATGCTGGCAGGCTGTGCGACTCCGCCTACCACTATTGATGTCTCACCAAAAATCACTCTGCCTCAGCAGGACCCAAGCCTGATGGGCGTCACCGTGAGCATTAACGGTGCCGATCAGCGTCAGGACCAGGCTCTGGCAAAAGTGACCCGCGATAACCAGCAGGTGACGCTGACCGCGTCCCGCGACCTGCGCTTCCTGCTGCAGGAAGTGCTTGAGAAGCAAATGACCGCTCGCGGCTACATGATTGGCCCAAGCGGCGCGGTTGATCTGCAGATCATCGTCAACAACCTTTATGCAGACGTGTCTCAGGGCAACGTGCGCTACAACATCGCGACCAAAGCGGATATCGCCATCATTGCCACCGCGAAAAACGGTAACAAGATGACGAAAAACTACCGCGCCAGCTACTCCGTTGAAGGCGCGTTCCAGGCATCCAACCAGAACATTGCTAACGCCGTTAACAGCGTGCTGACGGATACCATCGCCGATATGGCGCAGGACACCAGCATTCACGACTTTATCAAGCAGAACGCACGTTAATCCTGCTTACTGACCCGGTGCTTCACCGGGTCAGTTCATAAGACCATGTCCAGTCACTACTTACGCATTTTCCAGCAACCGAAATCAGCGATTCTGCTGATCCTCGGCTTTGCCTCCGGTTTACCCCTCGCGCTCACCTCCGGCACGCTTCAGGCGTGGATGACGGTCGAGAACATCGATCTCAAAACCATTGGTTTCTTCTCGCTGGTCGGTCAGGCTTATGTCTTTAAGTTCCTGTGGTCGCCGGTGATGGATCGCTATACGCCACCGTTCCTGGGACGTCGTCGCGGCTGGTTAGTGATGACGCAGGTCCTGCTGCTGCTGGCGATTGCGGCGATGGGCTTCCTTGAACCGACCACACAGCTTCGCTGGATGGCCGCGCTTGCGGTGGTGATAGCCTTCTGTTCCGCCTCCCAGGATATTGTGTTTGACGCCTGGAAGACGGACGTCTTACCCGCCGAGGAGCGCGGGGCCGGTGCGGCCATCAGCGTGCTGGGCTATCGCCTCGGGATGCTGGTCTCCGGCGGCCTGGCGCTGTGGCTGGCCGACCGTTACCTCGGCTGGCAGGGCATGTACTGGCTGATGGCCGCCCTGCTGATCCCCTGTATTATCGCGACGCTGTTCGCGCCCGAACCGAGTGACGTCATTCCGGTCCCCCGCTCACTGGAACAGGCCGTGGCGGAACCGCTGCGCGACTTCTTTGGCCGTAACAATGCCTGGCTGATCCTGCTGCTCATCGTCCTTTATAAGCTGGGTGATGCCTTTGCCATGAGCCTGACCACCACCTTCCTGATCCGCGGCGTCGGTTTTGACGCCGGGGAAGTGGGGGTAGTGAACAAAACGCTGGGGCTGTTTGCGACCATCGTCGGCGCACTTTATGGCGGTGTATTGATGCAGCGCCTGACGCTTTTCCGCGCGCTGCTGATCTTCGGCATTCTTCAGGGCGCCTCTAACGCCGGCTACTGGCTGCTGTCGATTACCGACAAACATACGATCAGCATGGCCGCAGCGGTGTTCTTCGAAAACCTCTGCGGCGGCATGGGGACGGCGGCGTTTGTTGCCCTGCTGATGACCCTGTGCAATAAGTCATTTTCCGCCACGCAGTTCGCTCTGCTCTCGGCGCTCTCGGCCGTTGGCCGCGTGTACGTAGGCCCAATTGCCGGCTGGTTTGTGGAAGCCCACGGCTGGCCAACGTTTTATCTCTTCTCGGTCGCGGCTGCCGTGCCGGGGATTTTATTATTGCTGGTGTGTCGCCAGACGCTGGAATATACCCAGCGGACTGAACACTTTATGCCGCGCACTGAATATCATCGCGCCTACCGTTTTGCGTTACGTCTGTTAATGACGGGCTGCGCCGCGCTGGCGCTCTGGCTTGTGGTACTTATTGTTAACGCCAGTACGTCTCTGGCGCTCCCCCTCGAAGCCCTTCTGCTGGACGCCGGAGCCCTGCTGGCCATCGCCGGGATCCTGACGGGCGGTCTGCTCGATTTTATGGCATTGCGTAAAACGCAGATGACCTGAAGAAAAAGCGAAAGGTTATTTCCCGTTGTAATCACTAACCGAAATTATAACGGCGAAATAGCCATCAGCCGCTAAAAAAATATTTGTTGTTTTGTGCGGGATAGGATTTGGAAATTATTGGAGCCGGTTCCAAATTGCTATTTTTCATTAAACGATTCAGCATTGGAAAGTTTGATTTTTCGTTTTTTAGATGTCTTTTTATTGATAATTAATTGTTAATTTTTTGTTTATTTTTAACAATGGTTATACCAATTGCCCCTTTTAGGGTATGCTTGGGGGTCCTTTCGTTATAAAGCCCATCTCATGCGGCTTCGGTCATAAAAACCGACATAATCTGCAACACTTGTGACACGTGCGGCAGAACCCGGTAACACCTTCCTGACACAGGCCTAATGATGTTTACAGTAATGTAACCTTCCCGTAAAATGCCCGCACACTTTAAACGCCACCAGACTCCCGTGGAATTGAGGTCGTTAAATGAGACTCAGGAAATACAATAAAAGTTTGGGATGGTTGTCATTATTCGCAGGTACTGTATTACTCAGTGGCTGCGATTCTGCACTACTAGACCCCAAAGGACAGATTGGACTGGAACAACGTTCACTGATATTGACGGCTTTTGGCCTGATGTTGATTGTGGTTATTCCTGCCATTTTGATGGCTGTTGGTTTCGCCTGGAAGTATCGTGCGAGCAATAAAGATGCGAAGTATAGCCCGAACTGGTCACACTCCAATAAAGTGGAAGCTGTGGTCTGGACGGTGCCTATTCTGATCATCCTGTTCCTTGCCGTACTGACCTGGAAAACCACTCACGCACTTGAGCCAAGCAAGCCGCTGGTTCACGATGAAAAACCTATTACCATTGAAGTGGTCTCCATGGACTGGAAATGGTTCTTCATCTATCCAGAGCAGGGCATTGCTACCGTGAATGAAATCGCCTTCCCGGCGAACACTCCGGTTCAGTTCAAAGTGACCTCCAACTCCGTAATGAACTCCTTCTTCATCCCGCGTCTGGGTAGCCAGATTTACGCGATGGCCGGTATGCAGACGAACCTGCATCTGATCGCGAATGAAGCAGGCACCTACGATGGTATCTCCGCCAGCTATAGCGGCCCGGGCTTCTCAGGTATGAAGTTCAAAGCTATTGCGACGCCGGACCGTGCCGCTTTCGACCAGTGGGTTGAAAAAGCGAAGCAGTCTCCAAACACCATGTCTGACATGGCGGCGTTCGAAAAAGTGGCTGCACCTAGCGAATACAACAAGGTGGAGTACTTCTCTAACGTGAAACCTGATTTGTTCAAAGACGTTATTGGCAAATTTATGGATCACGGCAAGAGCATGGACATGACCCAGCCAGAAGGCGAGCACAGCGCGCATGAAGGTATGGAAGGCATGGACATGAGCCACGCGGAAACCGCTCACTAAGGGGCCGAGGAAGAAAATGTTCGGAAAATTGACACTGGATGCAGTGCCCTACCATGAACCGATTATCATGGTTACGGTGGCTGCAATTATCATTGGTGGCGCGGCCTTAGTTGGCCTGATCACTTACTTCGGTAAGTGGAGCTACCTGTGGAATGAGTGGCTGACTTCGGTTGACCACAAAAAACTCGGTATCATGTACTGCATCGTCGGTATCGTCATGTTAATTCGTGGCTTTGCGGATGCGATCATGATGCGTAGCCAGCAGGCACTCGCATCTGCGGGCGAAGCCGGCTTCCTGCCGCCGCACCACTACGATCAGATCTTTACCGCTCACGGCGTTATCATGATCTTCTTCGTGGCGATGCCGCTGGTAATCGGTCTGATGAACGTCGTCGTTCCGCTGCAAATTGGTGCGCGCGACGTGGCGTTCCCGTTCCTGAACAACCTGAGCTTCTGGTTCACCGTTGTCGGCGTTATCCTGGTTAACCTGTCACTGGGTGTGGGCGAATTCGCGCAGACCGGCTGGCTGGCGTACCCGCCGCTGTCGGGAATTGAGTACAGTCCGGGTGTCGGTGTTGACTACTGGATTTGGGCGCTTCAGCTCTCCGGTGTCGGTACGACCCTGACCGGTATCAACTTCTTCGTGACCATCCTGAAGATGCGTGCTCCTGGTATGACGATGTTCAAGATGCCGGTATTTACCTGGGCATCTCTGTGCGCCAACGTACTGATTATCGCATCGTTCCCAATTCTGACCGTCACCATCGCGCTGCTGACCCTGGACCGCTATCTGGGCACCCATTTCTTCACAAATGATATGGGTGGCAACATGATGATGTACATCAACCTGATTTGGGCCTGGGGTCACCCGGAAGTGTACATCCTGGTTCTGCCTGTCTTCGGTGTGTTCTCCGAAATCGCGGCAACCTTCTCGCGTAAACGCCTGTTTGGTTACACCTCTCTGGTGTGGGCAACCGTGTGTATTACCGTTCTGTCGTTCATCGTTTGGCTGCACCACTTCTTCACCATGGGTGCGGGCGCGAACGTAAACGCCTTCTTCGGTATCACCACCATGATTATCGCCATCCCTACCGGGGTGAAGATCTTCAACTGGCTGTTCACCATGTACCAGGGCCGTATCGTGTTCCACTCAGCAATGCTGTGGACCATCGGCTTCATCGTTACCTTCTCCGTAGGTGGGATGACCGGCGTACTGCTGGCGGTACCGGGCGCTGACTTCGTTCTGCACAACAGTCTGTTCCTGATTGCGCACTTCCATAACGTTATCATCGGCGGCGTGGTCTTCGGCTGCTTCGCTGGCGTAACCTACTGGTGGCCAAAAGCGTTCGGCTTCACGCTGAACGAAAAATGGGGTAAACGCGCGTTCTGGTTCTGGATCATTGGCTTCTTCGTGGCGTTTATGCCGCTGTACGTGCTGGGCTTCATGGGTATGACCCGTCGTCTGAGCCAGCAGATCGATCCGCAGTTCCACCCAATGCTGATGGTTGCAGCGGGCGGTGCAGCGCTGATTGCATGCGGTATTCTGTGCCAGCTGATTCAGTACTACGTGTCCATCCGCGACCGTAACCTGAACCGCGACCTGACCGGTGACCCATGGGGTGGCCGTACGCTGGAGTGGGCAACCTCTTCTCCACCGCCGTTCTATAACTTTGCCGTAGTGCCGCACATTCACGAGCGTGATGCCTTCTGGGAAATGAAAGAAAAAGGTGAAGCGTACAAGCAACCTGAGCATTACGAAGAAATCCATATGCCGAAAAACAGCGCTGCGGGCATCGTGATTGCCGCTTTCGCAACGGTATTTGGTTTCGCAATGATCTGGCACATCTGGTGGATGGCGATTGTTGGCTTTGCCGGCATCGTAATCAGCTGGATTGTGAAGAGCTTTGACGAGGACGTGGACTACTACGTACCAGTCCGTGAAGTTGAAAAGCTGGAAAATCAGCATTTCGACGAGATTTCTAAAGCGGGGCTGAAAAATGGCAACTGATACTCTGGCGCACTCAACTGCCCACGCGCATGAACATGCGCACCACGATACAGGACCGACGAAAGTCTTCGGTTTCTGGATCTACCTGATGAGCGACTGCATTCTGTTCTGCTGTCTGTTCGCGACCTATGCCGTTCTGGTGAACGGCACAGCGGGCGGCCCGACCGGCAAGGACATCTTTGAACTGCCGTTCGTTCTGGTTGAAACCGCACTGCTGTTATTCAGCTCCATCACCTACGGCATGGCGGCTATCGCCATGTACAAAAACAACAAGAGCCAGGTTGTCTCCTGGCTGGCGTTGACCTGGCTGTTTGGTGCTGGCTTTATCGGGATGGAAATCTATGAATTCCATCACCTGATTATGGAAGGCTTCGGCCCGGATCGCAGTGGCTTCCTGTCCGCGTTCTTCGCGCTGGTGGGTACCCACGGTCTGCACGTGACCTCGGGTCTGATCTGGATGGCAGTACTGATGTTCCAGATCTCCCGCCGCGGCCTGACCAGTACTAACCGTACCCGTATCATGTGCCTGAGCCTGTTCTGGCACTTCCTGGACGTGGTATGGATCTGTGTGTTCTCTGTTGTCTATCTGATGGGGGCGATGTAATGAGTCATTCTAACGATCATGGCGCTTCCCACGGCAGCGTAAAAACCTACATGACAGGTTTCATCCTGTCGATCATCCTGACGGTGATCCCGTTCTGGATGGTGATGAGCGGTTCTGCGTCCAAGCCGGTTATCCTGGGAGCAATCCTGGTAACCGCGGTGATTCAGATTCTGGTGCATCTGGTTTGCTTCCTGCACATGAACACCAAGTCCGATGAAGGCTGGAATATGACCGCCTTTATCTTTACCGTGATTATCATCGCTATCCTGGTAGTCGGTTCCATCTGGATTATGTGGAACCTCAACTACAACATGATGGTTCACTAAGAGCGGCGAGTATGTTTAAGCAATACCTGCAAGTAACGAAACCAGGCATCATCTTTGGCAACCTGATCTCCGTGATCGGAGGGTTCCTGCTGGCCTCTAAAGGCAGCATTGATTACGCCCTCTTTATCTCTACGCTGGTCGGTGTGTCACTGGTTGTTGCGTCCGGTTGTGTATTTAACAACTACATCGACATGGATATCGACAAGAAGATGGAAAGGACCAAAAATCGGGTGCTGGTTAAAGGCCTGATCGCCCCTTCCGTCTCGCTGGTGTACGCCACCTTGCTGGGTATTGCTGGCTTTATGCTGCTGTGGTTTGGTGCTAACCCGCTGGCCTGCTGGCTGGGGGTGATGGGGTTCGTGGTGTATGTAGGCGTCTACAGCCTGTATATGAAACGTCACTCCGTCTACGGCACGCTGATTGGTTCTCTCTCCGGCGCTGCGCCGCCGGTGATTGGCTACTGCGCGGTCACGAACGAGTTCGACAGCGGTGCGCTGATCCTGCTGGCTATCTTTAGCCTGTGGCAGATGCCGCACTCCTATGCCATCGCGATTTTCCGCTTTAAGGATTATCAGGCAGCGAACATCCCGGTACTGCCGGTCGTGAAGGGCATTTCGGTTGCCAAGAACCACATCACGCTCTACATCATCGCTTTTGCCGTGGCAACGCTGATGCTCTCTCTGGGTGGCTACGCCGGGTATAAATATCTGGCGGTAGCGGCTGCGGTGAGCGTCTGGTGGCTCGGTATGGCCCTGCGCGGATACAAAGTGGAAGATGACAAAGTCTGGGCGCGCAAGCTGTTTGTGTTCTCTATCGTTGCTATCACTTCACTGTCCGTGATGATGTCCGTAGACTTTATGGTGCCGGATTCACATAACCTGCTGACTTACGTCTGGTAAGATTCGCAGGTGAATAAAAGGGTGCTTCGGCACCCTTTTTTATTCATCAAATCCATTAATAACGCATGTAATATTTGTTAAATAACCCTTTATTTACCCCGCCCCTTCCCCGCACTACACTATGGCCTGCTTTTGAACTGAGGTGGTAATGAACGATTATAAAATGACGCCAGGCGAGCTACGCGCGACCTGGGGCTTAGGGACTGTCTTCTCGCTACGGATGCTCGGCATGTTTATGGTCCTGCCTGTTCTGACCACGTACGGCATGGCGCTGCAGGGGGCCAGCGAGGCGCTGATTGGCCTGGCAATTGGTATTTACGGTCTTGCGCAGGCGATATTTCAAATCCCGTTTGGTCTGCTCTCCGATCGGGTGGGTCGAAAGCCGCTGATTGTCGGCGGTCTGCTTATTTTTGTTCTCGGTAGCGTCATTGCCGCCCTCTCCCACTCCATCTGGGGGATTATTCTTGGTCGCGCCCTCCAGGGCTCCGGCGCGATTGCCGCCGCCGTTATGGCACTGCTGTCAGACCTTACACGCGAACAGAACCGCACGAAGGCGATGGCGTTTATCGGCGTGAGCTTTGGCGTCACCTTCGCGATTGCGATGGTGCTCGGTCCGATTATCACCCATACGCTCGGCCTGCACGCTCTGTTCTGGATGATTGCCGTGCTGGCGACCATCGGCATTGCCTTAACTCTGTGGGTCGTGCCGGACAGTAAAAACCACGTTCTGAACCGTGAGTCAGGCATGGTCAAAGGCTGCTTCAGCAAAGTGCTCGTTGAGCCACGCCTGCTCAAGCTGAATTTCGGCATTATGTGCCTGCACATTCTGCTGATGTCGACCTTTGTCGCCCTGCCCGGCCAGCTTGCCGCAGCGGGTTTCCCGGCCGCAGAGCACTGGAAAATCTATCTGGTCACGATGCTGATATCTTTTGTCTCCGTCGTGCCATTCATCATCTATGCCGAAGTGAAGCGCAAAATGAAGCGCGTCTTCGTGGGCTGCGTTGCGCTGCTGCTGATCGCCGAGATCGTGCTCTGGGGATCCGGCCCGCACTTCTGGGAGCTGGTTGCTGGCGTACAGCTGTTCTTCCTGGCCTTTAACCTGATGGAAGCGCTGCTGCCGTCGCTTATCAGCAAGGAGTCTCCTGCAGGTTACAAAGGCACGGCGATGGGTATCTACTCCACCAGCCAGTTTCTCGGCGTGGCGATCGGCGGCTCGCTCGGCGGCTGGGTCGACGGCCTGTTTGATTCACAAACCGTGTTTCTCGCGGGCGCGCTGCTGGCGACAGTCTGGCTGCTGGTCGCCAGCACCATGAAAGAGCCGCGCTATGTGAGCAGCCTGCGGGTAGAAATCCCGGATGATGTAGAAATTAGCGATGCGCTGAAGCAGCGTCTGGAAGCAAAAGAAGGCGTGACAGAGGTGTTCATTGTCCCGGAAGAGCGGAGCGCTTACGTCAAAATAGACAGCAAGGTGACCAACCGCTTTGAGGTCGAGCAGGCGCTTAAAGCCTAAAAAAAGCCCGGTTAAACCGGGCTTTTCAGTCTTAATCGCGGAAGTTTTTAAACTGGAACGGCTGCCCCAGATCGCCGCCGCGCACCAGCGCCATCACGGACTGCAGATCGTCGCGGGATTTACCGGTCACGCGAATTTCTTCGCCCTGGATCTGCGCCTGCACCTTCAGCTTGCTGTCTTTGATGAGCTTAACGATCTTCTTCTGCACCGCGCTCTCGATGCCCTGCTTGAGTTTGGCTTCCACAAACCAGTTCTTACCGCTGTGGACAAACTCTTCCGGCACGTCCAGAGATGTCCCTTCAATGCCGCGTTTTAACAGCTTGGCACGCAGAATATCGAGCAGCTGATTCACCTGGAAATCAGACTCGCTCAGCACCTTAATGGTCTTATTTGCGTCGTTCAGCTCAAACGACGCCTCAACGCCACGAAAATCGAAACGTGACTCAACTTCGCGGGTTGCGTTCTCAACGCCGTTGCGAACTTCCTGGATATCAACTTCGGAAACAATATCGAAAGATGGCATCTTTTCTTCTCCCTTCACTTTTGTTGCGTTGCATAATACCCGCTACGAGGCATAACTCAACAGAAGCTTAGCTGTATAATTAAGCTGTAACACCTGGCGCAGTTGCAGGTGAGGAGGAACAATGAAAATTACGGTGCTCGGATGCGGAGCGCTTGGTCAGCTGTGGCTGACCGCGCTGCGCAAGCACGGACATGAGGTTCAGGGCTGGCTGCGCGTGCCCCTGCCCTATTGCAGTGTCAACCTGATTGGTGAAGACGGAAGCATTTTTAACGAATCCCTCACCGCGAACGATCCTGATTTCCTGGCGCAAAGCGACCTTCTGCTGGTGACGCTCAAGGCGTGGCAGGTTTCAGACGCGGTAAAGACGCTGGCCGCGCAGCTCCCCCCCACGTCTCCCATTCTGCTCCTGCACAATGGTATGGGAACCCTTGATGAGCTGAAAAGCGTCCCGCAGCCTCTGCTGATGGCGACCACCACCCACGCCGCGCGTCGCGACGGCAACATTATCGTGCATGTCGCCAGCGGCGTGACGCACATCGGCCCGGCCAGGACACAGGATGGCGACTACAGCTATCTCGCAGACGTGCTGCAGAAGGTTTTGCCGGACGTGGCATGGCATAACAACATTCGCCCTCAGCTGTGGCGTAAGCTTGCGGTAAACTGCGTGATCAACCCGCTGACGGCGCTGTGGAATTGCCCGAACGGTGAGCTGAAAAACCATCCGCAGGAGGTGGCATCCCTGTGTGCGGAAGTCGCGTCGGTAATTGAGCGAGAAGGCCTGCACACCTCAGCAGAGGATTTGCGCTGTTACGTCGAGCAGGTGATTGAGAGTACGGCTGAGAACATCTCCTCAATGCTGCAGGACGTTCGGGCATTACGCCACACGGAAATCGACTACATCACGGGATATCTGCTAAAGCGCGCCCGCGCGCACGGCATAGCCGTGCCGGAAAACGCCCGTCTGTATGACCTGGTTAAACGTAAGGAGAGTGAATATGAGCGCGTCAGCACTGATCTGCCTCGCCCCTGGTAGCGAAGAAATGGAAGCGGTCACCACCATTGATTTAATGGTACGTGGCGGCATTAAGGTCACCACCGCCAGCGTTGCCAGCGACGGCAGCCTGGCGATCACCTGTTCCCGAGGGGTGAAAATTCTGGCAGATGCACCGCTTGTTCAGGTTGCTGATGGCGATTACGACATCATCGTGCTGCCCGGTGGGCTCAAGGGCGCGGAATGTTTTCGCGACAGCCCGCTGCTGGTCGAGACCGTGCGTCAGTTTCATCTATCCGGCCGCATTGTCGCGGCAATCTGCGCTGCCGCAGGAACGGTGCTTATTCCGCACGACATTTTCCCCATCGGCAACATGACCGGCTTCCCGGGGCTGAAGGACACCATCCCGGAAGAGCATTGGGTGGATAAACGCGTCGTCTGGGACCCGCGCGTCAACCTGCTGACCAGCCAGGGGCCCGGCACCGCAATTGATTTTGGCTTAAAGATTATTGACCTGCTGGTCGGACGCGAGAAGGCCTACGAAGTGGCGTCATCGCTGGTGATGCCGGCGGGAATTTATAATTATTACGAATAAGTGTTCTCCCTCTCCCCGTGGGAGAGGGTCGGGGTGAGGGCAACAGGCCGCACTCCCCGACAAAACACTACGGGCGATACACCTTCACATTCGCAAAGCCCTGCTCGCGCAGATACAGCGCCTGCAGGCGGCTCATCACCCCACGCTCACACCACAGCAGATACGTTTTGCTCTGATCGAGGTCGCCAAATTTGGTGCTCAGCTTGTAGAACGGCAGCGAAACCACCTCCACCCCTTCCACCTGCAGCGGCTTGTCATCCTGCTCGTCAATGGAGCGGATATCCAGAATCGCATCGTTAGCGCCGAAACCGCTCACGGTTTCAACTTCAACTACTTCCTGCTCGGTCTGCTGGGCAATCTCGCGGATATCAATGTTGGACGCTTCTGCCACCACTTTTTCCAGAATGCTGAAGTCGAAATTCTCTTCTTCCGCTTCGATCTTCGCCTTCACCGCTTTCACCGTCGGGCTTTTTGAAATCACGCCGCAGTATTCCGGCATGGTACGGGCAAAATCTTCGGTGCCGATTTCGCGCGCCAGGTCGATGATGTGCTCTTTATCGTGGGAGATCAGCGGACGCAGGATCAGCGTATCAGAGACGTTGTCGATCAGACGCAGGTTGGTCAGCGTCTGGCTGGAGACCTGACCCAGCGCTTCGCCGGTGACCAGCGCCTGCACGCCGTAGCGTTCCGCCACTTTGGACGCCGCACGCACCATCATGCGCTTCAGCACCACGCCCATCTGGCCGTCGTCCACTTTCTCAAGGATTTCACCGACCACAGGTTCGAAGTTGATCGCCACAAAACGCACGCGGTGGGAGCTGCCGAAGCGGTTCCACAGGTAATGCGCCACCTGACGTACGCCGATTTCGTGCGCCGCGCCGCCCAGGTTGAAGAAGCAATAGTGCACGCGGCAGCCGCGACGCATCAGCATATAGCTGGAGACGCCGGAGTCGAAGCCGCCGGAGATCAGGGACAATACGTCTTCCTGGGTGCCAATCGGGAAGCCGCCGATACCTTCATAGCGCCCTTTCACCAGTAGCAGGCGATCGTTTTCGATCTCCAGGTTCACGGTCACGTCCGGGTTGGTCAGACGTACGCGCGCCGTTTCAACGTGCTGGTTCAAACCGCCGCCGACGTAACGTTCCACTTCAATGGAGCTGAATTCGTGCTTGCCGCGACGCTTCACGCGCACGCAGAAGGTTTTGCCTTCGATCTGATCGCGGTACTGGACCAGCGCTTTCTCGAAGATGTCGTGCATATCGCTGAACGGAACATCTTCCACTTCCAGGATATGGTGGATCCCCGGAATACGGGTCAGCGCATCGCGAATATCCTGACGTTTGTTTTCGTCTTTGGCGCGCACTTCAACGTGGTCCCAGTGGCGCACCACGGCGAGGGTTTCGTCGTAGTGCTTTAATACGTTACGAATGTTCCCGGTGAGAATCTTAATAAAGCGCAAACGCACAGATTGGCTTTTGATGGTGATTTCAGGGAACAATTTAATGATAAACTTCATGGCGGCAATGTTTCTTAGGCAAGCGTATTAAGGCTTGTAATGGAAAAGAGTACAGCAGCCCACACCCGTGGCTGCATCCAGGCGCGCAAGTATACCACCATCGCGCCGCTCCTGTGCACATTGCGCGTTATTTGATAATTGCCCTGAGTCCGTTACCATGTCGGGGCTGAGAATATAAGAGTCAATTCACTATGCCGAAGAAGAACGACGCACCGGCCAGTTTCGAAACTGCGCTGAGTGAACTGGAGCAAATCGTTACCCGTCTTGAGAGCGGCGATCTCCCGCTGGAAGAAGCGCTCAACGAATTCGAGCGCGGCGTGCAGCTGGCACGCCAGGGGCAGGTCAAACTGCAGCAGGCCGAGCAGCGCGTGCAGATCCTGCTCTCCGACAGCGAAGAGGCGAAAACCACGCCTTTCACACCGGACGCCGAGTAAATGGATTTTGCCAACGAGCTTCAGGCGCGCGTCGTGCGCGCCAACGACGCCCTGCGCCGATTTATTGCGCCACAGCCTTTTCAGAACACTCCACTGGTTGAAGCCATGCACTATGGCGCACTCTTGGGTGGAAAGCGCCTGCGCCCGTTTCTGGTGTACGCCACCGGCAATATGTTTGGTATCAGCGATAACACGCTGGACGCCCCGGCAGCTGCCGTTGAGTGCATCCACGCCTACTCGCTGATTCACGACGATCTTCCGGCGATGGATGACGACGATTTGCGTCGGGGTCAGCCAACCTGCCACATTAAGTTTGGCGAGGCGAATGCCATTCTGGCGGGTGATGCCCTGCAAACGCTGGCATTCTCCATTCTGAGCGACGCGCCGATGGCAGAAGTGAGCGACCGCGACCGCCTGGCGATGATCTCCGAACTGGCGATAGCCAGCGGTGTGGCCGGCATGTGCGGCGGTCAGGCGCTGGATCTTGAAGCGGAAGGACGTCAGGTTAATCTGGAACAGCTGGAGCGTATTCACCGCCATAAGACGGGCGCGCTTATTCGTTCCGCCGTTCGCCTGGGCGCGCTGAGCGCGGGTGAGCAAGGGCGCAAAGCCCTGCCGATTCTGGACAGATACGCAGAAAGTATCGGTCTGGCATTCCAGGTTCAGGATGACATTCTGGATGTGGTGGGCGATACTGCAACATTGGGTAAACGTCAGGGTGCCGACCAGCAGCTTGGCAAAAGTACCTACCCCGCCCTGCTGGGACTTGAGCAAGCCCAACGTAAAGCCCGGGATCTGATTGACGATGCCCGCCGGTCGCTGAATGAGCTGGCCGCGCAATCGCTGGATACCTCGGCACTGGAAGCGCTAGCGGACTATATAATCCAGCGTAATAAATAAACTATATATCTCGATGAGCCTTTGATGAGTTTTGATATTGCCAAATACCCGACACTGGCGTTAGTTGACTCCACCCAGGAGTTACGTCTGTTGCCGAAAGAGAGCCTGCCGAAGCTGTGCGACGAGCTGCGTCGCTACCTGCTCGACAGCGTAAGCCGCTCCAGCGGCCATTTCGCCTCCGGGCTTGGCACGGTAGAGCTGACCGTGGCGCTGCACTACGTCTATAACACGCCGTTCGATCAGCTTATCTGGGACGTGGGCCACCAGGCCTATCCGCACAAAATTCTGACCGGACGTCGCGATAAAATTGGCACTATTCGCCAGAAAGGCGGCCTGCACCCCTTCCCGTGGCGCGGAGAGAGCGAGTATGACGTACTGAGCGTCGGCCACTCCTCGACCTCCATTTCTGCGGGCATCGGTATTGCCGTTGCCGCCGAAAAAGAGAACAAGCAGCGCCGCACCGTCTGCGTGATTGGCGACGGTGCCATTACCGCCGGTATGGCCTTCGAGGCCATGAACCACGCGGGCGACATCAAGCCGGACATGCTGGTTATCCTTAACGATAACGAAATGTCGATCTCCGAAAACGTCGGCGCGCTGAACAACCATCTTGCGCAGCTGCTTTCAGGCAAGCTCTACTCCTCGCTGCGCGAAGGCGGCAAAAAAGTTTTCTCCGGCGTACCGCCGATTAAAGAGCTGCTCAAGCGTACCGAAGAACACATCAAAGGTATGGTCGTACCGGGCACCCTGTTTGAAGAGCTTGGCTTTAACTATATTGGCCCGGTTGACGGCCATGACGTGCTGGGTCTGGTGACCACGCTCAAGAACATGCGCGACCTGAAAGGCCCGCAGTTCCTGCACATCATGACCAAAAAAGGGCGTGGCTACGAGCCAGCGGAAAAAGATCCGATCACCTTCCACGCGGTGCCGAAATTCGATCCGTCCAGCGGCTGTCTGCCAAAAAGCAGCGGCGGCATGCCGAGCTATTCCAAAATTTTCGGCGACTGGCTGTGCGAAACCGCAGCGAAAGACAACAAGCTGATGGCGATCACTCCGGCCATGCGTGAAGGCTCCGGCATGGTGGAGTTCTCCAGAAAATACCCTGACCAGTATTTCGACGTTGCTATTGCCGAGCAGCATGCGGTGACGTTTGCAGCTGGCCTGGCGATTGGCGGCTACAAGCCGGTTGTCGCTATCTATTCCACCTTCCTGCAGCGCGCCTACGATCAGGTTATCCACGACGTGGCCATCCAGAAGCTGCCGGTGCTGTTTGCTATCGACCGCGCGGGCATCGTCGGTGCCGACGGCCAGACGCACCAGGGCGCGTTCGATCTCTCCTTCCTGCGCTGTATCCCGGATATGGTTGTCATGACGCCAAGCGACGAGAACGAATGTCGTCAGATGCTGTTTACCGGCTACCACTATCAGGATGGCCCAAGCGCGGTTCGCTACCCGCGCGGCAATGCAGTGGGCGTCGAGCTGCTGCCGCTGGAAAAACTGCCGATCGGTAAAGGTCTGGTGAAGCGTCGCGGTGAGAAAGTGGCGATCCTGAACTTCGGCACGCTGATGCCGGAGGCGGCGAAAGCGGCTGAAACGCTGAACGCTACCCTGGTGGACATGCGCTTTGTGAAGCCGCTGGATGAGTCCCTGATCCTGAATATGGCTGAGACGCACGACGTGCTGGTTACGCTGGAAGAAAACGCCATTATGGGCGGCGCGGGCAGCGGCGTGAATGAGGTGCTGATGGCAAACCGTAAGGCCGTGCCGGTGCTGAACCTCGGCCTGCCGGACTACTTCATTCCGCAAGGCACCCAGGACGAAGCGCGCGCGGCGATTGGCCTGGACGCTGCCGGTATCGAAGCCAAAATCCGCAGCTGGCTGGCATAACCCCTCCCCTTTTCCGCTCCTGCTATGCTTAAACCTCATGTTTAAAACAGCAGGAGCGGACCGTGCAATACACAACATTAGGAAAAACCGACCTTAGCGTTTCCCGGCTTTGCCTGGGCTGCATGACCTTTGGCGAGCCGGATCGGGGAAACCACGCCTGGACGCTGCCGGAAGAGAGCAGCCGCCCGATAATCAAACGCGCCATCGAGGGCGGCATTAACTTCTTTGACACCGCCAACAGCTACTCCGACGGCAGCAGCGAGGAGATTGTCGGCCGCGCCCTGCGCGATTTTGCCCGCCGGGATGACATCGTCGTTGCCACCAAAGTCTACTATCCAGTGGGCGACCTGGCTGAGGGCCTGTCTCGCGCGCAGATCCTGCGCTCCATTGACGACAGCCTCAGACGCCTGAACATGGATTACGTCGACCTGCTGCAGATCCACCGCTGGGATTACAACACGCCGATCGAGGAGACGCTTGAGGCGCTCAACGACGTGGTGAAAGCCGGTAAGGCACGCTATATCGGCGCGTCGTCTATGCACGCGTCGCAGTTTGCTCAGGCGCTGGATCTCCAGGCGAAGCATGGATGGGCGCGCTTTGTCACCATGCAGGATCACTACAACCTGATCTACCGGGAAGAAGAACGCGAGATGCTGCCGCTGTGCCATCAGGAAGGCGTGGCGGTGATCCCGTGGAGCCCGCTGGCGCGCGGTCGATTAACCCGCCCGTGGGGAGAAACCACGGCTCGTCTGGTATCGGATGAAGTGGGAAAAAATCTTTATTCCGGTACCGAAGCCAGCGATGCGTTGATTGCCGAACGGTTAGCCGGAATTGCCGATGATACCGGCGCCACCCGCGCGCAGGTGGCGCTGGCTTGGCTGTTGGGCAAGCGCGGGGTTGCGGCACCGATTATCGGCACATCGCGGGAAGAACAGCTGGATGAGCTGCTGAATGCGGTTGATATCACGCTTACGCCGGAGCAGGTTGCCGAGCTGGAAACGCCGTATCAGCAGCATCCGGTGGTGGGGTTTAAATAAGCCCTCACCCTCTAATCCGTAGGCCGGGTAAGGCGTAGCCGCCACCCGGCAATACAGAGGTACAAACTCACGCGAAGTGATCGTACCCTTTCCAGTCCAGCGTAACGGGCGCACCGTCTTTCACAAACTTCAGCCCTTCACTCTCCGGCATGATCTGACCGATACAGGTAAATTTCGCGCCGAGATGCGCTAACGCCACGTCCAGCGTTCCACGGTTCAGCTCAGGAACGGTGAAGCACAGCTCGTAATCCTCGCCGCCGGATAGCGCCCAGCGCAGCGCCTGCTCAGGCTCTACATGGCGAAGCAGTTGCTCAGACAGCGGGAAGAGATCCAGGTCAACGCGCGCGCCCACGCCGCTGGCCTTCAGGATATGCCCGAGGTCCGAGATCAGCCCGTCAGAGAGATCGATAGCCGAGCTGGCCCGCTCGCGCAGTGCCTGACCGTGCAGAATGCGCGGCGTTGGGCGCAGGTGGCGTTTCACCAGATATGCCGCATCGTCAGCGTCCTTCACGGTTAAGCGATCCTGAAGGATCGCCAGCCCTGCCGCGCTGTCTCCCGGCGTACCGGTCACATAGATCCAGTCGCCCGGTTTAGCGCCCGAGCGCTTCAGCGCGCGACCGAGCGGCACATAGCCGTGGATCGCCAGCGTCATCGACAGCGGCCCGGCAGTCGTATCGCCGCCAATCAGCTGCATATCGTAGTAGTTCAACTGCTCAAACAGCGCATCGCTAAAGGCTTCCAGCCAGGCTTCATCCACCTCTGGTAGCGTCAGAGCCAGCGTCAGCCACGCGGGATCGGCTCCCATCGCCGCCAGATCACTGACGTTCACCGCCAGGGCTTTATACGCCAGATCGGCAGGATCGATATCGGGCAGGAAATGACGTCCGCACACCAGGGTGTCGGTGCTGATTGCCAGCGTCTGCTTTTCAGGAATATTGAGAAGTGCACAGTCATCGCCAATGCCGGTTTCAACATCAAGACGAGAGGTTCTGACACGGTCGAAATAACGGGCAATCAGGGAGAATTCGCCGCATGCCATACGTTATGCCTCAGCAAATAAAAGAAAAAACCGGAGCCGCACTGCCCGTCAGGCAATGCAGGACTCCGGTTTGCGGATCACTTTTTGTGGGGACGGATCGCAGGTGCTGCTTTATCAAGTACGCCGTTAACAAACTTGTGGCTGTCTTCAGCGCCGAAGGTTTTCGCCAGTTCGATCGCTTCGTTGATGGCCACTTTGTACGGGACATCATCACGTTTAGACAGCTCAAACAGCGCGATACGCAACACTGCTTTTTCCACCTGGCCCAGCTCTTCGAGCAGACGGGACAGGTATGGCTTCATCAGGCCATCGAGATACGCGCTATTAGTCGCCACTCCCGACAGCAGTTCACGGAAGTACAGAACGTCAACGTCTTTCACGTCCTGTTCTGACAGGAACTGGTATTCAACATCAGCGATGTCGTTCTGGGACAACTGCCAGGAGTAAAGTGCCTGGACGGCACATTCACGGGCGCGGCGACGAGCAGCAGGTTTCACGGAATTCCCCTTACAAAAAAATCAGGCCTTGATGGCTTTCAATACATTGATCATTTCAAGCGCGGTCAGTGCAGCTTCTGCACCTTTGTTACCGGCTTTGGTGCCAGCACGTTCGATGGCTTGTTCAATACTTTCGGTGGTCAGCACGCCGAACGCGACAGGAATTTCAGCATCCTGCGCAACGTGTGCCAGACCGTTGCTTGCACCGCCCGCAACGTATTCGAAGTGCGCAGTGCCGCCACGAATAACAGTACCCAGCGCAATCACCGCGTCGTATTTACCGGTTTTCGCCAGCGCGCCCGCCGCCAGTGGCAGTTCGTAAGCGCCTGGAACCCAAACAACGGTAATGTTGTCATCTTTAACCTGGCCGATACGTTTCAGGGCGTCAATCGCACCTTCCAGCAGGCTGTCGTTGATGAAGTTGTTGAAACGCGCAATGGTGATGGCGACGCGAGCGTCCGGGGTAGCTACAGCAGCTTCAATAATGTTCATACTCTTCCTTTACGGGTTCATTTGGCCCCGCAGGGGGGCGGATTTTATCATAATACTTTGCGCACTGCTTCCCTATTTCGGGAGCAATTACGCTGTCGTTAAATGGAGGCAGACATCCGGACCCACCGGACGAATCTCGCTGAATGTGAGTTGCGGTGCGTCGGCCAGTTTTTCAATGCCGGGCAGCACAAACAAGCCGCGCGCGTCGTGACCTAACAGTTTAGGTGCAACGTAGACGAGCAGTTCATCCACCAGCCCCGCCTGAAGCAGCGCGCCGGCAAGCGTCGGGCCAGCTTCGACCCAGATGCTGTTCACCTGCTGCTTGCCGAGCAGCATCATCAGCACCACCAGATCCAGATGCCCGTTATGCTCCGGCACCATAACGCTGCGCACGCCTTCCGGCCAGTCGCGCGTATCTTCCCTCGTGCGCGCAATCCAGGTTTCACCCGGCTGCTGGACGATGCGGTGCTGCGGCGTTACGCGGTTCTGGCTATCAATAACAATACGCAGCGGCTGACGCAGGTTCTCCTGCGGATAAAGCGCCTGGGTATCGGCATTCAGTTCATCCCAGCGCACGGTCATGGCCGGATCGTCAGCCAGGACCGTTTCACTGCTGGTGAGGATAGCATGGCTTTGCGCGCGCAGACGTTGCACATCGCGCCTTGCCTGTGGCGAAGTTACCCACTGGCTTTCGCCGTTTGCCATCGCCGTACGGCCGTCCAGCGAGGCGCCCAGCTTGAGCTGAATATACGGGAACCCTGTGCGCATGCGCTTCAGGAAGCCTCTGTTGAGGGCTTCAGCGTCCTGCATCATCAGCCCATGGCTGACGTCAATCCCTTCCTGCTGCAGGCGATACAGGCCGCGTCCGGCCACCTGCGGATTCGGGTCCTGCATCGATGCAACCACGCGTGAAACGCCCGCAGCAATCAGCGCTTCACAGCACGGCGGCGTACGCCCGTGATGGCTGCAGGGCTCCAGCGTCACATAGGCGGTGGCGCCGCGCGCCTTCTCGCCGGCCATGCGCAGCGCATGAACCTCCGCATGCGGCTCGCCTGCACGATAGTGAAACCCCTCACCCACGATCTCGCCATCTTTCACGATAACGCACCCGACGTTCGGGTTGGGATGGGTGGTAAAACGACCGCGCTGCGCCAGCTTCATGGCTCGCGCCATGTACATCTCATCGTGCATGAGCTTAATCCTGTAAGCGGGCGATCTCTTCGCCAAACTCTTTGATGTCTTCGAAGCTGCGGTAGACCGAAGCGAAGCGGATATAGGCGACCTTATCGAGCTTTTTCAACTGCTCCATCACCAGGTTGCCGATCATTTTGCTCGGCACTTCACGCTCGCCAAGGCCTCGCAGGTAAGATTTAATGTGGTTTAGCGCCATTTCGACGTCATCCGCGCTGACGGGCCGTTTTTCGAGGGCCTTCAGCATTCCGCTGCGCAGTTTCTCTTCATTAAACGGCTCGCGCACGTCGTTACTTTTTACCACGCGCGGCATTACCAGCTCTGCAACCTCAAAGGTCGTGAAACGCTCGTTGCACACCAGACACTGCCGACGACGGCGCACTGAAGACCCTTCGCCCACAAGACGAGAGTCGATGACTTTGGTATCCACAGCGGAGCAGAATGGGCAATGCATACGGTATCCCTGTTATCTGGTTAACTGATTTTCATTTTACCCTGATCTGGCCTGACAACAAAGGAAGAGCTTTTTTGAGACAAAGGATCTATGTCTGGCGACGCGTTGCTGGCTACCATTATGGGGATCCGTTATTTCAAGGAAATAAACGCTATGACAAGACGTTACCTGAGAATTTTACTGGTGGGGAGCCTCTTCACCCTCAGTGCCTGTGCACAGCAAACCGAAGTCCGTCAGATGAAACAAAGCGTGAATACGCTCAACACGGCGATGGACAAACTGAACAAAGAAACGGTGAAGATCACCCAGCAAAACGCGCTGAACGCCAAATCCACCAGCGGGGTGTACCTGCTGCCGGGGGCAAACACGCCTGCTCTGCTCAACAGCCAGATTGGCACGCTGAAAATGTCGCTGGTGAACGTGGCGGCGAATGCGGATGGTACGCGCGCAACATTGCGTATTCATGGCGAATCTAACGATCCGCTGCCAGCCTTTAGCGGTACCGTCGAATGGGGACAGATCCAGGGCACCACGGAGAATTACCAGGAGGTGAATGTGAAGAATCAGCTGTTCACCGCTCCGGCCAGCGTGTTAGCGCCCAGCGATGTGGATATTCCGCTTCAGTTAAGCGGCCTTACGCCTGAGCAGTTAGGCTTTATCCGCATTCACGATATCCAACCCGCCGCGCAGTAATCCCCTCCTTTTGAGCGGAGTGAAATGTCACTCCGCTAACATTTACATTTCGTATGGATTGGCAACAGAAATGATTGCCGCTACAATCCCGGCCGTTTAAAGTACGCAAACGTGAACGCAATCGATTACGTGTGTGAGAGATATGTGAAACAACACATATTTTTGTGAGCAGGGATTCCTATAATAGGCACCGCAGAAACACGAAATATTTAGAAACGCAATTCGCGCATTTTTCACTCCCGGAAGGGAATTTCAATCAGTGGCATGATTATGAAAAAAACATTACTCGCAGCCGGTGCAGTTCTGGCACTTTCCTCCTCTTTCACTGTTAACGCAGCGGAAAACGAGAAACCACAATACCTCTCCGACTGGTGGCACCAGAGCGTTAACGTGGTAGGCAGCTACCACACCCGTTTCGGACCACAGATCCGCAACGATACCTACCTGGAGTACGAAGCATTCGCCAAGAAAGACTGGTTTGATTTCTATGGCTATATGGATGCACCGGTCTTCTTCGGTGGTAACTCTCAGGCTAAAGGTATCTGGAACCACGGTTCCCCACTGTTCATGGAGATCGAACCGCGCTTCTCCATCGACAAGCTGACCGGCACCAATCTGAGCTTCGGTCCGTTTAAAGAGTGGTACTTCGCGAACAACTATATCTACGACATGGGCCGCAACGAGTCTGGTCGTCAGAGCACCTGGTATATGGGTCTGGGTACCGACATCGACACGGGCCTGCCAATGAGCCTGTCCCTGAACGTATACGCGAAATATCAGTGGCAGAACTACGGTGCTGAAAACCAGAACGAGTGGGATGGCTACCGTTTCAAAGTGAAATACTTTGTTCCAATTACCCAACTCTGGGGCGGTAACCTGAGCTACATCGGCTTCACCAACTTCGACTGGGGTTCAGATCTGGGCGATAAGAGCGGTTACGCAGAGAACGGTATTAAGCAGCGTACCAATGACTCCATCGCCTCCAGTCACATCCTGGCGCTGAACTACGATCACTGGCACTACTCTGTTGTGGCACGTTACTGGCACAACGGCGGCCAGTGGAACGACGACGCTAAACTGGTATGGATGAACGAACACGTCCGTTCTACCGGCTGGGGTGGTTACCTGGTCGTAGGTTACAACTTCTAATCAGTGCGGGACCGTGCGGGCTGATGCCCTCACCCTGCCCCTCTCCCACAGGGAGAGGGAACAAATACTAAAAACGGCAATACACGTTGCCGTTTTGCTTTTACCTCGCCACCCGGCTTTTTACTGCCTCACCTTCCGCAAAAAATCCGCCAAAGACCTGTCCGCACTCTCGCTGAACCGCCTCTCCGTCTGCACAATATTGAGACACCGGTCGAGCCGAAAACAGCGGTAGTCATCGCGCCGTTCACACCACGCTGCCAGCAGCCAGCGCTCCCCCCAGAAGAACAAGCCCAGCGGCTGAACCTCACGTTTTGAGAGCTGCCCGGCTTCATCACGATAATGCAGCGCCAATACGCGCTGGGCGGAAATCGCCTGATGGATCATGTCAAAATCGCTGCGGGAGTGGCTTTGCATGCAAAAATCCGGGGCGTAGATCCGCGTCTGCTCCGCCTTTCGACGGCTCTCCTCGGGCAGGATAGCCAGCACCTTCTCCTGGGCCGACTCCAGCTCGCGCGACAGCGATTCGCCTCCCCAGGTTTTAAGCAGGCGAATCGCGACCATCAGCGCTTCGGATTCTTTATTTGTCAGCATCAGCGGCGGCAGATCAAAACCCGACATTAGCCGATATCCACTTCCCGCCTCGCCTTCCACCGGCACGCCGGAAAGCGACAGGTCGCGGATATCGCGGTAGACCGTGCGCTCGGACACGCCAAGCCGGTCCGCCAGATGCGCTGCCGTTGTCAGACGCCTGCCCCGCAGGATCTGCACAATCTGAAACAAACGGTCAGCGCGTCGGGTCATATCTCATTCCGCTCTCAGGCAGGTTGATGGAGGCCGACGCGGTTACCCTCGCTGTCGGTAAACAGTGCGATAGTGCCGATACCATGCGGCAGTTCCAGCGGGCCAAATACGCACTCGCCGCCCGCGGAGGCAATGCGATCGAGCGTCGCCGCCAGATTGTCAGTATGCAGGTAAATAATAGCGCCCTGCAAAGACGGTGTAACGCCGTCAAATTTTGCCAGCGCCCCACCGGTGGCGGGATCCTCATGCGGAAAAACCGCCAGCTCTGCGCAATCCATTTTCTCGCGACGCAGCGCGAGCTGCATGACCGGCTCATAAAATTTGATGGCGCGATCCATATCCGAGACCGGAATTTCAAACCAGTTAATTACGCTTTTCATACATCCTCCTGTCTGTTGTTTGGGTTCAGAAGGAGTCTACGACAGGGCTCCTGACAGCATACTGTCAGGAGTGTTTATCAGGAGCAGATAAAAAAAATCCCGGTCAACAGACCGGGATTCCGATAACGCACTAAACGTCGCCTTACGGCAGAATGGACGGCTGATCCGCCCCTTCTTTTTCGACTTTCTGCTGGAGCAGGTGCTCGCGCTTCATACCGAGTTTCAGGGCCAGGGCGGACGCGACGTAGATGGACGACGCCGTACCGATGGAGACACCGATCAGCATGGTCAGCGAGAAGCCTTCCAGCACCGGGCCACCGAAGAGGAACAGCATCAGGATTACCATCAGGGTGGTACCGGATGTGATCAAGGTACGGTGCAGCGTCTGGGTCAACGACACGTTAAAGATTTCGTACGGCGTGCCGCGACGGATCTTACGGAAGTTTTCACGGATACGGTCAGATACCACGATACTGTCGTTCAGTGAGTAACCGATAACGGACATCAGGGATGCCACGATAGTCAGGTCAATCTCAATGTGGAACAGAGACAGTATGCCCATGGTGATCACCACGTCGTGCGCCAGCGCGATAACCACACCGGCCGCCAGTCGCCACTCGAAGCGGAAACCGACGTACACCAGGATGGAGATCAGCGCCACCAGCAGCGCCATGGCGCCGGTCTGCGCCAGGTCTGCACCCACGCTCGGGCCGACGAACTCAATACGCTTGACCGCCGCGCTCTGGCTGGTGGTCTCGTTAATGACCTGTACGACCTTACTGCCCAGCTCCTGGCTGCCGTTGGCATCGTGCACCGGCGGCATACGCACCATGATGTCGCGGCTGCTGCCGAAGTTCTGCAGCAGCGGCTCTTCAAAGCCCGCTTTCTGCAAAGACAGACGCATCTGGTCCATATCGACCGGTTTTTCCAGGGAGATCTCGATGACCGTACCACCGGTGAAATCCAGACCCCAGTTAAAGCCTTTCACGCCCATAACGATGATGGACAGAATCAGCAGTAAACCTGAAATGCCGAAGGCCCAGTAGTCCCAGCGCATAAAGTCCCAGACTTTACGGCCATGGTTCAATTGTTCAACAGTATATTCCTGTGCCACAACGCACTCCTCAGATAGACAGCTTTTTGACGCGCTTGCCGCCGTACAGCAGGTTCACGATGGCACGGGTGCCGACAATAGCGGTAAACATTGACGTTGCGACACCGATACCGGTTGTAATCGCAAAGCCTTTGATCGCGCCAGTACCCACTGCATACAGGATAAGAACCTTAATCAGTGTTGTTACGTTCGCATCGAAAATGGAGCTGAACGCGCCTTTATAGCCTTCGTCAATCGCCTGCTGAACAGAGCGACCGTTGCTCAACTCTTCTTTGATACGTTCGTTAATCAGTACGTTGGCGTCGACCGCCACCGCAAGGGTCAGAACGATACCCGCAATCCCCGGCATGGTCAGCGTCGCCCCCGGCAGCAGGGACATAATGCCGATGATCAGCACCAGGTTCGCGATCAGCGCGGACGTCGCAATCAGACCAAACTTCTTATAGAAGAAGATCATGAAGAGGATAGAGACCGCCAGACCGGCCAGACACGCTTCCAGACCCTGCTGGATGTTTTGCATACCCAGCGTTGGACCAATGGTACGTTCTTCAACAATCTGAATTGGCGCAATCAGCGCACCGGCACGCAGCAGCAGAGAGAGCTGACGCGCTTCGTTCGGGTTGTTAATACCGGTAATACGGAAGCTGTTACCCAGACGAGACTGGATGTTGGCGATGTTAATCACCTCTTCCTCTTTCTCCAGCACCGCACGACCGTTTGCATCTTTCTTACCGCTGTCTTTGTACTCCACGAACAGGGTCGCCATCGGTTTACCGATGTTGTCCTTAGTGAAGTTAGACATAATGTTACCACCCGCGCTATCCAGCGAGATGTTAACCTGCGGCTGGTTGTACTCATCCTGGCTCGACGTGGAGTCAGTGATGTGGTCACCGGTCAGGATCACGCGCTTGTACAGCACAACCGGCTGACCTTCGCGGGTCTGTTTCACTTCGGAGTCGCCCGGAATACGGCCAGACGCCGCGGCGGACTGGTCGACATTGGAGTTCACCAGACGGAATTCCAGCGTCGCGGTCGCACCGAGAATCTCTTTCGCACGCGCGGTATCCTGGATACCCGGCAGTTCAACCACGATACGGTCAGCACCCTGACGCTGTACCAACGGCTCAGCCACACCCAGCTGGTTCACACGGTTACGCAGAATGTTGATGTTCTGCTGAACGGCATATTCACGCGCTTCTTTCAGACGCGCATCGGTCATCACCGCACGCAGCTGGTTGCTGCCCTGAGAGGTGATCACCAGGTCACGGTGACGTTGGGTCAGGTAATCTACAGCCTGATCGCGCGCCGCGCTGTCGCGGAACGTGATGCTCATGCCGTAGTTATCTTCTTTACGCACGGTAGTGTATGGGATGCCTTTGTCACGCAGATCGCTGCGCAGGCTGTCGATATTCTGTTCCTGCAGCTTGCCGAGCGCGGTATCCATATCCACTTCCATCAGGAAGTGAACGCCGCCACGCAGGTCAAGACCGAGTTTCATTGGCTCTGCGTTCAGCGCAGCCAGCCAGCGAGGGGTTGCAGGAGCAAGGTTAAGCGCCACGACATATTTGTCACCCAGCACGCCCATCAGCGCTTCGCGAGCGCGGAGCTGCGTGTCGGTGGTGTCGAAGCGAGCAAGAATTGCACCCTCTTCCAGAGCCACAGACTTAGCGGTAATTTTTTCTTCTTGTAACGTTTTCTGGACCTGGATCAGCGTTTGCTCACTGGCGGCGACACCGCGCGCGCCAGTGATTTGAACAGCCGGATCCTCACCATACAGGTTGGGAAGCGCGTACAGCAGGCCGACGATAATCACGACGACCAGCATGATGTACTTCCACAAAGGATAACGGTTTAACACGGCAGTTCCCTTTGGGAAAAGTTGGGATTACAGCGCCTTCATAGTGCCTTTCGGCAGAACGGCAGCTACGAAGTCACGTTTGATAACCACTTCAGTGGTGTCGTTCAGGGCGATAGCAATGTAGCCGCTTTCAGCCACTTTGGTTACGCGGCCGACCAGACCACCGTTGGTCAGCACTTCATCGCCTTTCGCGATGGAGTCCATCAGCTTTTTGTGCTCTTTGGTACGCTTCTGCTGTGGGCGCAGGATCATGAAGTAGAAGATCAGACCGAACACAACCAGCATCAGGATCAGAGACATCGGGCTGCCCTGCGCCGGAGCACCTGTTGCCGCTACCGCATCAGAAATAAAAAAGCTCATTCAAATTCCCTCATTATTAATATTAATCAACGTTCAACGGTGGAACATCCCGCCCCTGACGTTGGTAAAAATCGGTCACGAAGCTCTCTAATTTACCCTCTTCGATAGCCTTGCGTAAACCAGACATTAAGCGCTGATAGTAGCGAAGATTATGAATCGTATTGAGACGCGCGCCCAAAATCTCGTTACAACGATCGAGATGATGCAGATACGCGCGAGAATAATTGCGACAGGTATAGCAATCGCACTCGGAATCGAGCGGGCTGGTGTCACTCTTATGCTTCGCGTTACGGATTTTCACCACGCCATCGGTAACGAACAGATGACCGTTACGCGCGTTGCGGGTTGGCATCACGCAGTCGAACATATCAATGCCGCGACGTACGCCTTCCACCAGATCTTCGGGTTTACCCACACCCATCAGGTATCGTGGTTTATCCGCCGGGATTTGCGGGCAGACGTGCTCCAGAATGCGGTGCATGTCCTCCTTCGGCTCACCCACAGCCAAACCGCCGACAGCGTAGCCATCAAAACCTATCTCTACCAGACCTTTAACTGAGATATCGCGTAAATCTTCGTAAACGCTGCCCTGTATAATGCCAAACAGCGCATTTTTGTTCTGCAGGGAGTCAAAACGGTCGCGGCTGCGCTTCGCCCAGCGCAGAGACATCTCCATAGAGCGTTTCGCGTAGTCCCAGTCTGCCGGGTATGGCGTACATTCGTCGAAGATCATCACGATGTCAGAGCCGAGATCGTACTGAATCTCCATCGATTTTTCTGGATCGAGGAAAATCGGATCGCCGTTGATCGGGTTACGGAAGTGTACGCCCTGCTCGGTGATCTTGCGGATATCGCCAAGGCTGAAAACCTGGAATCCACCGGAGTCGGTGAGGATGGGGCCTTTCCACTGCATAAAATCGTGCAGATCGCCGTGGAGCTTCATAATCTCCTGACCCGGACGCAGCCACAGGTGGAAGGTATTGCCGAGGATAATCTGTGCGCCAGTGGCTTCAACTTCTTCCGGCGTCATCCCTTTTACGGTGCCGTATGTGCCCACAGGCATAAACGCGGGGGTTTCCACCACGCCGCGATCAAACACCAGGCGACCGCGACGCGCGCGGCCATCGGTGGTATCAAGTTCAAATTTCATTTTTTCTCCGACGTCAGAAAAACAGTCCAACGTTGTAATACGGTGCCGCGGACTTATTCCCCGACACGCTCATTCAAAGCCAGCGGATTGTACGTGATAAACATCGCGTCCCCGTAGCTAAAAAAGCGATATTTTTGTTCTACCGCAGACTTGTAGGCATTCATCGTATGCTGATAACCCGCAAACGCGGAGACCAGCATAATCAGCGTCGATTCAGGCAGATGGAAGTTGGTCACCAGCGCGTCAATCACTTTGTACTGATAGCCCGGGTAGATAAAAATCTGCGTATCGCCAAAGAACGGCTCGATAAGATCGCGCTTTGCAGCCTGCGCGGCGCTCTCCAGTGAACGCACGGACGTCGTACCGACGGCCACGACGCGGCTACCCCGCGCTTTCGCCGCCAGCACCGCGTCCACCACATCCTGCGGCACTTCGGCATACTCGGAGTGCATGATGTGGTCTTCAATGCTGTCCACGCGCACCGGCTGGAAGGTGCCCGCGCCAACGTGCAGCGTCACAAACGCCATCTCAATGCCTTTGGCACGCAGCTTTTCCAGCAGCGGCTCATCAAAGTGCAGACCCGCCGTGGGTGCAGCCACCGCGCCAGGCTTCTGGCTGTAAACGGTCTGGTATAGCTCGCGGTCAGCCTCTTCGTCCGGGCGCTCAATGTACGGCGGCAGCGGCATATGGCCGATGGCGTTCAGGATATCGAGCACCGTACGCTCGTCGTTGAATTCCACCTCAAACAGCGCATCGTGGCGCGCGGTCATGGTCGCTTTAATGCTCTCGTCATCGCCGAGCAGCAGCTCCGCGCCCGGCTTCGGTGCCTTAGAGGCGCGAATATGTGCCAGAATGCGTTTATCATCGAGCATACGTTCGACCAGCACTTCAATCTTGCCGCCGCTGGCCTTACGGCCAAACAGGCGCGCCGGGATCACGCGGGTATTGTTAAAGACCAGCAGATCGCCAGGGTTGAGCTTGTCGAGCAAATCGGTGAAAGTACCGTGCGTCAGCTCGCCCGTTGGCCCATCCAGTGACAGTAAGCGACAGCTGCTGCGCTCAGGCATGGGATAGTGAGCAATCAGGGATTCAGGTAGTTCAAAGGAGAAATCGGCGACGCGCATGACGTATACTCGTGACTTAAAAACAGGCGGCATAGTCTAGTGCTCACACCCTTTTGCTGCAACAACTAGCCGCCACTGGACAAATAAAACGCATGAATTTTCTCGCTCACCTGCATCTCGCTCATCTCGCTGACAGCTCCCTGTCCGGCAATTTGCTGGCCGATTTTGTGCGCGGCAACCCCGCTGAGGACTATTCCCCTGAGGTTGTCGACGGGATTTTTATGCACCGCCGCATCGACGTGCTGACGGATAAGCTGCCGGAAGTGACGGAAGCCAAAGCGTGGTTTCGCCCTGAAACGCGCCGCGTTGCGCCGATCACGCTCGACGTGATGTGGGACCACTTCCTGTCGCGCCACTGGGAACAGCTATCGCCGGAGATGCCGTTGCCGGCGTTTGTGCGCTACGCCCACCAGCAGGTGTCGATTATTCTGCCCGACTCGCCGCCGCGCTTTGTGAATCTGAATAACTACCTGTGGTCAGAACGCTGGCTGGAGCGCTATCGCGAGATGGATTTTATCCAGAATGTGCTGAATGGGATGGCAAGCCGCCGCCCGCGGCTGGATGCGCTGCGCGACTCCTGGTATGACCTGGATGAACATTACGATGCGCTGGAGAGCCAATTCTGGCAGTTCTATCCACGCATGATGGCGCAGGCGAAAAACAAACAGCTGTAACAGAATTCACATTGATAGGTAAAAGCTGGTGGAACGATTGTCACCACCTCTTTGTCTTATCCAGGAACACTCTCTATACTGGCTCGCGTTGCGTTCCAAATAACCTTAGTATCTACAGGAGAATCATATGGTTCTGGTAACTCGTCCGGCTCCGGATTTTACAGCTGCAGCAGTTCTGGGCAACGGTGAAATCGTTGAAAACTTCAACTTCAAACAGCACACCAACGGTAAAGCGACCGTTCTGTTCTTCTGGCCAATGGACTTCACTTTCGTTTGCCCGTCTGAGCTGATCGCGTTCGACAAACGTTATGAAGAATTCCAGAAGCGTGGCGTGGAAGTGGTTGGCGTCTCCTTCGACTCTGAATTTGTACACAACGCATGGCGTAACACCCCTGTCGAAAACGGCGGCATCGGTGCGGTGAAATACGCAATGGTTGCGGACATCAAACGCGAAATCCAGCAGGCTTACGGTATCGAACATCCGGACGCTGGCGTTGCGCTGCGCGGCTCCTTCCTGATCGACGCAAACGGCATCGTTCGTCACCAGGTTGTGAACGATCTGCCGCTGGGTCGTAACATCGACGAAATGCTGCGCATGGTTGACGCGCTGCAGTTCCACGAAGAGCACGGCGAAGTGTGCCCGGCTCAGTGGGAAAAAGGTAAAGAAGGTATGGCAGCTTCCCCAGACGGCGTAGCTAAATACCTGTCTGAGAACGTATCCAGCCTGTAATCGGCACGGTTTACGAAGAAGGCCCGCTTATGCGGGCCTTTTTTTATGCCTTACGCTGCGTCTCTCGCCAGATGCGCCAGGCCATGACCGCCAGCAGAATCACGCCCGCAATCAGCACGCCCCACACCAGCAGCGCGTTCATCCTGCTCTCCTGCTCGGACGCAGAGGTCGCGGTCAGACGCCCCTCGCCGCCTAACGCGACATCATCCAGAATGTCGGCCTGCGGCAGGTTCGCCATATCATAGGTCTTGCGCAGATCGGCAGGGATCAGCATGTCAGGCTCCACGCTGGCTGGTTTTGCCGCCCCGTTACCCCAGGCGAGCACGTACGGTGCTTTTCCCTGCGCGTTGAACACCAGGTCATAGCGATCGCGATGCCCGGTGACGCTCGGCAGGTACTCCGGCAGGCGCGCATTCAGCGTCGTGACTTTCACCGCCTGCACCAGGCCCCCGTTAAGCGAAACAGGTGGAGACGTTTTTCCCTCCAGACGGTAAAGAACCTCTTTTTTCAGGGGGTGCCATGCATCTTTATCCGAACTGCGCCACGCTATCTCCACGGGAAGGACGCCATCGCCGTTCAGTGAGATGCTGACAGCACTCAGCGGCTGCGGACGCGCCCAGCGCCACTGCGCTTCGCTTGTCGATAGCTGCTCCCCTTCCCCCTCAAGGTCGATCGCTTCCGGGGCCGCCTGGGCAGGTGCGCTGATTGCGTTTACGCCGGTCAAGGTTATTCCCTGGCTCTGCGCGTTCAGCACCACCAGGAGATAGCGGTTCGTATCGGGAGACAAAACAATATCGGTATCGATCCGGTCCAGCTTAAGACGATCCTGCCCGCTCACCACGTCCAGCAGCGGCATATCCTCACGCAGGGTATACCAGCGCTTAAGATCCTCGCTGTAATAGACCGACGCCGTTCCCTGCCACGGCGTCTGAGGGGTATTCCAGAGCAGCTGTAATTGGGACAGCCTTATTTCCCCCGTATCCTGCTCCGGCAGAGTCAGCAGATAATGCTGGCCGGTTGCGGCGGCATTTTGTCCTTCAAGCACAATCTCAACGCCGTTTGCGGAACGGAGCAGGATCTTATCGCTCTCCTCACCCCCTCGCGCAGGCGCAAGGGGCGACGCGTCCAGCGGAAAGAGGCGCAGCGCCGTGGATTGCACTGCCGCCTGCGGGCGCGTCGCGGTAACCAGGCTGAAGGGAACCGGCTCGCCCGACTGATTAAAGACGCGAACGTCATGCAGATCCGGCGACGTGCTCTGCGCATAGACGGCGAGCGGCAGCGTCACCCGATACCACTGGGAAGGAGCAGACGTATCCAGCGAGCGGCCAAAGGCATAGTCCCGGGGCGATTCCGTTTGTACCTCTTCGCAGAACCCCGGGACGGCAAGCGCCAGCAGCGCGGTACAAGCTACCGCTTTCATCCATTTCATTTTTCATCTCCTGTTTTGGGCGGCAGCGGCGAGAAATACCCCACGATCAGCACCAGTATTGCCACGCCGATAAACGCCACCGCGCGTGACAGACCGCCTCCGCCCGCGCTGTCCACCAGCATCAGTTTAACCATCACCACCCCCAGCAGCGCGGCACCGCCAAGCCACTCCTGACGGGAAGCCCGGCGGGTGGCGTGGACCATGATCACCAGCGCGCTCAGCATCCAGAACAGGGCAAACGAGGTCTGGATAAGCCGCGAATCCCACAGTGATGCCATATTCCAGGCCACGTCGCCGTACCAGGCCAGGGCGCGCATCAGCGCACCGTTAAGCCACCAGAAGCCAAACGCCATAATCGCGACGGCAGGCCACGGACGTGCCTGCGAGAGCAGCGCCGGGTAGTAGCGTTCCACCATCTGATAAAAGACCACCAGCCCCAGCAGCGCGAACGCCGCGCCTTCCTCAAGCGGATTCACCAGCGGCAGCCAGGTCTGACGGTAAACCACGCCGTCCTGGAAATTGGTCACCACCAGCAATACCAGCAGCGCCACGACCACGGGGATCGGTGCTATACACGCGTAGAGTGCGGGCCACTCCCGGAACGGCCACCCGCGACGACGTACCGCCGCAGAGAGCGCCATAATCACCCCGCCGCCTGCGGCCATTGCCAGCCCGCTGCCCCAGGCCGCCATGCCCCACGGCAGCGACCGGGCAAACCAGTAAAGCTCCGCCGCCAGCGCCAGTAAAATCATCCAGAACAGAGACAGATGCAGCCCCCCAGAGATGCGCAGCGCTAAACGGGAGCCGTCGCGCCGCAGCAGCATCAGCGCGGCAGGAAGCGCGATTACCCAGGCCAGATTTGACCAGCCGGCGGCAAATATCTGCTGGTGCGAGAGCTGATAGCCCACCATCACCAGCATCAGCGGCCACAGCAGCCATTTGCTGGCATCCAGTTCCCGCCACGCCAGACGAGCCGCAGCCTGCCGCCAGCCCCAGACCGACGCCGCCGTCAACGCCAGCACGCCTGCCAGAACAGGTAATTCCTGCTTCAACACCAGCCGCGACGCGCCAAATAGCGCCACGAGCCAGAACAGCAGCCCGCCTGCCAGCAGCGCCCAGCTAACCGGCAGAAAGATGTTCCGCCACAGCCAGGCAGCAGCCAGCCAGCAAAGGCTGAGGATGGTGAAGATCAGCAGCAGGCTCAGCGACGTAACGCCATTCATCTGCGCCCACAGCGCGCTGCCGAGCGCCAGCACCAGCAGCGCCGTCCCGCTATAGCTCATGCGTCGCTGGTGCTGCTGCACGCCCAGCCAGAGGATGCCCAGCCCCTCCAGCGCCCAGGCCATCGCCGTCCACCGCGCGGAGAGCGCCAGCGGAATCGCAAGCGTGGCAAATCCGCCGCCGATGGCCAGCGCCGCCATCACCAGCGGTCGTCCGATGGAGGGATAGCGCCGCAGCGCAAGGAACGCGAGGGTAAGATAAAACGCCCCGTATCCCAGCGCGCTCAGGGCCGGGCCATATTCCCAGTGTCGGGTCATGCCGTACTGCATCCCAAAACCCACCAGCGGCGGGGCAAACAGCAGCACGCCGTCAATAATCTGCTTCCCTTTCTCCTGCGCCCTCAGCGACAGCGCTACGCTCAGCACGCCGAAGATCAGCGTATTGGCAATCAGGAACAGCTGGCAGATCCAATAGTCTTCAGGCTGGTAATCACTCAGCCCCCACAGGCCGCCCACGCCAAAGGTAAAGAGCAGCCCGAGCAGGTTAAGCTCGCGCCAGTGCTGCCAGATGCTGATGGCGAGAATGCCGATGGAAAGCAGGAGATAGAAGGAGAACAGCGCCACAAAGCTACCGCCCCCGGTAGATAGCAGCAGCGGCGCAAGATATCCGCCGAGGCTCGCCAGCATGGCAAGGCTCAGCGCTTTCTGCAGCACGGCCAGCCCAACGCTCGCGGCGCAAATCACCACCAGTAGCGCAAAGGCCAGCGTCATCGGCAGCATCTGCCAGAGCCGGAAGGCGCCAAAGACCGTCAGGTAGAGAATGCCCGTCGCCCCGCCCTGTAAGATAAGCGCGTAGATCGGCTGCCTGTGCCGCAGCCGCCACCCAACCGCCAGCAGCACGATGGCAAACAGCGCCGTCGCCACCAGGCGCAGCTCAAGCGGGAACAGGGAGTGTTCAACGGTATAGCGCAGCAGGAATGAAAGACCCAGGAAGAGCAGCAGAATGCCAAGCTTCGCCAGGGGATTGCCCTGCATAAACCAGCGCGCCAGCGAGGTCACTATGCCGCCAAAGGCAGAAGGCTGTTTAGCCGCAGGCGCAGGGGCCGGAGCGGGTTCGGCCTCGATAGCGGGAATCTCGGGACGCCAGGGATCGACAGGCGCGGGAGCGTCCTCAGCCACCGGCGCGGTCACGACCGCCGGAGTAGCAGCTTGCACCTGTTCTGGCTCCGGCGCTATCTCTGCCGCGCCGCGCTGCTCAAGCGCCTCAATGCGCTGGCGTAGCCGGGCGATCTCCTGCTGTGCCGCCGTGCTTCGATTAAACCCGATAACCGCGAGCACGGGCGCAACCAGCAGCGCAAAAACCAGGAACAAACAGCCAAGGATGTAAAGCTCGTCCATGTTTCCACCTTCACCGTATACAATCCGTTAAGATTGACACAAATCGTTGCATTTGCGCCATCTTAAAAGGTGGAAACATTAGCGGATTAGCTGCCGAGCCAGACCGTCGCGGATACCGCAGGCAGCGCCAGCACGCCGTCCTGCATCGTCGCCTTGCCCTCTTTATTCTTCCACATCGCCACCTTTAGCAGCGGTGAATCATCCAGCACCACTTCACAGCCCTCGCCCCGGTTGATCGCCACCAGCACGCGCTGCTGGTTATAGACGCGGACAAACACCACCACGTTATCGTGGGCGTACACCACCTGACAGCCACCGTAACGCAGGGCAAGGCTCTGCTTGCGCAGTTTCGCCAGCCGCTGATACAGGCTGAACAGCACCTTGTCCTGTTTCTCTTCCTCCCACGGGAAAGTTTTGCGGCAGAACGGATCGTTGTTGCCGTCCAGCCCCACTTCATCTCCGTAGTAAATGCACGGCACACCCGGCCAGGTGAAGAGCCATGTGACCGCCAGGGGGAAACGTGCGATGTCCTTGCCGAGCAGGGATTTAAAGCGCGCGGTATCGTGGCTATCGAGCTGGTTAAACATCCGCAGCTGCTGCTGATGCGACAGGCCTGCGCGATAGTTATCCATCCACGCTGCGCAGGTTTCGGCATCGATATGGTTCGGATCGTAGGAGATATCGGTATTTGCCAGGAATCCCCACAGCGGGAAGGTAAAGCCGCGATAGTTCATCGCCGCATCTTCCGCATCGTTTTGCAGCCACTGGCGCGCGTCGCCAAAGTGTTCGCCAAACACAAACGCCTCCGGCTGGGCCGATTTTGCCGAACGCGCGATCCCGGCGACGTGCTGAATGTTATTCCGCGCCCCGCCCGCTTCACCCAGCATATGCACCACGTCCAGGCGCCAGCCGTCCATATTCCACGGCGCCTTCAGCCAGTGACGGACGATGCTGTCTTCACCGCCGTAAATTTCATCAATCAGAGAAGGCGACTGGAAATCCAGCTTCGGCAGGCTCGGGTATCCCAGCCAGTCCAGCGCGCGGCCCTCTTCGTTAAAGCTGTACCAGTCGCGCTGCGGCGAGTCCGGGTTATGACATGCCCCGCCCATCGACTGGTTATGGCGGTCAAACCAGGCGTGCGAATCGCCGCTGTGGTTGAACACGCCGTCCAGGATCAGGCGCATCCCCTCTTTTTGCGTATTCTTACGCAAGCGCAGCAGCGCCTCGTCGCCGCCAAACTGCTCATCAACGTGGCGATAATCTTCGGTATCGTATTTGTGCACGCTCGGGGCTTTAAACACCGGGTTGAGGTACAGCGCCGTCACGCCCAGTTTTTTCAGGTACGGCAGCTTTTCGCTGATGCCGTCGAGATCGCCGCCGTAGAACGTCGAGCCACCTGCCTGCGCCGTCACCGGTTCATCCCATTTTTTCAGAATGATGTCGTGACCGGCCGCATGATGGAAATAGACCTTGTCCTGGTCGGCGGTGCGTTTTTCGCTGCGCGCAAAGCGGTCCGGGAAAATCTGGTAAAAGATCTGTTCGTTAACCCACTGCGGGCCGTTATCAGGATAATCGACGGCAAACTGCTCCAGCCGCGCGGGCGGGAAACGGCTAAACCCCTGCGGGGTAAACCACAGCTGACGGTTGTTCCACAGCAGCTTGAAGCTGTATCGACGGCGCGGCTGCCCGCTGCGCAAATCGATATTCGCCCGCCACGCGGTGATCCCCGGCTGCGGTTGGCTGCGCAGCTTGTGCATTTTCAGCCCAGTCTCTTCGTTATCAATTTCGGCGCGAAGCGTCACGCGTTCAGGCTGGTTTTCCCCCGCCAGCCAGAGCGTAATCACAAGGTTGTCTTTGTTTTGCTTAACAAATGGGGCAACCGGAAGGTGCCAGGCGTTTAACATCACGAATCCCCTCTGATGAAATTGACGTCACCTTGCCACAGGGTGGTTAAGGATAGCTCACCATGACGTGATTTATTGGGGGAGGAGGACGGGGGAGGAGGCATCTGTGCGGCCTGATGCCCTCACCCTAACCCTCTCCCACCGGGAGAGGGAAAATGGATATTACTGCGCTTCCGCCAGCTGGCGGTCGCGGCGGCACTTAAACACCCAGCCGATCAGCAACAGAACGATCCACGCACAGCCCACGTACAGGGAAATGCGGGTATCCGGGTGGTAGCCAATCAGGCCAATGATAAACACCAGGAAGATCAGCCCGACCACGGTCGTCGCCACCCCGCCCGGCACCTTAAACTTCAGCGCTTTCGCCTCATCCGGCGACAGACGACGGCGGAAGGCAATCTGCGACAGCAGGATCATGATCCATACCCATACCGTCGCGAAGGTCGCCAGGGACGCAATCACCAGGAAAACGTTCTCCGGCATGATGTAGTTCAGGTAAACCGAGAACAGCAGCGCTACGGTCATCACCACCACCGTCACCCACGGCGTGCCGCGGCGTGACGTTTTGGCGAACACCTTCGGCGCGCTGCCCTGCTCCGCCATGCCGTGAAGCATGCGGCCCACGCCAAAGACGTCACTGTTTATCGCGGAGAGCGACGCGGTTAGCACCACAAAGTTAAGAATGCTGGCCGCAAAGGCAATCCCCATATGCTGGAAGGTCAGAACAAACGGGCTACCGTTGGTACCCACCTGATTCCACGGGTAGATGGACATAATCACGAACAGCGTACCCACATAGAACACCAGAATACGCATCGGCACCGAGTTGATGGCGCGCGGAATGGACTTCTCCGGATCTTTCGCTTCCCCGGCGGTGATACCGATAATCTCGATACCGCCGTAGGCGAACATCACCATTTGCAGCGACATGACCATCCCGAGCCAGCCGTTGCTGAAGAAGCCACCGTTGCTCCAGAGGTTGTGAATACCGGTCGGCTGCCCGCCGTTGCCAATTCCCCAGATAATGATCCCGAAACCGGCCACAATCATGATGATGATGGTGGCGACCTTGAAGAAGGAGAACCAGAACTCCAGCTCGCCGAACACCTTCACGCTCATCAGGTTGACGGCGCAAATGATCAGCACCACGCTCAGCACCCAAATCCAGTGCGGCACCGCCGGGAACCAGACGCCCATATAGATGCCGAATGCCGTCACGTCGGCAATCGCCACAATCAAAATTTCAAAGCAGTAGGTCCAGCCGGTGATAAACCCGGCCAGCGGGCCGAGGTTTTCCTGCGCGTAGCGGGAGAAGGAGCTGGCAGACGGGTTGTGAACCGACATTTCGCCGAGGGCGCGCATGATGATATACGCCGCCACGCCGCCGATAATGTACGCCAGCAGAACGCTGGGACCGGCCATTTTGATGGCATCTGCCGAGCCATAAAAAAGACCGGTGCCGATAGCAGAGCCCAGCGCCATAAAGCGGATGTGGCGCGTGCTCAATCCACGTTTAAGTTTGTTAGTGCTTTCCATTTAAATCTTGCCATTCAACACGAAAAAAACAAAAAACCACGGGGCCTTAAGCCCCGTGGTTAAACAGTTTGTTGCCGTTGATTAATGAGCGTTAGATGCGACCTGACGCCCTGCAGCACGATCCCAGATAACCGCCAGAACCAGTGCAACAACGGTAGGCATCAGCCAGGCCAGGCCCTGCTCGGACAGCGGCAGACGCTGTGTCCAGGCTGGCAGAATTTCAGCGAACGCTGATGCTTTAATCCCGTCAAGGATACCAAAAATCAGGCTGATAAACATGGCTGGCGCAATAATTCGTGAGGAGTTATGCCACCACGGACGGGTGAAGCTCAACACCACCAGCACGATGCACGGCGGATAAATCGCCGTCAGCACCGGAATCGAGACCTGAATCAGGTGGCTCAGACCGAGGTTGGACACCGCCATGGAGAAGATACCGAGGATAAACACCAGGGTACGGTATGAGAGCGGCAGATACTGAGCAAAGAACTCTGCGCAGGCGCAGGTCAGGCCAACCGCGGTTACCAGGCACGCCAGGAAGATCAGCGCCGCCAGCAGCATACTGCCCGCACCACCGAAGGTGTGCTGAACGTAAGCGTGGAGGATAGCCGCACCGTTGGCGTTTTGATCGACCAGCATCGCGCTATCAGAGCCCAGGCGGAACAGCGCCAGATACAGCAGCGTCAGGCCTACACCGGCCATCAGGCCAGCCCAGATGGTATAGCGGGTCAGCAGACGCGCTTCGGTCACACCGCGGGAACGCGCGGCGTTAACGATAACGATACCAAACACCATCGCGCCCAGCGTATCCATCGTCAGGTAGCCGTTCACAAAGCCGTTAGAGAACGCGGCGTTTTTATAGGCGTCCATCGCGTCGCTAATTGGACCGGCTGGCCAGATGATGGCCGCCACGGCCAGCACGATCAGCGCAACAATTTTCAGCGGCGCCAGGAAGTTACCGACCGTGTCCAGCAGCTTGCCCGGATAGAGGGAAACCAGGATCACGATGGCAAAGTAAATCAGGCTGTAGATAAACAGCGGCATCGCGCCGTCGCCGGTCAGAGGAGCAATCCCTACTTCGAAGGAAACGGTCGCGGTACGCGGGGTCGCAAACAGCGGGCCAACGGCCAGATAGCAGACGGTAGCCAGCAGTACGCCCGCCACTTTACCAATCGGGGTGCTGAGGCTATCCACGCCGCCGCCGACTTTCGCCAGCGCGACAACGGTCAGGACCGGCAGACCCACGGCAGTAATCAGGAAACCAAACGCGGCGGTCCAGACGTGTTCACCCGCCTGTAAGCCAACCATTGGAGGGAAAATGATGTTGCCTGCGCCAACGAACAGCGCAAATGTCATAAAGCCCAGCGCGATAATGTCACGCGATTTTAAGTGATGGGTCATAAAACCTTACTGCCTGTGGATGTGGTGTTGAAAACGTTGAGATTTTCGATTTCCCTGACGGGACGATACAGCCGAAAATTTGCTCAATTTCAGCGGGAAATGCTCCCGTCCTGGCGTGGAGAAGAATAGTTTTTCGATTTACCACGCAAATACAGTCGGTCTGACAGTATCTGGGGGGCAATTTAAACGCTTATAACGTTTAAAGGCAAGGTGGGATCGTAAAACCAGAACAATATGCCAGCATGAAAATACACTCCAGCACAATACGCTAATTATAAGAAAAACCCATGGCTAATCATGCGAACAAAAAACAGCCAGCCGTATAAAATTCACACGCGTTTCGCTTGACTGCAAAGCAAACGGGCCAGCAAACGCTGACCCGTGGAAAGGTAAAATGACACGCCTGCCGTCAGGCGCTCTTTTTGGCAATTAATCGTTCCGGGATAACGAAACTGAAGCGGGTTCCCTTACCCAGGGTACTCTGGATATCAAGACGGCTTTCATGGTGATTCACCGCGTGTTTCACAATCGCCAGCCCCAGTCCGCTCCCCCCCGTCTGTCGCGAACGCGCTTTATCCACCCGGTAGAAACGCTCGGTCAGGCGCGGAATATGCTCCGGGGCAATCCCCGGCCCGTTATCCTCCACGCTAAACTCGGCGCCTGTCGGCGTATGCTGCCAGCGCACCACAATATCCGTCCCTTCCGGCGTATGGTTTACCGCGTTGTACACCAGGTTGGAGATGGCGCTACGCAGTTCATCTTCGCTGCCCAGCACCTTCAGCGTATTGTCGACCTCAAAGGTCAGCTGATGTTTTTTATGGCTTAACGTCTGCGCTTCACGCTCAACGACGCGCAGCATCATTGGCACATCTATGGTGTCATTCAGCGCAAGCGACGGCGCCGCTTCAATCTTCGAGAGCGTCAGCAGCTGTTTCACCAGCCCTTCCATACGGTGCGTTTGCTCACGCATCGTGTGCAGCGCTTTTTCACGCGGCGCGCCTTCCAGGGTTTGCTCCTGCATCATCTCCAGGTAGCCCTGCAGCACTGTCAACGGAGTGCGTAGCTCGTGGCTCACATTGGCGAAGAAGTTACGACGCGCCCCTTCCAGCTGGTGCATCTGGGTAACGTCGCGCGCCACCATCAGCCACTGGCGATCGCTGTAGGGCATAACGCGGATTTCCAGATGGCGACCGTTATTCAGCTTCAGATTGTGGGGACGGGTAAAATCACGCTTTTTCAGATACAGCGTGAACTCGGGATAACGCAGAAGGTTGAGGATGTTCTGACCATTATCGTCCGGCCAGCGCAGGCCCAGCAGCTGTTGCGCCAGGCCGTTACACCAGAAGATTGTCCCTTCTTCGGTTGTCAGAATAACGGCATCCGGCAGCGACTCTGCACCGCTGCGAAAGCGTTTGATCAGGCTTCCCAGCTCGCGACGGCGCTTTTTATTACGCATCTGCATCTGGTGCAGACCGTACAGCAGCGGCTCCCAGCTGCCGCTTCCCGGCGGCGGCGTCATACTGCGGTCAACCCACAGCCACCATGAGAGACGCAGCAGGTTCCAGAAATGCCAGACTAACAGCCCGGTGACCGCCGCCAGCAGAAACCACGGCAGATGCCCAAGAAAGGCCCCCAGAAGAAGGGCCGGAATACAGCATAAGATCAGTTCAAAGACGAGCCTTTTCCATGACAGACGTTCCAGCACGCGTCACACTCCTGTCATTGTTCAGAAACGGGTCGAGAAACGATAACCCGTGCCGCGGACCGTCTGTACCATGCGATCGTGGCCGCTCAGTTCCAGCGCTTTTCGCAGGCGGCGGATATGTACGTCAACCGTCCGGTCTTCGACATACACGTTAGTTCCCCAGACGTTATTCAGCAACTGCTCGCGGCTGTAAACGCGTTCCGGATGGGTCATAAAGAAGTGCAGGAGTTTAAATTCGGTAGGCCCCATGTCGAGGGGGTTTTCGCCGGTCATCACGCGGTGTGAGGTGGGGTCAAGGCTGAGGCCCTGCATTTCGATCACCTCTTCCACCGCCATCGGCGAAATCCGGCGCATGACGGCCTTAATGCGCGCAACCAGCTCTTTCGGGGAGAAAGGCTTGGTAATGTAATCGTCCGCGCCGGTCTCCAGACCGCGCACGCGATCCTCTTCCTCTCCGCGCGCCGTGAGCATCACAACCGGAATATCGCGGGTCAGCGCTTCACGCTTCAGGTGTTTGATAAACTGCAGTCCGGAGCCGCCGGGCAACATCCAGTCAAGCAGAATCAGATCGGGCCAGGGTTCATTCAGCTGGTTCACCGCGCTGTCATAATCTTCCGCTTCAACCGGCTGGAAGCCATTTTGTTCGAGCACGAAGCACACCATTTCACGAATTGGAGCTTCATCTTCTACGACCAGAATACGTCTCGCCATACTTTGCCCTGTCTTATCTTATTTAAGTTACAAGTTTGTAATGCGGCGCCATTATGCGTCAGTTTTATGACAGATTTATGAAAAACAGTACCACTACAAATGGCAAACTGTTGTTTTATTACAGCGGTTATTTTCCTCTCCCTGACAGTTTATAATCGCCCGCATCGTTTTTCGCCACGGATCTCCTATGCGCATACTTCACACCTCGGACTGGCATCTGGGTCAAAATTTTTACAGCAAAAGCCGTGCGGCTGAACATGAAGCGTTCCTGAACTGGCTGCTGGAAACGGCACGGACGCACGAGGTGGACGCAATTATCGTGGCGGGTGACATCTTTGATACCGGCTCGCCCCCCAGCTATGCGCGTGAGCTGTACAACCGCTTCGTGGTCAACCTGCAGCAGACCGGCTGTCATCTGGTGATTGTTGCCGGCAACCATGATTCCGTCGCGACGCTCAATGAATCCCGCGACATCCTGGCGTTTCTCAATACCACCGTGGTCGCCAGCGCCGGGCACGCACCGCAGATCCTGAAAAAACGCGACGGCACCCCGGGGGCGGTACTGTGCCCCATTCCTTTTTTACGGCCGCGCGACATCGTGCAAAGCCAGGCGGGGCTGTCGGGTGCGGAAAAGCAGCAGCATCTCCTGCAGGCCATCACCGATTATTACCACCAGCAGCACGCCGATGCCTGCGCCCTGCGCGGTGAACAGGCCATTCCGGTCATTGCCACCGGGCACCTCACCACCGTCGGGGCCAGCAAAAGTGACGCGGTCCGCGAGATCTATATCGGCACGCTGGATGCGTTCCCGGCGCAAAACTTCCCGCCAGCCGACTACATCGCGCTCGGGCACATTCACCGTGCCCAGGTCATCGGCGGCTGCGAGCATATCCGCTACTGTGGCTCCCCTATTTCGCTCAGCTTCGATGAAACCGGGAAAGCCAAGTCCGTGCATCTGGTGAGCTTCAGCGAGGGCAAACTCAGCGCCGTCGAGACGCTGGAAGTGCCGGTCACCCAGCCGCTGGCGGTGCTGAAGGGCGATCTGGACGCCATTACCGCCCAGCTTGAGCAGTGGCGCGGCGCGGAGCTTAACCCGCCCGTCTGGCTGGATATCGAAATCACCACCGACGACTATCTCCACGATATGCAGCGGAAAATTCAGGCGCTGACCGAAGAGTTGCCGGTAGAGGTGTTGCTGGTGCGCCGCAGCCGCGAGCAGCGCGAGAAAATTCTGCTCGGCGCACAGCGTGAAACCCTCAGTGAACTGCGGGTAGAAGAGGTATTTGAACGCCGCCTGTCGCAGGAAGAGATCGATCATGCGAAGCGCGTCCGGCTCAACGAGCTGTTCAGCCATACCCTGCACGCCCTCAATGACGAGGAAGAAAACGCATGAAAATTCTGAGCCTGCGTCTGAAAAATCTCAACTCCCTCAAGGGCGAGTGGAAAATTGACTTCACCGCGGAGCCGTTTGCCAGCAACGGCCTGTTTGCCATCACCGGCGCAACCGGCGCGGGCAAAACAACCCTGCTCGACGCCATCTGCCTTGCGCTCTACCACGAAACGCCGCGCCTGAATAAAGTCTCTCAGGCGCAAAACGACCTGATGACGCGCGACACCGCCGAGTGCCTGGCGGAAGTGGAGTTTGAGGTGAAAGGCGTTGCCTATCGCGCCTTCTGGAGCCAGAACCGGGCGCGCAACCAGCCGGACGGGAACTTACAGGCACCGCGCGTGGAGCTGGCCCGCTGTGAGGACGGCAAGATTCTGGCCGATAAGGTTTCGGATAAACTGGAGCAAACCGCGGCGCTCACCGGGCTGGACTACGGCCGCTTTACCCGCTCGATGCTGCTCTCGCAGGGTCAGTTTGCCGCCTTCCTGAATGCTAAACCGGGGGATCGCGCAGAATTGCTGGAAGAGCTAACCGGCACCGAGATCTACGGTCAGATTTCCGCCATGGTGTTTGAAAAACACAAAGCTGCACGCGGCGTGCTGGAAAAGTACGAGGCGCAGGCGGCGGGCGTCGTGCTGCTCAGCGAAGCGCAACAGCAGCAGTTGCAGCAAAGTTTGCAGGCACTTACTGACGAAGAGAAAACCCTGCTGGCCCAACAGCAGCGACAGCAGAAAGATTTTCAGTGGCTTACGCGCCATGACGAGCTTGTGCAGGAGCAGCAGCGCGTCACCGCCCTGCAGCAGCAGGCGCAACAGGCGCTAACGAACGCGGCGCCGGAACTGGCAAAGCTCCAGCTTGCTCTGCCCGCCGCCCAGCTTCGTCCGCTCTGGGAGCACCAGCAGGAGCAAACCTCACGTCTGACGCAAACCCAGCAGCGAATTAACGAAGTAAATACTTGCTTACAGACCAAAACCGCACTGCGCGCGCGGATCCGCAATACCGCCCTGCGTACCCATGAGCGGCTACAGGCCGAACTGACGGCGCTGGCGCAGTGGCTGGCGGAGCACGAGCGTTATCGCCTGCTGGGACAGGAAATTGCCGGCTGGCGCGCCCAGTTCTCACAGCTAAACCGTGACAAAAGTCAGCTCGCCGCACTTGCTGCGCGGATGACTGAGCTACGTCAGAAGCTGGCGGAGATGCCGGAAAATACGCTGACGCTGACGGCGGATGAGGTCAGCGCGGCCATGGAGCAGCAGTCCCGGTCCCGCACGCTGCGTCAGCAGCTGACGTCGCTCCATGCCCGCTATCAGCCGCTGCAAAAGCGCCTGCGCCAGAGCGGTGAAAGCGCGCAAAAAGCCCAGGCGGAGCAGAGCAAGCTCAATGAAACGCTGGCGCTGCGCCGCCAGCAGTACAAAGAGAAACACCAGCACTATCTGGACCTGAAGGCCCTGTGCGAACGTGAAGCGACGATTAAAGATCTGGAAAGCTATCGCTCACAGCTTGAGGCAGGCAAACCCTGTCCGCTGTGCGGCTCCAGTGACCATCCTGCCGTTGAGCAATACCGGTCACTTGAGCTGACGGATAACCAGCGCCGCCGTGATGCGCTGGAAAAAGAGGTCGCCGCGCTTAAAGAGGAAGGCCTGCTGGTGCTGGGGCAGGTGAATGCCCTGGCTCAGCAAATCCAGCGTGAGACAGACGAAGCGCAGGCCTTGTCTCAGGAGGAGCAAGCACTCACTAAAGCGTGGGTGGAGGCCTGCGCGTCTTTGAGTATCGCATTGAATATTCAGGAGGATATCGCGCCATGGATGAACGAGCAGGAACAGTACGAGCGGCAGCTTTATCAGCTCAGCCAGCGCCTGACCCTGCAAAACCAGCTGAACGAGCAGGAAGCGCAGGAGCGCCAGTATCAGCAGCAGCTGACGGCCGCGCGCCTGGCGCTGGAACACACCCTGCTCGCACTATCGCTTAGCGTTCCTGAAGAGGGTAATGAAGCCGACTGGCTGCACGCCCGCGAAGCGGAATTCTCTCAATGGCAGGAGAAGCAAACGCAGCACGGCGTGCTTCAGGAACATATAAACGCGCTGAAGCCGCTGCTCGACACGCTTCCGGCAACAAACAGCGAAGAGGCTGAACCGGCCATTCCTGATGGCTGGCGCGACATCCACAATGAATGCGTGTCGCTGCAAAGCCAGCTCACCGCCCAGCAGCAGCAGGAAGCGCTGGAGCGCGAGCGCCTGCAGCAGTCGCAGACGCAGTTCACCGCGGCGATCGCAGCGAGCTGTTTTGCCGATCGGGAGGCGTTCCTTGCGGCCCTGCTGGACGACGACGCTATCAGTCACCTCCAGCAGCTGAAACAGTCGCTGGAAAACCAGATACAGCAGGCCGCAGCCCTTTCCGGCCAGGCTAATCAGCAGCTGCAGGCGCACCTTGCACTGCGCCCGGAAGAACTTGACGTGGATGCGTCAACTCTGCAAAGTCAGCTGCAGCAGCTGGCGCAACGGCTTCGCGAGAACACCACGCATCAGGGCGAGATCCGCCAGCAGCTTAAGCAGGACAGCGATAACCGCCAGCATCAGCAGGCGTTAATGCTGCAAATTGAAGAGGCCGCGCGCCAGGCAGATGACTGGGGATACCTGAACGCGCTGATCGGCTCCAGCACCGGCGACAAGTTCCGCAAGTTCGCGCAGGGGCTGACGCTGGATAACCTGGTCTGGCTCGCTAACCAGCAGCTCAACCGCCTGCACGGGCGTTATCTGCTGCAGCGCAAAGCCAGCGAGGCGCTGGAGCTGGAAGTGGTCGACACCTGGCAGGCCGATGCGGTGCGCGATACGCGTACGCTCTCCGGCGGCGAAAGCTTCCTGGTCAGCCTGGCGCTGGCGTTAGCGCTGTCCGATCTGGTGAGCCATAAAACGCGAATTGATTCCCTGTTCCTGGATGAGGGGTTCGGCACGCTCGACAGTGAAACGCTGGATACCGCGCTGGATGCGCTCGACGCGCTGAACGCCACCGGAAAAACCATCGGGGTGATCAGCCACGTTGAGGCGATGAAAGAGCGCATTCCGGTGCAGATTAAGGTGAAGAAAATCAACGGGCTGGGGTATAGCAGGCTGGATAGGGTGTTTGCGGTGGAATAAATGGGGGGATGGTGCGGTCTGGTGCCCGCACCCTGGCCCTCTCCCACAGGGAGAGGGTACTAACACAACCTGCGTTTATTCCGGCCATAACCACGCCGCGCCTCGCACGCCGCTGGAGTCGCCGTGGACGGCTTTACGGATCGGGGTTTCACACTCGCCGCCGAAGACCCACTGTTTCACCAGGTTCGGTACCGTGGCGTACAATCGATCAACGTTGCTCATGCCGCCGCCGAGCACAATCACGTCCGGGTCAAGAATATTCACCACGTGCGCCAGCGATTTCGCCAGACGCATTTCGTAGCGGCTGAGCGCCAGTTCGGCCACGGGATCCTGTTCTTCCACCAGACGCATAATCTCGTTCCCCTTGAGCGGCTGACCGCTCAGGCGATGGTAGTCGGTCGCAAAACCGGTGCCAGAGATAAACGTCTCGATACAGCCCTGCTTGCCGCAGTAACACGGCACCTCGGCGCGGTATTTAAGCTCATCTTCATCCATCCACGGCAGCGGGTTGTGTCCCCACTCGCCCGCCGTGCCGTTGCCGCCGATATGGGCACGTCCGCCAAAGGCCACACCCGCGCCGCAGCCGGTACCGATAATCACCGCAAACACGGTCTGCGCCCCGGCTGCCGCGCCGTCGATGGCCTCAGAGACCGCCAGGCAGTTAGCGTCGTTGGCCAGACGCACTTCCCGGTTCAGGCGCACGCTTAAATCTTTATCAAACGGCTGACCGTTGAGCCAGGTGGAGTTGGCGTTTTTTACCACCCCGGTATACGGCGAGATCGACCCCGGGATCCCCATCCCGACGCTGCCGGTTTGTCCTGTCGCCTGCTCGGCCATATCGACCAGCCGGGCAATCGTCTCGATCGTCTGGTGATAGTCATCGCGCGGCGTCGGCAGACGATGGCGAAACAGCTGTTCCCCCTGCTCGCTCAGTGCGATGACTTCTGTTTTGGTGCCGCCCAAATCAATCCCAATACGCACAAGACTCTCCTCATTATTTTGATTATCAACAGAGTAGAAGCACGCTTCCCGATTAGCAATGCAAGCGATGCGACAATTCGTTATCATGCCCGCTGATTTAACGACAAGGCCGTGGAAATTATCATGCTGTGGTTCAAAAATTTGATGGTTTACCGTCTCAGCCGCGACGTTTCGCTGCGCGCAGAAGAGATGGAAAAACAGTTAGCCGCTTATAGCTTTTCCCCTTGCGGTAGCCAGGATATGGCGAAAACCGGCTGGGTTCCGCCAATGGGCTCACAAAGCGATGCACTGACCCACGCCAGCAGCACGGGTCAAATCATCGTCTGCGCCCGCAAAGAAGAGAAAATTCTGCCCACGCCGGTGGTTAAGCAGGCGCTTGAAGCAAAAATTTTCAAGCTGGAAGCCGAACAGGGCCGCAAGCTGAAAAAAACCGAAAAAGATTCGCTGAAAGACGAAGTGCTGCACTCTCTGCTGCCGCGTGCCTTTAGCCGCTTCAGCCAGACGATGATGTGGATCGATACCGTTAACGGACTGATTATGGTGGACTGCGCCAGCGCCAAAAAAGCCGAAGATACGCTGGCCCTGCTGCGTAAAAGCATCGGCTCTTTACCGGTCGTTCCGCTGGCGCTGGAAACGCCGATTGAGCTGACCCTGACCGAATGGGTCCGCAGCGGTACCGCGGCGCAAGGTTTCCAGATCCTGGACGAGGCCGAGCTGAAAGCCCTGCTGGAAGATGGCGGCGTGATCCGCGCGAAGAAGCAGGATCTGGTGAGCGACGAGATCGCCGTACACATTGAGGCTGGTAAAGTGGTCACCAAACTGGCGCTCGATTGGCAGCAGCGCATTCAGTTCGTGATGTGTGACGACGGCTCCGTGAAGCGTCTGAAGTTCTGCGATGAACTGCGCGATCAGAACGAAGATATCGACCGGGAAGATTACGCCCAGCGCTTTGACGCGGACTTTATCCTGATGACCGGCGAGCTGGCCGCGTTAATTCAGAATCTGGTGGAAGGTCTTGGCGGCGAAGCGCAGAGATAACAGGCAAAACGTAGGCCGGGTAAGCGTGAGCGCCACCCGGCTTATTTTTTATTTCAGGTAGCGGCACAGATAAGAGGTCGGCTCAGCAACCTGCAAATGGAACTCGCTGTGGCCAGGTACGTTGAAAACTTGCCCGGCAGCGTAAACTTTCCATTCCGTTTCACCCGGCAGTAAGACGTTCAGCGCGCCGCTGACCACCGTCATCTCTTCCGCTTCAGCCGTGCCAAAGGTGTATTCCCCTTCAGCCATCACGCCCACACTGGCGCGGCCAGTGCTGCTGCTGGTAAAACCGATGGATTTCACTTTACCGGAAAAGTATTCGTTACTTTGAAGCATGAACTGGCCCTTATATTCAGAGATAAAAATTCACTATAGGGGCCATGCTCATCACCTGTCACGCAAAATCATTACGTCAGAAGCTCTGAGGCCAGGCGAGCCATCAGAACGTTGGATAACAGCACCGGCACGTCCAGCGCCTTTTGCAGTAAATCGCGGTGATGCTGGTGGAAACCAAGACAGTCCAGAATCAACACATCTGCCCCTCTCTCCAGCAGCGCCTTCCCGGCAGCAATGAGTTTAGCCTCGCTGTCCCAGAAGGGATTTGCCAGCGCATACAGGGGCGTTTTTTCGAGCACATGCCATTTTGCTTCCTGGTTGTCCATGAGCTCCTCAATGGGCACAATGACCCCAACCTGGTGCCCGTCAACAATGGAGGCCACCAGCGGAGGAATAATGCGCATTGGCTCAAGCAGAATCGCATTACGCGCAATGAGTCCCTTAATGGGGGCGGTACTCATCAGCAAAATAACGTCATACGCTTGATTATCGAGTACTTCTATTACAGCCTGCAGCGAACGCTCAATTTTCTGTCGAGAAACATGCGCCAGTTTACCGTCGCTTAATAACGTCGCCAGGGGATCCTCCCCCGCCTCTACAGCGTAGTCTTCCATGACCTCTTCCCGACTCATCTTACCCAGCAGGCTAAGATGCGTGATCTGTTGTTCAGATACATGCTCGGTTAAGAGCGGTAACACTTCGCTTACAGGGACCACACCAATGGTGAGGATCGCCAACGTTGCCTTCATCTTCTTCGCCTTCCATCACTACAAAAACGTGTACACAGGTACAGGCTCACTACGCTGCACAGTTCGTTTTTTCAACAAAACAGCACCAAGCGTAGCAGGCGATCTCTGTTCCGAAATGTAAAGATCGCCTGCCGGTAACGGAGCTACCTGTAATAACTAAATATTAACTCCTGCTTAACATTTGCGATGAGTAAAAAGTGTGATTCAGGCACGGTATTGGAGCGTTTAGGAAAACATTCATGACTTATCGGGATCTTCGTAGCGCCGTTTGGCATCCAGCGCTTCCTGTTCAGTCTCATGTTCACTGATCAGCGAGTCCGGTTTGGGGTGATCGGCACGCAGCTGGTACCAGGTGATAGTCTGGTCGCCATTGCCTTTTTCAACGGTAACAATACGTGCTTCGCGCGGATAGGGAGGTCTGGTTGGCATAGCTCATCCTTTTTTTATGTCTGAGCTATCAGTATAGACGGCGGTTAGCTGGCACACGCCAGACGCAGGGCGGTAATAATCTGAATTACCACATCTTCCGGGGCCGCAGAGGCATCCACAACATGGTGCGCCGCTTCACGGTACAGGGCATCGCGCTCGGCCAGCACTTCGCTCACCTCTTCGCTGAGCGGCCTTGACGTCAGCGCCGGGCGTTGTCCCTCTTCAGGAAATGCCTCAAGGCGCCCGACCAGCGCCGCCACCGGCGCGCAGAGATAGATCACAATGCCTTTTTCGCGCATAAAGTGACGATTACATTCGGCCAGAACAATGCCGCCTCCCGTCGCAATGACGGCTGACGGCGTGGTGACCGCTTTCAGCGCGGCCGTTTCGCGGGCGCGAAAGCTTTCCCATCCCTCTTGCTCCACGATGTCTGCAATGGTTTTGCCGGCCTCGGTCTGCAGCCAGTGGTCGGTATCAATAAACTGACGATGACACGCGCGCGCCAGTTCCAGGCCAACGGTGGTTTTCCCACAGCCGCGGGGGCCAACTAAAAAGATGGGTTGGGTCATAGCCAGGTGTTCCCCTTGATGCCGAATGGCTGAAGAGTGTAAAGAAATAATTGCAGAAGATGTGTCGATTACTTTACTGCAAAGCGGTACGGGATGACAACCCTGTGGAAGCCACACTGTACCACAAATTGACAATAATTATCATTACGCTGTACGGCGCTTCACTTCCAGCAGCCATTTATCCAGTTCGGCGGCAAACTGCTGGCGATCGCGCTGGGACAGGCTGTCCGGTCCACCGGTCTGCACGCCGCTGGCCCGCATCGTATCCATAAAATCGCGCATGGTGAGCTTTTCACGAATGGTTGAAGGCGAATAACGTTCACCGCGTGGGTTGAGCGCCGCCGCCCCTTTCGCCAGCACTTCAGCCGCCAGCGGTATGTCGGCGGTAATAACCAGATCTTCCGCGCTGCACAGACGAACTATTTCGTTATCCGCTACGTCGAACCCGGCCGGCACGCGTAAGGAGCGGATGAACCGCGAAGGCGGTACGCGAATATTCTGGTTCGCCACCAGCGTCAGCGGCATCTGAACGCGCTCGGCGGCGCGGAATAAAATCTCTTTAATCACATTCGGACACGCGTCCGCATCAACCCAAATCGCCATATTGTCTCCCCATAATGACTCTGCCGACTATTGTCGCCTGCATTTCGTTGTTAAGCTATCAATCAGAGAAAACAACGCATAATGACGGAGAATCGTGATGGATAAGAAAATCGGGTTTATCGGCTGCGGTAACATGGGCAAAGCCATCCTGGGCGGCCTGATCGCCAGCGGGCAGGTCCTGCCGGGTCAGATTTGGGTCTATACCCCGTCACCGGATAACGTCGCCGCGTTGCGCGATCAATACGGGATCAACGCCGCCGAAAGCGCGCAGGAGGTGGCCCAGGTTGCCGATATCGTCTTTGGTGCCGTTAAGCCGAACATCATGATCAAAGTGTTAAGCGACATCACCTCCAGCCTGAATAAAGAGACGCTGGTCGTGTCGATTGCCGCGGGCGTGACGCTCGAGCAGCTGGCCCGCGCGCTGGGCCACGACCGTAAAATCGTCCGCGCAATGCCGAATACCCCCTCACTGGTCAACGCCGGCATGACCTCCGTCACCCCTAACGCGCTGGTGACCTCAGAAGAGGTAGCGGACGTGCTGAACATTTTCCGCTGCTTCGGCGAGGCGGAAGTGATTGCGGAATCGATGATCCATCCGGTGGTCGGCGTGAGCGGTTCAGCCCCCGCGTACGTCTTCATGTTTTTAGAAGCGATGGCGGACGCCGCCGTGCTTGGCGGTATGCCGCGCGCGCAGGCGTATAAATTCGCCGCACAGGCAGTGATGGGCTCCGCCAAAATGGTGCTGGAGACCGGTAAACACCCGGGAGAACTGAAAGATATGGTCTGCTCCCCGGCCGGTACCACCATCGAAGCGGTGCGGGTGCTGGAAGAGCGCGGGTTCCGTTCGGCCGTCATCGAGGCGATGGCCAAATGCATGGAAAAGTCAGAGAAGCTGAGTAAATCCTGATGTCTGGTCGGGCGTCAGGCCGCCACTTCGGTGCGGCCGCGCCCGGCATTTTTCGCCTTATACAGCGCCACATCTGCCGCCTTCAGCCATTCCCGATAGTGCACAAACTGCGGTCCCCAGGGAGCCACGCCCACGCTGATGCGCAGAGGCTCTTTCGGCGCACACGGTAACGAGAGCGTTTCCAGCCGCGCGTGAACCCGCGACATGACGGCGATGGCGCTTTCAGCGGCCGTCTGGGACATAATCACCGCGAATTCATCCCCGCCAAACCGGCCTATCGCATCGCCTGACCGCACCGACATCTGGAGCTGGCGGGTAATGGCCACGATAGCCTTGTCGCCCACGTCGTGCCCCCAGGTATCGTTGATGTTTTTAAAGTGGTCGATATCAATCAGCAATATCGTGGCGGTGCAGTGGCTCCGGCGACAGAGCTCAAACTCATTGCGCAGCAGCATTTCCCAATGTCGACGGTTAAAGACCCCGGTCATGCCGTCACGGGTACTCATCATTTCCAGCCGCCGCTTATGTTCCGCCAGCCTGACGGCAGTGCGATGGCTAAGCCAGGCAAACAGCATGGGATAAAGCATAAGGACGGGAAGCGTTAAGCCCCACTCCAGCGCTCCCGGATTAAAGGGCACCACGCGGCCAACGAGAGGTAATGTGACCAGCACGGAAAGCGTGGTGAGTGCCATCCCTGAAATAAACAGACGACAGCCGCCTGAGCCCATCATATTTATACCCACCATCATCAACAGCGCTGCCGCAGGTAACGCATAAACTCCCATCACGCCAATCCATAGCCCGGCGATAATGGCATCTATCTTAAGGTTGAAGATCTCCTGCTGAAGAGGTGAAGCGGCGCGGCAGGATAACTGCCAGGCGAAGTGCGGCCAGACGAATGCCCACCCCACCAGTAACAACCACCAGCCGCCGGGTAAAAAATGGCTGACCAGCATTTCTGCCACGGGGAAAAACATCGCCGCCAGCCCGACAGCGCGCGCCAGCCGAACTCGCCTGGCGAGCTGGAAGCCGGCGCGGTGAGGGTCATCCTGAGAAAGAGTTAAACTCCACTCTTCCCGAATGCGCTTTTTGGTGTAATACGTTTCATCATTCATCATTTTTGGGAATATTCTGAAACATTTTCCCAAATTATAGAGAGGGGGTCTGCGGGGAAAGTATGAAATTTCGGGTGAGCAGCCCGCGCCGCTCACCCGTTAGAACTACACTTTTTTCTTCAGGCAGGCACTCATGAACTTGCTGCGATCGTCTCCCTTCAGGGACTGTTCGGTCGCTTTCGCATTACACTCGCGCATTTTTTGCTGCTGCGGCGTCAGGCTTTTTTCGCCGGGTTTCGCGGCGCCGTTTTTCAGGCAGTCGCTCATGTAGGTCTTACGCGCATCCCCCTTGAGACTCTGGGACGTCGCCTGTTGATTGCAGGTGGTCATACGTTGCTGCTGCGGCGTGAGCGTTTTCTCTTCCGCATTCGCCGAGGAGATCAGGAACAGGCCGGAGAACAGAGTAACCAGTAATGTTGTTTTCATTGCACCATCCTTTTGTGAACATTCCCTGTAAGTCTGGTTCGTGACAGAAAAAAAACCACCCGGCAGATGTGATTTCCGCCGGGAATTTATCATTTCATATCCAGCGCGCCGAAATGGACGGTCTCGGCATAAATAGCCGGGGTAATTAACAGGGGAAGTAACGCGATGAAACATGCGCTCTGTTTCAATTTATTTTATCCAGGTCCCAATACATAAAAAATAAAACAGAGCGACTACAGGCATCCGGCATGACAATTTTATGATATGTCAGCACCGTCCGTAACGGCTTAACTGCGCGGATGCCTCAACAGCTTCTTTACGTATTGCTGCAGCAACTCGGCATCCTCTGGCGGAACCTGCGTATCGGGCCGCGCCTTGTCCAGCGCCCCTTCGATGCTATCAATTAACGCCTGCTGGTCAGATGTTGCCATCTGCCGCAGCAGCGCCGTGACAACGATTTCCAGCGCTTCGACCTGGGCGACCAGTTCTTTCGACTCCTCTTCCTTTTGTGCAAGCTTGACCAGCAACTCAGCAATGAGATTCTTCATCGTGCTATTTCCTTATGGGATTTTCTCTGAAATTAACACCAGGAATGAAATATGCAAAGCGGAGAAAAGAATTATCTTATGCAAAAGTGACGTTGCCGCCAAATTAGCGGCCCGGCATTTTCAGCGAAACGTTTTTCTATAAAATAAACGCCGCATTTTGTTATATAAAAATGCGGCAACCATAAGAATATATAATACATCTGTCAGCGGTTATTTCGCCGATTTCGCCTCCGCTATTTGCCTGCGGCGACGCAGGGCAATAGCCAGCTGAATAATATTGATTAAAACGACTATCGCCGTCGCGGCAAATACCCAGCGAAAACCCGCCATTGCAGAAACGGATGCGCCAATAAGCGGACCGGCAACGTTGCCTAAATACATAAAAGACTGGTTATAACCAAAAATACGCCCCGTGACCTGGTCGCTGGAATATTTGACCAGCAACGTCTGTACGGCAGGTAACATAGCGCCATCCGCAAAGCCGAGTAAAAATCGCAGCACACCCAGCTGAAGCGGAGAGGTAACAAACGACATGGCGAAAAAGAGCACCACCGCAAAAATCAGCGTCGCCATCAGGATGCGCGCCGTGCCGATCCTGTCACCTAACTTCCCCAGGCGCGGGGCAGAGATCAGCGCGGAAACGCCCGGCACGGCGGCAATCATGCCGCTGAGAAAGGCGATATTGTTGCTGTCAGGCTCCATCGACTTAATAAACAGCGCCAGAATCGGGCCGACCGAACCGTTGCAGAGCTGGATCACCATGGTGGTGACAAACAGGCTAATCACGAGTCCCGGGTAAGGCAGCGAGGCGAAGACGGCCCTGCCGCTCAGGCGCTCAGATTTACTGATAACGGGGCGGCCACCCTCTTTGATAAGAAAGAGCGTAACCAGAAAGCTGATCACCAGCAGGATCGCGGTGATGATGAACACCGCGCGCAGCCCGACGTGGTCAGCCAGAAAGCCCCCCAGCAGCGGGCCGCCGATAACGCCGCTGATCTGGGCGGTAGAGAGCGTACTCAGCGCCCAGCCGCTGCGCTCGCGCGGCACCTGAGAGGCAACCAGCGCCATGGCGTTGGGAATATACCCGGACGTCAGCCCCATTACCGCCCGCAGGAAAAACAGCTGCCAGACGTTGGTGGCAAAGGCCTGGAGCAGAATAGCTATCGCCATCCCGAGCGAGGCGCGCAGCAGCATCAGCTTGCGCCCTTTCCTGTCGGCCAGGCTGCCCCACATTGGTGACACAATGGCGGAAACCAGAAACGTGACGCTGAACGTCAGGCCGGACCACATGGAGAGCGCTTCATGCGAGGTGACCCCCAGCTGCGAGACGTACAGCGGCAAGAACGGCAGGATCTGGCTGATGGCAAGCCCTGTAAAGAAGCAGCCGAACCAGACCGAGATGAGATTAACTTTCCAGGATTCCATACAGAAATAGTCTTCATTTTTAGGCGAATTCGCCGTCAGATTAGCAAGTTACGCGCCTTAACGTCGCACCAGAGATGCGGCCTTGCTGACTTTGGTGTTTTATCTTCCCAGTCATCATATTTGTGAAATAAGTCACAAATCATCCATTTTCTGGCGGAAGATTATGCTTCAGCGACAGAGGCCAAAACCGCGCATTCCCAGATGAAAATGGCTGGCGTGCGCCGCGTTATACTCCGGCCCAAGACCGTTACCGTAGTAGCCGCAGCTTGCCGCCAGCAGAGCCTTCAGCCAGGGCTGCGTTTTTGCCGATTTCCAGCCCTTCAGCACCGTAACACGCTCCCCGTTCGCCAGCCGAAAAGCGGCGATATCCAGCGCCTCTGCCGTGGCATGCTCGCTACGCCGCGCATCGGGCCGGTGGTAGATATTGCGGCAGGCAAAGCTGCCGAGGTGCTCAATGCGGGTCAGTTCACTGCCGGTGAAGCGTTTAGTCAGGGGCCGGGCCTGCTGGCTGACAAACAGGGCCGAGCTGAGCGCCAGCGGACAGCTGGCAAGAAAACTGCCGTTCAGGCTCACCGGGCCGAAGTCTCGCACGCGCACGACGTCGCTCAGCGGACATTCCCCGCCGCTGTCAGCCACCGCCTGGGTGCGAATAAGGTTTCTTTGATTAGCCTGCGCTAACAGGCTCGAGCAGGCTTCGGGCGTTAAGCGCCGAAGTTTATACTGGGTAATGCGGCCAGGCGGGTCGTCCAGGGTCAGCGGCGTGAAGGGGTTGTAGTAAGACGGCAACCAGCGATAGCCCGCCGTTGCGATTACCCCAAGGATGAAAACGATCAGCAGCGTTTTTCCTTTCACTCTCCCCCCTCACTGTTCCCCAAAACATTATGGCAGAAGGCCGCGAAACCCGCAGGGCATCGTGGTATGTTATTGGCTTTTCGTCAGACTGGAAGAGAGTGAGATGGCAAAGCAGCGCGTAGGTATTGTCTTTGGGGGAAAATCAGCAGAGCACGAGGTGTCATTGCAATCGGCTAAAAATATCGTTGATGCGATCGATAAAAGCCGTTTCGACGTGGTGCTGCTGGGCATTGATAAACAGGGCCAGTGGCACGTTAACGATGCCAGCCAGTATCTGCTGAATGCCCACGATCCGGCGCACATCGCCCTCAACCCTTCGGAGATCAGCGTCGCCACCGTACCCGGCGTCATGAAGGGACAGCTCATCGACGCAGGCAACGCGCAGGCTCTCGCCCAGATCGACGTGGTCTTCCCTATCGTGCACGGCACCCTGGGCGAAGATGGTTCCCTGCAGGGGATGTTGCGCATGGCCAACCTGCCGTTCGTTGGCTCGGACGTGCTGGGCTCCGCCGCCTGCATGGACAAAGACGTCACCAAACGCCTGCTGCGTGATGCCGGGCTGAATATCGCACCGTTCGTGACGCTCACCCGCGCCAACCGCGATAAGCACAGCTTCGCGCAGATCAGCGCTGAATTGGGTCTGCCGCTGTTTGTTAAGCCGGCCAATCAGGGCTCCTCCGTGGGCGTCAGCAAAGTCACCAGCGAAGCAGAGTTCACGCAGGCCGTTCGTATGGCGTTTGAGTTCGACCATAAAGTGGTGGTTGAGCAGGGGATCAAAGGCCGCGAAATTGAGTGCGCCGTGCTGGGCAACGATTTTCCACAGGCGAGCACCTGCGGTGAAGTGGTCTTAAACAGCGACTTCTACTCCTATGACACCAAATACATTGATGATAAAGGCGCACAGGTTGTCGTTCCGGCGAATATCGATCCGGTGATCAACGACGCGATCCGGGCGATCGCCATTCGCGCCTATCAGACGCTCGGCTGCAGCGGCATGGCGCGCGTAGATGTGTTCCTGACGCCGGAGAACGAAGTTGTTATCAATGAAATCAACACGCTGCCGGGTTTCACCAACATCAGCATGTATCCAAAACTGTGGCAGGCCAGCGGGCTAGGCTACTCTGAGCTGATCACCCGCCTGATCGAACTGGCGCTGGAGCGTCACGCCGCCGACAGCGCCCTGAAAAGTTCCGTTAACGGTTAATCGGCACCCTTAGCCGTCTCCTCCGCTGTCGTCTCTTCCGGACGACGGCGGATAATCAACCCTGCGAGCCAGAAACTGATTACCCAGGTCACCAGGCCCACGGCATAGGTTTGCCAGCCTTTTGCCTCAAATCCCAACAGCCCCACGACGCCGTTAAGAATAAAAATCAGGCCAATAGCAAAGGCGTAGTAGTGCCAGTCACGGCGAAGTTTGGACGTGAGCTTCATAACAACTCCGGCAGGGGAAAAAAGACATCCTCTCACAGTTTTACCGCCAGGTCTGTGGCAGATGCGGAAATTCTGAAACGCGGCGCAGTTTCATTTAAGTTAACAAATTGTGACATGCTGCAGAAATCAACAATCCAGGAGAATTCCTGAGCGAAAATTACCACGATTCTGATATTGACAAATGCGATGACCTGTCAAACTCACTCCGTAAGACGCGTATTAAAACAGAGTGATATCTCGGGAGGTCAACATGGCTGACTTTACATTGTCGAAACCGATTTTTGGCGGCAAACCAAAAACCTCCACGGCGGGTAATATCGCGTATGCCCTGTTTGTCCTGTTCTGTTTCTGGGCTGGCTCCCAGCTGCTCAATATGCTGGTGCACGCGCCAGGCGTTTATGAACACCTGATGCAGGTGCAGGATAACGGACGCCCGCGGGTTGAAATCGGGTTTGGCGTGAGCACGCTGTTTGGCCTCGTTCCCTTCCTCGCGGGGTGTATGATTTTAGGCGTTGTCGCGCTCGTCCTGCGCTTTCGTCGTCGCCATTAAAGCCCCATACAGCGAGCCCGTCGATCGTCCACGCGTTTCGCGAACCATGCTGTTGTCAGGTTACGCGTGATCTTAGGGCTTTCCAGCTGAATACCCGGCAGAATAGCCCTCGGTAACGTTTTCCCACTCTTCTTCTCTGCAAGGGCAAATACCTTCTTGTAGAGATCCGTTTTCTCAAACGCCAGGCTGTCGCCTTTCTCAAGCTGACGCCGAATGTCGCCATTACTCATATCAAGCGCTGTCGATAATTTCCGGATCGCCCGCTCGGTGCTTCCCGCCTCGCTGCTGCCGTAGGCGATAAGATCGCCGTCCAGCGCTAGCTTGACGCCGCTTGCGCGGCTGACCGCACTCTGAAACGCCGCGTTACGGCTGGCATACCAGCCCGCGTTAAAGTCTGCAAAGCGGTACAGCGGCTCGCTGTAGTTCGCCGGATAGTTCAGCAGATGATACGTGCCGAACCACAGCCCGCCGCGCAGGGAGAAGACCTCCTGACGCACCGTACCGTCAATTTCCCACGGGTAGCCGTCGGTATGCTTCTCAGCAAACGCAATGCTCACCTGCATCGGGCCGCCGGTGTGAACCGGATTCAGCGAGCCAAACAGTTTCTGTCCCATCGGCACCATGTTAATGAAATCATCAAAGATGGCGCTGAGCTGTTTTTCGGTTTTCACCGTGTCCAGCCGTTCGCTGTAGCTTTTGCCGTTTGGCGAGGTGATTTTCAGCGCGGTATGCACGAGGAACACCGGGATATGCATTGATTCCGCGCGGCGGTCAATCTCTTTCCAGGCGATTTTGTTGAGACCCGGCACCACCGGGTCTGACTGGTACATCGACTCCTGCTGCGCCACCGCCAGCACCGAGCAGATATTCTCCTCGGTAGGGGCAATCTTCTGGCTTTCGAAGGTTTTTGCCAGCGCATCGGCCCACGCATTGCGATCCTTCACGCTGGCGGGCATTTTTTGCCGCACAACACTTGCCACATCCACGGGCTTCTCACCCTTTTTAAGCGGAGTCGCCCCTTTTTCGGCACAGCCCGCCAGAACGAGGGCAGCCAGCAAGGACAACGGTAACGCACGCGGTAAGGCAAAAGACATAGCAACTTCCTGTATTAGCTAAATGTGTTGGTGACTTCCTGCAGGTCACGATCGCCCAGCTCATGTTCAAAGCTGCGCAGACGTTTATAGATAGACATCAACTCTACCAGCGTGGTCCAGGAGTTGATCAGATACTGGAATGAGTTTCTGACCTGATCGAACACGTTCGTAATCTGGGTCAGTAAGCCCAGCGTGATTGTTCCCGCAACAATAGATGGGAACAACAGGAATAGTCCAAAAACAGTATCGACCTGCAGATAGAAAATACGGGCAATATTGAAATACATGTAGTGGAAATAGAGCCTGAAGTAGTTGAAACGGACGTTGCGGAACAGCTCTTTTATCGTCGGGGGCGCAGCGCGCGTTGGGTCGTCCTCTCCGTAGACCAGTTCCTTACGATAGGCCGCTTCAACACGCTGGTTCTTAAACTCTAAGCCCGGCAGCTTAATCCCGACGACGGCAAGCAGGCCTGTGCCCATAAGCGACCAAATCAGCGCCGGGATGAGCAGGCCGTACGGTAAATGTCCGACAATCGGCAATGCTGAAATATGGGGAGAAAGCGCGACCAGAATCGGTAAGAACGCAAACAGTTTCAGGATGGCATTAAGCAGGCTGACGCCCATATCCTCAAGCGTTGACGCGAAACGCATGGTGTCTTCCTGAACGCGCTGAGCAGCACCCTCAATATGACGCAGACGCTCCCAGTGCGTCATGTAGAATTCGTTCATCGCCGTACGCCAGCGGAAGACGTAATGGCTGACGAAGAAATTATTCAGCACCGCCACGGTGACAGCGATCATCGCAATGCCCATAAAAATTTTTAACTGATTATAAAGCTCGCCGATTGGCACCCTGTTAGGGGCGCTCAGCGCTTTCTGGATGAGATCGTAGAACGGGGCATACCACGCGTTAATGGCTACGCTCACTTCGACCAGAAACCAGGTGACAAAAATAATCAGCGACGTTCCCAGAATGGACCACGTCTGCCAGCGATGAGGGGAATAATTAAACCAGAACAGCGCAAACAGCCCCACGCACAGCGCGTAATAGGCATAAAACAGCAGATAGCTGAACGACCAGAAGCGCGCCGCGCTAATTGGCACCTCGCCTGTCGCCCCCACGATGCGTGCCAGCCATGCACCGCCGCCCGCCAGCCAGAACACGACCGCGATCAGTGCCCAAATAAATGCCGACAGGAAAAAAGGCCCCGGCTTTGGGAAAAAAGACTTAAACATGATGCTTCCTTCTTGTTGTTATGGTTGTTGCTGTGCTCAACGCATTACCACACGAATACCTTGCCCGGGCCGGTCTCCCGGCTCGGGCAAAAAGGTCAGACCCGTGGGTTGATTATTAGTTCGCTTTCCAGTTTTCGAGAATTGTTTCGGTGCGTTTCACCGCGACAGGGTTCGCCGGCGCAATGAAGTTTCGCCAGACGTCGTTGTGATGGTTAATCAGGATGTGTGCTTCAGCTGCCGGGCGGTTGGCGGTGGTATGGGCATCTTCCGCCACGGTAATGTGGTAACCCCGGCTGACGCCATTTTTGACCGTGGCGTCAACGCAGTAGTCGGTGGCGCAGCCGCAAATGACAAACTCACGAATGCCCTGCTCGCGTAATAGCGTTTCTAGCGTGGTGTTGTAAAAAGCATCACACGCAGTCTTGGTCACGTACAGCGCGCCAGCGGGCTGATGGAGTTCAGGCAGCAACGCAAACCCTTCACTTCCCTCTTCCAGCCCCCCGGCCTCGGCATGCTGAATAAAAATCACCGTGTCGGCTGCCTGCGTAAGCTGGTTGATCAAAGAGACACAGTTCTTGCGCTGATGACGAGGGGTTTCAAACACCCCGTTCTGCATATCAACCACCATTACCACACGCTTTTCAGACATACCGTTCTCCGCAAGATTGAGTAACACTGGTACCTATCATAAGCCCGATGTCACAAAATGGGAGAGCGCTCGCAGGGAAATTCTTCATATTTACCCATGGTTACGTTTTTCTCGCTATGGTTATGCTAATCGGGGCATTGCACGGTGCCGATTAGTAGTATAAATACCCATTACTTTCCTCATTCACTTCATGGATGCTTTTCGTTGAAACGTTGTCTGCTCTCTTTTGCCGCGCTGTGTGCGGTGAGCTTCTCCACCGCCCAGGCAGCTCAGCCGCTGACGGCGCCCGTTTTGGCTTCAGATATTGCCGATCGCTACGCGAACCTTATCTATTACGGCAGCGGCGCGACCGGGATGGCAATGGTGGTCATCGACGGCAACCAGCGCGTTTTTCGCAGCTTTGGTGAAACACGTCCAGGTAATAACGTTCGCCCGCAGCTGGATTCCGTTGTGCGCGTCGCGTCCTTAACCAAGCTGATGACCAGTGAAATGCTTGTGAAACTACTCGACCAGGGCGTGGTGAAGCTCGACGATCCGCTCAGCAAATACGCCCCGCCGGGTGCCCGTGTTCCGACGTATCAGGGCACGCCAATCCGCCTTGTGAACCTGGCAACCCACACCAGCGCTCTGCCGCGCGAGCAGCCGGGCGGCGCAGCGCACCGCGACGTTTTTGTCTGGCCAACGCGCCAACAGCGCTGGAACTACCTGAGTACCGCCACGCTGAAATCCGCCCCGGGATCGCAGGCCTCTTACTCGAACCTGGCGTTCGATCTGCTGGCGGATGCGCTCTCAGCGGCGGCGGGCAAACCTTATCCGCAGCTGTTTGAAGAGCAGATCACGCGTCCGCTGGGCATGAAAGACACCACCTTTACTCCTTCACCGGACCAGTGCAAACGCCTGATGGTGGCAGAGAAAGGCGCAAGCCCGTGTAACAACACGCTGGCGGCCGTGGGCAGCGGCGGGGTCTATTCCACCCCTGGCGACATGATGCGCTGGATGCAGCAGTTCCTTTCTTCGGATTTCTACTCCCGCAGCAGCCAGGCCGATCGTATGCAGACCCTCATTTATCAGCGTACTCAGCTGCACCGCGTCATCGGGATGGACGTGCCGGGTAAAGCCGATGCGCTCGGCCTGGGCTGGGTCTATATGGCGCCGAAAAATGGCCGTCCGGGCATTATTCAGAAAACCGGCGGCGGCGGCGGATTCATCACCTACATGGCGATGATTCCGCAGTCCAACGTGGGCGCGTTTGTGGTGGTCACCCGTTCTCCTAACACGCGCTTCGTTAATATGAGTGACGGCATTAATAACCTGGTGGCTGAGCTGAGCGCCAATAAAGCCCAGGTGCTTACCGCGTCTAACTGATCTTAATAATCTCAGGGCAAGCGGTTGATGTTAAACCGTTTGCCCCGAACGCTCCCCCTTCCGCAGTCTTGCATTATCTACCGCTAAACCGCCCACTTTAATAAACACCTCACGGTGCTTTCGGTTACACTAACCTTCTTTGTTCCACAAACATCAGGCATACCATGACCGATTTAATTGCACGCCCCCGCCGCCTGCGCAAGTCACCTGCACTGCGCGCTATGTTTGAAGAGACAACACTGACCTTAAACGATCTGGTGTTGCCGATTTTTGTTGAAGAAGAGATTGATGACTACAAAGCCATCGAAGCCATGCCGGGCGTGATGCGCATTCCTGAAAAATATCTGGCGCGCGAGATCGAACGCATCGCCAACGCGGGGATCCGCTCGGTGATGACCTTCGGCATCTCCCACCATACTGACGCGACCGGCAGCGATGCGTGGAAAGAAGACGGGCTCGTGGCCCGCATGTCCCGCATCTGCAAAGAGACCGTGCCGGAAATGGTGGTCATGTCCGACACCTGTTTCTGCGAATACACTTCCCATGGTCACTGCGGCGTGCTGTGCGATCATGGCGTGGATAACGATGCCACCCTGCTGAACCTCGGCAAGCAGGCTGTGGTCGCTGCCGCTGCGGGTGCGGACTTCATCGCGCCGTCTGCGGCGATGGACGGCCAGGTTCAGGCGATCCGTCAGGCGCTGGATGCGGCAGGCTTTACCGACACCGCCATCATGTCCTACTCCACCAAATTTGCCTCCTCGTTCTACGGCCCGTTCCGTGAAGCAGCTGGTACGGCGCTGAAGGGCGATCGTAAGACCTATCAGATGAACCCGCTGAACCGCCGCGAAGCAATTCGTGAATCCCTGCTCGATGAAGCTCAGGGCGCAGACTGCCTGATGGTGAAACCAGCTGGCGCGTATCTCGACATCCTGCGCGACATCCGCGAGCGCACCGAACTGCCGCTGGGGGCATACCAGGTGAGCGGCGAGTACGCGATGATCAAATTCGCCGCGCTGGCAGGGGCTATCGACGAAGAGAAAGTGATCCTCGAAAGCCTGGGGGCGATCAAACGCGCGGGCGCGGATCTGATCTTCAGCTACTTCGCGCTGGATCTGGCTGAGAAAAAAATCCTCCGCTAATCTTCACCAAACTGCAATACAACCGACATCTGCTCCTTCTACTGTCTTCGCAAGACGGCAGGAGGAGTAATCATGTTTAGCCTCGATAGCGTTCTCGACGATCTTTGGCCTCAGGCGAGGCCTGCACCCTGGCAAAAAAGTCTGTTAAAAAGGCTGTTTTACGAAGACGAATTCCAGCAGTTTGCCGCCGCTCACCGCCACTTGAAAGGGCTGGATATGGTGGAGCAAGTTCTGGAACACCTTGATATTCTCTGCACCGTTTCCGCCCGCGATCTCGAACAAATCCCCGAACATGGCCCGCTGGTCATTATTGCCAACCACCCGACGGGCACCCTGGACGGGCTGGCGCTGATGTACGCCGTCTCCCGCGTGCGACGCGACGTTAAAGTCGTGACCAACCGGATGCTGACCCACCTTGAGCCCCTCAGTTCTCTGTTTATTCCGGTCGACAATATGGGCGGCAGGACAGCGAAGTCGTCCCTGGTTCAGATGGAGCAGCATCTGCAAAACGCGGGCGTGCTGATCTTCTTCCCGGCGGGAGAAGTTTCACGGCCCACGCGCAAAGGCATTCGCGATAAAAAATGGCACTCCGGCTTTATAAAACTCGCCAGCAAGCTGCGCGCCCCGCTGCTGCCGGTGCATATTCAGGCGCACAACAGCCTGCTCTTTTATGCCAGCACGCTGGTGTCACCGACATTGTCGATGCTGCTGCTGATGCAGCAGATGTTCCGCCGCCGCCACAGCCAGCTGCCGATTAAAATCGGCCAGCAGATTGCGTGGAACAGCTGGTTTAGCGCTACCCTTTCGTCTCGTGAGATGGCCGAGCAGTGCCGTCAGCACGTGATGCGTCTTGGCAAGGGATTGCCTGGCGTTTTTAAAACCCAGTGTGCGATTGCCCGTCCGGAAGACCGGGCCACGCTGAGACGTGAACTGGCGCAGGCCGAGTGTCTGGGTAAAACCAGCGACGGCAAAACCATCTACCTGTGGCAGCGCAACGGGCAGGAAGAGGCTCCTCTTCTGCGCGAGCTGGGCCGCCTGCGCGAGATTGCGTTTCGTGCGGTGGAGGAAGGGAGCGGTAAACGCCGGGACACCGACAGCTACGATGATGATTATCTGCACCTGATCCTGTGGGATGAAGAGGATCTGGAGATTGTCGGCGCGTATCGCTTTATGCCAACGGCCATGCAGGTCGAAAAGCGCGGCGTCGACGGGCTGTACAGCTACAGCCTGTTTCACTACGACGACAAAATGCAGGACGTGCTGGAGCACGGTATTGAGCTGGGGCGCAGCTTTATTCAGCCGCGCTACTGGGGGCGTCGCGGTCTGGACTATCTGTGGTCCGGCATCGGGGCTTACCTGGCGCGTTACCCTCACTACCGCTACCTGTTTGGGCCCGTCTCCATCTCCGGTGGCTTACCGCCTGCGGCGCGGGATCTGCTGGTCGCCTTTTACCGCCTGTGGTTCCCGGCAACGCATCCGCTGGCCGCGTCACGCCAGCCTTACCCGGCGTCGCTGCCGGACGTTCTCGCGCAGTTTGGCGGGGTGGATTACGTGGATGACCTGACAAAGCTGAAATCCCTGCTCGGTAATCTGGGCTGCGGCATTCCGCCGCTCTACAAGCAGTATTCCGAACTCTGTGAACCCGGCGGCGTGCAGTTTATTGATTTTGGCAGCGACCCGGCGTTTAACAACTGCGTAGACGGTCTGGTGCTGGTGGATTTGTGTTATCTGAAGTCGAACCGCTACCAGCGGTATATTGAGGCGCACCTTTAAATGTGCAGTTTTTTGTAGGCCGGGTAAGCGCAGCGCCACCCGGCAAGAACGGTGCACAATTGCCGGGTGGCGGCTACGCCTTACCCGGCCTACGTGTACTGCAGGATCAAGGGCGATAAAACGGCTTATCCCCTAAAATCGTCGCCCGCTGCATAATCCTTCGCTGCGGCAGATAGTCCGCATTGGCATAGTGCTGCGTCACGCGGTTATCCCAGATCGCCAGGTCGTTCTCCTGCCAGCGCCAGCGCACCTGAAACTCCGGTTTAGTGATATGTGCGAACAGGAAACCTAACAGCGCCTCGCTCTCTTTTTCCGTCACGTCCACAATGCGCGTCGTAAATCCTTCGTTCACGAACAGCGCCTGCTTGCCCGTGACCGGATGGGTGCGCACCACCGGGTGCAGCAGCGGCGGATGCTTCGCCACCGCCTCCAGCCAGCGCTGGTGCTCCTCTTCGGTTTTACGGTACTTGTATTCCGGGAACGATTTTTTGAAGTCGTGCTCCGCCCGCAGCCCGCTCAGGAGCACCCGGAGCGGTGCGGAAAGCGCCTCATACGCCGCAATCCCGCTGGCCCACAGCGTATCACCGCCCGTCTCCGGCAGCAGCTTCGCCGCCAGAATCGCCCCGGCGGGAGGCGTCTCGATAAAGGTCACATCGGTGTGCCAGTTGTCGTTATCCGGCGGGTTATCGTTGTGGGTGTCCAGAACGATAATCTCCTCTACCCCTTCCGCATGCGGATAGACCGGGTGGATATGCAGATCGCCAAAGCGCAGGGCCAGCGCGCGCTGCTGCTGCGGGGTGATTGCCTGCTCGCGCAGGAACACCACCTGATGGCGCAGCACCGCGTGGTACAGCTGCTCGAACTGGTTATCGCTCAGCGGACGGGTCACATCCAGGCCCGACACCTGCGCGCCAATGTACGGCCCCAGCGGGGTAATGGTCAGACGTTCACTCATTGTATTTCTCCATGCCAGGGCGTCAGGCGGCGCTGTAACGCGCGCAGCCCCAGTTCTAATCCGAAGGCGATCGCAGCAATTACCGCAATCCCTGCCAGCACCACGTCAGTCGCCAGGAACTCCCCCGCCGACTGCACCATAAACCCTAATCCTCGCGTGGCGGCGATCAGCTCTGCCGCCACCAGCGTGGACCAGCCCACGCCAAGCCCGATGCGTATCCCGGTTAAAATCTCCGGCAGCGCGCCCGGTAAAATCACGAAAAGCAGCACCTGCGTGCGGCTGGCCCCCAGCGACTGCGCCGCGCGGATCCGCACCTGCTGGGCGCTCTTCACGCCCGCCAGCGCCGACATGGCAACCGGGGCGAAAATCGCCAGATAAATCAGCAGGATTTTTGACGTTTCACCGATGCCGAACCAGATCACCATCAGCGGCAGATAGGCCAGCGGCGGCACCGGACGGTAAAGCTCAATCAGCGGGTCGAGGATGCCGCGCACCGTCGGGCTTAGGCCCATCGCGATCCCGACCGGAATACCGATAATCACCGCCGCCAGCAGCGCCACCAGAATACGCGCCAGACTTGCACCTAAGTGCTGCCAGAGCGTGGCATCCATAAAGCCCTGCGGCCCGGCGATGGTAATGAGTTTGTCCAGCACCTGTCCCGGCGGCGGCAGAAACAGCGGGCTGACCCACTGCAGGGCCGCAACCGCCCACCACAATGCCCACAGTACAAGCAGCGTACCGACGCTCAAGGTGATTTGGCGCGAGAAAGGCCAGCGCAGCGCCAGACGTGTGCGGCGCGTTTTTTCACTGAAAACGATGCTCATGAGAACACCTCCCGCTGCTCAAACACGCGGCTTAAGACATATTCGCGCTGCTCAATAAACCGCGGGTCGGATTTGATGCTGCGCACGGGTTCGCCCGCGACGTAGCGGCGGGCGAAATCCAGCGGCAAGCGCTCCAGCACGCGCCCCGGCCCCGGCGAGAGCAGCACCAGCTCCGTCGCCATAAACACCGCCTCTTCGATATCGTGGGTAATTAACAGCACCTGCTTGCCCGTCTCATGCCACAGGCGCAGCAGCAGGGTTTGCATCTGCTCGCGGGTGAAGGCATCCAGCGCCCCGAACGGCTCGTCCAGCAGCAACAGCTGCGGATTGGCCGCCAGCGCGCGGGCAATGCCGACGCGCTGGCGCTGACCGCCGGAAAGCTGCCAGATAAAGCGTTTTTCCGCCCCTTCCAGCCCGACCTTTTTCAGCATCAACCGCGCCGTTTCCAGCCGCTGTTCGCGGTTAATGCCCGCAAGCTGTAGCCCAAACGCTACGTTTTCCTGCACGTTACGCCAGGGAAGTAACCCTTCGTTCTGAAAGACCACCCCGCGCTCGGCGCCCGGGCCTTCCACCTTTTTGCCTTCCAGCTGAATGGTGCCGTGCTGATACGGTACAAACCCGGCGATCAGATTCAGCAGCGTGGTTTTTCCGCACCCGGACGGCCCGAGCACTACCAGCAGTTCACCGCTGCCCAGCGTCAGGTTGATGTCCTCCAGCGCGGGTTTCCCACCGTAATCGGCGTACAGGTTAGTAATATTCAGCATGGCGGACTCCTTATTTCACAAAGCGGTCGGTCACGTACTGGCTGTAATCTGCCGCTACCGCGGGCACTTTGCCCTGCTCTTTCAGGAAGGTGGCGGTATCAACAATCGCTTTGCTCACCGGCCCGTTCAGCTGCTGCACCTGCTGCGCGGGGGTCAGATAGGTATTGCCCTTCACCAGCCCCGGCACGTCCGATTCCGGCACGCCGCTCAGGCGGGAGAGTTTTTCCAGGTTGGCGGGCTGCTTCAGCCATTCATCCGGGTTACTGATGTACGGCTGCTGGGCGTCAATCGCGCTTTTGGCGAAGGCTTTCACCACCTCAGGATGCTTCTCGGCAAAGTCTTTGCGCACTACCCACACGTCGAGCGTCGGCGCCCCCCACTGGCCCACTTTTTCGGAGTCGGTCAGCACGGTGCCGTCTTTTTCCAGTTCGTTCACTGCCGGTGCCCACACGTAGGCCCCGTCAATATCGCCGCGCTGCCAGGCGGCGATAATCGCCGGCGGCTGCAGGTTGATGATTTGTACCTGACCCGGCTTGATGCCCCAGTGTTTCAGCGCCGCCAGCAGGCTGTAGTGAGTGGTGGAGATAAACGGCACGGCGATGCGTTTGCCGATCAGATCTTCCGGTTTGGTGATGTTCTTCTTCACCACCAGGGCTTCAGAGTTACCGAGCTGCGAGGCGAGCAGGAAAACCTCAATCGGCACCTGCTGGCTGGCCGCGACCGCCAGCGGGCTGGAACCGATATTGCCGATCTGCACGTCGCCGGAGGCTAACGCACGTACGACGGACGCGCCGCTGTCGAACTTGCGCCAGTCGACTTTCGCGCCGCTCTCTTTGGCAAAGGTGTTGTCTGCCTGCGCAACCTTCGCTGGCTCCGCAGAGGTTTGATACGCGACGGTGACGTCCACCGCCTGCGCCTGAAATGCCCACAGCGCCAGCGCGCCGAGAAGTGTGATTCGCGATGAATTTGCCATAGTGCCTGCTCCCCTTGTTGTTATGAGGGCAGTATTTCCGGCGCAGGAATTTTGATAAAGGAATAAAAAAGAATCGTTAATGACGATTCGTTTTTAGAAAAAAAGCGGGAAAGAATAGTTGGTTTTGTGCGGTTGGTTTTTTCCCTCTCCCCGTGGGAGAGGGTCTGGGTGAGGTCATCAGCGCTGTGCGTTCAGTTCCGCAATATCCTTCGGCGTGGTGCGACAGCATCCGCCGATTAACTTCGCTCCCGCCGCCAGCCACTGCGGCAGATACCCCACCAGCGTCTCGCACGCTTCGCCGTGGTGATGCCAGGTTTTGGTTACCGCGTCATAATGCTCGCCCGAGTTCGGGTAAACCACCAGCGGCAGCGCCGTCAGGCTTTGCAGATGTTTTAACACCGCGGTGGTATTTTCCAGGGCGATGCAGTTAATGCCCAGCGCGACAATCTGCGGATAGTTTGCCAGCACGTTGACTACGTCACGCAGCGGCGTACCGTCGCTCAGGTGCTCGCTGTCGCGCAGGGTAAATGAGAACCACGCCCGGGCGCGGGGATACTCGGTCAGCAGTGCCGCCAGCGCCTTAATCTCCTCAAAGGACGGTAGGGTTTCGCAGGCCAGCAGGTCAGCGCCCGCATCCAGCAGCGCTTCCACGCGCGGGCGGTGGAATTCTGTGAATTCTTCGGCACTAAGCACGTAGTCGCCGCGATACTCTGAGCCATCCGCCAGATACGCGCCGTAAGGCCCAACGGATCCCGCCACCAGCAGCGTGCCCGCATGCGGATTTTCAGCCAGATACGCTTCGCGCGCCTTGCGCGCCAGCTCCACGCTTTTGCCAATCAGCGCGCGGGACTGCGCCTCGTCCAGACCGCGTGCCGCAAAGCCCGCAGGCGTGGCCTGGTAGCTGGCGGTGATCGCCACCTGCGCGCCCGCGCGGTAGTAATCACGATGCACTTCGCGAATAAGATCCGGGTTTTCCACCAGCACTTTGGCAGACCAGAGGCTGTCTGCAAGGTTACAGCCGCGCGCTTCCAGCTCCGTTGCCATTGCGCCATCCAGCACCACAAACGGCTGTTTTTCAAGGATGGCGGTAAGCGGATTATTCTGCGACATGTTCAGGCTCCTGCGATGTCATATTTCGGGTCAGATAGTAGGCACCATAACACAGGGCGACGAACGGAAGCCCGCAATAAAGGGCAATCCGCTGGCTGGGGTCAAACCACAGGCCGACACAGGCCACCACACAGAGGATAAAACCGAGCACCGGCACCAGCGGATACCACGGCGCGCGGTACTGCAGCGCAGAGAGCGGCTGGCCGGACTGCAGATGACGACGGCGGAAAACGAAGTGCGACGCGCAGATGCTGATCCATACCGCCACCACCGCAAAGCCAGAAATGGCCGAGAGTGCGACAAACACCGTGTCCGGGGCCACCACGCTTGAGAACAGCGCCAGCACGCCGCCGAGCATGGAAACCGAGAGCGCCGTCAGCGGCACGCCGTTTTTGTTCACGCGGGCAAAGCAGCGCGGGAGCGTTTTCTCATTCGAGAGCGACCAGAGCATGCGGCCAGACGCGTACAGCCCGGAGTTCGCCGCCGAGAGGATCGCCGTCAGGATCACGAAGTTAAAGATATCAGCCGCATAAGGAATACCGACCTTCTCAAACACCAGCACGAACGGGCTCTTTTCCACGCCCGCCTGCTGCATCGGGATCAGCGCCGCCAGCACAAACACGGTGCCGATAAAGAAGATGATCAGCCGCGCGATGGTGGTGCGAATCGCAACCGGAATGACCTTGTGCGGATTTTCCGTTTCACCCGCCGCGATGCCGATAAGCTCGGTCCCGGAGAAGGCAAAGTTCACCGCCACCATGGTCATCAGGATCGGCAGGCCGCCGTGCGGGAACCAGCCCTCGGCAGTGAGGTTGCTTAAGCCCGGCGCGGGTGACCCGTCCTGCATCGGGATGAAACCAAAGACCGCCGCCCCGCCGAGGATGATAAAGGCGACGATGGTGATGACCTTCACCAGCGAGAACCAGAATTCCCCTTCGGCAAAGAAGCGTGTGGAGATGACGTTAAGGCCAAAAATCACCACGCAGAAGACCACGCACCACGCCCAGACGGGCACCTGCGGGAACCAGTACTGCATGCAGAACCCGGCGGCGGTAAAGCTCGACCCAAGCGCCACCGTCCAGGTCAGCCAGTAGAGCCACGCCACGGTGTAGCCCGTCGCCGGGCCAAGATAGCGGGCGGCATAGACGTGGAACGCGCCGGTTTCCGGCATCGCCACGGAAAGCTCGCCCAGACACTGCATCACCAGCCAGACCACCAGCGCGCCGATCAGGTACGCCAGCAGCGTGCCCGCTGCACCGGTGGTGGAGATGATGTATCCCGTATTAAAAAACAACCCTGTCCCAATCACGCCGCCCAGGGAGAGCATAATCAGGTGGCGTGTTTTCATGGTGCGCTTAAGCTGCCCATTTTCTTGTTGTGTTTGCATATTACCTTCTATACGTATGGACATCTAAACATCCAAAGAAGGTGTTATACCGCGATTATTAACAAAAAGCTAGATGACCAGACGCAAGCGGGCGCGCCGCGCGCTGAGTCTGGGGTGGGTTGTGAGGATCACATAGAGAATCGGACGCCAGGCCATAAGCACCTCCGCAAGCAGATACTTACAGCATGGTGCGGGAGCGTGCGATCTTCGGTCAGTCGAAAGTGCTATCCGTGAAGCGCAAATTCATACCGCGATAGTGCCCTACAGGCCGCCACCTGGCGCAAAGGTTGGTAATTCTCACAATCAGTTCTATAGTCGACACAGTTTATTAGTAACCAGGACTGACTGATGCGCTTTAACGGACTGACCAAAGGTTTCTTTATTTTCATTCTCGCCCTTGTGACCTGGGCTTTCTTCGACGTGCTGTCGCCCTACTTCTCCGCGATACTGTGGGCCGCTATTCTGACCGTCATCTTCAACCCGGTAAAAAACAGGCTGCGCGCCGCGCTGGGGGATCGCAACGGGCTGGCCTCGCTGCTGACGATTGGCATTATCTGCCTGATCGTCTTCATCCCGCTGATGGTGATCCTCTCCTCGCTCGCCATTGAGCTGAACGTGGTTTACACGAAGCTCCAGGAGAACAACACGCAATTCCCGGAAGTGGTGGCGAGCATCTTTAACCACCTGCCGGACTGGGCAAGCGGCTTCCTGGCGGACCACAACCTGACCAACGCGGCACAGATCCAGAAAAAACTCTCCGACGTCGCGCTGCAGGGCGGGCAGTATCTGGCGGGCAGCGCGTTCCTGATCGGCAAAGGCACGTTTGGCTTTGCCATTAGCTTCGGTATCATGCTTTATCTGCTGTTCTTCCTCCTGAAGGATGGACCGTATCTGGTGCGCCAGATCCTCGACTCCCTGCCGCTGTCCGATTTTGTTAAACAGCACCTGTTCGCCAAGTTTGTCGGCGTCTCCCGGGCGACGGTGAAAGGAACGGCGGTAGTGGCCGTCGTTCAGGGCACGCTCGGCGGGATCGCGTTTGCCATCGCGGGCATCGACGGCAGCGTGCTCTGGGGCGCGCTGATGGCGTTCCTCTCGCTGGTCCCCGCCGTCGGCTCGGCGATTGTCTGGGTGCCAGCCGCCATCTACCTGTTCGCCACGCACCAGCTGTGGCAGGGGCTGTTTATTGTAGGCTTCTTCGTGATAATCGTCGGGCTGGTGGACAATATCCTGCGCCCGCTGCTGGTGGGGAAAGACACCAAAATGCCGGACTACCTGATTTTGATCACTACCCTCGGCGGTATGGAGCTGTACGGCATTAACGGCTTTGTGATTGGGCCGCTTATTGCCGCGCTGTTTATCGCCTGCTGGAACCTCTTCTCCGGACGCGATCACGAAGGTAACGCCGAAGAGCTGGACGCGGATTTCATCGAAGAGGGAAAAAACTCTCCTGATTTGTAAGAACAGGCGTTCTGAAAGGCGGCGCTGTGCCGCCTTTTTTTTCGCTCTGAATCAGAGGTTTTCTATAATCTGAAAGAATGTTCTTCCATTTTTGCCGTAGAGGAAACCAACAGGTGCGAATCGCCACGATCACAAACTGGGCTTATGGAGTCACGGTGTGCCTGACCATTGCTTCCGGCATCGTCATGGTGATGGCTTCCCATGCCGACAACATAGAACGTGAGGCCGTAAAACAACGGCAAGTGTTTGATGAGATTACGGAAGAGATCGAAACAGACGCCTGGGTGCTCTCTGATCTAGCGCGACTTTACGCCATTAAAAAAGAGCCTGATGTGCTGGAGAAATATCAGGCGAAAGAAGCTGAAATGAAGAATATTGAACACACGCTGCAGCAGCTCAAAAACATGGGAGCATCGGGTGAGGAGCTGGCGCTGCTGTATGACGGACTGAAGATTGTTGACGAACTGCAGGATGAGCAGCAGGCAGCCATTGACGGCATCACCCGGGGCGAAGATCGGCAAGCCGTTGCGTTACTCTTCGGTAAAAGTTACGAACTGGAATTAGAGCGGGCGCAGAGTAACATCGACCGCTTTCGCCTGCTGCTGGACAAGCGCATTATCGCCGACGTGCAGGCTGCCACCAGAACGTCAAAAGCGCTTCGTACCGCTTCAGAGGTGATGGTCGGACTGACCGCCGTGCTCTTCCTGTTTGTGATGGGCTTTATCCTCAAGCGTCGCGTGCTGCGTCCGGTGGTACGCCTGAGCGACGTCGTTCATCGTCTGGCATCACAGGATTACGCCGTCGAACCCCCGAACTTCACCCAGGTTGATGAGATAGGCGATATGGCTCAGGCCATCCGCATCTTCCGCGAAAACGGCCTTGCGCGACAGCGGCTGGAAAAAGAGCGCGACGCCGACTGGGCCATCCGCGAGCTGCTGGCGCGCATGACGCAGCGGCTGCAGGGGTGTGAAAACTTTAACGATGTCATTAACGTGGCGGAGATGTTTGCTCCCAACATCGCGCCGGGTATAGCGGGACGGCTCTACGTTTTCGATCGCGATCCGTGGCAAATGCGCTGCGCCACCCAATGGCTTTCACCGACCGGTGATGAGACCACGTTCCACCCCGATGCGTGCTGGGCCGTGCGTCGCGGTCAGAGCCACCCGCCGGTTAACGGTGAGCCGGATGTCGCCTGCTATCATCTCCCGGCGTCACAGGAGGAAAGCGCGCTGTGCGTGCCGCTTATCGCCCAGGGCGAGGCTATTGGCCTGCTCTCGTTCCAGAACATCACCCCGGAAAATGCCCCTTCCCGCGCGTATCTGGAACTGATGGCCGAGGCGCTCGGGCTGGCGCTGGCAAACCAGCGCCTGCGCGACGCGTTGCTGGAAAAAGCCTTATTTGACCCGCTTACCGGCCTGCGTAATCGCCATCATCTGGAAGACACCCTGCATACTCAAATGACGCAGGCCATGCGCAACGACGAGCCGTTAAGCTGCATGATGATCGACATCGATCACTTCAAAAGCATCAATGACCGCTTTGGTCACGAGGCCGGCGATGGGGTGATCAAAAACGTGGCGTCGATTATTCAGCGGGCCGCGCACGACAGCGGGCTGGCGTTCCGCTACGGGGGCGAGGAGTTTCTGGTTCTGCTTCCCAATGCCGGTGAAGCAGAGGCGCATGCCTGCGCGCAGAAGATTTACACCGCCGTGCATGAACTGTCGCTTCGCTACGGGCTGACCGAGATTGGGCCGGTGGATGTGTCGATTGGCATCGCCAGCTATCCAGAGCATGCTCAGAGCGACAACCTGCTGCGCGCCGCGGACGTGGCCCTGTACCGGGCGAAAGAGCTGGGACGCTCGCGAATTGTGAGTTTTGGGATGCTGGAAGCGGGCTAGGCCACCCGCCGGGTGGCAGACGCAAGAATGTCGGGTATCAGAAAATGATAAACTTTTCGTGATATTCTTTTTTGATCGGGTTTACCTCATATACTCTTCTCAGAGCGGACAAACGCACGTTATAAAAATACTGACTTTTCAGTCCGTTATTATTTAGCGCGTAGGTGGCCGCCTCATCATAAAAATATCCTCTGGCATATTAACCACGGCGTTAATGTTACCGCGATTATAAAAAAATAATCGCCTCATCTTTACCCCTGTATTAATGCATGCAGCGCAGAAGATTGTGAGCGTGGCAGGCATTATTCTTCACAATGGAAAAACGTCTATGTCTAAAGTGGATTTACGATCCAAAAAAACCTGGGGAGCGCTGGCCTTAATTGCCGCGATCGCGGGGGCGATGGCTTCCGCATTTGCGTGGACGGCGGGCTGGCTTGGTTCACGCACCATCAGCCAGGCATTAGTCCCGGAAACGCCAACGCCGTTTCCTCCTGGATTTCGCCGTGCGCACGGCAAAGGGATGTGCTTTACCGGAAACTTCGTTCCTGAAGGAGCTGCGAGGTCACTGTCTACTGCGCGTCTCTTTTCACAAACGGAAACGCGCGTTGTCGGCCGGTTCTCTATTGGCACTGGCAACCCCTACGCGGCGGATAACTCAACGAAAACCCTGAGCATGGCACTGATGTTCAGCACAGACGACAAACAGCAGTGGCGTATGGCGATGAACAACGAGCCCTACTTTGCCACCCGGGATCCAGAAGGCTTTCTGGCTCTTCGCAAAGCAACCGCGCCAGATGCAGCAACCGGCAAACCGGATCCGCAGCGGCTCGCTGCATTCTTAAAAGCCTATCCGGAAGCAGAGAAATACCTTAAATGGGCGGCACACAAACCCGCTCCCGGCAGTTTTGCTGGCGCAACGTTCTACAGTATTAACGCCTTCTATCTTGTTGACGCCCACGGTAATCGCCAGGCGGTGCGCTGGATGATGCGCCCGCACGATCCTTTTATATCGTTGAGCGAGGCGCAGCGTCAGACAGCCGATCGCAACGCCATGTTCGAGGGCGTCAGCCAGAGACTTGCTCAGAAACCTCTCTACTGGGATTTCGTTCTTCAGCTCGCGCAGCCGGGTGACCCGGTGGATGACCCTTCCCAGCCGTGGCCGAACGATCGCAAGCAAATTGTGGCCGGAACGCTGGAGGTGACGCAGGTGGAAGCCCAGGCAGAGGGTCCCTGCCGCGACGTTAACTTCGACCCATCGACGGTTCCAGCGGGTGTGGAAGTGTCTGCCGATCCTGTCCTGAACGCGCGTTCTGCCGCGTATTCACACTCTTTCAGCCGCCGCGAGCGGGAAATTGGCTACGGCAAGGCAACCGAGGCCGTTCAAATGCAGGAGGTTAAATGAACCCGAACCGTGAAGGACAAGAAAAAACGCCCCAGCATTTCAACGCGCTGGCTCGAGGGCTGCACTGGCTCATGGCGGCGATGATTCTGGCAATGCTGTTCATTGGTACGGCAATGATGACGACGCTCCATCATCGGATAGCGCTAATCGACCTGCATCGCCCTCTGGGGATTGCCATACTACTGCTGGCGCTGCTCCGTCTGATGAACCGCCTGCGTAGCCAGCCCCCCCAGCTCCCTGCAGATTTGCCCTTCTGGCAGGTATTTGCGGCAAAGGCGTCGCACTGGCTGCTGTATGCGCTCATGCTGGCAATGCCATTTTTGGGCTGGGCGCAGCTGTCGGCAGCAGGCTTGCCCGTCGTTATGTTTGAGGGTTTTAACCTCCCACCGATTGTGCCAACAAGCCCAACGCTTTTCGCATGGTGCCACGATGCCCATAGCCTTCTGGCGAAACTCCTTTTTGCCGTGGTGCTCTTACATATTTCAGCCGCATTAGTTCATGCCTGGATCTACCGGGACAGCGTTTTTGCCAGCATGGCGAAAAGCGGCAAATCGGCGAGTCAGCCGTCTCAAGAGCGCTAACATTCCCATCGCCCAACCGCGTCCGTTTGTTTAATTTCCCTGTTCGCTACCCGGATGGAAATCGGGTGGCGCATCATTTAGCAACCTGAGCGAGGCATATTGTTTTCGCTCTGGGTACACCTTGAAATACCACAAAAATATTATCGACACTCCCGATATTATCCCGAACATTCCGGGGCTCCCCTGCCAGAATAAACGCGACTGATATATTAAAGAAATGGATAATATCCACAGACGAAGGTCTAAGATTTTTCCTGGAAAAATGGAGGCTGCTCTACGACATTTTACTCTTTCGCCGTCGGTACAAAGTCAGGTCATAATTTCAGGCGTGACAAATAAAGATTACTGTTCGCGCACCCAACAAACTTTTAAAAAAAGACTGTCGCCTGTCGCCCCGTCGTCAGACATGCAGGGGCACGATTTAGCAGGGTGCATAGCGCATGAGCGGGTAGCATCCCGGCGCCTGCCCAAGCGGATAACGACACCGCTTTCAAGCGTTAAGTACGTTTAAAGGGTTTGTATCACAGATGAATCTGCGGAGAGAAAAACGTGAGTCAATAAAAACGATCGTTTTTTAAACGCCAGAGAGTTTATTCAAGTAAAGCCAGCGTATCTAAAAAAAATGACGCGTTTAAGGCCCCTTACTCCCACCATTGCAAAAACACGCTAACCATATGATTAGTAAGAAATTTAAAAGATAACCACTGCAAAGATAAGGGTGGCTCAACAAAATATATAAACTAGTAGGATTACTAAATTATAATTCATATACTTCTGTTCAAAAGTGGAGGCCATAATGCGATTAACCCTAATGCTGGTATGCTGTCTGGTTCAGAGTTTAGCCTGGGCGGGTGAGTTGCCGAAACCCGCGGGAAAACCCATTTTGACGATTTACGGTAATATAGAAAATACGAACGAAGCTGGAAAAGCAGTGTTTGATCTCGCCAGCCTTGAAAAACTGGGTATGGTGAGCTTCGAGACGACCTCTCCCTGGTATACGGGCCGCACGAAGTTTGAGGGTGTTCCAATGAGCAAGCTCATGGATTATGTTGGGGCAAAAGGGACTAACGTAAATGTGATTGCGCTCAATGATTACGCTACCGCTATACCTCTTAGTGATTTTAAAAAATATAATGCCATTCTTGCCTTAAAGATTAATGGCGAATATATGCGCATCCGCGATAAAGGACCCTCATTCATTGTATACCCTTATGACAGTCTTCCTGAGTTGAATAATCAGATTTATTACTCGCGTTCAGCATGGCAGGTTAGCAAAATGAAGATTGAGTAGCAGTTCAGGAGAACATAATGAACAGGATACTGGTTGGTATCATTTTTTCTCTTTTTATCACGACGGGATATATTGCCTTTCTTGTTTACGATCGTCAGCAAGAGCTGCAAAAATTAACTCATTACACCGAGTCCTGGTCCGTGGCTCAACTGGTATCCGAGTATTACCGATTTGAATCATGGCTTGGTCTATACGCAACCGATACCGATGACGTTACGATAGACCAGGCCCGCATGCGTCTCGAAATTATGCTCAGCCAGGGCGAATTGCTGAAAGGAGGAGATTTAGGCCGCTATATTGGGAGCGATAAAACGCATCAAGAGCTTGCTGCACGCCTGGAAGAAATACTGGCCTATCTGGACAGTAATCTGGAAAAAATGAGCCATGCAGAGTTAAAAAAGTACCTGGCAAATATGCACCTGCTCGACGCGCCGCTAAGTCAACTGTCTTCAAGTGCGTTAACAAAAGATATTAACACGATTAATGAATCCAACCATAAAATACAGATTCTTTATTATATTTACTCAGCACTTTCGTTACTGCTGGTGATATTAAGCTTTATTCTGGGATTCTTAATGATCTACCAGAATAAAAATATTCTTAAAGCCCATATGCAGGTTAAAACCCTCGCTGACGAACTTCAGCTGTCAAAAGAAACGCTGCAAATCCAGAATTCGAAGCTGGAATACGATGTGTATCATGACTCCCTCACCGGCATGAAAAACCGTCTTTTCTTCTGGGACGACCTCAATAAAATTAACCTTCAGGCAGATAAAAACCATACCCCTGTTACGGTGATGTTATTTGATTTAGACCGATTTAAAGAGGTCAACGATACCTATGGCCATGATGCGGGCGATTTACTGCTGAATCAGGTATCCCGACGGCTTACCTCAATGAGCAACGCGACAGATACGTTTTACCGCCTGGGCGGTGACGAATTTGCACTTCTCTCGAGCGGCCTGACCGAAAGCGCTGCGGTTTCGCGCGCTAAAGAGATCAGCGATCGTATCAGTCAGCCCTATACGATTAATAACCAGCTGATAAAAATTGCCACCTGTGTGGGTATCGTTTTATCTGATAATGAACGGCGCTCGGATTATCTCTATAAATTCGCCGATCTTGCCCTCTACGAAGCCAAAAAAGAGGGCTCACAGCAGATAAAAGTCTTCCGCCAGTGGATGCTGCAGAAGCTGCAGGAAAGCAGAACCCTTGAGCATGATATGGCTCTCGCGATCGATAACCATGAATTCGTTGTTTATTACCAGCCTATTGTCGATTCATTCAGCAATGAAATTTACGGCTATGAAGCGCTTATTCGCTGGATACACCCGGTGAAGGGGATATTGTCACCTGATTACTTTATTTCTGTTGCTGAAAAAACCGGCATGATCAATGAGATCGGCAAAAATGTGCTTGAACTTGCCTGCCGGGAAGCGGTGTCCTGGGCGGTGCCGGCCAGAATCTCGGTGAACGTCTCACCCGTTCAGTTAGGCACAAAATCGTTTACGACGATGGTTCAGTCCATCCTGAAAGAGACAGGCCTGCCGGCCAGCCGACTTGAGTTAGAGGTAACAGAGTCTTCGCTCTTCAGTGACAGCAACATGCCGATCACTATTCTCAAAAAACTCCGAGCACTGGGTGTCAAAATTTCCATCGATGATTTCGGAACGGGATATTCATCGCTCTCGCGACTGAGTGAACTGAATTTTGATAAAATTAAGATAGATAAATCCTTTGTGAATCCGATATCCACGCAGGATGATGCCCTTAATATCGTTAAACTGATTACCAGCATGGCAAAGAGCCTGAATATGCGGGTTATTGCAGAAGGTGTGGAAACCGAAGCGCAGCTTGAACGCCTTCAGGCGCTGGGCTGCGATCTCGTGCAGGGCTATCTTTTCGGCAAGCCGCAGGCTGAAATCGACAGAAAAATAAAAAACGGTACCGTGTGATCCTACCGGGATCACACTTTTCAGCTCTGGGTATTCACATACAATAACCCGGTGTTACCATTCACCCCGTAAATACCTTTCTACTCAACCCGAGGCTTTGATGCTGGAGAATGTCATCATCCGATAATCAGTTTCCCCGACCTTTTCAGGCCGGACTGATTATCACTGCGCCGAAATCGAATGCGGACACCGCTGTGTGTTTGCACGTTTTGCACATGATGATGAAACAGGTTTTCCAGTATGAATTTATCCCGTCAGGAACAGCGTACCTTACACGTTCTCGCCAAAGGTGGCCGTATTGTGCACGTCCGCGATACGTCCGGCCGCGTCACCGCCGTTGAATGCTACAGCCGCGAAGGTCTGCTGCTCAGCGACTGCACGCTCGCCGTCTTCAAAAAACTCAAAACCAAAAAGCTGATCAAATCCGTTAACGGTCAGCCCTACCGCATCAATACCACCGGGCTGAATAACGTCCGTGCCCAGCCTGATAATCGTTAAGGAGAGGATGATGGATATCCCACGTATTTTTACCATTAGCGAAAGCGAACATCGCATTCATAACCCCTTCACGCCAGATAAGTACGCCACGCTGGGGCGCGTGTTACGCATGAAGCCAGGCGCACGCATTCTCGATCTCGGCAGCGGCTCAGGAGAGATGCTGTGCACCTGGGCACGTGATTACGGGATTACTGGTATCGGCATCGACATGAGCCCGCTCTTTACCGCGCAGGCAACGCGGCGCGCAGAGGTGCTAGGCGTCAGCGAACGCGTCCATTTTGTGCATAACGACGCGGCAGGCTACGTGGCTGATGAACAATGCGACGTGGCAGCCTGCGTTGGCGCCACGTGGATTGCTGGCGGCGTTGCCGGGACGATGGACCTGCTGGCACAAAGCCTTAAGCCTGGGGGAACCATGCTCATCGGCGAACCTTACTGGCGACAGGTTCCCGCAACGGAGGAGACGGCTCGGGCTTGCGGCGTCTCGTCCACCGCAGACTTTCTCACCCTGCCCGATCTCGTCGCGTCTTTCGATCAGCAGGGTTATGACCTGGTCGAAATGGTGCTGGCAGACCAGGAGGGCTGGGACAGATACGAAGCCGCGAAATGGATGACAATGTGCCGCTGGCTGGAGCAAAACCCCGACGATGATTTTGCACAGGAGGTGCGCGCGGAGCTGACGGTAGCGCCCAAGCGCCACGTGGCTTACACAAGGGAATATGTTGGCTGGGGCGTGTTTGCGTTAATTGCACGATAGGAGGGAACGAGTGGTATAGCCTTTTGGGGCTATACCGCCTTAGGCAGGAAGCGCTTAGCATTGTGAACGCTGCGCTACGTCCGAAGGGTAAAAACCTTTAATCATTGCCTTTCCGATGTCCGCAATCACAGACGCTTTCTTAACATCCCTTTTTTCTCTATTACTGGACGAATGGTATTCCAGACCATTTACTAATGAGAGAAAACGATGGAGATAATATATTGCACGTAAAACAACCAGACACATTTGTGAAGGTAGCATTATGGATATTTCGCTGCATGAGGCTATTCTGGTGCGGAGCCTTTCGGCGGTTCTACTTCTGCTTGTTCTCAGCCATCCTCAAGCAGATGTATGGAAACAATGGTCACAATGGAATATCAATGTACTGGTAAATTGAAAAAGTAATATTTGGGGGCAGAATGCCCCCCTTATTCTTTGGAATAAGAAAATTCAGCAGTGACTAAATGCGACTCTGATTTATCAGATTGGACTTCATACGCGAAGTTATACCTCTCTCCAGATGTAAATTTAAATCCGAACACAGGAAGACAATCACCCTTTGGGACATAAAGAGGCTTATCATCAAAAATCTTGTGGAGAGAGTCGCTATTATCGCTGTTTATTTGGACAGCAGTGATCCGTTCCTGTGGTTCCAGTGGTGACACCACACAAACTTGATTATCTTTGATAAATACCGTTGTAGATTCACGATCGACCATTCGATCACCAGGCCCAGGGCATCCCGTTAAGAGAAATACAGCACCCAGCAACATTTTGTTCTTCATGTTTAACGCCCCTTCCCTGTTACGATTTTCTGGTAAAGCGAAGGGATATCCTGCAACAAATCTACGCCCCTGTACATCCCCATGCGCCCCGGTCTCTGATAGTAAGACCACTTACTTATCCCATAAACCAGCAATAACCAGTAATCAGCTAAAATAGAGGCTTGCTGTTCAAGAGAGTAATCAGTGAGCTTTTCTTTATCCAGCCTGTAGGTATATTCAGCAGCCCAGCTAAAAGCTCCCCGCATTCTCACCCATTGCCCGTGCTGGTGTTGCCACACATGTCCAAGCTCATGGATGAAAACATATTTATCTTCGATGAAAACCGAGTTTGAGGAAAAATCTCCCTTGTACATTGGTTTTCTGTACCACAACTCCCCGTTGGGGGTCATCGCGTAGTTTTGTTTCTGTAGTCCGAACGGTAAATAGCTGTCGCAATGAATCCAGACACGGCTATAAACTATCGAATCACCGAACACCCTGCGAGCCATTGCAATCTCGCCTGGCGTCATCCGGCGTAATGTTCCTTCCTCTGCCTGTGCGCTCATAAATTGCCCTCCTTGTATGGATTATCACAGGTTATCCAGGGTGCATAAAATGCGCAACTAACAGATTTTGGAAAAGAAAAGCCATTTAGCGACTAGATCGGTAAGTTAAAAACATGTTGTTATCTGTCCGATAACGTCAAACAGCGCTATCACCAGTGTATGAACATCGAATGCTCGGCCACGTTCCACACGCTTGAATCCATCGAAGGGATTATTCGTTCACCGGCGACAGTGCCGCTCATCCCTGTACCCGCACCGGCGGCCACCGTTAACCGTGCCGGTGCGTGAGCACAGCCAGACATCAGGAGAGACATACGTGACCACACTGACGCTACAGAAAGCCTTTGAGGCCTGTCAGGTAAATAAATCCGCCTGGATGCAACGCCGGGATGAACTGAAGCAGGCCGAACAGGCGTACCGTGAACAGCTTGCCGGTAACGGCCACAGCGGCCGGAGCCTGCAAACCCTGCGCGAAATTATCGATGAGAAAAAGTGGGAAATAAATCAGGCTGCCGGGCGTTATATCCACTCGCATGAGGAGGTGCAGCGAATCAGCATCCGTAACCGTCTGAATGATTTTATGCAGGCGCACGGCGCGGAGCTGGCCGCCGCCCTTGCCCCGGAGCTGGTGAATTATTCCGGGCAGCATTCCGCCATTCAGCGCTGCGCCATGCAGCACTCACTCGACTATTTGCGTGAGGCGCTGCAGGTCTGGCTGGCCGCTGGTGAAAAAATTAATTATTCGGCGCAGGGTAATGACATTTTAACGGCCATCGGATTTAGGCCTGACACGGCTTCACGGGATGATAATCGTGAAAAATTCACGCCTGCACAGAACCTGAATTACACCCCCCGCCGTGCAGAACTGGCTGCGCAGTAGTACTTTCGAAAATCCCCGAAAATACCGCCATTTTTACGTAAAAAAGCCATGCATGCATAAGGTGCATGGTTTTGCATGCGTTTTACCGACACTGAATCCCCGCCAGCGCCAGCACTGCCGCGCTATGAGGCTGGTCATGCACCTGCATTAAATGCGTTCCCTTAAGCGGGCAGGCGGGGAGGGGAGAGCATTGCGCACAAGGGACTCAAACAGATACATTTTAGATGTCCCTATTAGTTATAGTAGAGAGGATCATACTTATTTGTATGGTAATAAAACATGAAGTTAACCATATTTAAATAATTAAAAACCTATCAATAGCTTAGTAATATTGATAGGTTCATGTTTAAAAGTTATTTAACAAGCTTCTAATGCTATTGAGAATGGTGCTTTTTTTAAGAGCATCATTTTCATTTAAATATCTACTCATAAGATCTGTTAGATCTGCCTCACTGACATATTCTTCATCTATATCAAACTCATGAAAAAACCTATTCAGCTTACATACATGGATCGTATAACTACCTTTCTTAGTACGATCAACATATATTTTATTGAATTTTTTAATATGCCTATCCCATTTATCATAATGAGGATGATATATTAAGAATCTATCGGACGAACTTGGATATTTAACTGCTTTCCCTTTAACAACTTTAGGTAAATCGCCTAGAATTTCCTGAGCCCTCTTTATTTCATTACAATCAGCACAAAGAACGCAAAGGTTTTTTGGCTCAAACATGAAGTTTTCATTTCCAGATTTATGAATTAAATGTTCGATATCACAATTCCTAGCTGATTGTAAGGAAAGAGGTTCCTTACAGAAGGCGCATATTCCCTTTTGCACCTTACGGTAGTGTTGCCTAATATTTTTACGCAAATTTAAAAGTTCATCACAAGACCAAATATTATGATCAAAATCAGGACGTTTTTTCAATTCACCTAGAAAAGCTAACTCTTCCTTTGAGAATTGATATGGCATAGTAATATCAGGAATAGAAGTCATACATCTCCTCCAATGAGGCTATCAACTCATACACCGGATCTTCTTTCACTACAAATTTCTTAAATTCTTTAAGTTTATGTATAGTATAAACATCATCATCATCAAACATTTTCTTTGATTTAACTTTCGCAAAAACATTTAAAGCAATTCGAGTCACATACTCATTCTTATACCCAGGACTATCAAACAATTCAGCAAGTAAAAAATCAGAGGATTTTTTTACAAAATGATCCGCATTAAATAACTTATTGAGGTGTAAGGACAATACATAACTGTGCTTTGATTTTAAACGAGAAATAATTTGAGGAGAATGAGACGCTATTATAAAATGACAACCTTTATAATGAGAAAAAACCTCAGAAACAATTTCTATATATTTTTCTTGCCATTCTGGATGTAGACTAATCTCAGGTTCATCAATTACCACTAAAGAGTGGTCTTTTATGCTTCCTGCAATTGAAAATAACGTTGAAAAAATGCATTGCTCACCAGAACTTGCCCTCTTTAAAGATACGCTGCCTATTTCTTTTTTTAATATATTAACATCAAAAACTGATATGATATTGAAGTTAATAAGCTTAAGAAGTTGCATTACAATGAACTCCTGCACTTCAACTCCATCTTTTATACATAGCTTCTTAGAATTTGAAAAATCTAATATCCATCTAATATCACTTTGCTTATCGTAGATTCTTTCAAATGAAAAATATCTAGCTACCTCCTCCAGAACAAGAATCATTTCTTTTGCTTCATTCTTTGACCAAGCAAGATCGGATACACTTCCAAATCTAATAGGATCATCATTATCATCATCATTTAATCTATCAATTATATGTTTAATCCGATGATGATGAATTCTGAATGCTAAGCTAAACTCATCTTTGAATTCTAGGAAATCAAATATTCTTGCTGTGTTTCCTCGGTCAATGTCGACACTGTTTAAGAAATTATTAATTAGCGCTCCCCCAACGTTATTAATAAGCCTCATCACACCACTACCGAATTGACTTCTCACACCATTATAGACATAGAAATAGTTTGGCACAGAACCTGATGAACGAGGTCTATTAAACAAAGGGAAACGGTCAAACACGCTAGTGGAAACTGCAATTATTTTTGTTGGGAAAACTAATTTAGTCTGTTTGTCATATTGAATTAAATAAGTATTGATAACATCGTTTAGCAATCTAGATTTACCAACACCATTCTTACCAACGATGATAGTAAACACATTATCATTAACTTTTTCATCACCCATTAAAAATTGGTATTCTTTATTCAAAGAATTCGAATAAAAACTTTTAATCATTTTTAACCTCAAAAATAACATTGCTGTAAAACTGCATCATTTCCCTACGACTATCAATATATGTTGCATGATTATACGTCCCACGGATACTGTTTTTATCAACATGCGCCAGTTGCATTTCTATCCATGAACTCTCATATCCCTGCTCATGTAGAATTGTTGATAACGTATGTCTAAAACCATGTCCAGTAGTTCGTCCGCTATAGCCAATACGTTTTATGACCTGATTTATGCTTGCCTCACTCATAGACTTATTCGGATCATTCCGCCCCGGAAAAACATCACGATAGTTCCCTGTCATGATTTTGAGTTCACGGAGTAAATCTAACGCTTGAGACGACAATGGCACAAGATGTGACCTGCGCATTTTCATCCTTTCAGCGGGAATTTCCCAAATAGCGTTATCCAGATCAAATTCTTGCCATAATGCCGCGCGTAATTCGATGGTTCTCACGCCCGTAATCATCAGTAAGTGGCTATCTGAACAAGCTTACTCCCGGTGTAACACTCTAAGGCGTGTAGAATATCAGGTATCTCATTACCTTTTAAGAACGGGAAATGATTGGATTGATGTACTTCGAGAGCGCTGGAAAGATCCGCCGCAGGATTATACTCCGCCCTGCCAGTTGCAATTGCGTAGCGAAACACTTCGGAGCAACGCTGTCGCACTTTCGCATTTTCTCCAACGCACCACCTTTCTCAATTTTACACAGAACGTTCAGCAGCTCTAGCGGTTTAATCTCCCCCACTGGCCTTGTTCCGACATAAGGGAAAATGTCGTTCTTAAACGCTTCCATGATGTCTGATGCATATCCCGCTGACCATTTAGCAGATTTAAGCTGATGCCACTCTCTGGCTATTTTTTCGAAGGCGTTCTCTGACTCTGTTTGCAGAGCTAGCTTTTGCTCTTTTCGAACCTCACTTGGGTTCTTTACTTCTGCCACAAGTTTTCAAGCTTCATCGCGATGGGAACGAGCATCGGCAGGGTGATCGTTGGGTAAACCCCAAGCGAGATCATTTTGGGTTTCCCGGCATAGCGATAGAGGAACCGCAAGCTCTTGCTTCCATTAGGTTCTATAAGCAATGACAAGCCTTGACCATCCCCAAGCGTATAGGGTTTAACTTCAGGCTTAGCGCGTCGAATTTGCATATCGTTTAAAGGCATGTGTATAGGAATCCAAGACCGAACAGGAACATATACACAATCCGATATACATTTAGTACCGGATTCTACTGGATGGTTATGGACGTTTGAGGAAGTTGGGGTGGTGCCGATAATAGGAGTCGAACCTACGACCTTCGCATTACGAATGCGCTGCTCTACCAACTGAGCTATATCGGCCCTGAGAGGCCGGTTACGAGTGTAACCACGGGGCAAAAGGTTAGATCTATCCGGGTGATGCGTCAATGCCCTTTTGAATCAAACGGCTATTTTTGCATCACCCGTGATTATTTACGCACGAATCGTATCGTCACCGAAGCCGATCCACTTGTAGGTGGTCAGCGCTTCCAGTCCCATCGGACCGCGCGCGTGCAGTTTCTGCGTGCTGACCGCCACTTCTGCGCCCAACCCAAACTGTCCACCGTCGGTGAAGCGGGTGGAGGCATTCACATACACAGCGGATGAGTCCACTTCGTTCACGAAGCGATCGGCATTGCGCAGCGTGCGCGTCAGAATGGCGTCCGAGTGCTGGGTGCCGTGTTCACGGATGTGCGCAATGGCGTCGTCGAGATCCGCCACCAACTTCACGTTCAGATCCAGTGACAGGAACTCGTCATCGTACTGCTCCGCTTTTACGGGAACCACGTTAGACGGGCCATTCTGAAGCAGTGCGAGCGCGTTGGCGTCAGCATGCAGCGTCACGCCGCTCTCCGCCATCTGCTTGCTCAGGGCCGGCAGGAAGGTGTTTGCGATATCCTGGTGCACCAGCAGCGTTTCCACCGTATTACAGGTGCTAGGACGCTGGGTTTTCGCGTTCACGATAATCTTCAGCGCCGGTTCAATTTCAGCGCTGTCGTCGACCACGATATGGCATACGCCGATGCCGCCGGTGATCACCGGAATGGTCGATTGCTCGCGGCACAGCTTGTGCAGGCCCGCGCCACCGCGTGGGATCAGCATGTCGATGTATTTGTCCATGCGCAGCATCTCGTTGACCAGCGCGCGGTCAGGACTTTCTATCGCCTGCACGGCACCCGCCGGCAAGCCGCACTCTTCCAGCGCCTGCTGGATGACCTTTACCGTCGCGGCATTGGTGCGCCAGGTCTCTTTCCCGCCGCGCAGAATGGCGGCGTTACCGGTTTTCAGGCACAGGGAAGCGACGTCAACCGTCACGTTTGGACGGGCTTCATAAATCACGCCGATGACGCCGAGCGGCACGCGGCGGCGTTCCAGACGTAAACCGCTGTCGAGCAGCCCACCGTCAATCACCTGCCCAACCGGGTCAGCCAGATTGCAGACCTGACGCACATCGTCGGCGATGCCCTTCAGGCGCGCCGGGGTCAGCGCCAGGCGGTCGAGCATCGCTTCGCTCAGACCGTTGCGACGCGCTTCCAGTAAATCCTGCTCGTTGGCGAGCAAAATTTCCTGGGACTGTGATTCCAGATAATCAGCGATTTTTTCCAGCACGCGGTTTTTCTCACGGCTGGAAAGGAGCGCCAGTTTGTAAGAGGCGGCCTTCGCGGCTGCGCCCATTTGTTCCAGCATGTTCTGGCTCCTTAACGAATAATCATGTCATCGCGATGCACGGCAACCGGACCATATTCATAGCCCAGAATGGCGTCGATCTGCTGCGAGTGGTGGCCCGCAATGCGGCGCAGGGCATCGCTGTTATAGCGGCTTACGCCGTGCGCAATGTCGCGACCTTCAAGGTTACGGATGCGGATCACTTCACCACGGGAGAAGTTGCCTGTCACGCTTTTAATTCCTTTAGGAAGCAATGAACTCCCTCGTTCCAGAATCGCGGCGGTTGCCCCTTCATCGACGACGAGCTCGCCAGCGGGAGGCGCACCAAATATCCAGCGCTTGCGGTTTTCCAGCGGGGATTCCTGGGCATGGAAGCGGGTGCCGACGGAAATGCCTTCCATCACATCGCCAATCACGCCAGGGCGGCTGCCCGCAGCAATAATAGTGTCGATACCGGCACGACAGGCCACGTCAGCGGCCTGCAGCTTAGTGCCCATGCCACCCGTACCCAGGCCTGAAACGCTGTCACCGGCAATGGCGCGCAGGGCATCGTCGATGCCGTGAACGTCGGCGATCAGTTCAGCATCCGGGTTGGAGCGCGGGTCGGCGGTAAATAGCCCCTGCTGATCGGTCAGCAGCAGCAATTTATCGGCACCGGCCAGAATGGCGGCCAGCGCAGAGAGGTTATCGTTATCGCCCACTTTAATTTCAGCGGTGGCAACGGCATCATTTTCGTTGATAACGGGAACAATGTTGTTGTCCAGCAGCGCGCGCAGCGTATCGCGTGCGTTAAGGAAACGCTCCCGGTCTTCCATATCCGCACGCGTCAGCAGCATCTGCCCGACGTGAATACCGTAGATAGAGAACAGCTGTTCCCAGAGTTGAATGAGTCGGCTTTGTCCCACGGCGGCCAGCAACTGCTTAGAGGCGATCGTCGCGGGGAGTTCGGGGTAACCCAGGTGTTCACGCCCGGCGGCAATCGCCCCGGAGGTCACAATCACAATACGGTGCCCTGCGGCATGCAGCTGAGCGCACTGACGTACAAGCTCAACAATGTGGGCGCGATTTAGGCGGCGCGATCCGCCTGTTAACACACTGGTACCGAGTTTTACCACCAGCGTCTGGCTGTCACTCATGATTCTCTGCCGTTCAACGATAAGGGAAAGTAATGTCGAACGAACGTTTTAACAGGAGTCAGCCCGGTTGCCAACTGCCTTAGTGCATCACCAGGCACTTTGTTGCGCGGGATCAGGAAGCGTAGCGGCAGAATTTGACAAATTTATTACCGTAATAATAAATCACAGTTTTTTAAAATTATTCTTAGTTTGTCATAAAAGTTTCATTCCAGAACGATAAAACCCTTCCTGTTTTTTCACGGGACTTAAGCATGAGCTTATCGTCCAGCGAATTTTCTAAGCGCGTTTATAAGACAGGATCGAAAATGAAAAAGAGCACTCTGGCATTAGTGGTTATGGGCGTGGTGGCTTCCGCATCTGTTCACGCAGCAGAAGTTTATAATAAAAACGGTAATAAACTGGACGTGTACGGCAAAGTGAAAGCTATGCACTATATCAGTGATGATGACACCAAAGATGGTGACCAGACGTACGTTCGTTTCGGTTTTAAAGGCGAAACCCAGATTAACGATCAACTGACGGGCTATGGCCGCTGGGAAGCAGAATTTGCCGGTAATAAAGCGGAAAGCGACTCCTCGCAGAAAACACGCCTGGCGTTTGCTGGTCTGAAAGTGAAAGACTTTGGCTCACTGGACTACGGTCGTAACCTGGGTGCCCTGTACGACGTCGAAGCGTGGACCGATATGTTCCCGGAGTTTGGCGGCGACTCTTCCGCGCAGACCGACAACTTTATGACCAAGCGTGCGTCCGGTCTTGCCACCTACCGTAACACGGATTTCTTCGGTGCGATTGACGGCCTGGACATGACGCTTCAGTACCAGGGTAAAAACGAAAACCGTGACGCCAAGAAACAGAACGGTGACGGTTTCGGTACGTCTCTGACCTATGACTTCGGCGGCAGCGATTTCGCGGTCAGCGGCGCGTACACCAACTCTGACCGCACCAACGCGCAGAACCTGCTGGCGCGTGGCCAGGGGCAGAAAGCAGAGGCCTGGGCTACCGGTCTGAAATACGACGCGAACGATATTTATCTGGCAGCGATGTATTCTGAAACCCGCAATATGACGCCAATTTCAGGCGGCTTTGCAAATAAAGCACAACACTTTGAAGTTGTTGCGCAATATCAGTTCGATTTTGGTCTGCGCCCGTCGCTGGGTTATGTCCAGTCTAAAGGCAAAGATATCGAAGGTATTGGTGATGAAGATCTGGTGAAATACATTGATGTTGGCGCGACCTATTACTTCAACAAGAATATGTCCGCGTTTGTTGATTATAAAATCAACCAGATTGACGACGATAATAAACTGGGCGTAAGCAGCGATGATATCGTTGCGCTGGGCGTGACGTACCAGTTCTAAGATTATCCAAATAAGATAATCCCGGCATATAAGCCGGGATTTTTTTGCCCGAGATAAATGCGGTCTGATGCCCTCACCCCGGCCCTCTTCCACAGGGAGAGGGAGAAAACCATTACGCGGTCAGCTTCACCGCTTCGCCGGAAAAGTCATCCGCTGGCTCGAACTTAAGGTCCAGGGTGGCCAGCAGTGCGCTCGCTTTGTCGTGGAACTCTTTCAGGGTATATTCCAGGCGATCGATCACTTCCTGATCTTTAATGGTGGTCGCCTGCCAGTTGCCGTCTTTATTAAACAGGCCAAACTGGTAGCTATACGTAAAACGTTTCTCCTCTGCTTCCATTTCCATCCACCAGCCCCAGAATTCACGTTTTTCGGGCGCAGGCTTCACGTTGACGCAAACAGCCAGGCAGTCGAAAAAAAAGCGATTCTCTTCACACTGCTCTTCTCGAATATACGGGCCGAGAGCCATAAATTTCTTAATCAGCCTACTTTTCGGGTGTCCACTCGGTAACGTCATTGCGATCTCCTTTTGTGAAGCCACTGTTTTACCAAACCAGCGAAATTTAGCAATCTATTAACACACTCTCTGGGCGATCCAGCGCGTGATCTCTTTCAAGGCTTTGTCAAAATTCTGATACACCGGGCTGAACGGCACCTCAAGCAATTTGCCATCCGCAGATGACGAAGTGATTAAGCGTGACTCTTCCTCAGGGCTGAACGGATCGTTTTTCCAGAAACCGGAAAGCATCGGCGTCGGGCAGCGGCGGCCCAGCAGCCCCTGCGTTTTTAACGAGTAACGATTAAGTTCGACACGCAGCGCTTCGTCTGATGCATCATGCATGCCAAGGCGACTGGCCAGCACGTCAAGGTACATCTCCGGCACGCTGCCCTGACGGGCAGGATCGCTGAGCAGGGCGTGAACCACCGGGCCCAGGCAGGCGACGGCCTTCAGCCGCGAAGATTCAAGATAAGCCAGACGCACCGCGACGTTGGCCCCAAAACGGAAGCCGAATGCCGCCACGCGGGTGTGGTCAACCCACGGAACATTTTCCAGCGCTTTAAGCGCATGCTGGTGCAGCAGGCTGGAATCCTGCGTTAACTTCCACTTCGACGAGAAGCCAATGGATGGCATATCGAGCGTCAGCATCGCGATCCCTTTTGGTGCGAAGTAGCGCTCATACAGGCTGTAATAGTCAATTTGCAGGGAGTCCAGACCGCCGCACATCAGCACGGTCGGGAACGGGCCATCGCCTTCAGGCATGTGCAGGAACCCGGTGACGGGCGCACCGCCCGGAACGGCGAACTCAAGCTCGCGCATCTGACCCGGCAGGCGTTGAGCCGCCTCCTCATAGGCACGATTCGCCAGCGCCTGAGCCTGCTCGGCCAGCTCATCCCCTTTCAAATGCGGATAGGCGGCGATGGCGTAGAGATTGGCTGCATGCAGCCAGTGCTTGCCGCTGCGCGTGGCATCTTCTTCCTGACTGGCTTTTTGCTGCCAGAGCATCGCCTGTTTAGACCATTCGTAGATCCAGTTTCCGCCCCGGTAGCCCACCACCGTATCGTAAAGCTTGCTGTCGGTACGCTCCGACTCGCTCATCACGATACGCGCCTGCACGTCGAGGATTTCACGGGGGTCTATACCGCGCCAGATCCACATCAGGCGGTTAATCATGCGGTACCAGTGGGGCACGTTTTTACCGTCTAACGCAGACTGGACGGCAGGCATGGTACCCGGATTAAACCGACGGACCAGCGTCGACGTTTCAGGGTGTTTGAAACGGGGTTTGAAAAGAGTCTCGGTGAGATTCGCCTGCGTCATTGCGTTGCCTCCATGGATACGTCATATAGTGCCCATTGTAACGCGTGGCGGGATAAAAAGAACAACGCCCGGCATAGCCGGGCGTGTAAAGTTACGTACTGAAATTAACGGCCTGAAATAGGCGGTACGAAGACCACGCCCATATCCCACGGCTGTTCAATCCAGGTATCCTGCGGGATATCAATTACGTAATCGTCAACCAGCGGACGGCCCGCCGGCTTAGCAAAGATCGTCACGAAGTGCGCTTTTGGATACATTTCGCGGATAGCCACCGCGGTACCGCCGGTGTCCACCAGATCGTCGATAACGATGAAGCCTTCACCGTCGCCTTCAGCGCGTTTCAGCACTTTCAGCTCACGCTGGTTATCATGGTCATAGCTGGAGATGCAGACGGTATCGACATGACGAATACCCAGCTCACGTGCCAGCAGCGCCCCCGGTACCAGACCGCCACGGCTGACGGCAATAATGCCTTTCCACTGTTCGGAAGGCATCAGACGCGCAGCCAGTTTGCGTGCGTGAATCTGCAACATGTCCCAGGTGACGACGTATTTTTCGCTCATGTGAAGTGTCCCAGCCTGTTTTTATACGGCTTAAAAAGTGTTCGAGGGGGAAATAGGTTGCGCGAGATTATAGAGATCTGACGCACTAAAAACCAGTGTTTAGCGCCCTCTGCCTGAGTTTTTACATGCTTTATGCTACCCGCCAGCAGAGAAAGTGGTATTCTCAGTTGCATCTCGCAAGCCTGTCTTGTGGTAACTATTAACCTGCTAACCCTGTGGCCTGCAACCCTGTTTGCAGTGCCTCGACAAGGAGACTTATCGTGTCTGAACTGTCTCAATTATCTCCGCAGCCACTGTGGGATATTTTTGCCAAAATTTGCTCCATTCCACACCCTTCCTACCATGAAGAACAGCTTGCCGAACATATTATGGGTTGGGCGAAGGAAAAAGGCCTGCACGCTGAGCGCGACCAGGTTGGCAACATTCTGATCCGCAAACCTGCCACCGCAGGTATGGAAAACCGTAAACCGGTTGTGCTGCAGGCGCATCTGGACATGGTGCCGCAGAAAAACAACGACACCGTTCACGACTTCACTAAAGACCCAATCCAGCCGTACATCGACGGCGACTGGGTGAAAGCGCGTGGCACCACGCTGGGCGCGGATAACGGTATCGGTATGGCCTCTGCGCTGGCGGTGCTGGCCGACGACCGCGTTGAGCATGGTCCGCTGGAAGTGCTGCTGACCATGACAGAAGAAGCGGGCATGGACGGCGCGTTCGGTCTGCAGGCGAACTGGCTGCAGGCAGACATCCTGATCAACACCGACTCCGAAGAAGAAGGTGAGATCTACATGGGCTGCGCGGGCGGGATTGATTTCATCTCTACTCTGCCTCTGTCTCGCGAAGCGATTCCTGCGGGCTTCCAAACCTTCAAGCTGACACTGAAAGGGCTGAAAGGCGGTCACTCGGGCGGTGATATTCACCTGGGACTGGGTAATGCCAACAAGCTGCTGGCGCGCTTCCTGGCAGGCCACGCGGCCGAGCTGGATCTTCGTCTGGTGGACTTCAACGGCGGTACCCTGCGCAACGCAATCCCACGCGAAGCCTTTGCCACCGTGGCGGTGCCAGCGGCGAAAGCGGACGAGCTGAAAAAACTCTCCAGCGTCTACCTGGATATCCTGAAAAACGAACTGTCGGCGAAAGAGAAGAACCTGACCGTGGTGCTGGAATCCGTTTCTACGGATAAAGCCGCGCTGACCGCGCAGTCTCGTGACACTTTCGTTCAGTTGCTGAATGCGACGCCAAACGGCGTTATTCGCAACTCTGACGTGGCGAAAGGCGTGGTGGAAACCTCCCTTAACGTGGGCGTGGTGACCATGAGCGATGACAGCGCGGAAATCATCTGCCTGATCCGCTCCCTGATCGATAGTGGTAAAGAGTACGTGGTGAGCATGCTGGAATCTCTGGGTACGCTGGCAGGCGCGAAAACGTCTGCAAAAGGCAGCTACCCGGGCTGGCAGCCGGATGCAAGTTCTCCGGTAATGGCGCTGGTGCGTGAAACCTATCAGCGTCTGTTCAACAGCACCCCGAACATCCAGGTGATCCACGCGGGTCTGGAGTGTGGCCTGTTTAAGAAACCGTATCCGGATATGGACATGGTTTCCATCGGGCCGACCATCACCGGTCCGCACTCTCCTGATGAGCAGGTTCATATCGAAAGCGTCGGCCATTACTGGACGCTGCTGACGGAACTGCTGAAGGCGATTCCTGCGAAGTAATCCCCTCACCCCAGCCCTCTCCCTCAAGGGAGAGGGTGAACAACCTCGTGCCACGGGGCTATTACAATCCCAAAACCAACTGACGTTCTAACTGCGGGTCCAGTAATGTGACATGCAGTCCCACCAGCCTCACCCCTCGTCCGCCTCGTCGTTCTTCCCACGCCTTTTTCGCCGTTGCGATAAGATCCTCCTTGTTCAGGCGCGGCCAGACGTGCTCCTGCGTTGTCTGTTGAAAGTCGTTAAATTTCAGTTTGATGCCCTGTCGGGCAATCAGTAAATCAGGCTTTACTTTGCTCAGGCGTCGTTCCAGCTCCGGATAGAGCTGTTCCGTAATAATGGTTTCGCATTCCGACCAGTCATGGATGTCTTCGCTCAGCGTGCGTTCAACCCCGACCGATTTACGTAACCGTTCGCTGCTTACGCTACGCTCATCGATGCCCTGACTGCGCTCCCACAGCACGCGACCAAACTTCCCAAAGCGCTTGAGCAGCATCGCCAGGTCGCTTCGCTGCACATCTTCGCAGGTGCGTAACCCCATACTTTCCAGCTTAGCGGCGGAGACTTTGCCTACGCCGGGGATTTTGCCAAGCGGCAGCGTTTTTAAAAACGCCGGGACCTCTTCAGGGGTGATGACGTACTGGCCGTTGGGTTTATTTAAATCGGAGGCGATTTTAGCGAGAAATTTTACCGGCGCGACGCCTGCCGATGCGGTGAGATTCAGCTCGTTGAAAATGGTCTGTCGGATCTCCTGCGCCATCAGGGTAGCGGAGCCGTGACAGTGCAGGCTATCGGTGACGTCCAGATAGGCTTCGTCCAGCGATAGCGGTTCAATCAGTGAGGTGTAGCGGGAGAAAATTTCCCGAATATGGTTTGAGGCTTCTTTATAGGCGTCAAAGCGACCGGGCAAAAGGGTGAGGTGCGGACACAGTTTCAGCGCCATCGCCGTCGGCATGGCGCTGCGCACGCCAAATTTGCGCGCAGGATAGTTGGCGGTGCTTATCACACCGCGCTGAACGCGGCTGCCGCCAATGGCGATGGGAATATCCCGCAGCGCCGGGTTGTCACGCATCTCCACTGCGGCAAAAAAGCAGTCCATATCAACATGGATTATTTTGCGCATCGGTCATACCACACATGTATTTATATACAGTATAACAAAAGGCAAAAAATGCGTCAGCAATTTTCCTTACTCACAGTTGTCATAAAAACGTGTTACAAATCCTCAGAACAAATCCTTTATTTACATACACTTATATAATTAATGAAGGGTAATCATTCATGAAGAAAATATTATCGGTTTCGCTACTGTTTCTGGCGAGTGCCGCATCAGCAAATCCAGAAATCGTCGCCCACCGGGGCGGTACCGCGGATGCACCTGAAAACACCCTGCCAGCCATAAAGCTCGCGCTCGAAAACAAAGCAGATATCGTCTGGATAACCGTGCAGTTAAGCCGGGATGACGTACCGGTTCTCTTTCGACCTGCCGACCTGAAGGCGTTAACCAATCTGCAGGGAAAGGTGTCACAGTATACCGCTGAAGAACTGGCAAAGGCGGATGCCAGCGTGAAGTGGAAAGATAAAGGCCTGCCGGAAAACCTGCTTAATACTCCGATACCGACGCTGAAGTCGGTACTGACCGCCTGGCCAGATACGCGATTTTTCATTGACATCAAATCGCCGGATGCAGATCCAGCGACCATGGGCAATACGCTGCTTAACGTATTGAAAGAGACCAACAGCCTGAACCGCGTTCGCGTCTATTCAACCGAAGATCGCTATATGGAAGCATTGCCTGCCGAAATCCCCCGCTTTGTCACACGCAGCGAGACTCGCACGCGTCTGGCCACGATTTCGTTGAGCCACGAATGTCTGCCTCCTTCACAAAAAATGGACGATTACTGGTATGGGCTTGAGTTAAACCGAAAAGTAGAGGTAGTCGAGAAATTCACCTTAGGCGAAGGTGTCTCTCCTGCAACATTAACGTGGGACAAAGAGGCCGTTGACTGCTTCCGCTCTCAGGGCAATGCCCATCTGATTTTTATCGGCGTGAACTCTGAAGAGGACTACCAGAAGGCGAAAACACTGGGTGCCGAAGGAGTTCTTGTGGACTCGCCAGCCAAAGCCAAAAGCTGGAAATAAATGAAAAAGGCCGCACGAAGCGGCCTTTTTCTAGATGATCCTCTGCTGGTCCCGAGCCATCCGTTTTTTACGCGCATCGCACGGTTCCGGGCAGTCGCACACCTTTTCCATCCCGATGGAAGAGATGCCTCCACAGCTGCCCTGAATACTTTTACGCTTGATGATCCAGCCCAACGACATCCCGAAGATCACCAGCACAAACACCGCGAAGGTTGCCAGAAAGGTCAACACGATCAGCCTCCAAAATCATCAAGGAGGATGTTCTCATCTTCCACGCCGAGATCTTTTAGCATCTTGATCACCGCGGCGTTCATCATTGGCGGGCCACACATATAGAACTCGCAGTCTTCCGGTGCCGGATGCTGTTTGAGGTAGTTTTCATACAGCACGTTGTGGATGAAGCCCGTATAGCCCGTCCAGTTATCTTCCGGCTGCGGATCGGAAAGCGCCACGTGGAAGGTAAAGTTAGGGTTCTCACGCGCCAACTGCTCGAACTCATCGTCGTAGAACATTTCGCGCAGCGAACGCGCACCGTACCAGAAGCTGATTTTACGCTTGCTGCTAAGACGTTTGAGCTGGTCGAAGATGTGCGAGCGCATCGGGGCCATACCGGCACCGCCGCCGATAAAGACCATTTCCGCGTCGGTATCTTTGGCAAAGAACTCGCCGAACGGACCGGAGATCGTCACCTTGTCACCCGGCTTGAGGGACCAGATATATGACGACATGACGCCCGGCGGCGCATCAGGCACATTCGGTGGCGGCGTGGCGATACGCACGTTGAGCATAATAATGCCCTTCTCTTCCGGGTAGTTAGCCATGGAATAGGCGCGAAGCGCGGGCTCTTTTACCTCGGAAACGAAGCGGAAGAGGTTAAATTTATCCCAGTCGGCGCGGTATTCATCGGGCACGTCGAAGTCAGCATACGCCACGGTGTGCGCCGGACAATCAATCTGAATATAGCCCCCCGCGCGGAACGGGACGCTCTCCCCTTCAGGGACACGCAGCTTAAGCTCTTTAATGAAAGTCGCTTTGTTATCGTTCGAGATAACCTCGCACTCCCATTTTTTCACGCCGAAGATCTCTTCCGGCAGCTCAATCTTCATGTTCTGGCGCACCGCAACCTGGCATGCCAGGCGGCAACCCTCTTTCGCTTCACGCTTCGTGATATGCGACAGTTCAGTTGGCAGAATATCCCCGCCTCCCTCTTTCACCGTCACACGGCACTGCCCACATGAACCACCGCCACCGCAGGCTGACGAGACAAAAATCCCGTTCCCCGAGAGCGTATTAAGCAGCTTATCCCCTGCCGGGGTGCGGATCTGGTTCTGCGGATCGTCATTGATATCAATGATCACATCCCCGGAATTGACCAGCTTTGCGCGCGCCGCCAGAATCAGCCCTGACAGCACCAGTACTATCAGCGTGAACATCACCACGCCAAGAATAATTTCCATCTGTTAGCCCTTATAGCTGCACACCGGAGAAGGACATAAAGCCCAACGCCATCAGGCCGGTGGTGATAAAGGTGATCCCTAAGCCGCGCAGCCCAGCGGGCACGTTGGCATATTTCATTTTTTCACGGATCCCCGCCATGGTGACAATCGCCAGCATCCAGCCGATACCGGAACCGAAGCCGTACACCACCGATTCACTGAAGTTGTAATCACGCTGCACCATAAACGAGACGCCGCCAAAGATGGCGCAGTTCACCGCGATCAGCGGCAGGAAGATCCCCAGCGCGTTGTACAACGACGGGAAATACTTATCGAGGATCATCTCCAGGATTTGCACCAGCGCCGCAATCACCCCAATAAAGGTGATGAAGTTCAGGAAGCTAAGATCAACCCCCTCCACCAGCGCGCTGTCCCGCAGCACGAAGTTGAACACCAGGTTGTTAATCGGAACCGAAAGCCCCAGCACAACGGTGACCGCCACGCCCAGGCCAAATGCCGTCGAAACCTTTTTAGAAACGGCAAGGAACGTACACATGCCCAGGAAGAAGGCGAGCGCCATGTTTTCAACAAACACCGCGCGCACAAATAAACTCAGGTAATGAGCCATTGTCGGTTACTCCTTTTCCTGCTGTTCAGGCTTCAACGTACGAATCAGCCAGATCAGCAAACCGATAATGAAAAATGCGCTTGGGGCCAGCAGGAACAGGCCGTTCGGCAGATACCAGCCGCCGTTCTGTACCGTATCCAGCACCTGAACGCCAAACAGCTTGCCGCTGCCAATAAGCTCGCGCAGGAAACCGACCGTCAGCAGGATTACGCCGTAACCCAGGCCGTTGCCAATACCGTCCATAAAGCTCGCCAGCGGCGGCATTTTCATGGCGTAGGCTTCAGCGCGCCCCATCACGATGCAGTTGGTGATAATCAGGCCGACAAACACCGAAAGCTGCTTCGAGGTTTCGTAGGCGAAAGCGCGCAGTAGCTGATCGACCACGATCACCAGCGAGGCGATGATCGCCATCTGCACGATGATCCTCACGCTGTTGGGGATGTGGTGGCGAATCATCGAGATAAACATGCTGGAGAACGCCGTAACCAGCGTTACCGCCAGCGTCATCACCACCGCCGTTTCCAGTTTGGTGGTCACCGCCAGGGCTGAACAGACGCCCAGCACCTGCAGAGTTATCGGGTTATTGGCTAAAAGTGGGCCAATCAGCACTTTTTTAACTTCTTTCAGTTCACCCGTATCAGCCATTGTTCAGCGCTCCTTCACGTACATTTTTCAGGAAGGGACCAAAGCCCAGTTCACCCATCCAGAAATCAAAACTGTGCTGTACCCCGTTAGAGGTGAGCGTGGCGCCGGAAAGGCCGTCAACGGCGAATTCATCACCGGGACGCGCGCCTCCTTTCACCACCTTCAGCGCAGGCTGGCCGCTGTCGTCGAGCACTTTTTTACCGACAAACTGCGCACGCCAGTTAGGGTTCTCAACTTCCCCCCCCAACCCCGGCGTTTCGCCCTGATCGTAATAGGTGATGCCTTTGACCGTGCGGCCATCGGTATCCAGTGCCACAAAGGCGTACATCATTGACCACAGCCCGTTACCGTAGATCGGCAAAACCACTTCCTGTATGCGTTTTTGCTCGTCACGCACCAGGTAAATCTCCGCGATGTTGCTGCGGCGCTTAATACCTGCCGGATCCTGCGAGGCGTCAAGCGCGGTGCTCATCTGCGGATCTTTCAGCGCCAGCGCCTGGTTGTATTTCGCCGGGTCTTTATCCATCAGCTCGCCGGTTTTTAAATCCACCAGCCGTGCGGTAATACGTTCAGCAAACACGGCCGCGACGTCGTCCTTCGTCATGCCTTCCTGCATCAGTCCGGCTACGGCCAGGATGTTGCGCTGTTTATCCAGCGCGCGTTGCTCCTGCTGCAGCGGTTTCAACCCTACGGCAGAACCGGCAACCACGATGGAACAAACCAGACACAGTACCAAAACCACCAGCAGCGTTTTGCTGATGCTGTCGTTATTTTTAACCTCAGCCACGCGCCTTCCTCCGCTTAATGTTGGCGCGCACGACCAGGTAGTCGAACAGCGGCGCAAACAGGTTGGCAAACAGAATGGCCAACATCATCCCTTCCGGATAGGCCGGGTTGACCACGCGAATCAGTACACACATCACGCCAATGAGCGCGCCGTAACACCATTTACCTCTGTCGGTAAAGGAGGCCGAGACGGGATCGGTGGCCATGAACATCATGCCAAACGCAAAGCCTCCCAGCACGAGGTGCCAGTACCACGGCATGGAGAACATTGGGTTCGTGTTTGAACCAATGAGATTGAACAGCGTGGCGGTAAGCACCATGCCGAGCATGACGCCCGCGACGATGCGCCAGGACGCCACGCGGCCAAAGAGGATGATGGCCCCGCCGATCAAAATCATCAGGGTAGACACTTCACCAATGGAGCCCGGAATGTTGCCAATAAACGCGTCGAACCAGGTCACAGGCTGGCCGGTAGCATTGTTGACCAGCGTTTCACCGCCGCCTGCCGCCCACTGAGAAAGCGGCGTCGCGCCGGAGAAACCGTCCGCCGCCGTCCATACCAGGTCGCCCGAAATCTGCGCCGGGTAAGCAAAGAACAAGAACGCACGCCCCGCCAGCGCCGGGTTGAGGAAGTTGCGTCCGGTGCCGCCGAAAATCTCTTTGGCAATCACCACGCCAAAGCTGATCCCCATCGCCGCCTGCCAGAGCGGCAGCGTAGGCGGAACAATCAGCGCAAACAGAATGGAGGTAACGAAGAAGCCCTCGTTGATCTCGTGTTTACGGATGATGGCGAACAGCACTTCCCAGAAGCCGCCCACGATAAAGACAGTCATGTAGATCGGCAGGAAGAAGACCGCGCCCAGCGTCATCATACTCAGCCAGCCCGCGTCTGCAGCAAAGCTTACCCCCAGCGACTGGGCCAGACGATAGTGCCAGTCGGACTGGATCACCTGCGCCAGCTGCTGGGCGTCGTACATATGGTGCAGCGCCGGAATGGTCTGCAGGCCGACGTTGTACATGCCCCAGAACATGGCCGGGAAGACCGCAAACCACACCAGGATCATCATGCGTTTCAGATCGATGGCATCGCGAACGTGCGCTGCCCCTTTCGTTACCAGACCCGGGGTGTAGAAAATGGTCGTCGTTGCTTCATACAGCGGGTAGTACTTTTTGAGCTTCCCTTCGGTAAAGTGCGGCTCAATTTTTTCGAAGAGGTGTTTTAATCCCATGGTTATCCTTCCTGCTCAATGCGGGTTAACACCTCGCGCAATACGGGTCCATATTCGTATTTACCTGGACACACATAGGTACAGAGCGCCAGATCTTCTTCATCCAGTTCAAGACAACCGAGCGCCTGCGCGCCGTCGGTGTCGCCGGCCAGGAGATCGCGCAGCAGCACGGTGGGCAGAATATCCAGCGGCATTACACGTTCGTAGTTGCCAATCGGGACCATCGCGCGCTCGCCGCCGTTCGTGCTGGTAGAGAAGTTAAACAGCTTGTGCCGCAGGAAGTGGCCCAGCGTGGTGCGGGTGACGGAGTATTTTTCTGCACCTGGCAGAACCCAGCCGAACAGCTCTTTCTCGCGCCCTTCCATAACTACGCTCACCTGAAGATGGAAACGTCCCAGGTACGCGTACGCATTTACAGCGCGGCGGCCGCTGAGTACCGAACCGGAGATCAGGCGGTTTTCACCCTCTTTCGTTTCCCCCGCAAGCAGTTCATTAATGTCTGCTCCCAGAAGCGTTTTAACCAGACGCGGGTTGGCGGCCTGAGGCCCGCCGATAGCGACGATCCGTTCAGCGCAGAGTTCACCCGTGGTAAAGAGCTTACCGATGGCAATGACGTCCTGATAATTAAGGTGCCAGACCTGTTTCTTCAGGCTCACCGGCTCAAGGAAGTGGATATGGGTCCCGACCAGCCCCGCCGGATGCGGACCGGAAAATTCATTAAACGTGACCTGCCCCTGAGGATGGCCGCCAAGCTTGCCGCCCCCGGCCTGGCAAACGTGCACTTTTCCGGGCGTCAGGCGAGTCAGAACGGTCAGCCCGGCATCAAAGGCTTTACGCTGCGCCAGAATAATGGGCAGCGGATCCGCGCTGAGCGGGTTGGTGTCGATGGCCGTAACGAAAATAGCGGCCGGGGCGGTATCAGGAACGGGCGATTTGCTGAAAGGACGCGTACGCAGCGCCGTCCACAGGCCGGACGCGAGCAGCTGAGCCTGCACATCTTCGCGGCTAAGCGTCGCGAGGTCTGCCGCATCATAACGAGCAAACTCACGCTGTTCATCGCCTTCGATGCGGATAACCACCGACTGCAACACGCGACGCTCGCCGCGGTTGATCGCCACAACGGTGCCGCTGGCGGGGGCCGTGAACATGACGCCGGGATTTTTTTTGTCCTCAAAGAGTGCCTGCCCTTTGAGCACGCGATCGCCCTCCTGCACCAGCATTGAAGGACGCATTCCCAGATAATCGTCACCTAAAATTGCGACATGACGGACGCTTGCGCCAGACGAGACGTGCTGCTCAGGCACGCCTGCAATCGGCAGATTAAGTCCTTTTTTTATTTTAAACATGTGGTTAGCAGGTTTCCATAAACAACAATCCAGTGGGCGCGAAGTGTAACATTTTCCCCTTCTGACGGGCAGGTAATCCGCCGTCGGGCGCGCCAAAATGCGAGCTATTACGCAAAGTTCCTGGAGCCAGCGGGTATTTGATGGTTTATAAAGTAAAACTAATTTGTAAACTCACCGCCCGGCTCTTGCGAAAATCTATAGCGGTGCTAATGTGAGCGCTCCTAACAGAATAATCTGATTTCGGGTCTCTTTTGCCGTCCTGGCAAGTTGGTCATGGTTTTATCAAGGAACTAGTAGTATGCGTAAAATCGCATTGTTCATTGCGATGCTTCTGATTCCGTGCATGTCGTTTGCCGGGCTGCTCAGCAGCAACAGCTCCACGACGCCGATCAGCAAAGAATATAAACAGCAGTTAATGGGATCCCCGGTTTATATTCAAATCTTCAAGGAAGAGCGCACGCTCGATCTGTTTGTAAAAATGGGCGAGACGTATCAGCTGCTTGATAGCTACAAGATTTGTAACTATTCCGGCGGGCTGGGCCCGAAACAGCGTCAGGGCGATTTCAAGAGTCCGGAAGGGTTTTACAACGTTCAGCGCAACCAGTTAAAGCCGGATAGCCGCTTCTATAAAGCGATCAACATCGGTTTCCCGAACGCCTATGACCGTGCTCACGGTTATGAAGGGAAATACCTGATGATCCACGGTGCCTGCGTGTCTGTCGGCTGCTACGCGATGACCGATTCCGGCATTGATGAGATTTTCCAGTTCGTGACCGGCGCACTGGTCTTTGGACAGCCTAACGTTCAGGTCAGCATCTACCCGTTCCGCATGACGGATGCCAACATGGCGCGCCATAAGTACTCTTACTATGCCGATTTCTGGAAACAGTTGAAGCCAGGTTATGACTACTTTGAGCAGACCCACAAACCACCAGTGGTCTCTATCGTCGATGGCCGTTACGTGGTCAGCAAACCGCTGAGCCACGAAGTTGTCCATCCACAGCTGGCGTCAAATTACACGGTCCCCGAGACAAAATAGCACCCACTCGCCTGGCATAATCTTTTGCCAGGTTTCGTTGCCCGTCAGCGGCTGCGTTGCAATGACTGTGACCACATCGTTGGGTGTGGTCTCTTTCTGAAAATCTATCTCCACATCCTGATCGAGCAGTGTAGCGACGCCAAACGGCGCGCGGCGCGTAATCCAGAAGAGATTCGTCGAGCAGAACGCCATCACGTAGCGCCCGTCAGACAGCAGCATGTTAAACACGCCTTTTTCTCGCAGTTCAGCGGCCAGCGTCGCGATGTATTTGAATACGGCGGCCATGTTGCCGGGCGTACGCGGATAACGTTCCGTCAGCTTATGCAGCAGCCAGCAGAAGGCCTTTTCACTGTCCGTTTCGCCAACCGGTCGGAAGTTCCCCGTCTCCAGCGACTTATAGCCCGTAAGCTGCCCGTTGTGCGCGTAGGTCCAGTTACGGCCCCACAGCTCACGGGTAAAGGGATGGGTATTTTCCAGTGCCACTTCGCCGCGGTTTGCCTGACGAATATGCGCGATCACCGAACAGGATTTAATGGGGTAATCTTGCACCAGTTTGGCAATCGGTGAGTTAAAGCTGGGCTGCGGATCTTTGAACGTGCGACACCCTTTGCCTTCGTAGAAGGTGATGCCCCAGCCGTCTTTGTGCGGCCCGGTTCCTCCACCGCGCTGCACCAGCCCGGTGAAACTAAAGCAGATATCGGTTGGCACATTGGCGCTCATCCCGAGCAGTTCGCACATACAGCACCTCCACAAAACGCCTTAACGCGGGAAGGCGTAATTGTTGCAGCCAGTTTGGATTCGGACAGCGCGCAGAAACCGGAGCGTACACGTAGTACGTGAGGATTTCGAGCACTGCCCGGATTCAAAATGGCAAATAAAATAGCCTTCTTACTTAACCATCTCTTTTTCGATCAGTTGAATCAGGATGTGGATCACTTTGATGTGAATCTCCTGAACGCGGTCTGCATAGCCGAAGTGCGGAACGCGAATTTCGATATCCGCCGTACCGTCCATCTTACCGCCATCTTTACCGGTAAGGGTGATGACCTTCATCCCTTTTTCACGCGCGGCGGCGATCGCTTTGATCACGTTCGCGGAGTTACCGGAGGTAGAGATACCCAGCAGCACGTCGCCTTCACGGCCTACTGCCTCAACGTAGCGGGAAAAGATGTGGTCGTAACCGAAGTCGTTGCCTACGCAGGAGATGTGGCTCACGTCAGAAATCGCAATCGCCGGGTAGCCCGGACGGTTTTCGCGATAGCGTCCGGTCAGCTCTTCGGCGAAGTGCATGGCGTCACAGTGGGAACCGCCGTTACCGCAGGAGAGTACTTTGCCACCGGCTTTGAAGCTGTCGGCCAGCAGGACCGCTGCGCGCTGAATAGCGTGAATATTGGCATCATCTTTCAGAAAGTTCGCCAGCGTTTCCGCCGCTTCGTTCAGTTCGTTACGAATAAGATCCTGGTACATGAGGATAATCCTTCAGTATTGATGAAATAACACAGTGGAGTGTACCGGATAGCGGGAAAAGCGAGAAGCTAAAGCCATGCGAATCGTCCGGCGTTTTGATTTTTTGTGCCGGCGAAAACACGAACAATGTGAACCAGGTTGTAATTATTTTGTAAACACATTGCTAAAGGAATTCACATCAACTACAACCATATCATCACAAGTGGTCAGACCTCCTACAAGCAAGGGAGCTTTTCTTTATGATGATTTTGAGCATTCTCGCAACCGTTGTACTGCTCGGTGTGTTGTTCTATCACCGCGTCAGTTTATTCCTGAGCAGCCTGATTCTTCTGGCCTGGACGGCTGCGCTTGGCGTCGCAGGCCTCTGGAATATCTGGATTTTAGTCCCTCTTGCCATCATTCTTCTGCCGTTTAACCTGGCCCCGATGCGCAAGTCGATGATCTCCGCGCCGGTGTTCAAGGGCTTCCGTAAAGTGATGCCGCCGATGTCGCGCACGGAGAAAGAAGCGATTGACGCCGGTACCACCTGGTGGGAAGGCGATCTGTTCCAGGGCAACCCGGACTGGAAAAAGCTGCACAACTATCCACAGCCGCGTCTGACCGCCGAAGAGCAGGCCTTTATCGACGGCCCGGTGGAAGAAGCGTGCCGCATGGCAAACGACTTCGCTATCACCCACGAGATGGCCGACCTGCCGCCGGAGCTGTGGGCGTACCTGAAAGAGCATCGCTTCTTCGCGATGATCATTAAGAAAGAGTACGGCGGTCTGGAATTCTCCGCTTACGCTCAAGCTCGCGTCCTGCAAAAGCTGGCGGGCGTCTCCGGGATCCTGGCGATTACCGTTGGCGTGCCGAACTCCTTAGGGCCGGGCGAGCTGCTGCAGCACTACGGTACGGAAGAGCAGAAAGATCACTACCTGCCGCGCCTGGCGCGCGGTCAGGAAATCCCTTGCTTCGCGCTGACCAGCCCGGAAGCGGGCTCCGATGCAGGCGCAATCCCGGATACCGGCGTAGTGTGCATGGGCGAATGGCAGGGCCAGCAGGTACTGGGCATGCGCCTGACCTGGAACAAACGTTATATCACCCTGGCGCCTATCGCCACGGTGCTCGGCCTGGCGTTTAAGCTCTCCGACCCGGAAAAACTGCTGGGCGGAGAAGAAGATCTGGGCATTACCTGTGCGCTGATCCCAACCTCTACTCCGGGCGTTGAAATTGGTCGTCGTCACTTCCCGCTGAACGTGCCGTTCCAGAACGGTCCGACCCGCGGTCAGGATATCTTCGTGCCGATTGACTACATCATCGGCGGCCCGAAAATGGCCGGTCAGGGCTGGCGCATGCTGGTTGAATGTCTGTCGGTGGGCCGCGGGATCACCCTGCCGTCGAATTCAACCGGCGGTCTGAAGTCGGTGGCAATGGGGATTGGCGCGTACGCCCATATCCGCCGTCAGTTCAAAATCTCCATCGGCAAGATGGAAGGTATCGAAGAGCCGCTGGCGCGTATCGCGGGCAACGCCTACGTGATGGACGCCGCAGCATCCCTGATTACCTACGGCATTATGCTGGGCGAAAAACCGGCCGTGCTGTCCGCGATTGTGAAGTACCACTGTACCCACCGCGCGCAGCAGTCGATCATTGACGCGATGGATATCGCGGGTGGTAAAGGCATTATGCTCGGCGAAGGCAACTTCCTGGCGCGCGGCTATCAGGGCGCACCGATTGCCATCACCGTGGAAGGGGCAAACATCCTGACCCGCAGCATGATGATCTTCGGCCAGGGGGCGATTCGCTGCCATCCATACGTGCTGGAAGAGATGGCCGCCGCGCAGAACAACGACGTGGATGCCTTCGACAAGCTGCTGTTCAAACATATCGGTCACGTGGGCAGCAACAAGGTGCGCAGCTTCTGGCTCGGCCTGACGCGCGGCCTGACCAGCGCAACGCCAACCGGCGATGCGACCAAACGTTACTACCAGCATCTGAACCGTCTGAGCGCCAACCTGGCTCTGCTGTCTGACGTCTCTATGGCGGTGCTGGGCGGTAGCCTGAAGCGTCGCGAACGTATCTCTGCCCGTCTGGGTGATGTGCTGAGCCAGATCTTCCTGGCCTCTGCGGTCCTGAAGCGCTACGACGACGAAGGCCGTCAGGAAGCGGATCTGCCGCTGGTGCATTGGGGCGTACAAGATGCAATGTATCAGGCGGAACAGGCGATTGACGACCTGCTGGCCAACTTCCCGAACCGCTTCGTGGCGGGCGCCCTGCGCGCGGTGATCTTCCCGACCGGTCGCCATCATCTGGCGCCGTCGGACAAACTGGACCACAAGGTGGCGAAGATCCTGCAGGTTCCGAGCGCAACCCGCTCCCGTATCGGCCGCGGTCAGTATCTGGCGCCAACGCCGCATAACCCGGTGGGCCTGCTGGAAGAGGCGCTGCTGGACGTGATGGCCGCCGATCCGATTCACCAGAAAATTTGTAAACAGCTGGGTAAAAACCTGCCGTTTACCCGTCTGGACGAACTGGCGAAACAGGCGCTGGCCGGTGGCATTATCAATAACGACGAAGCTGCGCTGCTGGTGAAAGCCGAAGAGAGCCGTCTGCGCAGTATTAACGTGGATGATTTCGAACCGGAAGAGCTGGCGACGCAGCCGGTAAAGCTGCCGGAGAAGCACCGCAAACCTGAAGCGGCATAACCCGCTTCGCTCTGACAAACCCCGCCCGGTGCGGGGTTTTTTATTGCCACATTTTCTCGTAATGACGTGCTACAGTGTCAAAAAGGGGTCGTTTGAGGAGTCTGTATCGTGCCTGGTTTGAAGATTTCGATTTTGCAGCAGCCTTTAGTGTGGATGGATGGCCCTGCCAACCTGCGCCACTTTGATCGTCAACTGGAAGAAATTACCGGGCGAGATGTGATTGTCCTGCCGGAGATGTTTACCACCGGCTTCGCGATGGAAGCGGCTAAACAGTCGATGCCCCAGGAAGAGGTGGTCGCCTGGATGCATGCCAAAGCGCAGCAGACCAACGCGCTGATCGCCGGTAGCGCCGCCCTGCAGACGGAGCGCGGACCGGTGAACCGCTTCCTGCTGGTGGAGCCGGAAGGAAAAGTGCATTTTTACGATAAACGCCACCTGTTCCGCATGGCCGATGAACATCATCACTATGAAGCCGGTAACGAACGCGTGGTGTTCGAGTGGCGCGGCTGGCGCATCCTGCCGCTGGTCTGCTACGACCTGCGCTTCCCGGTGTGGTCGCGCAACCGCAACGATTACGACCTGGCGCTGTACGTCGCCAACTGGCCCGCGCCGCGCTCGCTGCACTGGCAGGCGCTGCTGGTGGCCCGCGCGATTGAGAACCAGGCGTACGTGGTGGGCTGTAACCGCGTGGGAACGGACGGCAACGGGCATCACTACCGCGGCGACAGCCGGGTGGTGAATCCGCAGGGCGAGATTATTGCCACCGCCGAGCCGCATCAGGCGACGCGCATTGATGCCGAGCTGTCGTTAACGGCGCTGAAGGAGTATCGGGAGAAGTTTCCGGCGTGGCAGGATGCGGATCCGTTTAGCATTGGGTGAAATTTTCCCCTCACCCTGACCCTCTCCCCAAAGGGGAGAGGGGATTGTTCGCTGCTCGCATTAGGGGGATAAAACATTAACTCACTAACGCCTGCCCGTCTTTGCGGCTTTCCGTCGCGGCCACGTAGTGCCCTTCCGGCATGCGGTAAATCACCTGCGCTCCGCCGAAGTTGTAATCCTGGAGCGGATCTTCTACCACGATCTGATGCCCGCGCTCGCGCAGCGCCGCAATCGTATTGCGATCGAACGTCGATTCGACGATCACCTCCCTGCCCTGCACCACGCGCCAGCGCGGCGCGTCGATGGCCGCCTGCGGGTTTTGCCCGTGCAGCATAATGCGCAGCGCCATCTGCATGTGCCCCTGCGCCTGCATCGGGCCGCCCATCACGCCGAAGGACATCAGCGGCTTGCCGCTGCCGTCCATCGCAAAGCCCGGAATGATGGTGTGGAACGGACGCTTGCTGCCCGCCAGCGCGTTCGGATGATTCGGATCCAGCACAAATCCACAGCCCCGGTTTTGCAGGCTGATCCCGGTGTCCGGCACCACGATGCCTGATCCAAATCCCATAAAGTTGGACTGAATAAACGAGACCATCATCCCGCTGTCGTCGGCGGTGCTGATGTAGACCGTGCCGCTCTGCGTCGGGGAGCCGTAGACAAAATCAGAGGCTTTATCGTGGTCGATAAGCGCCGCGCGCGACTTCAGATAATGGTCGCTCAGCAGCTCTTTTGCGGCGAACTCCATGTGTTCTTCATCCGCCACGTAGCGGTCGAGATCCGCCAGCGCCAGCTTCATCGCCTCGATGGACAGGTGAAGGGACTGCACGGAGTCCGGATGATGCTTCTCAATTCCGCACTGCTCCAGAATACCGAGCGCAATCAGCGTGGCGATCCCCTGGCCGTTTGGCGGCAGCTCCTGCACCGAGCCGCCCGCGAAGTCGCGCGACAGCAGCTCTACCCAGTCCACGCGGTGGTTTGCCAGATCTTCAGCCGTCAGGTGCGCGCCGTGCTCCCGGGCGAAGTCGGCAATTTTCTGCGCCAGCTCGCCGCGGTAAAACGCGTCGCCGTTGGTTTCGGCAATCAGCTCCAGCGAATTAGCCTGCGCCGGGTTACGGAAGATCTCTCCCACGCGCGGAGCGCGGCCTTCCGGCGCAAAGCAGGCGCTAAAGCCCGGCTGATCTTTCAGCTTGTTATAGCCGCGCTGCCAGAGATGACCAATCAGCGGTGAGACCGGGAAACCGTTGCGCGCGTAGTCAATCGCAGGCTGCGCCAGCGTGGTCAGCGGCAGCGTGCCAAAACGTTCCGCCAGGGCAACCCAGCCGGACACAGCTCCGGGCACCGTCACCGCGTCCCAGCCGATTTCCGGTACCGCCGTTTTGCCGGCAAACAGATCCGCATGCCAGCTGGCCGGCGAGCGCCCGGATGCGTTCAGGCCGTGCAGCTTTTCACCATCCCAGACGATGGCAAAGGCGTCGCTGCCGATCCCGTTGCCGGTCGGCTCAACCACCGTCAGTGCCATCGCGGTAGCAATGGCCGCATCGACGGCGTTGCCACCCAGCTGCAGCATTTTCATTCCCGCCTGCGCCGCCAGCGGCTGCGACGTGGCAACGGCATTATGGCCCATCATCGGTGGGCGTCGTGAATCGTAACCGGACGTAAAATCAAGCGCTTTGGTCATCATGACTCCTTAGTCATGGCGCGGATCGAGCGCATCGCGCAGCCCGTCGCCAAGTAAATTAAAGCCCTGCACGGCAAGAAAAATCGCCACGCCGGGGAAAACGGACATCCACGGTGCCTGCTCAAGAAACCCTTTCGCGGTGTTGAGCATGGAGCCCCAGGACGGATTGGGCGGCTGCTGCCCTAGCCCTAAAAACGACAGGCTGGCTTCGGCGATAATCGCCGAGGCGATGGCCAGCGTGGCCTGCACCAGGATCGGCGACATCACGTTTGGCAAAACGTATTTAATGATGATCCAGCGATCCGGCAGGCCAATCGCCCGCGCGCCGTCGATGTACTCTTCGTTGCGGATGGCGATCACCTGCCCGCGCGTCAGGCGGGCAAAGATCGGCATTGCCGAAAGACCGATGGCGATCATGGCATTGGTGAGGCTCGGGCCTAAAAACGCCCCCAGCGCGATCGCCATGATCAGGAACGGACAGGCCAGCAGCGCCTCGATAAAGCGCGATATCACGCCGTCCCACATCTTCTGGAAGTAGCCCGCCACCAGCCCCAGCGGCACGCCGATGACCACGGCGATAACCACCGACATACAGCCCGCCATCAGCGAGGTGCGAGCCCCCCAGATAATGCGGGACAAAATGTCGCGTCCCAGCTCGTCGGTGCCGAACCAGTACATCGCCGACGGCGCTTTACGCACCGCCAGGAAGTTGGCTTTGACCGGATCGAACGGGGCAATCCACGGAGCCAGCAGCGCCACCAGCACAAAGAAGCCCACCACAAGCGCGCCAATCACCGCGCTTTTGTTGGCGAGGAATTTCTTCAGCACCCGGTTTTCCGCGCGCGGCAGCGCGGGCGCAACGGTTTGCGTCGTCAGTTCCGCCATCGTTAACCTCGCATTTTCGGGTTGATAAGGACGTAAAGCACGTCGGCCAGCAGGTTGAGCAGCAGAAAGCCGATCGCCACGATCAGCACCACGCCCTGCACCACCGCGTAGTCACGGTTGAACACCGAATCGACGATCATCTTGCCAAAGCCCGGAATGGTGAAGACCTGCTCGGTCAGTACCGCGCCGCCCAGCAGCTCGCCGAACAGCAGCGTGGTGAGGGTGATCACCGGTACCAGCGCGTTGCGAAACGCGTGCTTCAGGATCACCGCTTTCGGCAGCAGCCCCTTAGCCCGGGCGGTGCGGATATAGTCAGCCTTCAGCACCGCAATCATCGACGCGCGGGTGTGGCGCATCAGCGTCGCCGCGAGGCCGGTTCCGAGCACGGACGCGGGCAACAGCAGCGTGCGCAGGTTCTGGAGCGGATCTTCACTGAACGGCACGTAGCCGGACGCGGGCAGCCACTGCAGGTTCACCGAGAAGACCAGAATCAGCAGGATCCCCAGCCAGAAGTGGGGTATCGAGATCCCCGAGATCGCCACGAAGTTCGCCCCGTGATCGACCCAGCTGTTTTTATTCACCGCCGCGAGGATCCCCATGCTAATGCCAAACACCAGCGCGATAATCATCGCCAGCAGGGACAGCTCCAGCGTAACCGGCAGCTTGCTGGCGATAAGCTCAGTCACCGGTTCGTGCGTGCGTAAGGAGACGCCCAGATCGCCCTGCAGCGCCCGCGTCAGCCAGTGGAAATACTGCACAGGGATCGGCGCATCCAGGTTCAGCTCCGCGCGCAGCTGGGCGATCACCGCCGGATCGCGCTCTTCCCCGGCCATGGCGATCAGCGGATCGCCGGGCAGCAGCTTTTGCAGGCCGAACACCATCATGCTCACAAGCAACAGCGTCGGGACGGCCAGCAGCAGACGTTTGCAAATCAGTTCCAGCATGGGTTCTCCTCAGGACCTTTATTTCGCCAGCGTCAAACCGGCCAGACGCACGATGCCGTCCGGGTACGGCTTAAAACCCTGCACGCTTTTGTTCAGGCCAAAAATGCGCGGCTCGAAGTAGAGGTAGGCAATCGGCATGTCGGTTTGCAGCTGCTTCACCACCTTGTCATACAGCGGCTGGCGCGCGGCCTGGTCGGTGCTCTGGCGCGCCTGGGTCAGCCACTCGTCGACCTGAGCGTTGCTGTAGCGGCCGTCGTTCAGGGTACCTTTGCTGTGGATAAAGCCGTAGATGCTGCCGTCCGGGTCCGGGCGTCCCGACCAGCCGGAGAAGCTCAGCTGATAGTCACCGCTCTGCTGGCGATCCAGCAGCGTGGCGAATTCGGTCATCTGCAGGTTCAGCGTGAAGCCCGCCTCAGCAACCATCGCCTGCAGCACCTGTCCCACCTGCTGCGAGGTTGGGTTGTTCGGCACCAGCAGGTTGACGGTCAGCGGCGCGGTGACGCCTGCGGCTTTGAGCAGCGCTTTGGCCTTCTCGACGTCACGAGGTGGCACCGGCAGGTTGACGTGATACGGGCTCACCGTAGAAAACGCCTGGTTTGCCGGGGTGTAGAGGCCTTCAAAGACCACCTGATTTAACGCCTCACGGTCGATAGCCTGAGAAAACGCCTCGCGCACGCGGGCATCCCTGAACGGATCGTTCGCCGGGACCTTGCCATTGTTGATGTTGAAGGTGATGCCCTGATAGCCCAGACCGGTTATCTTCGCCAGCGCCAGCTTGCTGTCGGCTTCGACGGTTTTAACGTCGCTGGCGGCGATGCCTTCGGTCAGATCGAGATCGCCCGCGCGCAGGTTCGCGAGGCGCACTGAGGCGTCCGGGATCGGCAGATAGATAATTTTGTCGAAGTGGTAGGCGTCTTTATTCCAGTAATTGTCGAAGCGGGTCAGAACAATGCGGTCCTGCGACACGCGGCTGTCGAACTTATACGGGCCGGAACAGACCGGATGGGCGGCAAAGTCAGGCTTCTTCGCGGCTTCGGGTGCCATCATCGCGCCCGCACGGTCGGTAAGCTGCATCAGCAGCGCGGCATCAGGGGTTTTCAGGTGCAGTGCAATCTGCATCGGGCCGGTGACCTCTACCGACTCCACGGAAGAGATCTCGCTTTTACGCAGGGAGCCTTTGAGGGTCAGGGCGCGGTCGAGGTTGTATTTCGCGGCGGCGGCATCGAATTTTTCACCGTCGTGGAAGGTCACGCCTTCACGCAGATCCATGGTCAGGGTTTTTCCGTCTTCGCTCCAGGCCCAGGATTTCGCCAGACCCGGCACCACCTTCAGGTGCTCGTCGACGTCCACCAGCCTGTCGCACAGGGAGGCAAAGACGAAGCGGCCATAGTAGGTACGCGCCAGATGCGGGTCGAGCATGTCCGGGTCTGCCCCCAGACCGATCCGCAGCACGCTTTCAGAATGGGCGGGCAGCGCCGCGCCAAGCAACATAACACTTCCCAGTACGGTCAAAAGAGAATTACGCATTGTCATTATCATGAGTTCCTTGAAGGAAGGGAGGAGTGAGTAGCCGCGTGTTCAAACAGCGCGCGGCGGCGCAGAAAGGCTGCGGATGGCGGTGCGATCTGGATAACGCTGCGATCGCGATTAATGTCCTGCCAGCGGTGGCAGGCAACCTGACGCCCGCCGTCGAGCACCTGATTAATCGGCTCGACCTGCCGGCATTCATCGGTGACGTACGGGCAGCGGGTGTGGAAGCGACAGCCGGACGGCGGGTTAGCCGGGTTCGGCAGATCCCCCTGCAGCAGCGGCGCGTCGCGTTCCACGCCGGGCTGCATCTGGGGAGCCGAGGCGATCAGCGCCTGCGTGTAAGGGTGCAGCGGTGCGTCAAAGATCTCGTCGACGGTAGCAAGCTCAACGATTTGCCCAAGATACATGACCGCCACGCGGTCGCTCATGTGGCGGATCACCGCCAGACCGTGGGCGACAATCACCATCGTCAGCCCCAGCTGGTGCTTCAGGCTCTCCAGCAGGTTGACCACCTGCGCCTGCACCGACACATCCAGCGCGGAAACCGGCTCGTCGCCCAGCAGCAGCTTTGGCCCCGAGGCCAGCGCGCGCGCAATGCCGATACGCTGGCGCTGCCCGCCGGAAAACTCGTGCGGATAGCGCCCGGCCCAGGCGGCAGGCAGGCCAACGGTCTTGAGGAGCTCCGCGACGCGATACTGACGATCCGCTTTCTTCATGTTCTGGTGCAGCCACAGCGGCTCGCCGACGATCTGCTCCACCGTCATGCGCGGGTTCAGCGAGGCAAAAGGGTCCTGGAAGATAATCTGCAGCTCGCGCCGGAGCTGGTTCAGACGGGCGCCGGAGGCGTCGGTGATATCCTCCCCCTGATAAAACACGCGCCCTTCGCTGGCGGCCAGCAGGCGCAGCAGCAGACGACCGAGGGTGGATTTCCCGGAGCCGGACTCGCCGACAATCGCCAGCGTTTCGCCCGGCATCACGGCAAGCGAAACGCGATCGACCGCCGTGACAAACCGGGCCGGAGAAAAGAGTTTTTTCGGGCCGGGGAAAAGCTTGCTGAGGTCCCGGGCTTCAAGAATGGGCGTGATCATGCGGTCTCTCCCAGGGCAATGTGGTGTTCGAGCGGCACGCGGAAGCAGGCAACCTGATGGCCCGCGCCGAGCGTGGTGAGCTGCGGTTTTTCATCATGGCAGCGCGACTGCGCAAACGGGCAGCGTGTCGCGAAACGACAGCCTTTCGGCATGGACTCCGGGAGCGGAACCGATCCGGGAATGGTGGAGAGCTGGCCTTTGCGTGCCCCCAGGGAGGGGATCGAGCCCATCAGGCCGATGGTGTACGGGTGCTGCGGGTCGGCAAAGATGGCCTCCACGCTTCCCTGCTCCACCACCTGCCCGGCGTACATCACCGCCACCTGCTGCGCCACTTCTGCCACCACGCCCAAATCGTGGGTGATCATCAGCACCGCCGTGCCGGTTTCTTCTTTAAGGGTGTTCAGCAGGGTCAGGATTTGCGCCTGAATGGTGACGTCCAGCGCGGTGGTCGGTTCATCGGCAATCAGCAGTTTAGGATGGTTGATCAGCGCCATCGCAATCATCACGCGCTGGCGCATGCCGCCGGAAAGCTGGTGCGGATACGCCTTGAGGCGCATCTCCGCCGCCGGGATCTGTACCTTCTCGAGGATCTGCAGCGCGACCTTCATCGCCTCGGCGCGCGAAACGTTCTGGTGCCGCATCACCGCTTCGCTCAGCTGATCCCCCAGGGTAAACGCCGGATTGAGTGAGGTCATCGGCTCCTGGAATATCATCGCCAGCTCGCTGCCGCGCAGGTCGGCATACTCCCGCGGCGAGAGCTTGCGCAGGTCGTGGCGGCGAAACTGCATCTCGCCGCTGACGATCTGCGCGCTGGCGGGCAGTAGCCCCATCAGCGCCAGTGAGGTGATACTTTTTCCGCAGCCGGACTCGCCCACCAGCGCCAGCGTTTCGCCCGCTTTGACCGTCAGGGAAATGCCGTCCAGGACGCTGACCGGCGAGCCGGAAAATTTAACGTTGAGATTATTCAGCCGGAGTACAGGCGCGGAGTCCTTAAACGGGATCGTCGTCATAGCGTGAAGTCGTCCTCAAGATGGATCGCCTGAATCAGGGCGGTTTGCAGGCTGAGCAGGTGTTCGCGCATGGCGGCCGCTGCTTCATTAGGCTGGCGATGGATAATCGCGGACATGATCTTGTGATGGTGGTCGTTGTAGCTGTCGACACGTTCGGGCGTGCGGGCCAATTCACGCAGATGCTGCCAGCCGGGTTCGCGCCGCACGGCATCAATGGCATCAAACAGACCGAGCATCAGGCGATTACCCGCCGCCTCGGCAATGGCGCGGTGAAAGGCGCTATCCCACAGTTCGTTGAGATCGCGGTCATCCGGGCTGACCTTGTCGATGCGTTCCAGCATGCGCTGCATAAGCGCGAGGTTTTCCCTGGTGGCACGCAGTGCCGCAAGCCGGGCTAAGCCGGGTTCGATCTGTATACGAGCTTCCATCACTTCCAGCAGATTGGTCTGCTGAACCAATCCCTGAAGGGCCAGCGGTTCAACCGGGGCAGCCGGACCAATAAAGGTGCCTTTCCCCTGTTTACGCCAGATCCGCCCCTCTTCTTCCAGCACGTCCAGCGCGCGACGCACTTCGCGTCGTCCTACGCCGAGTGTTTCCGACAGCTCACGTTCCGTGGGCAGCGGAATGCCTGGTGTTGACTCATGCTGGTTGATTAGCCCGCGCAGCTGCTCAAGCGCGGTGCTGGAATTGGCCAGAAACCGTGACGGTTTTTCCATATTGGTTCGCTCACTATCATCATTATTTTCTTGTTATGAACGATAAGTTATTGATATGAGGTGCTACTTATCGTGCTAATGATTAAGCAATAAACGAACCAATTTTGTATTGGTTCAAAATGGATTTTGAAAAACGACAGTAAATGAAGGGGTTACAGCAACGTAGTGTTACAGATGCAGGCGGGTTCCGAAGACGGCAGAGACCAGAAAAGAACACAAAACGCACAAAAACAGTGCAATTATTGCACCAAAACAGCGCTTATGTTAATTTATTGCACTATAAATGATAACAATTAGTTAACAAAAAGTAATTGGTAAGTCGCGCTCACGCCTGAAAAAGGCCCCCTTGCGAGGGCCGCGAAAGATTAAGGTACAGGCTGCCAAAGCGTCGCAACCGCTGAAGGAGTCCAGTCGGACTGAGACGTATGACCCTGCACGCAGCGATACTGTGTGCCGTTATAGGTAACGATTTCTCCGGTCTTATAGCTCGTACCGACTTTCCACTCGCCTTCCGGCTCAGGCGTCACTGAACCCTCTTTCGTCGTGGCTTTAAGCGGCGCACTCGCAAGAGACTGATGACCTTTGGCATTTTCGGCGATTACCTGGTAGCTGTAAGTCGTTCCCGCGCGCAGGCCGCTGTCGGAAATCTGCGTTTCGCTCACGGTAAGCAACTCCGCACCATCGCGCAGTACGCGATATTTCACCGCCTTATCTACCGCATTCCATTTCACCGTCAGGCTGTTTTCCGTCGAAGAAACCAGGGTCAGACCGGTTGGCGCGCCCGGGCGTCCCTCTTCGACCTGGACGGTTTCAACCTCAACCACGTTGCTGCTTTCGGAAATATTGTTCGCTGCATCATGTGCTTTCACGCTGTAGCGGTACACCACACCACCGGTTTCAACCGCACTATCGGTCCACTGGGTGTCCGTTGAAGTTCCGACTTTTTTGTCATTACGGTAGATGTCATATCCCACCACGCCATGGTCATCGGTGGAGGGCTGCCAGGCAAGGGTGATCGTCAAGCCATTGTTCAGCACCTTCAGTCCTGTTGGTGCAGTTGGCGCGACGGTGTCTTGCGGGCGTTCGGGCGACATCAGGTCCGCGCGCTCTTTCATTTCATTGAAGTAGTCAACCTGCTGCGACATGGAAAGCTGCTGATCGTTTGAACCCAATGTCCAGATAAAGAAACCGCCATAGCCGTTCTGCGCCTGCCATCCCGCACGGTTTACGTTGTTCTGCCGGCTCTCAACAAAGCGGCCTTCTGGCCCCCACTGGGAGTTGATAGTCTGGCCGAGAACAATTTTACTCTTATCCCCCACCGCCCGGGCGTAGTTGGCCATCGCCACGTCATACTTAAAGCGCGGGCCAGCGTCATAGGCCATGACGTTGAAGAAATCGAAAACGTTTTTCCCCTGCGTCAGCAGCGGCAGAACTTCGCCGTGGTGTGAAGAGCGAGCCGCCTCAACGAAGGAACAATTCTCGGTTACCGCACTGTTTGCGCAGTTCTCCGGGTCAGCACCAACGTGATAGGTGGTCAGGCTCAGCAGCTTTTTGCTGCCGGACGCATTGAGCTTGCTACGAACCCGTTCAGCCAGATCCAGCAGGTTTGCGTTTTCCTCTGGCGTGACGCGCTCGGGTTTTTCAAAGTCAAAATCGATGCCGTCAAGCTGAACGGTACCCGCCTTCTGGTAGTTCGCCATATTACATTTGCCTTGCCAGTCGGCGCTCAGGCATTCGCCGACCATCTCTTCCGGCTTCAGGTTCTTTTTATACACCGGGAAGTTGGTATTCAGCAGATTCACCAGATTCTGCGCCAGCGTTTCTCGCGTTTGCGCGTTATTCAGATAAGACCACATGGAGGAATAAGTCTCACCGCCGAGCGCCAGCATCATTTTTTTCTCCGGATGCGCCAGCTTCAACTGACTCCACACGACATAGGCTGGCGCATTAATGTACCAGGGATCATATTGTGGTACTGCAACAATATTATCTGAACTGGACAGCTTACCGCTTGCATCCCAGCCACCAAATGAAAGCAGGAACGTATCCGCTTTCACCTCTTTCATATCCTCAACGGACTCAACCGGAACCCCCCAGGAGGTCAGATAGGTGACCGCTCGCGGTGCCTGCGCCGCGAAAGCCGACTGCGCCATTAATGCGCTACCAATTAACAGAGATAATGTAAGTTTTTTCATCAAAGTTCCTTATTGCTTTGTGATGATAGTCCTGTGGATTACCTCTCAAATTGTCTTTTTTTTTAGCGCTGAGATCGTTGGGGATTAAAGAGTGGCGAATCAGGAATCCGTCCGCGTTAAATAAGAAATTTCTTTTGCCAAAAAAAATCGCGTTATTTATATTTATTTGCTCGATGTATATTGAACTCCATCAAAAACCTACGACTTCACTCAGAAATATCTCTCGTATTTATAATAAATACCTCAACGACAGCCGGGGAAAATTCTCGCATCCTGTAAGACGCTTCTTTATTTAGTTTTCCCATCTTCACTAATTAAAAAAGATGGCATACCTGTGTGCCCTCTCTTTTTTCAGGGAAAATTCAGAAATTAATCACAACTTATATCCAATAAGGACGCTCTCAATGAAATACGCAACAAACGTGATGCGAAAACAGGGTGGTTTCACCCTGCTTGAATTGCTGGTCGTACTGATGATTATTGCGCTGCTGGCAGGGTTCGTCGGACCTAAGGTCTTCTCCAATGTCGACTCGGCTAAAGAGAAAACCGCTGCCCGACAGATGCGCTCACTTGCGGAGGCGCTAGGGCAATATCGCCTCGACACCGGCAGTTATCCAAGTGAAACGCAAGGGCTGAAAGCACTGACCGAAAAACCGTCCAACGTACAAAACTGGAATGGCCCTTATCTCAGCCAGCATGTGCCGTTAGATCCCTGGGGCAATCCGTACCAGTGGCATAACCCCGCCCGGACAAAAGACGCTATTAATGAAGTTGAAATTACCTCCGGCGGTAAAGACGGTAAGCCTGTCACGTACGGGTTCTGAACATGCTGCGCCTGTCCTTATATTCGCTGTTTATCTTCAGCGTATTTTCATGCCGCGCCGATTGCTGGCAGCTGGCGGGAGAACGTTACGGTATTGAGCCAGAGCTATTACAGGCGATAGCGATAGTGGAATCCAACGGCAACACGCGGGCCATCAACAAAAACCGTGATGGCTCACTGGATGTCGGGCTGATGCAGATCAATAGCATTCACTTCGATGCGCTGCGTAAATTTCGTATTAGTCAAAAAGATCTGCTGACCGACCCTTGCCAAAGTGTCATGACCGGCGCCTGGATCCTGGCAGGTCAAATCCAGCGCTTTGGTTATACCTGGGACGCGGTGGGCGCATATAACGCCGGAACGGCAAATACGCCGCAGCGCCGCGCGCTTCGTCAACAATATATAAAAAAAGTGGCTCCGCATTATGCCCGCCTTAAAAGGCAGAGCCATACACTGTCGCCAAAATGAAACCATATATCGTCACCATCCTTCAGGGGGGGAAGCGCGTCAATCAAACCGTGCTTGCCGCGTCGCCTGATGATGCCAGCGCCCGCATTATTGCCGCCGGCGGCATCGTTTTGCAGGTACAGGAACGTCCTGCCCGCAAGGAGAAACGCTTTCCATTGAATCTGTTCTTGCAGGAGCTTATCGCCCTGCTGGAAGCCGGGCTGGTCGTGGTCGAGGCCGTCGAAGCGCTGCGCGAAAGCAGCCGCGACGGTGGTACCTCGCTGGTTCTGGATACGCTGGTTAAAAAGCTCTATGAAGGAGCACAGCTATCCCAGGCGATGATGGCGCTACCGGCGCTCTTTCCGCCTCTGCTGATTAATACCGTCGCCTCTTCTGAGCAAACCGGACACTTACCCGAAGCGCTAAAGCGTTTTCAGTTTTACGAATCAAGAATGGAAATTCTGCGCAAGCGGATTAAATCAACCCTGCTCTATCCGACGATTGTGATCGCCGCCGGCGGGATAATTCTGTTCTTTCTGCTCGGCTTTATTATTCCGCGTTTTTCCGTGGTGTTTGACGGGATGAAGAACCCGTCCGCCAGCGCACAGCTTATCCTCTGGTGGGGACGTCTGACGCAAACCCATGGTTCACTGCTGCTGGCCGGTTGTGCGGCAGCGGTTGCAGGCATCGTGATGGCGGTGCGTAGCCCGCGCCTGCGCCAGCGTGCGCTCGGTTTGTTGCTGCGCATTCCCGCCTTACGCCAGCAGCATCAGCTTTCTGTGCTGGTGCGTTTCTACCGCACACTGGGCCTGCTGCTGCAGGGCGGCCTCCCCGCGCCTGATGCGTTAATGCTGAGCCGGGAGATCCTGCCCGCCACGCATCGTCAGCAGGTTGAACAGGTTATCCGCGACGTCGCCGCCGGCGAGTCGCTCTCCCGCATGCTGGAAGCCCAGCAGATGACGACTCCTGTCGCCAGCCGTCTGCTGCAGGTCGGCGAGCGCAGCGGCGAACTGCCTGCCATGTGCGAGCGGATCGCCGCTTTTTATGATGAATCGCTGGAACGCGCGATTGAAACCTTTAGCAAAATTTTTGAACCGATTCTGATGATGGTCGTTGGCGGCATCGTTGGGCTCGTCGTGTTTTTACTGTACATGCCCATTTTTGAACTGGCAGGAGGATTGCAATAATGTCTCACTCACCGTCTGTAGACCCCCTTTTCGACCTGCCGGACGAGCAGCGCTGTCAGGCCCTGGCGGAACTGCTGGACAGTTTCCCCGGCGCGTTAGAAGAAGCCGCCGGTTCCCTGGGGCTCACGCCGCTCTCACCCACACAGCTCGCCGACAGCGAAGAGGATTTCGAAGCCGTACCGTTGACCGAATCACTCAGCCAGCGGGCATTGCCGCTGCGCGTGAACGGTCAGCTCCACGTTGCGCTGGGCGATCCGTTTTCGCTGGCGCTGCGCCAGTGGGCCTATAACGTGAATGCGTTACCCGCGCTGGCTCCGCTTTCTCAGCTTAATGCCCGGCTTGATGAGCTCGCCAAACAGCAGCGCACGCTCGATCAGCTGGAACAGCAGCAGAGTGAAGAGAATAAAGAGGCCCGGTGGCTGGAGATCACCCCTGCGGCCATTGCCAGTGAACCCCATGCCGTCATTAAGCTGGTTAACGCCACGCTGTTTGATGCCCTGCAAAGCCGGGCCAGCGATATTCACCTTTGCGCCGTAGCGGATGGATTGATGGTGAAGTACCGCATCGATGGCGTCCTGCACAGCATTCGCCACTGCGCCGGGCTTCAGCAGGCGGAACAGGTGATCTCCCGTCTCAAGGTATTGAGCTGTATGGACATTTCCGAAAGGCGCACGCCTCAGGACGGACGCTTTAAGGCGTTAATTCTCCAGCGTCCCGTCGATTTTCGCGTGTCCATTATGCCGGGCGTGTACGGCGAGGATGCCGTATTGCGCGTGCTGGATAAATCACACGATCAAAACCTGCGCCTGGAGACGCTCGGCTTTGATGAGCACACGCTGGGCGCCATTCGTCAGTTAACCCATCTGCCCCACGGTATGGTGCTCGTCACCGGACCTACTGGGAGCGGGAAGTCCACCACCCTCTATTCGGCACTCAGCGAACTCAACAGCGGTGAATGCAAAATCATCACCATTGAAGATCCCGTGGAGTACCAGCTCAACAGCGTGCTGCAAATTCCGGTCAACGATAAAAAAGGGCTCACCTTCGCCCGAGGCCTGCGCGCCATTTTGCGTCACGACCCGGACATCATTCTGGTGGGTGAGATCCGCGATGGCGAAACCGCCGGCATTGCCGTGCAGGCGGCGCTCACCGGCCACGTGGTGCTCTCCTCGGTTCACGCCAATGACGTCTTTAGCGTACTGGAACGTTTTTTATATATGCAGGTCGAGCCCGCCAGCCTGATCACCGCCCTTAACGGCGTCGTGGCGCAGCGGCTGGTTCGCCAGATTTGCCCGGACTGTATTGATGACACCACGCCCACGGATGACCTTCTCGCGGCGTGGCAATCCGGCCCGCTACAGCAGCTTACGCCCCGCTGGCGTCGAGGGCGGGGCTGCGATACCTGCCGCGACAGCGGCTTTCGCGGCAGGCTGGCGCTGGCGGAAGTGCTGCATTTCAGTGATGCGATGAAAGAAGCAATGCTGGCGCGCTCGCCCCGGCGCAAGTTAAAGGAGGTGGCGCTGAATGACGGTTTTGTTCCGCTCTCAACCATCGCGCTGCGCGCCGTGGTCGAAGGCAAAACCACCTGGGAGGAGGTGAACCGTGTTATCACTCACTAACACCTGGCAGTGCGACATCTGGCCTCATGCAGTGCGGTTGCGCCGCAACAATGTGGTACTTGCCACGCATGAACGCCAGCCCGATCAGCCTCTGGAGGCCGCGCTCGAAACGCTGCTGCGCCTGCGCCCCGCCGCCTTACCGTGGCGTGACGCGGTGGAATTTCACCTCGATACCGACGATCTGACGTTTTTAATCCAGCCCTGGCATGACGGCGTGACCACACCGCAGGAGCTGCTCCAACTCGCCCGACAACAGGCGGTTCATCGCGCGAGTCCGCCCGTCGACTGGCTGGTGCGCTTCGAGACCCTGAACTGGCAGCAGTCGGCGCTGGCCGCGTGCCTGAAGCAACCTTGCTGGCATCTGCTTGGCGCGCTGGCGCGTCGGGAGCGGCTGCGTTTTCGCGGGGTTGTCACGCCGTTTCAAAAGCTTTTAAGCCACTTCGCCCGCGCCCTGCCGGAAAACGGCCTGTTTGTGGCGATGAGTCCCCACCATAGCCGGATTGCCAGCCGTCAGCATCACAGCTGGCGTGACGTCTGGACACTGACTCTTCCACAGCAGGAGATGGACGCCCAGCTGCGGGTTATCGCCCGGCTAAGCGGAATGCAGGAATGTCCAGGCTACGTCATTCATACCGACGGCGAGCATCACCAGGAAGTCGCGCTACAGGAGAGTCTACATGGCACCGCTGTTTACGCGTAGCACCCCGTGGGCCGCACGCACGCTGCTGTTAACCGGATTCCTCTGTTTACCGCTCGCCAGCGCCGTAGTGTATGGCCTGTTTGAGCACCAGCGCATTGAGCTGGAGACGTCGAAGGTACAGCAGCAGCTCGCCCAACGGCAGCAGGCTCTGCGCCAGCTGCGTGAAGCAGAGCAGCGCCGGTTGCGCATGTCTCAGCAGCTACAGGCCGTCCCACCGGCTATCAAACTGCTGGACAACATCGGCAGCGTGCTAACTCCTGATATTGCGCTACTGAGCATTGACGTCATTGCCAGTAAAGGCGATGCGCGACTGACAGTGAATGCAAGCAATCTTGACGCCCTGCTCGCCTTTAGCGAGCGGCTACAGCAGTTGCCCGCGCATGTGGTGCTGGAGAACCATCGCCAGTCGGCGCAGGGCGATCCCGCCTGGCCGATTAACGCGGTACTCGACGTCAAGGTGACGACGGAGGAGCACCATGCGGCTTCAGAATAAATCCGCCGTGCTGCGCTGGCAGGCGGCGTTGTTTGCCGGACGCATCGGAACGCTTCCGCTCGTGCTCGCCGGGCTTCCCGCTGGGCTGCTGGTGTTATGGCTGGGCGGCGTGCGGCCGCACACCATTCATTTGCAGGAGAACCTTGCCCGGATCCAGACGCAGCTACAAACCGCGCTGCCGCTGGATAAACAGCAGCCGGAACTCCAGAACCGCATCAGCCTCGGAGAATATCAGCAGGTCAGGCTCATTTTTGAGCAGCTCAGGAGCCGGGGAATGAAGGTGGACGCCAGCCGCTACCAGCTGGAAAACGACGACGGTAAAACCGCGCTACGGCTGGATATTCCGCTGCGCGGTGAATATCTGCCGCTGGTGGACGCGCTGGAAACGCTGAGCCGCACCCTGCCGTTACGCATTGAGCAGCTAAGCCTGCGGCGCGCCGGGCCATCGGAAAGCCAGCTCAGCGCCACCGTGCAGCTTCGTCTGTTGAAGGAGTCGCCATGAAACTGCCGCGCTATTTACAGCTCGCACTGGTGCTGACAGCCGGTGCTGTGTTCTGGAGCCAGTTTGCCGATGAAGAGATATCGCAAGCGCCGCCTGAGGTGCAGCCGGTCTCACGCCCGCGCCCCGCGCCGGCAAAGCCTGAGACGGCTCACCCAACGCGCGTCGATCTCTTTTCAACCCCACACAGCAGGGCGCAAGACGCGGCAGAAGAGCAGCCGGACAGCGATCGGCCTGAAGAGGCGATACCGACCGCACCGCCGCTACCGTTCCAGCTTCTCGGCGCCTGGTGGGAAAACCGTCAGAGGATCGTTGTGCTGACGGATGGCAAAGAGACCTGGCCGGTCTGCGAGCGCTGCAAAGCGGACGGCAGGATCTGGATCGGTAGCTCGCCGGTCAACAACTGGATTTTAAAAGCGGTGGCGAACGACCACCTCCTGTTTGAATGGCAGCCCACCCATACCCAGCAGCGGCTGGAACTGGATGAACTGCAATCGGAACCGACACATTAATCATGAAAAAAACAATTGCTCTCACTTTTTTGTTGTCATGCGCGCTACTGAGCGGCTGTGCACAACGTGCGGCGCCTCCAGCCCGGGAATCGGTGACCGCCTCGCCACAGGTACTGGTAAAGCGGCTGAAGGAAATAGACCAACAGCGCATCGCCAGTCCGCAGGATATTGCGCTTCGCGCCGAGCAGGCTGATATCAGCAAAAAGCTGGTAAATGACTACCTGAAAAATGCCGATCTCGCGGTGCGTCAGAACAACTACACCCTGGCGACGCAAATGTGGCGCGATGCGCTTACCTATGAGCCCGGCAATCTGCGCGCCCTGCAGGGGCTACGTAAACTCGATGCCCGTCGAGCGCTGGACGCGTTGTATAAGGAGGCGGTGGCTAACAGCACCCGCGACCCGGCACGCGCGCTGCACAAAATCCAGCAGGTGCTGGAAGAGGACCCTAACTGGCCACAGGCGCGCGCCCTGCGCGATCATCTGATGCGTGAGGTTTCACGGATCAACCAGCCGGAGCAGCGTCTGAACCGGGAGCTGCAAAAAACGATTGCGCTTAATTTTCGCGAGCACAGCCTGATGGCCATCTTTAACACCATCAGCCAGATGACCGGGGTCAATATCATCTTCGATAAAGATATTTCCTCCAGCACCACCGGCAGCCTTATCGCCAAACGCACCACTGCGGAAGATGCCATCAACGTGCTGCTGTTGTCGAATAACCTGCGGAAAAAAGTGCTGAACAGCAATACGTTGCTGATCTACCCCGCTACCGCGCAAAAAGAGAAGATCTATCGTGACGTGGTCGTCAAAACCATCTTCCTGGGCTACGCGAAAGCGAAAGATGTCAATGTCGCCCTGCGCAACATGGTCAAGCTGAAGGATGTGCACGTTGATGAGCGAACCAACTCCGTCACCCTGCGCGGGCCAAAAGAGAGCGTGGAAAAAGCGGAGCGCCTGTTAGTGACGCTCGACCGGCCTGAAGCGGAGGTCACGCTGGCCGTTGAGGTGCTGGAGGTGAATACCAACGATCTTGAAGCGCTTGGCGTGAAGCTGCCGCAAACCATCAGCGCGGGTTTTGCCAAAAGTAAAGACGGTGATTTAAAGGGAAGTGGGATCCCGCTGGGCGACCTGAGCGCCAAAAATATCATGGTCGATGTCGACAATATGACCATTGACATGAAAAAGGTGTTGAGCAACGCCAGAGTGCTGGCAAACCCGCGGATCCGGGTGAAAAACAATAAAAAAGCATTGGTCGATATTGGTCAAACTATCCCGGTACTGACCACAACCGTCAACGACGGTATTTCGCAACAGAAAGTGGATTATCAGGATGTCGGCCTGAAGCTGGAAGTCACTCCGGAAGTCAGTATGGATGACAATATCTCAATGGAGGTGAAGTTCACGCTCAGTGCCCTGGGTGCCGAGGAACCCGGTGAGAACGGCGCAAAGTATTACCGCACCACGAAACGCGAAGCCAATACCACGCTCAGCAGTATGAACGGCGAGACCCAGATGCTGGCAGGGCTGATCAAGCAGGATGAAACCACGACCCAAAAAGGAACGCCATTATTAAGTGACATCCCAGGGCTGGGCCGCCTGTTTAGCAGCAATTCCGACAATAAAGAGCGCACGGAGGTCGTGCTGTTAATTACGCCGACCATCGAACGCAACCTCGATTTACCGGGAAGCCACGTCAGTACCATTGAGATGGGCAGCGACGATTTAACGGGCGACAGCATCCAGCTGCGCGACCTGCAGCGCGACGAGCCTGGCAGCGGGTTTACCGCACCGGCGCTTGCGCCGCCGGCTCATTTCCCTGACCGCGCGGCAACCCTGCCGCCACCGATCCTCGATGAGTCTGAAACGGAAAACGGAGCATCGTAATGCAGCGCCAGCGCGGTTTTACCTTGATTGAGATGATCGTCACGCTGGCGCTACTCGCCACGCTTGCCGCTGCCGCAGCGCCGCTGATGCGTAACTACCACCAGCGGCAGCAGGAGACGCAGCTACGCGAGTCGCTGCGCACGCTGCGCGATGCCATTGACCGTTATCACCAGGCAAGCGTGGACGGCATCATTGAGAAAAAAACCAGCGAATCCGGATACCCTCCGTCGCTAAAAAGCCTGGTGGAAGGCGTGCGGGATAAGACGTCGCCCACTGGCGCGATGATCTACTTTCTGCGCCATATTCCGCGCGATCCGATGTGCGATTGCGAGGGAAAAAATGATGAAGAGACCTGGCGGTTACGCGCATCCACACAGCCACCCGGCGATTTCAGCGGCGGAGGGAAAGACGTGTTTGATGTCAGCAGCACCAGTACGGCCAGCGGTTTGAATGGAGTGCCCTATGCGCAATGGTGAAAAAGGTTTTACGCTCATCGAGCTGCTGGTGGTGATGGCAATCATCGCGACATTGATGACCCTTGTCGCCCCACGATTTTTCCAGCACGCGGACAGAGCCAAAGAGGTGGTGCGCGAGCATAACCTGCATGCGCTGCGCAGCGCGATCGATCACTACCGCCGCGATCGCCTGGCGGGGCCATACAGCCTGGAGGATCTGATCGAGGCCGGTTACCTGCGCCAGATGCCGCTGGATCCGATCACCAACCGCCGCGATATCTGGGAAGCGAAGACCGATGACGAAGGGCAAATTATTGACGTCGAGACGCCACCTAAACCCGGGCAGGATCATCCCGATGCGTTCGATTAAACAACAGGGAGGCTTTACCTATCTTTTGCTGCTGATTGCGCTCTCCACGCTGGCGTTGTCGCTGCTGAAAAGCCGCGACGAGGTGCAGATGCGTTATCAGGCGCAGCAGGAGGCTGAGCTTTTATTTCGCGGCGATCAAATCCGCGCAGCAATACAAGCCTACCGCGGCAACGGTGATGGCTGTTTTCCCGTGCGTTTTGAACAGCTACTTATTGATAAACGCGGGCGAAAACCGCTTTATCACCTGCGCCAGCACTACGCCGACCCGCTAACCGGGAGTAAAAACTGGGGAATGATCCTCGACCCTCAGGGGCGATGGATTGGCGTGCGCAGTCTCGGAAAAGGTACACCACGGAAAAAAACCGGCTTTCGTCACGATCCAAAACAGTTTGCCAAAGCCAAAACGTATTACGACTGGAAATTTCAGGTAGAGAGCGATCCGCAGGCCCCGCTGCCTGCGGCCTGTGGTCGCTAATGGAATAATACGGTGTTAGACACAATATCATAAAAATATATCTTTTTCTTACCAGCGGGGCCATGGCGGGCATGTTATTGATCGTCACTCTGGACGTGCGGAAATACACAAACTGGAGAGTGCGTATATGCCAAAAAAACGACTGGCTTACCTTCTTATTTCACTGGCCGTGGGATCTCAAAGCATCCTTCCTGTATTTGCAGGCAAGCAGGCAATAACGGTAAATAATCATGTAACGAATACCCCACTGGAGGTCGCTGATAATTATCTTAATCAAAATAAAACGCAGGAGACGGTTGTTATAGAAGATGCGGCGCTGCTTGATGTCCATATCTCGTATGCTAACCTGCCCGCCGATGCGATAGTGGAAATTGCAGGTAAAAATAACAACGAAGTTTACCGTTATGCGGCTGAGAAAATTCTGAGCGGCTCAGATGAGCACCATGTCAGTTTCGATGCATTATCCATCTTTGGTGATAGCGTAACGGTACGGTTGTTAGCTGCCGATGGTTCTGCACTTCCCTCTTCCCGACAGGCCGAAATTGCCTTCCAGGTCAGGGGCGAGCCAGCGCTTCAGGATATGTCATTGTTTAATATCATTCCGGGTGACAAAAACCCGCTCCCGCACTCCTGCTTTAAAGACTCACCTTTTATCTATAACTATACAAAACCCGTCGCGGTGATCCGCGATACCTATGACCGAGAAAAACCGCATTACAATACCGGATGGCGCATCGGCGAAAAAGGGGTTGATGGTGACCTGCTGGTATTAAGCAGTTTCCCGTTAAAAGAAGATAAAAAGGTGAGAACCACAGAGGTCTGGTTTGTTCAGGAGGTTGAGGTCAATCCAAATGATTGTACCAGTTATCAGATAAAGAAAACGGCCAAAGTGAAAGCGTTTGGCAAGTCATCCAGCAGAGACGGTAAATATCGTTTATTGTCGTTAGATTTTGCGGGCGATAAAGCGCAGGAAGATTTTGTCAAATCACTGGGTTATTTAGGAATTGATCCAAGAGATGAGACGAAGGCTAACGACATTGCCACCCAAAAAACCGAATTTTATCTGCCGCAGGCGCAGTTTAAAAAAGATAATGCGCGTTTGTATGCTGCAGTGAATAAGTCAGATGGCACCCACTGTGCTATTGAGCTATACGACCGCGAAGCGGGTCAGTTCCGGCATCGTTGTAGCACATACAACAACGATATGGGTAATAAGAACAACCCTATGAAGCCGGGCGTAGGTGCGCCGCTGATCGATAACTACACGCAGCGCGTTCTGGCACTCAGTACCAGCGGTGAGCTGGTGAATGGTTATAACCAGGCAATGCCGATTGCCCGGATCTGGCCGCAGATTAAAGCATTCTTTCCTGATGGCGCGATTCCCGATACGTCTTTTATCATCAATGACCAGGTGGCTGCCGCTCAGAAATCATTGAAAGGTTATGCGAGCGTCAATGTGGCGCAGGTCATTCCGGATCCGGGCTCCATACCCGATGTTTCCCAGTTTGCCTGCAAATGGTGGCTACCCGCAGGGGTTAAAGCATCCGAACCCAACCCGGAGAGCAGTACAATGTTACTCTATGAAAAAACTGGCGCTGTTACCGACCCGCTAATGGCCTGGTGTGGTATCAAAGGTGGGGAGCAAAAATATCGACCACAATGGGTGATGACCGCCATTCCATAAGACTATGACGCGTCAGGCAACATGCTCTTTGAGATGTTGCCTGACGGCTTGTTAGCTTTTCGCTAACCTATTTCGGTTTTTACTGCGCGATGGGAATGGTCCCTTTGATAACCACTAATGTGATCGTCGCCTTTGCATCCCCTGCTTTCAGCGGGATTTTATATTCATCCGGCTGGGTAAAGAGGGCCTTGAATTTATCATCTGGCATATCAATGATGACATCATCGTCTGCGGCGGTGGCTTCGATCCGTTGCAGCAGCTCTGCTTTGGTCAGAGGTTTGTTCCATCCGGCAACAATACGATCGTTTTTAATGTGAATCTCATTACTCTCAAGGACGCAGAGCGCATTTTGCTCACCGCCCTGAAGGCGATAAAGTCGGTTTTCCGTTAAGGTATCAAGAGACGGGCAGACGACCTCTTTTTGCGAACCCGACTCTGCCAGCGTGTAGCTAAACTTCACTTTCAGGTTATCCCCGTGGCGAACGCCCTGTTTTTTCCAGTCGCCACTGTCCCCGGTGAACATGCGGATCCCGTTGGGGATGATCGCGCTGGCGGCAGCAAAAAAATCATTCCCGTTAACGGAAAAATAGGGGCGAAGCGTTAAAGATGAATCATTAATAATGGTGATCACCGGAGAGTTAATGGAACGGTAACTCTTTTTCTTATAACGACAGTTTTTCCCGTTTGCCTGTAAGTTGACGCCGTTGTCTTTACTGACAATCATGGCATAGTTGCAGTTAAGGCCGTTTTCAATAGATTCGTTCAGCACCGCACCATTATCGACAATGATATTCATCACGCCGTTATCTTCGTTACCAAACCAGACATGAGGAATAAAATCGCTATCGTAACCCTCTTCATAAATAGCATTCTGAACCCTGATTTTCAGATGGTCAGGGTTTTCAATATTGATCATTCGCGCGTAGTCACTGGCAAGTACTGATGCCGTTGAAAAAGCGCTAAGCATGGCTAATGCTACGACGGTCTTTGTCATGAAAATGTCCTCTTTGAGAAATATAAAAAAGTACAAATTTGCTCAACAGTGACCATACCTTAATGTATCAGGCAGTAAAACATGACTCTGAATAAAATCATCATTTATTTGTTTTTAACTCACGGATGCAGAGACAATTCTTATTAATCGCAAGACTCATTCCGCCTTATTTTATTCTGAGGAATGAATATACTGCCTTGCCAGTATTCAGACTGGAAGAGTAGGCTTGAAAGCCATCTCATACTTTGTGCCATAATAAGCGAGACAAAAGATGGATCAATCAATTAAACAGACTCCTGAAAAAATTCGGGTTTGTGTGCGGACGAACTCTTTTTTATTCGAAAAGGGCCTTGCGGAACTAGCACGCTATTACTTTATCGCCCGAGACAAAATGCTCTGCATTGTTGATGCAGACACATTTGGTACGAAGACGCATCTGGTGAAGTATCTGGAGTTCATCAGGAGAATAAAACCCGACATGCTTGTTTTGATCACCGGCCATCTCCCCCGGAGCGAGCAGCATGCATGGTATGTAAAAGCAAATGAATCCCTGGCGGGCTGGCGGGACACCATTGATGCCATGAACTTTATGCTCCCCAATCTCGACAATATTATTGAACATTATAAAAGGAGGAAGGCAGGTGAAATTAAGTTTTTGTATCAGGACGAATATTATGGCAAAGATGGCCGACGTGAGTGAGGCTGAATTAGTTTATGCGCTGATGACAACGGGAAAGCTGTTCGGCGTTAAAATACCGGCACCGTTACCCGGCAGGCATAACGCCAGAACGCGTAGTTTTGATTATAAAGAAGCTCTGGATTTTGCTGAACAAGTGAAAATTGCCCGAGGCAACAAAAGGCAGGACTGATAATGCAATAACACGCCATGCTTTTAAGCGACAGGTTTATCGCGACACGCCTCATCGTTATAACAGAACCGTTCGGCTGGCCTGGCGTTTTCCTTCAACATTGCAAGTGCAATACCAATCACCTCAGCATACAAGCAATCATCAATACGCCTGGCATACTCAAGTTTTTTACTCAGGTAATGACTGAGCGAAACATGATCAATATTAATACCCTGCAAGGATAAATGCGTGGCTGCATCACCGATGAGTAGTGATGCTTGCTTTTCAGGATAAACATTATTCATTAATTTTATCCCTGTACTCCGTAAACAAATATTCGACAGGTAGGATTCAGGGGGGCTTATGCCCCCCTGTTTACAAAAGTACCTCAGAAAGAATTAACCTACTTACCAATCACAGGTACTTGAGCCCGTGTTTTTAAACGTTTTTGATTCCGTCTTACCTCTGATACCGTCTTTATTTACTGGCGTCACATACAGTGTGACCTCACCCCAATAGCCTAAAGTAACGCCTTGTACGTTGGAAACGACGGTGCTTCCCCATTTCCACTGAAATATAGTGTTGCCTTCAGATGCTCCGCCATTAGCATTATAAGTGTAGGTTGCCGTTATTCTGTTACAGGCCCCGGTTTTGCCGCTGTATCCCAAATTTGTAACGAAAGGTACGGGCTTAGATCTTATGGTGACAGCATTACTAAAGACCTCATTGCCGGACTCAGGCTGCCCTGAACCTTTAGGCTTTACGGCTACCCGCACGTCATAGCCCGCATAGCTGTCCGGCAGCGTAAACGTTTTTGCCGTGCCGCCTGCAACATTTCTCCACGTCTGACCATCCCTCCACTGCCACTGCCTGGTGGAGGCATCCGAACCCGATCCGTTTGCCGTGAAGGTATATTCCGCGCTCAGCGTCTGCCCCACCTCCGGCGTGCCGGAGATCCTCAGCCCCACCACAGACGGCACGCCATATACCGCTACCGCCGGGCTATTCTGTACCGTTCCGGGCAGCAACGGCTGGCCAGCGCCCTTCGGCGTTACGACGACCCGCACGCTGTAACCCGCATAGCTGTCCGGCAGCGTGAACGTGCTTGCCGTGCCGCCTGCGGCGTTCTTCCATGTTGCCCCGTCCTGCCACTGCCACTGGAAGCCGGAGGCGTCCGTACCGGCCCCGTTTTCCTTGAAGGTGTATTCCGCCCTCAGGGTCTGCCCCACCTTCGGCGTGCCGGAAATACGTAGCCCCGTCACTACTGGCGCACCATAGGCTGCCATCGGCGGACTTTCCTGTGCCACACCGGTCAGCAACGGGTGACTGCTTCCCTTCGGCGTTACCACCACGCGCACGCTATAGCCCGCATAGCTGTCCGGCAGCGTGAACGTACTTGCCGTGCCGCCTGCGGCATTTTTCCATGCAGCACCGTCCTGCCATTGCCACTGGAAGGTGGACGCATCCGTCCCGGCCCCATTTGCCTTGAAGGTGTATTCTGCCCTCAGGGTCTGCCCCACCTTCGGCGTCCCGGAGATGTGCAGATCAGTTACCGAAGGCGCACCATAAACGTCTACCGCCGGGCTGTTCTGCACCGCGCCGGGCAGCGACGGCTGAGTACTGCCTCCCGGTACTACCGTCACTTTAATGCTGTGCCCAGCATCCCCGGCCTGAAGGGTATATTCCCGATCCGTTGCCCCCTCAATCGGCATCCAGCTGGTTTTCTCGTATCTCCCCCAGATGTAGGTAGACGCATCTGCACCGGTACCGTTCGCCGTAAAGGTGTAATCCGCTCTCAGGGTCTGCCCCACCTCCGGCGTACCGGAAATACTCAGGTTCGTCACCGTCGGCGCGCCATACGCATCTACCGCCGGGCTATGTTGTGTCTCGCCCTGCAGCTGTGGCTGACTGCTGCCCTGCGGTATTACCGTCACTTTAATGCTGTAACCTGCATCTCCGGCCCGCAGAGTATATTCCCGGCTAGTTGCCCCCTCAATCGGCATCCAGCTGGTTTTCTCGTACCTCCCCCAGATATAGGTAGAGTTATCCGTACCGCTTCCGTTTGCCGTATAGGTGTATTCAGCCCTGAGGACCTTACCCACCTCCGGCGCGCCGGAAACCCTCAGATTCGTCACCGAAGGCGCCCCAAAAGCGTTCACCTCCGGGCTGCTCTGTACCGTCCCGGTCAGCGTCGGCTGGCTGCTGCCCTTCGGTATTACCGTCACTTTAATGCTGTAACCCGCATCTTCGGCCCGAAGGGTGTATTCCCGATCGGTGGCCCCCTCAATCGGCATCCAGCTGGTTTTCTCGTACCTCGCCCAGATATAGGTTGAGGCATCCGCACCGGTTCCGTTCGCTATGAAGGTGTATTCTGCCCTTAAGGCCTGACCCACCTCCGGCGTGCCCGAGAGACGCAGATCTGTCACCGAGGGCGCGCCATAAACATCCACTGCGGGGCCTGGCTGGGCCGCGCCGGCCAGCGTCGGCTGGCTGCTGCCCTTCGGTATTACCGTCACTTTAATGCTGTAACCCGCATCTTCGGCCCGGAGGGTATATTCCCGATCGGTGGCCCCCTCGATCGGCATCCAGCTGGTTTTCTCGTACCTCGCCCAGATATAGGTTGAGGCATCCGCACCGGTTCCGTTCGCCATAAAGGTATAATCAGCTCTCAGGTTCTGCCCCACCTCCGGCGTGCCGGAGATACGCAGGCCCTCCACCGCTGGGGCGCCGTACGCCGCCACCGCCTGGCTCTCCTGTACCGTCCCGGTCAGCGACGGGTGACTGCTGCCCTTCGGCGTCACCACCACCCGCACGCTGTAACCCGCATAGCTGTCCGGTAGCGTGAAGGTTTTTGCCGTTCCGTCTTTAGCATTTTTCCATGCTTCCCCCTCCTTCCACTGCCACTGCCAGGTGGAGGCATCCGTACCGGCCCCGTTTGCCGTGAAGGTGTATTCCGCCCTCAGGGTCTGCCCCACCTCCGGTGTGCCGGAGATATGCAGGTCTGTCACCCACGGTGTGCCATAAACCTCAACGTCGGACTCACCTTTTTTCCCGTTAACCGTGGCGCTCACGGTGACGGTTCCACCGGTCTTTTTCGTGGTGACGGTCATCGTTCCCGCGCCTTCCGCGCCGGTAGCAGCGCTGGCCTCTCCCCGGCTTACCAGCTCCGGTTTGTCGATATCCCAGACAATCGCCTCGCCGACTACCGCACGGCCAAAGCGGTCCTTCGCCGTGGCGGTGTAGGTAATGGTGTTCAGCCCGTTCGCCTCCACGCTGTCCGCGCTGGCGCTCACCGTCACGGTCGATGCCTTCCCGACCACCGGCTCCGTTTTCGACGACGCCTTATACCCCTCATTTTTGGCCGCGTTGGTGGCGGTTACCGCCACAAAGAGGGTTGCCCCCGCGTCCTGCTCCGTCAGGTGATAACTGCCCGACGTGGCACCGTCGATCGCGCCACCGTCACGATGCCACTGATAGCTCAGCGTCACCTCGCCGCCGCCGTTTTGCTCCACGTCCACCTTTTCCACGCTTACCGTGTCGCCGACCTTCAGCCCGGCGGTTTTGTTCAGGGTGATGCTTTTAATTGTTGGAATCCCTTTCAGCACCGCGCCGGACTCGCCTTTTTTACCATTGACCGTGGCGCTCACCGTGACGGTTCCGCCGGTCTTTTTCGTGGTGACGGTCATCGTTCCCGTGCCTTCCGGATCGGTAACAGCGCTGGCTTCTCCCCGGCTCACCAGCTCCGGCTTGTCGATATCCCAGGTAATCGCCTCGCCCACGACCGCACGGCCGAAGGTGTCCTTCGCCGTGGTGGTGTAGGTGATGGTGTTAAGCCCGTTCGCGTCCACGCTGTCCGCGCTGGCGCTCACCGTCACGGTCGATGCCTTCCCGACCACCGGCTCCGTTTTCGACGACACCTTATACCCTTCATTTTTGGCCGCGTTGGTGGCAGTTACCGCCACAAAGAGGGTCGCCCCCGTGTCCTGCTCCGTAAGGGGATAACTGTCCGACGTGGCGGCATCGATCGCGCCACCGTCACGATGCCACTGGTAGCTCAGCGTCACCTCGCCGCCGCCGTTCTGCTCCACATCCACCTTTTCCACGCTTACCGTGTCGCCGACCTTCAGCCCGGCGGTTTTATTCAGCGTGATGCTGCGGATAATCGGGTAACCGTTGAGCGTCAACTGCGTCGTTTGTTTTTTGCCGTCGATGTCGATCTCAATTAGCGCATTGCCCCCCGCTGATGCGGTCGTAAACGTGGCCGTCGCTTTGCCGTCCGCATCCGTTTTTTCAATCGTTTTACTCAGCGCGCCAAACTGCTGCGTGATGAGGGTCCACTTCACGGGAACCTCCGACACGCTATTGTTGTGCTCATCCAGCGCGATGGCGGTTAGAGTAGAGGTACTGCTGCCATTGGCATTCAGCGTATCTGGCGTGCCTTTCAGCTCGACATGATCCACCTTCCCGACATTCACATTGATAATCTTATGCTCATTACCGGCGTAGACTTTCACTTGCGATGGCGCTTTTTCAGGCACCACGACGGTTGCACTGACAATACCGCGCTCATCGCTGTCTCCGGTGGGCGCTTCCCGGAACTGGCTCCCTTCAATCCGCCAGGCGATAGCCTGTTTACGGCTGATAACCGCGTTATCAAACCGGTCATACAGTTGCGCGCTGACGGTTTGATCCGCGCTGCCAGCAACCGCGTTTTCCGGGACTTCCAGCACCACTTTTGCCACCGGCCCCGGTTCAAGGCTTACGGGATCGGACGGGCTACTCACGGTATCCACCGTGGCATTCACCACCCACTTATCTGCTGTTTTTTGCGGCGCGGTGAGCGCGATGGATGCTCTTCCCTCGCTATCCGTTTTGCCGCTCAGGGTTTCACCGTTGCTGCTCCACGTAACGTTTTTTTCAACCGTCAGAGGCTTACCATCCTGATCGGTAACTTCAATAGTGAACGTATTTTCCGTGGCAACCTCTGCACGCTCGGGAGACGCCACGAAGCGGATGGCAAGCGGGTGGGCAAAATCGACAACCAGCGCCATCTTCTCCTGCTGAACACTGTTATCGCTGGCTTTGCTCTGGATCCCGGCAGGCGGGATCAACGAGGCCGTGATTTCATCCTCGCCATCCGCCATGATGTTTTCTATTTTTACCAGCGCCTGGCCGTGCTCATCGGTGCGTACACTGTTTTGTGACAACGAGCCAAGCGAGTTCCTGCTCTGCCAGTACACCATCTGATCGGTCAGCGGAGAGCCCTGACTGTCTTTTACCTCGGCTAATAGCAGCAACGCACCGTGACTTTCTTCGAAGAACTTCACGCTGCCGTCACGACGGATCTCGCCCGGTGAAAGCAGATGATCGATACGCAGGGCGGTTATCGTTGCGCTACCGGTAACTTTCGCCGCCCCACTCTCCCCCGCGATCCCTTTTTTGTTGACTGGCGTGACTTCGAAGATCACTGTGCGGGCCATATCACGCGTTTGCACCTCATAGGTGGTACTCCCTTCCTTGAGCACTACGCCTGAATCTGCGTCATACCAGCGCAGCCGGGTTTGCTCGGGATCTTCATCTTCCCCTTCATTGGATTTATAGAGGTAACTTCCCTCCAGGATCTTGCCGGGTGACATGTCCCCTTTAATGGCAACGCCTTCAACGGAAGGGGCAAAATCCCCCGGCGTTACGGTCAGGTGATAGCTGGCGGAACTCAACACGTGCTCCGGATCGACAGGTGACGTTTCCGTTGCGGTGATGGTGACATCGCCCCGATGCGTTGGGTTCACCAGACCGCTGCCCGGCTCCACGGTCGCGATCGTCGTGTTGGAGGAGATGTAGCGAATGACGCCCCCCTGCCCACCTTTCACCACATGAAGCAGCGGCACGCCAGCCTGCGTGGTTTTTTCCGTAGGGGTGAAATAGAGGCGTCTGTCTTTTTCTTCCTGCTTATAGGCAAGAACGATGTTGTTATTACGGGTAACGAACTCTGTGCGGGACTGCATCAGCGATGGTAAAGCCGCCGCATTTTCACTTGCCAGCATTTCGGAGAGTTTGCGGCCAAACTCCCAGTGGAAATTGAGTCCCACAGAGAAGTTATCCCGCTGCCCGCTAATCATGCTCTGCTCCGCGCTGACCCCTACCAGCGGCACAGGTTGCCACTTAAGCCCGAGGTTAAGCCCGTGAGGATTGCGGCTGGCCTCGCTGCGGCTGCCGTTAACGTCTACTTTGTCGCCATACCACTGGAACCAGCCCATTTTGAGCGCGACGTGCTGTGAAAGCGCCGTCTCAAGATTGAGATCCCAGCCGCGGGCGGCACGTTCATACAGTTCATAGCGGTCGGGATCGTCATTAAACATGCTGTCGTCAGAATGACGCCAGCCGCTCAGGGGCAGGTAGTAGTTCGCTGACGCACGAATCCCATCGCTCCACAGCTCGGCGCCCGCCCCCATTCGGTTATGGTGGCGCGTGACATCCTGATCGAAAAAGAGGTTTCCACCCGCCATCAAATGCGGGTTAAAGGTATGTCGCCAGCCCAGGCCGACGTTAAGGATATCGCGCTCGTTCCAGCGGTGTGCACTCATCTGAGTGAACAGAATGTCGTGTTGCCAGATTTTAACCGGCCACAGATAGTCCAGCCCAAAATCGCGACTATCGCTCCCGCCAATACCGACATCTGCCGTAACGCGGGCTTTCCCGCCGGTATGGTTTAACCACGCTTCCACCTCCTGCGTTAATGCGGCATTTACCTCGCTGTTTGCCGCGCCGCGCAAGGCATCACCCGCGCCGTTTTGTTGGGCGCTTCCCCATATGCCGGCCATTTTATCCCGCAGGGGTTGATTGCTTTCGCTTTCAACTGTCGCACGGGTTTCATTTTGCGCCCGCGCGACGGGGGGGACCGTAAGCAAAAAGATGGAAAATAAATAATGTAAGAGGATTACCCACACGGATAATTTTTGACGTAAAGAACAATATGAAACACCGGGCATTGTGACGCATCCCTTATTAATTAAACTCCCTGGTTAGTGATATTAAGTTCCAGATAATTCTTAAACTCCATACAGCACTCAGGAGATGTTCATGAGATTTTCCGTTCCTCATTAAATTCAATACTTATGCATTGATGATTAACAGTTTTTTCAGCCCACCTCATAAATTCATCAGCCAAATTTCAGCCTTATATTTTCCTGAGCAGGAAATTCTCTACACGGGCCAGACATCTCGCAATTTCATCGCTGACCTTCTTCTTAAGGGGAATTTCCCCGCATGGCAGGATGGTTCCCGCAATACTCTGGATGGCATTTTATAAGGACGATCGTTGACATGAATAAAACTGGACTGGCCCTGCTAATTTGTGCACTACTGAGTGCCCCCTCTTTTGCGCAGAACTCCGTCACGCATGAGCAAGCCTGGGAAGGCACTTCGTATCTCTCCGTTATCGTGAAATTAAAACCCGGGACGACGCTCAATAAGTCATCGCCCTTTTCATTACGCGACAGCACCCTGTCTGTGAGTCCGTTATTTACGGCAAATAATTTGCGCAGCAGTGAATTAAGCGAGATGGATGCGCTTAATGAACGCTATGGCTTTAATCGTTACTTACGTATAGCGCTGCCAGCCAATAAGCAACATGACACGGCATATATCAATAACGTAATTAATGAACTGGCGACGCGACAAGATATTGAGCTGGCTTACCCGGAATCCATGCCGGTGTCGCTGGAGAAGGGTGCCAACATTCCTGACGTGCCGCCCTATTCCGGACTAAGCTATGCCCTGAATAGTCCCAACCGGACCACCGTCCCGGATTTTCGTGGACTGCAGGATTACACCAAATCACCAGATGAAAAACGGCCCGGCTATTACATGGGTGGCGTAAATCGCGACAGCGTGAGCCAGTATTCAGGACACGATGGAAGCGGCATTTCGCTGGTCTCAATGGAAAACAATGCGTGGAATACCAGCCATGTGAATTTGCCGCCGATCGATTTCCATGAAGGTGATACGCGCTATACGCCGGGCGAAGATCACGACACCAGCTCCGTCGGGATTATGGCGGCGAAAGATATCAATGCGGGCATCAAAGGCCTGACGTGGAACGCTCGTATGGGATACGTCAAATGGCAGGCCAATCACCTCTACAACATGATCCCCAGACTCCAGGCAGGAGATGTGGTGCAAATTGGCATGCAGACCGGCGGAGGGGATGTGACAGGCTGTACCTCCTCTTGCTATGTCCCCCAGGAAAACGCCCCTGCCTATTATGACGTGATTAAAGCGCTGACGGACAAAGGCGTGCACGTTATCGAGGCGGCAGGCAATGGCAATATCAACCTCGATCATGCTGGATTTAACGGAAAATTTGACGTTAAAAAACGGGATTCCGGTGCGATCATCGCGGGTGCATTCTGCGCTGACAATGGCAAAAAAGCCTCTTTCAGTACCTATGGTTCACGCGTGACCAGCGCCAGCTGGGGATGCTGGGATGTGGTTACTACGGGTTATGGCGGTTTGCATAGCATAAAAAACGCGGAATACACCTCAAGTTTCTCCGGCACCTCCTCCGCGAACCCGATTATCGCAGGCGTGGTCGCCAGCCTGTCGGCCATTGCAAAAGCTCACAACATCACCGTCACGCCTCAACAGATGCGTACCATCCTGCAGGAAACCGGTACATCTTTAGCGGCAGGCGATTCAGCGAAAGTGGGTACTCACCCAAATATGGCGAAAGCGGTGGCGAGGATTCTGGAACTTAAAGAGGAAGATAAGGAGGAAGTAAAGGCTGTGCCTGGAGAAAGCTTTACCGTTACCGGCACGACCGATTCCTCCCGGGCGTATCAGTTAGACGGCAGCGCCAGCAAGAATGCTGTCTCCTGGAAATGGACCATCGACAAAAACAGTACAGGCAAATTCTGGCTACAGGAGAAACAGGCCGGAGGCTGGGTACGTGAATTTTCAGGCCCTACCGTCCGGGCACTCATTCCCGCTAATACTGACGGGGAAGCGACCTACTGGTTAACCGTCACGGGCAAAGACGGAAGCGTGAGCGCTGAGAAGATCACCGTAACGGTGAAAAAACCGCAATTACCTGATATTCCTGACGACAACGCAGAAGCGTATAACCCACGCATAGCCTACCCGGTGAAATGTACCCGCGTATCGCATAACGGCAAAATCTGGCTGAATCAGTGGTATGTCAATGCCGGACAAGAGGAGCCGGGACGCGGCGGTGAGTGGGGGGCATGGCGAGCGTCGGATGCAGCCAATAATAGCTGCCCTTAAATACCTGTTTGGTTAACATAATTGTAAAGCCTGGATGTAAGCCAGGCTTTATTTTATTAACTCAACACGCAGGAAATTCGTAAAAAAGACATTTAAAAAAACGATATACGCTCATATTTGAATATAAAGAGTAAAGGATTGATATTGGCCATTTCACCCCATATCGCTCTCCAGCCTCTTAACAGCATGACCGGCCGCTCTTCTCTGCCGAAACTCCCCGACTCTTAATGGCCCAGAGAAGTCTCTTATTCAAGCCAGTTGTCTCCTCCCGGTACTATTTGTCCCTGTTATCACACGGTAATAACGCCATTTTTTACCTGCTCTGCAGGTGAGATTTACCTTTCGTTATTGTTCAGTCATTAATAAGGGAACTTATGAAATTAACAGGATCTGCTTTTGTCCTTGCCTCATTACTGGCAGGGGCGGGCGTCAGCGTTTCAGCCAACGCCGCCACGACCTCGCCAGCGGCAAACTGCGAACAGGGTCACCAGAACTGCATGAAAGAACTTGGTTCACTGGAACGTGCCGTCAACGGTGCGAAAGTGAAGGTCGTTGAAGGGCAAACGATTCGCGCGCGCTTCTTTAACGACGCAACCGAACTGCCTGACCTGGAGACCCGCGTCACCATTCTTGCTGGCGAAGAGGCACACTGGTCCTACGCTCTTGCCCAGGCCATCAACCAGCAGCATCCCGATCTGCGTGCCGGTTTCCAGCACAGCAACGGCGAGATTACGCCCGATGAGTCTCAGCCGAATAAGGTGTATGCCAAAGGGAACAATCCCCTCACTCACGTAGAAGTGTCCTTCAATTAATTCAGGGAAGATTATTTTGAAACTACTCAAGATGAATAATATTACGTCGGCGTTAGCCGTGGCATTGATTGGCATGTATTCCACGAGCGCGCTGGCACATGGCTATGTTTTTGAACCAAAATCCCGTTCGGTGATTCATTTCCCGCCGATGAATGATAAAGGTGAACATAGTAACGTCTGGCCTGCTGACGCCGTGGAAGCGCCAAAGCTCCCGGCTGGCAACGATATGAGCCCAACCCCGATCGCTAACGAACAGCTGTTCCAGTTCCCGCAGGATGGAAAACTCGCAAGCGGTGGCTCAACGGCTACTCCTGCCTTCAGCAAGCTGGATGACGAAAAGCAGAATACCTATAACAACCCGATGTCTGCGGGCCCGCACCAGTTTAAATGGCATTTACCGGCTAAGCACCGTACCACCTATTTTACCTATTACATTACGAAGCCGGACTGGCACTCTATGCCGGGAGCGGATTCGCGCCTGACCAGAGCGATGTTTGAAGATAAACCTTTCTGCCACAAGGTTTATACCTACGCACCAGGCAACCCTTCTGCCGATATTTCGATCCCGACAGGCTTCGAAACCCACACCTGCGATGTACCGGAGCGTGAAGGTAAACAGAAAATTTATGCCGTCTGGCGCGTGCGTGATACCGATAACGCATTTTATCAGATGATCGACGTTGATTTCGGCGGTGAAGTCATTAGCAAACCGGTGGCCAACGTCACGCCATCCAGCCATAACCTGTCAACCAGCGCGCTGTCGCTGGACGGTAGCGCCTCTACAGGGAAAGAGCTGAAGTACAGCTGGGCCGTCACCAGCAATGCCGACAAGGTCATTCTGGAGAACAGCACCAGTGCTAAGGCCAGCATTCGCCTGAAGGCTAAACCTGAGAACGATTTTAGCGTCAACGTTAAGCTGACCGTCACCAACGCCAAAAACGAGAGTGATTCAAAAACCGTGACCCTGAATGCCAAAGCAGACGCGGGTAACACGGCACCGGAGGCGAAGGCAGGCAGTGACTTCACCGTGACCAGCAACAGTGATTCTCGTGGTTATGACCTCAACGGTTCCGCAAGCGTCAATGCTGAAAAATATCAATGGACTATCGTCTCTGGTCAGGACATTGGTGCGTTGCAGGTCGCTAACGGTGGCGAATGGGTTTCAACCGTCCACGCGGCAAAAGCCCGTGCGCTGATTAAGCCCGGCAAAATCGGTAAAGTGACCTATCGCCTGACGGTTACGGCCAAAAATGGCAAAGCCCACTCCGACGATATCACGGTGACCGTGAAGGAAGCGCAGCAGGCTTCTGATGTGCAGATCAATACGGGCAACAACCAGGACACCATCGTTGGCAGTGACGTTATTGCTGCCGCCGTCGTGTCCAAAAATAATGACTCGTTAAAGGGGGCAAAAATTGAATGGTCCGCACTGAATCACGCCGATAAGATTCAGATCTCGTCACCGAATAACTTCAGCACCAACCTCATGGGTAAACATCCGTATACCGACAATGTGGACGTGACGCTGCAGGTGAAAGTGACGGCGCCTGATAACGGTAAAGTCTCCACGGCAACGAAGGTGATTAAACTGCGCCCGGCGCAAACCGATGTAAAAGCCTGGGACCACAGCAAGACTTACAAGACACCTTGTGAAAAAGTGAGCTATGAAGGCAACATCTGGCTGAACAGCTGGGAAACCCGAGGCGTTAAGCCTGGCTCCGATGGCGAATGGGGCGTCTGGAAGAAAGAAGGTGCTGCCAACATGCCTAAAGAGTGCAAATAATACTGTAAGTTAACTCTGGCCGGGTCTTCACTGACCCGTGCCTCACATTATCATTCCCTGCCTACACTTTCGTTATCATTTTGCGCCGGAAATCGCCCCTTCCTTCCGGCGCTTTTTTATCGGTATAACACCACCCACCCTATCGCGGCGATAATCGGATACGGGCCGAAGGGAAACGGTTGACCGGGCTTGATCCGCAACAGAATCAGCGCCGTGACCAGCGCCAGCAGCGTAGAGGCAACAAAAACATCCAGCAGCGCCAGCGGGCCAAGCCACGCCCCGAGCGCCGCCAGCAGTTTCATATCCCCCATCCCCATACCTTCATGACCGCGCAACAAACGGAACAGTAAAGAGAGCGTCCAGGGCACACCAAAGCCCAGCAGAGCGGCGATTAATGCCTGCATTGGCTCAACCCGGCTATAGCCGCTGGCGGCAAACGCCAACGACAACGCCAGCAGCGGGAGTGTCAGACGATCGGGCAGGAGCATGGTGCGCAGGTCGATAAACAGCAGCGGCAGCAAAAACGTCACCGCCAGCACGTCGAACAGGCTTTGCGGCGTGACGCCCTGCTGCCAGATAATCACCCCGTACAGCAGCGCCATAAGCGCTTCAACCAGCGGATAGCGCCACGATATTGCCTGACCACAGCTGGCGCAGCGTCCGCGCAGCAGTAGCCAGCCAATCAGAGGTACATTGTGACGAAATTTAATGGGTTTTTTACAGCGGGGGCAATGGGAAGCAGGCCACGATAAAGAAAGTGCTTCACCGTGGAGAATCAAGGGGAGCCGATAAATAATGACGTTGCAAAAGCTGCCGATAACGGCACCCAGTAAAACACTAAAAACGAGTATTACACTCTCTATCATGGTTCAACACTCTGAGGAACATGCAATATCCGATAATAGCAGAGCCTACTCGTTGTATTTAGGCATCCTGTTTGCACGTAAAGCACAAAATTCACCGCGCAGGTTTGCCCACTCGATATTCAGATGCACTTTTGCATATTGCGCCGCCTCTTTCCACAATAATGCCGCGATATGCCACTGCTTTCCCTGCTCATGCTCTGCCGCACGGGAAGAAAGTGAAAACCAAACGGTAGCAGGATCGTGTTTGTCGCTTTGCCAGTCCATTGTTAATTCCTTTTGAAAAAATCCCAGCGTATCAATAGCGACGATAAAATAATTGAGATTAAAATGATAAATACCTGATTAACGCTGAACGCCTCAGTGGGAGAACAACGCTGGTTACCAATATCATCCGCTGGCTGGCCTTTTCGGGTCTCTATATCCTGCTGGCATTCCTGAGCTTTCACACGCGGGATAGCTGGAGCCTCTCCACCACGCTCTGGTTCCCGGCGCCGTTGCTCTTCGCCGCGTTATGGCTAACAGCCCCGCGCGAGTGGCCGCTGTGGCTGGCTACCGCTGGCCTGCTGCATGTGTTTGTTGGGGTCTGGATAGGCCGTCCGCTCGCACTGGCGTGCCTGTTCGCCCTTTTCGACGTTGCGATTTTTCCGCTTTGCGTCGCCGTCTTTCGTCTGAATGCGCAGCTGCCTGCGCTGCGTTTTGCGCGCAGGCCGATTATTGGTGAGCTGGTCTATCCCCTGCAGTTAATACTCAGCATTTTTTGCGGCAGCCTGCTGCTTAATCTGGCACTGCTGCTGTCAGGGTATCCAATTGCGCCACTGCATTTTTTTTCCTGGGTGCTGGCGGCGTTAACCGGCATTCTCGCCATTCTGCCGCTGTTGCGGGAGAACAAGATGCCGTCGCGCCAGCACGTTAACGGGCGGGAAGCTCTGATCCTTGCCGCGAATACGCTTGCGCTGATTACGGGCTACTTTCTCCTGCCCCCGCTCTGGCAAGGGCTAAACTTGCTGCTGGTGCAAACAACGGTGGTTTTACTGAGCGTGTTTGCGCTTTCCGGACGCGGTGTCGGCGCTCTGCTGCTTATCCAGTACCTGATTGTGGTGCTGGCGACCCAGCAGCGAGAAGGGATTTTTTACACGCTAACGCCCGATCTCATCCCGGCAATCTGGCAGGCGCAGTGGTATCTGGTATTTTCGGCGATTTTTGCCAACTGCTTATATCAGTATCGCCGCTGGATCCAACAGCAGCAGGCGCTCGCGACCAGCGCCAGTGCCATCATGATCCGCCTGTCGCAAACGGGTTCATGCGTCGTGTTTCGCCTTTCGATGCCGGAGGAGGAGATCCACTGGCAAGGCAGCACGGAAGCGCTCTTCCCGGATGAGGAAAAGACGCTAAGCACCCTGACGCTTCTGGACGCACACTGCGATACGTCGTTCCTGCCCGATTTTCGCGCCTGGTACTCAAGACAGGGTGAAAACAGCTTTGCCCGGGAAGTTGTCCTGCAAACGCTGCAGGGAAGGCAGATGCGCGGGATGGTGATGTTTCAAAGGATCGATAACACCGCGCATCTGATGGGGGGAGTGAGCCTCTTTCTCACAGCATCCGCTGCAGGATCTCCCGCTGCCCGCTAAAGGTGTATTTCAACACCGCCGCGACATGCCCAAGCAGAATTAAGCCCAGCAGAATGCAGCTATAGCGATGCACCTGGAAGAAAAACGCATTCACTTCGGCGATGGCAATCGGGCGGGAAACCGGCACCAGACCAAACAGGTTGTAATCTTTTTGCAGCATCAGAAAACCGCTAACCAGCACCACCATTATGGTCAGATAAAACAGCTCATGAATAAATACGACCAGCTGTTTTTTACGTCCGGCCACCGTGGCCGGATAGGGCACCGAAGGGCGGAAGAAGCGCCAGACGAAACGCACCATCATGATGGGCGTGGCGATGGTACCAAGCGACATATTCAGCACGGAAAAGAAGGTAAACCAGCGGGTTCCTTCCAGCGCGTGCAGAATATAGCCCATGCACATCGCGTAGATAATGACGGCTGCGACCACCCAGTGCAGAAGGCGAGAAAACCGATCGTAACGTTTGGCAATAACCAGAGAAGTTTGCATAGTCGTTGTCCTGTAAAACATAACAGCACGGCTCCCTGAGAAGCCATGCTGTTTATAAAAGAGGTTATTCAGCTACCCACAAGTTGCGGGCCCGATCCGGCGACCAATGGCTGGCACCTGTATGGCCAATCTGACAGCGGTAAACCTTGCCCTCATAGAGCACTTTATCCCCCACCGCATAGACGGTTCCCGGTGTGAACGCTGTGGCGTTGCCACCCTGACCGCCCTCTTCGCCAGTGCCTTCGTCACCTTCAGGCACGGTAACGGTCACCGCCTGGCTCGGGGCGGCGTAGTTATCGGCGGCGTCATAGGCGATAACCGTGTAGCGGTAGGTCACACCCGGCGTGGTTTGGCTGTCGGTAAAGTTGAGTTCACGGGTATCACCGATCTTTTCCAGACCGCGCCAGATGGCATACCCCGCCACGCCAGTATTATCCTTAGCCGGCAGCCAGCTGAGCGAAACATCCTGCCCCTTCAGCGTGGCCTGCACGCCCTGCACCTGTGTTGGCGCCTGAGTATCTGTTTCGTCGCCCCCATCCGGCAGACTGCCGTCAAGGATGCTCTGGTAGCGGTTCAGGAATTCATAGCCGTAATGTTGACCATTTTTAGTGTTGCCATTGTCCCAGTTCACTGACCAGGTCATGAGCCCTTTTACCGCTTCATTTTTCGCTTCCAGTCGCGAAAGTGCGTTAAAGACACTCTGCGCGTCTCGCACATAGCCGGTTCCTGCCGCATCCGGGTTGGCCGGAAGACCAATCACCAGCTTGTTCGCCGGGATCTTCACATACCCGCGCGTCCCGTTTGCCAGGCTGTCGGTGAGATAGTAAAGGAAAAGCTCTTTTTGACGGTCGCTATAGCCCTTCCCCCATTCCTGCGGCAGCCACCATTCACCGACTTCGTCCTTCTCCTCCTGCGTCATCATATTCACGCCGTCGCCCGCCTGGTTGTAATACTGTGGAGCGATAAAGTCATACACGCCCTCAAGATTTTGCAGGTAGGCTTTGTAGTTCACCCCGCGATCGGACTGAAGATAAGGGAACTCTGGCGCCATGCTGATGATGAAGTGTTTGCCCTGCTGCTGATAATGGTCGCGCACCATTTTCAGCGCCGCCGGGATCACCGTACTGTTGTCAGCCGCGGTAATGGCCGTCTGCTCCAGGTCGATATCAAGACCATCAAAACCATAGCGATCGGTCAGGCGAATAATCTCCGCCGCAAGCGCTTCAGTCTGGTCTTTGTTCAGTGCAATGTGCGCGTCAGCGCCGCCCAGTGAAATCAACACCGCGCGCCCCTGCTCGTTCAGCTCTGCAACCTGAGCGCGGAACTCCTCATCGCTCGCGTTGTAGGGTTTGAAGGTGGGGATATTCCCGCTCTGCCCATCCATGACTTTCATGAAGGAGACGTTGACGACGTTGTAGCCTCTCGGCACCTCACGCAGCGACATATCAGAAGGTAAGCCTCCCTGATAGCCGCGCGCTTTGTCTATCTCTTCCGGGTTAATTCCCCAGTTGTGCCAATAACCGACGAGAATTTTTTTCTGACTGATATCCGGCATCTGTGAGGCGGCGTCGGTTGCGGCCGCATGGCTAAACGTGCTGACCAGCATTCCGCTTAACGCCAGGCCTGCGGCAATAGCGCTCAGAGATATTTTATTTTTCTTTAACATGGGAGATATCCTGCTCCAGGTTTAATAATGAAATCCTGTCCCGCAAGATAGGATATTCATCTCCCTGAAAACAGGAGAACAGCTAACTGCAGCAGCAGATTTAAAACTCGCCAGCCTGGATATGTCTTATAATAAGATTCACGTGAGATTACTTATACTCACACATTGCTACCCAGTTATCGTTAATTTTCATTAGCCAGCTATTTTTATTAATCGGCTTGAATAACAGATTAATATACTGATCATCTTCACTTATCAGAAAGGTCTTCTGCGGAAGTTGATCGCCAACGGCAATTTTTAATTCTGCCACCCGACCATTGATGACGTTTCCTTTCTGTGTCACCGATTTTAACTGCAGGGTTCGGTTGAATACCCGATTTCCGGCCTCATCGGTTTTTACACCAAATAACGTTAGCCTGTGCAGTTTAGGCCACCAGGTGATCACACCATTAAACTGGTAATGTTCCAGGCTTTCATCGATAAACTTGCCGTTACGAATGACGCTGCTGCAGGGCTCGACGGGCACCATTCTGCTCTCCAGGTAGCCGCTGGTCAGGTAAGCCAGCACGCCCCCCAGTGAAACGCTGATGCAAACGCTCAATATGACGAATAGTATTCGTAACCGCATTTTCCCTCCTTAGATAGTTCGCCTTCACATTGCGCAACAAACACTTTCGGACCGTTCGACGCGATGTAAACATTATTGATACCCGCCGGCAGGTCATGCCGCTTTCGCGCCAGCGCCTGCCGATCGACACTGCGCAGCGAAGAGAGATGAAACATGACGCCATCCACGTAGATATTTTCCTGAAAGGCCTTCGGCGTGTCCGCCGTGCAGACCACCACCAGCGTGGGAAGGATAATCAACAAGCTGCACAACACCGTCAGCAAAGCCCCGTATTGACGTGACGGCGTTTTCATTGGCTCCGCCGTGATAGCAGGCAACGACGGGCAATCAACGGGAGTGGGAGAAGGCGCGTTATCAGGCACTTCTGGCGGGCAAGCTGCCTCACTGCCCTGCGTTTCGCAGGGTGCCAGTACCACACCATAACGGGGAATGGTTTTAATGATCGAGCCCGGCAAGCCGGCATTTTGCAGCTTGCGGCGCAGCATTTTTATAAGCTGGTGATAACTGGATTCGCTAACGATCATGCCCTGGTTGAGCCAGATCTCTTCAAATATGGTCTCTTTTTTACATTTGCCGCTGAGTATCAACTCCAGCAAACGACGCTCGTTGGGCGTCAGGTGTATATCACCATGCTCCACGGTTGCCAGAGATGATTTTTCCGGTACGAACGTTACTGACGCTGAAAGAGATATTTCTTCGTTATTCACGGGTAGGTCCTGGATAATAAAATTACAGCGTTTACATTGTTATGACGAAAAAGCGCAGGTATTAACAGTTACATGTCTGTTATCTAATTCAGGCACAAATTAACAACATATCCCTATAAATGATAGTACCTTCGCCATTTGCGCTTTTTCCCGTCCTGATTTTTTCGCGGCCCATTCATGATTTCAGAAAGTTTATTCTGAGTAACGCCTGAGCAATACCTGATATTCAGCCTGAACAATAAGGAATTCCTTTCCGTACCTGAGAAATATCGCCCTCCATGCCGCTATTTCGTGATAAATAACAAACCATTCAGCTGCTCAGAAAAAAATCTATTTCGTAGACTGTGAAAGCTTCGTTACTTTACCTTTCGGTTTTCCATCAGGATCGGCTGATGCCCACCAGCAGCTATACAGCCCCCCACTTTTTAGCTACTCTTTTTCACCTTACTCTGCTCTACACTGTAAGAGTGATGCTAAAGCGCCATTCGCTAAGATGTGCGGTGAACACCTGTCTTTTCCTAACCGGATCGGATGTCATGCAAAAAACCGTTCTGATTGCCGACGACCACCCTGTCTATTTATTAGGCTTGCGCACATTGCTGCAGACGCGCCCGGACCTTTATCGGGTCGTTCATGAAGCGCTCAGTGCTGATGAACTTATGAGTAAACTGGCGCGCGAGCCTGTCGATATCATCATCACCGACCTGAGTATGCCCGGCACGCGAAGCCCGGACGGGCTCATCATGATCCGCTCGCTGATTCGCCATTATCCTCAGAGCATGATTGTGGTGGTCACCATGATCACCAATCCTGAGCTTCTGGACTCGCTGCGTCGCAGCGGGGTACATGCCGTTCTCAACAAAGCCAGCTTGTCCAACAATCTGCTACAGACACTGCGCAGCACTCTACAGGGGCATGTTGAACCGGTGAAACCCCATGCACAATTGACCGAACGGGAAACTGAAGTGCTGCGCCTGCTGGTCCGTGGTTTCACCGTGAACGAGATCAGTGCCCAGCTTAACCGGACAAAGCAGACCATTAGTACGCAAAAAAAGAGTGCCATGAGCAAACTCAACGCAAGAAATGATTTCGAGCTGCTCCAGTGCGCGCAAAGTCTGGGGCTGGTTAGCTGAGCATGCGCAGAGGCTGGCTGGCAACATTATTTATCCTCTTGCTGATAAGCGGGCACGCGGCGGGTAGCGTGCTGCGTGTAGGCCTGCTGAGCGCCGCGCCGCCTTTTCTCGTCATCGACCGGCCGCCGGGGATTCTGGATGATGAGCTCAGCATATTGTTTAGCAATACGCCGCTGCCGGACGTTCAGCGCTTTAGCGACCCGGCATCGGCGCTGGATGCGTTGAAGCGAAAGCGCATCGATGTGTTAATTGCCGCCCAACGTCCTGCTGCCGATCTGGTCGCCAGCGAGCCAATGCTCGCTTTCCCGCTGGCCTCTCTGAGCATAAAAGAGGGTCAAGGCGGAACGCTGTGCTTTCCAGAATTACCGCCAGAGGTCGCGACCCGCTGCTCTGCGACAGGTTCAGCTTCACCGGGTGAAAGCGTCAGGCAGCTGGCAGCAGGGAAAGCGCGGGAATTCATTGCCCCGGAATTTGTTTTGCGTAACTGGCTGACCCACTCTCCCGCCACCACGCTGACCCTGACGCCGCTGGGCGACGCTCCGCCGCTGCATTTTCGCGCATGGGCTCTGCCTGAGCAGGCAAACACGCTGGAAATATTCAACGAGCGTATTCACACCGTTAACCCGGAAGACGCTGAATGGCTGGAACAAAAGTGGCTTCTGCCGGACGGTAGCGTCTTTGACGCTCGCCATTCCCCCGTGAAGGAAAATGCGCCCAAAATCACGCTGCACGTTTTGCTTCCCGCCATTTCACCGCCAATGGTCACGATCACGTCTGACGGGCATATCCAGGGCGTATGGCGCGATCTGCTGCTCAACCTGTTTCCGTCCAACCTGTATAGCCTGACCTTCAACCTTGATGCGCCTCCGCTTCAGTATGCGGAGAACACGTTGCGCATTGTCGCCAGCGCGACGCCACCGTCAAAGAGTGCCATCACGTTTGACTCACTGAGCTGGGCCCTGCTCAGTGAGGACAGCAACCCGCTTTCCGGCGCCTTGTCCGCATTACGGCATAAGCGGATTGCCGTCATGCGCATCTCACCTCTCGTCACGTTACTGCGTCAGGTGTTACCGGCAGATAACCTGGTGCTGGTTAACTCACTCGATCAGGGGTTTGAGTTGCTCAAAGCCGGAGGCGCGGACGGGCTTGCGGGCGACGCGTTTATACTCCATCACCTGCTGCGCCAGCATAACGCCAGTAACCTGTCGCTGACGCCGCTGGCGCTGCCGGAAGTACCGCTATGGTTTGTACCGAATATGTCTGACCCGGCGGATGCCAAAAGGGTGAATGCGGTCATGGCATCCGTCACGCAGGCTGATATCTACGCGAGCCTTAACCTGTCGCAGCCCGCACAGACGACAGCCGCTGCCCCGGCGCAATCGTTATGGCTGGTCATGCTCGCCGTAGTGGCGATTTGTGCGGCATTAGTCGCCCTGCTGACCTTTAGCGCTGCGCAGAGCCAGCGGCGCCAGCGCGAGCGGGACACGGCTGAATTGCACAACGCGCTCTCCCTCTGGCAAACCCTGATGAACAACGTCCCGGTGCCGCTGTTCGTCTGCGATCCGGCCGGGCGGCTGACGCGCTATAACGACTCCTTTATTCACTCACCGTTACTCACGGCATTGCCCGAAGAGGGCACCCCCTTTTCCAGCCTGCCTCTGGGCGAGCTTGCCCAACAGTTTACGTTGCCGCATCGCCTCTCGCTGCTCCATGCCGCGACGCCGTTAACGGGGGAAACCACCCAGAACAACACCACCCTCTACTGGTGGCTTTGCCGCTATACCGATACGCGGGGGCGGCCTCAGGGCGTGGTCGGGGGCTGGATCGACATCACTGAAAAAGCCGCGCTGACCGCTGCGCTCAACCGGGCACTGGCACAGGCGGAGCAGGCCAGCACTGAAAAATCGAACTTCCTCGCCCGCATGAGCCATGACATTCGTACCCCGCTCAACGCCATGCTGGGCCTGCTGGAGATGGAGCGCGACAAAAGCGAATCTCTCAACATCGCCTGGCAGGCAGCAGGGTCATTGCGCGACGTGATTGGCGGCGTACTGGATTTGTCGCGCATTGAAGCAGGCGAGTTAAGGCTGGAGCCACAGGCCTGGCCCCTGTGGCAGACGCTCAACGCCAGCGCGGAGATTTTTGCCAGCAGCGCAAACGCTAAAGGGCTCCACTGGCGCAGCGAGTTGAACGTGCCGCGCGACGGCTGGTTCCTGTTCGATAAAGCCCGGCTGAATCAGGTCATCGCCAATCTGTTGGGCAACGCCATTAAATATACGCCGCAGGGAGAAATTGACTTCCACGCCCGGCTCCACGGTGAACATTTGCAGCTGTTGATTCGTGACACAGGCATTGGTATCCCGGCCGATGCCCTTCCACACCTCGGCCAGCCATGGTTTCAGACTGACAGCAGCACGCCGCAAAGCAGCGGACTCGGCCTGGCGATCTGTTATCAGCTAGTCGAACTGATGGGAGGGAAGCTGACGATAGCCAGCGAAGCGGGAAGCGGTACGCAGGTGACGGTCAGAATACCGCTTCATGCTACCAGCGCTGCGACAACGGTCGATGAGACACTCGTTATTACCCCGCTGCCACAGCATCGCATTATGATTGTTGACGATTTTCCGGCTAACCTGACGGTGTTAGCACTTCAGCTGCAGGAGTTGGGCCAGGAGGTTATTCCTTGCGCTTGCGCAAGCGAAGCGCTTGCGCGCCTTGAAAACGAGCCGGTTGATATCCTGATAACCGACTGCCAGATGGCCCTCTTGGACGGCTATCAGCTCACCTCGTTGATACTTTTGCGCGATATTGCCGGCAGTATCACCGCACCGCCCGCTATCCTCGGCTACACCGCCAGCGCACTGCAGAGTGAGGACGATCGGGCAAAACATGCCGGGATGGACGCGCTATTGCGAAAACCGCTCTCCCTCAACGCCCTGCACCAGGCGCTGGCGCAGCATCACAGCCTGCGCAATCAGGTTCCTGACCTCAGCGAACTCCGGCGTCTGGCCAATGGTCAACCGGAGATCATGACCCTGATGCGCCAGCAAATGCGCGATGCCATTACTCTTGATATTCGTCATTTAGAGGAAAACACCCCGTCACCGCAAACGCTAAGCCAGCTCGCGCATCGTCTGAAGGCCTCGTGGAGCCTCTTTGCCATGCACGACGCTACCCGCACCTGTCAGGCGATGGAAGTGTTGCCGGAGATGCTGGCGGCAGGGATGATAGAGCCTGAAGCCCTGCCTGCGCTGACATCGCGATTCTGCGCGCGCATGGAAGCCAATCTGCAGCAACTCGATACCGCACTGAAGGAATTATCTGACAAGTACTAAAGAATGCTCTGCATAGGATCTGTATCTTTCTGGTCATCCGGCGGCGTTATCCCTGGCGTCGCCCACATTTTCGAAGGAGAAACCATGAAAGTTCGTATCGCTATTGCCGATGAGCACACCATTATTCGTCGTGGCGTCTTATCCATGATCACCAATATGCCGTCTCTTTTCAGCGACGGTTCCCCCCGCCCGGAGTTTTGCATTCAGGGCGATACGGCGTCGCCATCTGAACTGCTTTCACTGCTGTCCCAACATCCTGTCGACATTCTGTTTCTTGGCTTTTCTCTGGCCACCAGCCAAACCGTTAACCCGCTCAACGGAATGGACGGCGTATTACTGATTAAATGGCTCAGCCGTAAATATCCGCAACTTAAGATCATTGTGCTTTCGCCCTACAAAAACACGCAGCTTATCCGCATGTCGCTGGAGGCAGGCGCCAAAGCCTATATTAGCCGGGATACCTGTGAGAAAACCCTGAGCAGAACGCTGACGTCAGTGATCAATGGAGAAGTCTATATTGAGCGCGAGCTGATGCATTCCCTTTTCCAGACCGGTGCGCAAACGGAGCAAGAGCTCTCGCCCCGTGAAATTGATGTGTTGCGGATGCTCTGCAAAGGGATGAGTCTGACAGAGATCGCCAGACAGCTACATTTGAGTAATAAAACCGTCAGCGCCCATAAGCTGCGCGCGATGGAAAAACTGGGGGTAAACAGCGACTGTCAGCTCTATTGCCTGCTTGCTAAAACGCAGATGTTCGATATTGCTATCTGAAATAAAAAAACCGCCTGTAAACAGGCGGTAGAGGCAAACAAACGCCTCAACGGTCGCTCTCAGCAATGACACTCAGGGTCAGAAATGGTATGTCGCAGCCAGCCACCAGACGCGCCCCGGCTCAGGGATTTGCTGATCTGAGGCGTATCCAAACTGGCTGGCCCCCGCCAGATTGAGGTGCTCGCTGTAGTATTTATTGAACAGATTCTCAATACCCACGCGGGACTCGAAATGGTCGTTAAATGTGTAGCCCGCGCTCCACGAAAGCACGCCAAACCCCGCGCTCGGGCCAAGATCCTGGCCGGTGACGTTACCTTTGTTCTGCGCCACGCGATGCTGCGGCGCCACCACACGCCACTGTAATCCGGTACGCCATTTTTGCCCGGTATAGTCCAGCGCCAGCCGTCCTTCGAGCGGGGGCATCTGCGGCAGCGGCTGTTTATCGCTACGATTCTCGCCCCAGGCGTAGCTCAGGCTCCCCGTCACTGCCCAGTTGGGCGTCAGGCTCCAGCTTGCGCCCGTCTCCGCGCCCATTACGGCGGCATTGATATTGCTGGCCTGCGACGGCGTGCGGCTATAATCAAACAAAATGTAATCGGCAGTCCGACCGACATAGGCCGATGCCCAGGCGCTGACCTTGTCGCCGTGAAACTGTACGCCGCTATCCCATTGCAGGGTCTTTTCTGTTTTCAGCTGACGAAAGCTTTGTTCTCCGGCCTTACCGGAAAAAAGCTCCCAGTAATCAGGAAAACGTTCGGTGTAGCCGATACCGCTATAAAGCATGACGGGTGCGTCCGGCACGCGATACTCATAGCGGGTGAACACCCCAGGCAGAAGATCGCGCCGGGAGGTATTTTGCGCGCTGCGCCGATCGTCCGCGCGGAGGCTGTCCAGCCTCGCGCCCATGATGACCGTGTCGTCCGCCGTGACGGACTGGCGCCATTCGCTAAACAAACCCATCTGGGTAAAACGGGCGTCGTCACGCCACGTTCCGGCGTTTTTTTTACGGTGGCTTTTGCGCATTAAGTCTGCGCCAGCGGTAAGCGTGGTGGCTTCATCTTCCCACACGCCGGTAAGGCGACTGCCCATTACCACGCCGCCCACTTCAGACTTACGCTTCGGTCCAACGGGCTGACGCAGGCTGTAGTTATCCATGATGTGATCGGTATCATTGGCATAGAGCTGCCAGCTAAGTTTGCTGACGTGCTCGCTCAGGTGATACTTCTCCAGTTTTAGCGCTGCGCTTTTGCGGGTAAAGCGGCTACCATCCATCATCCGACCAGCATAGCGGGCTTTACCGTCGCTGGCCCCCACGCTTAGTTCCGCCAGCGTGTCCTCATCAGGCGTGAGCCCTACCGTGACGCCGCTGTTCCATCTGCGCCACAGGCCCGGCACGCGGTTGCCGTGACCATCCCGGTAGTCATCCGCCACCGAATGATTACCGTCAAGGCGGACATAGCCGCGCGGGTCGCCAAACGCAAGATTAAGGTTTTGATCCGCGCGTCCGTTAGCGCCCTGCAGCAGCTCAGCGCTGCCTTCCAGCTCTGGTGCGCTGAAATAGTCCGGCTGACGTTCAAAGAGCAGCGTTCCGGCGGAGCCCATTGGCCCCCACAGTACGCTCTGGGGGCCTTTAATGACGGTTATCGTGTCGTAGCTTTGCGGGGTGATATAGGCGGTTGGGGTATCCATGCGCGAACCGCAGCCCCCCTGAGTGCTGACGCCATCCGCAAGCAACGTCAGACGGGAGCCGAACATCCCGCGCAGCACCGGATCGCCGTTACTGCCGCCGCTGCGCAGCACGGAAAAACCCGGTATGTTTTTTAGCGCGCCCGCACCGTCGCTGGCTGGCAATTGTTGTGCTGGAGTATGAGCCGGAGCGATAAATGACGCGGGATCGCGATAGTGCCCCTCAACGGTCATCGACTCTTCAGCATATGCCGGCAAAGCGGCCGCACAGCTGAGGGCCAATAATAGTGGACGGGAGGCGATCAGGGAGCGAATACCGCTCGCGGTGATACCAGACATAACACAATTCCGTTTCGGTAAAGAAAATAAGCAAGGCGCTTATTGTCTTCATCCCCTGTAACGGAATACACGACCTGTGGGCAAGAAGGCCCTCAGGGAAATCAGGAAATATCTGGCGTCTAACGGAAATCTCAGGGGCTCTGTTCAGAGCTCTTCGCCCAGGCGGGCCGTTTGCTGTCGTAAAAAATCCATCAACCGCAAGCAGGCCGGAGAGAGCGGCTGCCCGGCGTTTTTGACGATCCCCACATCCATATAGGTAATACAGTCATCAATGGTTCGCCGGATCACGCGCTGGCCGCTGAGCGCCCACGGGCGATAGACCAGATCGGATAAAATCGTAACGCCCTTACCCTGTGCAACCAGGCTTCGAATCGCCTCAAAGGAGTTGGTGCGAAAATGAATATCAGGATGGCAGCCCCGGCTTTGCCAGTAGTCGGATATTACATCGGGATAGTCGTCCGTCACCAGCAACAAGAATGGCACCTTTTCCACCTCTTTTAACCGAAGCTCCGGCACGCTGAGGAGAGGATGACCGATGGCGGTCCATAGACGGCGCGGCGAACGGATCCACGTTTCTACCTCAAGCGTACTATCGTGGCTGATATTAGAGGTCAGCAAAAGACAAAAATCGAGCTCTCCCTGACGCAAACCCTGAAGCAGCTGTGATGCGGGCGCCTCATGGAACGCCGTCTCCAGCAGCGGAAAACGCTGCGCGATATCGCCCCAGAGATTGGGCAGCAGATAAGCGGAAAGGGTTTCGGCAATACCAATGCGCACGACGCCGTTGATCGCCTCTGGCTGCTGATGGAGATCCTCCACCGCCGCGCGGCTATCGTGGAGGATCTTGCGGGCATGGTTAAGAAATCGCTCGCCCACGGGCGTCAACTGGATCCCTTTTGCATGGCGGATAAAAAGGGGGGCATTTACCGCCTCCTCCAGGTTACGCATTGAGACCGTCATGGAAGATTGCGATATATGGCAACGGCTGGCCGCTTTGGAAATTTGTAGTGTTTCCGCTAACGCAATGTAGAACTCAAGTTGCCTGAGAGTAAACTTCATAGTTTCAGCCAATACCGGAACATGAAAATATTATATTAGCATTTAATTCTGCACCGGCAGTACTCTTAAGGCAGACAAAATGTTTATTTTCAGGAGCCTCTATGCCCTATTTTTTACTCAGTCTCGCGGCCTGTTTTTGGGGGGGGAATTATGTCGTCGGTCATTTACTGGTGGCGCATGCAGACCCGATTATATTATCCGCCGCACGCTGGATACTGACGGCTCTTTTCTTATCTATGCTTTACATCAGACAGATTCGCGCCCAGTGGCCAATGATGAAAAAGGCGAGAGGTACGATTATATTTCTTGCGCTGTGCGGACAGGTTATGTTCCCACTCACGCTGTATATCGGCCTGCAATATACTTCATCTCTTAATGCAGCTATTTATTTATCCACAACGCCAGCCCTGGTTTTATTGATAAATAAGCTGGTATTTAAAGAGAAAATATCAGTGCAGAATATTGCAGGCGTTGTTCTCAGTTCATTGGGCGTCGTCTGGCTGGTCATGCAGGGCGATCTGCTGCATCTGGATACGCTTAAAAATCTTAATCGCGGCGATATCTGGACCATGGGTTCTGCCGCCAGCTGGGCCGTTTATTGTGCCTTCTTGCGGATGAAGCCGCATAACGTCGGTGGGAATGCCTTTGTGGCCGTGAGCGCGATCTTCGGTGCACTGGTGTTGTTACCGGTACTGGCGATATCGTTGATAAAGACAGGCTTACCAGACTGGACGGCCTATACTGCGCCTGGCTTTTTAAGCGGACTGCTGTACCTGGTGGTCTTTCCTTCCTGGCTCTCTTACCTGCTGTGGAATAAAGGCATTGCGGCTATCGGTGCAACCCGCGGGGAAATTTATTCACACCTCATTCCACTGAGCGGCGGTCTGTTCAGCGTGATGTTCCTGCACGTTACGTTGCATTCGTATCATCTGGTCAGCACGGTACTGATTCTGTGTGGTATAGCACTCTGCTCTCGCGCCTCGCAAAGGAAAGTCGTGAAGATTGAACGCGCAGACGAAAACGTACAGATATGAAAAAGGCCCACGTTATAAATAACGTGGGCCTGAATAGTGGCGGAACGGACGGGACTCGAACCCGCGACCCCCTGCGTGACAGGCAGGTATTCTAACCGACTGAACTACCGCTCCACTGTTCCCGCTTGGGGAACGAGGCGCATATTACGGTGTGCCTCCGATCTCGTCAACGCTTTTTCTCACGTTTTGAATCGTTTGCTGCAAAATTCACCCAACCGATGATTTTACAGGCATTATGGCGTTTTTTCAGGCGCGCCACATGCAGCTTCCGCCCTTCTTTTGCACCAGGTCGAGACGGGATTCATGATTAAGCAGTTCTTCATCACTGGCTAAAACCACCCGCAAGCGGCTTGCCTGGCGGACAACGCGCTGAATGCCCGCTTCACCCTGCGTCTGCTGTGACTCATTTTCCATGCTGAACTTCATCGACGTTTGACCGCCGGTCATCGCCAGATAGACATCGGCCAGGATCTGGGCATCGAGCAATGCCCCGTGCAGCGTTCGCTTGGTGTTATCTATTTCGTAACGTGAACAGAGTGCATCGAGACTGTTACGCTTGCCGGGAAACATCTTCCTCGCCAGCGCCAGGCTATCGGTTACTTTGCAAAAGGTGTTTGTTTTCGGAATATCGCGATGGAGCTTACTAAACTCATAGTCCATAAAGCCGATATCGAACGAGGCGTTATGGATGATGAGCTCGGCGCCTCTGATGTATTCCAGAAACTCGTCTGCCACCTCACCAAAGGTCGGTTTATCCAGCAAGAACTCATCGGCAATACCGTGAACGCCGAACGCTTCTGGATCCACCAGCCGATCGGGTTTGAGGTACACGTGGAAGTTGTTCCCCGTGAGACGACGGTTCACCACTTCAACGGCGCCGATCTCAATGATCTTGTGCCCTTCGTAGTGCGCGCCGATCTGGTTCATACCGGTGGTTTCGGTATCGAGGACAATCTGGCGAGTAATTGCAGTGCTCATAGCGGTCATTTATGTCAGACTTATCGTTTAACTGAACGTTTCAAATACAGGAAGTCTACCAGAGATGCGTAAACAGGTAGAAATTTTCACCGATGGATCTTGTCTCGGCAACCCAGGGCCCGGCGGCTACGGCGCGATTATGCGCTATCGCCAGCATGAAAAAACTTTTAGCGAAGGCTATTTCCTGACCACCAACAACCGTATGGAGTTGATGGCGGCCATTGTGGCGCTGGAAGCCCTGAAAGAGCACTGCGACGTGGTGCTCAGTACCGACAGCCAGTACGTTCGCCAGGGCATTACCCAGTGGATCCATAACTGGAAAAAACGCGGCTGGAAAACAGCAGATAAAAAACCGGTTAAAAATGTCGACCTCTGGAAGCGTCTGGATGCGGCATTAGGTCAGCACCAAATCAAATGGGAATGGGTAAAAGGACATGCAGGCCACCCGGAAAACGAACGCTGCGACGAACTGGCGCGCGCGGCGGCTTTGAACCCGGCCCATGAGGATGCAGGCTACCAGCCTGAATCCTGATCAGGGTTTTCTGTACTGTCGCGTTGCGCCAACGGTCTGCCGGATAGGCGTTTTCGACTTGCTCTGCTTCATTGGGTTAAGCGTAAGGGGGATGGTTCGCTTACGCGCGACGATAAACTGCATGCAGCCTAAGGCGGGCAAATGCGTGCTCAACAAGACTCCCCCCTGCCGCGCCCACGGCAGTACCTGAAAACCGCCGTAGCAGAGCACTTCAAAGTTCAGCAGCGAAAGCCAGTCGAGCTGGCGCATCATGGTGAACATCCGGCTGTTATAGGGTGGCGTTCGGCGCAGCACCGGCACCAGCTTGCGCAGCCCCATCAGGCTCAGCGGATTGAATCCGCTGAGGATCAGCCAGCCGTCGTCAATCAGCACGCGATCGGCTTCACGCAGCATACGGTGAGGATCGCTGCACCAGGGCAACGCATGTGCAAGAAGGCACGCATCCACGGATTTCTCAGCAAACGGCAGATGCAACGGGTCTGCCTTCACCTGAACCGGCGATCCGCCGAGCGAGACATTAACCTGATGTGAGATAGCGCAGCTCTCGGTATTGATTTCCGCGCTGAGATTGCCAATCTTAAGCAGGTGAAAGCCATACATTTTCGCGAGCCAGGGCTTCAGCTGTTGCTCCAGTGCCTCGCGATAGTATTCACCCCAGGGCAATTCGGCCCAACGTTCCGGTGCTGCGACAGTCTGAGGTATCCTTGCCGGTTTCATCAAAACACCCGCCACGCTATAAGAGGTAATGTATGAATCTTATCAGTATTCCCGCTTTTGAGGACAATTACATCTGGGTTTTAGTCGACGACGCTCGCCGATGCGTCATTGTCGATCCCGGCGAATCCGCCCCTGTACTGCGCGCTATAAATGAGAACGACTGGCTGCCTGAAGCCATTCTGTTGACGCATCACCATAACGATCATACCGGCGGCGTGCAGGAACTCTGCGCCCATTTCCCGCATCTTGTGGTTTACGGACCGGCTGAGACACAAAATAAAGGAACGACGCAAGTAGTCGAAGAGGGCGAAAATATCCTCATCCGCGAGTGGGAGTTTTCCGTATTTGCTACACCGGGTCACACTTTGGGACATCTGTGTTTCTACAGCAAACCTTATCTTTTTTGTGGCGACACCTTGTTCTCTGGCGGCTGCGGAAGACTGTTTGAAGGCACGCCAGAACAAATGTACCAGTCTTTACAAAAAATTAGCGCATTACCCGACGATACTCTTATTTGTTGCGCCCATGAGTATACATTAGGGAATATGAAGTTTGCTGTGAGCCTCTTACCCGAGGATCGAGCGATTCAGGATTATTATCACAAAGTGAAGGAGTTACGTGCAAAAAACCAAAATACACTGCCCGTAATTCTGAAAAATGAGCGCCAGATTAATTTATTTTTACGAACAGATGATATTGATTTAATTAATAAAATTAACCAAGAAACAAATTTGCAACAACCAGAACAACGATTTGCATGGTTAAGGTCAAAGAAAGATAACTTCAGATAAATGCGGGTTGCCTTTTCAAAATTTCGCCGTTATCATCGCTCGTCTTTTAAGCAACTATTGACACACACATGAAGGCAAAAGCGATATTACTCGCCTCTGTCCTGCTTGTAGGTTGCCAGTCGCAGAACGGCAGCAACGTACAACAGCACGCACAGAGCCTTTCTGCAGCTGGTCAAGGGGAAGCAGGGAAGTTTACAAGTTCGGCGCGCTGGATGGACGATGGGACATCTTTCGCGCAGGAGCAAGACTTGTGGACCTCTATTGGCGACGAGCTAAAGATGGGAATTCCGGAAAACAGCCGGATTCGCGAACAGAAACAGAAGTATTTAAGAAATAAGAGCTATCTCCACGATGTAACGTTACGGGCAGAGCCGTATATGTACTGGATAGCCGGGCAAGTTAAAAAACGTAACATGCCTATGGAGCTGGTACTCCTACCCATAGTGGAGAGCGCTTTTGACCCACACGCGACGTCTGGCGCCAATGCCGCAGGTATTTGGCAGATCATTCCGAGCACCGGGCGAAACTATGGTCTGAAACAGACCCGCAACTATGATGCGCGTCGCGATGTTGTCGCTTCAACGACAGCCGCTCTCGACATGATGCAACGTCTGAACAAGATGTTTGACGGCGACTGGCTGTTAACGGTCGCAGCGTATAACAGTGGCGAAGGTCGTGTACTGAAGGCAATGAAAGCGAATAAAGCACGGGGTAAATCCACCGATTTTTGGTCGCTCTCACTGCCACAGGAAACGAAGATTTACGTACCGAAGATGCTGGCCTTGAGCGATATTCTCAAGAACAGCAAGCGTTACGGTGTACAACTGCCAACACCAGACGAAAGTCGTGCACTGGCGCGCGTTCGCCTCAGCAATCCGGTTGATATCCAACAGGTTGCTGATATGACGGGTATGTCGGTAAGTAAATTGAAAACCTTTAATGCAGGCGTTAAAGGCTCGACGCTGGGGGCAAGCGGCCCGCAGTATGTAATGGTTCCGCAGAAACATGCTGCGCAGTTACGTGAGTCTTTAGCATCGGGTGAGATTGCCGCCGTTCAGTCAACGCTGATCGCCGATGCCTCATCCGTTAGCAGCCGCAGCTATAAGGTGCGTTCAGGTGATACGCTTTCAGGCATTGCTTCACGTCTTGGCGTGACGGCGAAAGATCTGCAGCAGTGGAATAATCTGCGTAGTTCAGGGCTGAAAGTGGGTCAGACTTTGACCGTGGGTGCAGGTAGCAGCGCACAGCGTCTCGCCAGCAACAGCGATAGCATTACCTATCGCGTGCGCAAAGGCGATTCACTGTCCAGTATCGCAAAACGACACGGCGTGAACATCAAAGATGTGATGCGCTGGAATAATGATACTGACAATCTGAAACCGGGCGACCAGCTGACGCTGTTTGTGAAGAACAGCGCCACGCCAGACTCCTGATAGCACGTTCGAAAGATAAAAAGGCACCGATTCCCCTCGGTGCCTTTTTGCTTATCCCGCTTTTTGCGCTTCAGCCATGATGGTATCGCTGGTAAACGAGCCATCGTCCTGCAGTTCAAAGTATGCCTTTACCTCTGCGGACGCACTCTCCTGATACAGCCTGATCGCCTGGCTTAACGCTTCCGGGGTACGCATACGCGCGATCCACGAGCTGAACTCCAGCGGTAAACGGTCTGTTATTAACGAGCGCGCAATCAGCCCGGCTTCAGTGATAAACGATAACCACTCCCCGCTGGCGTAGTTTTGCACGTGGGAGGTATCGCGCAGCGCTTCGACCGTCTGCAGCCAGATATTGCGCACCGGATGTCCAGGGGACATCACATCCATAATAATGAAGATGCCACCCGGCTTAAGAACACGTTTGACTTCGCGTAATGCCAGGCCGACATCATGCCAGTGGTGCGCGGAGTAACGGCTGATAACCACCTCAAACGATGCATCATCAAAAGGTAAGGACTCGGCATAGCCCTGGCGCGTATCAATATTGTCCAGCCCCTTCGCTTTCGCCGCCTCGGCAACAACGTCCAGCATCTGGCTGGATAAATCATACGCGGTAACGCGGGCCACCTGCTGCGCAGCCGTGAAGCTGGCGTGCCCTGCCCCACAACCCAAATCCAGCACGTGGGCCTGAGGGAACGCCGACAGGCGTTCACCGAGACGCACCAGATCGCGTCCTGAGGCATGCACGGCGCTGCTCAGATAGGCACTTGCCTGAGAACCAAACTGTTTTTCTACGTTGTCATGATGGGAGCGTGTTGTTGTCATCGTACTGTCCTTTGTTGGTTAAAAATAAAAGGGCAGCACCCGCGCAGGCCTGCCCCACGGCAGACCTGACACACCGTTATTTATCAGGTTTGCCGGGACTGAATTCAACTAGTAGAGGGTTGTGATCCGAAGCGCGCGTCACCAGAACAGAGGCGTCGTGCACGTTCAAACCGCGATAGAAGACAAAGTCGAGAGGACGACCGAACGCTTTTTTGCGCTGATCGTCGCTAAAACGAACTTCACGCAGCGACATTTCGCGCGCAAAGCGATACAGCGCATTCATGCGCGGACGGCTCCAGGCGTTAAAATCGCCTGCCATAATGATGGGGCCGCTGTGATGGGCAATTTGATCGCCGATCGGAAGTAACTGCTTACTGTAGACATCCACGCCCAGGCTAAAGTTTACCGCGTGGATATTCACGACCATCAGCATACGGGTATCCGGCAGCGGGTAGACCGTCACCAGGGCTGATTTTGCCAGACGCAGGATAGGTTCGCGCTCGCGGAGCGGGCAACAGTAGACCGGATGTGCAGCAGAAAGCGTCATTACGCCAGAGGGATGCTGCGGCAGGACAAATGCCGGCACCTGATCGGCGGCAAGGTAGTTAGTGGTGGCAAACCGTACCAGTTCAGGGGTAGTTTGCGCCTCCTGGAGCAAAACCAGATGGGCATCTTTTCCAAAATTTTTGAGTACCGATAACCACTCAGCACGCTGCTGCTTGAAGATATTCCAGACCAGCACCCGGATTTTATCATCGCTGCTTAACGGTGTGCCGGCGGGTAATGCCTGGCTTATGCTCGCAAACGACCCCGGAGGCAAGATCCTCTCCGCGGGCATTCCGGCAACATAACGCATGGCATAGGTATTTTTTCGCACTTTTGGAAACAGCCCCTGTAACATGAACCAGCCCTGAAAACGGACTGGTTCTAATGTTATAGGGACTTTAGGTCACACTTTCAACGCAATTTCTGAGAAACCGCTTTCCAGTTTTGTAAGCAAGCACTTACTGATGTTATCCCAGCGCGACGCGGGCTGGCTTATCAAGGCGCCCACTCAGGCCAATCAGCAGGAAGGCCACCAGGACAATCACCGCGCCAATCCATGGGGTCTGGGTTAATCCGAAGTGTTCGACGGTTTGTCCGCCGATAATGGAGCCCAGCGCGATACCGATATTGAAAGCGGCAATATTCAGACCCGATGCAACATCCACCGCATTTGGCGTATAGAGTTCGGCTTTCTGGACAACGTAAACCTGAAGCCCGGGCACATTACCGAAGGCGAAGATCCCCATGACCAGTACGGTGATCAGCGCGGCGTATTGCATTGAAGCCGTGAACTGGAAAATCATCAGCAGAACGACCAGGGCGGCGAAGATAAACTTCAGCGCCGGTACCGCACCATGCTTATCCGCAAGCTTGCCGCCCCAGATATTGCCAATGGCCACAGAAATGCCGTATCCCAGCAAAATCCAGCTCACGGCATTGGGGGAGAAGCCCGCCAGGTCCTGCATCATTGGTGCCAGGAAGGTGAAGGCGGTGAATACGCCACCATAGCCCAGAGCCGTGACCGCGTAGATGATCAGCAAACGCGGATGGGTAAGCACCTTCAACTGATCGCTCAGGCTTGCGCTTGCCCGGCCCGGGATATTCGACGGTACCAGCAGCAGGCTAGCCACGAGGGCAATAACACCCAGTAAGGAGACGGCCAGGAACGTTTCACGCCAACCGAAATGCTGTCCGATAAACGTTCCCAACGGTACGCCCGTGACCAGTGCGACGGTCAACCCACCGAACATGATTGCGATAGCCGAGGCCGCTTTCTCTTTGGGAACCAGGCTGGTTGCAATGGTGGAGCCAATCGAGAAGAACACACCGTGTGCCAGGCCGGTCAGCAGACGGGCAATCACCAGCGTAGTGTAGTCCGGCGCCTGCCAGGCCAGAATGTTGCCGGCGGTAAACAGCACCATCAGCGCAACTAACAGCTGCTTACGCGGAAAACGTCCAGTCAGGGCCGTCAGCACCGGCGCGCCGACGGCAACACCAAGGGCGTAGATAGACACCAGTAACCCGGCTGAGGGTAGCGAGATCACAAGCTGGTTAGCGATGGTGGGAACCAGTCCCACGATAACAAATTCGGTCGTGCCAATTGCAAAGGCACTGATCGTCAGGGCAAGTAGCGCCAGTGGCATAAAATACTCCGTATCATCAGGATTAAGATGACAGGCAGTATGCGCCAGTGTTTAAATAACAAAAATGGTCAAAATATCAATAGAATTTTGCGGATGGTGCAACAATGAAAGCAACGTCGGAAGAGCTGACAATCTTTGTCGCCGTCGTCGAAAGCGGCAGCTTTAGCCGCGCAGCCGAGCAACTGGGACAGGCTAACTCGGCCATTAGCCGTTCAGTGAAAAAACTGGAGATGAAGCTTGGCGTGAGTCTGCTCAACCGAACGACGCGGCAGCTGAGCCTGACGGAAGAAGGAGAACGTTATTTCCGCCGCGTGCAGTCGGTGCTGCAGGAGATGGCCGCAGCGGAGACGGAGATTATGGAAACCCGCAGCACGCCGCGTGGATTGCTGCGCATTGATGCGGCCACGCCGGTTGTGCTTCATTTCCTGATGCCGCTAATCAAACCTTTCCGTGAACGCTATCCGGAGATGACGCTTTCTCTGGTCTCGTCCGAGACGTTTATTAACCTCATCGAGCGAAAAGTGGATGTAGCTATTCGCGCAGGAACGCTAACGGATTCCAGCCTGCGGGCCCGTCCGCTATTTGCCAGCTACCGCAAAATTATCGCGTCGCCACAGTATATTGCTGAACATGGTAAACCGGAGACCGTTGAAGAACTGAAGCAGCACCTGTGCCTGGGCTTTACGGAGCCGGTGTCGCTGAACACCTGGCCTGTTGCCTGTCACGATGGTCAGCTTCATGAAATTACCTGCGGATTATCGTCTAACAGCGGAGAAACGCTGAAGCAGCTTTGCCTGGAAGGAAATGGGATCGCCTGCCTGTCAGACTATATGATTGATAAGGAGATAGCGCGGGGTGAACTGGTAGAGCTGATGGCCGATAAACGTCTGCCGGTAGAGATGCCTTTTAGCGCAGTGTATTACAGCGACAGAGCGGTGAGTACGCGCATTCGTGCCTTTATTGATTTTCTGAGCGAGCATATAAAAACAGCTCCCGGAGGAGCTGTGTGAGGGTTCAGGTGACAGAGGGTGGGCCAAACTTAATCCCAGTCAGGAGCTAAACCTTCCGGACTGACCAGGCGATCGTTGCACTCCAAAGCTGCGATCGCTTTTTTGTCATCGTCATCCAGATGAAGATCGAGCGCTAGCAGGTTGCTGGCCAGGTTTTCACGCTTAGTTGATGATGGGATCACGGCATAACCTTCACTCATTGCCCATGCCAGAATCACCTGCGCAGCAGTGGCGTTATGTTTCTCTGCGATACGCGTAATCACTTCATCTTTCAGTGCCTTACCGTAGGCCAGCGTCATGTATGAGGTGATGTGGATCCCATGCTGTTTTGCCCAGTCAACGACTTTGCGGTTTTGCAGGTATGGAGACAGCTCAATCTGGTTGGTCGCAATATTCTCAGCGCCAACAGCGGCAATCGCCTTTTCCATCAGCGGAATGGTGAAGTTCGAGATCCCAATTTCGCGGGTTAAGCCCTGCTTTTTCGCTTCCAGCAGCGCCTGCATGAACTCCTCCACTGAAACGGCATCGTTCGGCGATGGCCAGTGAATTAACGTCAGATCGACATAATCGGTGCGCAGTTTCTTCAGGCTCTCTATCAGGCTTGGGATGAGCTTGTCTTTGCTGAGATTTTCTATCCAGATTTTGGTGGTGATGAACAGCTCATTGCGCGGTACACCGCTCTCTTCGAGAGCTTGTCCAACAGCAGCTTCGTTTTCATAGATCTGTGCCGTATCAATTGCGCGATAGCCAAGTTCAAGAGCGGTTTTAACTGATGCGATAACAACGTCGTCTTTCAGGCGGAAGGTGCCCAGACCAAATGCAGGGAGAGTCATACTATTCCTCAATCATTATGTTCGTAAAGTGAGGAAGATTATCGCTGGCGCTGTTATGGAGAAAAAGATCGCAAAATGCAGAGGATTTTTGCTAATTTAGCAATAATTAAACGATAGATAAGAAAAAAGCCCTGAGCGTTAGCTCAGGGCTT
>NZ_JBGKEC010000003.1:0-630372 GCF_041399405.1 Enterobacter sp. KB-280D8
CGACATCTTGCGAAAATGGCCTCTAATTAAATCAAAGACCTGCGCACATGATGATGATGACCCTGGATCCGAAAAACTAGCCGTTTCCCGCGAGCGCGCCGCCCCGTGGCAGACGCCTCCTTCGGGAGGACCCATAAGATAATACAGACCCGACCACCGTTTTGAATTCACTGCTAAACGACTCTAGTCGACTCTAGTTTGATTTGAGTATGCAATGCGCATAAAAAAGCCCCGCATAAGCGAGGCTGGAATCATACAGGTGAGATTAAGACTGGATATTCCAAATCATTGCATTACCGTTATGATTTTCAATGATTTTTGCCAGTGGTGCTCCACCAAAAGAATGCATATAGCTGTGATGTATAGTCAAAACCAAATCTTGAAGCACTTGATCACTTTCAAGTTCGGTAACATTCAACCCAATTTTCTGCGCCTTATCAAAATGAATATGACGCGAGTGGGTATAGGTTGTGTGATGGTTGTTTAACTCTGAACAAACATGTGTTGCTTTTGATTCTGCCTCAGGATCACCATCAAACATGCCTGTCATAAGCCAATGCTTAACAATCTCATTTGCCCATTTGATTGCTTTCTCACACTCGCCGATGATCGTCGGGTTTAGCTTTTGAAGAATGAACTGCCACATCTGAACAGCTGCGGGATTTTGGAAAATTTCCGTCTGCGCACGATTCCATTCTTCAATGATGGCATGGGTAGAGAAACCGTTGAACTGAGGATCAATTGGGCCAATGTTGGACTGTTTACCCATGATGATTTCATTGGCACAACATGCAAGCATAGTTCCGCAGGACATTGAAATCATAGGAACAATTGCTCTGATGTTAGTTCCAAACTTCGACCTTAAGTAATGCCCGATTGATTCCAAAGCGGCAATATCACCACCTGGAGTATGAAGTATCAAATCCAACCCTTTTGATACATCTAAACCATTGATGGCTGTCATCAACCCGTTCTTATCATCATCAGTCATTTGAGTAAGATGGCGTACTTCTGCACCACCATGCTGTAACCACCCTGAGTAATATGTGATTACATTTCTTCCAGTATGATTCGAAAGTTGAGATAAGTATTTACGGCGAACCTCATCCATAGGACTTTTATGGGCGAGAGCCGTTATCTCGCCCAGTACGTCGCTCCAATTAGGCATAAATTAGTACGTGTAAAGTTGATGACTTGGAGTTTGGTTTTGCTTCGATTGTGTAGCGGTACCTTGTGAGTACCAAACACCTGTGTTTCCACTCGTACTAGTTTGCTGTGCCATTACGCGAGAAGCGAAGTTGTTAACAGTTTCACCATTCAACATTTCTGCCGGCTTGATATTGTAAACATCGTAGAACTCAGCTGGGGTCATAATGATAGCTCCTTTTATAGCGCTACATATAGTGCCTGTGCCAAGTGTGACATACTATATGTGCCATTGTTGTCATATTTAAATGTGCAAAAAGCCTCAAAAGAGGCTTGAAAAAGATGCAAAAATACTATCTATGACGTGACTATAGCTACTTACCCACAGTTTATACAAGCCAAAAATGCTAAATTCAGATAATCCTATTCGCTGAAAAACTACACAAAAGCTACGTTCATCTTGTCATTAGATAACGTCAGTAACTTTCCCTGGATCTAAGCCTTTGGTGAAAAAGCTAATTGCATGATTAAGCGCTGTAATGGAGCAGTTGAGATTGTTGAATGAGAATCACGCTAACAATGTCATCGGACATTATTCATTTTCGTAACTTCTCAATCTCTCGTATACCCGACAATTTAATGTTGCCCTGCTCAATAACAGCCAGCAGCGGCTTAATCCACAAAACAGCCTGGCAGTATGTCATTGAGCTGGCGGCAGCGGCACGATCATCGGCTGCGTCAGGTCTGTTGGTATCGATGTGCATGGCGCTGGCACGTAAACGGTGCGCGTATTCGAGCAGCCCACCAGCAATGTCAGCAGGAACAGGCAGATCACAGGTTTTTTCACGGCGGAGAATCTCCCGGTATTCGATTACGGTTTCTTCGGTGCTGCTGTTAATCAGGGAGTTAAGCCTGTTGGCATGTTCGGCAACCTGATTGAACCGATTGAAGTTGAGTGCTTGTGAGACGATCACCTGCCCCTGCAAAGAGTTGTCACTTCGCAGGACGTCGTTTTCGCTCTGAAGGCTGCTGGCGTCTGAGCAACTCTTAACGAGAGCGACTGACAGGCCAGCTATAACGAGTACGCCGATAAGACCCGGATTTATTTTCATTGGTCCAGCCCCCAGCAGGCCAGCGCACTTTCCTGATCGCGCCGCTCGACCTGCCCGTAACAGCCATTCTTCTGGCCTTTAGTCAGGCGGCAATCACGTCCGCCGTCCTTAATCCACCAGCGGATTGCCTCGCATGCACCGATGCGGTCACCTGCGTTGATGCGCTTATAGAAGGTCGATGGGAAGCATTTACCGGGGCCGATGTTATACGGGCAGAAGGATGCGATACCCACCTTCTGTGCCTCTGTCAGAGGCACTTTGATATTGCGATCAACCCAGGCTAATGCCTTATCGCGTTCAATAGCGTTAACCTTCCAGCATTGTTCCTCAGTAGCCGTCATGCCTTTAACAACACGTCTGCCATCGATAACGGTCACGCCGTGACATAAAGACCAGACCCCACCCGGATCAACAACGGCCACCAGCGCATTGCCTTCTTTCTCGCTGATGAATTGGTCGAAAATGAGTGGAGCAGATGCCCCTGACGCGATTAGCGCCAGCACTGCTGCGCTGAGCTTTGCTTTGTTCGACATCATTCACCCCGCGCAGCTTTGCGGCGATCCGCTTTGATTTGAAAGTACAGACTCGTTAACCACGTCAGCAAACCAAACATGAGGCTACCGAGCACACCAATGGCCGCCCATTGAGATGGGGAGACTTTATCGAGGAGCTGAAGCAACCAGTATCCGGTCCCCCCTCCCGATGCGCCGTATGCAATACCCGTCGTGATTTTTTCCATTCGATACATGCTCTCACCTCGCTACGTTGCGGGTGTCCAGTTGAGGTAATAAAAAGGGCCGCGATAGCGACCCAAGCTTTTATTCCCCTGCCAGCTGCCTTACCTCACTTACCGTCTGGTTGAAACGTTCCTCTTCCAGTTCCACGCCGATAGCCTGGCGGCCCAGTTCAATGGCTGCTTTAACAGTTGATCCCGAGCCCATAAAGAAATCAGCTACCACATCGCCGGGCCTACTGCTGGCGTTGATGATTTGCCGCAACATATCAGCGGGCTTTTCGCACGGGTGTTTGCCTGGATAGAACTGGACGGGTTTATGTGTCCAGACGTCTGTATAGGGCACGGCTACTGTCACAGAGAAATGCCGCCGAAGAGATTTGTACTCTTCCAGCAGATCAAGGTATTTCCGGTTCAACGAATGCCATGTGGCCACCAGCTGGTGATGCGGTGCTTTGAGTTCAGAGGCGCGGTGCTTCTCAATGGCGATCTGAGTGAACAATTCCTGCAGCTTTTCGTAATCCTGCTCGTTCGGTAGTTGCCACTGACTGGCACCGAACCAGTGAGACGCCATATTTTTCTTTCCGGTGGCATCAGCTATTTGCCTGGACGTGACCCCCAGTTCGGCTCGTGCATCCCGAAAGTAGGTGATTAACGGACCCATGACGTGCTGTTTGACCTCGTTGCTTTTCTCAGCAAATCCGTCGCTTTTCGGCTTATATGGCCCCTGATAATGCTCAGCGAAAAGGATGCGTTCCGTCGCGGGGAAGTAAGAGCGCAGGCTTTCTTTATTACACCCGTTCCAGCGCCCTGATGGCTTCGCCCAGATAATGTGGTTCATGACGTTGAAGCGTTCACGCATCATGATCTCAATATCGGATGCGAGTCGGTGACCTGAAAACAAATACAGGCTGCCGGCAGGCTTAAGCACTCGCCAGAACTGGGCAAGACACATATCAAGCCAGCGAAGATAGTCGGCGTCACCGTTCCACTGATTATCCCAGCCGTTCGGCTTCACCTTAAAATAAGGCGGATCCGTAACAATAAGGTCGATGGTGTTATCTGGGAGGGTTGCGAGGTATTGCAGGCAGTCAGCGTTGATAAGCTCAACACTGTTTATATTTACAGTATTTTTCATAGATCCGTAAGCGTAACTCTGATAGGCTCACTATGCTTTTGCGCTAAAGCAGTGGGCCTTGGTTAGCTTGTGACCTGAAAGCATGAGCTAATGGCTGGTTGGGTGCTACAACACCCACCAGCCGCCCATTTTCACAGCAGAAACCCCCAATCACTGGGGCGCGAGATCCGGAAGGCCGCTTGTAAGCACCCTGTAGAAACGAAAAAACCCCGCCGTGGCGAGGTTTTCAAAATTTGTATGGAGTTAACTACTTGTTAACGTTAAACGCTAGCAAGAGATATTAGCAATATGCAAGCTTTCTGCCATCATCTGGTGTCAGTTTGATAACAACTCCAGGATTCTTACGTTCTAACATCTGAGTTTGGCTCCAAGTAATACCAAAAGATTCCATTGGAGAGGCGTTACCAGCAAAGAGTTCGGCAACGACTTTAGCTGCTTCGATCTCGATCTGCTCATGATGTTTCATTGAAGTCCCCTTAATGCAGCACTAGGCTGTGATTGCTTCTTTTGAAGCATGTAGCTAACTAAGTTAGTTACTTTAAAACGTGTAAAGTAAAGCGTAGTACATTTTGATGTGCTTTGCGTTGGCTCAGATTGCATCAACTAGATGTGGTTTTCAATACTTTTATGATAAACCGAGTCAATTTAAGAACACTACTCACATTACGTACTCTGTAAAGTGTTCCTAAGAACCATCGCACACCCACCTCGTTCATAATCTGCAATGTACTCAAAACCACTTTCAGTATAGTACCTCATTGCACCATCAACTGGACTGACTAGAGCTATGGTATCAATAGTTTCGCCTTGATGATTGAGGAATTGTGCGTAAGCAGCAAAACAATCCAAAACGATACCAAGCATTTGATGATCTAAATCTTCATGCGCATCGTTACGCTTTTCCATCCAGCAAACATGTACTGCGTTTTTCGGTTTGTAGTAGCATCCAAATGCAAATCCAATTGGCTCACCACGATAGTACACAACAAGCTTAATCGGGTGTTCTTCCATCATATCGATAAACACTCGCGATTTTAGCCCCGGATCCCAACGCAATTTGTTGTTGGTTTTGAGGAATTCCATATCTTTCAGGATCAGCTCATCTGCATATACGAGTTCCAGCGACTTATGCGGAAAGCGTCCTTTCAAGTGTTCTGCAACATTTTTAAATACTGCTGTTTGGAAGGCTTGGAACATCATGTCGATCCAGACGAGACGAAAACCTAAATGTTACCTATTTGGCAACTAGTATTTCAATGCCATATGAAGAAAATCCGAAAAAAACCCGCAGACTGGCGGGTTTATATACGTTTGGCAACTTATCAAATTAGCTTCAAATATCGCTCATTTTGTTGCATTTTGCAAGCCTAATTGAGGTAGTTAGTGAAAGTTACTTCACATTTCCGCCACTTTCAGTTCTTGGAACTCTTCGTACCGTGACAAAATTTCGCTTAGTGCCTGACTGTCCATTTCAGCAAACAACGCTTTAAAGGCCGCCCAGTGCCCTGAATACACTCTGAGCCAGGTGGAACGCTCAACGCTGACCATGCGCGCCAGAGCTGCACCAGCATACTCCTGATAGGTATCGTTATTACGAGAGGCAGCAACTTCTTGCGCCGCCAGCCAGACAAGCCCTATCAGTTTCTTAGTGACGCGGTCCTGGATTTTTTTGCTGCTATGCTGACGCTGAAACTCTTCCCACACGTGCTGGCACATTAAAGTCTGGTACCGGAAAGTAAGGTCATAGCCATAGCAGTACCGCACCCAAGCCTGCAAATGCTCACCCAGACCATTGACCGAACGACGCCATGCTGAACAAGCGAACTCCGTATCTTTAATAGGCGGTAAAGGTAGACGACGGCTCCTTGTCTCAAGAACATAAAGTGGAGTGGCCAGCGTTTTTACAACCTTAGACCCACAGCCTTCCCCACCCTCCATGACGATTTCAGGATGGTGCCGGGGGTATTTGTTCTTATCTGCTGGTGGATGCTCACTGAACGCCTGCAGCTGTCCTTTTGTCGATCCTGATAAATCCGCCAGCGCGCGGCGCAGTTCAATCCTCGTAAATTCCAGTTCTTGTAAATTCATTATGATCAGCGCTCCATACAATTACGCTTTTGTTATTACGCCGATCGCCAGCGCTTGATTCATAAACCGGAATAGCAGCTCCAGCTGGGTACCGTGTTTTTTCTCGAACGCTGCAACATCAGCATGTAAATTGTCGTGACACTCTCTGCACAGAGGGATCACGAACAAATCGTGGGCTTTAGTGGCGGTACCGCCCATGCCGTGACCAATGACATGGTGTGGATCATCCGCTGGCCGCCGGCAACCTTCACAGGGCTGGGTTTTAACCCACCGGGTATAGTCTTCATTCACCCACCTGCGGTGTTTTGGGCGCAACATGAATGATTCAGGGGATTCAGGATCTGCATGCAGAGCCAGAACCTTTGGCTGGTCATAGGCCACTTCCTGATTTGCTCCATGCTTTAATTTCACAGCCGTGACTGCAGGGGTGGCCTTCTTCTGCAAAATGCTTTTTGCAGGGGGCATCGGCACAATGTCACTTTCTCGATATACGGATAAAAACGGCTCATCCGGTAAGCGAAGCGCATGCTGGGCCATCCTTTCCGTGATTGCATCAGCAATGCCTGAATAAACGGCCCACCAGCACAATTCACCGAGGGATAGTTCACGCTCGTTGTTGTAGCCAAGCGAAGACAGGATGGAACTGATCAGCCAGTTAATGAGATTACGCCGGGCCAGTTCTGCCAGCGCCGCAGTGGTTTGCTCGCGCAGCTTGTTATCGCAATGCCAACAGAGCAACATTGATCCAGGGGGATGTCTCATCGTTACCAGCTCATGATGGTGATAATCAGTGTGCGGGTACTGGCATTTCTTCACGTTACGCTCTAACCAGTATTCCAACGCGGTCAAACCGCCTGCTGCACGGATAACTCTCTCGTCGGTGAAGAATTCCTCGACCGACTTATCTTCTGCCAGCGGCTGCCTGGCATCAGGGACGAGCCCCGACGGAAGCCCAGCCATACTTTTTGGCTGAGGCTCCACCAGCACACGCCCCTGTTGAAACAAAGACATCAGTTCGCTACCCGGCTTTAAAACCACAAGCCCCAGGCGCGGTACAGTCTCGGCTGTAAACAGTCCTCTCACGCGGCATGCCCCTTAGCGATGTGTGCCGTCCACAGACCGCCGATCCACTCGATGCCTTTGGGTGTAAAGCGTGCCTGGCTAAAGGCGTAGTTTGTTTCGCTCGAAGTGCCTGTTTTCACTTCAAACCGCCCGGCAGCAATGTGCTGGTGCCGCGGTGTCAGCACTCCACTGAGCCGGTACAAAATACCGCTCTCAATGAGGAACAAGCGGAAATCGGTCTCTTTGGCCTGCAACAGCTTTGCCACCTGGCGGAAAGACATTGAGCCTTTAGCAGTACAATACCGATCGACAAACTCAACTTTCGGCGCGGCAGCGGCTAACTGCTGGCTGAGTTGTTCTTTCTGCTCGGCCAGATCCGCGGCGAGACGTAATGCCTCCGGCAATGTTTGCGGGACACTTACGGCCTGACTGTTCTCCAGCTCTTGCCAGCGATCGACAACAGCGGCGGTAAATTCTGGCGACAGCCTGGCGACGATCACCAGAGAATCACGTTTGTTGAACCAATACTCCTCGTAGGTTTGCCCGTTTTGCGGGTGTGTGTAGGGGGTGTGCGCCAACGGCGCGGTTAAAATACCAGCAGATGCAAGGCGCTCAGCTGAGCGCTTCACATCACCATGTTTGCTCTGCACCAGCCTGGCAATTTCACGGCTGGACATTGTCACAACACCCTTTGCGGTTAACTGATTCATGCTATTTCTCCATATCAGGCGGCTGCACCCGCCGGTTCGTAAATGCTGATCGTTATTTCAACCTTTCCTTTCGGCACCACTGGCCCCCACTCCACCAGCATGCGCTTTACCTGGCTGTCGTCCTCCCACACGCCAGCATGTGTCAGCGCGTCAAACAGCGCTTTGTTGTAATTATCCAGATCCCGACGGCGCATATCCGGAGGGAACAGGGTGATTTCTACCGCGGCTGATGCGGTAGTTGGTTTCGGTAAACGGCGCAGCTGCTCAATGATTGCGGCGCATGCTGCACTTTGATATTTGCGGCCTTCAGCACTGATTAAGTGGCGACCGGCCAGCGGCCCCTTATTAGGGGCACGCCAGTAGGTGTTAACACTCGGAGGAAAAGGAAGCACCAGTTTCACGCCACCTCCTGCTGGTTGTCAGAACAGAACTCAGGAAGATTTGCCTCAACCAGCGCGCGGGCGAACGGCGGTGGAACTGCATTACCGCAGCGGGCTACCTGCTTGTCTTTGGCGTAACGGTTACCGCGGTAGTCCTGATCGATAACGTAGCCATCAGGGAAGCCCTGCGCCTTATAAAGCTCATGCGGTTGCAGCATGCGCATTCCGATATCGACGATCTGGTACTTAACCCCCTCGATCGTCACCAGCCATTCATCCTCGCTTTCACCGCAGTAGGTTTCGAGGAATGTCCGGACCTCGCCAACGTGCTGGCCACCAGCGGTAATCGTCGGCATAGGAGTATCCATCGTCTGACCGTCGCGGCAGGTTCCGCGCAGCTTCACCAGGTGCGACGCAACTACCGCATGGTGATCAACAGTGGTAACGGAATGCGCGGGTTCATCCAGACCAACACCTGGGCCCGTGTAATTCCCACCATAGTGCTTCGCCAGAAACGCACTCACCGTTGCAAACTTATTACCACCAGCAGTGACCGTGCCGAGCGGGTTATTCAGTTGAAGAACACGCGGTTCTTGCCCTGGGCGTTCGCCGTACCCCATCTGGATCAGTGTTGGAGTTACCAGCTGCGACTTACCGCCACCACCTGCAGTAATCGTCGCGCTCGGTTCGTCAGCCCTGTGCCCAACACTGGCACCAAACTGGCGGGCGATGACCGGCGCAACCACGCACGCGCGGGACTGCTTGAGGATTGTATGAGCGGGTTTATCCAGCGGGCGCGGCTTTGCCTGGTACTCACTGCCGCCATTGCCAGCCAGGAACGGTGTCAGGGCGGCCTCAACTACGCCAAGCGCATGCCCATTCCCGCCCGGGCGCGCCGACGTACCAGCGGTGACAGTTGGAACCGGCTCGGTCACTGGCTGCCCGGTGGCCCCGGTGCGGAATTTAGTAAGATGCGGTACCGCCAGCGCGTAGCCATGCTTTTTAGTGATGGTCTGCAATGGCTCTAACAACGATTGCCCGCGGAAACAGTCATAACCTCCTTTCGTCGTGGTGTGGTTACACTTCACGATGAAAGGTGATGCGCTTTCGATAACAAAGCGCTGGATGCCGCGCGCGATACGTTTGAGCGTATTTTCCGCCAGCGGCTTTTTGCGGTCGAAGATGGAACGGGCCGGGATGTTCCAGTCAATGCACTCCGCCGCGGTACGCCATGGCGCCAGCTTGCCGCTTTGTACTTCCAGTGATTTTGGATCCCCATGAGTCGCCTCAGGCCAATGAATCTTTCGGCCGTCACAGCGCATGACCATGAAGAAACGCTTTCTGATCGTCGGCGCGCCGTAGTCACAAGCGCGCAGCTCACGATAATCGACCTCATAGCCAAGCCCGGCGATCAGCTGTTGCGCCTGCTGGCCGTGCGGCTCAATGGCAAGAAATTCACAAACCTCAGCCAGTGCTGGGTGATTCCCCGCGATACCAGTCGACAGCATGCCGACAAATGCCTCGAATGTTTCACCAGCACGCTCAGGATCCGGGCGTAATTCTTCATCCAGCAGCGGGCCCCATGTCTTAAATTCTTCGACGTTCTCCAGCATCATGACTCGGGGACGTACTGCCAGCGCCCAGCGCAGGACAATCCACGCCAGCCCGCGAATCTCTTTCTTAACTGGCTTAGCGCCCTTCGCTTTGGAAAAGTGGCGGCAGTCAGGGCTAAACCAGGCCAGGCCGACAGGTTTACCGCTGGTGGCTGCGATGGGGTCAACGTCAAACACCGACTCGCAATAATGCAGCGTGTCCGGGTGATTCGTCTTATGCATCGCAATAGCGTTTTCGTCGTGGTTGATAGCGATATCCACGCTACGCCCGATTGCCAGTTCAATGCCGGTACTCGCGCCGCCACCACCGGCAAAGTTATCAACGATAATTTCACGCATTGACGGCCCCCTGCATGCTGTTAACCAGACCACCAGCCACGCTAATTATTTCACTGGTAGGCACGCGCTCCAGCCAGAGTTGGTTGATGTTGGCCTTCAACTTGTTCTGTTGGCTCACCCCCAGAGAATCCGCCCCCTCGACCTGGTTGAATACCAGACCAACTTCCAGCGGCCAGATGCGTGACTCTGCATCAGGCGTTGCAATGGGAGCAGGCATTACTTTTTCCGGCACCGACGGAAGGGCCATTTTTGCCGCGGCAAATTGAGCCAATGACAATGCTGCACGCCCTTTTTCTTCCAGTTCGGTGCGATTGATATAGCTGAAGCTTTCACCACGCCAGGTTTTGTCGAAGACAGCGATTGCCCCGGCAAAAAATGCGCTGGTGGGTTGCTGCTTCTCGTCAGCGGGAACAAACCAAACAGGAAGATCGAACCCAATACGGCCACGAATAAACATGATGTGATCGGCATCTTCCGGCCACCATGTTTCACTTGTGGCTGACTTCACGAGGTATATGTAACGACCACCTTTATCACGCATCGCCATTGTGTGATTCATGATGTGGGTCATGCCAGTGATGGCCTGCTTTTCATGGTACTGAGAACGGCTGTATGGAGGGTTAGCAAACGCGGCGCCACCGAGCTCTGCCAGACGTTCTGACCAGTCCTGCGTCAGCGCGTTATCTTCGGCGGTATACCATGCAGGGCATTTAGCATTGCTATCATCTGCAAACAGATCCAGAACCATCGGGCCAAATATCGAATTAATGCCCCAAAACAGAAGATCTGGAGTGCGCCACTGATCACCAACCTCTTTCAATTCATGCGCTGGTTTTGAACGGAGTTCAGCCAGTGCGCGGCAGTATTTATTTTCCGTCATCCTCTGAACCCCTTTGGAATCTTGGTATCAACCGGGCCGAACTTCATCGGATCGTGTTTCTTTTCACCCCAGCTTTCACGCGGTGGACGCCCCTTCTTGTCCCAACGGATCCCGCTTTGCAGATAACCCTCAAACTTTTTCGGGCCAAATAGCGTTTCAGGGCGCATGTACTGGTACTGCACGTCATTGCCGTTCCAGTGCTCATGCTTAAGATCGATCACCAGCTGTAAGTCGCTAACGGTGTAACCTTCACGCAAACGAGCACGGATGTTTTCCAGAGAAGTTTTTGATTTTTGGTATCGTGAGCCGCTAACCAGGTTCAGATGATTTAGAACCAGGATGGCGTTATCGGTGATCATCACTTCAGGGTCTGGTTGCGGCGCAACCGGACAAGAAGGTTTTTTAACTGATGGATCAGTAGTTGTATTTACTGACGGATCCCCCCCAGATTCTGACGGGTGAAAACCGCCTTTTTCATCGTTTTTTGATGCCTCAGATTTTGACGCGTCGGTTTTTGAGGCATCAGATTTTGATGCGTCAGAATCTGACAGGTGAGAAAAGGCAGCAGCCTGCAATTTCGCAACATTGAGCTGGTAAACGTTCGATGCATTGCGGTTGCCTTTACGGCGCTGCTGGCGGGTTAACCACCCGTCTTTTTCCAGTTGAGATATGGCTGTGCGTACAGTGCTCTCACCGGCACCAATCTGGCGGGCGATGGTAGCGATGGAAGGCCAGCTAACCCCTTCATCACTGCTGAAGTCTGCCAGACGCGCCATGATGGCAACGCTGGACAGCTTCATGCCAGAAGCGGCACAAGCGTCCCAAACGTAACCCGTTAATTTAGTGCTCATGGTCGTCCTTTAACTCTGTAAACTTGCGCTTGAATTGTTCGAGCGGGCTGAAACATTCGTGGTTATAACCATCCCGCAGGTAGATAACTCGTTGAGTCTCTGGCTCCCACCTGATAACCCGAACGGGGATCCCTCTGTGGTCTTTGAACCTTCGGTTAACTTCGCGCATAAGCGTTTCGCCTTCCTGTAGTAAACCCCCACAATTGCGACCGCCCGACTGTGGTTACATGGCACCCAGCGGTTTGCTATTCTGCGTTCATACCGAAACAACGGAGCGCCCGGTACCGGGATCATCCTGAGTTGCGGCAAACGGTTAAAAGCCGTTAAACTGGTCATGCGGATTACTTCTCCATACAAGATTTGTCTGCCACGACGCCCGGAGCTGCACACTCGCGGGCGTCACTCTTTTCCGGCGCACAAAACACACGGAAAAGCAGCGTCAAATGTTCCTGCCACTTAGCCATCACCTGATAGCTGTTCTCTTCGATCTGGGCGCGTTCCTGAGCATCAATAACGCCGTCAGCGGTAGCTTTACGAACGTACTGTGAATGCCTGCCGATCCACTCAACTGACTCCATGAGACGCTGGTTGATATCGCCGTTCTCAATCTCTTCAACATCAGCCAATGGCACAAAAACACCGTTCGAGTGACGCGCAATAGCGTTCGCTATGTGGTTTGAACCACCAGCACGTTGAAGCACCATCGCCCAACCGAGCGGGAAGATCTGATCGCCATCGGTACGCAGCCGGTTAAACAGCGCGTTCTCGGTCACACCCAACCACTCAGCAGCTTCTGAATATCCGCCAGGCAGCTCGGTGATAGTTTTTTTGATTGCGGCCACCAGCCAGGCTGGCTGCTTATCTACTTTCCATTCAGGTTCTATACCCACGGCTAGGTCCTCCCTTCTGTGGTTATTTCTGATCGTTAGGCGATGTATTCTTGCCATAACGTTCTGGGTTGAATTCCAGTTCACCAGCAGTTCGATACGCAGCTTCAGCAGCTCGTCCTTTAGGGATTAAGCGTCCGGGGCGATTACGCCACTGGTAAACGGCCTCACTGGTGATGCCAAAAAATTCGGCAACTTTCTCAGTGCTGCCGAAATGTTGTTCAATCTCGTCGGTTGTCATGAAGCCCCCTTAGCTAAGTTTGGTTAGATATTAATAACCAATCTAACTTTGGTCAATAAAAACTAAGATTACTTAGTCTTTTTTAAATTTGGTGCTTTCATGGAAACGGTTGGTCAGCGCATTAAAGCCCTACGCAGGGTTACAAAAACCTCTCAAAAAGAACTGGGTAAGTTCTGTGGGGTTAGTGACGTAGCGGTGGGTTATTGGGAAAAGGATGTGAATATCCCAAACGGAGAATCGCTGGTTAAGCTGGCTAAATTCTTCAATACATCAATAGATTACATTCTTTACGGCACTGAATTTGAAGGTACCCTCATAACTAAAATGAGGCGTGTGCCCGTGATTTCCTGGGTTCAAGCTGGGCAGTTTACGGAATGTAAGGCCGCTGAGTTATTCAGTGATGTTGATAAATGGGTTGAAACATCACTACGCATTGGGGATAGCTCGTTCGCTTTAGAGGTCAAAGGGGATTCAATGACCAATCCAAATGGCCTCCCAACAATCCCTGAAGGGGCAACCGTTATTGTTGATCCAGATGCCGAACCCCTTCATGGCAAGATTGTTGTTGCGCGTATTGATGGCACTAACGAAGCGACTGTTAAAAAACTGGTCATTGATGGCCCACAAAAATTTTTAGTCCCACTAAATCCTCGCTATCCCAACATCCCGATCAATGGTAACTGCCTCATTATTGGCGTAGTTAAAGGCGTTCAGTACGAACTCTAACCCCTTCCCGCTCTTCCTCTAAGCATCAAGCTAAGTTTAGTTTGATGTTTTCACTTGACCAACAAACTAAGTTAAGTTAGATTTTTTTTGTCGGCACCAAACCACCGCGCCTGATGTGGTTAAAAGCAGGCCAAAGCAATAAGACGTGTTCCCTGTTCTGGCTGCTCACTTTCCCCTTGAGGGTGACAGCCAGCTTTTTAAGGGCACAACGTGAAAGCGCACTCCTTCTCTCTTTCACTGCGGGGGCAGGTTTGTTACCGAAGTAGTGCGCTTCCAGTTGTGGTAATGCGGCTCTGCGCACGTGACGAGGCCAACAAGTTTTAATTTCAACTTTTGAAATGAATACGTTTCCTGAGGTGTAGCGTCGCCGGTTCTGGCCGGTCCGGCAGGTGGAGGCACCACCGCCACAACAAAATCATTGCTGTGTGTAGTCTTTGCCCATCACATCGGTGGGCACCTTTTTTACACAAGAGACAAGGGCATCACCGGGCGACGGGCTCATTCCCCAATCCACCCGGGCGCTATGGAAATGGACCTCCTACCCATAGCCGAAGCGCAGGTGCCCTTTTCTGTTGTGTATGGAGAAGTTCCACTGGCGGTGGCAGCCGCCTCACAGAGGGTTAAACCATGAGTAATGACCGCATGACCGTAGTGCCCGATTTCCTGGGCGAACTGGATGCCGGCGTGTTCATGAACAAGATCGCGGCAGCTTTAAACACTACCGCGCTTGGCGTTCTGAACAACGGAACCAAAGGCAAAGTAGTCCTCACCTTTGATATTGAGCGTATGGGTAACTCCGTCGAAGAGAAGCGCGTCAAGATCAAGCACAAGCTGAACTACGTCACCCCAACCCCGCGCGGTAAAGCCTCCGAAGAAGACACCACCGAAACACCAATGTGGGTTAACAAAGGCGGCAAGCTGACCATCCTGCAGGAAGATCAGGGGCAGCTGTTCGGGATCAATGGCGGTGTTGACGGAAAGCTTAAAGCGGCACAGTGATCCGCAGCAGACAAATCACTGACATCCGATTGACCACATATTAAGGAAATTTTATGTCCCAGATTTTAGACGGCAATGCCCTGCAGCAGGTGAAAGACCTGGTTCTTACCGGTTACCACCTGGATGCAGCAAAAGCTACGGCATGCCCGACTGCACTGCTTCCTGAAGGTGTTAACGTTGAAAGCCTCGAGCGTTTCGAACTGGAGCGTTTTCGCTTCCGTGGCGCCATGACCACAACCAGTATTCCTGATTTTGTGCGTTACGCAGCAGGCTACGCCAACGAAGCCGAACCAGCGCGCTGCTTTATCGATGCTGACAACATGACCGCACGCTCTGTCTTCAACATCGGTACGTTGGCTAACCCTGGCCATGCTGACAACGTCGCCTCTATCACCCTCAAAAAGACAGCACCATTCCGAGCCTTGCTTCAGGTAAACGGCAATCGTCTGGGCCAGAAAGAAATTGCTGAATGGCTGGAGGACTGGGCCGACTTTCTGACCGCATTTGATGCCGACGGGAATGTGTTGTCCATCGCGCAGGCAGCTGGTGCCGTTCGTCGCATCAATATCAAACAAGTCTCAGAAGCAGCTCATGAAGACGAAGATTTTGGCGGCAGAAAGTCCCTGATGCAGAGTATTGAAGCCAGCAGTAAAGACGTCATGCCTGTAGCCTTTGAGTTCAAATGCGTCCCATATGAAGGCCTGGACGAACGCCGCTTTAGCCTGCGCAACAGCCTGCTTAAAAGCGGGGAACCGGTTTTTGTACTCCGCATCGTTCAACTGGAAGCCCAGGAAGAAGCTATCGCCAACGAGTTCCGTGACCTGCTGATCGAGAAGTTCACCGACAAGCCGGTTGAAACCTTTATCGGTAACTTTAAAGCGTAATTTCTCTGCATTAAATCCCCGGCGCAGCGGGGATTTATTGAAGCGTAATTCCCTTTATTAATCGCCAATGGCGAGGGATTCGTACAACCCAAAACTGGCGCAGGTGCAGCTGCCAAATATGGAGAAGAAAATACGATGAGTTATATCCAGACACTTTCAGGTAAGAAATTCGATTACCTCAATTCAACCACTGACGACGTAGAGATCGAGGATATTGCGACCGCACTTTCCCACATCTGCCGCTTCAGTGGTCATCTGCCGGAATTTTACAGCGTGGCCCAGCACTCGGTACTGTGCAGCCAAATTGTGCCGCCAGAGTTTGCCTTTGAAGCCCTGATGCATGACGCTGCTGAAGCCTTTTGCCAGGACATCCCTGCCCCCCTGAAAGCATTGCTTCCAGATTACCGTCGCATTGAAGAGCGGGTAGAACAGCTGATCCGGGCCAAATTCAGCATCACCCCTGATATGTCAGCGGTAGTGAAATACGCCGATCTGGTGATGCTTGCCACGGAACGCCGCGATCTGGATATCGACGACGGCTCACTCTGGCCTTGCCTCGAAGGTATTCCGGCCAGCGACATTATCCAGATCGTTCCTCTTCGCCCTGGCCAGGCATATGGCTTGTTCATTAACCGTTTCAATGAGCTTACGGAATCACGCGCATGCCTCGCATGAAGATAAAAGAACTGGTAGCCGCAGCCCATGCTGCGGCGGGGAAACTGCCACCAGCAGAAGCCTCTCTGATGCGTGAGGTAGCCACTCGCCTGGACGTTACATTTGCCGCCTTGACGGAATCGATGGACCAGCGAATGAGCCTTGACGCCGAAATTAACCATCTTCGTCAGGAGTCCGTCCAATGACCACAAACAAATATGCGACTCTGCGCGGCACAATCGCCAGAGCCAAACGCCACGACTGTCAGAAAGTCGTGATGCGTGTGACGTTAGCAGAAGAACTTCTCGGGCAGTTGTCAAAAGCAGAGGAGCGGATCGCGGAGCTGGAAGCAATATTGGCATGTGATAGGTGCGGGACAATTTGTTCTCGTCCTGACGGGGCTCATTATTGCCACCTTAGCGACAACACCGACTCGCGCTACAGCCCCCCAGTGAATCAAAAGCCAAGAATTAACAATGGAGAAAGCAATTGAACGACTTAATGATTGACCTCGAATCGATGGGAAAAAAGCCAAACGCGCCGATCGTGTCAATTGGCGCCGTCTTTTTTAACCCTCATACAGGTGAACTTGGCCAAGAATTCTATACGGCCGTCTCGCTTGAAAGCGCAATGGATCAGGGTGCGGTACCGGACGGAGATACTATTCTTTGGTGGCTCAAACAAAGCTCGGAAGCGCGCTCAGCTATTTGTGTTGATGATGCGCTGCCTATCACTAATGCACTGTCGGAACTGAGCCATTTCATTCACCGGCACGCAGATAATCCAAAATACATGAAGGTCTGGGGTAACGGTGCCACCTTTGACAATGTGATTCTGCGGGGAGCTTACGAACGCGCCGGCCGCATTTGCCCTTGGGCCTTTTGGAACGATCACGATGTGCGCACTATTGTTACGCTCGGTCGCAGTGTCGGTTTCGATCCGAAGCGTGACATGCCTTTTATTGGCGATGTGCACAATGCCCTAGCTGATGCGCGACACCAGGCAAAATATGTGTCAGCAATTTGGCAGAAACTGATCCCTACCACCAGCGACAAATATTAATTACTCGGGTGCAGCCGGGTTAATGGAGAAGTATATGCTGAGCCTCGATTGTGTTCCCATCTCAACTTATTGCAAAGAGACTGGCGAAACCCCAGATGCGATCAATAAGCGTGTACAGCGCGGCGTTTGGCGTGAAGGGGTGCAGGTGCTTAAGGTTGAAGGCGTTAAGGAGAGATGGATAGATCTTAGTGAGGTTGCAAAATGGGCACGAAAGAATCGCCTAAACTCCCACGCGGTGTAACCATCAGGAAGCACAGCAGTGGGGAAACCATCAATATAACGTTCACATACAAGGGAGTGAAATGCAGAGAACCCCTTTCAAATCTAGAAGTGAACAACAAAAACCTTAAATATGCCGAGCGTACGCTCGGCGAAATCCACAACAAAATCGAGCGTGGAACATTTATCTACGCTGAGTATTTCCCTCGTTCGGTGAGGTTAAAAATTTTCGGTAATGCTGCGACCGGGAAAACAGTGAAAATGTATCTCGATGAATACTTGAAGATCTGCGAAACGAGGAATCTTTCCCCCTCCACCATTGGCGGGTATAAAAAATGCCGTAGCGCGCTGTCTGAACTTCACATTTTCCCTGCCAGTGAGTTAACGCCAGCAGCATTAAAAACATGGATACAGAATCAGAAAACAACATTGAAGACGATACGTAACCAGTTATCGTTTCTACGCTCCTCACTTGATGAAGCTGTTACTGATGGGGTGTTGCAAATCAACCCAGTTTCACTGGTCACGGCATCACGGTACCAAAGCAATAAGAGCGATGCAGAAAGTCGCTACATTGTCGATCCGCTATCACCAGCTGAGGTGAGCGCGCTGTTAACATCAACAGGCAATAAACAGTGGGAGAATCTATTCAGGTTTGCAATCCAGACAGGGTTGCGTAGTTCCGAACTGTGTGCGCTCCGCTGGAGAGATATTGATTTTGTTGGGAAGACAGCGCATGTACAGAGCGCCAGCGTGTCAGGCGTGACGAAGGGGACCAAAACAAAGGCTGGAACGCGCAAGGTAGAATTAACTGATGAGGCGATGATCGCCCTCAACGATCAAAAGCCCTTCAGCTTCATGAAGGACGGTTGTGTCTTTGAGGATCCGAAGACAAATAAACCATGGGCAAGCGCGGATGCCATCAGGAAAAAAGCTTGGGTGCCAACGCTAAGGAAAGCCGGTATCAGGTATCGCAACCCCTATCAAACCCGGCACACTTTCGCTACACGGCTGATCAGTCGTGGTGTAAACCTTTTCTGGTTAGCGGCTCAGATGGGTCACAAAGGCCCAGAAATGCTATTCCGTCACTACGGACGTTATCTCAAGGAATACGACAATAACACAACAAATATTCAATTGAAAAAAGGTTGATCTTGGCAAATAATCCCTTCTTTTTAGAAAAGAAGGGATATCAAAATGGCAGATCCAGCTTGGGTGGGAGTAGGAGGGCTTGTTGCTAGCACATTATCCGCCTTCGCAGCTTATTTAGCGATACGACAAAATATTATCCAACGGAGAATAGCAAATAAGGTTCAAATAACATTAAAAGGTGTCGAGGTTAACCTAGCGAGAAGAAACATAAAAAAATTTATTGACCTTACAAATGATAGTAGTGAGTTCACCATGAATCCACCACTCATTAACATTGGGTTAGGGCCAGCGTTAAAATTTGAATACTCTTGGAACTTTGATTACTTCAAACATTTTAAGAAGATCGGATTGGAATTCGTAAGTGATGAAATAAACTTGAGCACAAAAAAGTATTTAGACTATATCCATTCAAATAGCTACGCATTTCAATATTCAAAGGAAATTAACTCAGAACTCATACATTTGTTAGGAAATGGTAAAACTGCTTGGTTTAGCCATGCCAATAAATATAAAGATGTAGATTACATTTTGCCATGGTCAGTTAGCAGCAAAGAGACATATTTAACATTACCAAATATAATCCCAATGCTTTTGGCATATTATCTTTCGGAGCACTCAAAGTCTCCGATTGGAATGTACTTACCCATTGTGGGCCCCACTTTAACATTAAGTTATGAAGATATCACTGGTGTAAAAAGAAAGGAGGTGTTTACCTCCAGTTTTGTATGTACCAGAACTAGCCAAAAAAACGATACTATTGAAGCCGGATTCAGGTTAACTTTTTCACCAAGTCTCAGTAGAACAGCGCAACGAATTCAAAGAGTACGTAAAAGCTACGCAGAATTCATGGATGAACATGATCACAATAAAAACAAGTAGTTAGGAAACTTTTGACGCGGGTTCAACTCCCGCCAGCTCCACCATTTGCTCTTCCGGATACGTCCGGGAAAATCCTGAAAGCCCGTATGGCACAAGCCATGCGGGCTTTTTTTGTGTCTGTCGTTGTCCGAGAACATCCGGCTAAATCCAGATAAAATTGGTACACGTTTAGGTACACGCTATACTGTGGTCCATTAAACGTGTACCAATTATGGAAGGGATCCAGACATGGCGCGCATTACACGCCCCCTAACTAATAACGAAATCCTCAAAGCGAAACCCCGCGAAAAAGACTTCACACTGCATGATGGTGATGGCCTGTTCTTACTCGTCAAAACCTCCGGTAAAAAACTTTGGCGCTTCCGTTATCAACGACCGGGAAGCAGCAGCCGCACAAATCTGAGTCTCGGCTCATACCCTGCCCTTACACTCGCAGCAGCTCGTCAGATACGCGACCAGCACTTAACCACACTCGCGCAAGGCATGGATCCACTACAGCAACAGGAACAAGCTTCAGAACAACGCCAGATTGAGTTAGATAGCATTTTTTCAACCGTGGCTGCTAACTGGTTCCAGATAAAAAGCAGAAGTGTCACAGAGGATTATGCAAAGGATATTTGGCGTTCTTTGGATAAGGACGTGCTCCCGGCAATCGGTGCGATACCCGTACAGGAGATAAAGGCCAGAACAATTGTTGAAGCACTTGAGCCAATCAAAGCACGAGGGGCACTGGAGACAGTTCGCCGCCTGGTACAACGTATTAACGAAATCATGATTTACGCAGTCAACACTGGCCTGATAGATGCGAATCCGGCATCTGGGGTTGGAAGGGCATTTGAGAAACCCAAAAAGCAAAACATGCCGACGCTTCGGCCAGAAGAATTGCCGAAACTTATGCGCTCTTTAGTGATGTCGAATCTCTCTGTTTCGACTCGTTGTCTTATTGAATGGCAGCTCTTGACCCTCGTTCGTCCATCGGAAGCATCTGGCGCTCGATGGACAGAGATCGATCTCGATGCAAAGCTCTGGGTAATTCCTGCAGAGCGGATGAAGGCTAAGCGTGAGCACATTGTTCCTTTATCACCACAAGCATTAGAAATTTTGGATGTGATGAGCCCTATTAGCGCACATCGGGAACATGTTTTCCCAAGCAGGAATAACCCAAAGCAACCAATGAATAGCCAAACTGCAAATGCTGCTCTGAAAAGAATTGGATTTGGTAATCAGTTAGTTGCCCATGGATTACGTTCAATTGCTAGTACCGCAATGAACGAAGCAGGGTTGTATTCAGATGTGATTGAAGCAGCCCTAGCACATAGCGACAAAAATGAAGTCCGAAGAGCATATAATCGTTCAACCTACTTGAAACATCGTGTAAAACTTATGGATTGGTGGGGTAGTTTTGTACAAACCCATAAATAATTGAACAATAATTTCCCAAGGAATATATATGAATAATGATATTAAGCAAGCGTTGTTAGAAGGAAGAATTATGCTTCTTTTAGGAGCAGGTTCCTCGTTCGGCTCATTAACACAAGCGAGTAAACAAGTTCCTCTCGGCGAAGAACTAGCAAAAATATTAGCAGAGCAAGCGCAACTCCCATATTCAGGAGAAACATTATCTCGAGTATACTCTGCTTGCAGGCCGATTTTAGGAGAGAGAATACATACCATTTTAGATAACTACTTTAGGAATTGCACCCCATCTAAAGAATATAACACCCTATCAAAATTTGTTTTTGCAAGAATTTACACCCTTAATATCGATGATGCTTTTGAAAAAGCCCTAGAACGAAATTCAAAGCAGCATTTGTACATAAGGTCTCGTGATGAAAAAGTATCTCCACCCGATCAATTGTTTCAGAAACTAGACTATATAAAATTAAATGGTGATGTAAAAAAACCTAATGAAGGATATATTTTTTCACCACAAGAGTACGGAGCTGCATCAGCAAAGCCACCATTATGGTATAAAGAGTTAGGTAGTGACTTCTTCAATTATAAATTTTTATTTATCGGTTCTAAATTAGACGAACCCCTTTTCTACCATCAAATCGAACGATATAGAGGAGCTACAAAGAGCGAAGAACAAAGAAGCTACGTAATCACGCCTTCCGCTTCCCCGATTGATATTGCAAGTTTAAAATCATCCAATATAGAACATATTTCAGCCACTTTTTCAGATTTTGTTTCCTGGCTTGAAAGTGAGCTCCCCACCCCTTTAACGCCGATGCAAACTCTAAAACGAAGCAGGCCGGAATACAATGTTTCGGCAGATGATGACGAAGAAAAATATATGCGCATTTTCAAGGAAGTAATACCTGTAAATCGCGCCTGCCTTCAAATCATGAATGAAAGAGACAGTGGAAACCCCATAAGAAACTTCTTTAAAGGTTTCAAACCAACGTGGAAAGACATTATTGACAAAGTACCAGCCGAACTTGAAAACACCAGAATTATTTACGAGGAAATATATTCATTACTTAAAGATCAAGAGTGTTCAAACATCAATCTTTACTGTATTTTTGGTTCCGCTGGCTCAGGAAAAACCACTATAGCAAAACAAATTGCACTCAAAATATCCGAGCATAACACCCCTGTTTATTATGTAGAAAACATCAATGCCAACTTAAAGGATTTAATTAAAGAACTAGAAAAAAAAAGCTCCCAAAAATACTTGGTATTTATTGAAAGAATAGCAGACTCAGCTCAGATTATTGGTGAGATACTTACTGAACAAAAACTAATGAAAGGTATTTTTGTTGGCACAGAGAGCAAGCAAATTTGGTCATATAGAGCCAAAGAATATTTTGAATCTTCACGATATAAAACAAAAGACATATCTTTAATAAACAGAAGCGATGCAAGAAAAATACTAACCAAAATAAAATTGTATGGTAACTGGACTCGATTAGAAAGAATGACTCCTAGTGAAAGAATTAAGGAATTAGTTACCAACTCAAGGAAGCAGTTGCTTATAGGTCTAATGGAAACAACATTGGGCGAAGGTTTTTATCAAATCATTAGAAGAGATTTTCAAAATATCCCTACAGAATCACATAAAGCCTTGCTTGCATTAAGCGGCATTGCTAGTTACCAAAGAACAAACGCACACGAGACAACGCTAACTAGAGCGCTTCAGCATCTAAACCTAAATGCAAATGTAAGCGAACTTGTTAGGCAAATGGATGGCATCTTATTTTATAAAAATGGAAATATAGAAACTAGGCATTATGCATATATTGAAAAAATATTCGATCAATTTCTCGACACCCAATATATCCATGATATTCTTGAAGCATACATAACGTCCTTTACAGTGTATGAATACCCAATAGTTAAACATGTTGTAAAATCTGAAGCTGCCATTTACAAATCATTAGTGAACTCCAAGAACTTAAGAAAACTATTAAAAGGAGATAAAGAAAAAACGTTATCGTTATATAATAAATTTGAAAAAGATCTCGAAAACGAAGGGTTATACTTGATGCAATATGGAATCGCACTTCGAGATTTCGGGATGTATCCAGAAGCCTATGATAAATTAAAAACAGCAAATGAAGCTTACCCTAACTCACCTCAAATTGAACATGCTTTTGCGCAACTAAAAATAATCATTGCATTACAGAGCGAGAGTAGTACTGAAGCATTTAGACTATTTGGGGAGGCTGAGGAAATTTTATCTCGACTAGATGGAGGTAAAGTTAAGGTTATCGATGGATATCCATTAGTTGCTCTTTCAGAAGGACACATAGCCATTGCTAGGAAGTTTTTAAGTGAAGCCGAAGCTCAAAAGCTCGCGGCTTATTACCATGATAAAATAAAAAAAATGTACAACAATGATTATTCAGGTGATACTCGCATCGAAGAAACAAGTGAAATGTTATTCAAATACGCTACAACAGGTATCTTAACCAAAGGTTTAGAAGTACAAATAGCCGAAAGAGAATTTAAATAAGCCCTCCCCCCCCCTTCCCCATTGGGAGAAGGGGGGGAGTATTGAAATAATTTTATTATCGTGCCTGTTTCGGTGCTGAACGTTCTCCCCATCACACCAGCCAGCTTCATGGGCGGTTTACATATAGGTGTATGGGGGGCAGGTTTATGCTTCCTCGAATGAATAAGGTGAATGATTAGCAGGAACTGTAGTGCATCAAAAGTCATCCCTCGGTATCTAAAATTACCGATTTCCTTCACCTCAGATGGGTTTTCTCCCCCCCTCACCAGAACGCGAAAATAAATAAACACTTTACCGCTTGCGCGCAATGCTCTCCCCGCCCCGCCTGCCTGCTTAAGGGGGCGCTTTTAATGCAGGTGCATGATTGGTCTCAGGGCACGCCAGTGCTGGCGCTGGCGGGGGATTCAGTGTCGGTAAAACGCATGCAAAACCATGCACCTTATGCATGCATGGCTTTTTTACGGAAAAATGGCGGGATTTTCGAGGATTTTTGAAAGGACTACTGCGCAGCCAGTTCTGCTGTTTGTAGCCCGGAACTTTACGTCTTTACTGATGCCCTCGATTGCACGGGATAGTCAACACTTAAACAGGCCTGCGAATGTTAAGCTCATATACAACACAGGGAACATCGTAATGCTGCTCAATTGCTTTGAAAGTCATACCTAACCTCTGCATCACACGCTGCGAGGGGATATTTTCAGGATCGGCAACCGCAACCAGATAAGTTGCGCCTATCCGTTCCACCGCGTAATCAATGATCGCTTTGGCTGCCTCTGTTGCGTAGCCTTTGCCATTGTGTTCCGGGACGAGACGCCAGCCAATCTCTAATGGTGCGCCATCCACATTTGCCAGGTGCTGGAGGCAAGCAGCGCCAACGATCGCGCCAGAGGTCTTCTCTTTGATTGCCCACCATGAGAAATTGTACTTATCCCAACGAGCCTGGACTCTTCTGATACCTTCCCAGGTTTCTTCAGGCGTTTTTACGATACCCCCGGTAATATAACGCATCACACCGGAATCACTATCCATTACCCTTAAGCCTTCATAATGAGAGTCATTATAGGGTTCAAGCTTTAAACGGGGCGTTTCTAACTCCATCTGCGATTCCTTTTACTTGAAGGTATTACATTCGAAGAACTTATCCCAATAACTCAACATAACACAATGTAAGAAACGTCTGCTTAAGGCACTCCGCCGAAATTTTCCTTTTCCCGAACATCGGAGCCTGGCTTTAGCATCGATTACAGTAACTAAACCGAGATGTCCATAACGGGATTTTGAGATTGGCTGCAACAGTAATGATGCTTTTGCTCCGGCCGCGTAAGCGACCGGAAATATGGATTTAACCTCTCTCAGAATACGCGTTCAGCATGGCAAGAACCGCCCAACGCGCCTCATCGTCTGCAATATTTTCTGGCAGAACATCAGCTCGAAGATTGATATAAGCGTCAACAGCCTTCCTGATAGCCATACTGACGGAGTTACGATCGTGCGTCGCCAGCGTGGAAGTCAGCAGGCCATCAGTATCTATGCCGTGGAATTCAATACGGCGAACCCCACGTTGCGGAAGATTTGCGCGACGGTACAGCATAGGTCCCAACACCTGCTCCCGGAAGAATGACAGCATACCAATCGCTTCGAAGAGCTCGCCCCTTCCCAGTTTAACCACTGCATAATGAAGCCAGATCCAGGCTCGGGACTCAAACCACTCCGGTGCCATGTCAGGCCAGTGAGCACTAAACTTTGCCAGCTGTCGCTCCAGAGCAGTGTTATCACGGGTAAATAACACTGCTGGCTCCTCAACACGTTGAGTGAGCATTTCCAGAGTGACAAATTTCAGATCGACGTGAAGGAGTTCGGGGCCATACAGGCATATAAGCAGGCGAGGCTCTCCGACATGTTCCCCGGTGAAAGCATGGAGCAGATGGCCTAATGTTCCGGCAAGCAACCGACGCTGTGCCATAACTTCGTCATAGTAGAGAGGTTCCACGACAACGACAAAATCGAGATCGGAGTATTTATCAAACCCGCCATGAACAATCGAACCGCCAGCGAGAAGGGAGTGAATACGCGAATCAGCCTGAAATTTAAGCTTGAGTTGCTCTGCAAAACTTCTGTGTAAATCGGGTAACGTACTAGGCATACTTTTTCCTGTTCACAAAAAATACAAAGCATTACAGAATATCGTGCTGTTCATATACAGGCCAGATATTTTCAATGTGGGCTCCCACAGCGGCTTAACAAGGCAGTACCGTAACGTATGGCTGCGTTGAATTATGCAGAGGACTACACCTTCTCAAGGGAATGCGCTCCATCCCTTTGACCAATATCAACGACGCCTCCCCCTCCCCTTATGCAGAATAAAAAAACACCACCCAGCGCTACGGATTAGCCGCCCCAACCCGGAAGGAACCCCACAATGTACAGACCCATAACCGTCATTCTCTTCATTCTCCTGACCCTCGCCGCCCTTGCTGAAATAGGCTTTTTATCCTTTGGATAATCCTCAGGCGAACTCACCCTCATTAAGGCACATTGATCTCATTACAGTTTTTTCCTAAAGCCACCCCGCTTCGTCTGTGCCATGCTGAATCACGCTCATAACCGATAACGTTAAATGAGGATATTATGAAAAAAACAATTATCGCATTATCTGCCGTTCTGCTGGCTTCCCCAGTTTTTGCTGCGACCACACATGCAACTGACGATACCGTCGCTGCGGCGAACGCAAACGCCAACGAAGCGAAGCAAAAGCTGCACGAAGCGCAGAACAAAGGTGAAGAGCTGAAGCTGAAACAGCAGCATGCTGCGGAAGGTAAGAGCGAAAGCTTTGGCAGCAAAGTCAGCGAAGATTCCCAGAAAGCCTGGCATAAAACCAAAGAAGGCACCGAGAAAGGGTGGGATGCCACTAAAGAAGGCGCTGAGAAAGGCTGGAACAAAACCAAAGAAGGTGCCAGCGAGCTGGAAAAGAAAGTCACTGAGTAATCGACACACTCATCTCAGGGCCGCGTTAGCGGCCTTTTTATTGCTTCGAACAGAGAGTATTAATGCAAACGTCCGACTGCCCATCCCCGTGTCCATATTTTTTCGACATCAGTATCAGGCTAATGAATGAACCGCATTGAAAATAAAGCAGGTTATTATATTTTCGCTCGCAGTAGCAGAATTCCCACACCCTATAAGAATATATTTTAAATTCTAATTAATATAATATATCCTACATCAAAAATGTTACCCTAACTTAAACACAAATTAAGCAAATTTAAATAATAACATTTTCAATTACATTCAAAAACGTCACTACCAATTATTGAATTACACCTAAAGCACAAATAAAACACACAAACTAAAAATAAAAAAACCAATAAAAACAATCCAATAAGAAAATAAACACATAATCCACATCAATTAATTAATGCCCTCTTTACGACTTACCCCTTTATTTACGAAAGCTTAATTTGCACATTCACCGTTTTCTGGCTATATCATTTTTATATCCTCAAAACCAATTCCTCTATTAATTACAGGGTTTTATAAGGCGAAAATACGCATAGCAAACATTCTGTCTGATAAGTAATTACATTCGCTCTGATGTTGCCACTCTGAATCCTGGCGGGCATCGTTCGCTCTAAAAAAGACGGTGAGTGCTGTTTAATAAACAGTAACTCCGCCGGGGGCGCCCTTTACCTTCTCCAGAGATGGCTCGTCTTGCTCGTCGTTCACGATAACTCTGCTGGAGTAATACCTAAATGAGCCAAATCTCTGTTATATCAAAACTCACTGGCGTGGAAACGACTACGGAAGGCACACAGGTTACGCTGAGCCATTCCTCTATCGTTGAGCTTCATGTAGAGCGAGCCGATGTCTCCCACTTCGCGCGAAGTGGTAACGATCTGGTGGTGACCCTGCACTCAGGGGAAGTGATCACCCTTAAAAACTTCTACGTCACCGACGCGCAAGGCGTGAGCCAGCTGGTGCTCCAGGAGAGTGACGGTGCGCTATGGTGGATTGAAGATCCAACCGGAGCCGCCACGTACGAATCCATCGCCTCTACGGACGCGTTGCTGGCCGCATCCGGAAGCGATGCCGGTGGAGCCGCCATCTGGCCATGGGCACTGGGCGGCATTGTTGCAGCTGGCGGTATCGCGGCGGCAGCAAGCACCGGCGGTGGCGGAGGGGGAGACGACGACGATGGAGGTAACAGCAGCCCTACCCCCGGCTCGCCGGTCGATCCAACCAACCCGGATACAACACCGCCGAACGCGCCATCCAGCCTTCAGTTCTCGTCGGACGGTAAAAGCGTCACCGGTACCGCCGAGCCCGGCAGTACTATCACGCTGAAAGACGCGAACGGCAACGTCATTGGCACCGGGCAAACCGGCAGTGACGGCAACTTTACCGTGTCTCTCGGCACTCCGCTGACCAACGGCGAACAGGTGACCGCCACCGCGACGGATGCAGCCGGAAATACCAGCCAGGGCACAACGATTACGGCGCCGGATCTCACCGCACCCGATGCCCCGACCATCGGCAGCGTGACGGATGATGTCGCCCCACTAACGGGGTCGGTCACAAACGGCGGCAGCACCAACGATCCACGCCCGCAGCTCAGCGGCACCGCGGAGGCGGGCTCCACCGTGACCATCTATGACGGCGGAGTCGCGATTGGCACGGCGCTCGTCGCCAGCAACGGCACCTGGACATTTACCCCGTCAGCTGACCTGACTGAAAGCACCCACCAGATTACCGTGCGGGCAACCGACGCCGCCGGCAACCTCGGACCGGCCTCACCGGTATTTACCCTCACCGTTGATTTTACCCCGCCGACCACGCCTACCGCGATTGTGCTGACCGACGACACGGGTGCGATCAGAGGAACCATAACCGCTGGCACGCCTACCGACGCTTCAAAGCCGATCCTGGCGGGAACGGGCGAGCCCGGTGGAACAATCACTATCTACGATAACGGTGTGGCGATTGGAACCACGACGGTACTGCCGAACGGCACCTGGAGCGTCACGCCGAGCGGCCCGCTCCCGGACGGAACGCACACGATAACCGTCGTTGAAACCGATGCAGCCGGAAACCAGAGTGCGGCCTCGGAGCCTATCATCTTCACCGTGGACACCACGCCGCCGCTGGCCCCCGGTGACCTCGTCGTTTCGAATGATGGCGGCACCATCACCGGCACCGCGGAACCTGGCAGCACGGTAACCATCCGTGAAGGCGACGCTATCCTTGGCACCCCGGTGGCCGACAGCGAGGGCAACTTTAGCCTGACGCTGACCCCGCCTAAGCTCAACGGCGAAATCCTGACCGCAGACGCCACCGACGCTGCGGGCAACACGGGGCCAGCAACCTCCGCAGCGGCGCCGGATGTCACCCCACCGCAGGCGCCGGTTATCGTGTCGGTAATTGACGACGTACTGAACACAACCGGACCCGTGGAGCAGAATGGGCTGACCAACGACCGGGCGCCGACCCTGAACGGCACGGGCGAACCCGGTTCGACCATCACGATTTTCAACGGCAGCGATATCATCGGCACGGTGGACGTCCCCTCATCCGGCCTGTGGAGCTTTACGCCGCCCTCACCGCTGGCCGATGGTACGTACGTACTGACGGCAACCGCAACAGATGCCGCCGGTAACCCGAGCGGACAATCGAACGCGTGGACCATTATCGTCGACGGGACTGCGCCAGCCGCTCCGGTCATTACGCAGGTGGTTGACGATGTTCCCGAACGTACCGGCTCGCTCGACCTCAATGAGACCACCAATGATTCAACCCCGACGCTCAGCGGTACCGCCGCAGCAAATGCCACGGTGACCATTCGTGTGGACGGGGTTGATATTGGTACGACCGTCGCCGATGGCCTCGGCGCGTGGAGCTTTACTCCGGACATCCCCATCGCCGAGGGTCCCCATACCCTGACCGCCGTCGCGACCGACGCGGCAGGCAACATTAGCGATGTTTCCAACAGCTGGGGCATCACCATTGACAGCGTGGCCCCGGATGCGCCGGTCATTACCCAGGTAGTGGATGATGTGCCAGAGCGCCTCGGCGCGCTCAATCCTGGCGACAGCACCAACGACACCACGCCGACGATCAACGGCACCGCTGAGCCGGGCTCAACCGTCACCATTCGCCAGGACGGCGTCGATCTCATCACAGTCCCGGTCGACAGCAACGGCTCGTGGTCCTTTACCCCCGCCACGCCGCTTGGCAACGGCACGTATACCTTTACCGCCGTCACCACCGACGGAGCGGGTAATACCAGCCCGGCGTCAGGCGGCTTTACCCTGACCGTCGATACCACGCCGCCAGCGGCGGCTACTATCGCCACCGTTACCGATGACGTCGGCGGTGTTAACGGGCCGCTCACCAGCGGCGACACCACCGACGACACCCAGCCGCAGCTGCAGGGCACCGCGCCGGCAGATACGGTAATCACCGTCTATGACGGCACCACCCTGCTCGGCACCGCGACCCTCGACGGCAGCGGCGGCTGGAGCTTTATCCCCGTTATCCCGCTTACCGACGGCCCGCACACGCTGACGGTGCATGCCACGGATGCCGCGGGCAATACCACCATCTCAACGCCGTTTGAACTGACGGTGGATACCGTCGCGCCTGCCACGCCGAATATCCCGGCAATCACCGTCAATCCTGACGGCACAGAAACGCCGCTGAACCCGGGAGAAACCACCCGCGACACCACGCCGACCCTGAGCGGTTCCGGCAACCCGGGCGATACCGTGACGATCTACAACGGCGGCGTTAAGCTTGATGATGTGCTCGTGGACGGCACCGGCAACTGGACCTGGACGCCAGCCACCCCGCTGCCTAACGGCACCTATGACATTACCCTGACCGTCACCAACATGGACGGCACGGGCAACGAAAGCGCCCCGTCCCAGCCGGTCACCATCACCATTGACACCGATGCGCCAGTCGCACCTGCAGCACCGGTGATTACCGACAGCGTCAGCCAGATAACCGGCCCCGTTCCCGATGGTGGAACCACCAACGATCCGCGTCCGGTCCTCAGCGGCACCGGTACGGCGAACGATGTTATTAACATTACTGACACCGTCAACGGCACTCCGACCGTCGTGGGCACCGTCACGGTAGACAGCAACGGCAACTGGAGCTGGCGTCCTGACAGTAATATTGGGGAAGGTACCCACGTCTACACCGCCACCGCCACCGATGAGGCGGGCAACGTCTCTGACGCTTCGCCGGCGATTACGATTAACGTGGATACCGTTGCACCGGATGTCCCGGTATTTGACGCCGTCGGGGGCCAGCCGAATGGTGGCATTATCACCGATGCGACGCCAACCGTCGGAGGAACCGGCACGACTGGCGACACGGTCATCGTCTACAACAACGGCGTTGAGTTGGGCCGTGTCGAGGTCGTTAACGGAGAATGGAGCTTTGTGCTGCCAACACAAGCGGATGGCCTGCTGAACATCACCGTTGCGGGCGTAGACGCGGCGGGTAACGTCAGCGCGCCGAGCCCGGTCATTAGCGTCACGCTCGATACCGTTGCGCCTGAGATCCCCGTCATTAGCGCCGTCGATAACAGCCTGCTGTCCAACAACGTGCTTTATACGAACGACGGCACGCCGACCCTTACCGGCACCGGTGAACCGGGCACCACAGTTATCGTCTCCGTAGACGGCACGCCATCTGCCGTGCCGGTTACCGTGCAGCCGGATGGCACCTGGAGCTGGACTGCTGACGCGACGCTGGCGGAGGGTCCGCATACCTTCACCGTCTCCTCCAGCGATCCGGCGGGTAACCTCTCAGGCAGTTCAGCGCCGCTGAGCGTGACGGTCGATACCGTCGCCCCGGCCGATCCCGGCAACATGAGCCTGCCTGAGACAGGCACACCGCTGACCGGTACCGGCGAAGAGGGAAGTACCATTACCGTTAAGGACAGTGGTGGCACGATCATTGGTACCGGCGTTGTCGGCAGCGACGGCAGCTTCTCCATTGCGCTGAGCCCGGCGCAGCTGGATCCAACCACGCTGACCGTGACCGCCACGGACGCCGCAGGCAATCCAAGCGCCGATGTGCCTTTTATCGTCACCGACTCGCAGCTTGAGCTGCCGCAGGTGCCCGTCATCACGGCAATCGTCGATGACGTGGACCCGGTCACCGGCGATGTGAAAGGCAAAACCACCAACGACACCACGCCTACGCTTACCGGTACGGCCGAAGCGGGCAGCGTGATTACCATCTACCAGGACGGTAGCACGACGCCATTGACAACGGTGACCGCCGACGGCAGCGGCAACTGGAGCTATACGCCAGCCGCGCTTGGCGAAGGGCTGCACACCTTCGAGGTGACCGCGACCCTCAACGGTGCCACCAGCGGCCGCTCTCCGGCGGCCAGCGTGACCATCGATCTTACCGCCCCGGGTACGCCAACCATTGGCTCGGTCATTGACGACGTGGGTCCTGTCACCGGTCCGCTGACCAACGGCCAGACCACCAACGACAGCCAGCCGACCCTCACCGGCACCGGCGCGGTGGGTGATACCATCTCCATCTACAACAACGGCGTGCTGCTGGACAGCGTGGTGGTCGGTAATACCGGCACCTGGAGCTACACCACGCCCGCTCTGCCAGAAGGCAGTAATGTTCTGACCATCCGCGAGACCGATCCGGCGGGAAATCAGAGCGGTCCTTCGGCGGACTTCACCCTCGTGGTGGATACCCTTTCCACTACGCCGGTCATCACCAGCGTAACGGATAATGTGGGCAATGATGCCACCCCGATAGTCAGCGGCAGCGAAACGAACGACGCCACGCCAACTCTTACAGGGACCGCGGACGCGAACAGCGTGGTGACCATTTTCGATGGCGCTACCCAGATTGGCGTGGTTACGGCGGATGGCACCGGCGCGTGGAGCTTTACGCCAGAGACCGCACTCGTCGAAGGCTCGCACAGCTTCACCGTCCTGGCGACCGACCCGCAGGGCAACGTCAGCGAAGCCTCAGCCCCATGGAGCGTGGTGGTTGACCTCACGGCGCCGACGGTTCCAACGCTGGATACGGTGAGTGATAACGTCCCTGGCGGCGTCACGGGCAACCTCACCAGCGGGCAGGCAACCAACGACAACACCCCAACGATTAGCGGCACCGGACAGGCAGGCAGCACTATCCACATCCTGAATAACGGTACGCAGATTGGTACGGCGACCGTCGACGGAACCGGTAACTGGTCCTTCACCCCGACCGCGCCGCTGGACGACGGCAGCTACTCCCTGCGCGCGTACGCAACGGATGCCGCGGGCAACGCCTCGGCTAACTCGTCGGTCTTCGCCTTCACCGTCGATACCGCAGGCCCCGGTGTGCCGCTGGTGACCAGCGTGATTGACGATGTCGCACCGACCACGGGAACGCTCACGTCGGGTAACAGCACCAACGACGCGCGTCCGACCTTCAACGGCACGGCCGACGTAGGTTCTACAGTGCACGTGATTGTTGATGGCAACGAAATTGGCACCGCCGTGGTCAATGCCCAGGGCAGCTGGACCTTCACACCGGGTACCGATCTGCCCGACGGACCGCATGCCATCACCTTCAATGCCACCGACGCGGCGGGCAACGCGGGTACGGCAACGGCACCGTTTAACCTGACGGTGGATACGGGCGTGCCGTCTGCGCCGGTCATTTCAGCCGCAGCAGATAACGTGGGCAGTATTCAAACCCCGCTTACTTCCGGGCAGAGCACCGACGACACCACGCCAACGCTGAGCGGCACCGCGACGGCCAACGCCACGGTCACTGTCTATGAAAACGGTCAGCCGGTCGGCACCGCACTGGCAGACGGTACCGGCGCATGGAGCTTTACGCCGTCCGCACCGCTGGCCGCTGGCAGCCACACCTGGACCGCCACGGTGACCGATGCCGCCGGGAACGTTAGCCCCGCCTCGCCGGGCTTCACGCTGGTTGTCGATACCACGGTACCCACCGCGCCGGTTATCGGCCAGGCGATTGACGATGTGGGGACCATTACCGGTCCAATCACATCCGGGCAGACGACCGACGACACCGTACCGCGGCTGGTTGGTACCAGCGAACCATTTGCCACCGTGAATATCTATGAGGGAACCACGCTGGTCGGAACGGGCACCGCAGACGGCAGCGGCAGCTGGAGTATCTTACTCAATACCACGCTGACAGAAGGTGCGCACAGCTTCACCGCGCAGGCCACGGATGCCGCAGGCAACACCAGCGCGTCGTCAGCCAGCTTCAGCCTGACGATTGATACCACGCCGCCAGCGCTGCCGGTGCTCACCAGCATCCTCGATGATGTCGGCAATGCGGCAACGCCGATAGCAGACGGTGGAACAACCAACGACGCGCAGCCAACCCTCAGCGGTACGGCAGAAGCGGGTTCTACGGTGAAAATCTTCGATAACGGCGTGCAGATTGGCAGCGTAACGGCCACCGGCGGGGCATGGAGCTTTACGCCTTCCCCGGCGCTGGGCAACGGCTCGCATAATTTGACCTTTACCACCACCGATGCCGCAGGCAACGCCAGCGCGCCAACCGCCGGGTATACCATTAACGTTGATACCCTTGCTCCGGCCGCGCCGGTCATTAGCTCGGTAGTTGATGATGTGGGCAGCGTCATCGGACCGGTAACCGGCACCACTCCGACCAACGATACGCGCCCAACGCTGAGCGGGACTGCCGAAGCGAACGCGACGGTGCGGATCTACGATGGCATCACGCTGGTGGGCACCGTCACCGCCGATACCAACGGCAACTGGACGCTGCCAGAAACCACCACGCTGACGCAAGGCACCCATAACTTCACCGCCACGGCCACCGATGCCGCAGGCAATACCAGCCCGGCATCGGCCGTGACGACGGTGATCGTCGATCTTACCGCCCCAACGGCCCCGACAGGGACCTTTAACGCCGACGGTAGCGTATTAACCGGGAATGCTGAAGCAGGCAGTACCGTCACGATCCGTCTCCCGGACGGTTCAACGGTAACGACCACAGCGGGCAGCAACGGCACGTACAGCTACACCTTCGTTAACAAGCAGACAGAAGGCCAGACGCTGCAAATCACCGCCACCGACGCGGCGGGCAACGTCTCGCAGCCCGGCTCGGCGCTCGCGCCGGTGGTGCCGCTCTCCGCCAGCAATAACGTCGAAGAGCTGGAGCTCAGCACCACGGCCACCGTCACCAACAGCCAGTACAGCGACTACGGCTTCCTGCTGGTTGGCGCCGTGGGCAACGTCCTGACGCTGCTCGGTAATGACTCCGCTCAGGTGAACTTCACCGTGGGCAGCGGCGGCAGCGCGGACATCGTCGTGAACGCCAACGCCACGGGGGCCGTGCTCTCTCTGCTCAACACCCTTGAGCTGGTGGTACAGCGCTTTGACACCGTTAACAACACCTGGACTACCGTAGTCGATACCGGACAGCCGCAGTTTGCCGACCTGCTGACCCTGGGGGCCACAGGCGTTTCGCTGAACCTGACCGGGCTGGCGGACGGCAACTACCGCGTGCTGAGCTATAACACCAACCTGCTGGCAACCGGCTCCTACACCAGCCTTGACGTGGCGGTGAAAGAGACCGGGCCGGGCACCGTTACGGGCGATACCAGCCTCGGCGGTAACGTGATCACCGACGTTGACCCAACCGCAGGCAGCGACAACGCTCCGGCAGGGGCAACGGTCACGGCCGTCACTAACGCCCAGGGTGTCACCACCAGCGTCACTGCCGACGGCACGGTGATCCAGGGTCAGTACGGTACGCTGACCATTAACCGCGACGGCAGTTACACCTACGATCTGACCAACACCAGCGCATCGGTGATTGGCCGGACGGAGAGCTTCAGCTACACCATCACCCATAACGGCGTCAGCGCGTCGGCGAACCTGGTGCTGTCGCTGGGCAGCGGTACCGCCACCAGCGGTATTGTCGCGGTTGACGATACGAACTCGCTGACCTTCGATACCACCGTCAACGCGATTGACAACGGTACGTCGTCCCAGGGCGGCTTTACCCTGGTGGGGATCAATCTCGGCAACACGCTGGGGCTGAACCTGCTGGACGATATGACCAACCCCATCATCTATAACGTGGAGGAAGGCACTACCCGCACCATGACCATCCAGGCTTCCGTTGGCGGCGTGGCCCTGGCATCGGTGTTCGACCTGTACATCTACAAGTTCAACAACGCGACGCAGACCTTTGAGCAGATGCGCGTTGAACCAGGCTGGCTGCGCGCGCCGCTGCTGGGCGGCACCTCGCCTCAGCTGACGCTGCAGCTGCCGGCCGGTGAGTACCTGTTCCTGCTGAATACGGCTGCGGGGATCACCGCCCTGACGGCCTACACGCTGGACGTGCTGCAGGATCATGTCTACAGCGTGGCGAGCGTCAGCGCGAGCACTACCGGGGACGTTCTGTCGGATGATATTGCGCCAGTCGGCACGCTGGTGACGGAGGTTAACGGCGTAGCGGTGAACAGCAGCGGTCTGACGAACATTACCGGCGAGTACGGTACGCTGAGCATCAACGCGGCCGGGGAGTACACATACACCCTGAATAGCGGCGTCGGCGTTGACCACATCAGCACCCCGGATACCTTCGTCTACACCATTACCGCGCCGGACGGCACGAAAGACACGGCTTCGCTCAACATCACCCCAACCGCGCAGCCGATGGATGCGGTGAATGATGTCAGCACCGCGATGGACGTGACGTCGGTACACCATACCGCCGCGTACTCGGATACAACCGTCGGGTCGGCGAGCTGGAACGCCGCGCTGCTCACTTCAACCCAGGGCTCCGGCTCAGGCACCTTCGTGGTGGATGCCAATACCGCGCTGCACAACGTGGTGCTGTCGTTTAACGTCGCCTCGTTGCTGACGCTGACAGGGTTGACGGTTGACTGGACGCTGACCAACGGCGCCACCACCGTCAGAACCGGCTCGTTCAACGGCGGGCTGCTGCTGGGCGGCACGGCAACGGTCAACCTGACGGGTCTCGACCTGGAGGCGGGGACCTACACCCTGAGCTATACCGGCAGAATGGGGCCGCTGGGAGTAGGAAATATCACCATCACCCCAAACGTCACCGGCACCAGCTACTCGCTGTCGCAGTTCGACGCCACGGGCACCCACACCGTTGACGGCAATATTTTCGACGGCACCGGTTCCGCAGGGACGATGGACCAGCTGCACTCGGTGGATACCCGCGTGAGCATTACCGGCTACGACGGCGTTACCACTACGCTGGATCCCTACACCGGCAGCACGCTGTCGAGCATCACGGGTCACTACGGCACGCTGGCGATTGCCGCAGACGGCAGTTACACCTATACGCTCAACCCGGGGATATCGCTCTCTACCATTACCACGAAGGAGGTCTTTAACTACACCCTGACCGATGCCAACGGCACCACGGACACCGCGTCACTGACCATCGACATGGCGCCGAAATTTATCAGTTCGGAGCATAACGATGTGATTAGCGGTACGGCCTACGGCGACACGCTGATTTATCAGGTGCTGAACAGCACGGCGGGCAACGCGACGGGGGGCAACATCACCAGCGCCGGCGGCGACCACTGGACGAACTTCTCCCTGGCACAGGGAGACAAGATCGACATTGGCGACCTGCTGGTGGGCTGGGACGGTAATACCGCCTCGCTGGGGAGTTATATCAATGTCACGCAAAGCGGTAGCAACACTGTGATCTCCATCGACCGTGACGGCGCAGGGAGCACCTACACTAATACTGCACTCGTTACGCTTGATAACGTCCAGACCACGTACGACGAGCTTGTGAACCAGCAACACATCATTACCTGATAGCACCTGCACGAGATGACCCGGGCGCGCACAGCGCCCGGGCATAAATAATAAAGCTGTACTTTTTTATTAGGGACAAGACATGGGAATAAAGATGCCTTACTGGTGGCTCTCGTGCTGCCTGATATCTGTACCCGCCATCGCGGCAAACCCGGCGGCAACCATCAATACCGGACAACTCCGCGAAACGCAGGAACTCCCCTCACTGAATGGCCGCGTCGCCCCGGTGGCAGGCAAAGCCGCTCCCGGTTCACTACAGCTTGGCGAAGCCGTTAATCGCGCCGTCACCTGGCATCCGGCAATCGCTGAAGCCGTGGGCAAACTTTACGAGCAGAACGAAGAGGTCGACGTCGCCAAATCGAAATACTATCCGCAGATTAACGCCGGCATGGACAACGGGTATTCCCACGACGGCGATCAGAACGGCTTTACGCCGTCGCTGGTGCTCTCTCTTTCGCAAATGCTCTACGACTTCGGCAAAGTGGCCAGCCAGGTGCGGGCCGAAAACGCCGGAGTCGCCCAGCAGCAGGCCAACGTGCTGGTCAGCATCGACACCATCGCTCACGATACCGCCATCGCCATGGTGCAGGTGCAAACTCTGCAGCAGATGGTCGACACCGCCAAAGAGCAGCTCGACGCCCTCTCCTCAATCGGCAAGCTGACCCGCCTGCGTAACGACGAAGGGGCCACCTCGCTCTCTGACGTGGTGCAGACCGACGCGCGCATTGAAGGGGCACGCGCCCAGCTGATGCAGTATCAGGCCAGCCTCGACAGCGCCCGCGCCACGCTGATGAGCTTTCTCGGCTGGAACAGCCTGAACGATATCAGCAATGATTTTCCACAGAAGCTGGCCCGCAGCTGCGATATCGCCGAGCCGGACGATCGCCTGGTGCCTGCGGTCCTCGCCGCCTGGGCACAGGCGAACGTCGCGCAGGCTAACCTCGACTACGCCGACGCGCAGATGACGCCAACCGTCTCGCTGGAGCCGGAGGTTCGTCATTACCTGAACGATCGCTACGCGGGTAACGAAACGCGGGATCGCACCCAGTATTCCGCCTGGGTGAAAGTCCAGATGCCGCTCTATCAGGGCGGCGGGCTCACCGCCCGACGTAACGCCGCCGGACACGCGGTGGAGGCGGCGCAGTCGACCATTCAGCGTACGCGCCTCGATGTGCGCCAGAAGCTGCTGGAGGCCCGCAGTCAGGTGATGAGCCTGCAAAGCACGCTGCAAATTCAGGGCCGCCAGGAGGCGCTCAGCGCCCGCACCCGCGAGCTCTATCAGCAACAGTATCTCGATCTCGGCTCGCGCCCCCTGCTGGACGTGCTTAACGCCGAGCAGGAGGTCTATCAGGCACGCTTTACCCAGCAGCAGACCCTCGGTCAGCTGCACCAGCTGCAGCTCAACTGCCTCTATAACACCGGGCAACTGCGTCATGCGTTCGATCTTGATAACCGCACCATCCAGACCGTGGAGATCCAGCCATGAAGCAACGCGACATCCCTCAGGGGGAAACGATGACGGATGAGGCGCTGGCGCAGTGGGCGCAGGCGTTTGGCTTTGTTGCCACGCGCTACCGCGTCGCCTGTTCGCCCGGCGCGCTGATCGCAGGCGCACCGTGGCTGAAAGGCAAACCGATGGTGCCCGCGCTGACTCAGCTTGCCCGTGAAGCCGGGCTAACGTTCCAGCTGCTAACGGCCGATCAGCAGTCGATCAACAGCTGGCGTCTGCCGGTGGTGGTGGCGCTGAGCGACGGAAAAATCGGCGTGATCGAGAATTTCGACGGTGAGGACACGCTTGAGGTCAGCTTTTTCGACGACAAGACGTACACCAACCGCCTGTCGATGAGCGCGATGTTACCCGCCATCCGCCACGTTATCGCCCTGCGTCCGCTGGCGGCGCTGAAGGACAGCCGCGTGGACGCCTACATCTCAAAATACCGCCCGGACTGGCTCTACCGGCTGGTGATGCGCGACCTGCGCCCCTACAGTTGGGTGATGCTGGCGGCGCTGTTCATCAACGTGCTCTCCCTCTCCGGCATTGTCTTTTCCATGCAGGTGTATGACCGGGTGATCCCCGCCCAGTCCTACCCGACGCTCTACGTGCTGACCATCGGAGTGCTGATCGCCACCCTGTTTGGCTTTGTGCTGCGCGTCGCGCGCGGGCACATTATGGATCTGCTGGGCAAGCGATCGGATCTGCGCGTCTCGGATCGCGTGTTTGGTCACGCCCTGCGGCTGCGCCACAGCGCCATTCCGCGCTCCACCGGCAGCTTTATCTCCCAGCTGCGCGAGCTGGAGCAGATCCGCGAGATGGTCACCTCCTCCACCATCTCGACGATTGTCGATCTGCCCTTCTTCTTCCTGTTTGTGGTAGTGCTGGCGATCATCGCGCCGCAGCTGGCGTGGATCGCCCCGGTGGCGGCTGTGATCATGGTCCTGCCCGGCCTGCTGCTGCAAAAGAAGCTGGCGGAGCTGGCGAAGCAGTCGGCCCATGAATCGACCCTGCGCAACGCGGTGCTGGTGGAGAGCGTGCAGGGGCTGGAGGACATCAAGCTGATGCAGGCGGAGAACCGCTTTTTGCAGCAGTGGAACAGCTATATCCAGATTACCGCGGAATCCGGGCTGCGCACCCGCGAGCTGACGCAGAACCTGATCAGCTGGGGAATGACCGTCCAGAGCCTGGTCTACGCCGCCGTGATCGTGGTCGGCGCGCCGATGGTGATCGACGGCACCTTAACCACCGGTTCGGTGGTGGCCGCCTCAATGCTGGCCTCGCGGATGATCGCGCCGATGGCGACGCTGTGTGGGGTGCTGGCACGCTGGCAGCAGGTAAAGGCCGCCAAAGAGGGGCTGGACAGCATTATGCAGCTGCCGACCGAGAACCAGCGCGAAGAGACGCCGATCCGCCAGGACGTGCTGCGCGGACACTATCTCTTCGAGCAGGCGCAGTTCCGCTACCACCCGGAAGATCCGCGCATGGCGCTGCGCATTAACCGCCTGGAGATCAGGCCGGGCGAGAAAGTCGCGATCCTCGGGCGCAACGGCGCGGGCAAATCCACCCTGCTGCAGGCGATGGCGGGCGGAATGGATCTGGCGGGCGGCGAACTGCGGCTCGACAACCTCAGCCTGCCGCATCTCGACGTGGCGGACGTGCGGCGCAACGTCGGCTTTATGACCCAGAACGCGCGGCTGTTTTACGGCACCCTGCGCGAGAACATCACCCTCGGCATGCCGCGCGCCACCGACGAAGAGATTTTCGAGGTGCTGGAGATGTGCGGTGCGGCCAGCTTTGTGCTGAAGCTGCCGAAGGGGCTGGACTACCCGATTATGGAGAACGGCGTGGGGCTGTCCGGCGGGCAGCGGCAGTCGATTCTGCTGGCGCGGATGCTGCTGCGCGATCCGAATATCGTGCTGATGGACGAGCCGACCGCCTCCCTTGATGAGCACACCGAGCGGGAATTTATCCAGCGCCTGGGAGCATGGCTCGGCAACCGGACGCTGGTCGTCGCCACCCACCGCGTGCCGGTGCTGGAGCTGGTGGAGCGCGTGGTCGTGCTGAAAGATGGGATGCTGGTCATGGACGCGCCAAAGGCACAGGCGCTGAATAACAGCCGCATGCAGCAACAGCAGCAGGCAGCAACCGGACGGGAGTGGAAAAATGAAAATCAGTCAGCGTGACGTGGCCGCGATGGACGATCTGGACAATGCGCTCGACTCCGAAAGCGGCTATTCCGGCGCGCGGCGGATCGTGATCTTCTCGCTGCTGATGTTTGTGGCGCTGGGCGTCTGGGCGTGGTTTGGGATGCTGGATGAAGTCTCAACGGGAACCGGAAAAGTGATCCCCAGCTCGCGCGAGCAGGTGTTGCAGTCGCTGGATGGGGGGATCCTCACCGAGCTGAACGTTCACGAGGGCGATCAGGTGCAGGCCGGACAGGTGCTGGCGCGGCTGGATCCGACGCGTTCCGAATCGAACGTCGGCGAAAGCGCGGCGCGCTACCGTGCGTCGCTGGCCTCCAGCGCCCGTCTGTACGCCGAGGTAAACGATCTGCCGCTGAAGTTCCCGCCTTCGCTGGAGAAATGGACCGAACTGACCGCCGCCGAAACGCGGCTCTACAACTCGCGCCGCGCGCAGCTGGAGGACACGCAGCGTGAACTGCGTTCAGCGTTAGATCTCGCAAACAAAGAGCTGGCGATCACCCAGCGGCTGGTAAAAACCGGCGCCGCCAGCCACGTGGAAGTGCTGCGCCTGCAGCGGCAGAAAAGCGACCTGGAGCTGAAGCTCACCGACGTGCGTTCCCAGTATTACGTTCAGGCGCGCGAGGCGTTATCCAAGGCCAACGCGGAGGTGGATATGGTCTCGGCGATCCTGAAAGGCCGCGAGGATTCCGTCACCCGCCTGACGGTAAAATCCCCGGTGCGCGGGATCGTGAAAAACATTAAAGTCACCACCATCGGCGGGGTGATCCCGCCCAACGGCGAGCTGATGGAGATTGTGCCGGTAGACGATCACCTGCTGATTGAAACCCGGCTCTCGCCGCGCGATATCGCCTTTATCCACCCGAACCAGGAAGCGCTGGTGAAGATCACCGCCTACGATTACGCCATCTACGGCGGGCTGCACGGGGTGGTGGAGACCATTTCGCCGGACACCATCCAGGACGAGGCCAAGCCGGAGGTGTTCTATTACCGCGTATTTATCCGCACCAGCCAGGATTACCTGGTGAATAAGGCGGGTAGGCACTTCTCAATCGTGCCGGGGATGATTGCGACGGTGGACATTAAGACCGGGGAGAAAACGGTGCTGGATTATCTGATCAAGCCGTTTAATCGGGCGAAAGAGGCGCTGAGGGAGCGGTGATGAAACGCCTTACATCATTTTCTGAAGCCGCCTCGCAGGATTCAACTTCTTCTGGGTAGCCTGCTTTTTATTAGGGTTAATCGGGCGTATGTTCCTTCCACGCCAGCAAAATCTGGCGTCGGGATTGGCATCCCGGTTAAACTTAATGGCGGCGTGAGCTCTTGTTGCGCCGTGCGTCTGGCTACATTTCAATGGTGGGCTGGACGGGGGCGTCGCAAGACGCGCCGGTGTCCATTAAGGCCGGTAATGCCAACTCCGTTCAGTCCTGCCACCCGGGAAATTGGCATTTCTCTGGCAGGGTCTTAATCACTTAATGGAAACTGTCATATGACCACCAGTAACGCACTTTTCACGACCCCCTTCGGCCACAATACCGACTTCACTGAACTTGCCGACAACTGCCAACGCTATTGCGAAGCATTGGTGGAAGAGACCGATCCTGCAAGAAAAATAGCGCTCTGCGGTCGTCTTGCATCGACCCTCGCCCTGCTTCGCCCGATGCTGCTGGAGCCGCTCCCTGAGCACTTACAGGAACGTCTTACCGTCAATGTGTTCCCCGAATGTGGACCTGCATTCAACGCTGAATCCGATCAGCTCTGTCGCTACTGCGAGGAAATTACGCAACTGTTGATGGGGGGCACGCTCGCCCCTGAATCCGCTCGTGTGATGGGAGATTTACTCTTTGAACTGACGGGATATTTTGCTGACCAGCTAAAAGCCCCGCGCTGGCTGAGAACAGAGGCTGGCGTCGCGTTGCTGGGTTGACATGGTTTTCTCCCTCTCCCTGTGGGAGAGGGTCGGGGTGAGGGCATCAAACCGCACTCATTTTATATTTATAAACAGGACGTTAATTATGAATAACCAGGAAAAACTACGCATCTCAACCACACCAGGCGAAGTATTGAATTCTGGCTGAATCTGCAGCAAAACGCAGAAAACCAAGGAGCGAGAATCAAGCACCTCTAACATAATCATCCCCCCAATCTGCTAAAGTAGCCCAAACTCATTTTTCAGGAAGAAATCATGCGCCAACGAACCATTGTCTGCCCCATCATCCAGAACGACGGTGCCTATCTGCTGTGCAAAATGGCCAACGATCGCGGCGTGTTCCCCGGCCAGTGGGCTCTCTCCGGCGGCGGAATGGAGCCGGGCGAAACCATGGAACAGGCGTTGCGCCGTGAGATCCGCGAAGAGCTGGGCGAAGCGCTGGAGATCGCTTCGATCACGCCATGGGCTTTTCGCGATGACATCAGAGTGAAAACCTACGCCGATGGCACCACTGAGGAGATTTACATGATCTATTTGATCTTCGACTGCATCAGTGCCAACCGGGCAGTCACGTTTAATGAAGAGTTTCAGGAGATCGCCTGGGTTAATCCGGAATCGTTAAAAGAGCTTGATCTCAACGAAGCCACGCGCATTACCTTCGCCCAAAAGGGCCTTCTTTAATTGCCCACTGCCCCGGCGTTTTACCGGTCCATGCTCTGAAAACCTCAATAAATGCGCTGACGCTGCTGTAGCCGCATGACAGCGCAATCCATCCCACCGGCTTCCCCGCCGCCAGCCACTCCATTGCCTGCATGACGCGCGCCAGCTGCCGCCAGTTGACAAAGTTCATTCCCGTCTGGGCGCTAAACCGACGGTTAAACGTACGTACGCTCATCCCGGCATGGCTGGCATGACTCTCGACCGTCTGATTATCATCGACAAACTGCAGCAAGCGGCTGACCACGTTCTTCAGACGCGGATCCGTCGGCACGGGCAGAGAAAAGTGAACCTGGGGCGTCATGGCAAGCTCATCCAGCAGTAAAGTCAGCTTTCGCGGATCGTACTCGCTCCCTGCACCACATACACGGGAAAACAGTGCATGGGTGAGATCGTCCGGCTCGAACAGCGCGGGAGCATCGGGAAGCATTGCACAGCAAGCAGGGTCAAGATAGATAGCGCAGCCTTCAATCGCGCTTTCAGAGAAGGCGGCGTGCTGTTGGCCCGGCGGGATCCAGCCGATATGTTGTGCCGGCACGACCGAGCGCGCCTGCTGCGTCTCAATGACCAGCAGCCCCGTTGCAATGCGCCACAACTGGCCGGAGCCATGGCTGTGCCACGGCGTTCGGTACCCGCCGGGATGAAGGAGCGCTTCAATACTGATCATACCATTTTGACCGAAAATCGTTATTCATCGACGTATTACAGAAACTGCGTCTTCAGCTGTCAAGGATAATGTTGATTCAACCACTTAAGGAGCCTGCATGAGCATTATCACATCCCTGGTAGCCCACCCTGACAACACCGCGCAGCGCAAGGAAATGGCTAGCCTGTTAACCAACTTATTCAAAGGCGATGTCGATCCGGCAGAGCTTTTTACGCCCGATTACCAGCAATTTACGGATGGTCACGCGCTTGATTATCAGGGTTTTGTGCAGCACCTGAACCACGTTCGATCGCAGATCCGCGAGATAGCATTCAGGGTAGAGGAGTTCGCCTGTCACGATGGTCTTTTGGCAGACCGGCACTGGGTTACCGTGACGTATCCGGATGGTCGGCAGGCAGAGATTGAGGTGTATATGTTTGCCGCACTGCGAGAAGGAAAAATTTGTCGTATCCATGAGGTCACGCTGGTGATTGGCGCAGAGGCATCAGACCGCGCACTCGCCCACGCCACGCAATAAGCTCACCCTAAACGCGAACGGCGCATAACAGCCTCTGCCGTTATGCGCCTCCTCTTACAGCGAGATCTTCAGGCGTCGAACCGCTTCTTTCAGCTGCTCATCCGTTGGGGTGACGAATGACATACGCAGCGTTGTCTGGTCCGGTTCGTTGCAGTAGAAGAACTCACCCGGTACAAAAACCACACCGTTGCTCAAGGTTTTTTCCAGCCATTTCGTCGTATTCATGCCGTTGTTCATTTTCGCCCACAGGAACATGCCGCCTTTAGGCTTGTGGAACGACATCACATCGCCCAGCTCGGCTTCCAGTTCCGTTGCAAACGTCTGGTATTTCTGGCGATAGGCCTCGCGGATCATTTTAATCTGGTTCGCCAGACGCCCGGTTTTCAGGTACTCGTAGGTCATCAGCTGCGACAGCGTGCTGGTGTGCAGATCGGTGGTTTGCTTCAGGTTCACCACCGCGCGCTTCAGCCACTCCGGTACCAGCACCCAGCCCACGCGGGTGCCCGGCGCGAGGATTTTGGAGAAGGTAGAGGTGTACACCACGTTATCTTCATTGCCGATATCTTTCGCATGGGCAATCAGCGGGCGGAAAACGTCGTCGGTGTAATTAATTTCGCTGTACGGATCGTCTTCGATAATCACGAAATCATAGCGCTTCGAGAGTTCCACCAGCTGTTTGCGACGCGCTTCAGAAAGCGTTACGCCTCCAGGGTTACCAAAAGTTGGAACGATATAAACCGCCTTGATGGTTTTCTTTGCCACCAGTGCTTCAAGCTCATCGACCTTCATGCCGTCGCCGTCGGTACCGACGGATTCAAAACTGGCCTGCGCCAGGCCAAAGACCTGCAGCGCGGCGAGATAGGTTGGACGTTCAACGACAACCGTATCGCCAGGATTGATCAATGCACGCGCCAGCACGTCCAGAGATTGTTGAGAGCCGGAAGTAATGACCACGTCATCGGCCTTACAGGCGATGCCGCGCCCTTCGCAGATGCGTTTAATTTCTTCGCGCAGCCCCGGTACGCCTTCCGTCAGGCCATACTGGAACGCCTCGCCAAAATTCTGCGACAACACGGCATCGGCGGCGATTTTAAGCCCTTCGCGATCGAAGAGGTCCGGGTTGGGAATACCGCCGCCCAGCGAAATCACGCCCGCCATTTTGCTATGTTTTAATAATTCACGGATGGCGGATGATTGCAGGCCCTGCGCGCTGCTGGCGAGTTTGTTTGCAGACATTCTTTGATCACCTTCTTTTTTTATATTGTGCCCAATCTTAGCAGAATATGAGCAATAAATTCCGTTAGCTTAGGGAGGGGGCGTAAATCCTGACGCCACAGTAAATGCACCGGCCTCGGCGCGGGCGTGAACGGCTCCAGCACCCGTATCAGCCTGCCGCTTGCCAGCTCTTCCGCCACCAGCACCTCCGGTTGCAGCAGCAGCCCCGCCCCGGCTCGCGCCGCCATGCGTAACCCGTAGCCGTCGTTACACCGTAAGACGGCATCCCGCTTCCAGCGCACCTCCCCTTCCACGCCCGGCAGCCGCCACTCGTTGCGCGCGGTCCACACCGTGTGCGACAGACAAAGATGATCCACCAGATCGGCAGGCGTCTGCGGCGTGCCGTGATGCGCTAAATAGTCCGGCGCGGCACAGATCACCATGTTGTAGGGGCACAGGTATTTCGCCACCAGATCGTCATTGCGGATGTCGCCAATGCGGATGGCCAGATCGCCCCCCTCCTCTACCAGATCGACCATTCGATTGGTGAGATCCAGTTCGATGCGCACCTCCGGGTAGCGCTGCAAAAATGTGGCGGTCAAAGGCGCGACAACGCAGCCGCCAAACGACGTGGGTGCCGTGACGCGCAGGGTTCCGGCGGGTGTGGCGCGCAGCCGCTCAACCGCGCTTTCGGCAATCGAGACCTGCTCCAGCACCCGCCTGGCCTCTTCGAAATAAACGCGTCCGGCGTCGGTCAGACTCTGGCGACGGGTATTGCGCTCCAGCAGCCGCGTACCAAGCTGCGATTCCAGCAGCGCAATATACTTTCCCACCATGACCGCCGACATCTCCAGCCGGGACGCCGCGCCGGTAAAACTGCCGCTTTCCACTACCGCAATGAACGTCTCCATCCCGCGAAGCTTATCCATATTCCGAACCTCTGGTTAGTAATCATCTAACTTTAGCCCAGTTTATCTGACTTTTTATTTATTAAAGAATGAAGGCTCACAACATAAGGAGTCTGCTATGAAAATCGTCATTATTGGTGCCAGCGGTACTGTCGGGCGTGCCGTAACCGAAGAATTAAGCCGTCGTCACGAGGTCATCCGCGTCGGTCGCACGCAGGGCGACTATCAGGTGGATATCACCTCGCAGGCGAGCGTCCAGGCACTGTTTGAGAAAATCGGCCCGGTGGATGCGATTGTCTCCGCCAGCGGTGGTCTCTACTTCGGCCCCCTCGCGACCATGAAAGACAGCGACTTCAACCAGGGCCTGCAGGATAAGCTACTGGGGCAGGTGCGTCTGGCGCTGACCGGCCAGCATTATTTGAACGAAGGCGGCTCGATTACGCTGATAAGCGGGATTGTGGCGCACGAGCCGATTGCGCAGGGCGTGAATGCCACCACGGTGAACGCGGCGCTGGAAGGGTTTGTCCGCGCCGCAGCCTGCGAACTGCCGCGCGGGATCCGCATCAACCTGATTAGCCCAACGGTACTGACGGAGTCAGCCGAAGCGTATGACGGGTTCTTCCCCGGCTTTGAAAGCGTTCCCGCCGCGACCGTGGCGCAGGCCTACCGCCGCAGCGTGGAAGGGGTGCAGAGCGGGCGGGTGTATAAAGTCGGTTATTGATCCTTACGGGCGGCGATCAGCACCAGCATCGGGCGCTCCGCCTCTTCGGCCAATGCAGGCCAGGCGTCAATCTGCGCCTGCGTTGGCCCCCACTCATTAACTTCGCTTATCGTTAACCCCGCTTTGATCAGTGCGTTAAGCGTGGTGCCCAGCGTGCGGTGGTATTTAATCACCCCGTCCGCCAGCCAGTTGCTGACGCGCTGGCTCTCGTCCTGATAGCGGTTCACCCCCCAGAACCGCTCGCCGCGGTCGTCGGTCAGCCAGCCCTGACGGGTAGCGCAGGTGTATATCGGGTGCTCCATCGAAAAGACCAGGCTACCGCCGGGTTTGAGCGCGCGCTGAACGTTGGCGAATAGCGTGTCCAGCTCCGGCAGGTAGTGCAGCGCCAGCGAGCTGTAGACCAGATCGAGGCTATTCGCTTTCAGCGACAGAGATTCCAGATCGCTACGCTGATAGTGAATCCGGTTGTCATCAGTCAGTTCAGCCGCGCGGGCGAGCATTTTTTCTGAAATATCAACACCCGTGACGTCAGACGCGCCCAGCTCGCGTGCTGCGCGACAGAACCATCCGTAGCCGCAGCCGAGATCGACAACCGATTTACCGGTTAAATCTGGCAGCATTGCCTTGAGCGCGGGCCACTCCGGCGCGCCGTCCAGGCCCTGAACCGAGCGCGGAAGCTGGGCATAGCCTTCAAAAAATGCCGGGTTGTCGTAGATGTTTTGTGCCATGGCAGATCCCTCTTTAAGAATGTGACTCCCAGTATAAAGCTTTGCCTGCGGCCTGATGCCCTCACCCCAACCCTCTCCCACAGGGAGAGGGAGAAATGCACGTCAACCCACCGTGCCCCAGACCAGATCCCCCTTGTGGAACGTCGCGGTGCGCGGCGAAATGCGCGCCACCGCTTCAGCGGAGCAGGAGGCATCCACCAGCACAAAGCTGGCGTCGTCCTGCGATTTTGGCCACACCCGTTCGCCTTTGTCGTTCAGCGGCAGCACGTCGCCGGTGGCGATACCGAGCGCGCGGGAGAGCGTCTGCTCGTTCGGGCGAATGTAGAGCTGGGCGTAGAGATTCGCCTTCTCCAGCATGTCACCCAGGCCGTACGGCGACCAGTGGTCGATTACGCTGTCGGTGCCCGTCATCACGAACACACCCTTGTCGCGCAGCTGCTTCAGCGGCATGTGCAGGGTGCCAATCGGCACGGTGGAGGCGATGGTCACCTGCTGCGCTGCCATGCGGGTGGCAATCTCATCCACCTGCTGCTCGTTGAGCATCGCCAGCGCGAAGGCGTGGCTGATGGTCAGCTTGCCCTTCAGCTCCGGCGTTTTCTCCACGGTTTCCACCATATAGTTCACCGCCGCCACGCCCGCCGGGCTGGTTTCATGCAGGTGAATATCCACCCCTTTGTCGTAGTCCAGCGCAATCTGGAACATCAGATCGAGGGATTTCTCCATGGCACCGTCAACGTTCGTCGGGTCCAGCCCACCCACGTAGTGCGCCCCGGCCTGCATCGCCTCGCGCATCAGTTTTTCAGAGTTGGAGAGCAGCAGGCCGTGCTGCGGGAAGGCGACGATTTCGCAGTCAAAGCCGGGTTTACGGCGCGATAAGACCGCCTGTAAATTTTCCAGATTTTTCAGGCCGGAGACCGGCTCAATGTTGCAGTGACTGCGGGCGATAGTGGAGCCTTTCGACTGGATAAGGTCGATAAGCGCCTCCGCGCGTTCCTGGGTATAGGGCTGCAGTTCCGGCAGCAGCTTTTGCTCAAGGCGGATCATGTCCTGAATCGTGGTGCCTGCAGGGCGGTTCAGGGAGCGCCACGGGCCGCCGTAGAAGGTTTTATCCAGGTGAATGTGCATGTCGCGCATTGCCGGAAGCATCAGCTTTTTACCCGCATCGTAGCGCGGCAGGGTCGCGTCGGCGTGGCTGCCGTTGTCGCGCAGGGCGACAATCTTCCCGTCTTTGATCTCCAGCGTTTTCAGCTCGGTGCGGGTGCTCGTCGCCACGCTGCCGTCGAAATTAAACCCGGCTTCGAGCAGCACGTTGTCCAGATAGTAATGCTTCGCGGTGATGTTCATCGGCTTGCCCGTCTCGCAGGTTGGTTTTGCAGAGTCGGCAGCATACGCGACGGAGCCGGTTGCGCCAAACAGCGCGCAGGCGGTGACCATTTTGCCGCTCTGGCTGATAAACTCGCGGCGGCTTTTGTTTTCACTCATCTTATCTTCCTTCATTAACGATATGGGTGCCGGTTTCTCCGCGAAGCGCCGCGGGCAGGCGGTCCGGCGAGGTGATGATCACCCGCCTGCCGCCGTGGCTTAAAAATTCCAGCGAGGCGACGATTTTGGGTAGCATGCTGCCCGCCGGGAAGTGGCCTTCTTCCATATAACGCGTCATCTGCTCCACGTTTACAGCGTCCAGCGCCTGCTGGTTCGGCTTGCCGAAGTTGACGCACACTTTCTCGACGCCGGTGGTGATCACCAGCACGTCGGCGCGGATCTCGCGGGCCAGCAGCGCGGTGGAGAGATCTTTATCAATCACCGCGTCGACGCTCTGATAATCGCCCTGCTCACTGCGAACAACGGGGATCCCCCCGCCGCCAGCGCCGATCACCACAAAGCCTTTTTGCGTCAGCGTCTTGATAGCGTCGGCCTCAACAATGCGCAGCGGCTGTGGAGAGGCCACCACGCGACGATAGCCCCGGCCCGAATCCTCAACAAAGTGCCATTCCGGGTGCGCCTGCTGCAGCTCGTCGCGCTGCGCCTCGCTGAAGAACGCGCCGATCGGTTTCGTCGGGTGCGTAAAGCCGGGATCGTTTTTATCCACCTCCACCTGGGTGACGACCGTGACCGCCTTTTGCTCCCCGCGCGCGGCCAGGCGGTTGTTAAGCGCCTGCTGGATCAGGTATCCAATGCCGCCCTGGGTGTCCGCTACGCAGTTTGCCAGCGGCGTCAGGGGAAGCCCCTCCCGCTCGTGGGCAATCTCAGCGCGGCGCAGATCCAGCCCCACCTGGGGGCCGTTACCGTGGGTAAGCACGATGTCATAGTCGGAGGCCAGCATTTCGAGCACGGAGTCTGCCACCGCTTTAACCGCCTGCGCCTGATGTTCAACCGACTGGCTGGCGTTGTCTTTGATAATGCTGTTGCCGCCAATGGCGACGACCATAAGCTCTTTCATTTTGTTTCCTTTAGAAGGTGCGTTCTGGTGCCCTCACCCCGGCCCTCTCCCACAGGGAGAGGGGGATTAACAGAGATATCCAGCACATGCTTCACCACAAACATGCCGCCCATCATCAGGTAGGCCGTGACGAACATCAGCGAACTGCCTTCGGCAAAGCCCACGACCGGAGCGTGGATCACCCCGAACAGCGCCAGCAACGCCCCACCCGCCGCAGCCACGGCACCGCGCAGCGGTTTGTTAATGATGGCGAAAATGGCGATACAGCCCCACAGCATGCTGGCGAGCGGCGCGCCGTTGCCGAGATGCACCAGGCCCTCGTAGTAAATCCCCTTGCTGTGCAGCACATCGGTGCCGATTTTCGCCGCGCTGGTGCCTGCCGCACCCATCACGCTGTTCATCATGGTCAGCGCCCAGTTGGCGATCCACGGGAACAGACAGATAAAGATCACCGGCACCTCCACTTTGGGCGTTTCCCTCACCACCTGGTTGGCGGTGACGACGCCGATAAACACCAGAATCGGCACGATGGCGGTCATCGGAATGATGGCGAGCATAAACGCCCCCAGTCCGAACAGAGGTACGATGAACATGGTCACCCCGGAGGCGAGCGTGTAGCCGATGCTGGCGCCCATCGCTTTCCAGCCAGGGTGGCCGACATAGACCGTCACCGGGAACGGGTTGCCCATCAGGCAGCCGAGCATCGACGCCAGGCCGTTCGCCAGCATCACCTTGCGGGTAGGGTATTCATCCCCCGCCGCATGGGCGCTTTCGATGTTCTCCAGGTCAAAGATATAGTTCGCCAGCCCCAGCGGCACGGCGGATGCAAGATACGGCAGCGCGTGCGGCAGCCCCTGCATAAAGCTGTCCACGTGCACCTCCGGCGGGTTAAAGCCGAAGGAGGACATGGACGCTTTGATCGCTTCCGGGCTTTGCAGGCCGGAGATCCACGCTAATGCCGTACCGGCAATCAGCAACAGCAGACCTGTCGGGATTTTGGCGAAAATCGGCTTTTTACCGAACCAGTTGATGAAGATCAGCAGCAGAACGATGAACGACACGGTAGGCGCTTCGAACGCCTGCAGCATCGGGTTCATCGCCAGCAGCAGCAGTCCCAGTCCGGACAGGCACGACAGCAGCACGGTGCGCGGGATCATCTTGCGGATGGTCTCCCCAAGGAACGAGCCGCCCGCGAGGATCATCGCTTCCACGAAGCACCACACCAGGCCGATCTGGATTGCGAAATCTGCATCGCCCGTTTGCTGATAAACCGGCATCAGTACGAGGAAGGTGACGGTAAAAATCGACGGCGCGCTCGGGCCAGACGGCAGCGCTGTGACGTCCGTACGCCCGGTGGCGCGCGCCATCTGCAGGCCAAACCAGGCGTAGCAAATACTCGCCACCAGCACCGCCAGCCCGAAGGCCGGCGCGATGCGTCCATAAACAATCTCCTTCGGGATGCCGACGACAAAAATGAGCAACCCCATCATGGTCAGCAAATTGGTCAGGTTGTTGGTCATCAACCCGAAATAAGCCGCCCAGTCACCTCTTTTCCACTCCAGTTTCATGTTTTTCATGGATGCTTGCCTTATAAAAAGTAGCGATCGCGGAAGGTCAACAGCGCCTTTTCAAAACAGCTAAACGGCGGGTGAACGATGCCCGCCCCAATCATGCCGATGCCCGCGTCCTTATGGGCAATGGCGGTATTAATGACCGGCAAAATGCCGCTGCCCGCGACTCTGGTGATGTCGATGGCGGTCGGGATACCCATAAACGAGAGCAGCGGAATGGTGACGTTCGGGTTTTCGCCGAGGGTGATCTCGCGCATCTGGCGGGAGAAGTCGATGGCTTCCTCCACCGTGCCGCCCACCAGCGCAACGATGGCCGGGGCCGTCGCCATCGCAAAGCCGCCGATGCCGTAGGTTTCGGTGATGGCGCTGTCGCCGATGTCCAGCCCGGAGTCTTCCGGCTTATAGCCCGCAAACATCGGGCCAATCACCTGCTGCGCCGGGCCGGTGAACCACTGCCCCGGCAGGCCGGAGACGCGCAGGCCGAACTCGTAGCCGTTGCGCGCCATGGTGGTGACGACGGTGCTGTACTCAATGCCGTGGGCGGCGTCCAGCGCGGCTTTACACATCGCCATCCACGTTGGGCCGGAGAAGTAGTCGCTGCTGGCGACAAACTCGAACACCTCGCGCTGCTGCTCCACCGGATAGCCCGCCTGAATCAGCCCCGGGGTCAGCGCCTGGATCAGCAGCGTAGTGCCCGCGTTGTTGCGGTTGTGGCACTCGTCGCCCATATGCAGCGCCTGGGCCAGCATCAGGCGCAGGTCGATTTCGCCGACGATCTTCATCGCGTCGCGCAGCATCGGGCCGAGCACGTCGCGCATCCAGTTCAGACGGTCAATCACGCTCTGGTCGTTGGCGCCCATGCGCAGGATCTTCGCCATCTGCTCGCTGAGGTTGGTGAACGCGCGGTTGCCGTAGGTTTTGTTCTCAACGATGTGCATAAACATTGATGCGGAGGTGACGCCCGCCATCGAGCCCACGCAGTCGTGCTCGTGGCACGGCGAGAAGGTGATGTCGCCTGAAGCGGCGAGCCTTGCGGCATCCTCCAGATCCGTCGCCAGCCCTTCAAACACCAGCGCCCCGGTGACTGCGCCCTTCATCGCCCCGCACATGTTTTCCCATGCGACAGGCGGACCGGCGTGCAGAATGGTGGTGCGGGTCATGCCCGGCACAACGTTAATGGCCTGCCCGAAACCCACCAGCACCGGATGGGACTGAATAATGCGCTCAAGAGCGATTTTATTCGCGGCGGCGATCTTCTCCGCCAGCGGTTTTTCCGCCAGCTGGTCGAGCGCCTCCACCACCTGCATATTGCCCTGCCCCGGCGGCGTCCAGTCCAGTTGAGCGACGGGGACGTGCTGTTTTTTGAGATCGTTGCTGAACATCGCAATGCCGACGTTGATGACGTTCAGCGGCTGGTTGAATAAGGTCGTCATTATGCTTTCTCCCCTTTGCAGACAAATTCGCGAGCCAATAATCCGGTATTGGTGCTGCTGCTGGCCCAGATGACGCCTGCATCGGTCAGCAGCTGGCACTGCTGCGCCAGCGACTGCGGATCCTGGTCGGTGCCGAGCACGTAGCCGAGGATCTCCAGCGGACGGTTATCGGCCTTCGCGATCGACTGCGCCTCCTTGATGGCGTCGATCATCACGCCGACCGGATCCTCGTGCGCGCCAAAGCCGAGCACGAAGTCCATTACGATGACGCCCACCTCCGGATCGCGCGCCTCCTGCAGCAGGCGGCTGATGCGGTTGGTCGGGTCGATCATCGGGTGCGGCTTGCCGTTGGTGAAATCGTCGTCGCCAAAGTCGAGGAAGGTGTGGGCCTGGCTGACGCTGATGTCTTTCAGGCGCTTAGCCGGATCCGGCTGGATGTTGCTATAAACGTCGTCGAATTTCGCAAGCGCCGCAAACATCGCCTCATCGCACAGGGTGCCGCCGCAGAACAGGCCGCGAATGTATTTCTGCTGCGGGGTCAGACGGGCGCGCACCTCTTCAATCAGCGGCCAGTTGAGCGGGTGTAAATCCAGGGACTCTTTTTTAATGCCGGTGAGCAGTACCGCCTTCAGCGCCGCCTCTTTGGTGCCGCGGGCAAACTGCAGGCCGTCTTCATCGGCGGGCGGTTCGCTGCGGCCAAGGAAGCACACGATGACAGGCTTGCGGCATGCCCGCGCGCGCGCCAGCACTTTCTCCGCCACCGCAGGTGCGGGCGGCTTGGAGATGAGCGCAATGACCCGGGTGCCCTCGTCGGCTTCGAGCATGTCGATGGCGTCGAGCATCATCAGGCCGCCGATTTTCTCGCTGAGATCGCGCCCGCCGGTGCCGATCAGCTGCGACACGCCGCCGCCGAATTCATGAATGCGCACACTCAGCTCCTGGCTACCGGTACCGGAGGCACCGACGATGCCAATCGGCCCGCGGCGTACCGCGTTGGCGAAGCACAGCCCCGCGCCGTTGATAATGGCGGTGCCGCAGTCCGGCCCCATCATCAGCAGCCCTTTCTGATGCGCCAGCTGCTTCAGCGCCAGCTCGTCGTCGAGGGATACGTTATCGGAAAAGAGCATGACGTTAAGATCGTTTTCCAGCGCCTGGCGCGCTTCGCGGGCGGCGAAGGTGCCGTTAACGGAAATCACCGCAAGGTTGCTGTCCGGGCGATGGGTTTTGGCGCTGGCAATCGTCGCGTAGCGTGCTTCATGGGTGCCTCCGCTCTCTTTACGCGTGAATAACGCCTCAATAGCGGCCAGGGTTTCATCATTCGCCGCGGCGCCTTTAATCACGATCATCAGGTCGCCGTTTTTGGCGTCGGCTAATTCCGGCGTTAACAGCCCGAGGTTTTTTAATACGCCTTTGTTCATTTCCGTCGCCATGGCCACAAACGCCTGCTCGACGCCCGGTAATTTATTGGCGTTGGTGGAAACGGACATCAGTGAAACCGAATCAAAATACGTGTTCTTTTTTATAACGATTTTGGTTGGCATTGTTTTCTCCTGAATACGGATAAAAGGGGGCCGCCGTCGTGCAGAATGCACGTCGGTAAAAATGCTTTTTTGAATTAACGGCCAGCCTGAAGTGGCCGGCCGAATGCGTTATGCGCCTGCCGCCAGCAGCAGGTCGGCTATTGCATCAAAGCCTTTTTCCCGCGCCAGTTCGAGCGGGGTTTTGCCGTATTTATCGGTCATGTGCGGGTTCGCGCCGTGATCCAGCAGCAGCTTCACAATCTCCTGCTGCTTTGCGCCGCCGTCGTTCAACACAATGGCTTCCAGCAGCGGCGTCCAGCCGACAAAATTGGTGTGGTTGACGTTAATATCGGTTTTTGCCAGCAGCTCGCGCACGATTTCAACGTGGCCTTTTTCACTGGCAGGGGTAATGCCCACGCCGCCGAAGCGCGTCAGGCGGTCAAGATCCGGATTCGCCGGAAGGACAATGCGCAGCAGGGTTAAATCATTGGTCAGGCAGCTTATCAGGAAGGGGTTAAAACAGGTCTGATCCTGTTTATCAATATCCGCGCCGGCAGCAATTAAATATTCCACACAGGCGTAATGCTTTTTCAGGCTGGCAATAATAATAGCGGTTCTTTTCTGGCGGTTGGTGGCGTTAATATCCACGCCGTTATCCAGGCAGGCTTTTAGCGCGTCGATGTTGCCCTCTTCTGCCGCCAGCAGAAATTCCGTAACGAGTGCGTTTGCAGACATATTCAGTCTCCCAATGTTTCACTTTTGATGACCTGAGAATAGCAACAGCCTGGTCACAAAAGAATCCGCTTAAAAATGATTTATCGACACGCAATTCATTATTGAGTTAAATTCAACAGTCAGGCTAAAACGTGCGTCTGTGCAACCTTTTTCTTATGGCTTACCGCTTTTTATCGCCTCAGACAGCATTATCCTTATGGCTGTAAAAGCCTTGCATGACGCGGCTCCGCATAAATAGTCAGAACTGTGACCCACTTCAAATGTGATGTAACGGCGCTGTTAAAATATGTTCAAAACTGATGGCTGAGGATGCTGTGATATGAATTCCATCTTTACCGAAGAGAATCTGCTGGCCTTCACCACCGCGGCACGCTTCGGCAGCTTCAGCAAAGCCGCCGCCGAGCTGGGCGTGACGACCTCCGCCATCAGCTACACCATCAAACGCATGGAGACCGGGCTGGACGTGGTGCTGTTTGTGCGCAATACGCGCAGCATCGAGCTGACCGAATCCGGGTTTTACTTTTACCGTAAGGCCACTGACCTGCTGAACGATTTTCACGCCATCAAGCGCGGGATAGATACCATCTCTCAGGGCATTGAGGCGCGGGTGCGTATCTGCATTAATCAGCTCTTGTATACGCCGCGCCATACCGCGCAGCTGCTGCAGGTGCTGAAAAAGCAGTTTCCCACCTGTCAGATCACCGTCACCACCGAGGTGTACAACGGCGTCTGGGATTCCATCATCAACAACCAGGCCAACATCGCCATCGGCGCACCGGACACCCTGCTGGACGGAGGCGGGATTGATTACACCGAAATTGGCGCCATCCGCTGGGTGTTTGCCATCGCGCCGGAACATCCCCTCGCCTTTGTTCCCGAACCAATAGCGGAGAGCCAGCTGCGTCTGTATCCCAACATCATGGTGGAAGATACCGCGCATACCATCAACAAAAAGGTCGGCTGGCTGCTGCACGGCCAGGAGGCGATTCTGGTGCCGGATTTCAACACCAAGTGCCAGTGTCAGATTCTGGGGGAAGGGATTGGCTTTTTGCCGGAATACATGGCAAGAGAGGCGGTGGAAGATGGGCTGCTCATCACGCGGCGCATTAATAACCCGCGTCAGGATTCGCGCATGCTGCTCGCCACGCAGCATGCAGCGACCGGCCAGGTGACGCGCTGGATCAAACAGCAGTTTGGCCCGGAGGGCGTATTGACCGGCATCTACAGTGACTTACTGTGGCGCACTTAGTTTTTCGTTTGTACCCAAAACGCGTGGATAAGACCCGGGAAGTAGCCCAGAAGGGTCAGAAGGATGTTCAGAATAAACGCCCAGCCCAGTCCCTTGCCAAGCAGCACGCCCAGCGGCGGGAGAATAATCGTAAAAACAACGCGCCAAAAACCCATAATCACTCCGTGCAAGCTAACCAATTGAAAATTAAAAAGAGACACTCTCTAAGCATAGCCAGTTTACGGGTTACCGCCATTCGTCTCTCGCGCTTTTACCTGCCTTTACCCTCTTTACACTGGCTTAAGCCCTTCCTTAAATGTTCTACTACTCAGAAATTGACCGTAAGGAAACACCATGTCTCTTTCTCTTATTTCGCCTCAGCAGGCAAACGCGCTTGTTAAAGAAGGCGCAAAACTGGTTGATATTCGCGATCCCGACGAGTATGCCCGCGAGCATATTCTGGCAGCGCACTCCATACCGCTGGATTCTTTACCCGGCGGGCTTAATGCATCCCCTGGTGAAACGGTGATTTTTCACTGTCAGTCCGGGGCACGGACATCAAACAATGCTGCGCGACTTGCGCAGGCAGCGTCTCCGGCTCAGGCCTTCGTGGTTGAGGGGGGCATTCAGGGCTGGAAGCAGGCCGGGCTGCTGACCGTTGAAGATAAATCCCAGCCGCTTCCGCTGATGCGGCAGGTACAAATTGCCGCCGGACTGCTGATCCTCTGCGGCGTGGTGCTGGGCTATAGCGTCTCCAGCGGCTTTTTCCTGCTGAGCGGTTTTGTCGGCGCCGGGCTGCTTTTCGCCGGTGTGACGGGCTTTTGCGGCATGGCGCGGCTGCTGAAGATAATGCCGTGGAACCGTCGTACCCCATAAGCAGTAATCAATGAATTACGCTGTACCCGGTGCCGGACGTGGACTAAGGTGAAGATCGCTAAAACGATGAGGAGGTTATATGTTTTCTGTCGGTGATTATGTGCAACCGCTTAAAGGCGGCCCGAAACTGAAGGTGCTCGAAGTGAACGGTGAAAGCGTTGTAGCGGTACAGGCCAGCAATGAACAAGGTGAAAAATATACGCTGAAAGCGGCCGAGCTGGCGCCGTATACCGAGGAAGGTGATTTCGGCGTCTGCTGAACAGACAACCGGGCGGCATGTTCCGCCCGGTCCACGTATTAGATCAGAAAATCATCCAGTGATTTACCCTCTGCCAGCGCGCTGGCAATAGGCTTCGGCGTGCGGCCCTGGCCGGTCCACGTTTTCTCTTCACCGTTCTGGTCAATAAAGCGATATTTCGCTTCACGCGGTTTACGCTTTTTAGCCGGTTTACCCGCCTGCGCCAGTTCTGAACCCAGCAGATCGGAGGGGGAAATACCATCGGCTTTCATCAGCTCAAGCAGGGCATTAATTTTTTCCTGCTGCTCGGCACGCTGCTGCTCTAATTCTGCCAGCTCGCTGCGTTTCTCTTCAGTAACGACCCTGACCTTTTCCAGCATTTCCTCAAGAACGTCCAGGGATAATTCACGCGCCATCGCGCGCAGGGTTCGGATATTATTAAGATTCTGTAACGTCAAAGACATATTATTTGAAAACCTTTTCTTTGGGGTAAATAGATAAATCGCCGACAGAATAATTCATTTGAGTTGAAATATCTACCCAAAGGACCGTATGGGCATAATTGTAAATATAACTAAATCACGCTGTTAATATTAGAACAGGATGCAGTCAGGGCAGAGGCGAATCTAATCACTGCATCCATATAAATGGTCAACTTTAATCCGAATCACAGCATATTGCGCCGCTACCATAACGGTGATGTTCACCCGCGCCAGAAGTAAAGCTAACTCATTGATTGAATTATAAAAATTATCAAACGAGATAGATTATAACGAACAGAGTAAAAATCACACAATTTTAGAGAATTTTGTGGACAAAAGGTGATTAAATAAAAATTAATCACTAGTTGTTAGTTCAAAGTCAGAGATATACTCTATACACCTCAAGCAAACCAACCTAAAGCACTAACCGCTGCAGGAAAATCGTTTCCACCATGTTCTTCTCAAGGAGTTCAGACATGTTCTCGCCGCAATCTCGCCTGCGCCACGCGGTGGCGGATACTTTCGCGATGGTTGTTTACTGTTCCGTCGTGAACATGCTGATCGAAATATTCCTCTCCGGAATGACCTTCGAGCAGTCACTTTCTTCTCGCCTGGTGGCGATCCCGGTCAATATTATTATCGCATGGCCTTACGGGCTATACCGCGATGCCGTCATGCGCTTCTCGCGTCGTATCAGCCCGGCGGGCTGGATGAAAAACCTTGCCGACGTACTGGCGTACGTCACGTTCCAGTCTCCGGTCTACGTGGCTATTTTGCTGACGGTGGGCGCGGACTGGCACCAGATCGCCGCAGCGGTCAGTTCGAATATCGTGGTATCAATGCTGATGGGTGCGGTATACGGCTATTTTCTCGACTACTGCCGCCGTCTGTTCAAAGTCAGCCAGTACAGCCAGGTAAAAGCGTAATGTGAAGCGACTGGCGAATGCCAGTCGCAGATTTACTGTACGTCGCCAAACAGTCCCTTAAGAAACCGCTCCAGCGCCATACGCGAGCTGAAACCGTGCGGAATACCATAATGCTCATGCCGTTCACCGCCTAAATAGAGCGGAAATTGCTGATAATGATCGCAGGTTTTAATATCCGAGGCAGGTTCAGCAAATGACAGACTTCTGTCTTTCAGCGTCGGGTGAATAATGAGTGCGGTACGTCCCATCCTGGCTTCACGATTAACATACACATAATTCTCGCCTCGGCGATATCCATACGCTTTTGGCGTCACCTCATCCATGGTGAATCCCTCTTTTTCAAGAACGCGTGCCACCTCGTCAGGTCGTAAATACATATCTTTTCCTCGTTATCTTTTCCTGCCCGGCAACCTTACAGTATTCAGCATTAGCAGGGCTTTCAGAATAGTCCATAAACTGCCGGATAACGCGTGATGCGCTTCAGATATTAAATTTCTGAACTAAACTCATCAGGAACACAAAATTACGGAGGATCGTATGTTTAACAGACCGAACCGAAACGATATTAACGACGACGCTCAGGATATTCGTAATGATGTCAGCCAATTAGCGGACACGCTGGAAGAGGTGCTGAAGTCCTGGGGTACTGACGCGAAGGACGAAGCGGATGCCGCAAAACGTAAGGCTCAGTCTCTGCTCCGTGAAACCCGCGCCCGCATGAACGGACGTTCACGCGCCACACAGGCGGCCTGCGATATGGCAAGCTGCGCTACGACCTTCGTACGTGAAAAACCACTTTGTACGCTGGGAACCGTCGCGGCGGTCGGCATCTTTGTCGGTGCCCTGCTCAGCCTGCGTAAGTAAGTCTGACTTATCCGCCCCGGTAGCCTGTGGTGCCGGGGCTTTTCCTTGACTTCACACCCGAAAAACCCGTACAGCCAGCCCTGCCCCGCTGTGCTCATCATCAGGGCAACATCAATCTGAATTTCCCATATCTTGTATGGTTGAATCTTATCTCAACTACATCTAGTATTCCCTTTAGAAAGACACACACTACCTGACGCGTTAACTCGCGCCCTTTTCTCATTCTAAATGGAAATGCGAATCATGAGCATTATTATTTACACTCGTAATGACTGTGTTCAGTGCCACGCCACCAAACGGGCGATGGAGAGCCGCGGCGTGGCGTTTGAGATGGTTAATATCGACCAGCAGCCCGAGGCCGCCGATACCCTGCGCGCGCAGGGATTTCGTCAGCTTCCGGTGGTGGTTGCCGGTGACACCAGCTGGTCTGGCTTTCGCCCGGACATGATTAACCGCCTGAGCGCTCAGGCCACGCGTGCATGAGCAGGCTGGTCTACTTTTCCAGCAGCTCGGAAAACACGCTCCGCTTTATTGAGCGCCTTGGGCTGCCTGCGGTGCGTATTCCGCTCAACGAGCGGGAGCGTATTCAGGTAGACGAACCTTACATTCTGGTGGTGCCCAGCTATGGCGGGGGCGGTACGGCGGGAGCTGTGCCTCGCCAGGTGATCCGCTTTCTGAACGATCCTCATAACCGGGAGCTGATTCGGGGCGTGATCGCGGCAGGCAATCGTAATTTCGGCGATGCGTATGGCCGCGCCGGGGATGTCATCTCTCAAAAATGCGGCGTGCCGTATCTCTATCGTTTCGAGCTGATGGGGACACAGCAGGACGTAGAAAACGTGCGTAAAGGAGTGAACGAATTTTGGCAACGACAACCGCAGAACGGGTAATTCAGGCAACGCCGGACTACCACGCATTAAACGCTATGCTTAACCTCTATGACCGGGAGGGGCGCATTCAGTTTGGCAAAGATCGCGAGGCGGTAGAAGCCTTTTTCGCCGCCCACGTCCGTCCGAACAGCGTCGCTTTTGGCAGCCAGCAGGAACGTCTCGACTATCTGGTTAACGAAGGTTATTACGAGGAGCGCGTGCTGGCCCGCTATAACCGCGCTTTCGTGGTGAAGCTGTTTGAGCGCGCCCATGCCAGCGGTTTTCGTTTCCAGACCTTCCTCGGCGCGTGGAAGTATTACACCAGCTACACCCTGAAAACCTTCGACGGCAAACGCTACCTGGAAAGCTTTGAAGATCGCACCGTGATGGTGGCGCTGACGCTGGCCCAGGGCGACGAAGCGCTGGCCGAAAGGCTGATGGAGGAGATCCTCTCCGGCCGCTTCCAGCCCGCCACGCCGACGTTTCTCAACTGCGGTAAAGCCCAGCGCGGCGAGCTGGTCTCCTGCTTCCTCCTGCGCATCGAGGACAATATGGAGTCGATTGGTCGCGCGGTGAACTCGGCGCTGCAGCTTTCCAAACGCGGCGGCGGCGTGGCGTTTCTGCTCTCGAACCTGCGTGAAGCGGGTGCGCCGATCAAGCGCATCGAAAACCAGTCCTCCGGGGTAATCCCGGTGATGAAGATGCTGGAAGACGCGTTCTCCTATGCCAACCAGCTTGGCGCGCGTCAGGGCGCGGGGGCGGTTTACCTGCATGCGCATCACCCGGACATTCTGCGTTTTCTCGATACCAAACGCGAAAACGCCGACGAAAAAATCCGCATCAAAACCCTGTCGCTCGGCGTGGTGATCCCGGATATTACTTTTAAACTGGCTAAAGAGAATGCCGAGATGGCGCTCTTCTCGCCCTATGATATTGAGCGTATTTACGGCAAAGCGTTTGGCGACGTGGCCATCAGCGAGCTGTACGACGAGCTGGTGGCCGACGAGCGCATTCGTAAAAAATACATCAACGCCCGCGATTTCTTCCAGACGCTGGCCGAAATTCAGTTTGAGTCCGGTTATCCGTACATCATGTTCGAGGACACGGTGAACCGTGCCAACCCGATCGCCGGGCGTATCAACATGAGCAACCTGTGCTCGGAGATCTTGCAGGTCAACAGCGCGTCAGCCTACGACGAGAACCTGGACTATGCGGAAATCGGCAAAGATATCTCCTGCAACCTCGGGTCGCTCAATATTGCTCACACCATGGATTCGCCGGATTTTGGCCGCACGGTGGAGACCGCCATTCGCGGGCTGACGGCGGTCTCAGACATGAGCCACATTCGCAGCGTGCCCTCCATCGAGGCGGGTAACGCCGCATCGCATGCCATTGGCCTGGGGCAGATGAACCTGCACGGTTATCTGGCGCGGGAAGGTATCGCCTACGGCAGTCCGGAAGGGCTGGATTTCACCAACCTCTATTTCTACACCGTCACCTGGCACGCGCTGCACACCTCGATGATGCTGGCGCGCGAGCGCAGCCAGCGGTTCGCAGGCTTTGAGCAGTCGCGCTATGCCAGCGGGGCGTATTTCAGCCAGTATCTGGAAGGCGACTGGCAGCCAAAAACCGAAAAAGTGCGCGAACTGTTCGCCCGCGCGGGGATTACCCTGCCGACGCGAGAGATGTGGCAGCAGCTGCGTGACGACGTGATGCGCTACGGCATCTACAACCAGAACCTGCAGGCCGTGCCGCCAACCGGTTCGATTTCCTACATCAACCACGCCACGTCGAGCATTCACCCGATCGTGTCGAAAATTGAAATTCGTAAGGAAGGCAAAACCGGGCGCGTTTACTACCCCGCCCCGTTTATGACCAACGAGAACCTGGCGCTTTACCAGGATGCGTATGAGATCGGCCCGGAAAAAATCATCGATACCTACGCCGAAGCGACAAAGCACGTGGATCAGGGGCTGTCGCTGACGCTCTTCTTCCCGGACACCGCCACCACGCGGGATATCAACAGAGCGCAGATCTACGCCTGGAAGAAAGGCATCAAAACGCTCTACTACATTCGCCTGCGCCAGCTTGCGCTGGAAGGTACCGAAATCGAAGGCTGCGTGTCCTGCGCGCTGTAAGGAGAAAGGATGAAACTGTCACGCGTGAGTGCCGTTAACTGGAATAAAATCCAGGATGATAAAGACCTGGAGGTGTGGAACCGCCTGACCAGCAACTTCTGGCTGCCGGAAAAGGTGCCGCTCTCAAACGATATTCCGGCCTGGCAGACGCTGAGCCACGCCGAGCAGCAGCTGACGATCCGCGTCTTTACCGGCCTGACGCTGCTGGACACCATCCAGAATACTGTGGGTGCCCCCGCATTGATGAGCGACGCGCTGACGCCGCACGAAGAGGCGGTGATGTCGAACATCAGCTTTATGGAAGCGGTACATGCCCGCTCCTACAGCTCGATTTTCTCCACGCTGTGCCAGACCAAAGACGTGGACGCGGCCTACGCCTGGAGTGAAGAGAGCGAGTCGTTGCAGCGAAAGGCGGAGCTGGTGCTGAAATATTACCGCGCCGACGAGCCGCTGAAGAAGAAGATCGCCAGCGTGTTCCTGGAATCCTTCCTCTTCTATTCCGGCTTCTGGCTGCCCATGTACTGGTCGAGCCGGGGCAAGCTCACCAACACCGCCGATTTGATTCGGCTCATCATTCGTGACGAGGCGGTTCACGGGTATTACATCGGCTATAAATACCAGAAAGGGCTGGAGAAAGTCAGTCCGGAGAAACGCGAGGAGCTCAAAGGTTTTGCGCTCGATTTGCTGATGGATCTGTACGACAACGAACTGAGCTATACCGAAGAATTGTACGCCGGAACGGGCTGGGAAGAGGACGTAAAAGCGTTTCTCTGCTACAACGCGAACAAAGCGCTGATGAACCTTGGTTACGACGCGCTGTTCCCGCCGGAGATGGCGGAGGTGAACCCGGCGATCCTGGCGGCGCTGTCGCCGAATGCCGATGAAAACCACGATTTCTTCTCGGGATCCGGCTCATCGTATGTGATGGGCAAGGCGGTGGAAACCGAGGATGAAGACTGGGATTTTTAATGAACGCTAACGTTCGTTAATTTAATATAAACCCAACAATTCTCTCTCTAATATTTACAAAACATCTAAACTGTAATTTCCCCGTCATATTCGCCTGAATCACACCGATTCAGGCGAAATTTCCTGATGCCGCAGCAAAAAAATGAGAAAAATTCAAACCGCCCTCAGCCCTTTATTCATGGGAAATTCAGCCGCTTCGCTTACCTGAAAATTCACGTCATAAGCAAACCCAGGGTTGTCTCAGATTCTGAGTATGTTAGGGTTATGCCCGTTAACAATTTACCATGGTAATCATATCGACATAAACAAATAACAGGACACTCTCTATTGCATGGCAATTAAATTAGAAGTGAAAAATCTTAATAAAGTATTTGGCGAGCACCCGCAGCGCGCATTCAAATATATTGAGAAAGGCCTTTCGAAAGAGCAAATTCTGGAAAAAACCGGGCTATCGCTTGGCGTTAAAGACGCCAGTCTGGCCATTGAAGAAGGCGAGATTTTTGTCATCATGGGGTTATCCGGTTCGGGTAAATCCACTATGGTTCGCCTTCTCAATCGCCTGATTGAACCCACCCGCGGGCAGGTGCTGATTGACGGCGTGGATATCGCCAGAATATCAGACGCCGAGCTTCGCGAGGTGCGCAGAAAGAAGATCGCAATGGTGTTTCAGTCATTCGCGCTGATGCCGCACATGACGGTGCTGGATAATACCGCCTTTGGCATGGAATTAGCCGGCACGCCCGCTCAGGAACGTCAGGAAAAAGCCCTTGATGCCCTGCGTCAGGTGGGGCTTGAGAATTATGCTCACGCGTATCCGGATGAACTTTCCGGCGGTATGCGTCAGCGCGTGGGATTAGCCCGCGCGTTGGCCATTAATCCAGACATATTATTAATGGATGAAGCCTTCTCAGCCCTCGATCCGTTAATTCGCACCGAGATGCAGGATGAGCTGGTAAAATTACAGGCCAGACATCAGCGAACTATTGTCTTTATTTCCCACGATTTAGACGAAGCCATGCGTATTGGCGACCGAATTGCCATTATGCAAAACGGAGAGGTGGTGCAGGTCGGCACGCCGGATGAAATTCTGAATAATCCGGCGAATGATTACGTGCGAACCTTCTTCCGCGGCGTGGATATTAGCCAGGTATTTAGCGCTAAAGATATTGCGCGCCGAACGCCGAACGGCATTATCCGTAAAACGCCAGGCTTCGGCCCGCGCTCCGCCCTTAAGCTGCTGCAGGACGAAGACCGTGAATACGGGTATCTGGTTGAACGCGGCAATAAATTTGTCGGCATTGTCTCCATCGACTCTCTGAAAACCGCGCTTAGCGAAAATCAGGGGATCGATGCGGCGTTAATTGACGCTCCGCTTGCCGTGGACGCCGAAACGCCGCTCAGCGAGTTGCTCTCTCACGTGGGCCAGGCGCCGTGCGCCGTGCCGGTCGTGGGTGAGGAACAACAGTACGTCGGCATCATCTCCAAACGGATGCTGCTGCAGGCTTTAGATCGCGAGGGGGCAAACAATGACCGATCAAACTAACCCGTGGGGCACCACAGAGGCAGCGGACAGCGCTGCGCAATCCGCCGACGCATGGGGCTCCACGCCTGCACCTGCCGACGGTGGCGGCGCGGCGGACTGGCTGAACAGCGCGCCCGCGCCTGCGCCAGAACACTTCAACATCATGGATCCGTTCCATAAAACCCTGATCCCGCTGGACAGCTGGGTTACGGAGGGGATCGACTGGGTGGTCACGCACTTCCGTCCGGTGTTCCAGGGGATCCGCGTCCCGGTGGACTACATCCTGAACGGCTTCCAGCAGCTGATGCTGGGCATGCCTGCGCCGGTGGCCATTATCCTGTTCTCCCTGATTGCCTGGCAGTTCGGCAGCGCGGGGATGGGCATCGCCACGCTGATTTCGCTGATTGCCATTGGCGCGATTGGCGCGTGGTCGCAGGCAATGATCACGCTGGCGCTGGTGCTGACCGCCCTGCTCTTCTGCATCGTCATCGGGCTACCGATGGGGATCTGGCTGGCGCGCAGCCCGCGGGCCGCGAAGATTATTCGTCCGCTGCTGGATGCAATGCAGACCACGCCGGCCTTCGTCTATCTGGTGCCTATCGTGATGCTGTTCGGCATCGGTAACGTGCCGGGCGTGGTGGTGACCATTATCTTCGCCCTGCCGCCGATTATTCGTCTGACCATCCTGGGGATTAACCAGGTACCTGCGGATCTGATTGAGGCCTCGCGCTCGTTTGGTGCCAGCCCGCGCCAGATGCTGTTTAAGGTTCAGCTCCCGCTGGCGATGCCGACCATCATGGCAGGCGTTAACCAGACGCTGATGCTGGCCCTGTCGATGGTGGTGATCGCCTCGATGATCGCCGTTGGCGGACTGGGCCAGATGGTGCTGCGCGGCATTGGCCGTCTCGACATGGGGCTGGCCACCGTTGGCGGCGTCGGGATTGTGATCCTCGCCATTATTCTCGATCGCCTGACTCAGGCCGTCGGTCGTGATTCACGCAGTCGCGGCAACCGTCGCTGGTATACCACCGGCCCCGTCGGGTTACTGACCCGCCCATTTACAAAATAAGGAACAACGATGCGACAGAGCGTACTTTTTGCTACAGCGTTTGCCACCCTTGTCTCCACCAGCGCGTTTGCGGCTGACCTGCCGGGTAAAGGCATTACCGTGCAGCCGGTGCAGAGCACCATTTCGGAAGAGAGCTTCCAGACCCTGATCGTCAGCCGCGCGCTGGAGAAGCTGGGCTATACGGTCAACACGCCGAGCGAAGTGGATTACAACGTGGGCTACACCTCGATTGCCTCCGGTGACGCCACCTTTACCGCGGTGAACTGGCAGCCGCTGCACGACGACATGTATGCTGCCGCCGGTGGCGACAAGAAATTCTATCGCGAAGGGACCTTCGTGACGGGTGCGGCGCAGGGTTATCTGATCGACAAGAAAACCGCCGATAAGTATCACATCACCAATATTGAACAGCTGAAAGATCCGAAGATCGCCAGACTGTTCGACACCAACGGTGACGGCAAGGCCGACATGATGGGTTGCTCGCCGGGCTGGGGCTGTGAGGCGGTGATTAACCACCAGAACAAAGCGTTCGATCTGGCGAAAACCGTCGACGTGAGCCACGGCAACTATTCAGCGATGATGGCCGACACCATTGCCCGCTTTAAAGAGGGGAAACCGGTGATCTACTACACCTGGACACCGTACTGGGTGAGCGACGTGCTGAAGCCGGGTAAAGACGTGGTGTGGCTGCAGGTACCGTTCTCCTCCCTGCCGGGCGAGCAGAAAGATATCGACACCAAACTGCCGAACGGCATGAACTACGGCTTCCCGGTGAACACCATGCATATCGTGGCTAATAAAGCCTGGGCGGAGAAAAACCCGGCGGCGGCGAAGCTGTTCTCGGTGATGAAGCTGCCGCTGGCGGACATCAACGCCCAGAATGCGATGATGCACGCGGGCAAATCCTCTGAGGCGGATGTGAAAGGCCACGTGGACGGCTGGATCAAAGCTCACCAGCAGCAGTTTGACGGCTGGGTGAAAGAGGCGCTTGAAGCGCAGAAGTAAAAACAACACCCCTCACCCTAACCCTCTCCCCGAAGGGGAGAGGGGACTTTATACACCCTCTCCCCATCGGGGAGAGGGCCGGGGTGAGGGGCTCAAACCGCACCCAACCCAAACCGCACAAACACACACATAACAATCCCCCAACATTCACAATCATTGGTTATTATAGTTTCCGGAAAAATAATCACTTAACTAATGATTTCTGAAACCCATGACAAAAACATCTCAGGGGCTTAGTCCCGCACTCATCCTTTTAATGTCCGTGGCAACGGGTCTGGCAGTCGCCAGCAACTATTACGCGCAGCCTCTGCTCGATACTATCGCCCGCGCGTTTGACCTTTCCGCCAGCTCGGCAGGCTTTATCGTCACCGCCGCACAGCTTGGCTACGCCGCCGGGCTGCTGTTCCTGGTGCCGCTCGGTGATATGTTTGAACGCCGGATGCTGATTGTTTCGATGACGCTTCTGGCAGCAGGCGGCATGTTGATCACCGCCAGCAGCCAGTCGCTGACGATGATGATCGTCGGCACCGCGCTAACGGGACTGTTTTCCGTCGTCGCGCAAATTCTGGTGCCCCTCGCGGCAACCCTCGCCTCCCCGGAAAAACGCGGCAAGGTAGTGGGCACTATCATGAGCGGCCTGCTGCTCGGGATCCTGCTGGCGCGTACCGTTGCCGGGCTGCTGGCAAGCCTCGGCGGCTGGCGCACCGTTTACTGGGTGGCGAGCGTATTGATGGTGGTGATGGCGCTGGCGCTGTGGCGCGGGCTACCGAAGGTGAAGCAGGAGAACCACCTGAATTACCCGCAGCTTCTGGCCTCCGTGTTTAGCCTGTTCACGCAGGATAAACTGCTGCGCACCCGCGCTCTGCTGGGGTGTCTAACCTTCGCTAACTTCAGCATTCTCTGGACGTCGATGGCATTTCTGCTCGCCGCACCGCCGTTTAACTATTCAGAAGGGGTGATTGGTCTGTTCGGCCTGGCCGGTGCCGCCGGTGCATTGGGCGCGCGCCCGGCAGGCGGGCTGGCCGACAAAGGCAAATCGCATATCACCACGACCGCCGGACTGGTTTTGCTCCTGCTCTCCTGGGCGGCTATCTGGTATGGACACGTCTCGGTGCTGGCGCTGATCGTCGGTATTCTGGTGCTGGATCTCACCGTACAGGGTGTGCATATCACCAACCAGACCGTGATTTACCGCGTGAAGCCCGAGGCGCGTAACCGCCTCACGGCCGGATACATGACCAGCTACTTCATTGGTGGGGCAGCAGGTTCGTTAATTTCAGCGTCGGCATGGCAGCACGCCGGCTGGTCAGGTGTGTGCGGAATTGGCGCAATCGTCGCCGCGCTTAACCTTGTTGTGTGGTGGCGCGGCTACCATCGTCAGGAAGCAATTCACTAAGTTTTACATTGCTTTGGGCCTCTTAGGGTGTAAAGGGGCCCGGCAGTCTGTTAATGTAAACGTAATCATTTATCCCAGAAATTTTAATGTGGGTGACATATCTACAATTGGCATGAATAGTTCAGACCCCCGTCCTCACATCCTCTCTTCAGCGGGTTCATACCCTACGCTTTCTGTGCTCACCGGGTCACGGACTTACCCGGCGCTTTCTGATGGTGGCATTCATTTGGCGGATATAACCGCACAAATAATCCATTTACATTATTTGTCACCATCGTTACTATATCGGCTGTAATTAATGAGGTTATGCCCAAAATGGATAGTTCGTTTACGCCCATTGAACAAATGCTTAAATTCCGCGCCAGTCGTCATGAGGACTTCCCGTATCAGGAGATCCTGCTGACCCGCCTGTGCATGCACATGCAGGGTAAACTGCTGGAAAATCGTAATAAAATGCTGAAAGCTCAAGGGATTAACGAGACGTTGTTTATGGCGTTGATTACGCTGGAGTCTCAGGAAAACCACAGTATTCAGCCTTCTGAGCTGAGCTGCGCGCTGGGATCGTCCCGTACCAATGCGACCCGTATTGCTGATGAGCTGGAAAAGCGCGGCTGGATTGAGCGCCGTGAAAGCGATAACGATCGCCGCTGCCTGCATCTGCAATTGACCGATAAAGGTCACCAGTTCCTGCGTGAGGTGCTGCCACCTCAGCACAATTGCCTGCACAAACTCTGGTCTGCCCTCAGCACCGCCGAGCGCGACCAGCTTGAGCACATCACTCGCAAGCTGCTCACCCGTCTGGACCAGATGGATGAAGAAGGCGCAGTTCTTGAGGCGCTGCGCTAACGCGACGACACGCTCAACAATCCAGATTTATAAAAGAAAACCGACAGGCCAGCACGTCACACTGCTGGCCTTTCTGACAACAGGTCGGCTCAGCCGATGTGAAAATAAGAAGATCGTGGAGAACAACAATGAGCGCAAATGCGGAGAGCACTACCCCGCAGCAACCGGCCAACAAGAAAGGCAAACGTAAAAGTGCCCTTCTTCTGTTGACCTTGCTCTTTATTATTATTGCCGTGGCATATGGGATCTATTGGTTTTTAGTATTGCGTCATGCAGAAGAGACTGACGACGCATACGTGGCAGGGAACCAGGTACAGATTATGGCGCAGGTGTCGGGCAGCGTGACGAAAGTCTGGGCTGACAATACCGACTTTGTGCAAAAAGGCGATGTGTTGGTGACCCTCGATCCAACCGATGCCCAGCAGGCCTTTGAGAAAGCCCAGACCGCGCTGGCCTCCAGCGTCCGTCAGACCCGCCAGCTGATGATCAACAGTAAGCAGCTGCAGGCCAACATCGACGTGCAGAAAACCGCGCTGGCGCAGGCGCAGAGCGACCTGAACCGCCGCGTTCCGCTCGGCACCGCCAACCTGATTGGCCGTGAAGAGCTGCAGCACGCGCGCGACGCGGTTGCCAGCGCTCAGGCACAGCTTGACGTGGCCATTCAGCAGTACAACGCCAACCAGGCGATGGTGCTCGGCACCAGCCTGGAAAACCAGCCCGCCGTGCAGCAGGCAGCGACCGAAGTGCGCAACGCGTGGCTTGCCCTGCAGCGTACTAAAATCGTCAGCCCGATGACCGGTTACGTCTCCCGCCGTTCCGTCCAGCCAGGAGCGCAGATTAGCCCAACCACGCCGCTGATGGCGGTCGTGCCGGCGGACAACCTGTGGGTAGACGCTAACTTTAAAGAGACGCAGCTTGCCCATATGCGTATCGGCCAGACCGCGACGGTCGTCAGCGACATCTACGGCGATGACGTGAAGTACACCGGGAAAGTGGTTGGCCTGGATATGGGGACCGGCAGCGCCTTCTCCCTGCTGCCTGCGCAGAACGCCACCGGTAACTGGATCAAAGTGGTTCAGCGTCTGCCCGTGCGTATCGAACTGGATGCCAAACAGCTGGCGGATCACCCGCTGCGTATCGGCCTCTCAACGCTTGTGACGGTCGATACCGCCAACCGCGACGGTCAAATCCTCGCAAGCCAGGTGCGAAGCACGCCGGCTTATGAAAGTAACGCCCGTGAAATTAGCCTCGATCCGGTCAACAAGCTGATCGATGACATCGTGAAGGCAAACGCCGGTTAATCCGAAGGTGAGCGTTATGCAACAGCAAAAGCCGCAAAAACCGCTGGAAGGCGCGCAGCTGGTCATTATGACCATCGCGCTGTCGCTGGCGACATTCATGCAGGTGCTGGACTCCACCATCGCAAACGTGGCGATCCCAACGATCGCCGGTAACCTTGGCTCGTCGCTGAGCCAGGGGACCTGGGTCATTACCTCGTTTGGGGTGGCAAACGCCATCTCCATTCCGATCACCGGCTGGCTGGCGAAGCGCGTCGGTGAGGTGAAGCTGTTCCTCTGGTCGACAATCCTGTTCGTGCTGGCCTCCTGGGCGTGCGGCATGTCCAGCAGCCTGACGATGCTGATCTTCTTCCGCGTCATTCAGGGGATTGTCGCCGGGCCGCTGATCCCGCTGTCCCAGAGTTTGCTGCTGAACAACTATCCGCCTGCCAAACGCTCCATCGCGCTGGCGCTGTGGTCGATGACCGTGATTGTCGCGCCGATTTGCGGGCCTATCCTCGGCGGCTATATCAGCGATAACTACCACTGGGGCTGGATCTTCTTCATCAACGTGCCCATCGGTGCGCTGGTGGTGCTGATGACGCTGCAGTCTCTGCGCGGTCGCGAAACGCGGACCGAACAGCGGCGCATTGACGGCATCGGGCTGGCGCTGCTGGTTGTCGGCATCGGTAGCCTGCAGATCATGCTCGACCGCGGTAAAGAGCTGGACTGGTTTGCCTCTACGGAAATCATCGTGCTGACGGTGGTCGCCGTGGTCGCCATTAGCTTCCTGATTGTCTGGGAGCTGACGGACGATAACCCGATAGTCGATCTCTCGCTCTTCAAATCGCGAAACTTCACCATCGGCTGTCTGTGTATCAGCCTCGCCTATATGCTCTACTTCGGCGCGATTGTTCTGCTGCCGCAGCTACTGCAGGAGGTGTACGGTTATACCGCGACCTGGGCGGGGCTGGCGTCTGCACCTGTCGGGTTAATACCGGTTCTGCTGTCGCCGATTATTGGCCGCTTTGCCCATAAGCTCGATATGCGCAGGCTGGTGACGTTCAGCTTCATTATGTACGCCGTGTGCTTCTACTGGCGCGCGTATACGTTCGAACCGGGAATGGACTTTGGCGCTTCCGCGTGGCCGCAGTTCATTCAGGGCTTTGCCGTGGCGTGCTTCTTTATGCCGCTGACCACCATTACGCTCTCCGGCTTGCCGCCCGAGCGCATGGCGGCGGCATCGAGCCTGTCGAACTTCACCCGTACGCTGGCGGGCTCTATCGGGACGTCGATCACCACCACGCTGTGGACCAACCGTGAATCGATGCACCATGCCCAGCTGACCGAAGCGGTGAACCCGTTCAACCCTAACGCTCAGCAGATGTACAGCCAGCTAGAGGGGATGGGGATGACGGAGCAGCAGGCCTCCGGCTGGATTGCCCAGCAGATCACTAACCAGGGGCTGATTATCTCGGCGAACGAGATTTTCTGGATATCGGCGGGGATCTTCATCGTCCTGCTGGGGCTGGTGTGGTTTGCTAAACCGCCGTTTGGCGCCGGTAGCGGCGGCGGTGGCGCGCACTAATTCGCGTTGTCCAGAACGCGACAGCGATTGTCAGTTTCGATAAAGCAGCGCTCCTGAAATCAATTCACGATAGTGAAAAGACAACAGGAGCGCATCATGCTGAACACACCCGCCGACAAATACCAACCCTATCCCACCGTTTCATTGCCCGACCGTCGCTGGCCGGAGCAACGCATCACTCGCGCGCCGCGCTGGCTCTCGACCGACTTACGCGACGGCAACCAGGCGCTTGCCGAGCCGATGGACAGCGCGCGCAAGCTGCAGTTCTGGGACCTGCTGCTGGGCTGCGGGTTTAAAGAAATAGAGGTGGCCTTCCCGTCCGCCTCGCAGACCGACTTCAACTTTGTGCGCCAGCTGATCGAAGAGAACCGCATCCCGGATGACGTCACGATTCAGGTGTTAACTCAGGCGCGGGAAGATCTCATTCATCGCACTTTCGAATCCCTGCGTGGCGCGAAGCAGGCGACCATCCACCTGTATAACGCCACCGCCCCGCTGTTCCGCCGCCTGGTATTCGGCATGGAGAAAGCGCAGATCGTCGAGCTGGCCACGCGCGCCACGCGCCTTATCCGCCAGCTGTGCGAAGAGAACCCGGATACCTGCTGGCAGTACGAGTACTCCCCGGAAACCTTCTGCTTTACCGAGCCGGAGTTTGCGCTGGAGATTTGTGAAGCCGTGGCGGAGATCTGGCAGCCGTGCGATGCACGTCCGATGATTATCAACTTACCCGCCACCGTCGAGGTCAGCACGCCAAACGTCTATGCCGACCAAATTGAGTATTTCTGTCGCCACTTCAGCCGCCGCCGCGACGTCTGCATTAGCGTGCATCCGCATAACGACCGAGGTACCGGCGTTGCCAGCGCCGAGCTGGCCGTAATGGCGGGCGCGGACCGCGTGGAGGGCTGCCTGTTCGGCAACGGTGAACGCACGGGTAACGTCTGTCTGGTGACGCTGGCGATGAACCTCTACAGCCAGGGCATTAGCCCGAATCTGGATTTCAGCGACATGAACCGGGTGGTGGAAACCGTGGAAACCTGCAATCAGCTGCCGGTGCACCCGCGCCATCCGTGGGCAGGACGGCTGGCCTATACTGCTTTCTCCGGCTCGCACCAGGATGCCATCAAGAAAGGCTTTGATGCCCGCAGGCCTGGCGATCGCTGGGAGATGCCCTATCTGCCCGTCGATCCACAGGATATCGGCTGCACCTACGAAGCGGTGATCCGCGTGAACAGCCAGTCAGGAAAAAGCGGCAGCGCGTGGCTTATCGAGCAAAATCATGGGCTGAAACTGCCCCGCGCCCTGCAGCAGGATTTCAGCCAGCACGTGCAGCAGGAAACCGACCGCCACGGAAAAGAGATGACGCAGAACGCGCTTTGGCAGCTGTTCCGCACCCGCTACGGGCTGGTGACCACGCCGCAGTTTGCGCTGCAATCCTACCGCAGTGACGGCCAGCAGGATGGCCAGCTGCGGCTGACGGCAAGCGTCGTCACGCAGAGGGGAACCCGTCAGCTGGAGGGTCAGGGTAACGGGCTGCTCTCCGCTGCCGCTCAGGGTTTAAGCCGCTGGGTCAACGCGCCGTTTGTGATTAAGGATTATCACGAGCATACGCTGGGTGAACGCAGCGACAGCCGCTCGGTGGCCTATATTCGCTGCCTGTTCCAGGACGGCACCAGCAGCTGGGGCGTGGGCATTGACAGCGACGTGGCGCGCGCGTCGCTTCAGGCTCTGTTTAACGCGGTTAGTCGTTCTTAAAGTAATCGCTGGGTGAAAGGCCCATCACCCGGCGGAACATTGCCGTAAAGGCGCTGTGGCTGCCGTACCCCAGATCCAGCGCCACGCGTAATACCGGCTGGCCCTGCGCCAGCCGCACTAAGGCTTCCAGCAGACGCGCCCTTCTCAACCACTCGCCGTAGCTTAATCCCGTCTGCTGCTGAAAATGGCGGTTCAGGGTACGCTCGCTCATGCCGAGCAGGCTCGCGCTCTGTTGACCGCTCCAGCTTTCACCTGGTGACTGACGGACCTGCCGACACAGCTGGCGTAACGCCTCACTTTCCGGCTCCGGCAGGTGAAACGGCAGCACCGGCATAGTGCGAATTTCATCCAGAATGAGCTCATAGACGCGCTCATCCCGGCTTCCCGGTGAGTACGATTCAGGTAAAGTAAGGGAGACGAGGATAAGCTCGCGCAACAGCGGCGCGATCTGCACGATCTGGCAGGTGGCCGGGAGATCGGCCCGCGCCAGCGGATCGACAAACAGCGTTCGCGCTGCAACGTTGCCGGTGATGCGAAGCGAGTGCTGTGTTCCCGCCGGTAGCCAGACGCCGCGCCCGGGAGGAACAACCCAACAACCTGATGCCGTATCGACCCGCACGACGCCCGTCAGGCTGTGCAGCAGCTGTGCGCAGTCGTGCTCGTGCCACGGCTCGCTGTCGCCATGAACGTAATCATGGGCAAACGGAACGAGGGGACGATGGGTAAAGGAGAACGTAGAGGTTGTGGTCATGGGGTTAAACCACCCTCACCCTACCCTCTCCCGGTGGGAGAGGGAAAAGGTGCACTAGATGTGCAGCTCCTGCAGTTTTTCTTTTGGCAGGGCCAGCTCTTCGTTGCTGTTCACGCGAACGTCACGCTCGATGATGTGACGGGCGATGTCCTGCGCTTCTTCCAGAGAGTGCATCTGGTAAGTTCCGCACTGGTAAACGTTCAGCTCAGGGATCTGGTTCTGCTCTTTCACCTTCAGCACGTCTTCCATGGCCGCTTTCCACGCATTGGCGACGCGTTTCTCTTCCGGCTGACCAATCAGGCTCATGTAAAAGCCGGTACGGCAGCCCATCGGAGAAATGTCGATGATCTCAACGCCGTTGCCGTTCAGGTGGTCACGCATGAAACCGGCGAACAGGTGTTCCAGAGTGTGAATGCCTTTCTCCGGCATCACTTCTTTATTCGGCACGCAGAAGCGCAGATCGAAGACGGTGATCGTGTCGCCGTGCGGGGTATGCATGGTCTTCGCCACGCGGACTGCAGGTGCTTCCATACGGGTATGGTCGACAGTAAAGCTATCTAATAACGGCATACGTCACCTCCGATAGTGATTTTTTTTAAAATAAACTGAACTCTTCTACAGAACGCGCGTCTGAGTATATGAAAGACGCGCATTTGTTATCATCATCCCTGAATTCAGAGATGTATATTTTGGCCACAGCGATGTGGCCTTTTTCTTTTCTGCTTAAGCCTGCTTCGCCAGAAACGCCTCAAACGACTCGGTATCCGCCGCTTCAACCTCTTTCTGACGCACAACGGACGCCTCGCGCTCCGCGACAAAATCCGCTTCGCTCAGCACTTCTAACGGCTCCTGCATCAGCATCTCACGGTACTCCGCTGAGAGTGAACGCCCCGTGCCGCCAATGCCCTGATCAATCATAGAACGCAGAATGCGCGCAGAGAACGTCAGTTCCGGATTATCAAAACTTTCCACCAGCTGGTCGCAGATCTGTTGATAAGCGTCGCCGCCATCGATGCTGTCCATTGTCCGGGCAACACGCTTCAGGTCGTGGAACAGATCTTTACCCACCTTAGCCAGCGGGAACTGCGCCGTTTCGCAGCCAATGCCTAACGTCAGGCCAGGCTTGCGCCCTTCCAGAATCACGCGGTTCCAGTTCGTGCGCGTACAAAGCAATTCGTCTGAACTCATTTCCGGCGCATCCGCCAGCGCGCACCAGACCATAAACAGATCCAGGAAGCGAACCTGCTGCTCGTCAACGCCAATCGGTGAGAACGGGTTGATGTCCAGCGAGCGCACTTCAATGTATTCAATGCCGCCGCGCTGCAGCGCATCCGACGGCGTTTCTCCGCTGCGCGTCACGCGCTTCGGACGAATTGGCGCATACAGTTCGTTTTCAATCTGCAATACGTTACTGTTGATTTGCAGGCGCTTTCCGTCTTTTTCGAGGCCGATTTTCGCGTACTCTTCCGACGGGGTTTTGATCGCCCGCTTCAATCCTGCCACATATTCGTGCAATTCGTTAAACGTAATACCGAGATTGCTTTGCGATTTATTGGTATAGCCCAGATCGCTCATGCGCAGAGAAGTCGCGTACGGGAGATAGTACATTCCGCACTCCGTCTTTTCGAACGGCAGCGTGGTCGGTTTCCCCTGCAGGAACGATGAGCAAATGGCGGGCGACGCGCCAAACAGATACGGAATCACCCAGCCGAAACGGTAATAGTTGCGGATCAGACGGAAATAACCGGCGGAGATCGCTTCTTTATCCGTTTCTCCCCCCTTCGCCTGCCAGAACGCCATCGGCAAAGAGAAATTGTAGTGCACGCCAGAGATAGTCTGCATGAGTGCGCCGTAGCGATTTTTCAGACCTTCGCGATAGAGCGTTTTCAGCCGGCCAATGTTTGACGTGCCGTACTGCGCCAGCTCAATCTCCTGGCCCTGCTCGATATAGCACGGCATGCTGAGCGGCCACATGCGCTCATCGCCAAGATTGCGCGCGGTGTAGCGATGGATATCGCGCAGGATCGTCAGCATATGATCGATATCGCCGTCCACCGGCGTAATGAACTCCAGCAGCGCTTCAGCGAAATCGGTTGTGATCCATTTATGTGTCAGCGCCGAGCCTAACGCCTTCGGGTGACCCGTCGTCGCTAAGCTACCGTCCGCGTTAACGCGCAGCGTTTCACGCTCAAGACCACGCTGAATACCCTTCAGAGCCTGAGGGTGGTTTTCCAGCCAGGCCAGCGCCTGAGATACGTCCGGGATCAATTTGACCTCCCGCCTGTCAAAGTAATGTTACTCAGCATAATTGTAATGGTTGACGATTGAAGGTCGCGTATTCATTCCACCAATTAGTGCCACCACGTCATACCCTGTAGTGTTGCCCACGCCACGAGAACATAGCGCAACGCCTTGCCAAGGCACAAAAAAAAGAGCACTGGTCCCCAGGAGATGCGCATCCATCCCGCCAGCAGACACAGTAAATCGCCTATTACAGGCATCCAGCTTAATAACAGCGTGGCAGCGCCATAGCGTTTTAGCCAGCCGACTGCCTTTTCCTGCCAGCGCGACTTTTCGCGCAGCGGAAAGAAACGCCCAAGAATAACGTTAGTCAGCCCTCCAAGGCTATTACCCATTGTTGCTATTAATACAAGCAGCCAGGGCTGACTGACGCCGGACAACAGCATCGCCACCAGCACCACTTCCGAATTTCCCGGTAACAGCGTGGCGCTTAGAAAACTGCTGGCGAATAATGAGGCAAGTGACAGCGCGTCACTCACAGCAAGCGCACATCCACCGCATCCATTCCGGCATCACGCGCGGCCTGAATACCGAAATCGGCATCTTCAAACACGACGCATTTTGCCGCCGGTACGCCCATTAATTCTGCGCAGAGCAGAAAGGTGTCCGGTGCGGGCTTGTGATTTTTAACATGATCGGCGGCAACCACGGCAGAAAAATAGTGGCGCAGGCCAAGATGGTTGAGCAACGCTTCTGCTATCGCGCTCTCGCTGCCCGTACCGACAGACATCGGGCGACGCCCGTGCCACTCTTTTACCACATCAATCAGTGGCAGAGGGCGTACGGTATCTAAAAGCATGGCTTTTACCGCATCGGTTTTTTCACGCGCGAGAAGGTGTGGGTCGAGATCGGCCTGATTCAGTTCAATCACGGCCTGCGCAATACGCCAGGTAGGGGATCCGTTGAGGGCAATCATCGCCTGAAGGTCGAAACGCATGCCGTAGCGGCCAAGGACCTCGGTCCAGGCTTGACGATGCGTGGGTTCGGTATCCAGGATGGTGCCATCCATGTCGAAGATCAAACCGTCATACTGTGCGTACATCGTGCTCTCGCTAAACGATTAACAAAGCATTACTTTATCGTAAAAGGTGGTTTTTGTCGCTGATTGCGAAATGATAACAACGAGAGTGATTAAGAACTAAACATCGAAGGGAAAGGCAGAAGAGATGGTGCATCCGGGAGGATTACTCGGCTGCGCCTCGCCCTGCGGGCCGTTGCTGAAGCAACGTTATCCTCCCTGGTGCTCGCGATTAACTCGCAGACCTTGAAAAAACAGCATTGCTGTTATCCAGGAGAATATGGTGCATCCGGGAGGATTCGAACCTCCGACCGCTCGGTTCGTAGCCGAGTACTCTATCCAGCTGAGCTACGGATGCATCGGGAAATGCTTTTAGAAACAGTAAATGGTGCATCCGGGAGGATTACTCGGCTGCGCCTCGCCCTGCAGGCCGTTGCTGAAGCAACGTTATCCTCCCTGGTACTCGCGATTAACTCGCAGACCTTGAAACAACAGCGTGGCTATTATCTCGGAGAATATGGTGCATCCGGGAGGATTCGAACCTCCGACCGCTCGGTTCGTAGCCGAGTACTCTATCCAGCTGAGCTACGGATGCATCAGGGTACTGCTTTCAGAAATAGTAAATGGTGCATCCGGGAGGATTCGAACCTCCGACCGCTCGGTTCGTAGCCGAGTACTCTATCCAGCTGAGCTACGGATGCATCGGGATTTACTACTGTACTGCTCGATATTCATATCACTTCTAAAGCAATATGAAGTAATAGATGGTGCATCCGGGAGGATTCGAACCTCCGACCGCTCGGTTCGTAGCCGAGTACTCTATCCAGCTGAGCTACGGATGCAAAATGGCGGTGAGGCGGGGATTCGAACCCCGGATGCAGCTTTTGACCGCATACTCCCTTAGCAGGGGAGCGCCTTCAGCCTCTCGGCCACCTCACCACACAACGCCTCTTTCGAGTGCTTCGAGTTACTCGTTAAGAGCTTCTCGTCGCTGCGTGGCGCATATATTACTTTCTGGGACTTATAAGTCAAACAATTTTCCAAAAGCTTTTATCGTTTGCACAAATCACACGCAATTCGCATGTAAAAGCCGCAAAGAGGGTGTTTTATAAGCGGATTTTGCAGGCAACGCCACAGAAAACATCTGACGTAATGGCGGTGTTGAGACGAGTTAAGGGCAACGTAGTGGTTAAAAAGAGAGCGATTGAAATTAAACGGTAACTTTAAGCAGGAAAAATAGCGGGAGGGTTGCGTCTCGCCCGACAGCGAGACGCGACAATATCAGTAACTGGACTGCTGGGATTTTTCAGCCTGGATACGCTGGTAGATCTCTTCACGGTGGACAGATACTTCTTTAGGAGCGTTAACACCAATACGTACCTGGTTACCCTTTACCCCTAAAACTGTCACGGTGACCTCATCCCCAATCATGAGGGTCTCACCAACTCGACGAGTCAGAATCAGCATTCTTTGCTCCTTGAAAGATTAAAAGAGTCGGGTCTCTTGTATCCCGGCATTATCCATCATATAACGCCAAAAAGTAAGCGATGACAAACACGTAAAGTGTAAGCAGTCACGGCATCACATTCTGTTAAACGTAAGTTTAGCCGATATACACAAACTCAACCTGACTTTATCGTTATCGATAGCACAGTGAACAAGACGCCATAACGTTACCGCTATGGCGTCTGATTGTGCTTTGTAGTTATTACAATTTCGCGCTCACCCAGCTTTCAACGCTGGCTAATGCTGCAGGAAGTGCCGCCGCATCCGTACCACCGGCTTGCGCCATGTCCGGACGACCGCCACCCTTACCGCCCACCTGCTGGGCGACCATACCAATCAGTTCCCCTGCTTTAACGCGGTCGGTCACATCCTTAGAGACGCCCGCAATCAGAGAAACCTTACCTTCTGCCACCGTCGCCAGCACGATAACCGTTGAACCAAGCTGGTTCTTCAGATCGTCGACCATAGTACGCAGCATCTTAGGCTCCACGCCCGCCAGATCGCTGACCAGCAGTTTGACGCCCTTAATGTCTACCGCTTTGCTGGAGAGGTTTGCACTCTCCTGCGCCGCAGCCTGTTCTTTCAGCTGCTGAAGTTCTTTTTCCAGCTGACGGGTACGATCCAGCGCAACGCGCACTTTCTCGCTCAGGTTCTGGCTATCGCCTTTCAGCAGCTGCGCGATGTCGTGCAGCTGATCGCTCTGCGCATGCAGGCTGGCGATTGCGCCTTCACCGGTTACCGCTTCAATACGACGCACACCTGCCGCCGTACCGGATTCGGAAACAATGCGGAACAGGCCGATGTCACCGGTGCGCGAGGCGTGAGTACCGCCGCACAGCTCGGTAGAGAAGTCACCCATGCTCAGCACGCGAACGCGCTCGTCATATTTCTCGCCAAACAGCGCCATCGCACCTTTTTTCTTCGCGTCCTCAAGATCCATGATGTGGGTCTCGATTGGCAGGTTACGACGGATCTGCGCGTTCACCAGGTCTTCCACCGCGCGGATTTCAGACGGTTTCATCGCTTCAAAATGCGAGAAGTCGAAACGCAGCACCTTGTCGTTAACCAGAGAACCTTTCTGTGCAACGTGGGTGCCCAGCACGTCGCGCAGAGCAGCGTGCATCAGGTGGGTTGCAGAGTGGTTCAGGCGAATACGCGCGCGGCGTGCTTCATCAACGTTAGCCTGTACGCCCTCGCCCACTTTCAGAGAACCGGAAACCAGTTTGCCCTGGTGACCAATCGCCTGACCGTATTTCTGGGTGTCGCTTACGCTGAAGCTAAAGCCGTTGCCTTTCAGTTCGCCTTTATCGCCAACCTGGCCACCGGATTCCGCATAGAACGGGGTTTTGTCCAGAATGACGACGGCTTCCTGGCCCGCGCTGATGCTGTCTACGGCTTTACCGTCAACAAACAGGGCGGTCACTTTGCCGGTCAGTTCCAGCGCTTCATAACCTTTAAATTCCGACGCGCTATCAACGCGGATCATCGCGTTGTAGTCTGCACCGAAACCGCTGGATTCACGCGCACGGCGACGCTGCTCTTCCATCGCGGCTTCAAAGCCTGCTTCATCAACCTTGATGTTGCGCTCGCGGCAAACGTCCGCCGTCAGGTCAACCGGGAAGCCGTAGGTATCGTACAGGCGGAAAGCGGTTTCGCCGTCCAGCGTGTCGCCCTTAAGCTTCGCCAGCTCTTCGTCCAGCAGCGCCAGGCCGCGCTCCAGCGTACGGGCAAACTGCTCTTCTTCGGTTTTCAGAACCTGCTCAACCTGCGCCTGCTGGCGTTTCAGCTCGTCACCGGCTGAACCCATCACGCCAATCAGCGGCCCAACGAGTTTGTAGAAGAAGGTGTCCTTCGCGCCCAGCATGTTGCCGTGACGGATCGCACGACGAATGATGCGACGCAGCACGTAGCCACGGTTTTCATTCGACGGAATAACGCCGTCAGCAATCAGGAACGCACAGGAACGAATATGGTCTGCGATAACGCGCAGCGATTTGTTGTTCAGATCGGTCGCGCCGGTCACTTCTGCAACGGCTTTGATCAGGGTGCTGAACAGGTCAATCTCGTAGTTGGAGTTAACGTGCTGCAGAACCGCGGCGATACGCTCCAGGCCCATACCGGTATCAACGGACGGCTTCGGCAGCGGCTCCATGGTGCCGTCAGCCTGACGGTTGAACTGCATGAAGACGATGTTCCAGATCTCAATATAGCGATCGCCGTCTTCTTCCGGGCTACCTGGAGGGCCGCCCCAGATGTGGTCGCCATGATCGTAGAAGATCTCGGTGCACGGACCGCAAGGACCGGTATCACCCATCTGCCAGAAGTTATCAGACGCATATGGCGCGCCTTTGTTATCACCGATGCGAATAATACGCTCGCGCGGGATACCGACCTCTTTTTCCCAGATTTCGAACGCTTCGTCATCGGTTTCATAGACGGTAACCCACAGACGCTCTTTCGGCAGGTTGAACCAGTTTTCACCGGTTAACAGTTCCCACGCATATTGAATGGCATCGTGTTTGAAGTAGTCGCCGAAGCTGAAGTTACCCAGCATTTCGAAGAAGGTGTGGTGACGCGCGGTGTAACCGACGTTTTCCAGGTCGTTGTGTTTACCGCCCGCACGCACGCAACGCTGTGAGGTTGTAGCGCGGGAATAATTACGCTTGTCGAGACCAAGGAACACATCCTTGAACTGGTTCATCCCGGCGTTGGTAAACAGCAGAGTCGGATCGTTGTTCGGTACCAGGGAGCTGCTGGCAACAACCTGGTGTCCCTTACTATGGAAAAAATCGAGAAACGCCTGACGGATCTCAGCGGTGCTCTTGCTCATAATTATCCTGAAATCAAGCTAACGAAATGTCGTAGCCAGCCTGTATCGGTAAACCGTTGGACAGACCAGCTACTGGAAAAAGTGGGAATAAGATAAGTTTTCTTTAGTGGGAAGTAAAATCCCGCATGCGTTCAATCGGCAAAATTACGCCAGATATCCTGAATATCTTCCATCAGAAAGCCGCGGTAGAGCAAAAAGCGCTGGATTTTGACTTTTTCTGAAAATTCACGCGGCAGCGGTTCGCCGTATTTACGAATAGCCTGCTCTTTTGCCAGCTCGCACCAGTCGGTGTCGCTTTCGCGCATCGCTTTTTCGATGGACTCCCTGGCTACCCCTTTCTGGTTCAGCTCCTGCCGGATGCGCGCGGGCCCATACCCTTTACGGCCGCGGCTGGCGAGAAAGCGCGAGGCAAAGCGGTCATCGTCCAGGTAATGATGCTCATAGCACCAGGCCACCACGCGGTCGTAGTCTTCCGCAGTGGCATCAATCTCTTCCGGCCCGTTTTTGCTCATGACGGGCGCTGACAGCTTCCGCCGCAGCTCCTGCTCACTGTGGTCGCGCACGGCGAGAATGCGTACCGCACGGTCCAGCAAGCGCGCGTAGGCGGGTCGGCGTGATGTCGGTTCACTCATAAAAAACCTGCAGATTCAGAAATGCAAAAAGGGCCGCGTCAGCAGCCCTTCATCTTTATACGAGAGACTTAAAAGTCTTCGTTGGTTTCTTCAGCATCCGCAGCATCCACCACGAAATCAGGTTTGGAGTCCTGGTTGTTCAACAGAAGCTCACGCACCTTCTTCTCAATCTCTTTCGCCGCAGCCGGGTTCTCTTTCAGCCAGGAGATAGCATTCGCTTTACCCTGACCAATCTTGTCACCGTTGTAGCTGTACCAGGCGCCCGCTTTTTCAATCAGCTTCTCTTTCACGCCCAGGTCAACCAGCTCGCCGAGGAAGTTGATACCTTCGCCGTAGAGGATCTGGAACTCAGCCTGTTTGAACGGTGCGGCGATTTTGTTCTTCACAACCTTCACGCGGGTTTCGCTACCCACCACGTTCTCGCCCTCTTTCACCGCGCCGATACGGCGGATATCCAGACGGACAGAGGCGTAGAATTTCAGCGCGTTACCACCGGTGGTGGTTTCCGGGTTACCGAACATCACACCAATTTTCATACGGATCTGGTTGATGAAGATCAGCAGCGTATTGGACTGCTTCAGGTTACCGGCCAGCTTACGCATCGCCTGGCTCATCATACGTGCCGCGAGGCCCATGTGAGAGTCACCGATTTCACCTTCGATTTCCGCTTTTGGCGTCAGCGCCGCAACGGAGTCGACGATGATCACATCAACCGCACCAGAGCGCGCCAGCGCGTCACAAATTTCCAGCGCCTGCTCGCCGGTATCCGGCTGGGAACACAGCAGGTTGTCGATATCAACGCCCAGCTTACGGGCATAGACCGGGTCCAGCGCGTGCTCGGCATCGATAAACGCACAGGTTTTACCTTCACGCTGCGCCGCTGCAACAACCTGCAGGGTCAGAGTCGTTTTACCTGAGGATTCCGGACCGTAGATTTCTACGATACGCCCCATCGGCAAACCGCCCGCGCCCAGTGCGATATCCAGAGAAAGCGAACCGGTGGAGATAGTTTCCACATCCATGGAACGGTCTTCACCCAGGCGCATGATGGAGCCTTTACCGAATTGCTTTTCGATCTGGCCCAGTGCTGCCGCCAACGCTTTCTGTTTGTTTTCGTCGATAGCCATTATTACTCCTGTCATGCCGGGAGAAGCAACTGCGCTTCACCATGGACTTCTGTTCTGTTGGTGCAATTATACTGTATAGTCATACAGTATCAAGTGTTTTGTAGAAATTGTTGCCAGAGCGTTTTTAACGCATACACGGTTGCCTGACGACGCACGCTTTCACGATCGCCGCTGAAGCACTCCCGGCGGGTGATCCCTTCCCCTTTGGACGTGGCAAACCCGAACCAGACGGTGCCGACAGGCTTCACGTCGCTGCCGCCGTCGGGCCCCGCGATACCGCTGATGGAAACGGCGTAATCTGCCCGCGCCTCTTTCAGCGCGCCAATGGCCATTTCAATGACAACCGGTTCACTGACCGCGCCATGCTGTTCCAGCGTGGCTTCGCGCACGCCAATCATCTGCGCCTTAGCTTCGTTACTGTAGGTCACAAAGCCGCGTTCAAACCAGGCGGAACTGCCGGCGATATCGGTAATCGCTTTCGCCACCCAGCCGCCGGTGCAGGATTCTGCGGTGGTAATTGTCGCGCCACGCTGCTTCAGTGCAAGGCCAACGATCTCGCTAAGCTGCATCAATTCATGGTCAGTCATTCTTGCTCCAGGCTTGAGAAAAACGTGCAGCACAAGATAGCACTTTCTCGTCAGATATGGGGATGCGCTTCAGGTTTTACGAGGGGGCTTCAGAAAAAAGCCGGTGCGGGCGCACCGGCTACAGAAATGTTATTTCATGCTGTTCGCAATCGTATCGACATTATGACGAAACGCCTTAACGTAGGAGTCTGCCACCCCACCCTTGGCCGACAGCGCTTCCGGGTAAAGTTCGCCGCCCGGCTGTGCGCCCGTCGCCGACGCAATCTGCTTCACCAGACGCGGATCGAGCTGGTTTTCCATAAACCACGTTTTCACGCCGTCGGCTTTAATCTGATTGATAATCTCCGCAACCTGCGCCGCGCTGGCCTCGCTCTCGGAAGAGAGTCCTTGAGGTGCCATGAAGGTTACGCCGTAAGCGCGGCCAAAATAGCCGAACGCGTCATGGCTGGTCAGCACTTTACGCTTTTCCTGCGGGATCTGGCTAAAGCGTGTTTTAGCCCAGCCGTCCAGCTGAGTCAGTTGCGCAATGTACGGCTTCCCTGAAGCCTCCAGCGCCGCTTTGCCTTCCGGATCGGCTTTCACCAGCCCGTTCAGAATATTTTGTGCATACAGCGCACCGTTCGCCGCGCTGTTCCAGGCGTGCGGATCGGTCACGGTCTTTCCATCTTCCTCAAGCGTGTGGGTTTTCACTCCGGTTGAGGCGACGACCAGCTGCCCTTTGAACCCGGAGGCTTTAACCAGACGGTCGAGCCAGCCTTCCAGCCCCAGGCCGTTGACCACTACTACGTCAGCCTTGCTCAGCGCCGCGCTGTCTTTTGGTGACGGTTCAAAGGTATGCGGATCGCCGTCCGGCCCGACCAGCGTCGTCACGTTCACGCGATCTCCCCCCACCTCCTGCGTGATATCCCCCAGTATCGAAAAGCTGGTGACCACATTCAGCGTTTTCGCCATTACGCTATGCGACATCATCCCCAGCGCAAGCGCCATGATTAATCCTGTACGTTTCATCGTTTCCCCTTACGTTAAAAAAGCGCCCGCAGACTGCCAGCAAGCCTGCTTTGCGTGCCAAATAAAATGGAAATAAAGAACAGCGCGCTGGCAGTCAGCACAATGGACGGCCCCGCGGGCAAACTTGCCGCCCAGGAGAGGCTCAGCCCCAGCCACGCGCAGAAAATACCGCTGATACCGGCCATCAGGAGTAATCCGGGTAAGGTGCGTACCCAACAGCGCGCCGCCACCGCCGGGAGCATCATCAGCCCGACGGCCATCAGCGTGCCAAGCACCTGAAAACCGGCCACCAGGTTAAGCACCAGCAGCGCCAGAAACAGGCCGTGCAACAGCCCGGGCAGCCAGCGGGTATTCACCTGCAGCCAGGCGGTATCAAACGCCTCCGTCACCAGCCCGCGGTAAAAAAGGGCCAGCGTGATAAGGGTGAAGATGCACACGCCGGTCACAAACAGCGCGGCGTCATTGTCCACGGCGAGGATGGAGCCAAACAGCAGATGCAGCAGATCGACATTCGAGCCGCGCAGCGAAACGAGCGTGACGCCCAGCGCCAGTGAACCCAGGTAAAATCCGGCAAAGCTGGCATCTTCTTTCAGCGGCGTGCGGCGGCTGACCAGCCCGGCCACCAGCGCAACGGCAATTCCGGCGATAAACCCGCCGACGGTCATCGCCATTAGTGACATCCCGCTGAGCAAATACCCCACGGCGACGCCGGGCAAAATGGCGTGAGAAAGCGCATCGCCCATCAGGCTCATCCGACGCAGTTGAAGAAACACGCCGAGCGCGGTGGTACTGATAGAAAGCGCCAGGCAAACCACCAGCGCGCGACGCATAAAGCCGTACTCAATAAACGGCTGGAAGAATGTGTGCCAGATCATGCCACCCTCACCCGCTCGGTTTTCCACTGGGGAATATCAGCATCCAGCCGCAGCGTCTGCGGGAAGTGGCGCGCCACGCGCTCGCTGTCGTGCAGCACCGCGAGCAGGGTTTGCCCCTGCATATACATCTCCAGCATCAGATCCATCAGCACGTTGCAGGTTGCTTCATCGACCCCGGTAAAAGGCTCGTCCAGCATTACCAGCGGCGCCTGCTGCACTAATACGCGGGCAAACAGCATGCGCTGAAACTGGCCGCCGGAGAGTTCATCGATAGTGGATAACGCCATTGACTCCAGCCCCACGCGCTCAAGTGCGCCACTAATACGCAGGCGCGCTTCACGACGAAAACCGGCAAAAAGCGAAATTCCGGGCCAGCAGCCCATGCTTACTACGTCCTGCACGGTCAGCGGAAACTGCGCCTCCAGCGCGTGACGCTGTGCCAGCCAGCCGATTACCGGTCGTCTACCCTGCCAGCGAAATCTGCCGCTGACGGGCGGAATAAATCCGGCGAGCGTTTTCAGCAGCGTGGATTTCCCGCAGCCGTTAGCGCCGATAATGGCGGTCATGCTGCCGCGTTCAATCACACCCGAAAGCGGACGCGTGACGGGCTGGCGGTCATAGCCCGCAACCAGTTCGTTCATCACAATCATGGCAGCGCCACCGCCCAGCGCACGGCCAGGCCGAGCAACACAATAAGTCCCAGCGCCAGCAAAAGCCGAACCGGCGCAGAAAGAGAAAAAAGGGAGGTTGACATCTCGACACCCAATTAAATGTTATAACATAACAATAATGAAAGACGGCAGAGATGTAAACGGCGGGTTTGAAACGGGAGTGTGGCGAAATGTTTCTGCAGGAAATAGGGGCACGCGGGTGCCCTCACCACAGCCCTCTCCCTCAAGGGAGAGAGGGAATAAAGCGACTTACTGACTAAACGGTGACGCCGCAGGAACGCGCGCCTGAGACACCGCCAGCCCCAGCTGCCACACCGCCATTGCATAGTGGGTGCTGTGGTTATAGCGGGTGATGGTGTAGAAGTTCGGCATACCGTACCAGTACTGGTACCCGGTTCCCACATCCAGACGCAGCAGGCTCACCTGGTCAACGTTGCCCAGCGGCTGGGTTGGCGTTAAGCCTGCCGCCGTTAGCTGCGCTACGCTGTATTTTGTTTTAAAGCCATTTTCCAGACCAAACGCCTCGCCGTTCGCCTGCACGGCCACCTGGCCGCCCGGCGTCCAGCCGTGCGCTTTGAAGTAGTTCGCCACGCTGCCGATGGCATCCACCGGATCCCACAGGTTAATGTGGCCGTCTCCGTTAAAGTCGACGGCATACTGCTTATAGGAGGACGGCATAAACTGGCCGTAGCCCATCGCGCCGGCAAACGACCCTTTCAAATCGAGCGGATCGTCCTGCTCGTTGCGCGCCATCAGCAGGAAGGTTTCCAGCTCGGAAGAGAAGTATTCGGCGCGGCGCGGGTAGTTAAAGGAGAGCGTCGCCAGCGCGTCAAGGATGCGGGTTTTGCCCATCACGCGGCCCCAGCGGGTCTCCACGCCGATAATCCCGACGATGATTTCCGGCGGCACGCCGTAGACCTGCCACGCGCGGTTGAGCGCATCTTCATACTGGTTCCAGAATGCCACGCCGTTTTGCACGTTGTCCGGGGTAATAAACTGTTTGCGGTAGCGCAGCCATGCGCCATTTGGCCCGCTCGGCACCTGGGCGGACGGTGCCTGCCTGTCCATCAGGCGCAGCACGTAGTCCAGACGCTTGGCCTGAGACAAAATTTCATGCAACTGCTGGCGGTCGAAACCGTGTTTGCTCACCATTTTATCGATGAACTGCTCGGCCGCCGGGTTATTCGCGAAGTCGCCTCCCATCTGCATCATATTGTGCTGCGGCTCCAGCAGGAATCCCCCGGAAGGCGCGCCCGCCGTTTGCTGAACGGCTTCGGTCTTAGGTTTGCTGCTACAGGCAGACAGCAGGATAAGCGCAGGCAACAGCGCTGCATAACGACGCTTGAACATGAGACATCCATTTAACGGGTTCGATAAGAACCCAGTATGGTAAAGCATCCGCAACACCTCAAGGAAGCGGTACGCACCTCTCCCACGCAAATCCGCGCTTTTTTCCACCGAAAATCATTCACCCCATCAATTAACTTTCAAAATAATCCATTTTTCTTTCATTGTGAGATCTAATTAACACTTTAAAATCTTTCAAAGTGATTATTATTAGCCACAGTAATACAAAACAAAAAAGCCCCACAGGAGAGAAGAATGATAGAGACCATCACCCACGGCGCCGAGTGGTTCATCGGGCTGTTTCAGAAAGGCGGAGAAGTGTTCACCGGCATGGTGACCGGGATCCTGCCTCTGCTGATCAGCCTGCTGGTGATCATGAACGCGCTGATCAACTTTATCGGCCAGCAGCGCATTGAACGCTTTGCCCAGCGCTGCGCCGGTAATCCGCTGTCCCGTTACCTGGTATTGCCATTCATCGGTACCTTTGTTTTCTGCAACCCAATGACCTTGAGCCTCGGCCGCTTTATGCCAGAGAAGTACAAGCCGAGCTACTACGCCGCAGCCTCCTACAGCTGCCACTCGATGAACGGCCTGTTCCCGCACATTAACCCCGGCGAGCTGTTTGTCTATCTCGGGATCGCCAGCGGTCTCACCACCCTTGGCCTTCCGCTTGGACCGCTGGCGGTGAGCTACCTGCTGGTCGGCCTGGTCACCAACTTCTTCCGCGGCTGGGTGACCGACCTCACCACCGCCATTTTCGAGAAAAAAATGGGCATCCAGCTTGAACAGAAGGTCCATCTTTCAGGAGCCACAGCATGAACCGGATCCGCATTGAGAAAGGTACGGGCGGCTGGGGCGGCCCGCTGGAGTTCGACGCTACCGAAGGCAAAAAGATCGTCTACATCACCGCAGGGACGCGCCCGGCAATCGTCGACAGGCTGCGCGAGCTGACCGGCTGGGAAGCGGTCGACGGCTTCAAGGAAGGCGAACCGCCGGAAGCGGACATCGGCGTGGCGGTGATTGACTGCGGCGGCACGCTGCGCTGCGGTATCTATCCGAAGCGCCGCATTCCGACGGTGAATATTCACTCCACCGGAAAATCCGGCCCGCTGGCACAGTACATCCTTGAGGACATTTATGTCTCAGGCGTAAAGGAGGACAACATCACTGTGGTGAATGGCAGTCCTGCGCCGCAAAAAGCGGCCCCGCGGGAGTACGACACCAGCAAGAAAATCACCGAGCAGAGCGACGGCCTGCTGGCAAAGGTCGGGATGGGGATGGGCTCCGCCGTGGCGGTGCTGTTCCAGTCCGGGCGCGACACCATCGACACGGTACTGAAAACGATTCTGCCGTTTATGGCGTTCGTCTCGGCGCTGATCGGCATCATCATGGCGTCCGGCCTGGGCGACTGGATTGCCCACGGCCTCGCCCCGCTCGCCAGCCACCCGCTTGGGCTGGTGACGCTGGCACTGATCTGCTCCTTCCCGCTGCTGTCGCCGTTCCTCGGCCCGGGCGCGGTGATTGCCCAGGTCATCGGCGTGCTGATTGGCGTACAGATTGGTCTGGGGAACATCCCTCCGCACCTCGCCCTGCCCGCTCTGTTTGCCATTAACGCCCAGGCGGCGTGCGACTTTATCCCCGTTGGGCTGTCGCTGGCCGAAGCGCGCCAGGACACCGTGCGCGTGGGTGTGCCGTCCGTGCTGGTCAGCCGCTTCCTGACGGGCGCGCCGACGGTGCTGATTGCCTGGTTTGTCTCCGGCTTTATTTATCAATAAGAGGTTCCTGCGATGACCGTCATTTACCAGACCACCATTACCCGCATCGGCCAGAGCGCAGCGGACGCGCTGAGCGACCAGATGCTAATCACCTTCCGCGAAGGCGCGCCTGCGGATATCGAAGAGTTTTGCTTTATCCACTGCCACGGCGAGCTGAAGGGCGAGCTGAAGGCAGGAAGCCAGCTGGAGCTGGGCGAGGCGCGCTATGCCGTGACCGCCGTCGGCGACGTGGCCGAGCAAAACCTGCGCGAGCTGGGCCACATCACCCTGCGTTTCGACGGCCAGCCGCAGGCCGAGTATCCCGGCACGGTGCACGTAGCGGGCCCGGTTCCGCAGGCTGTCACCCCAGGCTGCACGTTAAAATTTGTTGCGTAATTAAGGAGAATCACATGAGTCAGGTTGCCGTTGTCATTGGTGGAGGACAAACCTTAGGCGAGTTCCTCTGCCGTGGGCTTGCCGCAGAGGGTTACCGCGTGGCGGTAGTGGACATTCAGAGTGAAAAAGCCGCCCGCGTGGCGGACGCCATCAACACCGAATTTGGCGAAGGGGTGGCATACGGCTTTGGTGCCGACGCCACCAGCGAGCAGAGCGTGATGGCGCTGGCCCGCGGCGTGGACGAGATTTTTGGGCGCACCGACCTGCTGGTCTACAGCGCGGGGATTGCGAAAGCGGCCTTTATCAGCGATTTCGAACTGGGGGATTTTGACCGTTCGCTGCAGGTGAATCTGGTGGGCTATTTCCTCTGCGCCCGCGAGTTTTCCCGTCTGATGATCCGCGACGGCATTCAGGGGCGCATCATTCAGATCAACTCCAAATCCGGGAAAGTGGGCAGCAAGCACAACTCCGGCTACAGCGCGGCGAAGTTTGGCGGCGTGGGGCTGACGCAGTCTCTGGCGCTGGATTTGGCCGAGTATGGCATTACCGTTCACTCGCTGATGCTGGGGAACCTGCTGAAATCGCCGATGTTCCAGTCCCTGCTGCCGCAGTATGCCACCAAGCTCGGCATCAAAGCTGAGGAAGTGGAGCAGTACTACATCGATAAAGTGCCGCTGAAGCGCGGGTGCGATTATCAGGACGTGCTGAATATGCTGCTGTTTTACGCCAGCCCGAAAGCCTCGTACTGCACCGGGCAGTCGATTAACGTGACCGGTGGGCAGGTGATGTTCTGAGTTCATTCCCCGGTGGCGCTGCGCTTACCGGGGCTACAATCCCCGTAGGCCGGGTAAGGCGCAGCCGCCACCCGGCAATTAAGGAGCCGATATGGTCACCGCACTCATTACCGTCGCCGCCCTCGCCTGGATCTGCCAGATGGCGTTTGGCGGCTGGCAAATCCATCAATTTAACCGCGCGTTTGACGCCCTGTGCCAGAAAGGCCGCGTCGGCGTCGGGCGTTCCGGTGGACGTTTCAAGCCGCGGGTCGTCGTCGCTGTTGCGCTGGATGAAAACAATAAGGTGTGCGATTCCCTGATCATGCGCGGCATGACGGTCTTTGCCCGACCGGCCAAAATCCAGGCAATCAACGGCATTTTGCTGCAGGAATTACGGCCTGATGTGATCTTTCCCCATGATCCACTCTGTCAGAATGCACTATCATTAGCGCTTAATCTGAAACATGGATAATTTCGTTGTGAAAGCTATAGACTTGCGAAATTATCATTTCGCAACCTAAGGAACGAAGCGCCTATGAAACCTCGTCAGCGGCAGGCGGCCATTCTTGAGCATCTGCAAAAGCAGGGAAAATGCTCGGTAGAGGACCTCGCCCACTACTTTGACACCACCGGCACGACGATACGCAAGGACCTGGTATTGCTCGAAAACTCTGGCGCCGTCATTCGAACCTACGGCGGCGTGGTGCTTAATAAAGACGAAGCCGACCCGCCTATCGATCACAAAACGCTGATCAATACCCACCAGAAAGCGCTGATTGCCGAAGCCGCCGTAAAATTTATCCACGATGGCGATTCCATCATCCTCGACGCCGGCAGCACCGTCCTGCAGATGATCCCCCTGCTCAGCCGCTTTAACAACATCACGGTGATGACCAACAGCCTGCACATCGTTAACGCCCTGTCGGAGTTCGACAGCGAGCAGACCATCCTGATGCCCGGCGGTACCTTCCGCAAAAAATCGGCATCGTTTCACGGTCAGCTGGCAGAGAACGCCTTCGACCACTTCAGCTTCGATAAACTGTTTATGGGCACCGACGGCATCGACCTGAACGCGGGCGTCACGACGTTTAACGAGGTCTTCAGCGTCAGCAAAGCGATGTGCAACGCCGCGCGGGAAGTGATTTTGATGGCAGACTCGTCGAAGTTTGGCCGCAAAAGCCCCAACATTGTCTGTAGCCTTGAAAGCGTTGATAAGCTGATTACCGACGCGGGTATCGATCCGGCGTTCAAAAAAGCGCTGGAAGAAAAAGGCATCGACGTGATCGTAACCGGAGAGAGAGATGAGTGATTTTCTGTTAGAAACGGGCCGCCAGACGCTAATGCTGGAGCTGCAGGAAGCCAGCCGCCTGCCGGAACGTCTGGGCGAGGATTTCGTCCGCGCCGCCAACACCATTATCCACTGCGAAGGCAAAGTGATCGTGGCGGGCATCGGTAAATCCGGCCATATCGGCAAAAAGATTGCCGCGACGCTCGCCAGCACCGGCACCCCGGCGTTCTTCGTGCATCCGGCAGAGGCGCTGCACGGCGATCTGGGGATGATTGAGAGCCGCGACGTGATGCTGTTTATCTCCTACTCCGGCTCGGCCAAGGAGCTGGATCTCATCATCCCTCGCCTGCAGGAAAAATCGGTCGCCCTGCTGGCGATGACCGGGAAACCCCGCTCGCCGCTGGCGCTGGCCGCCAAGGCGACGCTGGACATTTCCGTTGAGCGTGAAGCCTGTCCGATGCACCTTGCCCCGACCTCCAGCACCGTTAACACCCTGATGATGGGCGACGCGCTGGCGATGGCGGTGATGCAGGCGCGCGGCTTTAACGAAGAAGATTTTGCCCGCTCGCATCCGGCAGGCGCGCTCGGCGCTCGCCTGCTCAATAAAGTTCACCACCTGATGCGCACCGACGATGCCATTCCGCAGGTCAAACTCGATACCAGCGTGATGGACGCGATGCTGGAACTCAGCCGCACCGGGTTGGGGCTGGTGGCGGTGTGCGATGACAGCGGCAACGTGAAGGGCGTGTTCACCGACGGCGACCTGCGCCGCTGGCTGGTGGGCGGCGGCAGGCTGGAAACGAACGTGTCGGACGCCATGACCAAAGGCGGGCTAACGCTGAACGCCGACAGCCGCGCCATTGAAGCCAAAGAGGTGCTGATGAAGCGCAAAATCACCGCCGCACCGGTGGTGGACGAGCACGGCAGGCTGTGCGGCGCCATCAACCTGCAGGACTTCTACCAGGCCGGGATAATCTAACCCTTCAGCCCGAGACGCTTCGCCAGCCGGTGCAGGTTGGCGACGTCCATCTCCAGCGCACGGGCGCACGCCGCCCAGCTGCGGTTGTTCTGCTCCAGCGCGCGGGTAATCATCTGACGCTGAAATGCTTCCGTCGCCTCGCGCAGGTTCTCGTTCACGCTCTCAGGCGTTGCAGGCTTCACGGACGGCGTATTTTCATCCTGCAGCGCAAAATGGCGCGCATGAATAACCACTTCATCCCCCGAGCGCGTCGCCCGCGCCAGCACTACCGCGCGGTGAATCGCATGCTCCAGCTCGCGCACGTTGCCCGGCCAGCCGTAGCTCAGCAGATGCGATCTCGCCCCCGGACTCAGCACCACGCGGGAAAGCCCCATCCTGAGGCGGCACTGCTCGCAGAAAAAGCCCGCCAGCAGCACCACGTCGTCCCCGCGCTCGCGCAGCGGCGGCACGGACAGCGGGAACACGCTCAGGCGGTGGAACAGGTCGGCGCGGAAATTACCCGCCAGCACCGCTTCACGCAGATCCCGGTTAGTCGCTGCCAACACGCGCACGTCCACTCTGTGACTGCGGTCATCCCCCACGCGCTGGATGTCGCCGTACTGCAATACGCGCAGCAGCTTGGCCTGCAGCGACAGGGAGAGCTCGCCGATTTCATCCAGAAACAGCGTGCCGTTATCGGCCATTTCGAACTTGCCGCTGCGGTTGCTGATCGCCCCGGTAAACGCCCCTTTGACGTGACCAAACAGCTCGCTCTCCGCCACGCTTTCCGGCAGCGCGGCGCAGTTGAGGTACACCAGCGGGTTGGCCGCCCGCGGCGAGGCTTCGTGAATGGCTTTCGCCACCAGCTCCTTACCGGTGCCGGTCTCCCCGAAGATCAGCACGTTCAGATCGGACGCGGCGACAATCTCAATCTCTTTTTTGAGCTGCGCCATGCCGGGCGAAAGACCGATCATCTCCGTGTGCGTGACCTGCTCAAACGCCGCCGGGCTGCCGGGAAGAATATTCTGGCTCTCCAGCTGCTCTATCAACAGCGCATTATTCAGCGCCCCGGCGGCCAGCGCCGCAATCAGGCGCAGCGCTTCGTCGCTGAAGGTGTCGAACTGGTCCGGCGACATGCCGTCGAGCGTCAGCGCGCCAATCAGGTTTTGCCCGGCAAACAGCGGCAGGCCGATACAGGCGTGCACCTTCAGGCTCTCCTGTCCGGGGATCAGGCCGTCGTACGGGTCGGGCAGATCGCTGTCCGCCGGGAAACGCACCACGTCACCCGCGCGGGCGATGGTCTCCAGCCGCGGATGGCCTTCAAGGGTAAAGCGCCGTCCGAGCACGTCCTGCGCCAGCCCGTCGATAGCCAGCGGAATAAACTGTCTTCCCTCGTAGCGCAGCAGCGCCGAGGCGTCACACGCCAGCACCTGGCGCAGCGTGGAGATCAGCCGTTGAAAACGGTCCTGATGGCCGATACCGGTTTGCAGTTCAATGGCAATCTTCGCCAGCACATCTACAGAAAAGCTCATGTCAGCCTCACAGTCATTTTGACAATACATAGTGTCATATTGACAGCTTTCTTGATAGTCATAATGACTATCCTTTACGGACAATACATTTATAAACCCAATATTATCAATCAATTAAATAGTTGGCACGCACCTTGATATAGGTACAGCATCTTATTTGAAACGCTGTATTACGCTGAGGTTGCTATGTCTATTCTGGTTAAAAATAACATTCATTGGGTGGGTCAACGTGACTGGGAAGTGCGCGATTTCCACGGGACGGAATACAAAACGCTGCGCGGCAGCAGCTACAACAGCTATCTCATTCGCGAAGGTAAAAACGTGCTGATCGATACCGTCGATCACAAGTTCAGCCGCGAGTTCGTGCAGAACCTGCGCAGCGAAATCGATCTGAACGCCATCGACTACATCATCATCAACCATGCGGAAGAGGATCACGCCGGGGCCCTGACCGAACTGATGTCCTGCATCCCGGACACCCCAATCTACTGCACCACCAACGCCATCGACTCGATCAACGGCCACCATCACCATCCGGAGTGGAACTTCCACACCGTGAAAACCGGCGACGCGCTGGATATCGGCAACGGCAAGCAGCTGATCTTTGTGGAAACCCCGATGCTGCACTGGCCGGACAGCATGATGACCTACATGACCGGCGACGCGGTGCTGTTCAGCAACGACGCCTTCGGCCAGCACTACTGCGACGAGCGCCTGTTCAACGACGAAGTGGACCAAACCGAGCTGTTCGAACAGTGCCAGCGTTACTACGCCAACATCCTGACCCCGTTCAGCCGCCTGGTGACGCCGAAAATCACCGAGATCCTCGGCTTCAACCTGCCGGTGGAGATGATTGCCACCTCCCACGGCGTGGTGTGGCGTGAAAACCCAACCCAGATTGTGGAGCTATACCTGAAATGGGCGGCGGATTATCAGGAAGACCGCATTACGATTTTCTACGACACCATGTCCAACAACACCCGCATGATGGCGGACGCCATTGCCCAGGGCATCAACGAAGTGGACCCGAACGTGGCGGTGAAAATCTTCAACGTGGCGCGCAGCGATAAGAACGAGGTATTGACCAACGTCTTCCGCTCTAAGGGCGTGCTGGTGGGCACCTCCACCATGAATAACGTGATGATGCCGAAAATTGCCGGCCTGGTGGAAGAGATGACCGGTCTGCGCTTTCGCAACAAACGCGCCAGCGCCTTTGGTTCACACGGCTGGAGCGGCGGCGCGGTAGACCGTCTCTCCACCCGTTTACAGGATGCCGGTTTTGAGATGTCCCTGAGCCTGAAGGCAAAATGGCGTCCTGATCTCGACGCGCTGGAAATCTGCCGCCAGCACGGTCGCGACATTGCCCGTCAGTGGGCGCTCGCACCGCTTCCTGATGCCGATGCAACACCCGCCGAACAGCCGCAAACCTGTGACGTTGCCGCCAGCGCCGATCTCGGCCCACGCATGCAGTGCAGCGTCTGCCAGTGGGTTTACGATCCTGAGCTGGGCGAGCCGCTACAGGATGTCTCCCCGGGCACGCCGTGGAGCGAGGTGCCGGACAACTTCCTCTGCCCGGAATGTTCCCTCGGCAAAGACGTCTTTGACGAACTGGCAGCGGAGGCAAAATGAGCAACGGCATCGTTATCATCGGCTCGGGCTTTGCCGCCCGCCAGCTGGTGAAAAATATCCGCAAGCAGGACGCTCACGTGCCGCTGACGGTGATTGCCGCTGACAGCATGGACGAGTACAACAAGCCTGATTTAAGCCACGTCATCAGCCAGAATCAGCGCGCCGAAGACCTCACCCGCCAGACGGCGGGGGAGTTCGCGGAGCAGTTTAACCTGCGTCTGTTTCCGTACACCTGGGTCACCGACATCGACGCCGACGCCCACGTGGTGAAAGCGAAAGAGAAAACCTGGCAGTACGACAGGCTGGTGCTGGCGACCGGGGCATCAGCCTTTGTGCCGCCGGTTGAGGGCCGCGAGCTGATGATTACCCTCAACAGCCAGCAGGAGTACCAGGCCAGCGAAACCCTGCTCCGCGATGCGCAACGGGTGATGATTGTCGGCGGCGGGCTGATCGGCACCGAGCTGGCGATGGATTTCTGCCGCGCGGGGAAATCCGTCACCATGGTTGACCACGCGGCCAGTATTCTGTCGGCGCTGATGCCCGCAGAAGTAAGCAGTCGCTTACAGCATCGTCTGACCGATATGGGCGTCCATCTGCTGCTGAAATCGCAGCTGCAGAGCCTGAGCAAAACCGAAGGCGGTATTCGCGCCACGCTCGACCGCAGCCGCAGCGTAGAAGTGGATGCGGTGGTTGCCGCGACAGGGCTGCGCCCGGAAACCGCGCTGGCGCATCGCGCAGGGGCTGAGATAAACCGCGGCGTGAAGGTAGACTGCTACCTGCAAACCACGCGGCCGGACATTTATGCCCTGGGCGACTGTGCGGAAATTAACGGTGAAGTGCTGCCCTTTTTGCAGCCGATTCAGTTAAGCGCAATGTGTCTGGCGAAAAATCTGCTCGGCGGAAGCGCGCCGCTGAAATTGCCCGCCATGCTGGTAAAAGTAAAAACGCCGGAATTACCGCTGCATCTCGCAGGTGAAACGCAGCGTCAGGATCTGAACTGGCAAATTACCCTCGAACCGCAGGGAATGGTCGCGCGAGGTGCGGACAGCGAGGGTCAGATACGCGCCTTTGTCGTCAGTGAAGAGCGGATGAAGGAGGCGTTCACACTGCTAAAATCGCTACCTGCTTAACCCTCGCAATGCCTGCTGGCGCTCCGCTTACCCGGCCTACTCAACCCCAAAACGGTAAACCTTGTAGGCCCGCGCAAGCGTAGCGCCGCCGGGCAAAAACAGGGCTGGGTTGTTCAGGAACGCACCACCAGCGCGTCGTAGCCGCGCCAGCGGTAGTTGACCATGGAGATCAGCCAGCAGGCGACAAACAGCCCGACCACCACAAACCCGGCGTTGCCCAGGTTGTCGTTTACCGCGCCGATCAGATCCCAGACGCCGCCGCTGAGGGCAAATTTGTCCATCAGCAGGCCCAGCGCTTCCAGCCCGCCGATAAACAGCGCCACCACCACGGAGGTGCCGGTGATGGTCATGTTGTAGTAGAGCTTGCGCTGCGGTTTATCAAACGCCCAGCCATAAGCGCCGACCATCAGCAGATTATCGAGAGTATCCACCAGCGCCATGCCGCTGGCGAAGAGCGCCGGGAAGATCATGATTGACCATACCGACATGCCGCTAGAGGCGCTGGCGGCAGAGATCCCCAGCACGCCGATCTCGGTGGCCGTGTCAAAGCCAAGGCCAAACAGGAAACCGACCAGGTACATCTGCCAGCTTTTATTCACCAGGCGGAAGGTTTTGCCAAACAGCCAGTTCATGACGCCGCCCTGGGCAGGCAGCGTGATGTCTCCCTGCACCGGCTGGCCTTTTTTCAGCGCCTGAAAACTGCGCCATACCCCGCGAAGGATCACCATATTCACCAGCGCCATCGCCAGCAGGAAGGTGGCGGACACCGCGGTGCCAATCAGGCTCCCGGTCTCGTGGAACCATGCCATGTTTTTCTGAAACGCCGTGGCGGTGGCGGCGATGGCGATGGAGGCCAGCACCACAATGGTGGAGTGACCCAGCGAGAACCACGCCCCCACCCCGGACGGACGCTTGCCCTGCTGCATCATCTTACGCGTCACGGTATCAATGGCCGCGATGTGGTCGGCGTCCACGGCGTGACGCAGCCCGTAGCACCACGCCAGCAGGCTGGCCGCCATCAGCGCCGTGCTGCCGCTGAAGGTGTGCCATGCCCATCCCCAGGCCAGCAGGTTTGCCATTACCAGAGCCAGCAGCAGAAGCGCGGCGCGAGGTTCGTTGCGTAACAGTCGTAACATTTTAAATCCTTTTTGAACATGACCGGGCAGCGGCGACCACCGCCTGCCCGAAGGAGATCGCTCCGTCACCTGCGGGCAGGCGCGAAGGAAAAAGAAGCGTAAAGTCAGAAAGATAGTGACGCAGGCGCGCGCGCAGCAGACGGTTGTGCAACACGCCGCCGCTGAGGCAGATTGTCGACAGCGACAGGCGTCGGGCATGGCACGCGGCGAGCTGCGCCAGCCCTTTTGCCAGCGCGTCGTGAAAGGCCCACGCGCGCTCGCGGGGCTCCGCCTGCCAGCTCAGCCACTGCCGCCAGAACAGCGCGAGGTTATCCACTTCCAGCGTCACCGGATGATCAACCCCCGCGCACTGCGATGCCAGCGCCTCCAGCCGACAGGCCGCTTCGCCTTCGTAGCGCTGCGCGTCGATGCCCAGCGCGCAGGCGACGGCGTCAAACAGACGACCGCAGGAAGACGCCCGCGGCGCGTTGATGCCGCGCGACACAGCCGTTGCCAGCAGTGGCCAGTTTTGACGCTGGACTGTCCGCGTTTCCGGGTACTGTTGCCAGTCCGGGACAAACGCCAGACAGTGGGCAAGCAAATTTCGCCACGGCTGCGTCGCCGCCAGATCGCCCCCCGGCAGCGCAACGGCAGGCAGGCCGCCGAGCCGTTCGCAGTCGAGATAGTTGACCCGCAGGCACTCGCCGCCCCACAGCGCGCCATTCTCACCCATGCCGATCCCGTCCAGCGTCAGGGCGATAACGTCTCCGCCGTCGAGCGGCCAGCCGTTCTCCGCCAGACACGCCGCCGCATGGGCGTGATGATGCAGCACGGTTTCGACGGGCAGCGCCTGCTCCTGCGCCCACCGTCGGGCGCGGTACGCCGGATGGGCATCGCACACCGCGCGCTCCGGCTGAAAGGCATAGATGTCCTGCATCGTCGAGAGCGCGCTGTGCCACTGCGCCTCGACGCCCTCGTCGCTGAGATCGCCAAAGTGCTGACTCAGTACCGCCTGGTTCCCGCGCACCAGGCAGAAGGTGTTTTTCATCTCTGCACCGGTGCACAGCATGGCGGGGATATCCTCAAAACCCGCGGGCAACGTGACGGCGTCCGGCACAAAGCCGCGCGCGCGACGCAGGATAGCGCCATCCCGATCCATCACCGAATCATCCATGCGTTGAAGGATGTCGCGGTTATGCAGCAGGAAGCCGTCCGCGATGCCGCTGAGTTCCTCCAGCGCCTGCTGGTTAGTGACGGCAGGCGGTCTGCCGCTGAGGTTGCCGGAGGTCATCACCAGCGGGCGCCGGCACTCCATCATCAGAAGATGCTGGAGCGGGTTCGCGGGCAGCATCACGCCAACGCAGTCGAGCCCCGGTGCAATTTCCTCGGGAAACGCGGGAAGCGAGGCTTTTGGCGTGAGCACAATCGGTGCGGCGGGCAAGCGTAGCAGCGCCTGTATCGTCTCAGGCAGGTCGTTCGCATCCGGGATCATCACCGCCAGCGGCTTCGTCGGGCGCTGCTTGCGCATCCGCAGTTTCAGTATCGCCTGCGGATCCAGCGCGTCGCAGACGAGGTGGAAACCGCCCAGCCCTTTAACCGCGACAATGCCGCCGCCTTTCAGCATCGCCACCGCCGCGCGTAAAGCCGATTCGCGGGCAGCAACGGCATCTCCGGCCTGCCATTCCAGCTGCGGCCCGCAGTCCGGGCAGGCCACCGGCTGGGCGTGGAAACGCCGGTCAGCCGGGTTGCGGTACTCGGTTTCGCACGGCGCGCACAGCGGAAATGCGGCCATCGACGTGGCCGGACGGTCGTAGGGCATCGCGCGGATAATAGTAAACCGCGGCCCGCAGTGGGTGCAGTTGATAAACGGGTAACGGTAGCGGCGCTCGCCAGGGTCGCGCATTTCAGCCAGACACGCCGGACAGGTGGCGGCATCCGGCACGATTTGCGTGTCCATCACTCCGCGCTCGCTCTGGCGGATGGTAAATTCCGTCGGCACGCCAGACCAGCTGTAGGGCTGCGTATCAACCTCGTCGATACGCGCCAGCGGTGGGCAGTCCTGGCGCAGCCTCGCGGTAAAGTCCCCCCCATTACCCGCGAGGCGCACCAGAACACCCTCTCCGTCGTTGCAGACATCGCCCACAAGCTTCAGCCGGTGCGCCAGCTGCCAGACGAAGGGCCGAAACCCCACGCCCTGCACCTTGCCCCGCACCCGAAGCTGTACGCCGTTAACGCTCATTGCGGCTTAAAACCGCAGCGATGACGATGTGTCGAACGCCGCGCGACGGCGCTTTTCGGCGCTCATCTGCTCAAGCTTATCGCGATCCACGCAGACCAGCGCGTGCGTCGGGCAGGCTTCCATACAGGCCGGGCCGGCTTCACGGTGATAGCAAAGGTCGCATTTATTGGCTTCGGCCTTCTCTGCCCGCACGCTCAGCCCCATACCGCTGTTGCGCACCACCGGACGAACCACCACCTCCATCGCGCCATACGGGCAGGCGACAACGCAGGTTTTGCAGCCGATACAGCGCTCCTGCATCACGTGCACAAAGCCCTTCTCGCGCTTAATCGCCCCGTTCGGGCAGACGTTGGCGCACGGTGCGTCTTCGCACTGGCGACAGATGGCGGCGGTGGAAATATTCACGCCTTTAATGACGTGGATGCGCGGCAGGAAGGTATCAGGAGTGAGAGAGGCGCAGTCCTGCTCCGCCTGATGGGAAACCACGCACGCCACTTCACAGGTACGGCAACCAATGCACTTACTGGCATCGGCCATAATAAAACGGTTCATCTGCTTCTCCGGCATAACTGTTATGCGCGAAGCTATTCATAAACCGTGCCAACATTTAACTTATTGATTTTAAGATAAATGTAAAACAAATTTTCTGTCATCGTCATTAGTGACGATGACAGATGTCGACGTCAGCGGTACGGGCCATCAATGACGGAGTCGCGCAGGACAAGCTCGCCGGAGAAGGTTTGCTGATATTTAAACTCCCCGCCGTCGAGCATGAAGATCAGGCGGCTGATGGTCTCCTGAATCATCTCCGTCACCGGAATACGCACGCTGGAGAGCGATGGCACGATATAGGGCGCGATGGCCACGTCGTCAAAACCGATGACGGATACCGCGTCCGGCGTAGCGACGCCGCTGTCGTGCAGCTGCTTGATGGCGCCGATCGCCATATCGTCATTGCTCGCCACCAGCGCGGTAAAGCGTTCCCCGCGAGCAAGCAGTTCAGAAACCGCCGCCGCGCCGCTGGTGGGGTTCCACTTCCCCTGCGCAATCAGCCCCTCGCGCAGCGGAATAGCGTGCTGCGCCAGCGCATCCCTGTAACCGGAAAGACGCTCGACCCCGGTGGGGGAATCCATCGAGCCGGTGATAAACGCAATCTCCCGGTGCCCTTTTGCAATCAGCTGCGACACCGCGTCCTGACACGAGGCTTTATGATCGGACCAGACGCTGTGGCTGCTGTTTTTCCGCAGGCGGCGGTTGAGCACCATAATCGGCTGCTCGCACTTCTCAACGAGCTCGTCCAGCTCTTCCACGTTCAGAAAACGCGGATAGATAATCACCGCATCGCAGCGCATATCCAGCAGATACTGGATCGCCTCGCGCTCTTCTTCGGCGCTGTGCTTGCCGTCGGCGAGGATCAGCTGCCGCCCTTTTTCTTCCGTCATCCGCGCGGCGTGAAACAGCAGTTCGCTAAAGTAGACGCCGTGATAAAGGGTGTTCGTCACCACCAGCCCCAGGGTCTGGGTGCGTTTGGTCGCCAGGTTGCGCGCCAGCAAATTCGGGCGATAGCCGCTCTCTTCAATGGCCTGAAACACCCGGTCTTTGGTCTCCTGGCTAACGTAGCCGTTGCCCGACAACACCCGGGAAACCGTCGCTTTCGAAACGCCTGCCCGCTTCGCCACTTCCAGCATCGTGGTCATACTGTTCTTCCATCCGAAACTCATGCGGGCAGTGTACTGCACCGCGGAAAAATTGTCGCAGCGGCAACATCACGCTTTCGGCATCTCATTGCGATCTGAATCACGAAAAAGAAAAATGTTCAAAAAGCGATCTTGTTTCATCAAAAGAAACTCATGATGATTATGTGGAACCGGTTTCCTACATTTCACACAACGATAACAGGATCACATCCGATGGCCAAAAATTACGCTGCGCTGGCGAACGACGTTATCAGCGCGCTGGGCGGCAAAGAGAACATCGTCGCCGTCACCCACTGCATGACGCGACTGCGTTTCGTTCTGAAAGACGAAACCCTCACCGACGTTGCGCGCCTGAAAAGCATCAGCGGCGTGCTCGGCGTGGTACGCAATGACAACCAGTGTCAGGTCATTATTGGCAACACCGTTTCACAGGCGTATCGCGAAGTGGTGAGTCTGTTGCCAACCAGCCTGCAGCCTGCCGTACCGGAAGGTCCGCAGAAACTGACCTTACGCCGCATTGGTGCCGGGATCCTCGACGCACTGATCGGCACCATGTCCCCGCTGATCCCGGCGATCATCGGCGGTTCGATGGTCAAGCTGCTGGCGATGATCCTTGAGATGACCGGCGTGCTGCCAAAAGGCGCGCCGACGCTCACCATTCTGACCGTCATCGGCGACGGCGCGTTCTTCTTCCTGCCGCTGATGGTAGCGGCCTCGGCGGCGGTGAAGTTCAAAACCAATATGTCGCTGGCGATCGCCATCGCGGGCGTGCTGGTGCACCCGAGCTTTATCGAGCTGATGGCGAAAGCCGCGCAGGGCGAACACGTTGAGTTCGCCTTTATTCCGGTGACAGCGGTGAAATACACCTACACCGTCATCCCGGCACTGGTGATGACCTGGTGCCTGTCGTATATCGAACGCTGGGTAGATCGCATTACCCCGGCGGTAACCAAAAACTTCCTGAAGCCGATGCTGATCGTGCTGATTGCCGCCCCGCTCGCCATCGTGCTGATTGGCCCGCTCGGGATCTGGATCGGTAGCGCCATCTCCGCGCTGGTCTACACCATTCACGGCTATCTGGGCTGGCTCTCCGTCGCTATCATGGGCGCGCTCTGGCCGCTGCTGGTGATGACCGGGATGCACCGCGTGTTTACGCCGACCATCATTCAGACCATCGCCGAAACGGGCAAGGAAGGGATGGTCATGCCGTCGGAAATCGGCGCTAACCTGTCGCTCGGCGGCTCGTCGCTGGCGGTGGCCTGGAAAACCAAAAACCCGGAGCTGCGCCAGACGGCGCTGGCGGCAGCGGCCTCCGCCATTATGGCGGGGATCTCTGAACCGGCGCTGTACGGCGTGGCGGTGCGTCTGAAACGTCCGCTGATTGCGAGCCTGATCAGCGGCTTTATCTGCGGGGCGGTCGCCGGCATGGCCGGTCTCGCCAGCCACTCGATGGCGGCGCCGGGGCTGTTCACCAGCGTGCAGTTCTTCGACCCGTCTAACCCGATGACCATCGTCTGGGTGTTTGGCGTCATGGGGCTGGCGGTGGTGCTGTCGTTTGTTCTGACCCTGCTTTTAGGGTTTGAGGATATCCCGGTCGAAGACGAAGCTGAAAAAGCGCGCGCCCTGCAGACCGCACCGGTTCAGAACAACGCAGCAAAAGCATAAATTGAAAGCGAGGTAAGAATGTCTGTTTTTCCACAAGGATTTTTATGGGGCGGCGCGCTTGCCGCCAACCAGAGTGAAGGTGCTTACCGTGAGGGCGGCAAAGGACTGACAACGGTCGATATGATCCCCCACGGCGCGCATCGTCTGGCGGTGAAGATCGGTCAGGAAAAGCGTTTTTCGCTGCGTGACGACGAATTCTACCCGAGCCACGAGGCGATTGATTTTTACCATCGCTATAAAGAAGACATCGCCCTGATGGCGGAGATGGGCTTTACGGTGTTCCGCACCTCGATTGCCTGGAGCCGCCTCTACCCGAACGGCGACGAGCCGCTGCCGAACAAAGAGGGTATTGCCTTCTACCGCGCGGTGTTCGAGGAGTGCAAAAAGTACAACATTGAGCCGCTGGTCACCCTGTGCCACTTCGACGTGCCGATGCACCTGGTGACGGAGTACGGCTCGTGGCGCAACCGTAAGATGGTCGATTTCTTCGCCCGCTACGCCCGCACCTGCTTTGAAGAATTTAACGGGCTGGTGAAATACTGGCTGACCTTCAACGAAATCAACATCATGCTGCACAGCCCGTTCTCTGGCGCGGGGCTGGTGTTTGAGGAAGGTGAAAACGAAGACCAGGTGAAATACCAGGCCGCGCACCATGAGCTGGTGGCAAGCGCGCTGGCGACCAAAATAGCCCACGAGGTGAACCCGGAAAACCAGGTCGGCTGCATGCTGGCGGGCGGGAACTTCTACCCCTACTCCTGCAAGCCGGAAGACGTGTGGATGGCGCTGGAGAAAGACCGCGAGAACCTGTTCTTTATCGACGTGCAGGCGCGCGGCAGCTATCCGGCCTATTCTGCCCGCGTGTTCCGCGAGAAAGGCGTGGTGATTGTGAAAGATCCCGGCGACGATCTACTTCTGAAAAACACCGTCGATTTTGTCTCATTCAGCTACTACGCCTCGCGCTGCGCGTCGGCGGACATGAACGCGGGCAACACCAGCGCGGCGAACATCGTGAAGTCCCTGCGCAACCCGCATATTCAGGTGAGTGAATGGGGCTGGGGCATCGACCCGCTCGGCCTGCGCATTACCATGAACATGATGTACGACCGCTACCAGAAGCCGCTGTTCCTGGTTGAAAACGGCCTCGGGGCGAAGGACGTCATTGATGAAAACGGCGAGATCAACGACGACTACCGCATCAGCTATCTGCGCGAGCATATCCGCGCGATGGGCGACGCGATTGAGGACGGCGTGCCGCTGATGGGCTACACCACCTGGGGCTGCATCGACCTGGTGTCTGCCTCAACGGGCGAGATGAGCAAGCGCTACGGGTTTGTGTACGTTGACCGCGATGACGCCGGGAACGGCACGCTGGATCGCAAGCGCAAGAAATCGTTCTGGTGGTATAAGAAGGTGATTGCGAGTAACGGGGGGGATCTGGAGTAGACTGTCCTTACCCCTCACCCTAACCCTCTCCCCATAGGGGAGAGGGGACAAAACACACCCTCTCCCCTATGGGGAGAGGGCCGGGGTGAGGGGTTCAAATCCACCCTTTCCAGCCCACCCGGCAAGCCGTGAATAGACCACTTCCACCGCCTCTTTCACCGGCGGCGTCATCGGGTAATAAAATCCGACAATGTCCGGCTGGATCCCCAAAAACAGCACCTCGCCCACGTCGTCTTTAATCTGATCGACCAGGTAGTTCAGCGGCATATTGTGCGTCGTCATCATAAACATCTCGGCGATGTCGTCCGGGTCAATCAGGCGGATCTCGCCGGGGTTGAGCCCCATATCGGTGGCATCGACGATTAACAGTCTCTCCGGACGCAGCTCGCGTATGGCGACCACGTCATTTTCCGGCGCGCTGCCGCCGTCAATCACTACCCAGCTGCCCTGCGGGTTCGCGGCGCACATTTCTGCCAGCAGCGGACCCGCGCCGTCGTCGCCCATCATACTGTTGCCGACACACAGTAAAACGTCAGTCACGTAATCTCCTCACCATCAGGTAGATGGCGCTCTCCTGATGAATATCGTGCAGCATGCCGAGCAACGTGGTGCTCCACGCCTGCTGCGCCGGGGTTTGCCTGCAGAGCGCCGCGTCAAAGGCGTTGGCGAGCATCGCAATGTGGTTGGCGTCGATGACTATCTCGCCGTACTTCGGCACGCCCTCCATCTTGCGACGCGCCGTACTGCCCTCCTCCAGCGTGGCGATCCACGCCAGGTACTCGGGCCACGGGCAGCTCAGCGCCGCCTCCAGGCAGTCAATCACCCCGAGGTGATGCCCAATCGCCAGGCTGTAATAGACCACCTGCTGCGCCGCATCCGGCGTGGCATCGTTCTCATCAATAAACTTACGGCTCAGCTGGCTGAACACCACCGTTTCACTCATCGGATACGCGCCTCATCCACGATGCTGTTCAGATTCGCCACAATCTCATTAAGACGCGGATCGTTCTCGGCCTCCAGCCAGCGCGCCACCTGATGGTCGCCCTGGCTCAGCAGGCGCAGATAATCGTCGGCAATCTGACGCCCGTAGCGGTAGCCCGCCAGCCTGCGCGCCGTGCGGTCAACCTTCACCCGCAGCGGCTGCACCATGTCCGGGTGCAGAATGGCGGCAGGCTGGTTGTCCAGCTCGCCCGGCTCGCGGGCGTGGATTTTCTGCTCCAGCAGGCCGAGCGCCATGGCAAAGCCGTACAGCGTCGCGGCGGGCGTCGGCGGGCAGCCTGGAATGTAGACGTCCACCGGCACGATTTTATCTGTGCCGCCCCAGACGCAGTAAAGGTCGTGGAAGATGCCCCCGCTGTTGCCGCAGGCGCCGTACGAGATGCAGATTTTCGGGTCCGGTGCGGACTGCCAGGCGCGCAGCGCGGGCGAGCGCATCGCGCGGGTGACGGCGCCGGTAAACAGCAGGATGTCCGCATGACGCGGGGACGGCACGACTTTGATACCGAAGCGCTCGGCGTCAAACAGCGGCGACAGGGTAGCGAAGATCTCGATCTCGCAGCCGTTGCAGCCGCCGCAGTCCACGCGGTAAACGTAGGCCGAGCGTTTGATTTTTTTCAGCAGCGACGCCTTCATGCTGGCGATGGATTCGTCCACCGTCATCGGCACCGGAAGGCCGTTAGCGTCGCGCGGGCCCAGTAGGTTTTCCATCAGCTGGCCTCTCTCATGTGGCGGGTGATATCAATGCGGTCGGACGGCAGCAGACACTTCTGACGCTTGCACGCCGGGCAGGTTTCGAAGCTTTCACGGTGATGCTCCGCGCGGGCGTCGCCGTTGTGCTGCAGCAGCGCGATGGCGTAGTCGATCTCTTTTTGCACGGCGAACGGGCGCTGGCAGACGCGGCAGTTGCACAGGTCAAAGCGCGACTGCTGCAGAAAATCCTCTTTCTTCCACACCGCCAGCTCGTATTCCTGCGACAGGCGAATGGCGACCGTCGGGCAGACCTCCTCGCAGCGGCCGCAGAAAATGCAGCGCCCGAGGTTGAACTGCCAGGCCAGCTCGCCGGTTTTGAGATCCGTTTCCACCGTTAAGGCGTTCGACGGGCAGGCGTTGACGCAGGCCGCGCAGCCGATGCACTGCTGCGGATTGTGCTCCGGCTTGCCGCGAAAGTTTTTGTCCACCGGCATCGGCTCCAGCGGATAGCTGCTGGTCTGCACGCCGGTTTTGATGACTTTTTTGATAAAGGTAAACATGGCGAGTCCTTATTTCAGCGGCGAGTTCTTACGCTCGATGCTGTAGCGCTCAAGCTCTTTGTACGGCACCACCTGGCTTTTCTTCTTACGCACGTCCACGACGGTCATGCGGTCGGTGCAGGAGTAGCACGGGTCGAGGCTGCCGATGATCAGCGGCGCATCGGAAACCGTGTTGCCGCGCAGCATATAGCGCAGGGTTGGCCAGTTGGCGTAGGTGGCCGCGCGGCAGCGCCAGCGGTACAGCTTCTGGTTGTCGCCGGTCATGCTCCAGTGAATGTCGTCCCCGCGCGGTGCTTCGGCAAAGCCAAGGGCGAAGCGATTCGGGATGTAGGTGAAGCCCTCCACCATCAGCGGGCCGCCCGGCAGGTTATCGAGGCCGAAGTCGATCATATTCAGAGCAGTGAACACCTCGTTGATGCGCACCTTAAGGCGCGAGATGACGTCGCAGCCCTGCTCGCTGTGCACGGTCATCGGCAGCAGGCCGTAGCCGACAAACGGGTGATCGGCGCGGGTGTCGCGGGCATGGCCGCTGGCGCGTACCATCGGGCCTACGTTACTGAAGTCGCGGGCGATTTCCGGGTCAAGGCGGCCGATGCCGACGGTGCGCTGCTCGATGTTTGGCGTGCTGAGCAGCATATCCACCAGCTCCTGCACATCGCGGCGCATCTGCTGGGCCAGCTGGCGGGTCTGGATCATATCGTCCTTCAGCAGGTCGCGGCGGATCCCGCCGATCAGGTTCAGACCGTAGGTTTTACGCGCCCCGGTGAGGATCTCCGCCATCTTCATCGACGCCTCGCGCACGCGGAAGAACTGCATAAACCCGGAGTCAAAGCCAACGAAGTGGCAGGCCAGGCCGAGGTTAAGCAGGTGCGAGTGCAGGCGTTCCACCTCCAGCAGAATGGCGCGGATCATCTGCGCGCGTTCCGGCACCACGATCCCCATGCCGTTTTCCACCGATGTGGTATAGGCAGTGCTGTGGGCAAAGCCGCAGATGCCGCACACGCGGTCAGAGAGGAACGTCACTTCGTTATAGCCCATGCGGGTTTCCGCCAGCTTTTCCATGCCGCGATGGACGTAGAACAGGCGGTAGTCGGCGTCGATGATGTTCTCGCCGTCGACGAACAGGCGGAAGTGGCCCGGTTCGTCGGAGGTGACGTGCAGCGGGCCGATCGGCACCACGTTGTTCTTCTTGCTGCCGAGCTCGTTGATGAACTCGTAGGTTTCGCTGTCGGTGGTCGGCGCCGGGCGCTGGCGGTAGTCCATGCTGTCTTTGCGCAGCGGGTAGAGTTCGTCCGGCCAGTCGTCCGGCAGCACCAGGCGGCGCTCGTCCGGCAGGCCGACCGGCACCAGGCCGTACATGTCGCGCACCTCGCGTTCGCCCCAGACGGCGGCAGGCACGCGCGGCGTGACGGACGGGTATTCCGGCTTATTCGGGTCGACTTCAACGCGCACGGTGATCCAGCACTTCTCGCCCTGCTCCATCGACATCACGTAGTACACCGCGTAGTTGCCGCACAGCTGGCGTTCGTCGTTACCGAACAGCACCGACAGCCAGCCGCCCTGACGGTAGTAAAGAAACTCCACCACTTCCGGCAGGTAGTTCACCTTCACGGTGACGGTTACCTGGTCTTTGGTTTGCCAGGACTCCTCCAGCACCACGCCGGGGAAAGCCTGATGCAACGCGGCGAGATACTGCTGACCTTTCTTTTCTTCAGACATAAAAATTCTCTTTAATCACGCCACCAGCAAGGAGACGAACGCTAAAAATGCAAAACCAAAACCGGCCCAGGTGATGCGTGACGTTTCGACAAAACGCAGGCGCGCCATGCTGTTTTCAAACAGGGCAATCACCAGCACGCCGACCAGCAGCTTGAGGGCGGCAATCACGACGGCCAGCACCAGACCACCCACGGTGAAGTGCGTCATTTGTCCCCACGGGAAGAAGACGCCGACAAACATCTGCAGCACCACCAGTTGCTTGAGGCTGATGCCCCACTTCAGCACCGCGAAGCCATAGCCGCTATACTCGGTAAGCGGACCTTCCTGCAGCTCCTGCTCGGCTTCCGCCAGATCGAATGGCAGTTTGCCCATCTCAATAAACGTGGCGAACGCGCAGGCACAGAGCGCCAGCACCAGCGGAATGGAGCGGGCCACCGGCCAGTGATAAACGGTGTCGGTGATAAAGCTGATATGGGTGGAACCGGCCACCTGCGCGGCGACCCACAGCCCCAGCAGCAGGATCGGCTCCACCAGCACGCCGAGCATCGCCTCGCGGCTGGCGCCAATGCCGGTAAACGGGCTTCCGGTGTCCAGGCCCGCAATCGCAAAGAAGAAACGGGCAATGGCGAAGAGGTAAATCAGCGTGATTAGATCGCCGAGCGCCGGCAGCGGCGACGCCACCGTCACCACCGGCAGAGCGGTGGCGATGGTCAGCATCACGCCAACCATCACGAACGGCGTCAGGCGGAAGACCCAGCCTGCGGCGTCCGGGGCCACGCTCTGACGAGAAAGCAGCTTGAAGAGATCGCGGTACTCCTGGAGCACCCCAGGCCCTCGGCGGTTGTGCATTCGGGCGCGCGCCACGCGCGTGATGCCCGACAGCAGCGGCGCGGCGGCGAACAGCACCAGCGCCTGAAGAATTGCCAGTAACAGACTCATGTCAGGCTCCTCGTGAAATCACAATAACCACCAGCACCGCCAGCTCGATGACCGCCAGACGGCGGAACAGCGCGGGTGCGGCAGCGCTCTGCCAGCCCGGTACCCAGCCCACCGGGTTCAGCCAGCGGCGCAGCTTCAGCACGGCGGCGAAGTTTTCCTTCACCGGCATGGCGAAACCGTGGGCGGTGATGACCATCGACTGCTCGTGTTCGTAGCCGCAGGCCCACGCCGCGCCGCGCGAGCGGGAGGCGAGTCGGTCGCGTTTAAAGAACAGCATCAGCACGAATGGCAGCAGCGGTGCGGCAACCAGCAGCAGCGCCATCATCGGCTGGGATACAACGGTATGCGCCGTGGTCAGCGGCAGCGGAACGGCGTTGCGCAGCAGCGGCAGTAGCCACGGCGCGGCAACCCCGCCCGCAATGCAGCACAGCGCCAGCGCAACCACGCTGGCACACATCAGTACCGGTGCGCAGCAGGCGTTTTCCGCTTCGCGGGTGCGCGGCGCGCCGAGGAAGGTCACGCCGTAAACCTTCGCCATGCACATCACCGCCAGCGCCCCGGTAATCGCCAGCCCGACCGCCAGTAGCGGGCCTAACAGGCGCGCAATAAAGAGATCGCTCTGACCGAGCGCGAAGAAGGACTGGTAGATCACCCACTCCCCGGCAAAGCCGTTCAGCGGCGGCAGCGCAGCCATCGCCATCAGCCCCACCAGCATGGCGAGTGAAATGACGGGCATCTTTTTGCCAATGCCGCCGAGCTTTTCGATATCCCGATGGCCGGTGCGGAACCAGACGCTACCCGCCCCGAGGAAGAGGGTGCTTTTAAACAGGCTGTGGTTGACGAGGTGATACAGGCCTCCGATAAACCCGGCAGCAATCAGCGCCGGCTGGTTAAGCGCCAGCCCGGCGACGCCCGCGCCCATACCGAGCAGGATGATGCCGATGTTTTCAAGGGTGTGGTACGCCAGCAGGCGCTGAATGTTGTGCTCCATCAGGGCGTACAACCCGCCAACGAACGCGGTGACCATGCCCGCAATCAGCAGCACCACGCCCCACCACAGCGGCGGCTGACCGCCGGTCAGCGTGAGGGTCAGAATACCGAACAGCCCCACCTTCATCACCACGGAGGAGAACAGCGCGGCAGCCGGCGCAGGGGCATTCGCATGCGCCTGCGGCACCCAGCCGTGCAGCGGGATAATCCCGGCCAACAGGCCAAAGCCGACTACGCCAAGCAGCCAGACGTCGTTGCCCAGCGTCTGGCCGTTAAGCGCGGAAAAGTCCAGGGTGCCGAAACGCTGCCACACCAACCAGCAGGCCAGCGCCAGCAGCAGCGTCCCGAGGCGACCGAGCGCAAACCACAGCTTGCCGGAGGCGCTGCAGCCCGTCAGGAACACGCCGCACAGGGCCATGATCTCCGCCATCACCACCAGCGCGCCGAGGTTGCTGGCGATAACCGTGCAGACCGCCGTGGCCATCAGCAGGTTCACCAGCAGGCCGTTGGCTTTGACCTGCTGATGACGGTGCCAGTCAATATTGAACAGGCTGATAAACAGCCCGCACAGGCCAAAGGTCACCAGCCAGATGGCGTTTAGCGGTGTAATCGCCACGGTGTGGCGAATCAGCGGCATAAGTGTTTCCACGGATTGCCCGCCGAGCAGAACCACGCCGCCAGCGGCCAGCGTCATCAGGCTGCCGACCGCCCCGCCGATACCGGCTATCCAGCCGCTCAGGGTTTTATGGAAAGAGAACACCAGCGCCAGCACGGCGGCAGCGGCAAAGTACGCCACGGCGCTGTTAATCATAAATATCGCGTTCATTTCGCCCCCTCGTTAAGCGACTGCAGAAGCGAAAGATCTCCGACGTCGGTATTAATGGTCAGCTCGCGCTTGCGCCTGCTGGTGCGGGCGATGTCGCGGATGTTGACCAGGATCAGCGCTTTGGTCGGGCAGGTCCGCACGCAGGCCGGGCCCTGTTCGTCAAAGCTGCACAGGTCGCACTTCACGGCGATAGCGCGGATGCCGGGCACCCAGTCCAGCAGCGTGCTCACCTTCGCCGGAGCGGGTGGCGCAGGCAGCGCTTTCGGGGTATTGGCGTTCGCCGGGATATGGAGCGGGCGGCTGCCGGAGAATTCAATGGCGCCGAACGGGCAGGCGATGCCGCACAGCTTGCAGCTGACGCACAGGCTTTCGTTCAGCTGGACCGCGCCATCGACGCGGGTGATGGCGTTAACCGGGCACACGCCCGCACACGGGGCATCTTCACAGTGGTGGCAGAGCTGCGGGGCAGACTCTTTTTCATTACGCATGACGCGCAGGCGCGGCATGGACTGCAGCCCGTGCAGGCGGTGCATTTCCGAGCACGCCGCCTCACAGGTTCGACAGCCAATACAGACCGTCGAGTCAGCAATTACAAAACGGTTCACCGGGCAATCCTCAGGTGATGGTCATTTTTGACGACGAAAAACTGTCTCATCGACACTTTTCGACACACGGTTATCAGGCAGGGTTAGCGGGAATCTTTCCCGCGACCAGCTGTTTCAGGTCGACCGGCAAGTCGTGTTCAACCGCGGCGTAGAGACCGTTGTAAACCGGCGCGATTTTCTCCAGATAGTGCTCAAGCACCTGCTGGCGATCGCGGTTGCTGACGTAGCCGTCGACCATGCCGTCGGCCATCAGCTGGGCCTGCGCAATACACTGTTTTTCACCCTCTTTGTTCTCGACGTAGTACTCGATGGTGTGGCTGTTAAAGCTGTCTGCCAGGGTGACAAAAACCGTGAAATGGCCGAAGAGGACAAATCGCATATCGCCCTGCGCCGCGCAGCTCATCGCGTGATGCAGACGCGCTTTTGACAGGGTGATCCCCTGAACCAGAGAGTTGCAGTAGAGGTGCCACTGATCCTGAAGCTGCTGGTGGCGCTGCGCGATGTAATCCGCTTTTTCGCTGATTTCCCAAATAGTCATAAAAGGTATCCGGTTAATGGAGATAGCGGCTGTTAAGCAGATTCCGTGCCAGTTTTTAATTAATTGATTCATATTGCTTTTATCAAAAAAGTCACTGTCAACGCTGCGATGTCGACGTGTCATTTCGACAGCGTTGACATCGTCACGCCTTAACGCAAATCAAGCTGGCACCGTTATTGCATTCAATGGCGCAATTCATTGAGGAGGCGTCATGCACGAAATCACCCTCTGCCAGCGGGCTCTGGAACTTATCGAACAGCAGGCAGTGCAAAACCGCGCGAAACGCGTCACCGGCGTCTGGCTGAAGATCGGGGCATTTTCCTGCGTCGAGACCAGCGCCCTGACCTTCTGCTTTGAGCTGGTGTGCCGCGGCACGCTGGCGGAAGGCTGCGCGCTGCATATTGAAGAGCAGCAGGCGGAGTGCTGGTGCGAGCAGTGCCAGCAGTACGTCACCCTGCTGTCATCGAAGGTTCAGCGCTGCCCGCAGTGCCAGAGCGCCGGGCTGCGCATCGTGGCGGATGACGGCATGCAGATCCAACGTCTCGAAATCGAGAAGGAGTAAAGTATGTGTAGTACCTGCGGTTGCGCCGAAGGCAACCTGTATATAGAAGGGGATGAACACCGCCCCCACTCCGCGTTTCGCTCTGCGCCCTTTTCCCCCGCCCCGCGTCCTGCGGCGGCCCTGACCGGCATAACCTTTGCACCGCAACGCTCCGGCGCGGGTGACCTGCATTACGGCCACGGCGAAGCGGGCACCCACGCGCCGGGCATGAGCCAGCGCCAGATGCTGGAGGTGGAGCTCGACGTGCTGGATAAAAATAACCAGATCGCCGCCCGCAACCGCGCGCGCTTTGCCGCGCGCAGGCAGTTGGTGCTGAACCTGGTCTCCAGCCCCGGTTCCGGAAAAACCACCCTGCTTACCGAAACCCTGAAGTGTCTGAATGAACGCGTCTCTTGCGCGGTGATCGAAGGCGACCAGCAAACCGTTAACGATGCGGCGCGCATTCGTGAAACCGGCACGCCCGCGATCCAGGTCAACACCGGTAAAGGCTGCCACCTGGACGCGCAGATGATTGCCGACGCCGCGCCGCGCCTGCCGCTGGCAGATAACGGAATCCTGTTTATTGAAAACGTCGGCAACCTGGTGTGCCCGGCGAGCTTCGATCTGGGTGAACGACACAAGGTGGCGGTGCTTTCGGTGACCGAAGGCGAAGACAAGCCGCTGAAATACCCCCACATGTTCGCCGCCGCCTCCCTCATGCTGCTGAACAAAGTCGACCTGCTGCCGTACCTGAATTTTGACGTTGATAAGTGCATGGCGTATGCCCGCGAGGTGAACCCGGACATTCACATCCTGCTGGTTTCCGCCACGCGCGGCGACGGGATGGACGCCTGGCTGGACTGGCTGGAGAGCGAACGATGTGCATAGGCGTACCGGGACAAATTCACGCCATCGACGGCAATCAGGCCAAAGTCGAGGTTTGCGGCATCCTGCGCGACGTCGACCTGACGCTGGTGGGCAGCACCGATGAGACGGGCGCGTCGCGCCTCGGCCAGTGGGTGCTGGTCCACGTAGGCTTTGCGATGAGCGTGATTAACGAAGCAGAAGCCCGCGACACGCTCGACGCGCTGCAAAACATGTTCGACGTGGAACCGGACGTCGGCGCGCTGCTGTACGGCGAGGAAAGGTAATCATGCGTTACGTTGATGAATACCGCGCGCCGGAACAGGTGATGCAGCTTATCGGGCATCTGAAAACGCGCGCGGCGCTGCTGGACTACACGAAAGAAAAGCCGCTGCGGATCATGGAGGTGTGCGGCGGACATACGCACGCCATCTTCAAATTTGGCCTCGACCAGCTGCTGCCGGAGAACATCGAGTTTATTCACGGCCCCGGCTGCCCGGTGTGCGTGCTGCCGATGGGGCGCATCGACAGCTGCATTGAAATTGCCGGCCAGCCCGACGTTACTTTCTGCACCTTTGGCGACGCGATGCGCGTGCCGGGGAAAAACGGCTCGCTGCTGCAGGCGAAAGCGCGCGGGGCGGACGTGCGGATCGTTTACTCACCGATGGATGCCCTGACGCTGGCGATGGATAACCCTGAGCGCAAGGTCGTCTTTTTCGGGCTGGGTTTTGAGACCACCATGCCCGCTACGGCCATCACGCTGCAGCAGGCGAAAGCGCGCGGTGTTGGTAACTTTTTCTTTTTCTGCCAGCACATTACGCTCATTCCCACGCTGCGCAGCCTGCTGGAAGAGCCGGACAACGGCATCGACGCGTTTCTGGCACCGGGCCACGTCAGCATGGTGATTGGCACAGACGCCTACGGTTTTATCGCTGAACAGTACAATCGTCCGTTAGTGGTCGCTGGTTTCGAACCGCTTGATCTACTGCAAGGTGTGACCATGCTGGTTGAGCAGAAAATAGCGGCCCTGAGCGCGGTGGAAAATCAGTATCGCCGCGTGGTGCCCGATGCGGGAAATGAACGGGCGCAGCAGGCGATAGCCGACGTGTTTAGCGTTGAGGGCGACAGCGAGTGGCGCGGGCTGGGGCTGATTGCCGAATCCGGCGTGCGCCTGACGCCTGCCTATCGCGCATTCGATGCCGAAGCGCACTTCCACCCACAGCCACAGCAGGTGTGCGACGATCCCCGCGCCCGCTGCGGCGAGGTGCTTACCGGCAAATGCAAACCTCATCACTGTCCGTTATTTGGCAACACCTGTAACCCGCAAACCGCGTTTGGCGCGCTGATGGTCTCCTCCGAAGGAGCCTGCGCCGCGTGGTATCAGTATCGCAACCAGGAGTGTGAAGCATGAACACGGTGGAAATGGCGCACGGAAGTGGTGGACAGGCGATGCAGCAGCTGATTAACCGGCTGTTCATGGAAGCCTTCAATAACCCCTGGCTTGCCGAGCAGGAGGATCAGGCGCGCATTGACCTCGCGACCCTCACCGCCCACGGTGACCGGCTGGCGTTCTCTACCGACAGCTACGTGATTGACCCACTGTTCTTCCCGGGCGGCGATATCGGCAAGCTCGCCGTCTGCGGCACCGCCAACGACGTAGCCGTCAGCGGCGCCATTCCGCGCTACCTCTCCTGCGGGTTTATTCTTGAAGAAGGGTTACCGATGGAGACGCTCACGGCGGTGGTGAACAGCATGGCGCACACCGCGCGCGAGGCGGGGATCGCTATCGTCACCGGGGACACCAAAGTGGTCCAGCGCGGTGCGGCCGATAAGCTCTTCATCAACACCGCCGGCATGGGGGCGATCCCCGCAGACGTTCACTGGGGCGCGCAGCGGCTTAGCGTCGGCGACGTGCTGATCGTGACCGGCACGCTGGGCTGCCACGGGGCGACTATCCTTAACCTGCGCGAAGGATTAGGTCTGGACGGCGAGCTTCGCAGCGACTGCGCGGTACTCACCCCGCTGATTCAGACGCTGCGCGCCATTCCCGGCGTGAAGGCCTTGCGCGATGCCACCCGTGGAGGGGTGAATGCCGTCGTCCACGAGTTCGCCGCAAGCTGCGGGTGCGGAATTGAACTCACCGAGCGCAGCCTGCCGGTTAAGCCTGCCGTACGCGGGCTGTGCGAGCTATTGGGGCTCGACCCGCTAAATTTTGCTAACGAAGGCAAGCTGGCGATCGGCGTGGAGCGCCAGGCTGCTGAGGCGGTGCTTGAGCAGCTACGTGCGCATCCCTTAGGGAAAGACGCGGCCATCATCGGCGACGTGGTTGAGCGCAAAGGGGTGCGCCTGGCCGGGCTTTATGGCGTGAAGCGCACGCTGGACCTGCCGCACGCTGAGCCGCTACCCCGAATTTGCTAGAGCCGCGCCATAAGCGGTCAGCACTGAATCTCTCTTTTTTGCCAGTTTCTATTGGAAAGCAATAATGCCGTATACACCGATGAGCGATCTTGGACAGCAGGGCCTGTTTGACATTACGCGCACACTTTTACAACAGCCCGATCTCGGCGCGCTGAGCGATGCCCTGACGCGGCTGGTCAGGCAATCAGCGCTGGCGGACAGCGCGGCGATTGTGCTCTGGCATAGCGGAACGCACCGCGCGAGCTACTACTCAACGCGCGATAATGGCAAAGCGTTTGAGTACGAGGACGAGACGTATCTGGCGCATGGCCCGGTGCGCCGTATTCTCTCCCGGCCTGAAGTGCTGCACTGCAATTTTGAAGAGTTTCGGATGGCGTGGCCGCGGCTGGCAGAGAGCAATCTTTATCAGCCTTTCGGTCATTACGGCATGTTGCCGCTGGCGGCGGAGGGCCATATTTTTGGCGGCTGCGAGTTTATCCGCAATACCGACCAGCCCTGGAGCGAGGCGGAGTACGAGCGTCTGCATACCTTTACCCAGATCGTGGCCGTCGTCGCGGAGCAGATCCAAAGCCGCGTCACCAATAACGTGGATTACGACCTGCTGAGCCGCGAGCGCGACAACTTTCGTATTCTGGTCGCCATCACCAACGCCGTGCTGTCGCGTCTCGATATGGATGAGCTGGTCAGCGAAGTCTCGAAGGAGATCCACCACTATTTCAAAATCGACGCTATCAGCATCGCGCTGCGCGGGAACCGCAAAGGCAAGCTGAACATCTATTCCACCCACTACCTCGATGAGGCTAACCCGGCGCACGAGCAGAGCGAGGTGGACGAAGCGGGCACCCTTTCTGAGCGGGTGTTTAAAAGCAAGGAGATCCTGCTCCTTAACCTTAGCGAACAGGACCCGGTGGCGCCGTACGAGCGGATGCTGTTTAACACCTGGGGCAACAAAATTCAGACTCTGTGCCTGCTGCCGCTGATGTCCGGCAGCACCATGCTTGGGGTGCTCAAACTGGCGCAGTGCGATGAGGCCGTGTTTACCACCGCCAACCTGAAGCTGCTGCGCCAGATCGCCGAGCGTATTTCTATCGCGCTGGATAACGCCCTCGCCTATCAGGAGATCCACCGCCTGAAAGAGCGGCTGGTGGACGAGAATCTGGCCCTGACCGAGCAGCTCAACAACGTGGACAGCGAGTTTGGCGAAATCATCGGGCGCAGCGACGCCATGTACAGCGTCCTCAAGCAGGTGGAAATGGTGGCACAGAGCGACAGCACGGTGCTGATCCTCGGCGAAACCGGTACCGGTAAAGAGCTGATTGCCCGCGCCATCCATAACCTGAGCAACCGCAACAGCCGACGCATGGTGAAGATGAACTGCGCGGCGATGCCAGCGGGTCTGCTGGAAAGCGACCTCTTCGGCCACGAGCGCGGCGCGTTTACCGGGGCCAGCAGCCAGCGCCTGGGGCGTTTCGAGCTGGCGGATAAAAGCTCGCTTTTCCTCGACGAAGTGGGCGATATGCCGCTGGAGCTACAGCCCAAGCTGCTGCGCGTTTTGCAGGAGCAGGAGTTTGAGCGTCTCGGCAGCAACAAGCTTATCCAGACCGATGTGCGCCTGATTGCCGCCACCAACCGCGATCTGAAAAAAATGGTCGCCGACCGCGAATTCAGAAGCGACCTTTACTATCGCCTGAACGTCTTTCCGATCTGCCTGCCGCCGCTGCGCGAACGCCCGGAAGATATCCCCCTTCTGGTCAAGGCCTTTACCGCGAAAATCGCGCGCCGGATGGGGCGAAACATCGACAGCATTCCCGCCGAGACGCTGCGCACCCTCTCATCGATGGAGTGGCCGGGCAACGTGCGTGAACTGGAAAACGTCATTGAGCGCGCGGTGCTGCTGACGCGCGGGAACGTGCTGCAGCTCTCCCTGCCTGAGATTGCCCTTCCTGACGTGACCGTACCCGCCGCCGAGGTAGCGAAAGAGGGAGAAGATGAATATCAGCTCATTCTGCGCGTGCTGAAAGAGACCAACGGCGTGGTGGCCGGGCCGAAAGGGGCGGCCCAGCGGCTGGGGTTAAAACGCACCACCCTGCTGTCGCGCATGAAGCGTCTCGGGATTGATAAAGAGAGTCTCATTTAAGGCTTTATTCCGGCGGTGTTTTTCTGACACCGCCTTTTGTTACCCTGCGCAATTGTCCCTCATTGACACAAAATCGTTTCCTCTGTATAAAATTCCGCCTTAATAATGCGTTTCATTTGCATCAAAAATAATTTTAATGAAGGGTAGCATTTCATGAAGAAGGTCATCTGCGCGTTAGGCCTGGCGATTGCGTCGGTCAGTTCTGCTCTGGCAACCACATATCCTCTGACGATTGAAAACTGTGGCTACAAAGAGACATTCGCTAAAGCGCCGGAACGCGTTGTGGCCCTGGGCCAGAACACCGTGGAAATTTTGCTCCTGCTGGGCCTTGAAGATAAGGTGAAGGCCAGCGCCTTCTGGCCGACAAAAGTGCTGCCGCAGCTGGCGGAACAGAATGCCAAAATCAAAACCCTGACGGTTGAAATTCCTACCCTTGAATCCATCCTTTCGCAAAATCCCGATTTTGTTCCTGCCCAGTTGCCACTGCTGCTCGGGCCGGAAAGTAAGGTCGCAAAACGTGAAGATCTGGCCACCGTCGGTGTGAACAGCTATTTATCACCAGGCATGTGCGCCACCAAAAAGGCCGCAGGCGATATGTACGGCAGCCGCCAGAAGCTATGGGATATGACCTATCTCTATAAAGAGATTGAGGATTTCGCCAAAATCTTTAACGTTGAAGATCGCGGCCAGGCCGTCATTGCCGATTTCAAAAAACGCGAGGCCGACCTGCGTCAGGAATTTGGTAAAAACAAAAAAGATCTCTCGTTTGTCTTCTGGTTCTCAAGCGCCTCGCCTTCGGCGGATGCCTATGTCGGCGGGAAAAACAGCGCCTCCGGTTTTATTGCCAACGTGCTGGGCGGCCATAACGCCATTACTGCTGAGACCGAATGGCCAACCGTCGGCTGGGAAAGCATTATTGCCGCTAATCCGGATGTGATTGTGGTCTCCAGCCTGGACCGCAACCGCTGGGCGCTGGATAACGCGGAAGAGAAAATCAAATTCCTGAAAAGCGATCCCGCCGTCAGCCAGCTGGACGCCGTGAAGAAAGGCCATATCGTGGTGATGGACGGTCAGGCGATGAACCCGACGATTCGTACGATTTACGGTGCTGAACAGGTGGGCGAACAGCTCAGAAAGCTGGGGCTGAACTGATGACAGTTGCCGTACTTCAGGCCCGCCAGGGCCTGATCCTGACCACTTCTGCTCTTCTTGCTGTTATCCTGCTGTTTCTGGTGATTGCCCTTGGCGTCAGCGTCGGCGAGCTGTCGATTCCGCTGTCCAATGTCTTTTATGCTATCGGTAATAAGCTGGGGCTGACCGACGTTCCGCTCAACCGCATCTATGAGAGTGTTATCTGGGACTTCCGCCTGAGCCGCGCGCTGGTGGCGGCGTGCTGCGGGGCCGGTTTAGCCATCTGCGGCGCCGTGCTGCAAAGCCTGCTGAAAAACGCGCTGGCAGAACCTTACGTGCTCGGCGTGTCGGCGGGTGCTTCAACCGGGGCGGTGTCGGTCGTCGTTCTGGGCATCGGCACCGGCGCGGTATCGCTCTCTGCGGGCGCGTTTGCCGGGGCGTTCGCCGCCTTTGCGTTTGTCGCATTTCTGACGAACGGCGCGCGCGGGGGGAATGAACGTACCATTCTGGCAGGGGTTGCGGCCTCTCAGCTGTTCAACGCCATTACCGCCTATACCATCAGCACCTCCGCCAGCGCCCAGCAGGCGCGCGACGTGATGTTCTGGCTACTGGGCAGCTTTAGCGGCGTGCGATGGCCGGAATTCCAGCTGGCGCTGGTTGTCGTGCTGGCGGGCCTTGCCGTCTGCCTCTACTATTCCCGGGCGCTGGACGCCTTTACCTTTGGTGATGACGCCGCGGCCTCTTTAGGTATTGCCGTCCCGTGGGTTCGCCTGACGCTCTTTACCACTACCGCGCTAATTACCGCGACGATTGTCAGCATGGCGGGTTCAATCGGCTTTGTGGGGCTGGTGGTACCGCACGTTATGCGTTTCCTGTTCGGGCCGCTGCACCGCACGCTGCTGATTGCCAGCGCGCTGGCCGGGGCGATCCTGATGGTGCTGGCCGACATCGCCTCGCGGATGCTGATTGCGCCGCAAAGCCTCCCCGTCGGCGTAGTCACCGCGCTGGTGGGCGTGCCTTTCTTTGCCGTGATTATCTACCGTTCAAGGAATAAGTGATGAGTATCTGCGCTGAAAATATTACCTGGAAGGTCGGCAAAAAAGTTATCGTCAATGACGTCTCGCTGAAGGTTTCCCGGGGCGAAACCGTGGGTCTCCTTGGCCCTAACGGCTGCGGCAAATCGTCTCTTTTGCGTATCCTGGCTGGCCTGCGTCGCCCGGATGCGGGCAGCGTGACCCTGGACGGGCAGGACATTTCCCGCATCGCCAAAAAGCAGCTTGCCCGCCGGGTGGCGTTCGTTGAGCAGCACGGGATGACCGACGCCAATATGCGCGTGCGCGACGTGGTGAAACTCGGGCGTATTCCGCACCACTCCGCTTTTTCGAACTGGAGCGCGCAAGATGACGACACCGTCACCGCGGCTCTGCAGCGTGTCGATATGCTGGACCGCAGCGAGCAGGGCTGGCTGAGCCTCTCCGGCGGCGAGCGCCAGCGCGTACATATTGCCCGCGCGCTGGCCCAGACCCCAACGGAAATCCTGCTGGATGAACCGACCAACCACCTGGACATCCATCATCAGATGCAGCTGATGCAGCTGATCAGCGAATTATCTGTTACCAGCATTGTCGCCATCCACGATCTCAACCACGCCTCAATGTTCTGCGACTCGCTGATTGTGATGCAGAAAGGGCAAATTGTGGCGACCGGAACACCGCAGGACATTTTATCCGAGTCGTTGCTCTGGGAGGTCTTCAGAGTCAAAACCAAAATTGAGATCTCGCCGTTCCATGGCAAAAAGCACATCCACTTTATCGTGTAGGGACGAGTGATCGACAATGTCCCTTCGCCCCGCCACCACGCTCTGGCCGCCCGTTTTACTGGGTAGTCAGTTTGTTTTTAACATTGGGTTTTACGCCGTCGTTCCCTTCCTGGCGATATTTCTGCGCGACGACATGCTGCTCTCCGGCGGGCTTATCGGGCTGATCCTGGGCCTGCGCACGTTCTCGCAACAGGGGATGTTTATCGTTGGCGGGGCACTCTCGGACCGGTTTGGCGCGAAAGGGGTTATCCTCAGCGGCTGTATAGTTCGTGTTTCGGGCTATCTGCTACTGGCCTTCGGGGGATCGCTGTGGCCGATAATTCTGGGCGCGTGTCTGACGGGCGTCGGTGGCGCGTTATTTTCTCCCTCAATTGAGGCTCTGCTGGCAAAAGCGGGCACACACAGTGAGGCGAAAGGCAAACGAAGCCGCGCGGAGTGGTTTGCGCTCTTTGCCGTCTGCGGAGAGCTCGGCGCGGTACTAGGCCCGGTTGCTGGCGCCCTGCTAACGGGGCTTGGCTTCCGCCAGGTGGCGCTGGCGGGTGCAGGCGTCTTTATCATTGCGTTACTGGTGCTTTACTTCTGTCTGCCTGCTGCTGGACACCGTTCACAGAAGATTAAAATAGTGCCCTGGTGGACGACGTTCCGCCAGCCGCGCTTTGTCGCCTTTATCATTGCGTACAGCTCCTGGCTGTTAAGCTACAACCAGCTCTATCTGGCGCTGCCGGTAGAGATCCAGCGCTCCGGCGGTAACGAGAAAGATCTCGGCCCGCTTTTTATGCTGGCCTCCGTTCTGATCATTACCTTACAGCTGCCGCTGGCGCGTTTCGCCCGTCGCGTGGGCGCGGTGAACATTCTGCCGGTGGGCTTTTTGCTGCTTTCCGCCGCCTTCGCGAGCGTGGCAATGTTCGCGGCAACAGTACCGCCTGAAGGCTGGCTGCGGCTTCTGCCCTCGGTCTCGTTTGTCACGCTGCTGACGCTGGGACAGATGCTGCTGGTGCCGTCGGCAAAAGATCTCATTCCGCGGTTCGCCGAGGAATCAACGCTGGGCGCGCACTACGGCGCACTCTCCACCGCCGGAGGCATTGCGGTACTGGCCGGAAACCTGTTGTTTGGCAGCCTGCTGGATCGCGCGCTGGTGCCTTCAACGCAGGCAATGTATCCCTGGCTGCTGCTGGCGCTCTTTCCACTCTGCAGCGCGCTGGCCATGAATGTGATTTGCCGCCCGCTACGAAGCTGAACGGCTTATTTTTTCGGACGATACTTTTCCGGCAGTTCCGGCACCGGACGACGGTCATCCATCAGATGACGGACGGTCAGAATGGGGTGTCGCCATAACATACGCGGGCCTGCCCAGCGCATAATCTGCTTCATCTCTTCACGTCTGGCAGGCTGGTAGCAGTGCACCGGGCATTGTTTACAGGCGGGCTTTTCTTCACCAAAAACACACTTATCCAGGCGCTTATCGGCATACGCGTTGAGCGCCCGATAATGCCCCGCTTCCTGAGAAGCCTGTGGACACTGCTTTTCGTACAACGCGATCATTTTCGCGATGGTCTCTTTTTCACGTGATATGCGTTTACCGGTCATAGCGACTTACCGAACAATAAGATGCATCAATAGTACACTTTTACACGCTGAATTTCAGGTGTTGCATTCCGTTTTCTGAAGCCTGATTCCACTATTACCCCTGCGCCCGCTAAAAATCACTGGTATTTTATACAGGCATCAGGAATGACCGTTGTCCGTATAGTCTGGAGACCCTATGAAAGAGATCGCGATCGGCAAACCCTACCGCCATTTAAAAGTGGGATATTTCAGAAAACGTCACGAGGATCGAAAAACGAAGATTCCAAAGCGGTACAGCGTGCATGCGGCGCTGAGCTTAAAAGGCGACTGGCTTGAAAAAGCGGGCTTTACCACCAACTCCCGGGTCAGGGTGGGCGTAGAGCATGGAAAAATTGTCATCGAATTAATGTCGGAAGGCACCTCGTAAAGCTGCCACATTTTTCTGCGCCGGACCTTTTTTTCATGCGACAATAGAAGGAACAAACGGCCACTGAGCCGCTCAAAACGTTTTATTTTCAAAGAAATGGACATCATAACTCCATGAGCACAATCGACAATTTCGACGCACATACGCCAATGATGCAGCAGTATCTGAAGCTGAAGGCACAGCATCCGGAAATCCTGCTGTTTTACCGTATGGGCGATTTTTACGAGCTGTTTTATGACGATGCTAAGCGTGCATCGCAGCTGCTCGACATCTCGCTGACCAAACGTGGCGCATCGGCAGGCGAGCCCATTCCGATGGCCGGCATCCCGCACCATGCGGTTGAAAACTATCTGGCCAAGCTGGTGAATCAGGGCGAGTCCGTCGCTATTTGCGAGCAGATCGGCGACCCGGCAACCTCGAAAGGCCCGGTTGAGCGCAAAGTCGTACGCATCGTCACGCCAGGCACCATCAGTGATGAAGCCCTGCTTCAGGAGCGCCAGGATAACCTGCTGGCAGCGCTGTGGCAGGATGGCAAAGGGTTTGGCTATGCCACGCTGGACATCAGCTCCGGGCGTTTTCGCCTGAGTGAGCCGGCCGATCGTGAAACGATGGCTGCCGAACTGCAGCGCACCAACCCGGCAGAGCTGCTCTACGCCGAAGACTTCGCCGAAATGGCGCTGATTGAAGGCCGTCGCGGATTGCGCCGCCGCCCGCTGTGGGAATTCGAAATTGATACCGCCCGCCAGCAGCTGAACCTGCAGTTTGGCACCCGCGATCTGATTGGCTTTGGCGTGGAAAACGCTCCGCGCGGGCTGTGTGCCGCAGGTTGCCTCCTGCAGTACGTGAAAGACACCCAGCGCACCGCCCTGCCGCATATCCGTTCTATCACCATGGAGCGCCAGCAGGACAGCATCATCATGGATGCCGCCACGCGCCGTAACCTTGAGATCACCCAGAACCTGGCGGGTGGCGTTGAAAACACGCTCGCGTCGGTGCTCGACAGCACGGTGACGCCAATGGGCAGCCGCATGCTGAAACGCTGGCTGCATATGCCGATTCGCGATACCGATACGCTGGTTTGCCGCCAGCAGACGATTGCTGCGTTGCAGGATCGCTATACCGAACTGCAGCCTGTCCTGCGTCAGGTAGGCGATCTGGAACGTATTCTTGCCCGTCTGGCATTGCGCACCGCGCGCCCGCGCGACCTCGCGCGGATGCGGCATGCTTTCCAGCAGCTGCCGGAGCTGCGTGCTCAGCTGAGCGACGTTGACAGCGCGCCGGTACAGAAACTCCGTGCAACCATGGGCGAATTTACCGAGCTTCGCGAACTGCTGGAGCTCGCCATTATCGATGCGCCTCCGGTTCTGGTGCGCGATGGCGGCGTGATTGCTCCAGGCTACAACGAAGAGCTGGACGAATGGCGCGCGCTGGCCGACGGCGCGACGGACTATCTCGATAAGCTGGAAATCCGCGAACGCGAGCGTCTTGGGCTCGACACACTGAAAGTGGGATATAACGCGGTACACGGTTACTACATTCAGATCAGCCGCGGGCAAAGCCACCTGGCGCCGATTCACTACGTCCGTCGCCAGACGTTGAAAAACGCCGAACGCTACATCATTCCCGAGCTGAAAGAGTACGAGGACAAAGTGCTCACCTCGAAAGGTAAAGCCCTGGCGCTGGAAAAACAGCTGTATGACGAGCTGTTTGACATGCTGATGCCGCACCTGGCCGACCTGCAGCTGAGCGCCAGCGCGCTGGCGGAGCTGGACGTGCTGGTGAACCTGGCAGAACGCGCGGAAACGCTGAACTATACCTGCCCAACCTTTACCTACAAGCCTGGCATTCGCATCACTGAAGGCCGTCACCCGGTAGTTGAGCAGGTGCTGAACGAACCGTTCATTGCCAACCCGCTGAGCCTGTCGCCACAAAGAAGAATGCTGATCATTACCGGCCCGAACATGGGCGGTAAAAGTACCTACATGCGCCAGACGGCGCTGATTGCTTTGCTCGCGTATATCGGCAGCTACGTCCCGGCGCAAAAAGTGGAGATTGGCCCCATCGACCGTATCTTCACCCGCGTTGGGGCAGCGGACGATCTGGCGAGCGGTCGCTCAACCTTTATGGTCGAGATGACCGAAACGGCTAACATTCTGCATAACGCGACGGAGCACAGCCTGGTGCTGATGGATGAGGTAGGACGCGGAACCTCAACCTATGACGGCCTGTCGCTGGCCTGGGCCTGTGCTGAAAGCCTCGCAAATAAAATCAAGGCCATGACGCTGTTCGCCACCCACTACTTCGAACTGACGCAGCTGCCGGAGAAAATGGAAGGCGTGGCTAACGTTCATCTTGATGCACTTGAGCACGGCGACACCATCGCCTTTATGCACACGGTGCAGGATGGCGCGGCGAGCAAGAGCTATGGCCTTGCCGTCGCGGCGCTGGCAGGGGTACCAAAAGAGGTGATCAAGCGCGCTCGCCAGAAGCTGCGTGAGCTGGAAAGCCTGTCGCCGAATGCGGCAGCGACGCAGATCGATGGCACCCAGATGTCGCTGTTGGCGCCAGCGGAAGAAACGTCGCCTGCAGTGGAAGCGCTGGAGAACCTCGACCCGGATTCACTGACGCCGCGTCAGGCGCTGGAGTGGATTTATCGGTTGAAGAGTCTGGTTTAGTTTTCTGCGGTCTGTTTTGTCGGGTGGCGGCTTCGCCTTACCCGACCTACAAAACCCGTAGGCCCGGTAAGCGCAGCGCCACCGGGCTTTTTTTACAACAGCGGCGGGATCGTCGGCACCTGCGGTGCTTCATCAATATCCTTCTGCGTCATGCGGAACGCTTCCGGGTAATGCTCGCGGCTGGTACGACGCAGCGGTTCGGTATCGCGCCAGGTATAAAGACAATGCTGGCACTGGTAAACGGTCCAGACCCCTTTCACCGGTGACGTCGCCATCACTTCAATATGCTCATCGGCACAACGTGGACAAATCATCTTTTCCTCCTTATTGGCGTGCTGCCAGCATCGCGGTCAGTTTTTCAGCCCAGGCTTTAGTTTCAGGCAGATCCTGTACCGGCTGGCTGTAGTGGCCACGGGTGTCCGGTGCAACAGGCGTGGTGGCATCAATAATCAGTTTGTCGGTAATGCCCGCCGGGCTGGAGCCTGGGTCGAGTTCAAGCACCGACATGTTCGGCAGCTGCACCAGATCCCCTGCCGGATTGACCTTCGATGAGAGCGCCCACATCACCTGCGGGAGGTTGAACGGATCGACATCCTCATCCACCATAATCACCATCTTCACGTAGCCCAGACCGTGCGGCGTGGTCATGGCGCGTAAACCGACCGCGCGGGCAAAACCACCGTAGCGTTTTTTGGTGGAGATAATTGCCAGCAGACCGTGGGTGTACATCGCGTTCACCGCCTGCACTTCCGGGAATTCCGCCTTCAGCTGCTGATAAAGCGGCACGCAGGTGGCTGGTCCCATCAGATAGTCAATCTCGGTCCACGGCATGCCGAGGTAAAGGGATTCGAAGATCGGTTTGGTGCGGTAAGAAACTTTGTCGATACGGACCACCGTCATATTACGGCCACCGGAATAGTGTCCGGTAAACTCGCCGAACGGCCCTTCGATTTCACGTTTGCGGCCTTCAATCACCCCTTCCAGGATCACTTCAGACCCCCACGGCACGTCGAAGCCGGTCAGCGGCGCGGTGGCAATCGGGTACGGGCTTTCGCGCAGCGCGCCGGCCATTTCATACTCAGACTGATCGTATTTCAGCGGCGTGGCGCCCATCAGGGTGATGATCGGGTCGTTGCCGAGAGTAATCGCGATCGGCAGATCTTGCCCGCGCTCTTCCGCTTTGTGCAGATGGAGGGCGATATCATGCATCGGTACCGGCTGCAGGCCGAGCTTGCGCTTGCCCTTGACCTCCATGCGGTAGATCCCGACGTTCTGCTTGCCGAAATGGTCCGGGTCGAGCGGATCGCGCGAGACAACGCACGCTTTATCGAGATAAAAACCGCCGTCACCGTCGTTCAGGCGAAACAGCGGCAGGATATCGAACAGGTTAATGTCTTCACCGTCGACGGTATTTTGCGCCCAGGCCGGGTTAGCACGGCGCTCCGGCGTAACGGGGAATTTGTCCCAGCGGCGAATAAACTCGTCGATCTGTTTTTTTACCGGGGTATTCGCTGGCAGCCCCATTGATATGGCGTGGTTCTGCCACGAGCCGATGGTGTTCATCACCACGCGGGCATCGGTAAAGCCACGAATATTGTCGAACCACAGCGCGGGCGCGCCGTCGCCAATACGGCCTGTGGCGTTGGCTGCCGCCGCCAGATCCGGCTCCGCATTCACCTCTTCCTCAATTTTCAGCAGTTGCCCTTGCTCATCGAGCGCCTGCAGGAAGCTTCTCAAATCATCAAATGCCATCTTTGTTCTCCTGTGAAAAATGTTTCGCCTCCCGCAACCCGTTCCATCGGCGCGCCTTTTTGTGCTCCAGACCAAACTGGTCGAGCACACGGGTCACGATATGCTGGGTGATGTCATCGGCGGTTTGCGGATGGTTGTAATACGCAGGCATGGGCGGCACCATCGCCACGCCCATGCGGGAAAGCGCCAGCATGTTCTCCAGATGAATGGTGCTGAGCGGCGTTTCGCGGGGAACGAGCACCAGCTTACGCCCCTCTTTCAGCACCACATCTGCCGCACGGCCCACCAGCCCTTCGGCGTAGCCCGCGCGGATCCCCGCCAGCGTTTTCATGCTGCAGGGAATGACGATCATGCCGTCGGTGCGAAACGAGCCGGAGGAGATGGTGGCGGCCTGGTCAGCCGGGCTGTGAACAACGTCAGCCAACGCAGCAACGTCCTGCACGCTGTAAGGCGTTTCCAGCTCAATGGTTGTTTTTGCCCACTTCGACATGACCAGATGGGTCTCCACCTCCGGCATTTCCCTCAGCGCCTGCAGCAGCGCCACGCCCAGCGGAGCCCCCGTTGCTCCTGTCATTCCCACGATCAATCTCATTCATCACCTCAATCAATTTGTTCGTATGCGAACATTGTAGATAAACTACTCCCGGATCGCTCTACTGACAAGATTGTTCGCACACGATCACACTAAATGCTAAAAAATCCCGCGTTATCATCCCGGGCTTTAGCGGCTATCATAGGGGGTGATTTTTTCTGTCGGAGTGTTCATGGAACTAAGACAAGAGGCGTTCCACCTGTTACGTCAGCTTTTTCAACAGCATACCGCTAAGTGGCAACATGCCCTGCCGGAACTGACCAAGCCGCAGTATGCGGTTATGCGCTCCATTGCCGAGCACCCGGGCATTGAGCAGGTGGCATTGACCGAAGTGGCGGTCAGCACGAAGGCGACTCTGGCGGAGATGCTCAGCCGAATGGAGGCGCGCGGGCTGGTCAAACGCGAGCACGATCCCGCAGATAAGCGCCGCCGGTTTGTCTTCCTGACGCCGGAAGGCGAAGCCCTGCTTGCAAACTGCCAGCCGGTCGGCAACGAGGTGGATGAGGCGTTTTTAGGGCGTCTTAATAAGGCCGAACGGGAGCAGTTCTCTGCGCTCATCAAAAAGATGATGCACGATTAATTGACGCTGGTGCGCATAAAATCGATAAAGGTGCGCACTTTCGCGGGCACATGCCGGGCATCGGGATAAACCGCGTAGATGCCCTGCCGCGTAAAGGTATAGCCCGGTAAAACCGGGACCAGTTTTCCCGCATCAAGCGCATCGCGCACCAGCCATTCAGGCAGTAACGCCACGCCACTTCCCGCGAGCGCAAAGGCCATAAGCGCCTGAGCACTGTCGGCAAACAGGCGCGGCGCTTTTTTTATCTCCAGCATTTCAGGCGTACCGCTGGCATCTTTCACCTGCCAGCGCAGCGGCGAAGCTAAGCGCTCGTGAATAATCCAGTCGGCGTGCGCCAGCTGCTCAAGCGATTCAACCGGATGATTAACCCGCCACTCGGGCGTCGCGACGGGCAGGATAGAAAAATGTGAAATCAATGCGGCGTGGTAGCGTGAATCGGTAAGCGTTCCCAACCGGATAGCCACGTCAAAGCGCTCTGAGATAAGGTCAGCATGGAGTGAAGACGAAACATGACGCACGCGAAGCTCCGGGTGCATCTGGCTGAACCTGGCCAGCAACGGTACCACGACCCGTGAACCGTACTCAGGCGTGGTGGTGATCCGCAATTCACCCGTGAGTCCCGCATGATTCGCGCGAACATCATCCTGCAGCCGTTCTGCGTCCTTCAAAAGCGCCACGCTGCGCTGATGAAAAAGCGCTCCCGCCTCGGTTAACGTCAGGCGGCGGGTGGAGCGCAGCAGCAGCGTAACCCCCAGCTCGGCTTCGAGCTGGCGAATATTGAAGCTGACCACGGCTTTTGTCAGCCCCAGCGCATCGGCTGCGGCAGTAAAGCTGCCGGTATCGGCCACCGCAACAAACATCTGCGTCCGCTGTAGGTTAATCATCCTCACGCCTTTTACTGTCAAAATTTTTTTGACAGTATATCGCGCTTTGTCAGGTTTATCCGTACTTCCGGGGCCGATACGATACGCCTCCTCACGGGAGGATCCACCATGACGTATCGCAGTAAAGTCGCCGCCGTCTATCTGCTGGGCTTTTTTCTTGATTTGATCAACATGTTTATTGCCAGCGTCGCCTTTCCGGCGATGGCGCATGCCCTTAACGCCACGCCTTCAGCGCTTGCCTGGGTGAGTAACGGGTACATTGCCGGCCTGACGCTGGCGATCCCGTTCAGCAGCATGCTCACGCGCCGCGTCGGACCAAAGCGCGTCATCCTGCTCTCGCTTTTTCTGTTCAGCGCGGCTTCTGCTGCGGCAGGCTTGTCTGCAACGCTGGAAAGTCTGATTGCCTGGCGCGTGCTGCAGGGCGTGGGCGGAGGCTTACTCATCCCCGTCGGACAGGCGCTGACCTGGCAACAGTTTCAGCCTCACGAGCGTGCCAGACTCTCCTCGGCGGTGATGCTGGTGGCGCTGCTTGCTCCCGCCTGTTCCCCTGCGCTCGGAGGCGTGCTGGTAGAGGCAGTGAGCTGGCGCTGGATATTTTTCGCCACGCTCCCGGTGGCCATCGTGACCTTTGTGCTGGCCTGCCTGTGGCTTAAACACGAAATACCCGCGATGAAAGCGGCCAGACTGCTCAACCTGCGGTTGCTCGCGGACCCGCTTTTGCGTTTTTCCATGCTTGTCTATTTATGCGTGCCCGGCATGTTTATTGGGGTGAACGTTACGGGCATGTTTTATCTTCAGCACGAGGCGAACATGAGCCCAGCCGCAGCGGGAATGCTCATGCTGCCCTGGTCCGTGGCATCGTTTATCGCCATCACGGCGACGGGACGCTATTTTAACCGTATCGGCCCCCAGCCGCTGATTGTCATCGGCTGCCTGCTGCAGGCGACGGGTATCCTGCTTTTGATTCACGTCAGCCCGGCTACGCTGCTTCCTGTCGTTGCGTTTACACTGATGGGCGCGGGGGGAAGCCTGTGCAGCAGTACAGCTCAGAGCAGCGCTTTTCTGACGATGCGCCGGGAAGAGATGCCGGATGCCAGCGCGCTGTGGAATCTCAATCGTCAGTTGAGCTTTTTTGCCGGCGCCCTCCTGCTGGCAGAGGCCCTGAGTCTGGCGCAGAGTTATCTGGCACCGCTCGCCGCCTGGCACGGGATGTTTATTTTTGCCGCAGGCATGACCTTGCTGCCTGTACTGTACGTTTTTCGTCTTAACAATACGCTGCTGCTGACCCAGCTGCGACAGGAGAATTTATGACGCCTTTCGAACACGAGATTATCGACCTCCACATTGCGCTTGAAGACTGGTTAGGCAAAGGTGAAGGCGATTCCGACGCCCTGCTCGCCCGCTTTCGTCCAGATTTTCTGATGATCCCGCCGGGCGGCGTCCATGTCGACTATGACGGCCTTGTGGGCTTTCTGCACAGTCAGCGCGGAAGCCGTCCCGGACTGAAGATCGTTATTGATGAATTAACGACGCGACAGGCGTGGCCCCACGGCGCGGTGCTGCACTACCGGGAGACGCAAACCCGGCCAGACCTGCCCGTCAACGTGCGCTGGTCGACCGCGCTGCTCAGTCAGGAAGGCGACAAAATAACGTGGCGTCTGCTGCACGAAACGGCGGCACAGCCGTAACACAAAAGAAAAAGGCCCGTCTCACGACGGGCCTTTTTTGACGAAAGGTTGCTTATTCGCGGAACAGCGCTTCGATATTCAGACCTTGCCCCTGCAGGATTTCACGCAGGCGGCGCAGACCTTCTACCTGAATCTGACGAACACGTTCACGGGTCAGGCCAATTTCGCGGCCGACGTCTTCCAGTGTCGCAGCTTCATACCCCAGTAAACCGAAACGACGTGCCAGCACTTCACGCTGTTTGGCGTTCAGTTCGAACAGCCATTTGACGATGCTCTGCTTCATGTCATCGTCCTGCGTGGTGTCTTCCGGACCGTTGTCTTTTTCATCGGCCAGGATGTCCAGCAGCGCTTTTTCGGAGTCGCCACCCAGAGGGGTGTCAACGGAGGTAATGCGCTCGTTGAGACGCAGCATACGGCTTACGTCATCAACTGGTTTGTCGAGTTGTTCGGCAATTTCTTCTGCGCTTGGCTCGTGGTCCAGTTTATGGGACAACTCGCGCGCGGTACGCAGATAGACGTTCAACTCTTTGACGATGTGGATCGGCAGACGGATCGTACGGGTCTGGTTCATAATAGCCCGTTCAATAGTCTGACGAATCCACCAGGTCGCGTAGGTTGAGAAACGGAACCCGCGTTCCGGGTCAAACTTCTCAACTGCGCGGATGAGACCTAAGTTGCCCTCTTCAATCAGATCCAGCAGAGCCAGACCACGATTGCCGTAACGGCGGGCAATTTTCACGACCAGTCGCAGGTTACTTTCAATCATGCGACGACGCGAGGCAACATCACCACGCAAAGCACGACGTGCGAAATAGACTTCTTCTTCGGCCGTTAGCAGTGGGGAGTAACCAATCTCCCCAAGGTAAAGCTGAGTCGCGTCCAGTACACGCTGTGTGGCGCCCTGCGATAACAGCTCTTCTTCAGCCAAATCGTTATCACTGGGTTCCTCTTCTACTAAGGCTTTTTCGTCAAAAGCCTCTGCTCCGTTCTCATCAAATTCCGCGTCTTCATTTAAATCATGAACTTTCAGCGTATTCTGACTCATAAGGTGGCTCCTACCCGTGATCCCTGAACGAGACACCCTGGCTGGCATGCCCCGTCAATTTATCGCTGCGGCAAATACTGCAGCGGGTTTACGGATTTCCCCTTGTAACGAATTTCAAAATGCAAGCGTGTAGAACTGGTTCCGGTGCTACCCATGGTAGCGATTTTTTGCCCCGCCTTAACTTCTTGTTGTTCCCGGACCAGCATTGTGTCGTTATGGGCGTAGGCACTCAGGTAATCATCATTATGTTTGATGATAATAAGATTACCGTAACCGCGCAGAGCGTTACCGGCATACACAACGCGTCCGTCTGCGGTCGCGATGATAGCCTGTCCTTTACTGCCTGCGATATCGATCCCTTTGTTTCCACCCTCAGAGGTTGCGAAGTTCTCGATAATCTTGCCGTCGGTTGGCCAGCGCCATGCGGTGATGGACGAACTGGCATTCTGACTGCTTGCAGTCGGTTCAGTAGAGCTAACCACAGGTGCCGTGGTCGGTGCTGTGACAACAGTCGCAGTCCCTTTATTATTCGGCAACATTTTGTTAGCAGTCTGATCACCTGAATCCTCAGAATACGTAATTACAGGTTGTGAAGCAACCACCGTGGTGGATTTTTGTGCAGGCTTAACGCTGTTATTTTGAGCCGTCACATCGGCCGCTGAAACCGTATTGCCAGGCGTCAGAGGCGTACCCGTTGCGTTGCCCACCTGGAGCGTTTGGCCAACTTCCAGAGCATACGGGGCCTGGACGTTATTGCGCTGCGCGAGGTCACGGAAATCGTTCCCGGTGATCCAGGCAATATAGAACAGCGTATCGCCGCGCTTCACGGTATAGGTGCTGCCGCCGGTATAGCTGCCTTTCGGAATGTTCCCATACTGGCGGTTATAGACTATGCGGCCATTTTGGGTCTGAACAGGCTGTTCAACTGGCTGAATCTGCGTTGGCTGTGTAACAGGATGTTGCACAGGCTGAATTTGTGGTGTTTGCTGCGGCGCAGCAGTGCCCATTTTAGGCGGAGGCGTGATCAACATTCCGCTGGACGTGTTACCAGAGCCGCTGTTTCCCCCGACGGAACTGACGGGCGCAGGCGCGTTATTAGAACTTGTACAGCCTGCCAGCCAGAGCGAAACCAGTGATAATGCCGCAACACGGCTGATGGTGAATTTAGGGCTTCCCGCGCTCATTTATCCCCCAGGAATGTGTTAACTACCAGTGACTTAAAATTTACCGTGATGACACGAATCTTTCGCGCCACACCATACGCTGAATTTGCCTTAATAACCCTGGATAAATCTGAGTCTCAGGCCAACTCCCCCTTTACCAGAGGCACAAAGCGCACGGCTTCCACGGTGTCGATAATAAACTCGCCGCCGCGCCGACGAACGCGCTTCAACAGCTGCTGCTCGTCCCCGACGGGCAGAACAAGAATGCCCCCCTCATCCAGCTGCGACAAGAGCGCAGCGGGAATTTCAGGCGGAGCCGCCGTCACGATGATAGCGTCAAACGGGGCGCGAGCCTGCCAACCCTGCCATCCATCACCGTGTCGTGTCGAAACATTATGTAAATCAAGTTGTTTCAGGCGACGACGCGCCTGCCATTGCAAACCTTTGATCCGCTCTACGGAACAGACATGGTGTACCAGATGCGCCAGGATGGCGGTCTGATACCCCGACCCGGTGCCAATCTCCAGCACGCGTGAGTCGGGCGTGAGCTCCAGCAGCTCCGTCATCCGCGCCACCATATAAGGCTGCGAAATCGTCTGGCCTTGCCCGATGGGCAGCGCCACGTTTTCCCACGCTTTGTGTTCAAACGCCTCGTCTACAAATTTCTCACGCGGGACCTGAGCGAGCGCCTCAAGCACGTGCTCGTCGCGGATCCCCTGTGCGCGAAGTTGTTCCAGAAGAGTTTGTACACGTTTGCTTACCATTGCGCGTTCACTCCTGCGCGATCCAGCCAGCCCGACACCACATCATGCGCGCTATACGCGGTTAAATCTACGTGCAGCGGGGTAACCGAGACGTAGCCTTCATCCACGGCGGCAAAATCGGTGTCCGGACCCGCATCGCACTTATCGCCAGGAGGCCCTATCCAGTAAAGCGTGTTGCCGCGAGGATCCTGCTGCGGGATCACCTGATCGGCCGGGTGTCGGCTTCCGCATCGCGTAACGCGAATGCCTTTAATTTCATTGAGAGGAAGATCCGGCACGTTGATGTTGAGAATACGTCCGGTACGCAGCGGTTCGCGGCCGAGCGCCCGCAGGATCGAGCAGGTCACTGCGGCGGCGGTATCGTAGTGCGTGTGGCCGTTTAACGAGACCGCCAGCGCCGGGAACCCCAGATGGCGCCCCTCCATTGCCGCCGCTACCGTTCCGGAGTAAATCACGTCATCGCCAAGGTTCGGCCCGGCGTTGATGCCGGAGACGACGATATCCGGACGCGGCCGCATCAGCGCGTTCACGCCCAGAAAGACGCAGTCGGTTGGCGTGCCCATCTGCACGGCAATATCGCCATTTTCAAAGGTAAAGGTGCGAAGCGACGACTCCAGCGTCAGCGAGTTAGACGCTCCACTGCGGTTACGATCGGGAGCCACAACCTGCACATCCGCAAATTCACGGAGGTGCTTCGCCAGGGTCTGAATGCCCGGCGCGTGGATCCCGTCATCGTTACTCAGCAATATTCGCATAATCACCCGAGGTGTTGATAAGTTCCCTGACAACACTGGTGGCAAAGCTACCTGCCGGCAGCCAGAAGCGTAACTCGACGGTTACGTCATCCCACCAGTTCCAGCTTAACTGCTGCGGATAGAGCAGCATCGCGCGGCGTGCTGCTTCGACTTTTTCCCGCACCAGCAAGGATTGTAATTCTGGCGCATCCGCCACCGCCGACTGCTCTGCGCTCAGCGCATCGCCCTGGGGGCCCCAGTCGCCTGAGCCCGGCAAAGCTGCGGTAATCATCAGCGCTTTGGCATCCACGCGCGCCTGGACATCGGCCATTTCTTCGGCCGTTGCAACAAACCAGCTTCCGCGTCCCGCTAATTGTAGCGCATCGCCAACAACAACTTGATTCGCGTCCGGTTTTTTCAGCCTTTCGCTCACAATCTGATTAAACAACGCGCTGCGGGCCGCCGACAACCAAAAACTGCGTTTATTCCTGTCGCGCACCGGTGCATCGCTTTGCGCCCAGCGCAGCGCGCCCTGCAGGTTGCTGCCGCCAATGCCAAAGCGCTGCGCGCCAAAGTAGTTCGGTACGCCGCGGTCATTAATGGCATTCAGGCGTTTTTCAACGTCTTCACGGTCAGACACTTCGCGCAGCACCAGCGTAAACGCGTTGCCTTTCAACGCTCCCAGGCGCAGCTTGCGCTTGTGGCGGGCGTACTCCAGCACCTTACAGCCTTCAAGCTCAAATTTGCTTAAATCAGGCATCGTATTGCCGGGAACGCGCGCGCAGAGCCACTGCTCGGTGACGGCATGTTTATCTTTCTGCCCGGCAAAGCTCACTTCGCGGGCATGAATTTTGAGGAATTTTGCCAGCGCGTCGGCCACAAAGCGGGTATTGCAGCCATTTTTCAGAATACGCACCAGGATATGTTCGCCTTCGCCATCCGGCTCAAAGCCCAGATCCTCCACCACGAGGAAATCCTCCGGGCTGGCTTTCAGCACACCGTTCCCCTGCGGCTTACCGTGCAGGTACGTCAGGTTATCGAAGTCCGTCATTTTGTTGCCTTCACCAGCAGCGCCACGGCTTCACAGGCGATCCCTTCGCCACGACCGGTAAAGCCCAGTTTCTCCGTGGTGGTAGCTTTGACGTTGACGTCGTCCATATGGCAGCCCAGATCTTCGGCGATGAACACGCGCATCTGCGGAATGTGCGGCAGCATTTTCGGGGCCTGGGCAATAATCGTCACGTCGACGTTGCCGAGGGTGTAACCCTTGGCCTGAATGCGGCGCCACGCTTCGCGCAATAGTTCGCGGCTGTCTGCTCCTTTAAAGGCCGGATCGGTGTCCGGGAACAGCTTGCCGATATCGCCGAGCGCGGCAGCGCCGAGCAGCGCGTCGGTCAGCGCATGCAGCGCCACGTCGCCATCAGAATGCGCCAGCAGCCCTTTTTCGTAAGGAATACGTACGCCGCCAATGATAATTGGGCCAACGCCTCCAAAGGCGTGTACATCAAAACCGTGTCCAATTCGCATTATGCCTTCTCCTGATGGGTCGAACGGGTAAGATAAAATTCCGCGAGCTGTAAATCTTCCGGGCGCGTCACTTTTATATTATCAGCGCGTCCTTCAACAAGCGTTGGGTGAAAACCGCAATACTCCAGCGCGGAGGCTTCGTCCGTGATGGTCGCACCTTCGTTAAGCGCACGCGTTAAGCAGTCGTGGAGCAGTTCGCGGGGGAAAAATTGCGGCGTCAGCGCGTGCCATAAGTCGACGCGCTCAACGGTGTGGGCGATTGCATGCATGCCCGGCTCGGCGCGCTTCATGGTGTCGCGCACCGGCGCGGCCAGAATGCCGCCCACTTTGCTGGTTTCGCTCAGCGCCAGCAGGCGTGCCAGATCGTCCTGATGGAGACACGGACGCGCCGCGTCATGCACCAGTACCCACTGCGCGTTTCCGGCAGCCTGAATGCCTGCCAGCACGGAATCGGCGCGCTCGGCACCGCCATCGACAACGGTAATCTGTGGGTGGTTTGCCAGCGGCAGCTGCGCAAAACGCGCATCGCCGGAACTGATGGCGATGACCACGTGCGTCACCCGCGGGTGCGCCAGCAGCGCCGCCACGGCGTGCTCGAGGATCGTTTTATCGCCAATTGAGAGGTACTGCTTGGGACATTCTGTCTGCATGCGCCGGCCAAAACCTGCGGCCGGCACCACGGCACATACGTCCGAAAAAGTTGCTGCCATGTCGTAATCCTGGGCCTGATTATCGATTGTTTTGTGCTGAGCCCTGATTGCGTTTAGACGCATCCGGAACCAGACGATAAAAGGTTTCGCCCGGCTTAGTCATACTGAGTTCATTGCGCGCGCGTTCCTCAATCGCCTCTTGTCCGCCATTGAGGTCATCAATTTCAGCAAAGAGTTGATCGTTACGCGCCTTAAGTTTGGCGTTTGTTGCCTGCTGAGCCGCGACGTCATCGCTCACCCGGCTGTAGTCGTGCAGTCCGTTTTTACCGAACCACAGCGAATATTGCAGCCAGATTAGCAAAGCCAGCAACAGCAGCGTTAGTTTACCCATCCTGCCCCCTGAAAAAACGGCATCATCATCCCATAACTTTCCGTTCGACTCTACTGCGGGGTTTTAATTATGTCGCAAGTTAGCCCATCAGCCATAAAAACAGCAGACCAAAGATGACGACAACGGTGGCAATCGTGATAACCGCACTATACAGGAGCTTGCCGTTGAAAAGGGAGTGCAGCGCAACCCCAACAACGACCGCAACGGGCATCAGCGCCAGGAAGAAGGGCCAGGTGTAGAGAAAAAAGAAAAGGGTGTTACCCCCGTAGATCAAAAACGGGATACCCAGCGCCAGTAACCACGACGCAAAGCCGACTATCGCCCCAGGGAAGGACCAGGTCGTCTCGTCATCGGTGGTTAACGGTTCCGACCCGGTGGTGATAATGTAGTTTTCACTGTTGCGCATAGCTAATCCTGTGACCGTGACTCATCGTTCGGGAAGACAGCTCCCGAACGATACCGCCTCAGGATCTGATAATATCGTCCCGTCTGAGCAGGTCTAATAATTGGCTTACTAAATTTGTTACCAATTGTTGACCCTTCAGATGAATCTCAGGCGATTCAGGCGCTTCGTAAACCGAGTCAATTCCGGTGAAGTTTCGCAGCTCGCCGGCACGCGCTTTTTTATACAGCCCTTTCGGATCGCGCGCTTCACAGATCTCCAGCGGCGTATCGACAAACACTTCAATAAAGCGATCCTGGCCCACGCGCTCGCGCACCATCTGGCGTTCGGCGCGGTGCGGTGAGATAAACGCCGTCAGCACCACCAGCCCGGCGTCCGCCATCAGGCTGGCAACCTCCCCCACCCGGCGAATGTTCTCTTTACGGTCGTCGTCGCTGAACCCCAAATCGCTGCACAGGCCGTGACGCACGTTGTCGCCATCCAGCAGGTAGGTACTCACTCCCTGCTGATGCAGCGCCTCTTCCAGCGCGCCCGCTACCGTGGATTTACCGGAGCCAGACAGCCCGGTAAACCACAGCACAACCCCACGGTGGCCGTGGAGCTGTTCGCGCTGGGCGACGGTGACCGGATGAGGATGCCAGACGACGTTCTCATCATGGGCGGCCATTACTTACCTCCCAGCAGATCGCGGGCGCCCCAGTGTGGGAAGTGCTTACGTACCAGCGCGTTAAGTTCCAGTTCGAAGGCGCTGAATTCAGAGGCCGCGGTCGCCTGCTCGTTTGGCTCACGCACCATCCCCGCGCCGACGGTAACGTTCGTCAGACGGTCGATAAAGATCAGCCCGCCGGTTACCGGGTTCTGCTGATACGGATCCAGCACCAGCGGCTCGTCGAAGGTCAGATCCACCAGGCCAATACCGTTCAGCGGCAGCTCGCTCACGTCACGGTGGGTCAGGTTGTTGATGTCCACCTGGAACTGAATGCCGTCCACGCGGGCGCGGGTTTTCTTGCCCGCAATTTTGATGTCGTAGCTCAGGCCTGCTGTCAGCGGCTGTTCGGCCATCCACACCACGTCCACGGACGCACCCTGCACCGCCGCCAGCATCTCCTGCGCGTCGACCAGCAGGTCGCCGCGGCTGATGTCAATTTCGTCTTTCAGCACCAGCGTGACCGCTTCCCCTGCCCCGGCTTCCTGCAGGTCACCGTCGAACGTCACGATGCGAGCGATTGCCGACTCCACGCCGGATGGCAGCACCTTGACGCGCTGCCCCACCTTCACGGCGCCGGAGGCGATAGTGCCTGAGAAGCCGCGGAAATCGAGGTTAGGACGGTTAACGTACTGCACCGGGAAGCGCATCGGCTGGGTGTCGACCACGCGCTGGATCTCAACGGTCTCCAGCACTTCCAGCAGCGTCGGGCCGCTGTACCACGGCATGTTCGCGCTCTGTGAGGCGACGTTATCGCCTTCCAGCGCCGAAAGCGGCACAAAGCGAATATCCAGGTTGCCCGGCAGCTGTTCGGCAAAGGTCAGGTAGCTCTGGCGGATCTCCTCGAATTTCTCTTCGCTGAAGTTCACCAGATCCATCTTGTTGACCGCCACCACCAGATGTTTGATCCCCAGCAGCGTCGAGATAAAGCTGTGGCGGCGGGTCTGATCCAGCACGCCTTTACGCGCGTCCATCAGCAGAATCGCCAGATCGCAGGTAGAGGCGCCGGTCGCCATGTTACGGGTGTACTGCTCGTGCCCTGGCGTGTCGGCAATAATAAATTTGCGCTTTTCGGTCGAGAAGTAGCGGTAGGCCACGTCAATGGTGATGCCCTGCTCGCGCTCCGCCTGCAGGCCGTCCACCAGCAGCGCCAGGTCGAGTTTTTCGCCCTGGGTACCGTGACGCTTGCTGTCGTTATGCAGGGAAGAGAGCTGATCTTCATAAATCTGGCGCGTATCGTGCAGCAGGCGGCCAATCAGGGTACTTTTCCCGTCATCCACGCTGCCGCAGGTCAGAAAACGCAGCAGGCTTTTGTGCTGTTGCGCGTGCAGATACGCTTCGACGCCGCCTTCGTTGGCAATTTGTTGAGCAATAGTGGTGTTCATGGCGGCTCCTTAGAAATAACCCTGACGTTTCTTCAGCTCCATGGAGCCGGCCTGGTCGCGGTCAATCACGCGCCCCTGTCGCTCGCTGGTGGTGGACACCAGCATCTCTTCGATGATCTCCGGCAGCGTCTGCGCGTTGGATTCCACCGCGCCGGTCAGCGGCCAGCAGCCGAGGGTACGGAAACGCACCATCTGTTTTTTGATCACTTCACCCGGCTGCAGGTCGATGCGATCGTCGTCGATCATCATCAGCATGCCGTCGCGCTCCAGCACCGGGCGCTCGGCGGCCAGATAAAGTGGCACGATCTCAATATTTTCCAGATAGATGTACTGCCAGATATCCAGCTCGGTCCAGTTGGAGAGCGGGAAGACGCGAATGCTTTCGCCCTTGTTGATCTGGCCGTTGTAGTTGTGCCACAGCTCCGGGCGCTGGTTTTTCGGGTCCCAGCGGTGGAAGCGATCGCGGAAGGAGTAGATACGCTCTTTGGCGCGGGATTTCTCTTCATCACGGCGCGCGCCGCCGAAAGCCGCGTCGAAACCGTATTTGTTCAGCGCCTGCTTCAGCCCTTCGGTTTTCATGATATCGGTGTGCTTGGCGCTACCGTGCACGAACGGGTTAATGCCCATCGCCACCCCTTCCGGATTTTTATGCACCAGCAGCTCGCAGCCGTAGGCTTTCGCGGTACGGTCGCGGAATTCATACATTTCGCGGAATTTCCAGCCGGTATCCACGTGCAGCAGCGGGAACGGCAGCGTGCCCGGATAAAACGCTTTACGCGCCAGATGCAGCATGACGCTGGAATCTTTACCGATGGAGTACATCATCACCGGGTTAGAAAACTCGGCGGCCACTTCGCGGATAATATGGATACTTTCCGCTTCAAGCTGCCGCAGGTGAGTAAGTCGTTTTTGGTCCATAACCGTTCCTTAAGCCAAATTTACAACAGAAGAACCAAAGCCTTCTGCATCGGTTGTGTGTTGGAACCAGGCGAGCGTGCTGTGCAGCTGCACCACTTCACCTACCACGATCAGGGCAGGCATCGGGGCATCTTTCGCCAGGGTTGCAAGGTCTTGTAATGTGCCGATAGCGACATGCTGATCGACGCGCGTACCGCGAGAGATCACGGCTACCGGCGTCGTCGCCTCGCGACCGTGCTGAATAAGCTGCTCGCTGATGTCTGCGGCCTTCATCGTGCCCATGTATATCGCCAGCGTCTGGCGGCTCTGGGCGAGATGCGACCAGTCGAACGGCGTGCTGTCGGCCTTGTAGTGGCCGGTAACAAAGGTGACGCTTTGTGCGTAATCGCGATGGGTCAGCGGAATACCGGCGTAGGCCGTAACGGCTGACGCCGCCGTGATGCCGGGCACCACCTGGAACGGCACGCCCGCTTCGGCTGCCGCCTGCAGCTCTTCGCCGCCGCGACCGAAAATAAACGGGTCGCCCCCTTTCAGGCGCACCACGGTTTTGCCCGCTTTCGCGGCGGCAATCAGCATCTGGTTGGTATCGTGCTGCGGCACGGAGTGCTCGCCCGCCCGCTTGCCGACGCAGATTTGCTCTGCGTCGCGCCGGATCAGCTCGCGCACGCCGTCGGTGACCAGATGGTCGTAAAACACCACGTCCGCGTCCTGCAAAACCTGCAGGCCGCGCAGTGTTAGCAGCCCGGCATCGCCCGGCCCGGCCCCCACCAGAACGATCTCCCCGCCCGTACTGCCGGGGTTATCCAGTTCGTCTTCGAGAATTTTCTGCGCCGCCGTTTCATTTCCCGCCTGCATCAGGCTGGCAAAGCGGCCGCGAAACACGCGCTCCCAGAAGCGACGGCGTTCCGTCACGCTGGTCAGACGGTTTTTTAAATGGTTGCGCCAGTAGCTGGCTTTCTCCGCCATGCGTCCGAGGCTGGTCGGCAGCAGCGCTTCGATTTTTTCCCGCAGCACGCGCGCCAGCACCGGCGCGGTGCCGCCGGAGGAGATCGCCACCAGCAGCGGCGAACGGTCAACAATCGACGGGAAGATAAACGAGCATAAAGGCTGGTCGTCCACCACGTTCACCAGACGGTGACGGGCCTGGGCGGCTTCAGAGACACGCCGGTTCAGTTCCCGATTTTCAGTTGCCGCAATCACCAGCACCACGCTGTCGAGTTGTGACTCGTCGAAATCCGCCTCTTCAACGACACGCACCTGTGCCCCTGCACGCTGCAGAAACGCGATTTTGCGATCGGCAATTTCACCCGTGCCGACAACCAGTACCGGTCGGTCTTTTAAGGCGGCAAAAAGGGGCAGATAGTCCACAGGCAACAACTCACTAACAACGAGGAATAGAGGGACTATAGGGGGCGGCTTAGATCGAATGAAATTACGAATTGGAATGAGTAGTTACTCAATGGAATAACGACGTGAAAAAGCAAATACCAAAAAGTGCTTAACTCGCGACATTTCGGGCATTTAAGAGCAATTCAAATTGTGTATGGACGATCACAGTTTCATACTATGCACGTTATTATTTTGCTCTGTTTTTAAGGACTCACTATGTTTTCCGCAACGCGCCACCGTATTGCTGCCCTGGCGCTCGGCGTTTGCTTTATCCTTCCGGCTCAGGCAAAAAATCAACCTTATGGTGAAATCGCCACTATGCAGGCGCGGCATATTGCGACGGTTTTCCCTGGCCGCATGACCGGTTCACCCGCGGAGATGCTCTCCGCCGACTATATTCGCCAGCAGTTTGCACAGATGGGCTACCAGAGTGATATTCGCTCGTTTCACAGCCGCTACATCTATACCTCACGCAATAAAACGCAGAACTGGCATAACGTGACCGGCAGTACGGTGATTGCAGCGCACGAAGGAAAGGCGGCTGAGCAGATCATTATCATGGCTCACCTGGATACCTACGCGCCAATGAGCGACGCCGATATTGATAATAACCTTGGGGGACTGACGCTGCAGGGCATGGACGACAACGCAGCGGGTCTCGGCGTGATGCTTGAACTGGCTGAACGCCTTAAGAATATCCCGACGAAATACGGTATTCGCTTTGTGGCGACCAGCGGCGAAGAAGAAGGGAAGCTCGGCGCTGAGAATCTCCTTAAACGGATGAGCGCCGAGGAGAAGAAAAATACGCTGCTGGTGATTAACCTCGATAACCTGATCGTGGGCGATAAGCTCTATTTTAATAGCGGACAGAGCACGCCGAGCAGCGTGCGTAAACTCACCCGCGACCGCGCGCTGGCGCTTGCCCGTACGCATGGCGTCTATGCCGCGACAAACCCAGGCGGTAACCCGGATTATCCAAAAGGCACTGGCTGTTGTAATGACGGAGAAGTGTTTGATAAGGCAGGCATTCCGGTGCTGTACGTCGAGGCGACGAACTGGGCGCTGGGCAAAAAAGATGGCTACCAGCAGCGCGCTAAATCGAAAGCGTTCCCGGACGGGACCAGCTGGCATAATGTGCAACTGGATAACCAGCAGCACATAGACAGTGCCCTGCCGCAGCGGATTGAACACCGCAGCCGCGACGTGGTGAAGGTGATGCTGCCGCTGGTGAAGGAGCTGGCGAAAGCGGGGAAAGCCTAGCGCGTTATTTTCCCCCCTCACCCTAACCCTCTCCCCATAGGGGAGAGGGGATCGCACGGAGCCGTCTTTTCCCCCTCGCCCCTTTGGGGAGAGGGCAGGGGTGAGGGGTGAGGGGTAGTATCTTTACCCTTCGTGCAGCCCGCACTCGCGCTTCAGCCCGAAGAATCGCGTCTCTTCTTCCGCCATTCCCGGTTCCCATTTGCGCGTGGTGTGGGTGTCGCCCACCGACAGGTAGCCCTGGTCCCACAGCGGATGGTACTTCAGCCCGTGTTTTTGCAGATACTGATACACCGTCCGGTTATCCCAGTCGATAATCGGCAGCACTTTGAACACGCCGCGTTGAACCGCCAGCACCGGTAGCGTGGCGCGGCTTCCCGACTGCTCGCGGCGCAGGCCGGCAAACCAGGTCTGCGCGTTTAGCTCTTTCAGCGCCCGGTTCATCGGCTCAACTTTGTTGATCTCATTGTATTTTTCAATGCCCTCAACGCCCTGCTCCCACAGTTTGCCGTAGCGCGCCTCCTGCCAGGCCGCGCTTTCCGTGGCGCGGTAGACTTTGAGGTTCAGCCTGAGCTTGTCCGTCAGCTCGTCAATAAACTGATAGGTTTCCGGGAACAGGTAGCCGGTATCGGTGAGGATCACCGGAATGTCCGGACGGATCTGATTCACCAGATGCAGGCTGACTGCCGCCTGAATACCAAAGCTCGACGAGAGCACATAGTCTCCCGGCAGGTTTTCCAGCGCCCACGCCACGCGCCCTTCGGCATCCAGCGTTTCAAGGTGGGCGTTAGTTTCTGAAAGCTGAAGAATGCGTTCGACTTTTGGCAGTTCATTCAGGGCATTTAGATCGAGTACGGACATAATTACCTCTCGTGGTTACTCCCAGAAATCCCTTGCGGGATCGAGCACCGGGCGAATGATGCCCGCACGCACCGTAAAGTCGCCGAAGCCTTCACCCGCTTCGCGCTCTTTCGCCCAGCGCCCGACAAGCTCGTCGATGGAATCAAGAATTTCCGTCTCGGTGATGTTCTCGCGGAACATGCGCGGAATGCGCGTGCCGATACGGTTACCGCCCAGGTGCAGGTTATAGCGGCCCGGCGCTTTGCCTACCAGCCCCAGTTCGGCCAGCATCGCTCGACCGCAGCCGTTCGGGCAGCCCGTCACGCGCATAACAATATGCTCGTCCGGAATACCGTGTTTTTCCAGAATCGCTTCCACTTTATCGGTGAATGACGGCAGGAAACGTTCCGCTTCGGCCATCGCCAGCGGGCAGGTCGGGAACGACACGCAGGCCATCGAGTTTTCACGCTGCGGTTTGACCGCATCCATCAACCCGTGATCGCGCGCCAGCTTCTCGATCTTCGCCTTCTGGCTCTCCGGCACGCCGGCAACGATCAGGTTCTGGTTAGCGGTAATGCGGAACTCGCCTTTGTGGATCTTCGCAATTTCCAGCAGACCGGTTTTCAGCGGACGGCCCGGATAATCCAGAATACGGCCGTTTTCAATAAACAGCGTCAGGTGCCATTTATTGTCGATCCCTTTCACCCAGCCGATGCGATCGCCGCGACCGGTGAATTCGTAAGGGCGGATCGGCTCAAATTTTATCCCCGCGCGACGCTCCACTTCCTCTTTGAACGTCTCCACGCCCACGCGCTCCAGGGTGTATTTGGTTTTCGCGTTTTTACGATCGGTACGGTTGCCCCAGTCGCGCTGGGTGGTCACCACCGCTTCTGCCACGGCCAGCGTGTGCTCCAGCGGCAGGAAACCGAACTCGCTTGCGGTGCGGGCGTAGGTTTTCTTGTTACCGTGCTCAATAGACAGGCCGCCGCCCACCAGCAGGTTAAAGCCAATCAGCTTGCCGTTTTCGGCAATCGCCACGAAGTTCATGTCGTTGGCGTGCAGATCGATATCGTTCTGCGGAGGGATCACCACGGTAGTTTTAAACTTACGCGGCAGGTAGGTCTGACCGAGGATCGGTTCTTCGTCGGTGGTGGCGACTTTCTCCTGATCGAGCCAGATCTCCGCGTAGGCGCGGGTGCGCGGCAGGAGGTGCTCGGAGATCTTCTTCGCCCACTCATACGCTTCGGCGTGCAGCTCGGACTCGTACGGGTTCGAGGTGCAGAGCACGTTACGGTTCATGTCGTTGGCGGTCGCCAGCGCGTCCAGCCCGACGGAGTGGAGCATCTGGTGAACCGGCTTGACGTTCTTCTTCAGAATGCCGTGGAACTGGAAGGTCTGACGGTTGGTCAGGCGGATGCTGCCATAAATTGTATTTTCACCGGCAAACTTGTCGATCGCCTGCCACTGTTTGGTGGTGATCACCCCGCCCGGCAGGCGGCAGCGCAGCAGCATGGCGTGGCGAGGCTCCAGCTTCTGTTCAGCGCGCTCGGCGCGGATATCGCGGTCGTCCTGCTGATACATGCCGTGGAAGCGGATCAACAGGAAGTTGTCGCCTTTGAAGCCGCCGGTGAGACCGTCATTCAGATCTTCAGCAATGGTGCCGCGCAGATAGTTGCTTTCCAGCTTCATGCGCTCGGCGTCTGTCAGTTTACCTTCGACCACCAGTGGCCCTGGATGTTTTTCGCTCATTAGTAGACATCTCGCTGATAACGGCGCTCAACGCGCAGCTCACTTAAAAATTCATCCGCCGCTTCGGCATCCATACCGCCGAACTCGGCAATCACTTCCAGCAGTACCTGCTCAACGTCTTTCGCCATGCGATTGGCGTCGCCGCAGACATAAATGTGGGCACCGTCATTGATCCAGCGCCACAGCTCTGCGCCCTGTTCGCGCAGTTTGTCTTGTACGTATATTTTTTCTTTCTGGTCGCGGGACCAGGCCAGGTCAATGCGGGTCAGTACGCCTTCTTTGACGTAGCGCTGCCACTCAACCTGGTAGAGGAAATCTTCGGTAAAGTGCGGGTTGCCGAAGAACAGCCAGTTTTTGCCCGGCGCTTCGTCTGCAGCACGCTGCTGCATGAAGGCGCGGAACGGCGCAATGCCGGTGCCCGGTCCAATCATGATGACCGGGGTCTCAGGGTTCGCCGGCAGGCGGAAGTTGTCGTTGTGCTCGATAAAGACGCGCACTTCGCCCTCTTCTTCCACGCGATCGGCCAGGAAGCTCGACGCGCCACCCGCGCGAGCGCGGCCTTCGATGTCGTATCGCACCACGCCGACGGTAACGTGAACTTCGCTTTCCACTTCCGCCTGGGAAGAGGCAATGGAGTACAGGCGCGGGGTCAGCGGACGCAGCAGGCCGATCAGCGCGTCGGCATCCAGCTGTGCCGGAGAGAAACGCACCATATCGACAATCGGCGTCGTAGCGGCGTAATGCTGCAGCTTCGCCTTATCGCCCACCAGCGGCAGCAGCGATTCGCTGCGCGTTAAGGTGGCGTAATTTTCAACGATATTCGGGGTGTTTACCGTCAGCTCGAAATGCCACTGCAGCGCCTCGGAGAGCGGCAGCGTTTTGCCCTCCACGGTGACAGGCTCATCACCCTTCAGCCACAGCAGCTCGACCAGCTCTTTCACCAGCGCCGGATCGTTCTGATACCAGACGCCCAGCGCATCCCCAGGCTGATAGCGCAGGCCGGAGTCGCCAAGATCGATTTCAATATGGCGCACGTCTTTTTCCGAGTCGCGACCGGTAATTTTCTGGTTCACCGACAGGCTCGCCGTCAGCGGCGCCTCTTTGGTGTAGGGGCTGGTGTGGATCTCATTGACGGTGCCCGCAGCGGTTACGGCAGCCTGCGCCGGGGTCTCTTTCGGGACGCGGGCTTTCAGCACCTCAACGATGCGCGCGCGCCATTCGGCGGCGGCCGTCTGGTATTCCACATCCGCGTCCACGCGGTCCAGCAGGCGCTCCGCGCCCAGCTCCGCCAGCTTGCTGTCGAAGTCTTTACCGGACTGGCAGAAGAATTCATAGGAGGTATCGCCCAGGCCAAATACGGCAAACGCCGTGCCATCCAGCTTCGGCGCTTTTTTCGAGAACAGGAACTTATGCAGCGCCACCGCTTCTTCAGCAGGTTCACCTTCACCCTGCGTAGAAGCCACCACCACCAGCAGTTTTTCTGACGCGATTTGCTTGAATTTATAATCCCCGGCGTTGACCAGGTTCACGTTCAGTTTGGCGGCCAGCAGGTCGTCACGCAGCGCTTCGGCCACGCGGCGTGCGTTGCCCGTTTGCGAGGCGCTGATCAGCGTAATGGCCGGAATTTCCACGGCCGTTGCCGGTGCGCCCGCCACAGCGCCAGGCTGCTGGTTGAGCATTCCCCAGAAATAACCGGAGACCCAGGCAAGCTGAGTGGGAGAAAAATCAGAGGTGGCAGCCTGAAGGCGCGCCAGTTGCTCCGGGTTCAGGGGAAGCAAGTTTGAAGGTGGGGCCTGTGTTGTCATGCGTCGTTATGTTCCAGTAGCCAAGCGGACTTTAAGCGAATAAATCCAAACTGAAGATAAGGTTAACGGCGTGGATAATAACAATTAAAGAAGGGATGGAAATAATAAATAACCAAATGGACTAACCTGTTTTAGTTATCGTTCTTAACGATAAAAACGATTAAATAACCTATTGAAATGCAATAATAAAAATAGATAAAGCCCCTGAATGTGAGGCAGGTGTCGTTCAGAGCCGTTTTAGTTAATGCTAAAAATTGTGCTTTCCGGTACTATGCGGCGGTTTTTTCCGCATTACTGAGAGCGATCATGTCCACCACACTGTTTAAAGATTTCACCTTCGAAGCCGCCCACCACCTTCCGCATGTGCCTGAAGGGCATAAATGCGGCCGCCTGCACGGGCATTCGTTCATGGTGCGTCTTGAGATCACCGGTGAAGTTGATCCGCATACCGGTTGGATCATGGACTTTGCCGAGCTGAAAGCCGCGTTTAAGCCGACCTACGATCGTCTGGATCACTACTACCTGAATGAAATTCCGGGTCTTGAAAACCCAACCAGCGAAGTGCTGGCAAAATGGATTTGGGATCAGATGAAGCCGCTGGTACCGCTGCTGAGCGCGGTGATGATCAAAGAGACCTGCACGGCAGGCTGCGTGTATCGCGGAGAGTAAAAAAAAGCCCGGCAAACCGGGCTTTTTTTTAGGCAATATTCAGGTACTTGTGCGTCTGCATCGACAGGCGCCAGTTGCGCGCAATGCAGGTTTCAATGCACAGGCGCGTCGCATCCTCTTTCTGGCTGATCGGCTGCAGGGCAATCACCCGCTGCTTCTCATCCGTCAGCGTTGCCAGCAGTTCATCCAGCGCTTCGATATCACGCACGCGCCCTACCGGGTGCTTGATTTCATCCGCGCGCTCCAGCGCCTGAGACAGCACGTCATATCCGCCGCGCATATTCACTTTTGGCGATACCGTCACCCAGGTGGTGTGCGAGCAGCGCACTTCATGGGTGCCGCTGGTCTCGATCTGGCAGCTGTAGCCGTTCTTTTCGAGCAGCTCGGTCAGCGGCGTCAGATCGTGGATGCAGGGTTCACCGCCGGTGATCACGACGTGGCGCGCCGTCCAGCCCTGACGACCAATAATGGCCAGCAGATCCTCTGGACTGCCCGCGCCCCACTTATCGCTCTCTTTTGTTTTCGCCAGAATGCTAAACAGCGACACTTCCCGATCTGCGAGCTTATCCCACGTATGTTTGGTATCACACCAGGCACAGCCAACCGGGCATCCCTGTAAACGAATGAAAATAGCGGGAACGCCGGTAAAGTAACCCTCGCCTTGCAGGGTCTGGAACATCTCGTTAATCGGGTACTGCATAGTCATCTCAGTAAAGGGGATAAACGATAAGTATCGCAGATCCCCGCCGGATGGTCATGCTCCATCGGTGCTTTGCGCGCTAATCGCCGCCATAAAGCGCGCGGTGATTTGCTGTGGACGGGTAATCGCCCCGCCGACAACGACCGTATGCGCACCCAGCGCCAGGCATCTGGCCGCGCGTTCAGGCGTATCCACATTGCCTTCGGCAATCACCGGAACCGTCACGACAGCCAGCACGGCCTTCAGGAACGCGCAGTCGTTCTCCGGAAGCGAATGGCCCGCCGTTTCCGCCGTATAGCCATAAAGCGTGGTGCCGACGCAGTCAAAGCCAAGCGCCTGCGCCGTCACGGCCTCGTCTACCGTGGAAATATCCGCCATCAGCAGTACCGAGGGATAAAGCGAGCGGATGCGCGTGACCAGCGTTTCCAGGGATTCCCCACCGGGACGCTCCCGCGCCGTCGCATCAAGCGCAATGATTTCCGGAGAGACGGCCATGAGCTCATCCACCTCTTTCATCGTGGCGGTGATGAACACCTCACTATCTGAATAATCCCGTTTGATGATGCCGATAACCGGTAAGGACACCTGCTGCTTAATGGCTTCGATATCCACCACGCTGTTGGCGCGAATGGCGGCGGCCCCGCCTTGTGCCGCCGCCAGCGCCATCCGCGACATGATAAACGGGCTGTGCAGCGGTTCATTTTCCAGCGCCTGACAGGAGACGACCAGTTTTCCCTTCAGGTTATCCAGTACAGTTTTCATTACGATAAGATCTCTTCCACTTCGTTTTTGATAATCGTGACGTGCGGGCCATAAATGACCTGCACGCCGTTACCGCGCACGATGACGCCGCGCGCGCCGGTGGCTTTCAGCGCCGCGTCATTCACTTTGCTGCCGTCTTTCACCGTGACGCGAAGACGCGTGGCGCAGCAGTCCACCTCTTCGAGATTGTCTTTTCCGCCTAACCCGGCGATCACCGCAACGGCGCGCTCGCTCTGCGATAAGGCCACTTCATTGGCCATCGCCTCCCTTTCCCGACCCGGCGTGGCAAAATCAAAGCGGTTAATCAGATAGCGGAAAGTGAAGTAGTAGAGGAAGAACCAGGGCACGCCGACCAGCGGAACGAACATCCAGTTGGTTTTGGCCTCCCCCTGCAGGATGCCGAACAGCACGAAGTCGATAAAACCGCCGGAGAAGGTTTGCCCGATGGTGATGTGCAGCATGTGTGCGAGCATGAACGCCAGCCCGTCAAACAGCGCGTGAATGACGTAGAGCACCGGGGCAATAAACAGGAAGGAGAACTCGATGGGCTCGGTTATTCCCGTCAGAAACGAGGTTAACGCCGCGGAGAGCAGCAGCCCGGCAACGCGCTTTTTATTCTCCGGTTTAGCCGTGTGGTACATCGCCAGACAGGCGCCGAGCAGGCCAAACATCATCGTAATAAAGCGCCCGGACATGAAGCGTGACGTGCCTTCGTAAAACTGACGCGTCGTGGGATCGGCCAGCTGGGCGAAGAAGATCCGCTGCGTGCCCTCCACCAGGTGACCGTTGACAATCTCGCTGCCGCCGAGCGCGGTGGTCCAGAACGGCAGATAGAAGATGTGGTGCAGACCAAACGGGCCCAGCATGCGTAAAATGAAGCCGTACAGCAGGGTGCCCAGATAACCGGTGGCATCCACCAGCCCACCCAGACCAAAAATCAGCTTCTGGAAGTGCGGCCAGACCACGGTCATGAGCGCACCGACGAGTATCGCCGCCAGCGAGCTGATAATAGGGACAAAGCGCGAGCCGCCAAAAAAGCCCAGGAACTGCGGAAGCGCTATCTTGTTAAAACGGTGGTGCAGCGCGCAGGTCACGAGACCAATCACCACGCCGCCAAACACGCCGGTTTCCAGCGTCTGAATGCCCAGCGTCATGCCCTGCCCGACGGCACCGGGGTTTTCGTGCGCCAGTTTGCCGGTGAGGATCAGCAGCGCGTTGATGGTGGCATTCATCACCAGAAACGCGAGTAGCGCCGCCAGCCCCGCCGTGCCCTTATCGCTTTTTGCCAGACCGACGGCCACCCCAACGGCAAACAGCACCGAGAGGTTCGCAAACACAATTGAACCGGCACTGCTCATGATGGTGAAAATGGCCTGAAGCCAGCTCACATCTAAAAATGGATAGGCCGCCAGCGTATTGGGGTTCGATAACGCCCCGCCGATACCGAGCAGCAGACCCGCCGCGGGCAACACGGCGATAGGCAACATAAAGGATTTGCCAAAGCGCTGCGCTTTTTCAAACCATCCCCCCGACGAAGCGCCACTGAATATTTGCATCATTTTTTCATCCCCCCGTTAAAAGATGAAAATTTTTATCACATTAATATTTAATAATGAAAATTATCATCAAAAACCAGGAGGCCGATCATACTTTTTTAAAATGACTGGCATCTTTCCCCCGCTTTCCGCCACACTAGTCGCAGTGAAACACATTAAGGACGTGGCATGTCGGACCATGAAAATCTGCTGCTGAAGCTCCGCCAGGAAGCTTCCGGGTACAGCCCAACGCAGCAAAAACTCGGCGAGTTTGTCCTGAGCGACCCTGCCCGGGTGCTCTACCTGACCATCACCGAGCTGGCGCGCGAGAGCCACACCAGCGAGGCCAGCGTGACGCGTCTTTGCCGGACGCTGGGCTGCAAGGGGTATAACGAATTTAAAATGGCGCTGGCGCTGGATATTCAGCAGGGCCAGCCCGCGCATCAGGCGGGGGATGAGATTGACAGCGTGGTGGATGAGTCGGTTCAGGCTCTGCAGGATACCGCGAGACTCCTCGACCGCTCGCTACTTGAAAAGGCCGCACTGGCGCTGCACCAGGCGCAATCCGTGCAGATTTATGGCGTCGCGGCCAGCGCGATCCTCGGGGAGTACCTGCATTACAAGCTATTAAGGCTGGGTAAACCTGCACAGCTGTTTAGCGATATGCACCGCGCAGCCATGAATGCGACAACGCTTTCGGCAGAGACGCTGGTGGTGGCGATCTCCAGTTCCGGTTCAACGCGAGATTTGCTTCACGTGGTGAAACTTGCCCGCAAGCGAGGCGTGAAAGTTCTTGCGCTCAGCAACACGCCCCGCAGCCCGCTGGCGTCTCTTAGCGATATGCAGCTGGTGGCCGCCAAGCCAGAAGGCCCCCTTAGCGCAGGTGCGCTCAATGCCAAGGTTGGGGTGATGCTGCTGATCGAATTGCTGACGACATCCATGATTGCGCTGGATGGTCATTACGCTGACGTTAGCCAGCAAACGGCCAGCGCCACGCTTCCTCTTCTGCTCTGAAAACCATTCGCAGGCTTAATAAATAGCCTGCGTTTTATTTTTCCGAATTTCACTTAAGCAAGGCTCAATTCATTTATTTGATAAACGTTTGGTGTAACAAAATATTTTATTTATTACATTTTGAATTACACTCATCGCGCCACCACCCTCGATAAAATCAATTTAAAATCATATGGTTGAAATATAAATATTAATAAATTGAATTTTTCCGCTCTCCGCACTGTCCAATATTTTCCCCTGATTTCCTTTCCTTAAAATAAGCTTAAGACGCTCTCGATTCCTGCGTTTTATTATTTAAATGCCGTTTACTTTTGCGCGCCTACAATCCGCCTCATCAATCATAATGAGACGGTATTAATGAAGATGTTATTGATTACAGGCGTGACCGGTTTTCTGGGCGGGGCAGTACTTGAAAAAATCCTGACCAGCGATCAATCCGTAAAACTCCTTTTGCTTGCCCGCGCCGACGATCCGCAGAGCGGGCTGGCGCGCGTGCAGGAGAACATGCGTAAGTTTAACGTTCCTGAGAAGAAGCTGGCCTCCCTGAGCGTGGATAATATCCTTATTGGTGACCTCAGCCACCCGGAAGCCTTTCTGAACGATCCCCGACTGGACCAGGTTACGCATGTCGTTAACTGTGCGGCAGTTGCGTCATTTGGGAATAACCCGCTGATCTGGAAGGTGAACGTCGAAGGTACCCTTGCGCTGGCGCGCCGCATGGAGCAGGTCGCAGGGCTGCAGCGTTTCCTGCACGTAGGCACCGCAATGTCATGCACGCCGGAGCAGGATTCGCTGGTCGCCGAAAGTGCGGAATTCAGAGAAAATGCTGAGCACCTGGTGGAATACACGTATTCGAAGTCAACCATCGAACAGCTGATGCGCCAGAAGTGCCCGAATCTGCCGCTGCTCATCGCTCGTCCGTCCATCGTCGTCGGCCATACCCGCCACGGCTGCACGCCGTCGAGCAGCATCTTCTGGGTCTTTAGCATGGGCCTGATGCTGCAGAAGTTTATGTGCTCGATGGAAGACCGGATCGACGTTGTCCCGGTGGATTATTGCGCCGACGCGATGTTAATGCTGCTCAACAGCAACGCGCGTCCGGGAGAAGTGGTACACATTTCTGCCGGGGAAGAGAATAGCGTTCGCTTTGCGGATATCGATCGGGCGATGGCGCAGGCACTGGAGAAAGCGCCTGTTGGCGATAAGTACGCGCAGGTCAGCTACGAAACGCTGGTCAAAATGCGCCGTGAGCTGAAAACAATTTTTGGCCCATGCAACGAACGTCTGATGCTGAGAGCCATGCGTTTATACGGTGCCTTTGCGACGCTGAACGTGCGCTTCAGCAACGATAAACTGCTCAGCATGGGGATGCCAAAGCCACCCCGGTTTACGGATTATATTGCCCGCTGCGTGCAAACCACCCGGGGGCTAACCATTCCGGAGCAGATGGCGGTCGATTTTAAATAGCCAAAAAAAATGCCAGTCATTCGACTGGCATTTTCATTTTAAGGCTTAAGCAATTATGCCTGGCCTTTGATCTCTTTACGACCGTTGTAAGGCGCTTTTTCACCCAGCGCTTCTTCGATACGAATCAGCTGGTTGTATTTAGCAACACGGTCAGAACGGCTCATAGAACCGGTTTTGATCTGGCCAGCAGCGGTACCCACAGCCAGGTCAGCAATGGTCGCGTCTTCAGTTTCGCCAGAACGGTGAGAGATAACAGCGGTGTAGCCAGCGTCTTTCGCCATTTTGATCGCAGCCAGCGTTTCGGTCAGAGAACCGATCTGGTTGAATTTGATCAGGATGGAGTTAACGATGCCTTTCTCGATGCCTTCTTTCAGGATCTTGGTGTTGGTTACGAACAGATCGTCACCAACCAGCTGGATTTTGTCGCCCAGTACTTTGGTCTGGTATGCGAAACCATCCCAGTCAGACTCGTCCAGACCGTCTTCGATAGAAACGATTGGGTACTGTTTGGTCAGGTCTTCCAGGAAGTGAGTGAACTCTTCGGAGGTGAACGCTTTGTTGCCTTCGCCAGCCAGAACGTATTTACCGTCTTTGTAGAATTCAGATGCTGCACAGTCCATCGCCAGGGTAATGTCTTTGCCCAACTCGTAGCCTGCTGCTTTAACCGCTTCAGCGATGACAGCCAGTGCTTCTGCGTTAGAACCCAGGTTTGGCGCGTAGCCACCTTCGTCACCAACAGCAGTGTTCATACCTTTAGCTTTCAGAACTTTCGCCAGGTTGTGGAACACTTCAGAACCCATACGAACCGCTTCTTTCAGGGTTTTCGCGCCAACTGGCTGAATCATGAATTCCTGAATATCAACGTTGTTGTCTGCGTGCTCACCACCGTTGATGATGTTCATCATTGGTACAGGCATAGAGTATTTGCCTGGGGTGCCGTTCAGTTCAGCGATGTGCTCGAACAGTGGCATACCTTTAGCAGCGGCTGCTGCTTTGGCGTTCGCCAGGGAAACGGCCAGGATTGCGTTCGCACCAAAGTTAGATTTGTTTTCAGTACCGTCCAGATCGATCATGATCTTGTCGATGCCAGCCTGATCTTTGGCATCTTTGCCAACGATAGCCTGAGCAATAGGACCGTTAACAGCGCCAACCGCTTTCAGTACGCCTTTGCCCATGAAACGGGATTTGTCGCCATCACGCAGTTCCAGCGCTTCGCGGGAACCTGTAGAAGCACCTGATGGAGCAGCTGCCATACCGACGAAACCACCTTCCAGATGAACTTCGGCTTCAACGGTCGGGTTACCACGGGAGTCGATGATTTCACGACCGATGACTTTAACGATTTTGGACATTAGATTTTCCTCAGTACAAGTTAAACTAAAACTCCAGACAAACAACGCGTACCGTTGGTACGCGTTGCCGTTCTAACTTTTTTTACTTCGCCTGACGCTTCTGGTACTCGTTGGCGGCTTTCACGAAGCCTGCAAACAGCGGATGTCCATCACGCGGCGTTGAAGTAAATTCCGGGTGGAACTGGCAGGCGACAAACCACGGATGGTTTGGCACCTCGATGATCTCGACTAACTGATCATCCCCGGAGCGACCCGCAACACGCAGGCCCGCGGCTTCAATTTGTTTCAACAACATGTTGTTGACTTCATAGCGGTGACGATGGCGCTCGGTGATGACCGGCTCGCCGTACAGCTTGCGAACCACGCTATCGTCGGACAGCTGGCAGGCCTGTGCACCAAGACGCATAGTGCCACCCAGATCGCTCTTCTCGGTACGGACTTCAACGTTACCGTCTTCGTCACGCCATTCCGTAATCAGCGCCACTACAGGGTACTTACAGTCTGGCACAAATTCCGTAGAGTTCGCGTTTTCCATTCCCGCTACGTTGCGCGCAAATTCGATCAGCGCAACCTGCATACCCAGGCAGATGCCGAGGTATGGAATATTGTTTTCACGCGCATAGCGTGCAGTGGCGATCTTGCCTTCAACACCACGGTAGCCGAAGCCGCCAGGGATGAGGATAGCATCCAGATCTTTCAGAATTTCAACGCCACGTGTTTCAACATCCTGCGAATCAATCAGCTTGATGTTCACGGAGACGCGGTTCTTCAGACCACCGTGTTTCAGCGCTTCGATTACGGACTTATAGGCGTCCGGCAGTTCGATGTACTTGCCGACCATACCGATAGTCACTTCGCCCGCCGGGTTAGCTTCTTCGTAAATAACCTGTTCCCATTCAGACAGGTTAGCTTCCGGACAGTTCAAGCTGAATCGTTTACAAATATAATCGTCCAGACCCTGTGATTTCAACAGGCCCGGGATTTTATAAATGGAATCGACATCTTTCATTGAAATAACGGCTTTTTCAGGCACGTTACAGAACAATGCAATTTTCGCACGTTCGTTCGCCGGGATTGCGCGATCGGAACGGCAAACCAGGATGTCAGGCTGAATACCGATGGAGAGCAGCTCTTTAACGGAGTGCTGAGTCGGTTTGGTTTTCACTTCACCTGCTGCCGCCATGTAAGGCACCAGCGTCAGGTGCATGAACAGCGCGTGTTCACGACCAATGTCTACCGCCAGCTGACGAATCGCTTCGAGGAATGGCAGGGATTCGATATCACCCACGGTGCCGCCGATTTCAACCAGCACAACGTCATGCCCTTCGCCACCGGCAAGGACACGCTCTTTGATTGCGTTAGTGATGTGTGGGATAACCTGCACGGTCGCGCCCAGGTAGTCACCGCGGCGCTCTTTACGCAGAACGTCAGAGTAGATGCGGCCAGTCGTAAAGTTGTTACGACGGGTCATTTTGGTACGAATGAAACGCTCGTAGTGGCCAAGATCCAGATCGGTTTCAGCGCCGTCTTCAGTAACGAACACTTCCCCGTGTTGGGTTGGGCTCATGGTGCCAGGATCGACGTTGATGTACGGATCCAGTTTCATCATGGTCACATTGAGGCCACGGGCTTCAAGAATGGCTGCGAGGGAGGCTGCGGCAATGCCTTTACCCAGAGAGGATACGACCCCGCCGGTCACAAAAATATAGTTCGTTGTCATGCTGAACCTGAGAAGTTAGGGTGAAACGATGGAATAACCAGGACGGGAAAGTAGTATACCCGAACACGGCGAGCGCCACAAACTTTCATTCTCCGTCTCCATTCCAGGCCATGACAAACATAAGGAGTGAGAAAATAGCCCCTTTTGGGTAAATGTTTTTGACGCAAATCAAGCGCTTGTCATTTAAAAAATCACACAAATTGCGCTTGATCGCAAAATTCCGTTAGAGATCAGATTCCTGGCGTTTTACTTCCTGCCAGACTTCTTCCATAGCGTCGAGGTCAATTCCGGTCATTTCCAGGCCGCGCGAGGCCACAATCCGCTCTACTTCACGAAAGCGTCGTTCGAATTTTAGGTTGGCTTTTTGCAGGGCGGTTTCCGCTTTTACCCCTAAATGGCGAGAAAGGTTGACTGTCGCGAACAGCAGGTCGCCCATCTCTTCCTCCAGCTTTGCTTCATCCACCACCGCCTGCTGCGCTTCGTGCATCACTTCGTCGATCTCTTCATGCACTTTACCCAGCACCGGTCCCAGTGAATCCCAGTCAAAACCCACGGCCGAGCAGCGTTTCTGAATTTTGTGGGCGCGCATCAGCGCGGGCAGGCTCAGCGGGATGTCGTCCAGCGCAGAGTGCTGGGACTTTTCAGCGCGCTCGGCGCTTTTTATCTGCTCCCAGCGGGCCAGCACCTCTGCGCTGTTTCCTGCGGTGGCATCGCCAAAGATATGCGGGTGGCGGCGCTCCAGCTTGTCGCTGATAGCGGCGCAGATATCCTCAAAGTTAAAGCGCCCTTCCTCCTGCGCCATCTGGGCGTAGAAGACCACCTGGAACAGCAGGTCGCCGAGTTCACCGCGCAGGTCATCAAAGTCCTCGCGGGAAATGGCGTCCAGCACCTCATAGGTCTCTTCGAGGGTATAGGGCGCGATGGTGGCGAAAGTCTGCTCTTTGTCCCATGGACAGCCGTTTTCCGGGTCGCGCAGGCGTTTCATGATGCCAAGCAGGCGGTCGATTTGAGTCATGATTATGTCCTGATAAAAAAATGCCGGGTGGCGGCTTACGCCTTACCCGGCCTACAAAAGAGGGAAATCTTAACCGCCGTGCAGACGACGCGCGTCAATCACATCCGGCACCTGGTTCAGCTTGCCCAGCACGCGGCCGAGCACCTGCAGGTTGTAGATTTCGATGGTCATATCGATGGTGGCAAGCTGCTCGCGAGTATCGCTGCGGCTGGCAACGCCCAGCACGTTGACCTTCTCGTTGGCGAGAATGGTGGTGATATCGCGCAGCAGGCCGCTGCGGTCGTTGGCGGTAACGCGCACCACCAGCGAGTAACCGGCGGAGTAGCTCTCACCCCAGACCGCCTCCACGATGCGCTCCGGCGCATGGGACTGCAGCTCCGCAAGCTGGTCGCAGTCGGAGCGGTGGATAGAGATCCCGCGCCCCTGAGTGATAAAGCCGACGATGTCGTCACCCGGAATCGGCTGGCAGCAGCGGGCGATGTGGTGCATCAGGTTGCCCACGCCCTCAACCACCACGCGGCCGTTGTCTTTGCTGCGCTGCTGCGGGGCATAGGTTTTCTGCTGCAGCTGCTTCAGCGCCGCCGCGTCCTGTTCCTCCGCGCTAGGCTTGTTGAACTGCGCCTGCAGGAAGTTGACCATCTGATTAAGACGGATATCACCGCCGCCAATCGCCGCCAGCAGCTCGTCCAGCTCGTTGAAGTTGTAGCGCGGCAGCAGGAACTTTTCCGCCTCTTTCAGGCTGATCCCGATATGCTCCAGCTCGTCGTCGAGGATCTGGCGACCGGCAAGAATGTTTTTGTCACGATCCTGCTTGCGGAACCAGGCGTGGATTTTAGAGCGCCCGCGGCTGGTAGTGACGTAGCCCAGGTTCGGGTTAAGCCAGTCGCGGCTCGGGTTAGGCTGCTTCTGGGTGATGATTTCAATCTGGTCGCCCATCTGCAGCTGGTAGGTAAACGGTACGATACGTCCGCCGATCTTCGCCCCGATGCAGCGGTGCCCCACGTCGCTGTGGATATGGTAAGCAAAATCGAGCGGCGTAGAGCCGGCCGGCAGGTCGACAACGTCCCCTTTCGGGGTAAAGACGTAGACGCGGTCATCAAAGACCTGGCTACGCACCTCATCGAGCATCTCGCCGGAGTCGGCCATCTCTTCTTGCCACGCAATCAGCTTGCGCAGCCAGGCAATGCGGTCTTCATGGCCAGAACGCGCTCCGCCCGAGGTACCTTCTTTATATTTCCAGTGCGCGGCAACGCCCAGCTCGGCGTCTTCATGCATCTGTTTGGTGCGGATCTGAATCTCGACCGTTTTGCCGCCGGGGCCAAGCACCACGGTATGAATGGACTGATAGCCGTTTGGTTTGGGGTTCGCGACGTAGTCATCGAACTCATCCGGCAGATGGCGGAAGTGAGTATGTACTATACCCAGCGCGGCGTAGCAGTCCTGCAGACGCTCCGCCACGATACGCACGGCGCGCACGTCAAACAGCTCGTCAAAGGCGAGGTGTTTCTTCTGCATTTTGCGCCAGATGCTGTAGATATGCTTAGGTCGACCGTAAACTTCGGCACGCACATTCTCTTCTTTCATCGCCTGGCGCAGGCCGCCGACAAATTCCTCGATATAGTGCTCGCGGTCGATACGGCGCTCGTGCAGAAGTTTAGCAATGCGCTTATATTCTGCCGGATGCAGGTAGCGGAAGCAGTAATCTTCCAGCTCCCATTTCAGCTGACCAATCCCTAAGCGGTTCGCCAGCGGGGCATAAATGTTCGTACACTCTTTTGCGGCCAGCACGCGCTCGTCTTCCGGCGCATCTTTGACCTCGCGCAGGTGGGCAATACGCTCGGCCAGCTTGATGACCACGCAGCGGAAATCATCCACCATGGCAAGCAGCATCCGGCGGACGTTATCAACCTGCTCAGAGGAGACGGAGTCGGTATGCGCGGCTTTAAGCTGGCGGATAGCCGCCATATCGCGCACGCCGTGGATCAGCGCAACGACGGATTTCCCGACGCTGTCGCGCAGCACGTCTTCGCTGACCACGTCCGCATCCGCGAGAGGGAACAGCAGTGCGGCCTGCAGGGTTTCGATGTCCATGTTCAGCATGGACAAGATTTCCACCATCTCCACGCCGCGCCATAAGAGAAGATCGGCATCCGGGTGTCCCTGCGTGGTGCGTAGACAGTAGGCCCAGGTTTCGGTTAAGCGTTCACACGACTGCTGGCTGGAAATTCCCAGACTTGCGATCCATTTTTGTGGGTCAAACTCCCCAGCTTTATTGAGATGTGCACTTCTTACCGCAACCATTGTCCTCTCCTTTAGGGACCAGGGCCTGTCGAAGTCGACAAGCCAAACAAATTAGATGTGCTCGAACAACACCATCGATTCCAGATGTCCAGTGTGCGGGAACATGTCCAGCATTGCCAGACGCTGAATCTGGTAACCCGCGCTGAGTAACGCCTCACTGTCCCGGGCAAGCGTTGCCGGGTTACAGGAAACATAGACCACACGCTTCGGCGCGAGTTTAATAATATGTGCCATCACGCCCGGGGCACCGGCACGTGCCGGGTCGAGCAGGATTTTGTCAAAGCCCTGCTGTGCCCACGGCTGTTGGGTGACATCGTCCTCAAGATTTTGATGAAAGAATGTCACATTTTGCAAGCCGTTCTGCCGCGCGTTCTCCTGCCCTTTCGCCACCAGCGCCTCAACGCCTTCCACGCCGACGACGCTTGCCGCTCTGCGCGCCAACGGCAGAGTAAAGTTACCCATGCCGCAGAACAGATCGAGCACCCGGTCAGTGGGCTGTACGTCAAGCCATGCCAGGGCGTTCGCCACCATCTGCTGGTTTACGCCGTCGTTGACCTGAATGAAATCCCGCGGGCTGAACGTTAAGCGTAGCCCGTCTGACGCATACCAGGGAGCTTCACCTGTTACCTGTTCAAGTATCTCGCTTTGCGGCGCGAGGAAAAGCGCAAGCTCATGAGAATGCGAAAAGCGTTCCAGTTTTTCGCGATCTTTTTTCGACAGTGCCGCGGTGTGGCGCAGCACCATCAGCGGGCCATTGTTCGCCAGCACCAGTTCAACGTGGCCCAGTGAACGCACCCCGTCGAGCGATGCAAGACAGCGGTGCACGTCAGGAAGCAATGCCTCAAGATGGGGCGCCAGAATGGGGCACTGCTTCACGTCAACGATATCGCTGGAGGCCGCTTTGCGAAAACCCATCTCCAGCCGCGCCGTTTTAGGCTGATAGCTCAGGCTAAGACGCGCGCGGCGGCGATAGCCCCAGGGCTCATCGGCGATAATTTCGTTAACGTCGTGCTTCAGCAGACGCGCCAGGGCCTGGCTTTTACTTTTTTGCTGTAATTCTGTGCTCGCATGCTGTTGCTGGCAGCCGCCGCACACGCCAAAATGGGGGCAGCGGGGCGCCACGCGCTGCGGGCTATCGTTGAGGCGACGCTTCACCTGTCCGCGTGCGTACTGGCGTTTATCTTCCGTCAGCGTAATTTCTGCTCGTTCTGTTGGCAGCAAACCTGTTATAAACAGAGTCTTACCGTTGTGACGAGCCACTCCCTGACCAAACGGATCAAGATCCGTGGCTTCAACAGTAATGATTTGACGCGTCGTCACGCGTCGCTTTGCAGAGTAGAATTGCGCCATCGCCGAGATTTTTCTCACATAAACATAATTATTTTAATTGTCCCATAACGGAACGCCATGACCAACTACAGCCTGCGCGCGCGCATGATGATTTTGATCCTCGCCCCCACCGTTCTCATCGGTTTGCTGCTGAGTATCTTCTTTGTCGTGCACCGCTATAACGATTTGCAGCGACAGCTGGAGGATGCAGGCGCCAGCATTATCGAACCGCTCGCCGTCTCAAGCGAGTACGGGATGAACCTGCAAAACCGCGAATCCATTGGTCAGTTAATCAGTGTGCTCCACCGGCGCCACTCGGACATTGTTCGCGCCATTTCCGTCTACGACGAACATAACCGCCTGTTTGTCACCTCGAATTTTCATCTCGATCCGGCAACGCTGAAGATCCCGGACGGTACGCCCTTCCCGCGCCATCTCACCGTGTTGCGCCGTGGCGATATCATGATTCTGCGCACGCCGATCGTGTCGGAAAGCTATTCCCCCGATGAGTCTGCGCAATCCGATGCTAAATCCAGCAATAACATGCTGGGATATGTAGCGCTGGAGCTGGATCTGAAGTCGGTACGGCTGCAGCAGTACAAAGAAATTTTTATCTCTGGCGTGATGATGCTGTTCTGCATTGGTATTGCGCTGATCTTCGGCTGGCGTCTGATGCGCGACGTAACAGGCCCCATCCGTAATATGGTTAACACCGTTGACCGCATCCGCCGGGGACAGCTCGACAGCCGCGTGGAAGGATTTATGCTGGGCGAGCTGGATATGCTGAAAAACGGCATTAACTCGATGGCGATGTCGCTGGCGGCCTATCATGAAGAGATGCAGCATAACGTTGACCAGGCGACCTCTGACCTGCGCGAAACGCTGGAGCAGATGGAGATCCAGAACGTTGAGCTGGATCTGGCGAAAAAGCGCGCTCAGGAAGCGGCGCGTATTAAGTCTGAGTTCCTGGCCAATATGTCGCACGAGCTGCGCACGCCGCTCAATGGCGTGATCGGCTTTACCCGCCTGACGCTAAAAAGCGAGCTTAATCCGACTCAGCGCGATCACCTGCACACCATTGAACGTTCGGCCAATAACCTGCTGGCGATCATTAACGACGTGCTGGACTTCTCCAAGCTGGAGGCGGGCAAACTGATTCTGGAAAGTATCCCGTTCCCGCTGCGTAGTACGCTCGATGAAGTGGTGACGCTGCTCGCGCACTCCTCGCACGACAAGGGCCTTGAGCTAACGCTCAATATTAAAAACGACGTGCCGGACAACGTCATTGGCGATCCGCTGCGCCTGCAGCAGGTCATTACCAATCTTGTCGGGAATGCCATTAAATTCACCGAAAGCGGCAACATCGACATCCTGGTAGAAAAACGCGCGATCAGTAATAACAAGGTACAGATTGAGGTTCAAATCCGCGATACCGGCATCGGCATTCCGGAGCGGGATCAGTCGCGTCTGTTCCAGGCCTTCCGCCAGGCAGATGCCAGCATTTCCCGCCGCCATGGCGGTACCGGGCTTGGGCTGGTGATCACGCAGAGGCTGGTGAACGAGATGGGCGGAGATATCTCTTTCCATAGCCAGCCAAACCGCGGCTCAACCTTCTGGTTCCACATTAACCTGGACCTCAATCCAAACGTGCTGACCGACGGCCCGGTGACGGACTGTCTGAAAGGGAAGCGTCTGGCCTACGTCGAGCCTAACGCGGCGGCGGCGCAGTGCGCGCTGGATATCTTAAGCACCACGCCGCTGGAGGTGGTTTACAGTCCAACCTTCTCAGCCCTTGCCGTTGATCATTACGACATTCTGCTGATGGGGATCCCGGTGACTTTCACCGGCGAGCTGACCATGCAGCAGGAGCGGCTGGCGAAAGCCGCGTCGATGACAGACTATCTGCTGCTGGCACTGCCCTGCCACGCCCAGATAAATGCGGAAGAGTTGAAAAACGACGGGGCGGCCGCATGCCTGCTTAAGCCGCTCACCGCGACTCGCCTGCTGCCCGCGCTCACGGAGTATTGCCGTCTTAGCCAGCACGCTCTGCCGTTGATTAACGATGAGCAAAAACTGCCCATGAGCGTGATGGCGGTGGATGATAATCCGGCAAACCTGAAGCTAATTGGCGTATTGCTGGAAGACCAGGTTCAGCACGTTGAGCTGTGTACCAGCGGCGCGCAGGCGGTTGAACTGGCTAAACAGATGCAGTTCGATTTGATTCTGATGGATATTCAGATGCCGGGCATGGATGGCATTCGGGCCTGTGAGCTGATCCACCAGCTCCCGCACCAGCAGCAAACGCCAGTGATTGCGGTCACCGCGCATGCGATGGCCGGTCAGAAAGAGAAGCTGCTGAGTGCCGGGATGAATGATTACCTGGCGAAACCTATCGACGAAGAGAAGCTTCATAACCTGCTGTTACGCTATAAGCCGGGTCATATTGGCGGGACGTACACGGTTTCCAGCGAACCGGTTGAAATCAGCGTCAACCAGAACGCGACCTTTGACTGGCAGCTTGCCCTGCGCCAGGCAGCAGGGAAACCCGATTTAGCGCGAGAGATGCTGCAAATGCTGGTCGCGTTTCTGCCGGAGATTCGGAACAAGGTTGAAGAACAGCTGGTGGGCGAGAACCCGGAAGAACTGCTGGAAGCGATCCACAAGCTGCACGGCAGCTGCGGCTACAGCGGCGTACCGCGACTGAAAAACCTCTGCCAGTTGCTGGAGCAGCAGCTGCGCGCGGGTACGCCGGAATCGGAGCTTGAACCGGAGTTCCTGGAGCTGCTGGATGAAATGGATAACGTGACGCGGGAAGCGATGAAGGTATTGGGGAGCTGAGGCGGGTGCGGTCTGATTTTCCCCTCACCCCGGCCCTCTCCCCAAAGGGCCGAGGGTCTATAACGTCCCCTCTCCCCTTTGGGGAGAGGGTTAGGGTGAGAGGGTGAACTACATCCCCTGCCCCACTTTCAGCACCGCCGCGATATTCCTTGCGGCCATCTGTACATTCGCGCTGGCATTTTCCAGCGCGTCCTCCAGCGAGCAGATGGTATAGAGCACGCTAAACACCGCGTCTAAGCCGTGATCGTGTACCACGCCAACGTCCGCCGTCAGGCTGCCCGCAATGCCGATAACGGGCTTATTAAAGCGTTTCGCCACTTTCGCCACCCCCACCGGCACCTTGCCGTGGATCGTCTGGCTGTCGATGCGGCCTTCCCCGGTGATCACCAGATCCGCATCGGCCACCTGGTCGGCCAGGTGTAGCGCATCGGTTACAATCTCAATGCCCTGGCGCAACTGTGCGCCACAAAAAGCGTACAGCGCCGCGCCCATGCCACCCGCCGCGCCGCCACCGGCAAGGTTGAGCACATCAATATCCAGGTCCCGGGCAATAACTCTCGCATAGTGCGCAAGCGCGTTGTCCAGGGTGACGATCATCTCGGGCGTGGCGCCCTTTTGCGGGCCAAACACTGCTGACGCGCCATCCTTACCGGTGAGCGGATTCGTCACATCGCAGGCGACTTCTATCCGGCACTCCGCCAGACGCTTGTCGAGGCCGCTCAGGTCAATACGCGCGAGTCTACCCAGCTCGCACCCGCCCTGCCCCAGCGGCTGTTCATTATCGTCCAGCAGCTTCGCCCCCAGCGCCTGCACCATCCCGGCGCCGCCGTCATTGGTGGCGCTGCCGCCGATACCGATGATGATATGCTTAACGCCCGCATCCAGCGCGTGGCGGATAAGTTCACCCGTACCCCAGGAGGTCGTTTTCAGAGGGTCACGCAGTGAAGGTACCACCAGTTCCAGACCGCTTGCCGCCGCCATTTCAATAAAGGCGCTCTGCTCGTCACCGGATATCCCATAAAACCCTTCCACTCGCTCGCCCAGCGGACCGGTCACCGGAACGTGCACAATGCGTCCCTGCGTTGCTGCGATCATCGCCTCAACTGTGCCTTCACCGCCGTCAGCGACCGGCAGTTTGACGTAAACCGCCTCAGGGAAAATCTCGCGAAAACCGCGCTCGATTGCTGTCGCAACCTCAAGCGCACTCAAACTTTCCTTATACGAGTCCGGTGCGATAACAATTTTCATAAGCCATCCTTACGCATAGTCGTTACGTTAAGCATACACCACGTAGAGAACCGCCCATGGGAGCGGTCCCAATGCGTTTATCGTACCATGCACGGACGTTTATTGTCGAATGTCCAGTCAGGGATCAGGTACTGCATCGCCATCGCGTCGTCGCGCGCGCCCAGACCATGTTTTTGATACAGCTCGTGAGCTTTCATCACCTGGTCCATATCCAGCTCCACGCCAAGACCTGGAGTTGACGGTACCTGCACCATGCCACCTTTAATCTCAAACGGCTCTTTGGTCAGGCGCTGGTTACCCTCCTGCCAGATCCAGTGCGTGTCAATCGCGGTAATGGTGCCCGGCGCGGCGGCAGCAACGTGGGTGAACATCGCCAGCGACACGTCAAAGTGATTGTTGGAGTGTGAACCCCAGGTCAGGCCAAACTCATGGCACATCTGCGCTACGCGAACCGAGCCCTGCATCGTCCAGAAGTGCGGGTCTGCCAGCGGGATATCCACCGATTGCAGAGAGAGCGTATGCCCCATCTGACGCCAGTCGGTGGCGATCATATTGGTCGCAGTCGGCAGCCCCGTGGCGCGACGGAATTCCGCCATGACTTCGCGGCCCGAGAAGCCTTGCTCAGCCCCGCACGGATCTTCCGCATACGCCAGCACGCCTTTCAGCTGTTTGCCAATATTGATCGCTTCATCAAGCGACCACGCACCGTTCGGATCGAGCGTCACGCGCGCCTGCGGGAAACGTTTTGCCAGCGCGGTAATGGCTTCCGCCTCCTCTTCCCCGGCCAGCACGCCGCCTTTCAGTTTGAAATCATTAAAACCATATTTTTCATACGCAGCTTCCGCAAGGCGCACTACCGCATCCGGGGTCATCGCTTCTTCGTGACGTACGCGGTACCAGTCGCATCGTTCGTCCGGCTGGCTCTGGTACGGCAGCGGCGTCAGCTTGCGGTCGCCGACAAAGAAGAGATAGCCGAGCATCTCCACTTCACTGCGCTGCTGGCCCTCGCCCAGCAGCGAGGCAACGTTAACGCCCAGGTGCTGGCCCAGCAGATCCAGCATCGCGGCTTCAATGCCGGTCACCACATGGATAGTGGTGCGCAAATCGAAGGTTTGCAGGCCGCGGCCACCGGCATCGCGATCGGCAAAGGTGTTGCGCACGGTGTTGAGGACATTTTTGTACTCACCCAGCGTTTTTCCCACCACCAGCGGAATGGCATCTTCCAGCGTTTTACGGATCTTCTCCCCGCCCGGAATTTCACCCACGCCAGTATGGCCGGCATTGTCCTTGATAATGACAATATTGCGGGTAAAAAACGGCGCATGCGCCCCGCTCAGGTTCATCAACATGCTGTCATGACCCGCGACCGGAATGATTTGCATGGAAGTGACGACAGGGGTAGTAAAAGTACTCATCGTGTAATCCTTTTATCAGTGACGTCCAAAAACAGGGCGCTTACGGTCAAATGTCCAGCCGGGAATAAGATACTGCATCGGACCCGCGTCGTTACGCGCGCCGCCCGGTAGCTTTTTATACGCCTCGTGGGCTTTATGGACCCGATCCCAGTCAAGCTCCACGCCCAGTCCGGGCGCATCGGGTACAGCAATTTTACCGTTTTTGATTTCCAGCGGATTTTTCGTCAGGCGGGCTTCGCCTTCCTGCCAAATCCAGTGGGTATCGATGGCTGTCGGGTTCCCCGGCGCCGCCGCGCCAACGTGGGTAAACATCGCCAGCGAAATATCAAAGTGATTGTTCGAGTGGCAACCCCAGGTCAGACCCCAGTCGTCGCACAGCTGCGCCACGCGCACCGCTCCTGAAAGCGTCCAGAAGTGCGGGTCCGCCAGCGGGATGTCGACGGCGTTCAGCATTACCGCATGGCCCATTTCGCGCCAGTTGGTGGCGATCATATTGGTCGCGACCGGCAGGCCGGTGGCACGACGAAACTCAGCCATCACCTCGCGGCCAGAAAAGCCCTGCTCAGCGCCGCACGGGTCTTCAGCGTAGGTCAGGACCTCCCTCAGCCCTTTGCACAGGCTAATCGCTTCATCCAGCAGCCATGCGCCGTTCGGGTCAACGGTGATGCGCGCCGCCGGGAAGCGTTTTTTCAGCGCCCGTGCCGTTTCAATCTCCTGTTCGCCGGGCAGTACGCCGCCCTTCAGCTTGAAATCCTTAAAACCGTAGCGATCCTGCGCCGCCTCGGCGAGGCGGACCACCGCCTCGCTGGAGAGCGCTTCCTGGTGGCGCAGCTGATACCAGTCGTGGTCGCCCGGTGAGCGGGCCAGATAGGGGAGATCGGTTTTATTGCGATCGCCAACGTAGAACAGATAGCCTAGCACGGTGACCGCATCACGCTGTTTGCCCGGCCCCAGCAGCTCGCAGACCGGAACGTTAAGGGCTTTACCGAGTAAATCCAGCAGCGCCGCTTCCAGGGCGGCCACCGCATTGACGCGCAGCTCGAACGTCCATGCGCCCTTGCCAAAGGTATCAAAGTCCGCCGACTGGTTACCCTTATGCACTCGCTGAACCACCTTGTTCAGGCGGGCGACCTCCTGGCCCACCACCTGCGGAATGGCATCGACCAACGTCTGGTAAATCACCTCTCCGCCAGGGGCCTCGCCCACGCCGGTATTCCCTGCGCTGTCTTTTAGCACGACGATATTCCGGGTAAACCAGGCGTTGTGCGCGCCACCAATATTGAGCAGCATGCTGTCCTGACCGGCCACCGGTATGACCTTCATTTCGGTCACGGTTGGGCTCGATTGCGTTGTCATCAGCCGCGCTCCCCAACAGGTTTAAGTTCGACGCGTTTGATATCGCCTACCAGCACGAGGTAGCTCAGAACCGCCACCAGAGCATGCACGCCGACGTAGATCAGCGCGCCGTTGAAAGACCCCGTGGTGCCGACGATGTAGCCGATAGCGATTGGCGTGACAATCCCGGAAACGTTGCCGAACATATTGAACAGGCCGCCGCTCAGGCCGCTAATCTCTTTTGGCGCAGTATCCGCCATCACCGCCCAGCCCAGCGCGCCAATGCCTTTGCCGAAGAAGGCCATCGCCATAAAGCCGATAATCATCCACTCGGCGCTGACGTAGTTACAGAACACCATGGTCATGGAGAGCAGCATGCCGAGCACGATCGGCGTTTTCCGCGCGATATTCAGCGACCCCGTACGGCGCATCAGCCAGTCGGAAATTACCCCGCCAAGCACGCCGCCGATGAAGCCGCAGATTGCCGGGACCGAGGCGACAAACCCCGCCTTCAGGATCGACATGCCGCGCGCCTGCACCAGGTAAACCGGGAACCAGGTGATAAAGAAGTAGGTTAAGGCGTTGATACAGTACTGGCCGAGATAGATACCAATCATCATGCGCGAGCCGACGAGCTGTTTGATCTGCGCCCATTTCTGGCTGAACGGGACTTTTGCTTTCTCGGATTTCTGATCCATATTGATCAGCGCCCCGCCCTCGGCAATGTACTCCAGCTCTTTTTTGTTCACGCCAGGATGCTGGTTGGGTTCGTGGATCACTTTCAGCCAGATAAAGCTGATGACGATCCCAAGCCCGCCCATGAAGAAGAAAACGTGCGACCAGCCCACCTCATGCGTCAACCAGCCCATAATGGGCGCAAAGATCACCGTCGCGAAATACTGGGCGGAGTTAAAAATTGCCACCGCCGTTCCCCTCTCCTGCGCCGGGAACCAGGCCGCGACAATGCGGCTGTTGCCCGGGAAGGAAGGTGCTTCCGCCAGGCCCACCAGGAAGCGCAGCGTAAAGAGCGCCACGATAATGCCGAAGCCGCTGAAGATATCGACGAAACCCTGCAAAAGGGTAAAAGCAGACCAGATAAAAATGGACCAGAAATAGACGCGTTTAGAGCCAAAGCGGTCCAGCAGCCAGCCGCCAGGAATTTGGCCGATTACGTAGGCCCATGAGAATGCAGAGAAAACGTAACCCATGCCCACCGGATCAAGGCCGATGTCTTTTGCCATTTCCGAGCCGGCAATCGACAGCGTGGCGCGGTCACCATAGTTAAAGGACGTGACGATAAACAGCATCACCACTATCCAGTAGCGGGCATTGGTGCGCTTTTCAGCGCTGCTCGCTGCGTGGCTTAATGTACTCATTGTTGCACTCCTGAAACATAGCTTTCGCCTGTTCATTCTGTACAGCACCGGTAGGGTAATCAGAATGAGATTAGTTTTGTCGTTTTAGTTCGGCCTGAAGCCGTTTTATCGTGACCGGAAAAGTATATGAAGGAGTGACGCGTCCTCTCACCGTGCAAAAACACAGTATTAAAGGGCATGAGAGAGGTTGTTTATGGCATAAGCCCAGGTGAGTGGAAGGTGGTTCACGGAATTGTCGTTTGGTGTGGAGTGTATTGCCGGGTGGCGGCTACGCCTTACCCGGCTTACGAAACTATTTAAGGAGCGTTGCCCAGTGTTCAACCCACGGGTTCGACACGCTTTCGGGTTCAGGATGCTCACCGGCATCGATCAGCAGCATCTCGCCGACGCGCTTAGCGCTCTGTTCCTGAAGAAGCGCATCGAACTGCTTACCGCCGCCGCAGAAGTTGGCGTAGGAGCTATCACCCAGGGCAATGATGCCGTAGTGAACGTCAGGCTGGTAGCCAAGCTGGTCTTTAATACCCTGGAAAAGCGGCACGATGCTGTCCGGCAGATCGCCCTGCCCGGTGGTGGAGGTCACCACCAGAATGTATTTATCTTTATACTTTTCCCAGTCCGCCAGCTCTGGATCTTCATAGACTGTGGCTTTATGGCCCCGGCTTGTCAAAATCGCCTCAGCCTCTTCCGCTACCAGCAGCGAGTTGCCGTACATCGTGCCGACAAAAATGCCTACTTCAGCCATGCTTTGCTCCCATGATTATTGCGCTTACCGTTCATCCTGAACGTTGCCTGATACAAACTCAACCCTTTCATTTTCGGGGAGTTGCCCCCGCCAGCCAAACTGTGACAGCGCCTGCATCCAGACGTCGTCCAGCCCCGCACGGATGATCAATGGTTCGCCGGTAAACGGGTGAGTCAGGCTAAGCTCGCTGGCGTGCAGCATTAAACGATTACAGCCAAAATGCTCTGCCGCGCTGCGGTTCTGGCGCAGATCGCCGTGCTTGCTATCGCCAATTATCGGGTGGCGCAGGTGCGCAAGGTGGCGACGAAGCTGGTGCTTGCGTCCGGTTTTGGGCAAAAGCTCAACCAGGCTGTAGCGTGTGGTGGGAAACTTGCTTGTTGCCACCGGCATTTCCGCGATCGCCATGCCGCGATAATCCGTCACTGCAGGCTGCGGACCTTTGTCATCCCGGGAAAATTTATCGGCGATTTTGTCCAGCTCCTCCACCAGCGGATAGTCGAGCGTGGCGGATTCGGTCAGCCAGCCACGGACGATCGCATGGTAGCGCTTCTGGATCTGATGCTGCTCGAACTGCTGTGCCAACAGGCGGCCCGCCTCGCTGGAAAGCCCCATCAGCAGCACGCCGGAAGTGGGCCTGTCGAGACGATGGGCGGTAAAAACATGCTGACCAATCTGGTCGCGCACGGTCTGCATCACCACCACTTTCTCGTCGCGATCGAGCCAGCTGCGGTGCACCAGCCAGCCAGACGGTTTGTTCACCGCTACCAGCCATTCATCCTGATAGAGGATTTCCAGCGTCATGCCTCATCACCGGCAAACAGGGCGTCCAGTTTTTCCAGCTCAATCAGCATGACAGCCCGAGCAGGGTGCGTCGCCTCAAGCGCCATTTCATAATAGGGAGAAACAGCAAACGCCTGCGGCAGCGGGTGGCCGCCTTCCAGCAGCGCGTGCATTCTCGGAATTAATACCCACTGGAGCCACTCGAACGGGGCCAGCGTATCCAGGCAGAATGGCTGGGTACTGGCGAACGCTTCCGGCTGCGGCGCAGTCTCCTGCCACAGCTGATGTTGGCGCAAAAGGGCTTCGATGGCGTGCAATTGAGCACGAACGCTATCGTGTTGCGTCATAGTAACCTCAACTGAAAAAGTGAACGGCGCGCAGCATAGCATTGCGGAAGACAGAAATAAAAAAGGGAGCACTGTAAAAACAGTGCTCCCGGTTCGTTTCGCAGCATTCCAGCTACAATTCGTGCTCCCTGCTCTTCCGTGACAACTTTTCCTGATGCCCGAAGGCCTGGTCATCCTTATACCTTTCGCATCCTGCCCGCATCTTCCCGACGCGCTTGTTTCATCCTGAAACGTCCTGGCCTTCCTGACCCACCGACCATCCTGTTCGGTTCTCGTTCTCCTTCCTGGAGGTGTCCCTTACGCGTCCTGCGTTATCCCTTTGCTTCATACTGAAGCCTTCCTGCAGCGCCATCCTGACGTGTCCTGAGTAAGAAACGCCATCATCCTGATGTTCGTTTCTCGTGTCGGCGTCCTGTCGACGGAGATAGAATCCGCTATTCCGCTTCGTCTTACAACCCACCCTTGCAGCACTGTAAGACGTAAGAAATCCCTAAAAAAGATGCGATGAACAACTAATTCTTTGAAAAACAGAGTGATATTATTCTGAATTAAATAAGGCAATACTGAACGATCCAGCGATCTCTCACAAACCTTGTAAGAGATCTCTCACACGCGCCGTAGCATCATGGATTACAGAAGTGGCTCAAGCTGGGTAAGGAAATCCGCAAGAGAGGGGGCGAGAGTTTCGCGATTGCGGGTACCGATGGTCTCTTTAATCACTTCCCCGGACAGGTTGCAGACGGATATCACATCCAGTTCGCTGTCCAGCGTGGCAATAAAGAGCGTCGGAGAAAGCTTAAGGCGTTTTTGCGTGACCAGATGACCAATCAGGTTTTCCTGAACACGCTGCAGATCGTCTTCGCTCCAGGTCTGCAACAGCGTCACCGTCAAATCACCAAAGCGCGCGGGCATATCCCCTGCAAACTGCGTGGCATAAAACGCATGAACCGCTGGTTGTACCACAAGGTCCATAGCCCGTTCAACCGCATTTACATTTTGCTCAGCGGTATTGGGCTTCGGCTGCCAGATCACGTTGTCATCCTGCGAAGAGATAATGCACGGCGACGGCACGCCATATAAATCAGCGCTTTGCGGCCATGTTCCGTGCTTTTCATGCCATGCATCGCAATAGCGGGTCGTGAAGGTAGTAAGGGCATTTGCGGTTTCGATGTCCACCGATTTCTCTCTTCTTGTAAGACAGGATAAACTCTGCCCATAAGTGTACCTGTAAAGTGGCTATGAAACATGTCTTACGAAAATCATCAGGCGTTAACCGGCTTAACGCTGGGTAAATCGACCGATTACCGCGATACCTACGATGCAGGCCTGCTGCAGGGTGTGCCGCGCAGCCTGAACCGCGATCCCCTTGGACTGCATGCGGACGCATTGCCGTTTGTCGGCGGCGATATCTGGACGCTGTACGAACTCTCGTGGCTTAACGCGCGCGGTCTGCCTCAGGTGGCGGTCGGCCACGTTGAGCTGGATTACGCCAGCCAGAACCTGGTGGAATCCAAAAGCTTTAAGCTCTATCTCAACAGCTTTAACCAGACCAAATTTAACAGCTGGGATGATGTTCAGCAGACGCTGGAACGCGATTTAACCGCCTGCGCACAGGGAAAGGTGAGCGTGTCACTGTACCGCCTGCACGAGCTGGAGGGGCAGCCGATTGCCCACTTCCACGGGACCTGCATCGACGAGCAGGACATCGAGGTGGAGAATTATGATTTCAGCGCCGATTACCTCGAAAACGCGGCGAGCGGAAAAGTGGTTGAAGAGACGCTGGTCAGCCATCTGCTGAAGTCTAACTGCCTGATTACCCACCAGCCGGACTGGGGCTCGGTGCAGATCCAGTACCGCGGGCCGAAAATTGACCGGGAAAAGCTGCTGCGCTATCTGGTGTCGTTCCGCAATCACAACGAATTCCACGAGCAGTGCGTGGAGCGCATTTTTAACGATATTCAGCGTTTCTGCCAGCCGGAAAAGCTGAGCGTCTACGCGCGCTATACCCGCCGTGGCGGGCTGGACATTAACCCGTGGCGCACCAACACCGATTTTGTGCCGGCAACGGGTCGGCTGGTACGTCAATAATATAAATATTTTCACAATATGCGGGCGGTATTCCGCCGAAGTGTTGTGAAACGTCACGCGCCAGGGCTATTGTAATCAAAGGGAATGACGATAATCGTCCCATAAGGAGCTCACTTGATTACACATATTAGCCCGCTTGGCTCAATGGATATGTTGTCGCAGCTGGAAGTGGACATGCTTAAACGCACGGCCAGCAGCGATCTTTATCAACTGTTTCGTAACTGTTCACTTGCCGTACTGAACTCCGGAAGCCTGACAGATAACAGTAAAGAACTGCTGTCCCGCTTCGAAAGCTTTGATATTAACGTGCTGCGCCGCGAGCGCGGCGTGAAGCTTGAAGTCATCAACCCGCCGGAAGAGGCCTTTGTCGACGGGCGTATCATTCGTTCCCTTCAGGCTAACCTGTTTGCGGTGCTGCGCGATATCCTGTTTGTTAACGGGCAGATCCACAACGCAGGCCGCTTCCAGCATCTCGACCTGGAAAGCTCGGTCCATATCACCAACCTGGTGTTCTCTATTCTGCGCAACGCCCGCGCCCTGCACGTTGGCGAAGCACCGAACATGGTCGTCTGCTGGGGCGGCCACTCGATTAACGAAACCGAATATCTCTATGCCCGCCGGGTCGGAACGCAGCTTGGCCTGCGCGAGCTGAATATCTGTACCGGCTGTGGTCCGGGTGCGATGGAAGCACCAATGAAAGGTGCAGCGGTGGGTCATGCGCAGCAGCGTTACAAAGAAGGACGGTTTATCGGCATGACTGAGCCGTCAATCATTGCCGCCGAGCCGCCGAACCCGCTGGTCAATGAGCTGATTATCATGCCGGATATCGAGAAGCGCCTTGAGGCGTTTGTCCGTATCGCTCACGGGATTATCATCTTCCCGGGCGGCGTGGGAACGGCGGAAGAGCTGCTCTATCTGCTGGGGATTCTGATGAACCCGGCCAACAAAGATCAGGTTCTGCCGCTGATCCTGACCGGGCCAAAAGAGAGCGCCGACTACTTCCGCGTGCTGGACGAGTTTATCGTGCATACGCTGGGCGAAGCCGCGCGTCGCCACTATCGCATCATCATTGATGACGCGGCGGAAGTGGCGCGTCAGATGAAAAAAGCGATGCCGCTGGTGAAAGAGAATCGTCGTGATACCGGTGATGCGTACAGCTTTAACTGGTCAATCCGTATTGCACCAGACCTTCAGATCCCGTTCGAGCCTACCCATGAAAATATGGCGAACCTGAAACTCTATCCGGACCAGCCGGTGGAAGTGCTGGCCGCCGACCTGCGTCGCGCCTTCTCCGGGATTGTGGCGGGGAACGTGAAGGAGATGGGCATCCGCGCGATTGAGCAGTATGGTCCGTACAAGATCCACGGCGACCCGGAGATGATGCGCCGTATGGATGACATGCTGCAGGGCTTTGTGGCTCAACACCGTATGAAGTTGCCGGGTTCAGCCTACATTCCGTGCTACGAAATCTGCACGTAACGCTCAGCGTCTTCTTCGTAAAGCCGGGGCCCCCTGTAGCGGGTCCCGGCTTTTTTTATTACCGAATCAATTCATAGGTTTCACGTATAGCTTTAACAAACTTACGGTGAACGCAAACGATTACCTTCATTTAACAACCGTAATTTATCAGCCTTAATCCAAATTACCTGCCAGAAAATCCTATAAAGACATTTCTTTACAGCGAAAGACACCTATCTCGCGGGCCGCTCTTTTAGCTTACATGTCGTTGGTGGTAGCCTTCGCGCGCGTAAATTCTCTTTGATGTTTTTTTAACAGATAAATGGTCTAAAGATGCCCACATCATAAGTGGATTATTGCATTTGGGATCGCGATCACTGATAGATTCATAACGAGAATGTATCTTTCCGCCCGCCAATAGTTACGGGCGAAAATTATTAAAAAACCGTCACTGAACGAATTTCATATTACCGTCAGGCACTTTTTCATCGGATTTGACTAAAAACCTGACAATTTGCTTCCTCCAGGAGATACAGATGGAAACCACTCAAACCAGCACCGTTGCTTCGATTGAATCCCGAAGTGGTTGGCGCAAAACGGATACCATGTGGATGCTTGGCCTTTACGGCACGGCAATCGGCGCTGGTGTACTGTTCCTTCCTATCAACGCAGGCGTCGGCGGTCTGATTCCGCTGATCATTATGGCCATCATCGCCTTCCCGATGACCTACTTCGCACACCGCGGTCTGACCCGCTTCGTGCTGTCCGGTAAAAACCCGGGCGAAGACATCACCGAAGTGGTTGAAGAACACTTTGGCGTTGGCGCAGGTAAACTGATTACGCTGCTCTACTTCTTCGCGATTTACCCAATCCTGCTGGTTTACAGCGTGGCGATCACCAACACCGTTGAAAGCTTCATGACGCACCAGCTGCACATGACGCCGCCACCGCGCGCGATTCTGTCTCTGATCCTGATCGTGGGTATGATGACCATCGTGCGCTTCGGCGAGCAGATGATTGTTAAGGCCATGAGCGTGCTGGTCTTCCCGTTTGTGGCTGCGCTGATGCTGCTGGCCTGCTACCTGATCCCACAGTGGAACGGTGCAGCGCTGGAAACCCTGTCCCTGAGCAGCGCGTCTGCGACCGGTAACGGCCTGCTGATGACCCTGTGGCTGGCGATCCCGGTAATGGTCTTCTCCTTCAACCACTCCCCAATCATCTCCTCTTTCGCCGTGGCGAAACGCGAAGAGTACGGTAATGGTGCAGAGAAGAAGTGCTCCAGCATCCTGGCCCGCGCTCACGTGATGATGGTGCTGACCGTTATGTTCTTCGTCTTCAGCTGCGTACTGAGCCTCTCCCCGGCGGACTTGGCGGCAGCGAAAGAGCAGAACATCTCTATTCTGTCTTACCTGGCAAACCACTTTAACGCACCGCTGATTGCGTGGATGGCACCGATCATCGCGATGATCGCCATCACCAAATCCTTCCTGGGCCACTACCTGGGCGCACGTGAAGGCTTCAACGGTATGGTGATTAAATCTCTGCGCGGTAAAGGCAAGAGCATTGAAATCAACAAGCTGAACAAAATCACTGCACTGTTCATGCTGCTCACCACCTGGGCGGTAGCAACGCTGAACCCAAGCATCCTGGGCATGATTGAAACCCTGGGTGGCCCGGTTATCGCGATGATTCTGTTCCTGATGCCGATGTACGCGATTCAGAAAGTGCCTGCCATGCGCAAGTACAGCGGCCAGGTCAGCAACGTGTTTGTGGTTATCATGGGCCTTATCGCTATCTCTGCGATCTTCTACTCCCTGTACACCATGTTCTGATGAACGCCCGCGCCGCCTTCGGGCGGCGCACTCCTCCCCCTCTGACTGAAAGCAATGGACGCATCATGATTAGCGTATTCGATATTTTCAAAATCGGTATTGGTCCTTCCAGCTCTCACACCGTCGGACCAATGAAAGCCGGTAAGCAGTTCACGGATGACTTGATTGCACGCGGCATTCTGCACGACATCACCCGCGTGGTTGTCGATGTGTACGGCTCGCTTTCCCTGACCGGGAAAGGCCACCATACCGATATCGCCATTATCATGGGCCTGGCGGGAAATCTGCCGGATACCGTTGATATTGACGCGATCCCTGGCTTCATCCAGGACGTGAACACCCACGGTCGTTTGCTGCTGGCAAACGGTGAGCATGAGGTTGAATTCCCGGTTGACCACTGCATGAATTTCCATGCGGACAACCTGTCGCTGCACGAAAACGGCATGCGCATTACCGCGCTGGCCGGCGACAAAGCGGTTTACAGCCAGACGTATTACTCTATCGGCGGTGGCTTTATCGTCGACGAAGACCACTTTGGTCAAACCAGTACCTCTTCTGTTGAGGTGCCGTATCCGTACAAAACCGCGGCGGACCTCCAGCGCCACTGCCAGGAGACGGGTCTTTCCCTCTCCGGTCTGATGATGAAAAACGAGCTGGCCCTTCACAGCAAAGAGGAGCTGGAACAGCACTTCGCTAGCGTCTGGGAAGTGATGCGCGGCGGCATTGAGCGCGGGATCACCACCGAAGGCGTTCTGCCGGGCAAGCTTCGCGTACCGCGTCGTGCGGCGGCGCTGCGCCGTATGCTGGTGAGCACCGACAAAACGACAACGGACCCGATGGCCGTCGTCGACTGGATCAACATGTTCGCGCTGGCGGTGAACGAAGAGAACGCCGCAGGGGGCCGCGTGGTCACTGCGCCAACCAACGGTGCCTGCGGTATCGTTCCGGCCGTGCTGGCGTACTACGATAAGTTTATCCGTGAAGTGAACGCCAACTCGCTGGCGCGCTACCTGCTGGTCGCCAGCGCGATTGGTTCGCTGTATAAAATGAACGCCTCCATTTCCGGTGCGGAAGTCGGCTGTCAGGGTGAAGTCGGCGTGGCGTGCTCCATGGCGGCGGCAGGTCTGGCGGAGCTGTTGGGCGCAAGCCCGGCGCAGGTGTGCATCGCTGCGGAAATCGGCATGGAACATAACCTGGGGCTAACCTGCGATCCGGTTGCCGGACAGGTACAGGTGCCGTGCATCGAGCGAAACGCGATCGCCTCCGTCAAGGCGGTGAACGCGGCGCGTATGGCGCTGCGCCGCACCAGCGAACCGCGCGTATGTCTCGATAAAGTTATCGAAACCATGTACGAAACCGGTAAAGATATGAATGCCAAATACCGCGAAACCTCTCGCGGCGGCCTGGCGATGAAGATCGTGACCTGCGATTAAGCCTCTCCGGAAGCCTCGTTTTGCGAGGCTTCTTCCTGTTTTTCCTCACGCTATTCGTTTCATCCTGCCGACAGTGATACCCTTTACCCATTAGATTTAAGGGAGAATATCTGTGGCTGTTCATTTGCTTATCGTCGACGCGCTCAATCTGATTCGCCGGATCCATGCGGTACAAGGCACGCCCTGCAAGGACACCTGCCTGCACGCGCTGGAGCAGCTCATTCGCCACAGCGAACCGACGCATGTCGTGGCCGTGTTTGATGACGAAGCGCGCAACAGCGGCTGGCGACATCAGCGCCTGCCCGACTACAAGGCCGGACGCGCGCCGATGCCGGACGATCTGCATGCCGAAATGCCCGCCTTGCGTGCCGCCTTTGAGCAGCGCGGCGTCCCCTGCTGGGGCGCACACGGCAATGAAGCTGACGACCTGGCCGCGACGCTTGCGGTAAAGGTGGCCAGCGCAGGACACCAGGCGACGATCGTTTCAACCGACAAAGGCTACTGCCAGCTCCTTTCACCCACGATCCGCATTCGCGATTATTTCCAGAAACGCTGGCTCGATGCCCCCTTCATTGCCAGCGAGTTTGGCGTTTCGCCAGAGCAATTGCCTGACTACTGGGGGCTGGCGGGGATAAGCAGCTCAAAGGTGCCGGGGGTTGCAGGCATAGGGCCGAAGAGCGCCGCCCAGTTGCTGACGGACTTTCAGAGTCTGGAAGGAATTTACTCTCGTCTGGATGACGTGCCGGAAAAATGGCGCAAGAAGCTGGAAGCGCATAAAGAGATGGCGTTTATCTGCCGGGATGTAGCGACGTTACGAACGGATTTACAGCTGGACGGGAATTTGCAGCAGTTAAGGTTAGAGCGGTAATAGCCGCCCCCCCTCACCCCGGCCCTCTCCCCAAAGGGGCGAGGGTGAAAAGACAGCACCGAGCAATCCCCTCTCCCCTCCGGGGAGAGGGTTAGGGTGAGGGGAAACATTGAATTATCGCTCGTCGCGACGTCCGCCTACAGCCGCCCACCAGCGACGAATGTGTACCGTCACCTCTTCACGGTCGTGGTACAACTGACGCGCCTGGATCTCCACGTTAATACCGTGCTCATCCAGCTGTGCCTGAATATAGGCCAGGTTCTGGGATACCTCCTCGTAGCGCTTTTTCATCGGCAGCTTGAGGTTGAAAATGGTCTCACGGCACCAGCCGTTCACCAGCCAGGAGGCCATCAGCGCGGCCACTTTCGCCGGCTTCTCCACCATGTCGCACACCATCCACGAGATGTTGTTGCGGGTTGGGCGATAGCGGAAACCGTCCTCACGCAGCCAGGTGACCTGTCCGGTATCCATCAGGCTTTGCGCCATTGGGCCGTTATCCACAGACGACACCCACATGTTGCGTTTCACCAGCTGATAGGTCCAGCCGCCCGGGCACGCGCCAAGGTCGACGGCATACATGCCGTTAGCCAGACGCTCGTCCCACTCATCTGCCGGGATAAAGACGTGAAACGCCTCTTCCAGCTTCAGGGTTGAACGGCTCGGCGCATCTGCCGGGAACTTCAGACGCGGGATGCCCATAAAGAATGGCGAATTGTTATTGGTGTACGAATAGCCCGCATAGCAGCAGCCCGGTGCGATAAAGAAGATATGCACCACCGGACGCTTCGGCGTTTCGTAGTTCGTCAGTATGCCCGCGTCACGCAGCGCAGCGCGCAGCGGCACGGTGAACTTACGGCAAAACTTCATCAGCTCTTTGCTTTCGTTGGTATCGGCAACCTCAACGCGCAGGTCGCCGCCCTTCTCCACCACGCCCTGCAGCATGCCCACAATCGGCGTGATGCGATCTTCCGGCGGAAGGTCTTTCAGCAGCTCACCCGCGACGAACATCTGGCGGGCGAAGATCAGCGAGCTGAACGGCAGCTCCCGCGCCAGCTTGTCGGCGTCTTCAGGCTGATAACATTCGAATACCACATAACCCGCATTCTCTTTGACGCGGGCAAAACCGAAGACTTCACGCTTCGCCGCTTTATCGGTAATTTCCGCGGCGCACTCTTTCTCAAACCCCGGGCGACAATATAAAACAACCTTATTCATGAACAACGCCCTTGCGTTTCAGACGGATAGCTCCGATAAACATTAATACCCATCCCGCCAGGAAGCTGACGCCGCCGACAGGTGTAACAAACGCCCAGAGGCGCAAATGCGAGAGTGCCAGGCAGTAAAGGCTGCCGCTGAACAGCACGGTACCCAGCGCCATAAATACGCTACTCCAGTAAAACCAGATGCTGATCCGGCGCTGCATCGCCACCGCCAGCCCAAAAATAGCCAGCGTATGGAACGCCTGGTATTCAAGGCCGGTCTGGATCCAGCCCATCTCGACGGCGCCCAAAGACTTGCTCAATACGTGCGCCCCAAAGGCGCCCAGTGCAACAAAAATAAAGCCACTCACCGCGGCAAAAATCAGCATGAATCGGCTGGTCATGTTTAAGTCCTGAATTGATGCGTGCCCGGCACACAAACGTTATTGTTCATACCTGAAGCGGAATTTTTCTTGCTCGCTTGCCGCTTTCGCCAGTATCCACTGCCGGAAGGCGGCTATTTTACCCAGTTCTGCCTGACTGTCATGACAAACCAGATAAAACGCATTCTTACTGACCAGTACATCATTAAAAGGGCAAACCAGACGGCCTGCCTCAATTTCGGACTGCGCCATGACGTTATTCGCCAACGCCACGCCCTGTCCGTGAATGGCAGCCTGTAGCACCATCGCACTGTGGCTAAAAATGGGGCCCTGCTGCACGTTTATATGACTAAGACCTAATTGACGGGTATAAGTTTGCCAGTCGCGGCGAGAGGCATCATGTAAAAGCGTATGCTGCGCAAGGTCAGCGGGTGTTTTCAGCGCCTTGTCGCCCGTTAAAAGCAGAGGCGAACAGACCGGCAGCAGATATTCTGCGTATAATTTCTCTACACGCAAGCCCGGCCAGTTACCGCGACCATAAAAAATGGCGACATCCACATCATCGGCCAGCTTGTCTTCCTGACGATCCACCGCCTGGATTCGAACGTCGATCCCCGGATAAGCTGAGTTAAAGCTTGAGAGCCTTGGCACCAGCCACTGAATGGCAAAACTGGGCAATAAACTAACAGTCAGGGCACCTTTTGCACTGCGGGCCTGCAGCTTACGTGTGGCTTCCGTTAGCTGGGAAAAAATCTCTTTTATATCCTGAAAATAGCTCTGCCCCTCTTCGGTCAACAGCAATGAACGATTGCGTCGGCGGAACAGCTTAAGGCCCAGGAAATCCTCCAGAGACTTGATTTGGTGACTTACTGCGGCCTGTGTCACAAAAAGCTCATCTGCCGCACGGGTGAAGCTCAGGTGACGTGCTGCTGCATCAAAAACCCGTAATGCGTTAAGGGGTGGCAATCGCTTTGACATGGTTATCTGGCTTAGATGTTAACGGAATTTAACAAACAGGAAACAACGTTTAACCTATTAGTTTTTTTTATCTGAGCCATTATAATTTGTCCGTTGAGGAACTACCAGCAAATACCTATAGTGGCGGCACTTCCTGAGCCGGAACGAAGAGCTTTTTTCGGAATGCGTGTTCTGAAGGGCTTTTGGCTTACGGTTGTGATGTTGTGTTGTTGTGTTTGCAATTGGTCTGCGATTCAGACCACGGTAGCAACGCTACCAATTTTTCACTTCCTGTACATTTACCCTGTCTGTCCATAGTGATTAATGTAGCACCGCCAATTTGCGGTGCTTTTTTTTCGCCTGCGATCGGTGGTTAGTGCTCGATCTCTTTCATCTCTTTCACGTCCGTGCGGTTGATCTGCTGCTTGTTCCCGTTAGCATCTTTATACGAAATCATCCCGGTATCGTTATCAGTAGTCGGTTTCCCTTCCGAAACGATAGAACGACCATCGTTGGTGTGCATCACGTAATTGTTACCGGAACAGGCGCTCAGGGCAAAAGTAAACGCACAGGCAGAAATGATGGCAGCTGTCTTATTCATGATTATTCTCCTTTAGCAATTAATGCTATTCAAACCTCGATTTATAACAGGCTAAAACATCCGCCTAACACTATTTAGCATAACCTGCTTTTTTGAGGTCGTAAGGATAAGCAGACAATTCTGATAGATATCAACCTCCTTGCTCTGCCGCTGAAATTGCGCGACGATCTCTCTATCGACACGAGGAATTCCATGAACGCTTTCAGTCCTGCGCAGTTTCGCGCACAGTTTCCGGCGCTGGCCGATGCCGGTATTTACCTTGATAGCGCCGCCACGGCCCTGAAGCCTCAGGCGGTGATCGAGGCCACGCAGCAGTTCTATAGCCTGAGCGCCGGCAACGTACATCGCAGCCAGTTTGCCGAAGCGCAGCGACTGACCGCGCGCTACGAAGCCGCACGGGACCAGGTCGCTCGCCTGCTCAATGCCGAAAGCGGGAAAAATATCGTCTGGACGCGCGGCACGACCGAAGCCATCAATATGGTGGCCCAGTGCTATGCCCGCCCGCTGCTTCAGTCGGGCGATGAGATCATCGTCAGCGAGGCGGAACACCACGCTAACCTGGTGCCGTGGCTGATGGTGGCGGAGCAAACGGGGGCGCGCGTTGTAAAGCTCCCGTTGGGTGCAGACTTGCTGCCAGAGGTGGCCCGTCTCCCCGAGCTGATTACCCCCCGCAGCCGTATCCTGGCGCTGGGGCAGATGTCCAACGTTACCGGTGGCTGTCCGGATCTGGCTCGCGCCATTGAGATTGCCCATGCCAGCGGCGTGGTGGTGATGGTCGACGGCGCTCAGGGCGTGGTCCATTTCCCTGCTGATGTGCAGGCGCTGGATATCGACTTCTATGCCTTCTCAGGACATAAGCTCTACGGGCCAACCGGGATTGGCGCGCTGTACGGTAAGCCGGAACTGCTGGCAAAAATGACGCCGTGGCTCGGTGGCGGCAAAATGATTACCGAAGTGTCGTTCGATGGCTTCAAAACGCAGGATGTCCCCTATCGTCTGGAAGCCGGTACGCCGAACGTGGCGGGCGTCATTGGCTTAAGCGCGGCGCTGGAGTGGCTGGCTGAAACAGACATTGTACAGGCTGAAAGCTGGAGCCGGGGCCTTGCCACTCTTGCCGAAGAAGAGTTGAAAAAACGCCCGGGTTTCCGCTCGTTCCGCGTTCAGGACTCCAGCCTGCTCGCCTTTGATTTTGCTGGCGTGCATCATAGCGACATGGTGACGCTGCTGGCCGGGTACGGCATTGCCCTGCGCGCCGGACAACACTGCGCCCAGCCGCTGCTGGCGGCGCTCGGTGTTACCGGTACGCTGCGCGCCTCGTTTGCGCCATATAACACTCAAAGCGATGTCGACGCGCTGGTTGCCGCCGTTGACCGCGCCCTTGAAATACTGGTGGATTAATGACTAGCGCTGCTTTAGCCGGACATCCGTTTGGCACGGTCATCACAGAAGAGACCTTAAAACAGACCTTCGCCCCGCTCCAGCAGTGGGAAGATAAATATCGACAGCTGATCCTGCTGGGTAAACAGCTCCCTGCCCTTTCAGACGATCTCAAAGCGCAGGCGAAAGAGATCGCAGGCTGTGAAAACCGCGTCTGGCTGGGCGTGAGCGTATCCGGTGAGAAGCTGCATTTCTTTGGCGACAGCGAAGGACGCATCGTACGCGGGCTGCTGGCGGTCTTGTTAACCGCCATAGAGGGGAAAAGCGCGGCGGAATTGTTAACGCATTCACCGCTGGCGCTGTTCGACGAGCTGGGGCTGCGCGCGCAGCTGAGCGCCTCGCGCGGTCAGGGTCTAATCGCGCTCAGCGATGCAGTGCTGGACGCAGCCCGTCAGGCTCAGGCCTGACGTTCCGCCTTCGCCATCATCTTCTTCAGTGCGTGAGAGACCGCCACAAAGCCAAAGGAGGCGGTTACCATGGTGGCCGCCCCAAAGCCTGAAGCGCAGTCCATGCGTTTTGGCCCTTCCGCCGTGCTTTTCATCGCACAGACTGAACCATCCGCCTGCGGGTAGACCAGCGCTTCGGTGGAGAATACGCAGTCGACGCCCAGCTTGCCCTTGCTGTTCTTCACCACGTTGAAGTCGCTCTTCAGGCGTTCACGCAGCTTGGCTGCCAGCGGATCCTGAATAGTTTTCGCCAGGTCGGCCACCTGAATCTGCGTGGGATCGATTTGCCCACCCGCGCCGCCCGTCGTGACCAGCGGCACCTTGTAACGACGGCAGTAAGCGATCAGCGCTGCTTTTGGCCGCACGCTGTCGATAGCGTCAATCACGTAGCTGTAGCCTTTGCTCATATACTCCGCGACGTTATCTGCCGTCACAAAGTCGTCAATCACCGTCACGCGGCACTCCGGGTTGATCAAACGGATGCGCTCCGCCATCACCTCGGACTTCGCCAGGCCGACGTTATCGCGCAGGGCGTGGATTTGGCGGTTAGTGTTGGTCACACAAACGTCATCCATATCAATCAGCGTGATCGCGCCAATCCCGGTTCTCGCCAGCGCTTCCGCCGCCCAGGAACCGACACCGCCAATACCCACAACGCAGACGTGCGCATCCGCAAACAGCTGCAGGGCTTTTTCACCATAGAGACGTGCCGTGCCGCCAAAACGCTGGCGCCAGGCATCGCTGATTACCACAGACATAAAACCTCAGATGTAAAAAGGGTGAGGTTATCCTCACCCTGAACAATAATCCGTATTGCGCTCAGAATACCACAATCAGCCGCTGAATACGTTTCCGGTGCCCGGCGCCGCCTTCAGCACCCATACGCGTCCGTAGTGGTTATACCAGCCCGCGCGATGGCCTGCGTCAGGGCCAATGCCCTGATAGATATCAAAGTGCTGGCCCTTAATCGCTCCGCCCACATCCAGGGCTACCATCAGACGCAGCTCATACTTGCCGTTGAACTTGCCGTTGTTGTCGAGCAGAGGGACTTCCGCCAGCAGCGTGGTACCCGCAGGAATGATAGAACGATCCGATGCCACCGAGGCACGGCCAATCAGCGGTACCGCGCTGGCGCCTTTCACCGGGGCAAAGTTTTGCGGTTTAAAGAAGACGAACGACGGGTTCTGCTCAAGAAGCTCACGCACCTCGGCTTCACTGTGCTTTTCGCCCCACTCGCGGATCGCCTGCATCGACATATCTTCTTTCTTCACTTCGCCGCGGTCGATGAGGACCTTACCGATGCTGCGGTAGGCATGGCCATTTTTCCCGGCATAGCTGAAAAAGTTGAGCGGCGAACCGTCGCCAAAATCAATGTAGCCGCTGCCCTGCACGTCCATGATGAAGTTATCCATCAGGGAGTTACTGTAGGCCAGGACGTAGTTTTCACTCAGCGCACCGGCGTAGATTTCGGCGCGGGACGGCAGACGGCCGCGTTTTGGCGGCATACGGTAGATAGGGTACTGGAACTCGCCCTGGCGCGTGTGTCGCGCCTGAATCACGGGCGTGTAGTAGCCAGTGAACTGGACGTTGCCGTAGTTATCCGCCCCTTCCATCTGCCAGGCATCAATACCAAACTGGCGCATGTTGCGCGTATCGCCGCCCGCCTTCAGCCAGTCCTGTACCGCGCTATAAACATTGTTCTGTGAGCTATACAGACGCGGCGACGCGTTGCGGATCTGGTAGACCTGCTCGGAGAAATCACCGGCGTTGATCGGCGCGCCAACGGCGTCAGGCTGATTAACTAAAGAGAAAGGCTGGGATAACTTCCCGTCTTTATACTGCTGACCGCGATCGGTCGGTTTGGAAGAACAGGCCGCAAGAATCGCTACCATTGCGCCCGCCATTAGATACTTCGCCCAACGTCCTTTCATTATATCTCGTCTTTAAGTTGCCCATTTCCGCGTGATGAAGATAACAAACCGACAAAGCGAATGAAATGCGATCGCATGCCCTTTGGCAAATTCTGAGCAAAAAATAGTCCAAATGACGCAATGCCGTTCAATTTACATACAAAGTTAATGATTTATGTGAAAAAGGGGTTGCATCACAAACCTATCCGAGTATAGTGCGCTTCCACGGACGCGGGGTGGAGCAGCCTGGTAGCTCGTCGGGCTCATAACCCGAAGGTCGTCGGTTCAAATCCGGCCCCCGCAACCAATTAAAATTTGATGAAGTATAAGCAGTACGGTGACGCGGGGTGGAGCAGCCTGGTAGCTCGTCGGGCTCATAACCCGAAGGTCGTCGGTTCAAATCCGGCCCCCGCAACCAATCAAATTTTAGAAAAGATAAGAAGTACGGTGCCGCGGGGTGGAGCAGCCTGGTAGCTCGTCGGGCTCATAACCCGAAGGTCGTCGGTTCAAATCCGGCCCCCGCAACCAACACTTCTGAAAACAATAAACACCCTTAAGGGTGTTTTTTTGTTTCTGCCGTTTGTGACTTTGCCGGGCGTTTGCCCGGCTAAAAGATCTATCCGCGTCGCGCCAGCGTCGCCCCGTCTGAGAAATACGCCCGTATCCCTGCCAGAATCGACTCCGCCACCTCCTGCTGGAACTTTGCTGTCTTGAGCTTACGCTCCTCCTCGACGTTACTGATAAACGCGGTTTCCACCAGAATGGACGGGATATCCGGTGCCTTCAGCACCGCGAACCCGGCCTGCTCAACGCTGTTTTTGTGCAGCTTATTGATATTCCCCAGCTTGCCCAGCACCGCTTTACCAAACTTCAGGCTGTCGTTAATGGTCAGGGACTGCACCATGTCGAACATGGTGTGGTCGACGTAGCGGTCGCCGCTTTTGCTCACGCCACCGATCAGGTCCGAGGCGTTCTGGGTATCCGCAAGATATCTTGCTGCGGTACTGGTCGCGCCTTTAGTTGAGAGCGCAAACACCGACGAGCCGCTCGGCTGGCGGCTGGTAAAGGCGTCCGCATGGATCGAGACGAACAAATCGGCCCGCTGCTTCTGCGCTTTCGCCACCCTAACCTTCAGCGGAATAAAGACATCCTCATTGCGCGTCATGTAGGCGCGCATATTGCCCTCTTTATCAATTAACGCCTTCAGCCGACGGGCAATTTGCAGCACCACGTCTTTTTCACGCGTATGGTATTTCCCCACCGCACCGGAGTCTTCGCCGCCGTGGCCGGGATCGAGCATGATCACAATCGGACGATCACGCCCTGCTTTCCCCGGCTGCGGGCCGCTTTGGGCAGGGGGGACCTGACGCTGAAGATCGCCTTTGTTGTAGTCCTCCAGCAGGGCGAGAAGCGGATCCTGAATATCCGTCGCATTCGCCGGGTAGAGATCCATCACCAGGCGCTCTTTAAACGTCGCAACGGGCGCCAGGGCAAACAGCTGCGGCTTAACGTTCTGCTTCAGTTCAAACACCATGCGCACGGTTTGCGGATCAAACTGCCCGACGCGCGCCGATTTAATAAACGGATCGTCACCGCGGATCTGCGCCGCCATGCCTTTCAGCACGGAGTTGAGGTTAACGCCTTCGAGATCCACCACCACACGTTCCGGGTTGCTGAGGGCAAATTGCTTATATTTCAGCACGCGATTGGATTCAACCGTCACGCGCGTATAGGTCGACGACGGCCAGACGCGCACCGCAACCACCTGACTCGTGGCGGCAAGACCGACCTGGCTGACGCTAAGCAACCACATTGCCCCGGCCCCTTTTAATAAACGGCGGCGGCTTATTGCTGAATTGGATCCCGACATGCTTCTCCCGAGCAAGAAAACAAACTGATATACAAAAGTGCAGATTGACCGAAAACTTTAACGAATGACGCATAAACTGTCATCTATAAAAGGGTAAACAATCATACGCTAACGCACGGATTACTTATTAATTTTTGTTGGTCGCAGAAAATTTGCACTTGCACCCGCGACCACAATCGAATAAAAATACAGAAATTACGAATAAACATTCATTAAGGGTTGTGCCATGGTGAAGGAACGTAGAACCGAACTGGTCCAGGGATTCCGCCATTCTGTTCCCTATATCAACGCCCATCGGGGAAAAACGTTTGTCATCATGCTTGGCGGCGAAGCCATTGAGCATGAAAATTTTTCCAGCATCGTCAATGACATCGGCCTGCTGCACAGCCTCGGGATCCGCCTGGTGGTGGTCTATGGCGCGCGCCCGCAGATCGATGCCAACCTGGCTGCTCACCACCACGAGCCGATTTACCACAAACACACCCGCGTCACGGATGCTAAAACCCTTGAGCTGGTGAAACAGGCGGCGGGGCTGCTGCAGCTTGATATCACCGCTCGCCTGTCGATGAGCCTGAACAACACGCCGCTACAGGGCGCGCATATCAACGTCGTGAGCGGCAACTTCATCATCGCTCAGCCGCTCGGCGTGGACGATGGCGTGGATTACTGCCACAGCGGCCGTATTCGTCGTATTGATGAAGAGGCCATTCACCGTCAGCTGGACAGTGGTGCCATCGTGCTGATGGGGCCGGTGGCCGTTTCCGTAACTGGCGAAAGCTTTAACCTGACGTCCGAAGAGATTGCCACCCAGCTGGCGATCAAGCTGAAGGCGGAAAAAATGATTGGGTTTTGCTCTTCCCAGGGCGTCGTAAACGATGAAGGGGTGATTGTGCCGGAACTCTTCCCTAACGAAGCCCAGGCCCGCGTGGAAGCGCTGGAAGCCGAAGGGGATTACCACTCCGGCACCGTCCGCTTCCTCCGTGGCGCCGTGAAGGCCTGCCGCAGCGGCGTGCGCCGTAGCCACCTGATCAGCTATCAGGAAGACGGCGCCCTGCTGCAGGAGCTGTTCTCCCGCGACGGTATTGGCACCCAGATTGTAATGGAGAGTGCGGAGCAAATTCGCCGCGCCACCATCAACGATATCGGCGGCATTCTGGAGCTGATCCGCCCGCTGGAACAGCAGGGTATCCTGGTTCGTCGCTCCCGTGAGCAGCTGGAGATGGAGATCGACAAATTCACTATTATCCAGCGCGATAACCTGACCATCGCCTGCGCCGCGCTCTACCCGTTCCCGGAAGAGAAGATCGGAGAAATGGCCTGCGTGGCGGTGCACCCGGATTACCGCAGCTCTTCACGCGGTGAAATGCTGCTTGAGCGCGTGGCGGCACAGGCGCGTCAGATGGGGCTGAGCAAGCTGTTCGTCCTGACGACGCGCAGCATTCACTGGTTCCAGGAGCGCGGGTTCACGCCGGTGGATATTGATTCCCTGCCGGAAACGAAGAAAGAGATGTACAACTATCAGCGCCGTTCAAAAGTGCTGATGGCTGACCTGGGATGATACGACGCCCTCACCGTCCGGCGAGGGCTTTCGTTCAGAGGGACTCAAATATCGCGCTCAGCCCACTTCGGCGTTCCGTCCGGGTAGCGATCGCCTGCACCAGCACCCGTTCATCGGTATACAGCGACAGACGCTGACGCGCGCGCGTAATGGCGGTATAGATCAGCTCGCGGGTAACGACGGGGGAAAGCTGTGTGGGCAGGATCAGCGCCGCATGGTTAAACTCGGAGCCCTGGGATTTATGCACCGTCATCGCCCAGGCGGTTTCATGCTCGGGCAAGCGGCTCGGCTGGAAGGACTTCACGCTACCGTCCGGCATCTGGAACCAGACGCGGAGCCCCTGTCCGCGATCGAGCGCAATCCCGATATCCCCGTTAAACAATCCCAGCGCGCTGTCGTTGCGGGAGATCATCACCGGCCGGCCTTCATACCAGCGCGAATGTGGGGTACGGCTGATTTTACGCTTTTGCGCCAGCAGCTGTTCCAGCCTGTCGTTCAGGCCGCTGACGCCAAAGGGCCCTTCTCTGAGCGCGCAGAGCAGCTGGTATTCGCCAAACGCAGCAATAACCTGCTCCGGCGTGCTTTGCTGCTGTACGCCCGTCAGAAAACGTTGGTACCCCAGAAGAGCGTCATCCAGCATCGCCTGATACTCTTCCCCGGTTTGCAGCGATTTTTTCTCAATATCGGTGAAGGTGCCGTCAAATACCGCACAGGTCGTGTGCCGGTCGCCCCGGTTCACCGCCGCTGCAAGCTGGCCAATGCCGGAGTCGCTGCCAAAACGGTAGCTTTTTTGCAGCAGGCACAGGCTGTCGCGCAGCGCTCCCGCAAGTACATGATTTTCAGCCACGAGCGAGCATCCGGTCAGGCGCGCTAGCTCCTCAGCGCGTTCTGCGGTATACCCGAGGCTGGCATAGGTGCAGATATCGCCCAGCACGGCCCCGGCCTCCACGGAGGCAAGCTGATCGCGGTCTCCGAGGAAAATGACGCGCGCGTGCGGCGGCAAAGCGTCAATCAACCGCGACATCATTGTCAGGTCAATCATCGATGCTTCATCCACCACCAGCACGTCCAGGTGCAGTGGGTTACCGGCATGGTAGCGCAGACGCTGGCTACCCGGCTGAGCGCCAAGTAAACGGTGCAGCGTGCTGGCTTCGTTAGGGAAAAGCGCAAGCTGATCCCCGGTAAGCGGCAGTTTTTGCAGCGCCCCGCCTAACGACTCCGTCAGACGTGCAGCCGCTTTACCGGTGGGTGCCGCCAGGCGAATACGACACTTTTTCTCACCCGATAACTGAATCAGCGCGGCAAGCAGCTTTGCCACGGTGGTCGTCTTCCCGGTGCCCGGGCCGCCCGAAATCACTGATATCCGCCGCGTTAACGCCACCGCTGCCGCCACTTTCTGCCAGTCTGTCTCGTCGTCAGAGATAAACAGCGTATCCAGCGTTTGCCGGAGCTGTGCTTCATCACAGGGAAGCGGGGCGTTGGTCTCGCTGAAAAAGCGCGCTACCGTCAGTTCGTTACGCCACAGCCGGTTAAGATACAAACGCTCGCCGACAAGGATCATTGGCGTCCCGGTATCGGCTCCGCTCACGGCAGGCGAGCCGAGTAATATCGCCTGCCAGTCCACCGCATTACCCAGCAGCGCGAAACACGCCTGTATAGCCGGGGGCATTTTTTCATCCACCACCAGACGCGACAGTGGAAGACACACATGTCCCTCCCCCGCGTCTTTACTCAGGATCGCGGCGGCGAGCATAACGGCAGGCTCCTCGTCCGCCACCATCATGGCAAACTGCACGTCCAGGTGGCGAAGTGTTCGTTGTTCAACTGCTTCCAGCAGTAGCGCCTGCATCGTCATGCCACCTCCTCCGTGCTTGCAGCAAACAGGTTATCCATCTTTTCAATCAACTCCGCAGCCGGACGGGTGCTGAAGATACCCGAACGCGGGTCGTTCGCATCCACGCCGCGCAGGAACAGGTAAATGACGCCGCCGAAATGGTCTTCGTAACGATAATCGGCCATGCGATGGCGCAGGTAGCGGTGCAGCGCGAGGGTGTAGAGCTGGTACTGCAGATCGTAGCGATGCATTTGCATCGCTGAGGCCATCGCCTGCTGGGTATAGGCTTCGCTGTTTTCACCCAGCCAGTTCGATTTGTAATCCAGCAGGTAGTAGCGCCCTTCGTGGCGGAAAACCAGGTCGATAAAGCCTTTCAGCATCCCCTGCACCTGGCGGAAGTTGAGAGGCGGGCACCCGGCGGATAACGGATCGTGCTCGCGGATCAACGCATCAAGCGCCTCGGCCCTGAGCGGGCTGGCGATGGGGAGATAAAACTCCATCTCCACCTGCTTATCTTTGGCGGTCAGTTGGCTCAGCGAGATCCCCTGCGCCGTGAGCGGCGCGTGCAGAATAGCGCGGATCCATTCAGTGAGAACCGGCAGCCACTGCGCGTCGTAGCCGCCGCTCTGCAGCATCTTCTGCACCCACTCTTCAGAGACCGGCTGGGTAAAATCCAGCTCTTCAAAGAGGCTGTGCAAAAACGTACCCGGTGAGGCGCCGCGCGGGAACTGGTGCGGCGTGAGCACCGGCTCGACGGGCACGCTACCGGCCCCAGCGGCATCCACGTCCAGTTTTGGCATCAGATCCTGCGCGATACTCTGCCCGTGCTGCTGTAAACCGGAGTAACTGGTGACGCGCCAGTCGTCAGCAATGGTGCGCGTCACCTCGCGGGCATGCAGCGCTGACTCTCCCTGCTCCAGCGTCTGCCAGCGACTGCTGTCGGGCTGGGATGGAATATGCAGGGCAACATGCTCTGAGCAAAGTGATTCGATGCACTGGCGCAGACCGGCAGCATCTTTGGGTTCGCCGCGCTGTATAAGCCGCCCCAGCGCGCTCAGATGAAAATCACTCTCGCCGCTCTTTTCGCCACGGCGACGGAACAGTGGCGCGACGCCCAGGGAACAGTGCCAGACCGAACGGGTCAGCGCCACATAGAGCAGGCGCAGGTCTTCCGCGAGACGCTCGGCTTCGGCCAGCTCAACGCTGGACTCCGCGTTGCTGAGATCGAGTACCGCTTCGAACGACTCGCGATCGTGGTAAAAGGCCTGGTCCTGCACGCGATAATTGGCGATAAACGGCAGCCAGACCAGCGGATACTCCAGCCCTTTCGACTTGTGAATGGTGACGATCTGCACCAGATGTTTATCGCTCTCGAGGCGCATCTGCTGGCTTGAGGAGTTGCTGTTCGGGTCGGCAATCTGCTGGGCCAGCCAGCGCACCAGGGCATGCTCGCTCTCCAGCTGCGTACCCGCTTCCTGGAGCAGCTCGCTGATATGCAAAATATCGGTTAGACGGCGCTCGCCGCCCGCTGTCGCCAGCATATTCTCCGCAATGTGACGCTGTGCCATAAGCTCACGCACCATCGCCATCACGCCACGTTTCTGCCATTTTTCACGGTAGCGAACAAACTCGTCTACCACGGCATCCCACGCGGCTTCGTCATTGTTGAGCGCATCAATGTCACGCGCGTTCAGCCCGAGCATCGCGCTCGCTAAGGCGCTGCGCAGCGTGCTTTCCCGCTCCGGGGCCAGGACGGCCTGAAGCAGCCACAGCATCTCCAGGGCTTCCAGCGTTTCAAAGACGCTGTCGCGGTTGGAGAGGTAGACGGAGGGAATATTCAGTAGCGTCAGGGCGTCGCGGATGAGCGCGGCCTCCTGACGGCTGCGCACCAGCACCGTGATATCGGATGCCTTTACCGGGGCTGGTTTATCCTCCTTCCACAGCAGCGCATCACCGCGCGCGCCTGCGCTGAGCCAGTCACGGATTTGCGCGGCACAATGCTGGGCCATAGCATTTTGATAGTCCGCGACGCCCCAGCTTTCCCCATCCAGCAGCCAGAAGTTCATGGCGGGCTGAGTTTCGCCGTTAAACTCGAAGCGCAGGGTGGTATTTTTCGGGGCAAATTTGACCGGCTGGAAAGGGATCTCCCGGAACATAAATGCCGTATCCATGCGGCTGAACAGCGCATTGACGCTTTCCACCATGCCGGGCGAAGAGCGCCAGTTGGTGTCGAGCGTGTAGTGCGCATCAACCTCGCTGCGGGCTTTCATATAGGTAAAAATATCCGCACCGCGAAAGGCGTAAATGGCCTGTTTCGGATCGCCGATTAACAACAGCGCGGTGCCGGGCTGCTGACGCCAGATACGGCGGAAAATGCGGTACTGCTGGGGGTCGGTATCCTGAAATTCGTCGATCATCGCCACCGGAAAGCGGGTGCGAATCGCGGCGGCAAGCGCTTCGCCATTTTCACTGCACAGCGCCGCATCAAGTCGGCTCAGCATATCGTCGAACCCCAGCTCGCCACGGCGGCGCTTTTCGCGCGCGACGGCGTCGCGAATCTCCGTCATGGCACGGACGATCATCAGATCGTTGAGCGTCAGGGGTTCCGCCAGCAGGGTTTCAATCGCCACAAACAGGGGATGTTCAGGCACGATGCCGTCGGCTTTGGTCCGCTCAACCAGGAAACGCCGGGAGAATTTCTCCAGCGCATCCGGGAGCTGGTAACCGCGCGTCTCTTCCTGCGCCCACGCGCTGATCTTCTCGATCCATTTGCCCTGATTGCCGCGATTGAACTTACGTCGGTCGATCCCGGAATTCTCGATGATCGCGTCAATCTCGCCGACTGACTCAATCCATTTTTGCTTGATGTCGGCAATTTTCGCGATGATTTTTTCATGGCGGGAAGCCAGGGTTTCATCCGCTGGCGGCGGAGATTTGATGACCGGCGCTTCCCCCTGAAGGTAACGATCGATGGCGCGCAGCAGCGCTTCAGGCCCCTTCCACAACGCATGTACCGCTTCGGCAATATCTCGCTGTAACGGATAGCAGTGGCGACGCCAGAAATCCGCGCAGGCCTGATAGCGAAGCACGGATTCATCTTCAATGAGCTGTTGTTCAAACAGCATGCCGGATTCAAACGCGTTCAGGCTCAGCATACGCTGGCAAAAACCGTGAATGGTGAAGACGGACGCTTCGTCCATCTGCCGTTCTGCGAGGAGCAGCCACTGGGCTGCCTGTTGCTTATCGGCAATCTCTTCCAGAAGGCTTGCGTAGAGAGGGTTATCCGTGCTCTGGCGCAGACAGGCGATGCGCAGTTCGTGGATGTTGGTCCGAATACGACCGCGCAACTCAGCGGTGGCGGCCTCGGTGAAGGTGACCACCAGCAGCTCTTCCACGCTCAAAGGCCGTGGAAAAGCGGCGTTGCCGCCAAGCCCTAACAGCAGGCGCAGATAGAGCGCGGCGATGGTGAACGTTTTTCCGGTTCCCGCTGAGGCTTCAATCAATCGTTCACCCTGCAGAGGTAAACGTAAGGGATCAAGGGACTCAGCGGTGTCGGTCATTCTTTCTTACTCCAGGGCATAGATTGCTGCAGCGCGCTGACGCTCTTCCAGACTACCCAGCCTTTCGGGTTCACGTACTCCGTTTTCCCGTTCTGGCTACCGGAAACCTGGGACAGAATGGTGATCCCCTGCGGCTTAATGACCGCCTGATGGAAGAAGTCGGCAACCTTCTGCGGCGTCAGCTGTTTTATCTCGGCCACTACTTTATCACGCGAATCAAATTTCAGATTACCGCGATCGAAATCTTTGCTCAGCTGCGAGGCCTCTTCGCCCAGCGTCTGCGGCGGCTGCATCACCTGCGCGATGACGGCCTGCTGGATCTGGGCAAACTCTTCCGGCTTCATGGCGCGCAGTTTTGCTTCCACCTGCGGGAAGAACGCCTGATAGCGCTGCCAGAGATAGGCCGGTTGTTTGTCGCTGCTTTGCAGCAGGAAGCCCAGCCCCCACTGACGGCCTACGTTCATCGAGAAGGCAAACACCGCGTAGCCAAGCTGCTCTTCTGTGCGCAGCTGGTTATAGAACCACGGTTGAACAATTTGTCCCAGAACGGCGCTTTGCGCAGAGCTGGAAAATTCATCATAGCCCGTTGGCACAAACACCGCGGCCAGCGCGGAATCGGTGCTACTCCCCGCTTTTTCAAAAATCACATTCTGTTTTTTCTCAACCAGCACGTCCTGGTTGCGGCACCACTCGTCGCCTTTCGAACCGAGCTGCGTGCGAACATTCTCTGCCAGCGTTTTAGCCCGATCTTCGCTCATGTTGCCGACGATAAGAAATTCCGGACGCGTGTTAGTTTTCAGCGCGTCACGGTAAGCCAGCACCTCTTTTAATGAGATTGATGGCAGCAATGCACGGCGTTCTTCACGCTGGAAATAAGGTATTTGCGACAGCATCTGCGCAGGCATAAGCGCCTGATCGTAAGCTTTGCCCTTCTCTGCTGAATCCATCATCTGCGCATACCAGGATTTAGCCTGCTCAAGCTGCTCTTCCGTTGGCGTGTAGCTAAAGTAGCCCTCCAGCAGCGCCTTGAAAAGCTGAGGCAAACGCTGGGTATAGCCATTTGCATTGAGCATCAAACCGTTGTTGGCGTTGGTGGAGAAGCTGATCCCGCCCACGGCCGCCTGGTTGCTGAGCTGATCGAGCGCGATACCGGCCAGATAGTCATTGAGCGCGAACATCACCTGATTTTTGGCGCTGTTCATCGCTTTAGGATTACGCAGGACCACGCTGACATCGGCCTTTGGCTCGCTCGCGAAATAACGGCTTGGGGTATACACCACGCGCAGCGTCGGCTCATCAATAATAAGCTCCGGGTGCGGATAATCCTTAGTCGTTTTGATCAGCGAGAAATCATCCGGGATATAGGGGTTCAGCTCCGGCAGCTTCAACGCAATCTCACCGGCCTTCTTCTGCCAGTCGGCGAAGGTCTGGTCGCTGATTTTGTCTACCTGATAAGGAGCATCAACAAAGTACGCCGTCTTGTTATGCGGTTCGTTCGGGCTGATGTACCAGATGCGGGCATTCTGCGGCGTCATCATCGCCAGGCGCGCTTTAACCGCCTCGGCATCATAACGATCGGCAATATTGACCGCGTCAAGCGTGTGCGCCACCGGTACACGGATCATGGTATCTGCCAGCCACTCCACGTAATCCATATCGCGGGTAATGGACGGGTAACGGAAATCGAGATCCAACACGTGCGCCAGTTCATCAAAGTAGCGTTTATCGACGCCTTTCTCGCGCAGTAAAGAGAGGTAGCTAAAGATAGCCGCAACCACTTCATCACGGTTGGCCTGCCCTTTGTCGGTCAGGGTGGCGGAGATCGCCAGCACGCCGCTGTTGCCGTTTACCACGGGATCGGAATCGGCGCGGATCCCTTCCACCAGTCCCTGTTTTTGCAGCCAGTCAGATAAGGTTCCCGGGCTGCGGTTACCAATCAGGTAGGTCACCAGCTCGTCGGTTTTGCTGCGGAACTGGGCGGTGTTGTTATCAATCCGGAACTCAACGCGCAGCACTTTGCGGGGCATGGCAGGGACGTAGTGGATGATGATCCCTTTTTGCGCGTCCGTGACAACCGGTACGTCTATCTTCGGCAGGCCGATATTTTTATTCGGCACCCGGCCAAACGTTTGTGCCGCCAGGCCAGCAAGCTCCGGCAACGGTTTGTTGCTGTAAATAACCGCCTTCATCAGGTTGGCAGAGTAGTATTTGTCGCGAAACGCATGGAGGGCGTCAATGACCGGGCTTCCCGGTTTATCGCTCAGCGTCTCCAGGTTACCGCCCGAGAAACGTGACCCAGGATGCGCCGGGTTGATCGTTTCGGCGCTGACCTGCGCCATGCGCATACCGTCCCGGGTACGGGCCATGGTCAGCTCCGCATTGACGGCGTTGCGCTCGCGGTCGGCGTATTTTTTATCCAGCAGCGGCGCGGCGATAGCATCGGCAAGGCGATCAACCGCCCCTGCCAGCGCGTCATTTTCGACTTCGAGATAAAAGGCCGTGCGGTACGGTGCCGTACTGGCGTTGTGGCTGCCGCCGTGCATTTTCAAAAACTCGGACAGGCTATCCGGCTGCGGATATTTTTTAGAGCCCATCAGCGTCATGTGTTCGAGGTAATGCGCCAGCCCCGGATGCGCCTCAGGATCTTCCAGCGATCCAACAGGCACCACTAACGCCGAGAGGGATTTCACCGCCTGCGGATCGGAAACCAGCAGCACGGTCATACCGTTATCAAGGCGAATAGCCTGATACTGACGGGTATCTTTTTCGCTCTTACGGATAGTTTCCTGGACGGGTTGCCAACCGGAGTCTGCCTGAGTGACGGGCGCCCAAAGGGCGACAAACAAAACAAATGCTTTGAACAAGGTGCTGCCTGGCATTACGACCTCTTTATCACGGCTATCCCGTCATACTTCAAGTTGCATGTGCGTCGGCTGCATGCGTTCACCCCAGTCACTTACCCATGTAAGCTCCCTGGGATTCACGCCCTTGCCGCCTTCCTGCAACTCGAATTACTTAGGGCAAACATCATTAACAAACTGCGTGCTGGACACGCCAACATCTCTTTATTTGGGTACATCAGTCCGTGATAAGAAGTGCATCATAAATGAACACCCCATACTGCGCAATTTTTATACAGCACTCAGGACTGATTAAATTTAAACAACGGTAACAGGTAGCGTTGCGCCTCTTCCGTAATAGCCTCGAAGTATTCTGGCTCAAGCGTTCGCCATAAACGTTGATACCAGACATCCTCACCTTCACCGCGCACCATCATGTTTCCTTCATAGGCCTGCATAAATTTACTGCGCGCTTTCTGCAGCGAAGCCTCGTCCGTTAACATCGCATCATTCTGCGCGTCATAACAGGCTTTTATCCACGCACCGCCACTTTCGGGCAGTAGCAGGAGAGGTTTGTTCATTCCCTGAAGATAGCCCTCGATGTACAAAGACAGATAGCGTAACGCCTGTTCTGCCTCCATTGGTGGGAAGCGCCACTCGCCGTCTTTGCGCACGAAGATCCGGCTTTCGCCTTTATTGCCACCCGCACTGTAGACAAGATGTTCCAGCCAGAGTTGCAATCCTTGTGAAACGCTGAGCAAAGAAGGCCGCCAGCGCAGTAGCCCATCGGGCTGAACCTGGGTTAGCCAGCCCGTGAGCTGTACGCCATTGCTGTGGAGATCGATTTCGATGCTTTGTCCGGGCTGGCGGTGCTCCCTTACGCGCTCAGCCAGAGCGGTCATCTCCTGGCACTGCGCCTCCCAGACAATTTCCCCAAACGCCCCGTAGGGCAGTTGCCCAGCAGCGCGGTAGCGGCGGTAAAGTTTGTCAGCATCTTCCTCTTCAACCAGCGCATTCAGCAGTTGGAGGTTTAACTGATAGCGCTCCAGCCCTTCCAGGGTAAAGGGTTCTGCATCCGGAATTTCACTCTCTTCAGAACGGAAATTGACCTGTAGTCGCTGCTGGAAGAAGGCGCGCACCGGGTGCGCCCAAAACCGCTGAAGCTGTTCGAAAGTCAGGGTGCTAATGGGCAGCGGATCAAGCGGCTGAATGAAATCCGTATGGGCTCGTCCCTCTTTTTTCGCTGCCGGCAGCCATTCGCGGGCATAGCTCTGCTGTTCGCTGACAATATAGTTTACCGGGTCAAACGGCATGCGGCTGTGGATACACGTAATGTGCGCCTTCACCCGCTGCTCGCTTTCATCGCAGTTAAGCGCGTCATCGCCAGCCAGATAGTGGCTCTGGCCAATATAGTCCACCAGTTCCTGCACCAGAACTGAGGGGAAGCGCTCGCTGTTGTCCTGAATGGAGCGGCCGATATAGCTGATATAGAGCTTACTTTGAGCAGAGATAAGCGCTTCAAGGAAGAGATAGCGGTCATCATCGCGACGGCTACGGTCACCCCGCTTTGGATCTGCGCTCATCAAATCGAACCCCAGCGGTGCCAGGGCACGAGGATAAACACCGTCGTTCATGCCGAGCAGACAGACCACCTTAAAGGGAATTGAGCGCATTGGCATCAGGGTACAGATATTGATGGGGCCTGCCAGGAAACGCTGGCTGATTCGCTCCTGGTCAAGGCGCTGCGTCAACTCATCTCTCAGCAGCGACAAAGGAATCGCCTCGTGATAGTGGGAATTCACGCCCTCGTCGACGATAGCCTGCCACTGCGTTTCAATGAGCGCCATCGCCGCTTCGGTGTCACTGTCTGGCAGGAAGAAATCATTAAGTAACGCCCTGCAAACCGGGAGCCACGCTTCAAGCGGACGCGGCTGCATTAGCTCACGGCGCCAGCGGTTTAGCTGCATCAGGAGAGAAGCTAAATGCCCTACCAGTTCAGCAATCAAACCGCTGGACTCATCGTAAGGCAGCACTTCGTTCCACTCGCCCTGGCTGCTCTCCATGGCGTAGCCCAGCAGCATACGCGTCAGGCCAAACCGCCAGGTATGCTGCCCGGTTGGGGGAAGCTCGAACTCCTGGACGTTATCGTCATCGATCCCCCAGCGAACGCCTGATTCGTTTACCCACTGGCGAAGGTAGCGCAGCCCTTCTTCATTGATGTTGAAGCGCGCGGCCAGCACGGGAACATCCAGTAATGCCAGAACATCTTCGGAGATAAAGCGGCTATCCGGCAGTGAAAGCAGGGTAACAAATGCCTGCAATGCCGGGTGAGACTGGCGGGCACGACGGTCAGAGATAGCATAAGGCAGGTACCGCTCCCCGGTCGCACTGCCGAAAACGGCCTGAATAAAGGGACTGTAGCTGTCGATATCCGCCACCATTACCACGATATCGCGCGGGGTGAGTTCAGGGTCGTCCTGCAGCATCGCCAGCAGCTGGTCGTGAAGTACTTCGACCTCACGCTGGGGGCTATGGCAAACATGGAACGTGATACTGCGATCCTCAGCATCCAGCTTCCGCTTGCTGTCGCTGCGCTCAAACTCTTTCGCCGTCACGCCCATAACGGCACGGTTTTCCAGATCCAGAATATCTAATTGAATATTATGCAGCAGGCTATCCGGCGCGATCTCGACAAAGGCGTCAACGTCACCCTCGCCTGATGACGTAATATCGGAGAGCATATGAATGTAATCACGCCCCAGCTTCCCCCATGAGGCAAGCAGTGGATTGGGCAGGTTCTGGATACCGTCTTCATCAAAAAGCTGCCCGGCAGTCGAACCGTCTTTAAACAGCGGGACGGATCGTTCTTCAAAAAGGCGCTTTCGTTGGCGAGTTACCAGCCGCGCAAGCCAACGTTCGTCGAGGATATCCCCCCAATACTGCCGGCAAGGGTTGGTGAACAAAATATGAATATCAATATGTTTACCCAGCGCATACAAGGCCTTCAGATAAACTGGCGGTAATGCGGATATCCCACAGATAAAAACGCGTGACGGCAGTCGGGCTGGACGCTCCGACGCATTCTCGAGTATTGAGATAAACCGATCGTACAGGTTGGCACGGTGCCACTTAGGCTGCCCAAGCTTCTCCGTATGCTCTACCAGCGCTTTCCACAGCGGTGCCTGCCATATTTGCGCCTCCGGTAGTCCTTCAACCAGTTCGCCCGCTTCCCAGCGAATTAACCAGTCAGAACGGTAAACAAGGTATTGGTCGTAGAGATCGGCGGTGCGGGACGCCAGCTGGAACAGCTTGCGCTTATCGGTATCGTCATTGAGGTAGTGGCGCAGCATTGCGAATTCATCGTGTTGCAGCATTTCCGGCAGTAGCGCCATCAGTTTCCAGTTCATGCCCTGCTTGTTGAAGGCGCTCTGTTCGGGAATGTCTGGCAACACGCGCACGAACATATCCCAGATAAAGCTCGCGGGCAGCGGGAAATCAATGTTCGCGGCAATGCCAAACTTACGGGAAAGCGACATTTGCAGCCACTGTGCCATACCGGTGCTCTGCACCAGCACCATTTCTGGCTCAAAAGGATCGTCAAGCCGCTCGCGCTCAACGATAAATTCCATCAGCGCTTCCAGCACATCCAGACGATTTGAGTGGTAGACCCTTAACATAGACGCTCCCGACTACTGGCTAACCGGGCAATGCAGACGCGTTATCTCACCGCGTCGCCCCAGAGGAGAAATAAGTGTAACCGTGATGCTGACACATCCTGCGTGCGTTGTCTGCACCCGACTGGCCTGCCAGCCTGCGGGCAGAACATTTGTCGAGAGCTGTGCCTGATTCCATGCATGGTGCCAGAGCTGGCGATACTGGTTAAACAGGTTAAACCGCGCCGCCAGCGCCCGATGATAGCCGGCCAGTGCCGTGACGATGATGACCAGCAGCATCATCGCCAGCAGAACCTCAACCATGCTAAATCCTTTCTCTTTTTTTATGGCAGTTGGCATAGCGAACGCTCCTCTAGCGGACAAAAATCACTCCAGCCGTGAGGCGAAAAGCGAATTTTACCGTCGACGATCTCTCCTGAACGCCAGAGCAGCAGGTCGTTGACTCCGGCAATCAGTAAAACAGTGGTTTCACTCAGTTGCCGCAAACACACTCGCCACGCGGGTGCCTTTTTACATTGAACGTCAGGGTCGGGTGACCAGTTCTGAACGCGTCCCCACTCAAGCGCTGACTGGACAGAAGCCTGCTGCTGTAGCGAACGGCTTTCACCGCCAACGAGCGCACTAAACGTGGTGAGCTGCTGGTTTAGGCCAGTGAGGATCAGGGTACCGAGCACCAGCAAAAGCAGGACCAGCCCCAGAGAAGACATACCGCGTTGACGGTTCACAGGTTGTACCCCGTGACCGTATACAACGCCTGATAAGGCTCCCCCTGCTCGCCTTTGCGAAGGGCGGACAGTTCGATATTCAGCTCCGGCGCAAACCCGGCGCGTGTAACTTTCCTCACCACAAAGTGTGCAATCGCAAGCCTGTCCGGGTCCGTGAGCTTTTCCCATCCCTTACCTTCACACGAGGTTGCTCCACGCAGGGTTTCCAGCGCGCCCGATTCCAGACGAAAACCGGTGCTGTCGTTTTCTGATGCACTGCGATCCCAGCGGCCGTTACTGTTGGCATCCCACCGCACAATGACGCAACTGCCCTGCCTTGCGATCGTCAGCCCTTGCCCCTGACAGTTCCCCGCACAGTAACCCGCACGCTGAAGCTGTTTGCCGAAAGCAAACAGGCGCTGCCAGACCTCTTCTTCCAGCTCTCTCTGGCCGGATTGCAGTAATACCGCCCGCTGCAATCCGGGTAAAAAGCGCGATGCGCCAATCAACAACAGGCTACTGATGGCCGTGGCAATCAGAACTTCAGTCAGCGAAAAACCGCGCTGTCTCATCGACATGAACCTCCCTGTGAGACCTTACACATTCTGATGCGCCCTCCGTCTGAGACTATGATCAGCCATTCTCCGGCACGGCTTTGAACCCTTATCCGCCCTGCCCATGCCGTATCCCTTAACCCATAGAACCCTAATGACGGCGTGACTTCGCTCACCGCGACCTCTGGCCAGAGTGGAATCAGAACAAAGGGGCTTCCCTTCTCACAGCCTTGTACGGCTGAGCTCACGAGGCACTCCTTTTCGCCCACCCGCTGAAGGCGAATTTGATGGTCGCGGTTGTGCCGGTTGGCGTCGTTGCGCAGAAAGACCAGATAGTCGCGCACCTGGTCGGCGGTTTGCCACAACCGCTGCTGCCGCTGCCAGCTGTCCCAGCCGTACAGACCTGAGGCGCTGAGTATGACAACCAGCGAGACAGCCACCAGCGTTTCGATAAGCGTAAAGCCGTTCTCTTTTTTCATGCGGGAAGTGTGGCGATTCGACGAGGGCGTGGCGAGCGGTGAATAAGGGTTTTACGAGGCGTTATCCGAAGAATTGAGCGTGTTGCAGCGTGTTGCACGCTTTCTTGATAACGCCTCGTAAAACGGGATGAAGACGAAAAAAAACCGGCGCTAAACAGCACCGGTTGTGTCACGCTTTATCGCATCAGATAGCGACGGGCGCTTTGATGCCTGGATGCGGGTCGTAGCCCTCAATCTCAAAATCATCAAAGCGGTAGTCGAAGATTGATGCCGGTTTGCGTTTGATAATCAGCTTCGGCAGCGCACGCGGTTCGCGGGTGAGCTGAAGATGCGTCTGTTCCATATGATTGCTGTAGAGATGGGTGTCCCCACCTGTCCAGACGAAATCACCCACTTCAAGGTCACACTGCTGCGCCATCATGTGGACTAACAGCGCATAGCTGGCAATGTTAAACGGCAGGCCCAGGAACACGTCACAGGAGCGCTGGTAGAGCTGGCAGGAGAGCTTACCGTCGGCCACATAGAACTGGAAGAACGCGTGGCACGGTGCCAGCGCCATTTTATCCAGCTCACCCACGTTCCAGGCAGAAACGATGATTCGGCGCGAGTCCGGATCGTTTTTCAGCTGGTTCATGACGGTTGTGATCTGGTCAATATGGCGGCCATCAGGCGTTGGCCATGCGCGCCACTGCTTGCCGTATACCGGGCCCAGGTTGCCGTTTTCATCTGCCCATTCGTCCCAGATGGAGACGTTATTTTCGTGCAGATACGCAACGTTGGTATCGCCTTGCAGGAACCAGAGCAGTTCATGAATGATAGAGCGCAGGTGGCAGCGCTTTGTCGTCACCAGAGGGAAGCCTTCTTGCAGATTGAAGCGCATCTGGTGGCCAAAAATGGAGAGCGTACCGGTACCGGTACGGTCGTTTTTCGGCGTGCCCTCATCGAGCACTTTTTTCATCAATTCAAGATACTGTTTCATGATTCCTCAGGAAAGTTGTTGCTGTGGACGACGACGATACGCCCAAATCATCATAATGGCACCCGCTACGATCATCGGAATGGAGAGGATCTGCCCCATGCTGATGTACTGTACCCATTCGCCGGTAAACTGGGCGTCGGGCTGGCGGAAGAATTCGACGATGATGCGGAACGCGCCATAGCCAATCAGGAACAGCCCGGAAACAGCCCCCATCGGGCGCGGCTTGCGAATAAACAGGTTCAGAATGATAAACAGCACCACGCCTTCCAGCGCCAGTTCGTACAGCTGGGACATATGACGCGGCAGCACGCCGTAGGTATCGAAAATGGACTGCCACTCCGGGTGCGATGGCAGCAGCGCGATATCTTCCGCGCGGGAGCCCGGGAAGAGCATCGTGTACGGCACGCTTGGGTCAACGCGGCCCCACAGCTCACCGTTGATAAAGTTGCCCAGACGACCAGCCCCGAGACCAAACGGGATCAGCGGTGCGATAAAATCTGACACCTGGAAAAAGTTGCGCTTGGTGCGTTTGGCAAAAATCACCATCACCAGGATCACCCCAATCAGGCCGCCGTGGAAAGACATGCCGCCGTCCCAGACGCGGAAAAGATAGAGGGGATCGTTCAGGAATACCGGGAAGTTATAGAACAGAACATACCCAATACGGCCACCGAGGAACACGCCGAGGAAGCCTGCGTATAGCAGGTTTTCAACTTCATTTTTGGTCCAGCCGCTGCCAGGACGGCTGGCGCGACGGCCCGCGAGCCACATGGCAAAAACGAAGCCCACCAGGTACATCAGACCGTACCAGTGAAGCGAAACAGGTCCTACTGAGAAAATGACCGGATCAAACTCCGGAAAATGCAGATAACCACTGTTCATCTGTCACCACAAGATGTTGTTATTCCGCTGAAAGTGGACAGCGGTAGAAATGCGATTCTGCCTTAAGCAGAGGCTCCAAAGTTGCGAATCATAGCATAAGGCTGGCGCGGAGGATGCGCCAGAGATGTAAAAGATGTGTATAGGGTTTTGTGCACGCTGGTCCCCTCACCCTGGCCCTCTCCCCAAAGGGGCGAGGGGATTGTTCACTGCTCGCATTAATTTGTGGGGATCCCTCAGCCCTGTGAGAGAGGGGAAGGCTTTAGCGACCACCGCGAATCAGCCCGCCCATACCGCGTCGTTCCATAAATGCCGCCACCTGGTGACGAACCTCAGCCGCCAGCTGAGCGTCAAGGCTGCGCTCAGCCAGCTCACGGGCATCATTGATGTCTATATGACGCAACAAATACTTCACGCGCGCTACGGCACGGCCGTTCATCGACAGATGGCGGTATCCCAGACCAATCAGGATCGCGACGCACATCGAGTCTCCGGCCATTTCACCGCACAGGCGTAGATCAATACCGTACTGTTCAGCCTCACGGGCAATCATCGCCAGCGCGCGAATGATTGCCGGATGCAGGCTATCGTAGATACTGGCGACGCGGGTGTTGTTCCGGTCGACGGCCAGAATATATTGCGTCAGGTCGTTGGTACCGACAGAGATAAAATCAACGCGGTTTGCCAGCTGCGGCAGCATGAAGACCATAGACGGCACTTCGAGCATGACGCCGATCCGTGGTTTCGGGATCGCATAGCCAATCATCTCTTCCACTTCACGACCAGCACGTTCGATCAGGCGCCGCGCTTCGTCGATCTCATCAATGCTGGTGACCATCGGCAGTAAGATGCTGAGATTGCCCGTCGCAGCATTAGCGCGCAGCATGGCGCGCACCTGGATCAGGAAGATCTCCGGCTGATCGAGCGTAATGCGGATCCCGCGCCAGCCAAGACACGGGTTCTCTTCGCTGATCGGCATATACGGCAGCTGTTTATCCGCCCCGACATCCAGGGTACGCAGGGTGACAGGCTTGTCGTTGAACATTTGCAACATTCCCTGATACTGCGCCACCTGCTCCTCTTCGGAGGGGAAACCGCTCTGCAGCATAAACGGGATTTCAGTACGGTACAGGCCAATACCGTCGATGCGGCTGCCCAGCTTCTCTTCGTGCTCAGGGCTTAAACCGGCGTTGAGCATGACTTTGATCCGCTCACCGCTCTTCAGCTGTGCGGGAAGGTTAACGTCATCTTCCGCCAGCTTGCTTAATTCATTCTCTTCGCTGATGAGACGCTGATATTCCTGGAGCAGAACGGGTTCAGGATCGACCAGCAGTTCACCGCGGTAACCATCCACCACCAGCGTGCGTCGATGCAGTACCGACGGCTGGATATCCGCCCCCATAACGGTAGGAATACCGAGCGCGCGCACCATAATGGCGGCGTGGGAGTTAGCGGCACCGTCGCGCACCACGACACCGGCCAGCCGGTCCTGCGGCAGTTCAGCCAGCGTCGTTGCCGAGAGTTCATCGGCCACCAGCACAAACCGTTTTGGCCAGGCGTTTGGCCCCTGAATGGTGTCATCAAGATGGAACAGCAGACGTTGCCCCAGCGCACGGAGATCGCCGGCACGCTCCTTCAGGTAACCGTCTGTTAATGCTGCAAACTGCTCAGCAAATTTTTCGATGACCTTTTTAACGGCCCATTCTGCTACCGAACCTTTATCCACTTCCGCAAAAAGCTCACGGCGCAGCCGCGCGTCGGAAAGCAGGTGCGAATAAAGGTCGAAGATAGCCGCCGTCTCTTTTTGCGCACCCGCCGCAAAGCGTTTGCTGTAGCGGCGAAATTCATTTGCCGCCTCTTCCAGCGCGGCGGTAAGACGCTCGCGCTCCAGCGCTTCATCGAGCGTAGAGGCTTCGTAAACCTGCTCCATTAACGGCAGCGTGGCGTCCATCCAGCCTTCAGCAATCGCTACCCCTGGCGATGCCGGAAGGGCACGAATGCGCGTATGGCGATACTGACCGAAGAGCGCTGCAAGCTGAGACTGTGAGAGGATCGCCGCCATCTGTGTCGCCAGCGTGACGAGGAAGGACTCTTCGCTTTCATCGTACTGACGCAGCTCCCGCTGCTGGACGACCAGCACGCCCAAAAGTTGACGACGCTGGATAATCGGCACGCCAAGGAACGCGCGGAAACGCTCTTCTTTTACGGAAGGGATGTATTTAAAGCTGGGGTGTTTTTGCGCGTCGGCAAGGTTGATAGGTTCAGCCAGCCGCCCAACCAGGCCGACGATACCTTCATCAAATGCGAGCGTTACGGTGCGTCCCCGTGGCTTTTTCAAACCACGGGTCGCCATCAGGTAATAGCAGCGCCGATCGTGGTCGGCCAGATACACCGAACAGACTTCGGTCTCCATCGCAAGACAGATGTCAGTGACCAGAATATTCAGCGCCTCGTTGAGACGCGGAGCACTGGCCACCTTCTCGACTATTTCTCGCAAGCGGGTGAGCATGATTTGCGTAGCTTAACCTCTTTTACGTCGCCAGGCAGGTGCGCTCTGCGGCTTAGGCGGGATCTCCTGAAGCTGCATAACCACACTTGCAAACTCTTTCATCACCCTACGGTAAACATCGCGCTTAAATGACACGACCTGACGAACAGGATACCAATAGCTCACCCAGCGCCAGCCATCGAACTCCGGCGTACTGCTGGTTTGCATATTGATGTCTGAATCGTTGCCCACCAACTGCAGAAGAAACCACTTCTGTTTCTGGCCGATACAAACCGGCTTTGTGTCCCAACGCACCAAACGTTTCGGTAACTTGTAACGCAACCAGTTGCGGGTCGAAGCGAGGATGCGAACATCTTTTCGGCTTAAACCGACCTCTTCAAAAAGCTCCCGGTACATCGCTTGTTCTGGGGACTCTCCCGGATTGATCCCGCCTTGCGGGAACTGCCAGGAGTGCTGACCATATCGACGGGCCCACATTACCTGGCCCTGACGATTACAAATTACTATTCCTACGTTCGGGCGGTAGCCATCGTCATCAATCACCGGACTACCCCAAACTAAACCTTATATATGAATGATTGTTTCACACTACAGTGAGGCGGTAAACCACTCTCTTACAGGCCTGCAACCTAATAACATTTGAATAACTCACAAATAAGTGCAGAGTTATAAACAGATATACGGTAACGAGGACAATTTTATTCACCTTTTCTGTGGATATAGTTGTGAAGAAGTGTCTGATTACCGATGAACAACCTTAAACAACCTCTCCCGCCCTCTTTCACACCGTCAATATAAAATCATATTTTTCATACGATTAACTTAATACCAGTAAATAAAACGCAGAATAGCGTGACGATCGTCACAGCAGGGATCGTTGTACTGATGAAAGATCGAACAGCGTCGGTTTTATCCACAGATTGTGCCAATAAGTTAGGCACAATTTGTCTGAAATTTGGATTTTCATCGCACGTCAAGGCTGTAAATTGAAACAGTAGTCAGGGTTATGCCCAGTTATCCCACTTTTCTGTGGATAACATGGTGTAAGATCCTGTTTATTGTCAGTGACCAGATTTGAACAACCCGTTTTACGTCTCAGATGAAACCGTTAAAACCTCATAAAAAAACCTATAAATCATAGACATGGAATATTGGGACAGAAAAAGATAAACTCTATCCACAGGGGACAATTTCTTCGTTTATTTTTTAATCAAAAGGTTACCTTCATGCATTCGCTTACCCCCTTGCTCTCACCGCCGTCCAGCGAAGGCGAGCTGCTAGAGCAGGCACAGCGCCTGGCAGGCTTCTCGCTTGGCGAACTGGCGGCTATGGCAGGGCTTCAGATCCCGAAGGATCTTAAACGGGATAAAGGCTGGATCGGCATGCTGCTGGAGCTGTGGCTGGGTGCCAGCGCCGGAAGCAAACCTGAGCAAGATTTTGCCGCCCTTGGCGTCGAGTTAAAAACCATCCCCATCGACAGCTGGGGTCGCCCCCTGGAGACAACCTTTGTCTGCGTTGCGCCCTTAACCGGCAATACCGGCGTGACGTGGGAAACCAGCCACGTGCGTCATAAGCTGAAACGCGTGCTTTGGGTACCGGTTGAAGGTGAACGGCAGATCCCGCTGGCCGAACGTCGCGTTGGCGCACCGCTGCTCTGGAGTCCGGATGAAGAGGAGGAGCATCAGCTGCGCCTGGACTGGGAAGAGCTGATGGACATGATTGTGCTCGGGCAGGTCGAGCGAATTACCGCCCGACACGGAGAAGTGTTACAGCTGCGCCCGAAAGCGGCAAACAGCAAAGCGCTTACCGAGGCGATCGGCGCGATGGGCGAACCCATACTGACGCTGCCGCGCGGTTTTTATCTTAAAAAGAATTTCACCGGCGCGCTGCTTGCTCGTCATTTCTTACTTAAAACATAGTTTTTTACTTATTTTGCGAGCTCACAAACATAATCACCTGGTTTTTAAGATTTTACCGCTTCACCCTGTTGCCATAACGGGTTAATACTACACTATGATTTGATACGAGCCAGATGAGGACGATAACGATGAAAAAATGGGCGGTGTTAATTTCAGCAGTCGGGTTGGCGTTTGCCGTATCGGGCTGCAGCAGCGATTACGTCATGGCAACGAAAGATGGCCGGATGATCCTGACCGACGGCAAACCCGAAGTCGACGACGATACCGGTCTGGTCAGCTACCACGACCAGGCAGGCAATAAAATGCAGATCAATCGCGACGAAGTCTCGCAAATTATTGAGCGATAACGGTCGGAGGTCAGTAGCTTACTGGCCTTTTTGATTTTTTTCTTCCCCTTTTGCTTCCCCTCTGCCATGTTTATATTCCTTTGTCGGGAGGTTCCTGACGCGGTCTACATGTCTATTGAAGGAAGCCGGCTATGCATTATCACCGTATCCCCCACAGCGCTCTGGAGATAAGTCAACTGGGGTTGGGCACGATGACATTTGGTGAACAAAACAGCGAAGCCGATGCCCATGCACAACTCGATTATGCCGTCAGTCAGGGGATTAACCTGATTGATGTTGCAGAGATGTACCCTGTGCCACCACGCCCTGAAACACAGGGACTTACCGAAACCTACGTCGGTAACTGGCTGGCAAAACGCGGTAACCGTGAAAAGCTGGTCATCGCCTCGAAAGTCAGTGGCCCCGCGCGAAACAACGATGCCGGGATCCGCCCAAATCAGATCCTCGATCGCAAAAATATCCGCGCCGCGCTGGACGCGAGCCTGAAGCGTCTGCAAACCGACTATCTCGACCTGTACCAGGTCCACTGGCCCCAGCGCCCAACCAACTGCTTTGGCAAGCTCGGCTACAGCTGGAACGAGAGCGCCCCCGCCGTTACCCTGCTGGAAACGCTGGAAGCGCTGACGGAGTGCCAGCGTGCGGGAAAAATCCGCTACATTGGCGTGTCCAACGAAACGGCCTTTGGGGTCATGCGTTACCTGCACCTGGCGGATAAACACGATCTGCCGCGCATCGTCACCATCCAGAACCCGTACAGCCTGCTTAACCGCAGCTACGAAGTGGGGCTGGCCGAAGTGACGCAATATGAGGAAGTGGAACTGCTCGCTTATTCATGCCTGGGTTTTGGCACCCTGACGGGGAAATACCTCAACGGTGCGAAACCGGCCGGGGCGCGCAATACACTCTTTAGCCGCTTTACCCGCTACAGCGGCGAACAAACGCAAAAAGCCGTTGCAGCCTATGTGGATATCGCGAAGCGCCACGGCCTCGATCCGGCGCAGATGGCGCTGGCCTTTGTGCGCCGTCAGCCGTTTGTTGCCAGCACCCTGCTGGGCGCGACCACGATGGAACAGCTGAAAACCAATATTGAGAGTTTCCATCTGAACCTGAGTGAAGAGGTGTTGGCGGAGATTGAAGCGGTGCATCAGGTATACACATACCCGGCACCGTAATAAAAGCAAAACGGCAACGCACGTTGCCGTTTTTAGGGTTTGCCCCCTCTCCCGGTGGGAGAGGGCCGGGGTGAGGGCATCAGGCCGCACTTATCAGCGCCGACGCTGCCAGAGCCACAATCCCGCAATCGCCGCCGCGAAGAGTCCACCAAATCCGACGCCAATCGCCACCACCGGTACCCCCACTTTCACCGCCAGCGAATAGAGTCCCAGCATTAACAGCATTGCCAGGTTTTCACCGAGGTTTTGTACCGCAATGGCATTCCCCGCCCCGACGGTCTGCTTGCCGCGCTCCTGGAGTAACGCATTCAACGGCACCACGAAGAAACCGCCCAGAATGCCAATCAGGATCAGCAGGGCATAAGCGGGCAGCAACGCATGCTGAAGCGAGAAAATAAGCACCACGACGCCAATCAGGATCCCCGCCGGCATGCAGCGTGCTACCGTTTCGAGCGTTACCAGCTTCGCTGCAGCGCCTGCGCCAGCCACGATGCCGATCGCTACCATCGCATTAAGATAGGTCGGCGTCGCATTGTCAGTAATTCCCAGCGCCACCGGTACCCACAGGACCAGCAGGAAGCGCAGCGTGACGCCCGCCCCCCAGAACATACTGGTTCCCATCAGGGAGAAACGCGTTTCCCCGTTACGCCACAGCACGCGGCACGCGTTGAAGAAACTGCCGGTCATCGGTTTGAAGCGCCAGGATTGCCCCGGGCGAGCGACCGGCAGCTTCGGAATAAACAGGTTAGCCACGACCGCCCCGCCATACACCGCCGCGCATACCACCAGAGCCGCCAGGACATGCCAGTCGGCCAGTACGCCGCCTGCGACGGAGCCGAGCAGGATAGCGGCAATGGTTGACGACTCCATCAGACCGTTGGCTTTGACCAGCTTATCGCCCGTGGTCAGCTCGCCAAGAATGCCATACTTCGCCGGAGAGTAGGCGGCAGCGCCGATGCCCACAAGCGTATAGCCAATAAACGGATTGAAGCCAAAGCAAATGCTGGCGGCACCCAGCAGCTTGAGACCGTTGGCAAACATCATCACCCGGCCCTTCGGGAAACTGTCCGCCACCTGCCCCACAAACGGGGCAAAGATAATGTAAGCGCCCACAAACACCATCTGCAGGATCGGCTGACTCCAGTCGGGGTAAAACTCGGCTTTCAGCAGGGCCAGCGTGGCGAACAACAGCGCGTTATCGCCGAACGCAGAGAGAAACTGCGCGGCAATGACCGCCATCATGCCTTTTGAACGCAGTGAGGTGTTAGTGTGTACTGACTCACGCATTTTGCTGTTCCGCCTCTTCAACCATGCCTTTCAGGGTCACGAAATCGGGTTTGCCACTACCCAGCACCGGAAGCTGCTTCAGGTAGCGAATATCGCGCGGCACCGCCAGCTCAGGAATGCCATGCTCACGCGCATAGCTCAGTAGCCTGTCGCGCTTAAGCTCGCCGTCGGTGGTAAACAGCACCAGCGCCTCGCCTTTGCTGGCATCACTCTTCACCACCGTCGCATGCATTTTATCGGCGGAGACAGCCGTCGCCAGTTGTTCAACCATTTCCAGAGAGACCATTTCACCGGCGATTTTGGCGAAGCGTTTTGCGCGTCCCTGAATCTGCACAAAACCTTGCTCATCGAAACGCACGATATCACCGGTGTCGTACCAGCCGGTTTCAACCTCGCCGTTGACGTTTTCCGCCGTCGGCGCTTCCAGCTGGCCTGGGTTTTCTACGCGCAGGTAACCGTTCATCACGTTTGGCCCTTTCAGCTGCAGGCGGCCACCCTCCTCAATGCCCGGCACGGCCAGCAGACGCGCATCCATCCCCGGCAGAATTCGGCCCACCGTACCCGGTTTCGCCGCCATGGGTACGTTGATGGAGACCACGGGCGCGCACTCGGTAACGCCATAGCCCTCAAGAATGCGCAGGCCAAACTTGTCCTGCCAGATCTGACGCGTGCTCTCCTGCAGCTTTTCCGCACCAGCCACGACATACCGCACGCGGAAGAAATCATACGGATTGGCGAAACGGGCATAGTTACCCAGGAAGGTTGAGGTTCCGAACAGGACGGTGCAGTTACGGTCATACACCAGCTCCGGCACAATGCGGTAATGCAGCGGGCTGGGATAGAGGAACACTTCCGCACCGGTCAGCAGCGGCGTAAAAAGTCCCACCGTCAGGCCAAAGGAGTGGAACAGCGGCAGCGCCGACATAAAGCGGTCACTGGCAGTAAAGTCGGCAATGCTTTTGATCTGCTCAACGTTCGCCAGAATACTCTTGTGGCTGTGAACAACGCCTTTCGGGTTGCCCTCCGAACCCGACGTGAAGAGGATAATCGCATCATCTTCCGGCTGCTGTTTGACCTGCGCCAGACGCGGCATCAGCAGGTGTGCAAAAATCCACAGCTTGTCGCCGGTGGTCACGTCCGCTTTCAGATCTTCCAGAAAGACCCAGCGCACCTGGGTCAGCTGTTCTGGCAGATGCCAGAGCTTGCCTTTGTCCAGGAACTGTCGGGAGGTAAAGACGGTATTTATCTGGGCGGCGGTAATGGCGCTGGTCAGCCCTTTCACCCCCGCCGTGTAGTTCATCATCGCCGGTATACGTCCACGGGAAACCGCGCCAAAAATCACCGCCGCGCTGATGCCCGCGTTTGGCAGCATCAGGCCGATCTTTTCGCCCTTCTTGCTGTACTTCTCCAGAATGCGGCCCACAAACAGCGTTTTGGTCAGCAGCTTGCGATAGGTATCCGGGGTAAAGTTGATGTCTTCGATGCAGTTTTTCTTTGCGCCATAGCGGTACTGCGCGGAAAGCAGGGATTCGTACAGCGTTTCGCGCGGGCGCACGGCCATGCGCGCTTCCATCATAATCTGGTGCAGCATTTCCCCGGCGATTTTACGGCGATCGCGGGCACGCGGCGCGTCGGGCATCGGGAGCGACGTTGGCGGCAGAATATGCAGAGTGATTTTGGGGAACAGACGCTGCTTCACCAGCCCCTTCAGGCGGCTGAAGTGGGTCAACTCTGCACCTTCGATACGCAGCGGCACCACGGTCGCTTTTGACTTCGCCGCGACAAAACCCGCGCCGTCGTAGATTTTCATCAGCGAACCGGTCACTGAAATGCGCCCTTCCGGGAAAATAACCACCGGACGCCCCTGCTCTACCAGACGTACCAGATGTTTAATCATCATCGGCTTTGTCGGGTCGAGCGGCACAAAATCAATCAGCGGGGTGAGCCAGCGCATGTACCACTGTTGGCTGATGGAGGTGTACACCGCAAACACCGGCCGCACGGGCAGAAATAGCGCCAGCAGAATGCCGTCTATGAAGGAAACATGATTGGGTGTGATGAGAACGCGCTCGCCGCGAAGCGCCTGGGCGTCGCCAGTGACGCGGATGCGAAAAAGAATACGGAACAGTGTACGGAAAAACCCAAATAGCATCTCAACTCCCTTTGCCAGACAGTGTGGTGGGGTGACGGTAAATGGTGGCAGATTACACGAGAAGTGATACAGGAGCGACAGCAAAAGTGGGGGCGAAAAAAAACCTGCGCATCCGCGCAGGTTGGTGCAAGTGATGAGTACGAAATCGTACTAAGAATTCTCACCAATCAATACCTCTGGGATCTTGATTGTGGCTGTTGACCCTGCGCTTCGCCAGCAGTAAAACGCAAGGGAATGAGCCGAAATGCAACCAGGTGTGAATATTCTCTGTTGCTGTTACAGGTTGAACTGTCAGGCAAAAAAAAACCTGCGTAAGAACGCAGGCTGGTGTAAGTCGTGTTAATCAACCGGGGTTGATTCCACCTATCAATACCTCTGGGACCTCAACTCTACCAACCTCTTTAACGTCATCGCCACCGGCCAATCGCAACAGCCTGAGGCAAAGTGTAACTAAAGGTTCAGATTGACATTCTTCTGACATGACCAGGCGTGTAACGATTACACTATCAGGGTGGGTCTGCGTCACGTTTGTGGCGCGAGGAAATCGGCTTCCCTTGAATGCGCGTCACTTTTCCGCAACACTATTTAGTGTGTAAACGCTTACCCCAAATAAGAAGGTTATAAATGGCGACAATAAAGGATGTGGCTCGTCTGGCAGGTGTGTCGGTAGCCACCGTCTCCCGCGTGATTAATGATTCACCCAAAGCCAGTGACGCATCACGCCAGGCGGTACAAAGCGCCATGGAAACCCTGAATTACCATCCAAATGCCAACGCCCGCGCGCTCGCCCAGCAGTCAACGGATACCATTGGGCTGGTGGTGGGCGACGTTTCCGACCCCTTTTTCGGGGCCATGGTTAAAGCGGTTGAACAGGTCTCTTATCAGACGGGTAATTTTTTACTGATCGGCAATGGCTATCACAATGAACAAAAAGAACGCCAGGCTATTGAGCAGCTGATCCGCCACCGCTGCGCGGCGCTGGTTGTTCACGCCAAAATGCTCCCGGATGCCGAACTGATTCACCTGATGAAGCAGATGCCCGGAATGGTGATCATCAACCGTATTATCCCCGGCTTTGAAAAACGCTGTGTGGCCCTCGACGACCGCTACGGCGCCTGGCTTGCAACTCGTCATCTGATTCAACAGGGTCACACCCGGATTGGCTATCTCTGTTCCAATCACCCCATTTCTGATGCGGAAGACCGCCTGCAGGGCTACTACGACGCCCTGCGCGAAAATGGTCTGCCGTGTAATGACCGTCTGGTGGCCTACGGAGAGCCGGATGAAAGCGGCGGCGAACAGGCCATGACGGAGCTGCTGGGTCGTGGACGAAATTTCACCGCGGTTGCCAGCTATAACGATTCGATGGCCGCCGGGGCAATGGGTGTCATGAATGACAACGGGATTGAGGTGCCGACGGAGATCTCACTGATTGGCTTTGACGATGTCCTGGTCTCCCGGTACGTGCGCCCGCGCCTGACCACCGTCCGTTACCCAATCATCACGATGGCCACCCAGGCCGCAGAGCTGGCGCTGGCGCTGGCCGAGCAACGCCAGCCGCCGGAGATTACCCATCTCTTCAGCCCAACGTTAGTGCGCCGTCACTCCGTTGCAGCGCCTGCTGACGCGCAGAGCGAATAACGATACAGGTGTACCGTTTTATCCGGATACTCCAGCCCATCGCCAATATACTGCCAGCCGTAACGTTCATAGAAGTCGCGGCAGGCAGACCAGAGATGGAGTTCCTCGTACCCGGCCCGTGCGGCGAAGCGAATAACGTGCTGCTGTAACTTTCCTGCCAGCCCCTTGCCGCGCGCCGCGTCGTCAACGTAGAGCGCCGCCAGCCACGGAAAAAGATCCTGACGGGTAATCAAATCGCAGCGCCAGAGTCCCACCGTGCCGAGAAGCCGTTCATCTTCTACGGCGATAAAGGTCAGCGGCAGGACATCCGGCGTCTGGCTGTGCACAACGATGCTGTGGAAAAATTCCCGTGAAAGCCCCTCGCCAAAAGCCTGCCATAGCCAGTCGGTAACCTGCTCCGCATAGTGCGGTGCCTCGTAAAGCGGGAGGATGACGGACTTTTTCACGTTTCACCTGCGTTTTTAATGAATATGCTGGCCTGACGCCTCCAGCCCGGTTTGGCGAGTATTTTACCAGAGTCAGACTATTTAGTTTTACTTCTGGCAGGCCAGGCGAATCGTGACCAAAAAGCGTGATCGTGGCAGTAGTTTTGCGCTTCCCGCATCGCTTATACGCTGTCAGGTCTGTGTTAAACTGCAGACCATTACGTGGAAGCAGGAATGTAGAATGGCAACAATGCTGGATGTCTCACTGCGCGCGGGCGTGTCGAAGGCTACCGTCTCGCGCGTGCTGAACGGCACAGGTCAGGTTAAAGAGAGTACGCGTCAGCAGGTCTTTGCTGCGATGGAAGAGCTGGGCTACCGCCCAAACTTTCTCGCGCGTTCGCTGGCTAACCAGACCAGCAACAGCATTGGTCTGGTCGTCTCTACCTTCGACGGCTTTTACTTTGGTCGTCTTTTGCAGCAGGCGTCGCGGCAGACCGAAACCCACGGGAAACAACTGATCGTCACCGACGGTCACGACGCGCCAGAGCAGGAAGAACAGGCGGTGCAGATGCTGGCCGACCGCCAGTGCGATGCCATCGTGCTTTACACGCGCTATATGAGCGAAAAGGCGATCATCAAGCTGATTAATACCGTGCAAACGCCTCTGGTGGTCATCAACCGTGAAGTCAGCCAGGCACCGGAGCGCTGCGTATTCTTCGAACAGCAGGATGCCGCGTTTAAGGCGGTGGATTACCTGATCAATCAGGGCCACCGGGAGATCGCCTGCATTACCGTCCCGATCCACACCCCCACGGGTAAAGCGCGGCTAATGGGCTACCGTAAGGCGCTGGAAAAGCACGGCATTCGTCTGGACGAGCGTCGAATAAAGTACGGTGATGCGGGAATGACGCGGGGCTATGAGCTGTGTAAGGAGCTGATTGCTGAAGGGGTATCGTTCAGCGCGCTGTTTGCCTGTAACGATGATATGGCGCTGGGCGCGTCCAAAGCGCTGCATCAGGCAGGGCTTAAGATCCCGCAGGATATCTCCCTGTTCGGCTTTGACGATGCCCCAAGCGCGAAGTGGCTGGAGCCTGCGCTCTCATCGGTTTATCTTCCGATAGATAACATGATCGTCACGGCTATCGATCAGGCGATCCGGCTGGCGAAGAACCAGCCGGTCGATGCGATCCCGCCGTTTACCGGCACGCTGGTATTACGCGATTCGGTCACAACGGGGCCGTACTTTCATCAAACGAGTTCCAGCGCCAGCAGTTCCTGAATGGTCTGACGACGACGGATCAGCCGCGCCTTGCCGTTATCAAACAGCACTTCCGGCAGCAGCGGACGGCTGTTGTAGTTCGAGGACATAGACGCCCCGTACGCGCCGGTATCGTGCAGCACCAGGTAATCGCCAGGCGCTACCTCCGGCAGCGCACGGGTTTCCACTTTGCCGCCTTCCTGCTGGGTAAATACGTCACCGGATTCACACAGCGGGCCTGCGACCACCGTCTCGCGGCGCGGCGCGTGCGTTAAATCGCGGCCATCGGCGGCAAGGGCGGTAATGTGATGGTAGCTGCCGTACATGGACGGACGCATCAGGTCGTTAAAGCCCGCGTCAATCAGCACGAAGTGGCGGGAGCCCATCTCTTTGACGCTGCGCACCTGCGCCACCAGCACGCCGGCTTCGGCCACCAGGAAACGACCCGGCTCAATTTCCAGCTTCACGGCATGACCAAGATGCGCGGCGATTTGATCGCGCGCGGCGCTCCACAGGCCGTAATAGTGATCGGTGTCGATCGCCTCTTCCCCTTCGCGATAAGGAATGGAAAGACCGCCACCGGCAGAGATCGCCTCCAGGTCCTGGCCGAAGTCGACAACCTGGCGCACCATTGCCCCGCATACCTGCTCCAGGTGCCCGTAATCGACGCCGGAGCCAATATGCATATGAATGCCAACCAGCTTCATGTTGTAGCGCTGCAGCACCTCAAGGGCGGCAGGCATATCGGCATACCAGATCCCGTGCTTGCTGTTTTCGCCCCCGGTGTTGGTTTTTTGGCTGTGCCCATGACCGAAGCCCGGGTTCACCCGCAGCCAGACGCGATGACCAGGCGAAACCTGCCCAAGCTGCTCCAGCATATCCACAGAACCGGCATTCACCGGCACCTGCAGTTCATGCACGCGCGCAAGCGTGGCGTCGTCGATCACATCCGCGGTAAAGACGATCGCATCAGGATCGGTTTTCGGATCGAACCCGGCCGCCAGCGCACGCTCGATTTCACCCAGCGACACGGAGTCAACCTTCACGCCCTGCTCGCGCATCAGGCGCAGAATGTGAATATTGGAGCAGGCCTTCTGGGCAAAACGCACCACGTCAAACTGATGCAGGGCGGCGATCTTCTCGCGAACGATCTGCGCGTCATAGACCCATACCGGGCAGCCAAACTCGGCGGGCAGGCGCAGCAGGTTTTCAGCGTTCAAATCGGTATCCGTCTGGTTGAGCGGGCGTGGCATGGTCTTCTCCGGGTCAATTCATTTTTTATGATTACGCCACAGTGGAAGCCGAATAAAAAATATCGTTTTATCGCGAGTCTATGCAAAAATGATATGGACAGTTCTTTGCTTTCAGGTGCCCTATGCCCGCCGTCAATTTACGCCACATCGAGATTTTTCACGCCGTGATGACCGCCGGCAATCTCACCGAAGCCGCACAGATGCTGCATACCTCCCAGCCGACGGTCAGCCGCGAGCTGGCGCGCTTCGAGAAAGTGCTGGGGCTGAAGCTGTTCGAACGCGCCCGGGGAAGGCTTCACCCGACGGTGCAGGGGTTGCGCCTGTTTGAGGAAGTGCAGCGCTCATGGTACGGGCTGGACAGAATCGTCAGCGCGGCGGAAAGCCTGCGCGAGTTTCGTCAGGGCGAGCTGTCGATTGTCTGCCTGCCTGTCTTCTCTCAGTCCTTCTTACCGACGCTGCTCCAGCCTTTTCTGGCCCGCTATCCCGAGGTCAATCTCACCATCGTGCCGCAGGAGTCGCCTCTGCTTGAAGAGTGGCTGTCTGCACAGCGGCACGATCTCGGGTTAACAGAGACCTTCTCGACACCCGCAGGCACGGCGCGCACGGAACTGCTCGCGCTGGATGAAGTGTGCGTTCTGCCCGCCGGGCATCGGCTTGCTCACAAAGCGGTGCTGACGCCTGCGGATTTTCACGGTGAGAACTACATTAGCCTGTCGCAAACCGACAGCTACCGGCAGCTGCTGGATACGCTTTTTGCTGAGCATCAGGTGAAGCGGCGGATGGTGGTAGAAACGCACAGCGCGGCCTCAATATGCGCGATGGTTCGTGCGGGCGTCGGCGTCGCGGTCGTCAATCCGCTTACGGCGCTGGACTATGCCGGGAGCGGGATCGTCATCCGCCGTTTTAGCGTTTCCGTCCCGTTCACCGTAAGCCTTATCCGCCCGTTGCACCGTCCGGCTTCCGCGCTGGTGGACGCATTCACCGAACACTTAGTTGAGCATGCGCGTCAGGCGGCGCTTCGCTTGCCTGACCTGCAAAACCCGTTATGACAGCATAAATTCCACGGCATCTGCCGCGTGAATAGCCGCGGTATCAAACACCGGGATGGGGCTCCGTTCGGCAGGCACCAGTAAACCGATCTCCGTGCAGCCGAAAATCACCCCTTCAGCCCCCTGTTGCGCCAGTTTCTCTATTACGCTCACGTAATACGCACGGGAGGTTTCGCTGAAGGTTCCGAGGCAGAGCTCGTCGAAGATAATCTGATTAATGCGCGCCCGGTCCTCCTCATCCGGGATCAGGCTTTCTATCCCAAACTCGCTGTGCAAGCGCCCGCGATAGAAATCCTGCTCCATGGTGTAACGTGTGCCCAGCAAGGCCACGCGCGACATTCCCGAGGCGCGAATTGCGCGTCCGGTGGCATCCGCGATGTGCAGGAACGGCAGCGAACAGCGCGCTTCAATGTGCGAGGCCACTTTGTGCATCGTGTTGGTACACAGCAGAATGCCCTGCGCCCCCGCGCGCTCCAGCCCCAGCGCGGCATCGGCCAGGATCTCTCCCGCTTTATCCCATTCGCCGCTCGACTGACAGGCTTCGATTTCATGAAAATCAACGCTGTGCAGCAGCAGGCTCGCGGAGTGCAGGCCGCCCAGACGCTGCTTTACGCCTTCGTTAATCAGGCGGTAATAAGGGATAGTCGATTCCCAGCTCATCCCACCTAACAGGCCAATCGTTTTCATCATCCCTCCTTATCTGTTTAAGCCAGTGAAGCAAACTTGTGATCCTGTTTCCAGTTCTTTATTACGTCGTTTTCATTTTAAGCTGGTCGATATAAATTAAATAAAACACCGTTTTATTATAAAGGGCAAAACCATGTTTATGTTTCACAAAGAGACCGCGTCTGAAGATTTAGGGAACGGCGTTACGCGTCGTGTGCTGGCCCACGGCGGAAGGATGATGGCGGTTGAAGTGCATTTTGAGCAGGGTGCAATTGGTCCACTGCATAACCACCCGCACGAACAGTTAACCTATGTTCTCTCCGGCGAGTTTGAATTTACGATTGGTGAAGAGAAGCATGTCGTGACGGCGGGAGATACGCTCTACAAAAAACCGCATGTGATGCACGGCTGCCTCTGCCTCAGGGCCGGCACGCTGCTGGACACCTTTACGCCTGTCCGCGAGGATTTTCTGAAATAAAAAAAGGCGCTGTTTCAGCGCCTTTCCTGTATGCAGAATTTATTCCGTTACCGGCTCTGGCGATGGGTTTCGGCTGAGCATGGCCTCACGCAGTAACACGCTGCCGCAGGCAAACAGAGCGCCAAGGATCGCCGCCAGAATGACAATCATCCCTTTGCCCGGGCCGTCTTTTTTCACCGGCATCGATGGCGAAAGCTGATACCTGAATGGCTCAAGCTTAACGTCTGCAAAGGAGAGTTTTTTCAGCTGCGCCAGGTAATATTCCCGGTTCTGGAAATCCGCGTTCAGCTCCGTCACGTCCTTGAGATTTTTTTCAATCTTTAGCTTTTGCGCGATACCGTCAGCCCCGAGCGCAACGGAGTAGTCCGGATCGTCTTTTACCGCCTGTCCGTTGCTGTACACGGGCTTCTTAATGCCCGCGGCATTCGCCACTTCCAGCGAATAATTCAGCCGCTGCAGGTTGGTGTTGTGCACATTTGTCAGACGAACGCGGTCGAGCGCCAGCTGCTGTTCTACCTCGTTCGTTTTGAGGGCGATCTGGTTGCGGATATTTTGCACCGTCTCTTTCTCTACAATTGCCGAGATATAGTCGATATACCCCTCCAGGACGGATTGGGCATCGGCTGCGGTCGGCGCGGTGAAGCTCAATGTCCAGGAGACGAAAGGCGCTTTATCCGCGTCTTTTCCCTGAACATCATTCACCGCTTTCATTCTGTCTGCGATATTAACAACCGCACGGTGCAGTTCAAGCGGGTCCACTTCCGTATTCTTAAGCTGCGCCATCACGTAAGGGGAAGAGGTCATATACTCTTCGAGCAATGACTGCGACTGGAATTTTTTAATAAACAGGTCAAAGACTTCCTGACGGGTGACCGGCACCTTCACGTCAAGAACCTGCAGCGCAACCATCATCTGGCGCAGCGGGTTCCACTGTGTCTGTTCCGCCGGAGTGATCACCGCTTTACTGGTCCATTTTTGCGGCAGTAGAAGCGCAATTGCCAGACCTGCCAGCGCGAAAACAAAGATAATGGTGGCAATACGTTTTTTCGCGGTAATCAGAACATCTAACAGACCCAGAAGATCGATCTCTTTTGAACTGACTGCTGGGGGGGCATATGAGGGAAAATCGAGGTCCGTGTTTTTTTTGAAATCCATTGCTGACATAGCCGTTCTTCTGTTTCGGGTGCAGTAAATTCCTGCCGGATGAGTTCAGTTGCCCGATAATACAAGAAACTAAGAATAATCTGAATGCGAGAATGGACTATCTGAGAGATTGCTATCAAAGTTGGTAGTTATTAAGCATCACGCTAACAAAACGCCGGGTGGCGCTGCGCTTACCCGGCATTACCCCTTACACGCCGATATTTCGCAGTTTCTCCCCGCTCATCAGCTTGCGTTCAATATGCTCCAGCGTCACGCCTTTGGTTTCTGGAATTAGCCAGAATGTGACGCCAATAAATGCCACGTTCAGCACCGTGTAGAGCCAGAAGGTTCCCGCCGCGCCAATCGCATCCAGCAGCGTCAGGAAGGTCGCGCCGATGATCATGTTCGATACCCAGTTGGTGGTGGTGGAACAGGTGATACCAAAATCGCGACATTTCAGCGGCTGAATTTCAGAGCACAGGATCCACACCACCGGCGCGGCGCTCATCGCGTAGCCAGCGATGCACATCATGGTCATGCCCACGGAGAGCCATGAGAGGCCACTGGACGCCGTGCCGTTATCAAACTGCATCAGGCAGTAGCCGAGGATCAGCGTACCGAGCGCCATCACGCTGAAGCCAATTTTCAGCGCTGGCTTACGTCCGGCTTTATCGACGGTGAACACCGCAATAAAGGTGGCGAACATAAAGGTGAGCCCCACCACCAGCGTGGCGATCATCTGCTGTTCTGTGGTGGTAAAGCCGGCCATTTTGAAGATGCGCGGCGCGTAGTACATGATGATGTTCATCCCGGTGAACTGCTGCATCGCCTGGAGCAACATGCCAAGAAATACCGCGCGGCGCACGTTGCGGTTAGCCTTGAACAATGACCAGCCGCCCTGCTTCAGCTTCAGGCTTTCGCGGATCTCGTTCAGCTCTTCACGCGCTTTCTCAGACGTGTCGCGCAGCATACGCAGCACCTCTTCCGCCTCCACGTGACGCCCTTTTTGCGCCAGCCAGCGCGGGCTGTTCGGCAGGAAAATCACTAATACAATCAACACAACCGCAGGCAGCGCCAGCACACCGAGCATCGCCCGCCAGTTACCGCTGTAGCTGAAGTACGTATCGGACAGGAACGCCAGCACGATGCCCAGCGTCACCATCAGCTGGTACATGCTGATCATCTTGCCGCGCACGTTCTCGCTCGCCATTTCGGAGAGATACAGCGGTGCGGTGTAGGAGGCGATCCCCACCGCCACGCCCAGCAGCACGCGGGAGAGCAGCAGCACTTCAACGTTGGTGGCAAACGCCGAACCAATGGACCCGGCAACAAACAGGACCGCCCCGACCATCAGGCTGTATTTGCGCCCGAGGCGGAACGAAAGCCAGCCGTTAAACAGCGCGCCGATGGCCGCGCCGAGCATCATGCTGCTCACCACCCACTCCTGCAGGCGGTTACTCAGCGTAAAGTGATCGGTAATAAACGGCAGCGCACCGGCGATAACGCCGATATCCAGGCCAAACAGTAAACCGGCCACGGCTGCCGCAATGGAGACAAACTGGTTCATGCGGCGGGTATCGCGCAGCGCAGCGGGCATCAGGGTAGAGTCATTTATAGATGTCATATTTTTCCTGCCTCAACAGCAAAATTCGTTAAGTGAAATTACGAGATAGCGGGGAAAAGTGTCAGGCCGGAATTCGTGAAGATATGGATTATTTCGCTATGGCATAGCGATCTGTGATGGACATTACAATTTCAACTAATGCTGGATAATCACCTTATTTTACTAATACCTTAATTTTTCAGTAATAAAAGTGTGATGGCGGTCATCTATGATTTTTCAGTATGGATTTTTCGTGTTTATCAATATGGACTTTGGAAAATTTTAAGCAAAAAAAACCTCCGCCGAAGAGCAGAGGTATTTGTCATTAGTGGGTCTATCGCGCCAGCCAGCCGCCATCAACCGCGACGGTATAACCATTGATATAGTCCGATGCAGGGGAAGCCAGGAACACAACCGGCCCCATCAGATCGCTCGGAAGCCCCCAGCGGCCAGCCGGAATACGCTCAAGGATGGCCGCACTGCGCTCTTCGTCCGCCCGCAGCTGCTGGGTATTGTTAGTGGCCATATAGCCCGGCGCAATCGCGTTGACGTTGATGTTGTGCTGCGCCCATTCGTTCGCCAGCAGGCGGGTCACGCCCATCACCGCGCTTTTTGACGCGGTGTAAGACGGCACGCGGATGCCGCCCTGGAAGGAGAGCATCGAGGCGATATTAATGATTTTGCCGCCTTTCCCCTGGGCGATGAAGTGCTTCGCCGCCGCCTGAGACATAAAGAACACGCTCTTGATGTTCAGGTTCATGACGTCGTCCCAGTCGGTCTCGCTGAAGTTAATCGCGTCTTCACGGCGGATCAGCCCCGCGTTGTTGACCAGAATGTCGATATGGCCAAACTCCGCCACGGCGCGATCCAGCAGGTCCGGAATGGCGTCGATTTTACGCAGGTCGGCGGTCAGGCTGAGAAAACGACGGCCCAGCGCGGTCACGCGTTCAATCGTTTCCGTGGGCTCAACAATGTTAATCCCGACGATGTCGCAGCCCGCTTCCGCCAGGCCTAACGCCATCCCCTGGCCCAGCCCGGTGTCACAACCGGAAACCACAGCCACTTTACCCTGCAGAGAGAATGCATCCAGAATCATGTTTGTTCCTTACTCTTTCAGCGCCTGTCACCAACAGGCAGATTGATACTTAGCTGCCCGCGACTAGCGCAGATCCTTAACAGCGACGTGGTCCATGTCATCGAAGACCTGGTTTTCTCCAACCATACCCCAGATGAAGGTATAGGCTTTTGTCCCCACGCCGGAGTGAATAGACCAGCTGGGTGAAATGACCGCCTGCTCGTTATGCATGACGATATGGCGCGTCTCCTGCGGCTGTCCCATCATGTGGAACACGCAGGCATCGTCGTCCATGTTGAAGTAGAAGTAGACTTCCATGCGGCGCTCATGGGTATGGCACGGCATAGTGTTCCACAAGTTGCCCGGAGCCAGTTCAGTCAGCCCCATGCTGAGCTGGCAGGTTTCCAGCACATCCGGAACGAAGTATTTATTGATGGTACGGCGGTTGCTGGTGAGGTTATCGCCCAGCGTCACGGGCGCAACGTCCGCTGGCGTCACTTTTTTGGCTGGATAAGCGGTGTGCGCGGGGGCGCAGTTGTAGTAAAACTTTGCGGGCTTAGTGCCGTCGATGCTGGCAAAAACCACCTCTTTCGCCCCTTTGCCGACGTACAGCCCGTCGCGGTGGCCAATCTCGTAGCACTGGCCGTCCACGGTAATCGTGCCCGGCCCGCCGATATTAATCACGCCCAGTTCACGACGCTCCAGGAAGTAGCTGACGCCCAGCTGCTTGCCCACTTCGCCGCCCACTGAGACGGTTTTCGCCACCGGCATAATGCCGCCCACAATAATGCGGTCGATGTGGCTATAGACCATGGTGTACGTGTCGGCTTCGAACACCTGCTCAATTAAAAACTCGCTGCGCAGCCCCTGAGTATCCAGCGTTTTGGCGTGCGCGCTGTGAATGCTTTGTCTGACGTCCACGGTAACCTCCAGATGTGGTCATTCCCGAAAGAAGAAAATAAACGAAACAGCGTTCCGTTTTTCATTATGAGCACATACTAGCGGCAGAAAATAGGCTTTTCAACCCAACTTAAAACAACGTTTCATTTTTTATTTTATTTATAGCGGAAATGACGTTCGGATCACGATAAATACGCCAGGCAAAAACAGCGCCATAAAAAAACCTCCCGAAGGAGGTTTTTTTAATGAGGTAAGATTAGCGCTCGATGGCCAGCGCCACCCCTTGTCCGCCGCCTATACAGAGAGTAGCAATCCCTTTGCGGGCGTTTCGCTTTTTCATTTCGTGGACCAGGGAGACCAGGATTCGGCAACCGGACGCACCGATGGGATGCCCCAGCGCAATGGCCCCGCCGTTCACGTTGACCCGCAGCGGATCCCACTCCAGCATTTTGCCGACCGAGATCGCCTGCGCGGCAAAGGCTTCGTTCACTTCAATCAGATCCACATCAGAAAGCTGCCACCCTGCGCGATCCAGGCAGCGGCGGGTAGCGTAGACCGGCGCGATCCCCATTAACGCAGGATCCACGCCCACGCTGGCAAATGCCTTAATGCGGGCCAGCACGGGGAGATCGAGTTCAAGGGCTTTGCTTTCACTCATCATCATGACGGCCGCGGCGCCGTCGTTAATGGAAGAGGCATTTCCCGCCGTGACCGAGCCCTGGGTCTCAAACGCGGGATTCAGTCTTGCCAGGCCTTCAGCACTGGCATCGGTGCGCGGCTGTTCATCGGTATCTATAACGATAACCTCACCGTTCTGACGCTGCGTGCTGACCGGGACAATCTCGTCGCGAAAACGACCGGAATCAATCGCGGCACGCGCTTTTTGCTGCGAACTTAGCGCATAGGCGTCCTGCAGTTCGCGGCTGATGCCGTACTCGCGCGCCAGATTTTCTGCCGTCACGCCCATATGATAGTCGTTGAACGCATCCCACAGCCCGTCATGCACGAGGCTGTCGAGCAGCTGGCTGTTGCCCAGTTGCGCGCCGGTACGGCTGTCGGTCAGAACGTGCGGCGCGCGGCTCATGTTCTCTTGTCCGCCAGCAATAACCACATCCGCTTCACCGCACTGAATGGCCTGGGTGGCGAGATGCAGCGCTTTTAATCCTGAACCACAGACGTCGTTAATGGTGATGGCGGATACGGTATTGGGCAACCCGCCCTTCAGCGCCGCCTGGCGCGCAGGGTTCTGCCCGGCTCCGGCCGTGAGAACCTGCCCCAGGATCACTTCATCAACTTCATGTGCGGCGATCCCGCTACGTTCCACCAGCGCTTTAACTACCACGCTGCCCAGGTCAACCGCCGAGTGACGCGCAAGCGCTCCCTGAAAACAGCCGATAGCCGTACGCAACGCACCCACTATTACGACATCTTTCATCACGACCTCTGTGTTAAATGACATGACGATAGTAGAGGATTGTTACTGGCAATTATCTTAATTGTTTAAAAATAGTGAGTTTAATCACAAGGATTAGCGCGCATCCTGCAGATACTGCCGCAGCCAGCTTCCGGCAACGCCGGGCGGGGATCGTTTATTCCACAGCAAATCGATGCCGATCGCCCTTGGCCAGCCGGGAACATTGAGCTGTACCAGCGATTTCGCCGCGGCGAATTCATCCACCAGCGCGCACGGCAGCACGCACCAGCCGAAACCCTGGACGGCCATACTCAGCAGTAACAGGTAGTTCGGCGCTGACCAGACGGGCCCCCGAGCAATCTCAGCCTCGCGCTCAAGGTAGGTGCTGAGCCTCAGCTCCCGCCAGCCGTGCAGCTCGTCGCTCTGTACCTCGTGTTGCCCGGCGAGCGGATGCGTGGTCGCGACATATATCGCCATTCGGGTCTGCACCGGCAGCCGGGTGGCGCCAATATCCGTAGGATAACAGTCTCGCGCTTCCGTCAGACCCACCTGCGCGCGCTCCTTTTGCAGCAGATCGATCACGTCTTCTTCCTCGCCAATCAGACATTCGAATTCCGTATGGGGAAAGCGGGCGTCAAACTGCTTCATCAGATCTTCCAGCACGTCCGGGTTGAGGGTATCGGAAAGGACAAACGTCAAACGCGCTTCGGTTCGTGCCGTTAACGACACCGCCAGCTCATCAAGCCGCGTGCTGGCGGCGAGGATGGCCTGCACGTAGCCCAGCACCTGTTCCCCCTGGACCGTTAGCACCGGCTGCCGCGCCGAGCGGTCAAACAGTTCGAAACCCAGATCGGCCTCAAGATTGGCAATGGAGGTGCTGATCGTCGACTGGCTTTTACGCAGCCGGCGCGCGGCAGCAGAGAAAGAGCCTGCCGCAACGGTCTCAACAAACGCGGTAAGGGCTTCAGGTGAATAGCGCATAACCTATCTACTTTATCGATGGATACCATCTTTAATATATCAGCTTTAGCGATAAAAATAGGCTGCATCAACGCCCATACCGGCGAATTAATGAGGTCTACACTATGCAACACCAGGATGTACTCCAACGTAAGCTGCCGGAGCGGATCTTCCACGCTGTCTGTTTCGAAGGGATTGCCACGGCAATTCTCGCCCCGACGGCGGCGTGGCTGATGCAGCGCTCCGTGGTGGAGATGGGCGGGTTAACCATTATCCTGGCTACCACCGCCATGCTCTGGAACATTATCTATAACTTCGGCTTCGACCGTTTCTGGCCTGTCCAGCGCGTAAAACGTACGGCAAAAGTGCGTGCGCTGCACGCGCTGGGGTTCGAATGTGGGTTTATTGTGATTGGCGTGTCGATTGTCGCCGCCGTGCTGGGCGTGACCTTGCTTCAGGCATTTACGCTGGAAATAGGTTTCTTCCTGTTCTTCCTGCCGTACACCATGTTCTATAACTGGGCATACGATAACCTGCGCGAGAAATTTCTTAAGCGCCGCCAGCAACGACGCGCTCTGGCAGGCTAAACTCACGCTGGCCGGACGCCCGTTCCGGCCAAACTCCGTCGAAGCAACTGCGCTCTTCAGGCATAACTATGGTAAATTGCACGCCATTCTGATGGTTTGTTAGTTGAAACGTTGCTCTAATGTCGAAAATTTGGTCAAAAGATGAGACTCTCTGGAGTTTCGCTCTCTATGGCACGGCCGTGGGCGCAGGAACGCTGTTCTTGCCCATTCAGCTGGGCTCCGCAGGCGCTATTGTCCTGTTTATCACCGCCCTTGTGGCCTATCCGTTAACCTACTGGCCGCACCGGGCGCTGACGCAATTTATTCTCTCTTCAAAAACAAAAGGTAATGAAGGGATCACCGGCGCCGTCTCCCACTACTATGGTAAGAAGATTGGCAACCTGATCACCACGCTCTATTTCATCGCCTTCTTTGTGGTGGTGCAGATATATGCGGTGGCCATCACCAACTCGTTAACCGAACAGCTGGCGAAACACCTGACGGTAGATATCGTCGTTCGCGTGCTGGTCAGCCTGGGCGTGGTGCTGGTTCTGAATCTGATCTTCCTGATGGGACGGCATATCACAATAAAAGTGATGGGCTTCCTGGTGTTTCCGCTGATTGCCTATTTCCTGTTTGTCTCGCTCTACCTGATCGGCAGCTGGCAACCCTCGCTGCTGACCAGCCAGATGGCCGTCGATCGCCATACGCTGCACCAGGTTTGGATTTCGATTCCGGTGATGGTGTTTGCGTTCAGCCATACTCCGATTATCTCTACATTTGCCGTTGACCGTCGCGAGAAATTTGCCGACGGCGCCATGGATAAATGCAGGAAAATCATGAAGGTGGCGTACCTGATCATCTGCCTGAGCGTGCTGTTCTTTGTCTTCAGCTGCCTGCTCTCTATTCCACCGTCGTATATTGTAGCCGCCAAAGAGCAAGGGGTAACGATCCTGTCCGCGCTGTCGATGATGCCTTCTTCACCGGCGTGGCTGGGTATTTCCGGCATTGTGGTGGCGATTGTTGCGATGTCGAAATCGTTCCTCGGCACCTATTTTGGGGTGATTGAAGGGGCGACGGAGATCGTGAAGTCGTCGCTAAATCAGATCGGCGTAAAAAAAAGCCGCGCCTTCAACCGCGCGCTTTCCATTATGGGGGTGTCGTTAATCACCTTTGCCGTCTGCTGCATTAACCCGAACGCCATTTCGATGATTTACGCCATCAGCGGTCCACTTATCGCCATGATTTTGTTTATCATGCCGACGTTGTCGACGTATCTGATCCCCTCCCTGAAACAATACCGTTCCATTGGCAGCCTGCTGACACTGATCGTCGGCGTGCTATGCGTGTCGGTGATGTTTGTGGGCTAAACATACTCATGCCCGACATTCTGTCGGGCATGCCTCTCAGTCTCGCCCTGCTGACTCCAGCGGAAAAGGTCTGTCCTGCACTACCGTTTTCATGACAAGCGTAGAGCGAAGGTGCTGCACGCCAGGCATGGCGGAGAGTTTCTCGTCATAGAGTTTCTGAAAGGCCGACAGGTCGCGGGTCACAACGTGCATCAGATAATCCGGATCGCCAAACAGACGCTGTGCCAGCACGATCTGTGGGATCTCTTCTACCGCCTCTTCAAACGCGCTTACCGCCTTTCGGTCACCCTCTTTTAGCGTCGCAAACACTATCGCCAGAAAGTTAAAGCCCATTTTGGCGGGGTCAAGGCTGGCACGGTATCCCGTTATGGCCCCGCTTTGCTCCAGCGCCCGGACGCGACGATGGCACGGTGAAAGGCTCAGATTCACCCGTTCAGCCAGCTCGGTAAGGGATAAGCGGCCATCGGACTGCAGCTCCGCAAGAATTTTTCGATCGATGCTATCCATGTGGAAGATTTTCTCATTTTGACGGTGTTATGAGCATAACATTGAAAGCCTATTTCGCAGGGTTAGCGATATTCTTTTTCTCAACTTTGACGCACTGCAGGAGTCTTCAGGACGATGGAAATGAGTATTGTGGCCGGCTTTTGGGTGGTTTCGTTTCTGCTCATCATGACGCCTGGCGCCGACTGGGCCTACGCCATTAGCGCCGGGATTAACGGGCGGCGCGTGGTGCCGGCGGTGATGGGGTTGATGTCCGGGCATCTGTTAGCCACGCTGATCGTGGTGGCTGGCGTAGGCGTACTGATTGCCCAACATCCGCTGGCGCTAACCGGGCTGACCATTGCGGGGGCCGTGTATCTCCTGTGGCTTGGCATTACGCTATTACGTCACCCCGCCGCGCCGGAAAAGGCCACCCACCACGCGGGAAACTGGAAACAGTGGGCGGTGAAAGGGCTCTGCATTAGCGGCCTTAACCCGAAAGTTTTTTTGCTTTTTCTGGCGCTGCTTCCGCAGTTTACAGACCCTGCAGGAAGCTGGTCGATAGCGATGCAGATGTCCGCGCTTGGCGTGATGCACCTGATCACCTGCACGCTGGTCTATCTGCTGGTGGGGTATGGTTCGAGAGCGGTGCTGGCGACCCGGCCACAGGCGGCGCGTCTGGTGAGCATGGCATCGGGCGGGATAATGGTGATGATCGCGTTGATATTGCTGTTTGAACAGATGAGATAAAAAAACACCGGCCATCGCCGGTGTGTTTTACGCCCGAATATCGTCATATTCCCGCGTGTTATCAAATTCATGCTTCGCAAACGGGCACAGCGGGATAATTTTGCGGTTCTCACCGCGCATCTTCTCAACCACTGTCGCCACCAGCTGCTTGCCCACACCCTGCCCCTTCAGGCTCGGATCGACATCGGTATGCTCAATAATGCTCAGGTGCTCGCCGGTCGGCACGAAGACAATCTCAGCGACCTGATTGCCGTTCGCATCGTTCACGTAAAACTTGTTGTGGCCTTCCAGAATATCCATGGTTCCTCGCTTATTTTTGGCGGTACTTCAGCGCACCGCTCGGGCAGGTATCAATCACGCGTACAACCGTTTCCACGTCCACTTCATCAGGAACAATCCACGGCTTACGCTTCAGATTAAACAGCTTTGCGCTCCCACGCACGCAGTTACCGGAGTGTTTGCAGATCCCGGTGTTGAAGTAAACGTCTATTTTCTCGCCGGTATAGGCCCGGTAGCCTGCATCCAGTAGTTCTTTATCCATGACATTGCCTCTGTAATTATTCTCGTGCTGAATGAAGCATAGCCTTATGGGATCCCGATAGCTATCACGCTAAAAACGAAAAGCCAGCTCGCAACACTTTTCGCCGGATTGCGCCCCCCTGCGTACATCGGTGGGTGCGCATACTGGCTGTTTTACGCATTAAGCGTGATCCGACATTCTGTTACTGAGTATCCCCGGTGAGATGTTTAAAATTAAACAAGTTTAATCTGAAGATGAGCCTGTCGTTTACGATAATGTCCGCTCTGCTTATTTAACATGAGTTACCCATGAAGACACGGCCATTATTACTGACTCTGCTCAGCCTCAATTTATTAACCGCCTGCAGCGCTTCTGAGCCAGATAAGGTTGAACAAATACACCATCTGCAGGTCCCGCTAGTTTTACCGGGAGAAAAACCGCCTGCCGTTCCGACATCACATATAGCTGCACTTTATGAAGAAAATAAAATACAGATAAATAAAATAGCAACACAGCTGAAATCACAGTATTTACAGCACGCCACCGCAAAGGATATTTTCACCGAAGATAGCCCCGTTCAGCCGGTCTACGCCTCGCTGACAAAACTGGAACAGCTGGAAATGATTAATCAGCAATACCTGAAAGATAAAAATATTACCGGTCTGCAAAAGATTAAACTTGCCCTTCAGCCTTTAGTCACTTAAATACCAAAAAGCCCAACTGCTGAGCAGCTGGGCTTTTTTAATTGAGAGGCTAACAACGATTAATCGTGCTGTCCGAATCGCCATGTCAGGCCTGCCGTTACGGAGCTTACGTCGCTGCTGACGCCAATCTGGTTGGCGTTACCCACATTGCTTACCCATTGATATTCCAGGCGGCCAGCCAAATTTTTGTTGAACGCATACTCCGTCCCCACTGCGGCAAGCGGGCGAATGCCTGTATCAAAACGATTGTGACCACTTACATCAGATTCTGCGCGATACGCCATCGCCCCGGCACGCCCATAGATATCCCAGCTGTCGGTCACGGCATAGCTTGCTTTTAAGGACATCTGCAGCCCCTGGCTTTTCATTTGTGCGCCCGCACTATGGTTACCTTTCATCTGCATATTTCCTAAATAATCATAACCACCTTCTACTGCGAGCCAGGGTGTCATCTGATAGCCAGAGTAAACCCCACCGCCGACGTTATCATGATCGATATTATACTGGCTTGAGCCATTGTTATTATCGCTCGCTTTAGAACCTGTGCTGGCGTCAAAATAGTGTGACCAGCCAAATTTAGCCCCGCTATACCATGTACCTGTATCCGCAGCTGCAAATGCAGCCGTTGCAGTGAACGCGTTAGCAATAATTAATGCAAAAAGTGTCTTCTTCATACGAATCCCGTTTACTCTGCTAAATATTATCAGTGAGCAAACGATATAGACAAACGAGAACAACGTGAAATGCTTTTCTGTTTAATTTTAAATTTTAGAACGACTCAGGTAAATTTCCCACTTCCAGTAAATAACCGCCGCGCTTAAACGCAATATATTGACCTTGCTTAAGCGCCGATAATACGTTGAGAATGCTGCTGCGTGAAAGAAGCGTACGATCCTGAATATATTCCAGAATGCTCGTCCGCATACGCGCCTCTTCGGGAAGTAATATCATCTCCTGCAGATAGCTACGAATCACGGAATAGGTACGTTGCTGCACGACCTGCGCATCACGATAAATCAGATACGCCGTATGATACGACAGTAAGGCCGCAACGTCTTCCCAGACGCCCTTTTCACGAAATAGCGCAGCTGCTTCATCTGCATCAGCACGTAAAATTATAGACTCTCTTTCTGCACGTAAAATATGCCCTTGTGTCGGCTGGATCATCTCGGCAATGCCGAACAGATGAGGCTCGAAAACGGTCACTAAGAGCAGTCCATCAGAGGCCCGCAGCAGCGAAAGCTCCCCGTCCTGAAAAAGGTACATCTGCTGGTGGCCTTTGTGTTTCCAGGTGATCCGCTTGCGCGGCGCGAGCTTCACTTTTTCTGCCACTGGCTCAAGGATCGCCGTCAAACGTTCAATGGATTGTTCAGGCCGAACAGGAGGTAAAATATTCATAACACAGCCTTTTAGCGTTGGGTAATGGCCAGTATAGACTACAACAGTCATTGATCAGACAAGTATGAGGGGGAAGTGATATCAGATAGAAAAACATGAGTAAAAAGAAACTCTGTTTATTTTTGAATTTTCCATCAAGAACGTCGGTAATAGGTAACTGATATTTGTTGGTGCTTGCTCTAATACCTATGAAAACACTGGGGAGAAAAGACTATTAAAACCTGAACAATCTTTTCTTCTTACACATCACTTCATTAAGATTATTCCTAATAAAACAACAAATATTTGTTGTTTTTTAAATAATTACGAAATATCAAGCCGAAACAGGCCGTTCCAGCTTTTGAATTGTATATACAGCCTGACTATTCTCTTTCGAGCCGAAAACAATCCGGAAATCAATATGTGTTAAGTGTAATACATATAGATTCATTTATTCGCTTTATCAGGCTGTTAGCCGATGTGAGTCATTAAAAAACTCATTTCGCAAGGACTATCTTTCAATGGCGAAATTGTACGCCACTCTCACAGGAGTCAGACATGAGCGCAAATTTAATCTGGTCAGGAAAAGTTGATGCAAAAAGTGCCGAAGGGATAAATACAGGCCTTTCCCTCAAACGAGGGGAGATCATTACGATTCTGGCCGATGGCTGGGCCAAAAATGGTAGCGAAACTTTTGCTCTGACCGCGCCACAGGGACGTATTCCCAGAGAGGGCGAACCGCTAACGATACGCAATCCTTCACTTCTGGCACGGATTGGGAGTGAAATATATCCGGTTGGCAACCATAAATATCGCTGGTCAATTCCTGCTGAAGGTATTCTGACGCTGATTTATGCCGATGGTAAAGACCAGTACAAAGACAACTCGGGCGAATTCAGCGTTGAAGTGTATCGCGAGGCGGATATTACAGCGACGACAGCACCGTTTGAAGATTTAACCAACTTTGAACGTGATAACTGGAATAGCTGGCAGGCGGGACCTGCCGGGCACGATCTTTACCTGGTTGACGCCAGCGCCCGCGCCGTCGAGTTTATTACCAGGCCCAATAAAAATCATGCCGGAGAGATCCTCAAAAAGACGCTGACAGGTCTGACTGCCGGGCATGAATATACCTGGACGCTGAAAGCTGCGCGCATAATCGGAAAATATGAAGCGCCAAAAATTTCTCTCCGTGCGGATGGCAAAGACATCTCCGCACCGCTGGAGCTGAAGCAGGCGAATGAATGGGTAACCCTGAGCGGAAAATTCAAAGCCACGGGCAGTCAGGCTGAACTCGCGGTAGTCAGCCATGTTACAGCAAGTATGGGGAATGATTTCAGAATTAAGGAGCTAAAAATTAAGGGATAATCTACAGGAGTGTCGGTCTGCTATTCGGCATGAATGCTGGATGGCAGTTCGATGTTCAAAACAGGATTAAAAAATTGTGTAGCGCACATGATCAACATATGCGCTACACCAACAGGCAATAAACACACGGCATTACTCTTTATTATGTTGTATACCCTCTCAGTATCGGCTGTGATTAGAAACAAGACGCGTCTCGATTAACGCCACCCTGAAACACAGCACGCTTTCGGTTAGGGTATCTGAGCGGAAGTAACACACTAACTTCATGCCTAATAAACACCAGTGGGGTAATATCGGTTCTGAATACACATTCAGGGCTGCATATTCACGTAATCAAAAAGAACATGGTGCCTGCAAAAGCGCACCATGAAAGAGCCATAATCTGCAATTAGCAAAGCACATCCTTGTTTAATTAAAAGGCAACGTAATTGTACTGCCGGTATATCGCTAAACGATACAAGACCTGTCTGGTTAATTCAGGGGGCAGCAGATCATACCTCTTATTGGTAAACGTCGTTCAATTGTTGAACGATAACAGACAACGTATGTTAAGTAAGTTGTTGATAGCGAAACACATTTAAGCCAATTTTGGGTGGTGTTTTGCAACAAGGGGAGAGATATGGAGCGGGCGAAGGGAATCGAACCCTCGTATAGAGCTTGGGAAGCTCTCGTTCTACCATTGAACTACGCCCGCTTTGAGGTGCGTAAGGCATTATAGACCTTACGCCTTTTCATACAAGCCTCTTCACCACTAAGTGGCGATTAAATAATCACTTAGCACTTCGGTTTGCTGCCGGGCGCAGGAAGATAACGCTGCGGATCGATGGCCGTCGCTTTATAGCGAATCTGGAAATGCAGCTTCACCGAGTCCGTTCCCGTGCTGCCCATCGTGGCAATCTTTTGCCCCGCCTTCACGTTCTGCCCGTTGTTGACCAGCATCGTTTCGTTATGCGCATAGGCCGTGATGTAGTCTTCGCCGTGCTTAATCATGATCAGGTTACCGTAGCCGCGCAGCTGGTTACCGACGTAAACCACCTTCCCTGCCCCGGAGGCATAAACCGGCGTACCGCGCGCAGCGGCGATATCAATACCCTTGTTACCACCTTCAGAGAGTGAGTAAGGAGCAACAACTTTACCGCTGGCAGGCCAAATCCAGCAGCGCTGTCCAACCGGCGGCCATGACGATTGCGGTACCTGATAGGACGGCGTCACTTTGGCGGTTTTGCCTTTCGATGAAGATTTTTTGCCCGAGGACGAACTACCGTTCACCTTCAGCTTTTGTCCCACTTCGATGGTGTACGGCGGAGAGATGTTATTCAGGCGCGCCAGATCCTTCACGCTGGTCCCCGTTGCGCGCGAAATCCGGTACAGCGTATCCCCGCGCTTAACGGTATAAACCGAACCGGAATAGCTACCCATATCCGATGATTTGCTCCCTGAACAGCCTGCCAGGAATAGCGTCAGCGTCAGGCAAAAGATGGCGATGATGGGGTTTCTCGTCAGGCTTCCTGCAAACAAAACAGATCCTCGGTCAGCGTGAATGGCGCACTATGATACCAGCCCGGAGAGATATGGGTCAGCCCTTTTCCGCTCCAGGAGACAAACCGTTCGTATAAGAATGCCGTATAATGTTCCCTGCTGATGGTGCAAAACCATCCGCATCGTTGGCACTGGAGCATGAATGAGTATTCAAGAACACGTTATTTTGGTAAATGACCAGGGAATGGTGATTGGCACTCAGGAGAAGTACGCCGCGCATACTGCCCAAACCCCTCTGCACCTGGCGTTCTCATCCTGGCTCTTTAACGCCGAAGGCGAATGTCTGGTCACACGACGCGCGTTAAGCAAAAAAGCCTGGCCGGGCGTCTGGACGAACTCCGTCTGCGGGCACCCTCAATCCGGTGAAAAGACGGAAGAGGCGATTATCCGCCGCTGCCGCTATGAAGTCGGTGCTGAAATCACCGCGATTACGCCTGTCGCCTCCGAGTTTCGCTACCGTGAAACCGATCCTTCCGGCATCGTGGAAAACGAAATTTGCCCGGTCTTCGCGGCACGCGTTACCAGCGAACTGTGTATTAATCACGATGAAGTAATGGAATTTGAATGGGTCAGGCTGGAGTCGTTATTCCGCGCGCTGGACGCCGCGCCCTGGAGCTTTAGCCCGTGGATGGTGCTGGAAGCAACCACCGCACGAGAGGCGCTGAGAGCGTTCGCGGCGCAATAAAAAAGCCCCTTTCGGGGCTTTTTCACATCTTAACGCCTTATTTCACCGGACGCATCGCCGGGAACAGGATAACGTCACGGATGGTGTGGCTGTTGGTGAACAGCATAACCATACGGTCGATACCAATACCCAGACCTGCAGTTGGTGGCAGGCCGTGCTCCAGTGCGGTCACGTAGTCTTCATCGAAGAACATCGCTTCGTCGTCGCCTGCCGCTTTCGCGTCAACCTGATCCTGGAAGCGCTGCGCCTGGTCTTCTGCATCGTTCAGCTCGCTAAAGCCGTTGCCGATTTCACGGCCGCCGATGAAGAATTCAAAGCGGTCAGTGATCTCCGGGTTCTCGTCATTACGACGTGCCAGAGGAGAAACTTCAGCCGGGTATTCAGTAATGAAGGTCGGCTGAATCAGGTGTGCTTCCGCCACTTCTTCGAAGATTTCGGTCACGATACGGCCCAGACCCCAGCTCTTCTCCACTTTAATACCGATGCTTTCAGCGATTGCTTTCGCAGAGTCGAAGTTATCCAGATCCGCCATGTTGGTTTCCGGACGGTATTTCTTGATCGCTTCGCGCATGGTCAGTTTTTCGAACGGCTTGCCGAAGTCGAACACTTCTTCACCGTAAGGGACCTGCGTGGTGCCCAGAATGTCCTGCGCCAGGGTACGGAACAGGGATTCGGTCAGCTCGATCAGATCTTTGTAGTCCGCATACGCCATATAGAGTTCCATCATGGTGAACTCTGGATTATGACGAACGGAGATACCTTCGTTACGGAAGTTACGGTTGATTTCGAACACGCGGTCGAAACCACCGACCACCAGACGCTTCAGGTACAGTTCCGGCGCGATACGCAGGTACATGTCCAGGTCCAGGGCGTTGTGATGGGTGATGAACGGACGCGCAGACGCGCCGCCTGGGATCACCTGCATCATCGGGGTTTCCACTTCCATAAAGTCGCGGTTCACCATGAACTGGCGGATACCGGCCATGATCTGGGAGCGAATTTTGAAGGTCTTACGGGATTCATCGTTAGAGATGAGATCCAGATAACGCTGACGGTAGCGCGCTTCCTGATCCTGCAGGCCGTGGAACTTGTCCGGCAGCGGGCGCAGGGCTTTGGTCAGCAGACGCAGCTCGGTGCAGTGGATAGACAGTTCACCAGTTTTGGTTTTGAACAGCTTACCTTTCGCGCCCAGGATATCGCCCAGGTCCCACTTCTTGAACTGCTCGTTGTAGATGCCTTCCGGCAGGTCGTCACGGGAAACGTACAGCTGAATACGGCCGCCAACGTCCTGCAAGGTCACGAAAGAGGCTTTACCCATGATACGACGGGTCATCATGCGGCCTGCAACGGCCACTTCAACGTTCAGCGCTTCCAGCTCTTCGTTCTCTTTACCGTCGAAGTCAGCGTGCAGTTGGTCTGAGGTGTGGTCACGACGAAAATCGTTCGGGAACGGCACGCCCTGCTCGCGCAGCGCTGCCAGCTTCTCGCGGCGGGTTTTCAGTTCGTTGTTAAGATCGACTACCGCGTCAGCGCCCTGTGCTTGTTGTTCAGACATGTTGGTTCCTCATAACCCTGCTTTCAAACTTGCTTCGATAAATTGGTCCAGGCTGCCGTCCAGCACCGCCTGCGTGTTGCGGGTTTCAACCCCGGTACGCAGGTCTTTGATGCGGGAGTCATCAAGGACGTAAGAACGGATCTGGCTGCCCCAACCGATGTCGGACTTGTTATCTTCCATCGCCTGTTTCTCAGCATTTTTCTTCTGCATCTCCAGCTCATAAAGCTTCGCTTTCATCTGCTTCATGGCCTGGTCTTTGTTCTTATGCTGGGAACGGTCGTTCTGGCACTGTGTTACCAGCCCGGTTGGAATGTGGGTAATACGCACCGCAGATTCCGTACGGTTAACGTGCTGACCACCCGCGCCGGAAGCACGGTAAACGTCAATACGCAGGTCCGCCGGGTTAATTTCGATATCGATATCTTCGTCAACTTCCGGGTAAACAAACGCGGAGCTGAAGGAGGTATGACGACGGCCACCGGAGTCAAACGGACTCTTACGCACCAGGCGATGAACGCCGGTTTCGGTACGCAGCCAGCCGTAGGCGTAATCGCCAATGATCTTGATGGTGACGGATTTAATACCGGCCACTTCACCTTCAGACTCTTCGATAATTTCGGTTTTGAAGCCGCGCGCCTCTGCCCAACGCAGGTACATACGCGTCAGCATGCTGGCCCAGTCCTGTGCTTCGGTACCGCCAGACCCTGCCTGAATATCGAGATAGCAGTCAGCGCTGTCGTATTCGCCGGAGAACATGCGACGGAATTCCAGCTGCGCCAGCTTCTCTTCCAGTACGTCGAGTTCTGCCACGGCTTCGTTAAAGGTCTCTTCGTCGTCGGCTTCGACGGCCAGCTCCAGCAAACCGGAAACGTCTTCCAGCCCCTGGGCCATTTGATCCAGCGTATCTACGATAGCTTCGAGAGAGGAACGCTCTTTCCCCAGCGCCTGTGCGCGTTCAGGTTCGTTCCAGACGTCCGGCTGCTCCAGCTCGGCGTTTACTTCTTCAAGACGCTCTTTCTTGGCATCGTAGTCAAAGATACCCCCTAAGAACGTCGGAGCGCTCCGTGAGGTCCTGAATACGGTTTTTTACCGGATTAATTTCAAACATGGTCTGTTTTCTTTTATGGACTTGTCAAAATGCGGTGATAAGAGCGGGATTGTACCGAATCCACGCCCTTTTTTATAGAGATTACTGCCGCTAAATTGGCCAGATATTGTCGATGATGATCTGAAGGGTGCGGTTACCGCGAAACTCGTTGATATCCAGTTTGTACGCCAGTTCGACCTCGCGCACGCCGTTGTCCGGCCAGATAGATGTGTCAACGTTGAAAGCAATGCCGTCCAGCAGCGGTCCGCCGCCCACGGGCTCGACCATCACCTTCAGGTGACGTTCGCCGACGATACGCTGCTGCAGCAGGCGGAATCGCCCGTCGAACAGCGGTTCCGGGAACATCTGCCCCCATGGACCGGCATCGCGAAGCATCTGCGCCACGTCCATCGTCATTTCGGAGACAGACAGCTCACCGTCAGAGACCACCTCTCCCTGCAGCAGCGCCGGGTCAATCCACTCGGTGACCAGCTCGCCAAACAGGCGCTGGAACTCGTCGAATTTCGCCTCATCCAGAGACAAGCCAGCCGCCATCGCGTGGCCGCCGAACTTGATCATCAGACCCGGGTACAGCGTATCCAGACGCTCAAGCGCATCGCGCATGTGCAGCCCCTGAATCGAACGGCCAGAGCCTTTCAACGTGCCGTCGCCCGCGGGTGCAAACGCAATCACCGGGCGGTGGAAGCGCTCTTTAATGCGCGACGCCAGAATGCCAACCACGCCCTGATGCCACTCAGGATGGTACATCGCCAGCCCGCCCGGCAGCGTATCGCCGCTGCGTTCGAGCTTTTCGCACAGGGTCAGCGCTTCGGCCTGCATCCCCTGCTCAATCTCTTTACGGGTCTGGTTCAGGGCGTCCAGCTCGTTGGCCAGTACGCGCGCTTCACCTATGTTGTCGCACAGCAGCAGCGCCACGCCGACCGACATATCGTCCAGCCTGCCGGCAGCATTCAGACGCGGCCCGAGGGCAAAGCCCAGGTCGCTTGCCGCCAGCTTGAGCGGATCGCGGTTGGCAATCTCCAGCAGCGCCTTAATTCCGGGGCGGCACTTGCCCGCACGAATGCGGCTTAAGCCCTGCCAGGTCAAAATGCGGTTATTGGCATCAAGAGGCACCACGTCCGCGACGGTGCCCAGCGCCACCAGGTCAAGGTATTCGGCCAGGTTTGGTATGGCAATACCGCGGGATTCGAACCAGCCCTTATCACGCAGCAGGGTCCGTAACGCCAGCATCAGATAAAACGCCACCCCCACGCCGGCGAGAGATTTCGATGGAAAATCGCAGTCGCGCAGGTTGGGGTTAATAATCGCTTCCGCTGCGGGGAGCGTATCGCCGGGCAGGTGGTGATCGGTGACCAGCACCGGGATCCCCAAAGCGTGAGCATGATCGACGCCCGCATGGGAGGAGATCCCGTTGTCTACGGTCATGATCATCTGCGCACCGCGGGCGTGGGCCTGATCGACAACTTCCGGGCTGAGGCCATAGCCGTCTTCAAAGCGGTTCGGCACCAGATACGTGACGTTATCGCAGCCCAGCGCGCGCAGGCTGAGCACGCTCAGCGCGGTGCTGGTTGCGCCGTCGGCGTCGAAATCCCCGACCACTACAATGCGCGTTCCCTCGCGAAGCGCGTTGTAGAGCATTTCGGTAGCTTTCTCGATACCGTTCAGCTGCTGCCATGGCAACATCCCTTTCACGCTGCGCTCAAGATCCTCAGCGCGACGCACGCCGCGGCTGGCGTAAAGGCGCTTCAGCAGCGCCGGGAGATCGTCCGGCAAATCAACGGGTTCAACCGCCTCGCGGCGGCGCAATTTGATGGGGGCTTTCACGCGAATTATTTACCACCAAACTGTTTCTGGTGCGCGTCGAGGAACTCTTTCATCTCTTTTGGTCCCTGATAACCCGGAACAACATAGCCGTTACTCAGGACAATCGCTGGCGTACCGCTCACGCCAAACTGCACGCCCAGCGCGTAGTGGTTAGCAATGTCGATGTCGCAGGAGGCAGGCTTAATGCCTTTGCCGTTCATTGCGTCATCAAACGCTTTGTTGCGGTCTTTCGCACACCAGATCGCCTTCATGTCCTGTTCAGGCTGGCTCTGCACGCCCGCGCGCGGGAAGGCCAGATAGCGCACGGTAATGCCCAGCGCGTTGTAGTCTTTCATCTGTTCATGCAGCTTGTGGCAGTAGCCGCAGGTGATGTCGGTGAAGACGGTAATCACGTGTTTTTCCTGCGCCGCTTTATAGACGATCATCTCTTTTTCGAGTGCATTAAGGTTTTTCATCAGCAGCTGGTTGGTGACGTTCACCGGCTGCGCGCCGCTCACGTCGTACAGCGGCCCCTGAATGAAGTGTTTGCCGTCTTCGGTGACGTACAGCACGCCGCTGTTGGTCAGTACCGTTTTCATGCCGGCAACCGGCGCAGGCTGGATGTCGCTGCTGGTGACGCCAAGCTTAGCCAGAGACTGTTTGATAGCGGCGTCGTCCGCATGGGCGAAGCCGGTAAATGAGGCTGCCAGCAGGGTGAGCAGCGCGAAAGACTTTTTCATATGTGATCCTGTTACAATTTGTCGGCACTCACGCACGAGGGTGGTGCTGTTGGTGTAGCTGCCGCAGGCGTTCCGTCGCGACATGGGTGTAAATTTGCGTCGTTGAAAGATCGCTGTGTCCCAGCAGCATCTGCACCACGCGTAAATCTGCGCCGTGGTTTAACAAATGCGTCGCGAAGGCGTGACGCAATACGTGCGGCGAGAGCTTTTCACTGTCGATACCCGCCAGTGTGGCGTAATGCTTGATGCGATGCCAGAACGTTTGCCGCGTCATCTGCTGCGCGCGCTGGCTCGGAAACAGGACGTCGATAGACACGCCATTAAGCAACCACGGACGGCCATGCTCAAGGTACGTCTCCAGCCAGTAAACCGCCTCTTCACCCAGCGGCACCAGCCTCTCCTTGTTTCCTTTACCGATGACGCGCACCACGCCCTGACGCAGGCTGATGTCGCTCATCGTCAGGCCAACCAGTTCCGAAACGCGCAAGCCGGTAGCATACAATAACTCAAGCATGGCTTTATCGCGTAACTCCAGCGGCAGGTCAACAGCAGGTGACTGTAATAATCTCTCAACTTGTGCTTCGCTGAGATCTTTCGGCAGCCGCTGCGGGAGTTTCGGGGACGCCAACAGCGCGCTGGGATCGTCCCCGCGAATCTTCTCGCGGTAGAGATGCTGGAAAAGCCGACGCATTGCGCTGAGCAAGCGTGCAGAGCTGGTGGCTTTGTAACCCCCTTCTACACGTTCAGCGAGCAGCGCCTGCAGGTCGTCGCTTTGCGCGCTTGCAAGCGATAGCTCCCGACGAGCCAGCCACTCCACCAGCATGGAGAGATCGCGCCGGTAGGCACTGAGGGTATTCTCAGCCAGATTTTTCTCCAGCCACAGCGCGTCGAGAAACTGTTCAACGAGTGTGAGATCCTTTTCCACATCAGCCCCTTTGATTTTGCAGTCAGGCCATTATGCCTGATTGCGACCGGTTTCTGGTACACTACGCGCAATGTCAAAGCATGAATTGAGATAGTTACGCGATGAATATTGGTCTGTTCTATGGTTCCAGCACCTGCTACACCGAGATGGCGGCAGAGAAAATTCGCGACATCATTGGCCCGGAACTGGTGACGTTGCATAACCTGAAAGATGACGCGGTCGCGCTGATGGAACAGTACGATGTGCTGATCCTCGGCATCCCAACCTGGGATTTTGGGGAGATACAGGAAGACTGGGAAGCCATCTGGGATCAGCTCGATTCAGTCAATTTCGACGGTAAAATTATTGCGATGTACGGCATGGGTGACCAGTTGGGCTACGGCGAATGGTTCCTGGACGCACTCGGCATGCTGCACGACAAGCTGGCACCAAAAGGGGCGACGTTTATCGGCTACTGGCCAACCGAAGGGTATGAATTCACCAGTAAAAAACCGATTATTGCCGACGGCGAGCTGTTTGTTGGGCTCGCGCTGGATGAAACCAATCAGTACGATCTCAGCGACGAGCGCCTGCAGACCTGGTGCGAGCAGATCCTCGGCGAAATGGCAGAAAAATTTAGCTAACGCCCCCTACTCCTGCGTCGGCTGTTGCAGCAACATCCGGCGCAGATCCCGCCATTCTGACGCGTCCATGCTGTCAGCCGCCAGCCACAGGTGCTGGCAACGTCCGCCATCAACCTTGCGTAACCGTAACATCATCCCGGAGTTGAGCATCCAGGGCATACCAAGAATATCCCACTCTTTTCCCTGCCAGCGCAGGCGGGAGTCCATCAGTAACTTGATTTCACCCTGGCGCGCATTAATGCGACGCTGGCTGCGTACGCTGTCAAAAACGACAAACGACAGCAACAGCAGCCACAGCGGCGTATAGCTCAGGGGCCACGGCATCAGCAACACGATGGCCGCAACCAGGCCGTGGAGCAATAAAGACATCCACTGCGAGCGCCACGAGACGCGAAGATCAGATTGCCACAGGACCACGTTCCCGATTCCGTGTTTGAATTAATTGCACCATCCGTTGCAACTCGGTGTCGGCGGGTTTGCCGTGGTTCATCAGCCAGTTGAATAAATCCGGATCGTCAGACTCAAGCAACCGAACAAACAGACGCTTATCATCATCGCTTAAGCTGTCGTACTCATATTCGAAGAAAGGCATGATGGAAATATCAAGTTCACGCATGCCGCGACGGCATGCCCAGTGAATACGGGCCTTGTTGTTAATATCCATGTTCAGTTTCCTGCATTACGTTTGGCACAGTCGGTACCCCGTTCTCTGTTCTTAATTTCTTTACGGGGACACCAGCTAGTGTAACGTGTTTTTGACCGTTTCATTACTGGAATATTGCGATCGAGGAGCTGGCTTCCAGAATATTCCCTACAAAGACAGCGGATTACACTATTTTGCTTAGCGCTACGCATAACCGGTTTATGGCACAAATGGTCTGCTGAAAGCGCTTGCAATGCCTGCAGGCTCTTTTACCATTAGGCATTATCAAAGCGTTAAGCAATTCAGGATATCGTTATGGCATTTACACCATTTTCTCCTCGCCAGCCCGCCGCCTCTGCGCGTCTGCCGCTGACGCTTATTTCTCTTGATGACTGGGCGCTGGCTACCCTCTCCGGCGCTGACGCCGAAAAATACCTGCAGGGTCAGGTCACCGCGGATGTCGCGCAGATGACTGAACACCAGCATCTGCTGGCCGCGCACTGCGATCCTAAAGGCAAAATGTGGAGCAACCTGCGTCTGTTCCGCCGTCAGGATGGGTTTGCCTTTATCGAACGCCGCAGCCTGCGTGATGCGCAGCTCAAAGAGCTGAAAAAATACGCAGTCTTTTCCAAAGTCACCATCGCCCCGGACGACGAACATGTTCTGCTGGGCGTGGCGGGCTTCCAGGCGCGTGCAGCGCTGAAAAACCTGTTTGCTGAACTGCCGGATGCAGAAAAACAGGTGGTCAGCGAGGGCGCGACCTCCATTCTGTGGTTTGAACACCCGGCAGAGCGCTTCCTGTTAGTCACGGATGCCGCAACCGCCGAACGCGTGACCGATGCGCTGCGCGGCGAAGCGCAGCTCAACAACAGCCAGCAGTGGCTGGCGCTGAACATCGAAGCGGGTCTGCCGGTAATTGACGCAGCCAACAGCGCGCAGTTTATTCCTCAGGCAACTAACCTGCAGGCGCTGGGGGGCATCAGCTTTAAAAAAGGCTGCTACACCGGTCAGGAGATGGTGGCACGTGCAAAATTCCGTGGGGCAAACAAACGCGCGCTGTGGACACTGGTGGGCCATGCCAGCCGCGTACCGGAAGCGGGTGAAGACTTAGAACTGAAGATGGGCGATAACTGGCGCCGTACAGGCACCGTGTTAGCTGCCGTACAGCTGGAGGATGGCCGTCTTTTGGTTCAAGCCGTCATGAACAACGACATGGAAGCCGACAGCGTGTTCCGCGTGCGCGACGACGCCAATACGTTGAGTATTGAGCCGCTGCCGTATTCACTGGAAGAGTAATCGTCGACAGGTGTACTCCCTCTCCCTGTGGGAGAGGGCCGGGGTGAGGGCCACCGCCCGCACGGTGGAAAAAACTACACCTGCCCCACGTACAAATAAATCGCCAAAAAGTGGCATACGCTGCCGCCCAGAACAAAACCGTGCCAGATAGCATGATTGTACGGGATGCGCTTGCAGACGTAGAAAATAACGCCCAGCGAGTACACCACGCCACCCACGGCCAGCAGCGTTACCCCGCCGACCGCCAGCTTAATCGCCAGCTGATACACTACAATCAGTGACAGCCAGCCCATCGTCAGATAGGTGACAAGCGACAACACCTTAAACCGGTGCGCAATCGTCAGCTTAAACAGGATCCCCAGCAGTGCCAGGCTCCAGATAACTATCATCAGGCCGCGCGACAGCGGTGAGTTTAGCCCCACCAGCAGGAAAGGCGTATAGGTACCCGCAATCAGAAGATAGATAGCGCAGTGGTCAAATTTCTTGAGCCATATTTTGGCCCGTTGATGCGGAATCGCGTGATAGAGTGTCGACGCCAGGAACAGCAGGATCATGCTTCCGCCATACAGGCTATAGCTGGTAATCGCCATCACGCTGGCATTGGTATCTACCGCCTGTACCAGCAATAACACTAAACCGACAATCCCAAACACCAAGCCAATGCCGTGGCTGATGCTGTTGGCTACTTCCTCAGCCAGCGAATATCCCTGTGCGATTAATGGTCTGCTCGCCATACAAAACTCCGGGAAAACTAAAGATGATTATTCATCGCATGACTATGCTAACTGAGAATGATTCCAGTGAACACCTGTTAGCTAAAATAATTTTAACGTAAATTTTTATAATAAAAATCAAAAACATAAACAAACAATTCACCTGACATTTGTTCACATAAAAATTTAAGCGTTACTAATCAATGGCATAAAATTGGCCCGTGCCGTCTGGCTGCATGTTATGATGGATAAATGAGGTCTGAATGAGAGTTTTGCCACAGTGAGTATGTTCACCCACTCCGCCATTGCCAGTCTCAATAACCTGGAGATGATGGTCTACAACTATGTCATCAAAAATCGAGACAAAGTGATGTATATGACCATCCGCGAGTTGGCGGATGCGGCCGGCGTCTCAACCACCACCATCCTGCGCTTTTGCCGCAAGCTCAACTGCGAAGGATATTCGGAATTTCGCGTGCGCTTTAAGCTCTATCTTGAGCAGAATGAGCCCCAGCAGGCGAATTTCGGTGCCAGCGAAATTATCAGCTTCTTTAAAAGCGTGAATAATGAAGAGTTCGACGCGTTATTAGATGACGCGGTAAATATCATTCTCTCTTCAGAGCGCATTATTTTTGTCGGGGCGGGCACGTCAGGCTCACTGGCGAAATATGGCGCACGTTTCTTTTCGAATATTGGTAAATTCAGTAATCATATTGATGACCCTTATTTCCCGGTCACCAATGATATGGCGAAAAATGCGCTGGCCATTGTGCTCTCCGTCTCGGGCGAAACCGAGGAGATACTGCGCTTCGCCAGCCAGTTCAGCCTGCATCACTGTAAGGTGCTCTCCATCACCAGCCATGAGCACTCTCGCCTGGCAAAACTGGCGGACTTTAATCTCTCCTGGCACGTTCCCCAGACGCGAATTGGCGGCGTCTACGATATCACCACGCAAATCCCCGTCATCTATATTCTGGAATCCCTCGGACGCAAGCTGGCGAAGAAACTGACGGAATAAAACACCCTGTTTTTTTGATGTGACAAATCACAATTTCCGCAAATTGTTATATCGTGACATTCAATTTCGCTTTGCTAGACTCAATGCCAATAAGCCATTTATTGAGAATAGCAGCGATGAAAAAATTAACCTTACCAAAAGATTTTTTATGGGGCGGCGCGGTCGCCGCTCACCAGGTTGAAGGCGGCTGGAACAAAGGCGGCAAAGGGCCAAGCATTTGCGACGTCTTGACCGGCGGCGCACACGGCGTGCCGCGCGAAATCACGCAGGAGGTGGTGCCGGGTAAATATTACCCCAATCATGAGGCCATCGATTTCCACGGCCACTATAAAGAAGACATCAAGCTGTTTGCCGAGATGGGCTTCAAGTGCTTCCGTACCTCTATTGCCTGGACACGCATATTCCCGAAAGGTGACGAAACGCAGCCAAACGAGGAAGGGCTAAAATTCTACGACGACATGTTCGATGAGCTGCTGAAGTACAACATCGAACCGGTGATCACCCTCTCCCACTTCGAAATGCCGCTGCACCTGGTGCAGGAGTACGGTAGCTGGACCAACCGTAAAGTGGTCGATTTCTTTGTGCGCTTCGCGGAAGTGGTCTTCGAGCGCTACAAAAACAAGGTCAAATACTGGATGACCTTCAACGAAATCAATAACCAGCGTAACTGGCGCGCGCCGCTGTTCGGTTACTGCTGCTCGGGCGTGGTCTATACCGAACATGACAATCCGGAAGAGACCATGTACCAGGTCCTGCACCACCAGTTTGTGGCCAGCGCCCTGGCGGTGAAAGCCGCGCGCCGCATCAACCCGGAAATGAAAGTCGGCTGCATGCTGGCCATGGTGGCGCTCTATCCATTCTCCTGCAAACCGGAAGACGTGATGTTCGCCCAGGAATCAATGCGCGAGCGCTATGTCTTTACCGACGTCCAGCTGCGTGGTTACTACCCGTCCTACGTGTTGAACGAGTGGGAGCGCCGCGGCTTCTCCATCAAAATGGAGGCAGGCGACGAGCAGATCCTGCGTGAAGGTACCTGCGACTACTTAGGTTTCAGCTACTACATGACCAACGCGGTGAAGGCGGAAGGCGGTACCGGTGACGCCATCTCCGGCTTTGAAGGCAGCGTGCCGAACCCGCACGTGAAGGCGTCCGACTGGGGCTGGCAGATTGACCCGGTGGGCCTGCGTTATTCCCTGTGCGAACTGTACGAGCGTTATCAGAAGCCGCTGTTTATCGTGGAAAACGGCTTCGGCGCCTATGACAAAGTGGAAGAAGACGGCAGCATCAACGATGACTATCGTATCGACTACCTGCGTGCACACGTGGAAGAGATGATCAAAGCCGTCACGCACGATGGCGTGGATCTGATGGGCTATACCCCGTGGGGCTGCATCGACTGCGTATCGTTCACCACCGGCCAGTACAGCAAGCGCTACGGCTTTATCTACGTGAACAAGCACGACGACGGAACGGGCGACATGTCGCGCTCCCGTAAGAAGAGCTTTAACTGGTATAAGGAAGTGATTGCCAGCAACGGCGAAAAACTTTAACGCAGTGATCCCCTCTCCCCTTTGGGGAGAGGGTTAGGGTGAGGGATTTATTTCCCACCCGCTAACTCGATAAAACTACCCGTTACGTACGACGCCTTCTCGCTCAGCAGCCAGACAATCGCCTGGGCCACCTCTTCCGGCTGGCCACCGCGCTGCATCGGCAGCAGCGATTTCACCCGATCCACCCGCCCCGGCTCCCCGCCGGATGCGTGAATATCAGTATAGATAAGCCCGGGCCGCACGCAATTCACGCGGATACCCTGTGCCGCCACCTCCAGCGATAGCCCGGTTGTCAGCGAATCCACCGCCCCCTTGGACGCGGCATAATCCACATATTCACCCGGCGCGCCCAGACGCGATGCCGCGGAAGAGACGTTCACTATCGCCCCACCCTTGCCGCCATGTTTGAAGGACATGCGTTTTACCGCTTCCCGACAGCAGAGAAAGTAGCCCGTGACGTTGGTCGCAAGGACGCGGTTAATGCGCTCAGCGGAGAGATTCTCGATAGTGGATTGCTCAAACAGAATGCCCGCATTATTGACCAGCGCACGAAGCGGCTCGCCTTCACGATCGAGGCTGTCAAACATCGCCAGCACCTGAGCTTCGTCGCTGATGTCCGCACGCACGGCAAACGCTTTACCGCCCGCCTCAACGATCTGGTTGATCACGTCCGTCGCGGCTTTAATGTTGTGGTGATAGTTTACCGCCACGGTGTAGCCTTCACGTGCCAGCTGCAGCGCGGTGGCTTTCCCAATGCCCCGGCTCGCGCCGGTGACCAGTGCAATTGCCATTCACAACCTCCAGATAAAAAAAAGCCGGGTGGCGCTTACGCTTACCCGGCCTACAGTATGGCAAATAATTACTGATATTCGCTCATCGGTACGCAGGAGCAGAACAGGTTACGGTCGCCGTAGACATCATCAAGACGCTTCACGGTCGGCCAGTATTTGTTCGCCACGCCTGCCGGGAAGACCGCCAGCTCGCGGGAGTAACCGTGGTTCCACTCTGCCACCATCTCGTGCTGAGTGTGCGGGGCGTTAACCAGCGGGTTATCTTCCAGCGTCCATTCGCCGTCCTGCACGCGGTCGATCTCCATGCGGATGGCCAGCATCGCGTCGATAAAGCGATCCAGCTCGGCTTTGCTTTCAGACTCGGTCGGCTCCACCATCAGCGTCCCCGCAACCGGGAACGACATGGTTGGCGCGTGGAAGCCGTAGTCGATCAGACGCTTGGCGATATCCAGCTCGCTAATACCGGTCTGCTCTTTCAGCGGACGAATATCGAGGATGCACTCGTGCGCCACGCGACCGTCGCGGCCTGTGTAGAGCACCGGGAAGGCGGACTTCAGGCGAGTCGCAATGTAGTTAGCGTTCAGGATCGCCACCTGGCTCGCCTGCTTCAGCCCTTCCGCGCCCATCATGCGGATGTACATCCAGCTGATTGGAAGGATAGAGGCGCTACCGAACGGTGCCGCAGAGACCGCGCCCTGACGGGTTAGCATTCCTTCAATCTGCACCACGCTGTGGCCCGGCACAAACGGTGCCAGGTGCGCTTTCACGCCGATTGGGCCCATGCCCGGGCCGCCACCGCCGTGCGGGATGCAGAAGGTTTTGTGCAGGTTCAGGTGCGACACGTCCGCGCCAATAAAGCCCGGAGAGGTAATGCCCACCTGAGCGTTCATGTTTGCGCCGTCGAGGTAAACCTGACCGCCAAACTGGTGCACCACTTCGCACACTTCACGGATGGTCTCTTCGTATACGCCGTGGGTGGAAGGGTAGGTCACCATGATGCAGGAGAGCTTGTCGCCCGCCTGTTCGGCTTTCGCACGCAGGTCTGCCAGATCGATGTTGCCGTTCTTATCGCACGCCACGACCACCACTTCCATGCCCGCCATCTGGGCAGAGGCCGGGTTGGTGCCGTGAGCAGAGCTTGGGATCAGGCAGATATCGCGGTGTCCTTCGTTGCGGCTTTCATGATAGTGACGAATCGCCAGCAGGCCCGCGTATTCGCCCTGCGCGCCGGAGTTCGGCTGCATGCAGAGCGCGTCATAACCGGTCAGCTTCACCAGCCAGTCGGAAAGCTGGTTGATCATCATATGATAACCTTCCGCCTGCTCTGGCGGGCAGAACGGGTGTAGTTCGGAGAACTCAGGCCAGGTGATAGGGATCATCTCTGCCGCGGCGTTCAGCTTCATGGTGCAGGAGCCCAGCGGGATCATCGCCTGGTTCAGCGCCAGATCCTTGCGCTCCAGAGAGTGCATATAGCGCATCATCTCGGTTTCGCTGTGGTAGCGGTTGAACACCGGATGGGTCAGGATCGCGTCAACACGCAGCATGCTTTCCTGAATGGAGCGGCTGTCGAGCGCGACCTCTTTGTCGAGCGCATCAACGTCCAGACCGTGCGCGTCACCCAGCAACACGCTGAACAGGTTCAGAATATCGTCACGGGTGGTACTTTCATCCAGCGTAATGCCGACCGCGTTGTGGATGTCGCTGCGCAGGTTGATCTCTGCCGCATTCGCGCGCGCCAGCACCGCCGCTTTGTCCGCTACTTCCACACACAGAGTGTCGAAGTAGTGAGCGTGGCGCAGCTTAAGGCCTTTCTGCTGCAGACCACAGGCCAGAATATCGGCCAGGCGGTGAATGCGGCTGGCAATTCGCTTCAGGCCAGCCGGGCCGTGGAACACGGCGTACAGGCTGGCGATATTTGCAAGCAGCACCTGGGAGGTACAGATGTTGGAGTTCGCTTTCTCGCGGCGGATATGCTGCTCGCGAGTCTGCATCGCCATGCGCAGGGCGGTGTTACCGGCAGCATCTTTTGAGACGCCGATAATGCGGCCAGGCATGGAGCGTTTGAATTCATCTTTCGCGCCGAAGAACGCCGCGTGCGGGCCGCCGTAGCCCATCGGCACGCCAAAGCGTTGCGCAGAGCCGAAGACAATATCCGCGCCCTGTTTGCCCGGCGCCGTCAGCAGCACCAGCGCCATAAAATCGGCGGCAACGCTGACAACCACTTTGCGGGACTTCAGCTCGGCAATCAGCGTGCCGTAGTCGTGTACTTCACCCGTCGTACCTACCTGCTGCAGCAGTACGCCGAAGACGTCCTGGTGATCCAGCACTTTGTCAGCGTCGTCGACGATCACGTCAAAGCCGAAGGTTTCCGCACGGGTGCGCACAACGTCCAGCGTCTGAGGATGCACGTCCGCCGCCACGAAGAAGCGGTTAGCATTTTTCAGCTTGCTGACGCGTTTTGCCATCGCCATTGCTTCGGCGGCAGCGGTGGCTTCATCCAGCAGCGAGGCGGAGGCAATATCCATACCGGTCAGATCCAACGTCACCTGCTGGAAGTTCAGCAGCGCTTCCAGACGGCCCTGGGAGACTTCTGGCTGATACGGGGTGTAAGCGGTGTACCAGCCCGGGTTTTCCAGCATGTTGCGCAGGATAACCGGCGGCAACTGCACGTTGGTGTAGCCCATGCCAATGTAAGACTTATAGCGCTTGTTCAGGCCTGCGATAGCCTTCAGCTCCGCCAGCGCGGCGAATTCCGTGGTGGCTTCCCCCACCTGAGGCGGCGTGGCAAGCTGGATGTCTTTTGGCACAATCTGGCCGATCAGTGCGTTTAATGAATCCGCGCCAACTGTCTTCAGCATCTCCTGCTGTTGCTGAGCATCCGGCCCAATGTGACGTTCAATGAAGGCGCCACGGTTTTCAAGCTGGCTTAAAGTCTGTGTCATGAGCGATGGTTCCTGAAACGTGCAGTGAATTTAAGTTCCCTCTCCCTCTGGGAGAGGGTTAGGGTGAGGGGAAGACTGGCACCCTCACCCCTGCCCTCTCCCAGAGGGAGAGGGGGATAAACAATTACTCGTCTTCTAACAATGCTTCGTACGCGGTCGCATCCAGCAGCGCGGCAACCTGAGATTCGTCGCTGGCTTTGATCTTGAAGATCCAGCCGCCTTCATACGGCTCGCTGTTCACCAGCTCTGGCGAATCACTCAGCGCGTCGTTGACGGCAACGATTTCGCCGCTCACAGGAGCGTAGATGTCAGATGCCGCTTTTACGGACTCCGCCACGGCGCAGTCGTCGCCCGCGCTAACGGTCGTGCCCACGTCAGGCAGGTCAACAAACACCATGTCGCCCAGCAGCTCTTGCGCGTGCTCGGTGATCCCTACGGTGTAAGTGCCGTCCGCCTCTTTGCGCAGCCACTCGTGTTCTTTGCTGTATTTCAGTTCTGCTGGCACATTGCTCATTGAAGTTCTCCTGATAAAAATGATTAGGCGACCGGCTTACCGGCGCGAACAAAAATCGGTTTGGTCACGTGGACCGGCATTTCGCGGTTGCGGATCTGTACCACCGCCGTGTCGCCAATGCCCGCCGGCACGCGTGCCAGTGCAATACTGTAGCCCAGCGTCGGGGAGAAGGTGCCGCTGGTGATCACGCCTTCGAGATGATTGCCGTCGGCATCGGTGAAGCGCACCGGCAGTTCGCCGCGCAGCACGCCTTTTTCCTTCATCACCAGCCCCACCAGCTGTTCGGTACCCTTCTCGCGCTGCATCTCCAGCGCTTCACGGCCAATAAAGTCACGGTCAGCCGGTTCCCATGCGATGGTCCAGCCCATGTTGGCGGCCAGCGGAGAGACGCCTTCGTCCATCTCCTGGCCGTAGAGGTTCATACCCGCTTCAAGACGCAGGGTATCGCGCGCGCCCAGGCCCGCTGGCTTCACGCCCGCTTCCACCAGCGCACGCCAGAAATCAGCGGCCTTCTCGTTTGGCATCGCAATTTCGTAGCCCGCTTCACCGGTGTAGCCGGTAGTGGCGATAAACAGATCCCCCGCCTGCACGCCGAAGAAAGGCTTCATGCCCTCTGTGGCTTTGCGCTGCTCGTCGTTAAACAGAGAGGCGGCTTTCGCCTGCGCGTTTGGCCCCTGCACGGCGATCAGCGACAGATCGTCACGGACGGTGATGTCGATGGCATAAGGTTCAGCGTGTTGGGTGATCCAGGAGAGGTCTTTTTCGCGGGTGGCGGAGTTTACAACGAGGCGGAAGAAATCTTCAGTGAAGTAATAGACGATGAGGTCATCAATCACGCCGCCCGAAGCATTCAGCATGCCGGTATAGAGCGCTTTACCCGGCGTCTTCAGCTTAGCGACGTCGTTTGCCAGCAGATAACGCAAAAACTCCCGGGTGCGGCTACCGCGCAGGTCGACAATCGTCATATGGGACACGTCGAACATACCGGCATCGGTGCGCACCGCGTGGTGCTCATCAATCTGCGACCCGTAGTGCAGCGGCATCATCCAGCCGTGGAAGTCCACCATGCGGGCGCCGCATAACACGTGCTGTTCGTACAAAGGAGTCTGTTGAGCCATCTTGTCCTCGTTGAAAAATTCACCGTGAAACCCGGTATCGGCCTCGTTCCCGAATGCCGACGCAAACGTTCTCTTTTACCTGAACTTACCACCGAAACCGGCGGTTAACCATAAGGTAAAACGGGTCATCACATTAGCTTATGACCAAAAAACGCTGAAAAGCCTACAGAGTTATTCACTGGAAAAATGCGATTAACCCCGCACAAAATTAACAATGATCTAACAGGATTTAGCACATGGTGATATTTCGTGCGGAAAAACGGGCCGAATTTCCGTAACAAGAAAAACACGACATTAGATTATCTAATGCGAAAAATGACGTGAAATTAGAATATTTCAAACGAGGGGATTTCCCCGGCGCAGAGGCCGGGAAATTATAGTGTGACGGGGGTCAATATTATTTAAGCCAGTCCGGCAGGTCGTTAAGACCCATCGCCTGACGAAGAAGTTGCGGTTTGACGCCAGGAAGGGTATCTGCGAGTTTAAGACCGATATCGCGCAGCAGTTTCTTCGCCGGATTTGCCCCGGCAAACAGCTCGCGGAAGCCCTGCATCCCTGCCAGCATCATCGCCGCACTGTGCTTGCGGCTACGCTCGTAGCGACGCAGGTAGAGATGCTGACCGATATCTTTGCCTTCACGATGCAGGCGGCGCAGTTCCTCAACCAGCTCCGCTGCGTCCATAAAGCCGAGGTTGACGCCCTGCCCGGCCAGCGGATGAATGGTATGAGCGGCATCGCCCACCAGCGCCAGACGATGCGCGGCAAACTGGCGCGCGTAGCGGCCGGTTAACGGTAACACCTGACGCTCGCTTTCAAGCGTGCACAGGCCAAGGCGGTTATCAAACGCCACGCACAGCGCCTGGTTAAAGGCCTCGGGCGTCGCCTCCTGCATCTGCTGCGCTTTTTCCGGCACTAAGGACCAGACAATCGAGCACAGGTGCGGATCGGCAAGCGGCAGGAAGGCCAGAATACCGTCGTTGTGGAAAATCTGCCGGGCCACGCCGCCGTGCGGCTCTTCGGTACGGATTGTTGCCACCATCGCATGATGGCGGTAATCCCAGTACGTCAGCGGGATATCGGCTTTATTACGCAGCCAGGAGTTTGCGCCGTCGGCACCGACCACCAGACGCGCGGTCAGCATGTCGCCGCTTTGCAGGGTGATAAACGCCTCGTTTTCGCCCCACGCAACCTGCTGGATCTGCGCAGGCGCGACCAGCGTCACGTCGCTGCACAGCTCTGCTTTCTGCCACAGCGCGTGATGGATCACCCCATTCTCAATGATATGGCCCAGATGGCTATAGCCCATACTTTCATCATCGAAGGCAATATGGCCAAAGCTGTCTTTGTCCCACACTTCCATGCCGTGATAGGAGCTGGCGCGCTGGGCGACGATATCTGACCAGACGCCGAGACGCGTCAGCAGCTTTTCGCTGGCCGCGTTAATCGCCGAGACGCGGAGTTCTGGCGGGGCATCAGGTGCGACGGGCTGAGGCGGCTTTTGCTCCAGCACCGCCACGCGCAGTCCGCTGCCCTGCAATCCACAGGCCAGCGCCAGCCCAACCATTCCGCCGCCAACGATGGCAACATCAACATTTTGCACGGTGATAACTCCTTAACGCGCAACCCAACCCAGGGTCCGCTGCGCCAGCACGTCACGTGCCGGAATGAACAGTTCCATCGCCATCAGCCCGAGGTTGCGGCCAGCAACCAGCGGCGCCCAGCGATTGGCAAAGAGATGGACTAAACCATCGGTGACGCCAATTGTCGCCTCTTTATCGGCCTGGCGTCGCGTCTGGTAATGGCTTAGCACCGGGTAAGCGCCACAGTCTTTTTGTTCGCTCCATGCCTGCGAAAGCGTTTCGGCAAGGCTCATCACATCCCGCAGGCCGAGGTTAAAGCCCTGGCCGGCGATGGGGTGGAGGGTTTGCGCCGCATTGCCGACCAGCGCCACGCGGTGAGAAACAGACTGTGATGCCGTGGTTAACGACAGCGGATAGACCGCACGTTTCCCGGCATGGGTAATACGCCCCAGCCGCCAGCCAAAGGCTTTCTGCAGCTCGGTACAAAAGCGTTCGTCGGACCAGGCCTTAACCTCTTCGGCTTTATCCTGCGGGTGGCACCAGACCAGCGAGCAGCGCCCGTCCGTCATCGGCAGCATCGCCAGCGGACCGTGCCGGGTGAAGCGTTCAAATGCCCGGCCGTTGTGTTCTGCTGCGGTCGAGACGTTCGCGATGACCGCGACCTGCCCGTAAGGCTGCTGTCGCCACTCTACGCCGCACTGGGTACCGAGCGCCGAGCGCGACCCGTCCGCCGCAACCAAAAGCTGTCCATCGAGCACAATGCCATTATCCAGCGTTACGCTGACCGCCTCTTCACTGCGGGTGAAGCTGGCAACGCGTGCCGGGCAGTGCAGCGTAACGCCCGGCGCGTCCTGCAACAGGCGGAACAGGCGCAGGCCAATATCGTGCAGTTCAACGACCTGACCCAGCGCGTCAATACGGTAATCGTGGGCATCCAGCGTCACAAACCCGGCATGGCCGCGATCGCTCACGTGCACGGTATTAATGGCGGTGGCGCAGTCGGCGATGGCCTGCCAGATGCCAATCCGGGACAGCTGCTGGCAGGTGCCCTGCGCCAGGGCAATGGCGCGGGAATCAAAACCGGGGTGATTCTTCGTTTGTGGGGCGACCGCCTCGACAAGATGCACCGGATGTTGCCCCTTCGTTAAGTGCGAGACAGCCAAGGCCAGCGTGGCGCCCGTCATGCCGCCGCCAACGATAATCACGCTCATACGCGCGCCGCTGCCATCAGCGCCTCGATATCGTCCGCTTTTTTCACCACGCTCGCGGTCAGGTTTTCGTTGCCGGTTTCGGTGATGACGATGTCGTCTTCAATACGAATGCCGATTCCGCGGTATTCCTCTGGCACGTCGGCATCCGGCGCGATGTACAGACCCGGCTCGACGGTCAGCACCATGCCCGGCTCCAGCACGCGTGAACGTTCAGGGCCGTATGCGCCCACGTCGTGCACGTCCAGCCCCAGCCAGTGGCTCAGGCCGTGCATAAAATAGGGACGATGGGCATTCTCGGTAATCAGGGTGTCCACGTCGCCTTTCAGAATGCCGAGCTTCACCAGCCCGGTCACCATGATGCGCACGACTTCGCCGGTCACCTCCTGAATAGAGGTGCCTGGCCGATACAGCTTGAGCGCCGTCTCAAGTGACTCGAGAACGATGTCATAAATTGCCCGCTGCGCCGGTGAAAATTTACCGTTCACCGGGAAAGTACGGGTGATGTCGCCCGCATAGCCCTGATATTCGCAACCGGCGTCAATCAAAACCAGATCGCCGTCGCGCAGCGCGCTTTCGTTTTCGGTGTAGTGCAGAATGCAGCCGTTTTCCCCGCCGCCAACGATGGTGTTGTAGGACGGGAAGCGCGCACCGTGACGGTTAAATTCGTGATGTATTTCGCCTTCCAGCTGATATTCGAACATCCCGGGACGGCATTTTTCCATCGCGCGGGTGTGCGCCAGCGCGCTGATTTCGCCCGCACGGCGCATCACGTTCAGTTCTTCTTCAGATTTGAACAGGCGCATCTCGTGCACTACCGGACGCCAGTCCGTGAGGGTGGCGGGCGCGTACAGGTTCTGGCGCGAGCCTTTGCGCAGCTTATCCAGCGCGGTGAAAACAATCTCATCGGCGTAAGCATATTCGCCCTGCGCGTGGTAGAGCACGTCGAGGCCGTTTAGCAGCTGATAGAGCTGCTGGTTGATTTCGCTAAACGCCAGCGCACGGTCAACGCCCAGCTTTTCCGGTGCGGCCTCTTGCCCTAAGCGGCGGCCAAACCAGATTTCAGCGGTTAAGTCTCGTACGCGGTTGAAAATCACGCTGTGGTTATGGGTGTCATTGCTCTTAATCAGCACCAGCACCGCTTCCGGTTCGTTAAAGCCGGTGAAGTACCAAAAATCGCTGCTCTGGCGATAGGGGTATTCGCTGTCGGCGCTGCGCGTCACCTCTGGCGCGGCAAAAATCAGCGCCGCGCTGCCCGGCTGCATGTTTGCCAGCAGCGCCTGACGACGGCGCAAATACTCTTGTTGCGAGATAACCATGACACCCTCCTGTGCGTTATTTTTCTTAATGTAAGGTTGGCTTGCGAACTTCCGGCGCGGTCGGCTGCGAGCGCGTAAAGTTGTCGTGGCACAGCAACGCCGCCACGCGCACGTACTCGATAATTTCTTCGAGAGACATCTCCAGCTCTTCCTGGTCTTCCTCTTCATCGTAGCCGAGCTGGGCAATGTTACGCAGATCGTCGATCGCTTCACCCGCTTCGCCGGTGACTTTATCAAGCTTAGGCTGCGTCACGCCCAGCCCCAGCAGATAGTGGTTTACCCAACCTGCGAGCGCATCGGCACGATCGAAGACGCTGACATCGTCACCTTCAGGCAGATAAAGCTGAAAAAGGAAGCCATCGTCTTCCAGCGAATCGCTGGTGGCCGCGTGCATTTTTCGCAGCGCTTCCGCCAATTCGTGGCCAAAAGCCAGCCCTTCGTTCGTGAGGTCGTGGATCAGCGGCTGCCATGAGCTGTCGCTGTTTCCGCCGCACAGTATGCCGCTGATCAGACCGTGCATTTCGGCAGGGGTAAGACCGACTCCCTGCTGGTTCAGTAACTGGTTTAAATCCTTGTAACCAGGCATTTCGTTCTGTATAGACATACGCATTCGTCATCAAAGGGAGGATATTCATGGTATGCTACCACTTTGGACCCTGGTGATACCAGAAAAGGGCTTGTATCTTCACATCAGGGTAGCTATAGTGTCGCCCCTTCGCAGCCCCCGGGGCAGTAAGCGAAGGCAGCGCAGTCAATCAGCAGGAAGGTGGCATGTCTGCACAACCCGTCGATCTCCAGATTTTTGGCCGTTCACTGCGAGTGAATTGTCCGCCTGAACAAAGGGATGCTTTGAATCAGGCTGCGGACGATTTGAATCAGCGGTTGCAAGATCTAAAAGAACGCACTAGAGTCACAAATACTGAGCAGCTGGTTTTCATCGCCGCGTTGAACATCAGCTATGAACTGACTCAGGAAAAAGCGAAGACCCGCGACTACGCGGCTAGCATGGAGCAGCGCATTAAAATGCTCCAGCAGACCATTGAACAGGCGTTGCTTGATCAAGGTCGCAATCCCGAAAGACCGGGACCAAAGTTTGAATAACACTTCTCAGTTGACTATGGTAGAGTAACTGTGAAGACAAAATTTCTCTGAGATGTTCGCAAGCGGGCCAGTCCCCTGAGCCGATATTTCATACCACAAGAATGTGGCGCTCCATGGTTGGTGAGCATGCTCGGTTCGTCCGAGAAGCCTTAAAACTATGACGACACATTCACCTTGAACCAAGGGTTCAAGGGTTACAGCCTGCGGCGGCATCTCGGAGATTCCCTCTTTCTTCTTCTACCCACTACCATGACTCAATTCCCTGAAGTTTCTGCCTCACGCCAGGATATCCGTCAGCTTATTCGCCAGCGTCGTCGCGCGCTTACGTCCGAGCAACAAGCACACTTTGCGCAGCAGGCCGCAGCCCGCATGATGGCGTATCCGCCAGTGGTAATGGCGAACACGGTCGCTCTGTTTCTGTCGTTTGATGGCGAGCTGGATACCCAGCCGCTTATCGACCAGCTCTGGCGCGCCGGAAAGAAGGTTTATCTGCCGGTACTGCATCCGTTTAGCCAAGGTAATTTGCTGTTTCTACACTACCACCCGCACAGCGAGCTGGTGGTAAATCGTCTGAAAATTACCGAACCGAAACTCGACGTGCGCGACGTATTACCGCTGTCCGAGCTGGACGTGCTGATTACCCCGCTGGTGGCGTTTGATGAACAGGGCCAGCGTTTAGGCATGGGCGGCGGTTTCTATGACAGAACGCTGCAAAACTGGCAGGAGTACGGGCTACAGCCGGTGGGTTATGCGCATGATTGCCAGGCTGTAGAGGCCCTGCCGGTGGAGAAATGGGATGTGCCGTTACCGGCTGTGGTGACGCCCAGTAAAATCTGGGTCTGGTAGAACAAAGCCGGGTGGCGGCTATGCCTTACCCGGCCTACATAAATCCTCGGGCATTGTAGGTCGGGTAAGCGTAAGCGCCACCCGACACCACAAACCACACTATCAGTAAAGCAAGCGCGCGCGAATCGTCCCCGGAATAGCCTTCATGCTCTGCAGCGCTTTCTCGGCAACGTCTTCATCGGCTTCAATATCGATAACCACATAACCCATCTGCGAGTTGGTTTGCAGATATTGCGCGGCGATGTTGACGCCCTGCTCGGCAAAGATCTGGTTGATGGCGGTCAGCACGCCAGGACGGTTTTCGTGGATGTGCAGCAGACGGCGACCGCCGTGCAGCGGCAGAGACACCTCCGGGAAGTTCACCGCAGAGAGCGTTGAACCGTTGTCGGAATATTTGCTCAGCTTGCCCGCCACTTCCAGACCGATATTCTCCTGCGCTTCCTGAGTAGAACCGCCGATGTGTGGCGTCAGGATCACGTTGTCGAACTCGCACAGCGGAGAGTTAAACGGATCGCTGTTGGTCGCAGGCTCCGTCGGGAACACGTCGATGGCCGCCCCCGCCAGATGCTTACGCTTCAGCGCATCGCACAGCGCAGGGATATCGACCACCGTACCGCGCGCGGCGTTGATCAGCAGAGAGCCCGGCTTCATCAGCGCCAGCTCTTCCGCACCCATCATGTTTTTGGTGGAGGCGTTTTCCGGCACGTGCAGGCTGACTACGTCGCTCATGTTCAGCAGGTCAGATAGATGCTGCACCTGCGTCGCGTTACCCAGCGGCAGCTTGCTTTCGATATCGTAGAAGTAGACGTGCATCCCCAGCGACTCCGCCAGGATACCCAGCTGAGTACCGATGTGGCCGTAGCCGATGATACCCAGCTTTTTACCACGGGCTTCGTATGAGCCCGCAGCCAGTTTGTTCCACACGCCGCGGTGCGCTTTGGCGTTAGCTTCCGGAATACCGCGCAGCAGCAGCAGCAGTTCGCCAATCACCAGTTCCGCCACGGAACGGGTGTTCGAGAACGGCGCGTTAAAGACCGGGATACCGCGTTTTGCGGCAGCGTTCAGGTCGACCTGGTTGGTGCCGATGCAGAAACAGCCAATGGCAACCAGCTTTTCCGCCGCGGCAATCACGTCTTCAGTCAGGTGGGTACGGGATCGCAGGCCAATGAAGTGGGCATCACGGATGGCGGCTTTCAGCTCTTCCGTGTCCAGCGCGCCTTTGTGAAATTCGATATTGGTGTAACCCGCCGCACGAAGGCTATCAAGCGCTTTCTGATGCACGCCCTCGACCAGCAGGAATTTAATCTTGTCTTTCTCCAGTGATACCTTTGCCATTTCCCCGACCCTGTTTTTATCTGAACTGATGTTGTGCTGGATTGAAATCCGCTGTAGCCAACATATCAAAAAAAACTATTGCAGCAATATGAACGTTTGCGTCGGCACTCTGAAGAAAAGTCATACAGGGCAAAATGACAGAGTAAAATGCTGAGGAAATTTACAAACGTGGCAGGATCGGCAAAAGAGGCGGAAAAGCGTGACACAAGTCACCAAATTTAGCTTTTCAAAAATTTTTTAGCGGGGGGAGCACTCCCCCCGTCAGATCATTTTACGATGGTTTTGACGCCGTCGGCCGTACCTATCAGTGCCACGTCCGCGCCGCGGTTGGCAAATAACCCTACGGTAACAACGCCTGGAATGCCGTTGATGGCGTTTTCCAGGGCAATCGCGTCGAGAATTTCCAGGCCGTGAACGTCGAGGATGACGTTACCGTTGTCGGTGACCACGCCCTGACGGTATTCCGGACGGCCACCCAGCTTCACCAGCTGACGGGCAACCGCACTGCGCGCCATCGGGATCACTTCGACCGGCAGCGGAAAATTACCCAGAATGTCGACCTGCTTGGAGGCATCCGCGATGCAGATGAACTTGTCCGCAACCGAGGCGATGATCTTTTCACGGGTCAGCGCCGCGCCGCCGCCTTTGATCATCTGCATATGGCCGTTGATTTCATCCGCACCATCAACGTAAATGCCCAGACGATCCACTTCGTTGAGATCGAAAACGGTAATGCCGAGGCTTTTCAGCTTTTCCGTGGACGCATCGGAGCTGGAAACCGCGCCCTCGATCTGCCCCTTCATCGTGCCCAGTGCATCGATAAAGTGCGCCGCCGTTGACCCCGTACCAACACCGACAATGGTCCCTGGCTGTACGTACTGGAGAGCGGCCCATCCTACTGCTTTTTTCAGTTCATCCTGCGTCATGATCGTTTTGCCTGTGGTGAGAAAACTCAGGGCGCATTATAGAACACGTCGAATGGATTTCGTCTGCCAGGAAGGGAAAATTGTGTCATAGTGCAGATTAAGCAAAATTAAGGAGCCAGCCAGAGCAATGAAACGTCCGGACTACAGAACACTACAGGCACTTGATGCAGTTATTCGTGAACGTGGCTTTGAGCGCGCAGCGCAAAAGCTGTGTATCACCCAGTCCGCCGTATCACAGCGTATCAAACAGCTTGAAAACATGTTCGGGCAGCCGCTGCTGGTGCGTACCGTGCCGCCGCGCCCAACGGAGCAAGGGCAAAAACTTCTCGCCCTGCTGCGTCAGGTTGAGCTGCTGGAAGACGAATGGCTGGGTGACGAACAAACGGGCTCCACGCCGCTGCTGCTCTCGCTGGCGGTCAACGCCGACAGTCTGGCAACCTGGCTGCTGCCTGCCCTTGCGCCGGTCCTGGCCGACTCCCCTATCCGCCTGAATCTCCAGGTTGAAGATGAAACCCGCACCCAGGAGCGCCTGCGTCGCGGTGAAGTGGTGGGGGCAGTCAGTATTCAGCCGCAGGCGCTGCCAAGCTGTCTTGTCGATCAGCTGGGCGCGCTGGACTACCTGTTCGTGGGTTCAAAAGCCTTTGCGGAGCGCTACTTCCCGAACGGCGTCACCCGCGCAGCGCTGCTGAAAGCGCCGGCCGTGGCGTTCGACCATCTGGACGATATGCACCAGGCATTTTTGCAGCAAAACTTTGACCTGCCGCCGGGCAGCGTACCGTGCCATATCGTCAACTCGTCCGAAGCCTTTGTGCAGCTTGCGCGTCAGGGCACGACCTGCTGCATGATCCCGCACCTGCAGATTGAGAAAGAGTTGAAAAGCGGTGAGCTGATTGACCTAACGCCGGGGCTGTATCAGCGCCGGATGCTCTACTGGCACCGTTTTGCGCCGGAAAGCCGCATGATGCGCAACGTTACTGACGCGCTGCTGGCGTTTGGGCATAAGGTGTTGAGACAGGATTAATCGCTTAAATTCCCTCTCCCTGTGGGAGAGGGTTAGGGTGAGGGCAAACTACTGCGCCTTAGCCGCCTCAGTTTGCTGAGTTTGAGTTGGCTCCAGCTGGAACACCACATCCACCTGATCGTCGAACTGAATGGTTGGCTGCTCATAGGTTTCCTGAGCAGAAACCGGCGCAGCGTCAGCCTTCATCATCCGCACCATCGGGCTTGGCTGGTAGTTAGAGACGTGGTAACGCACGCTGTATACCGGGCCGAGCTTGCTCTTAAAGCCGGACGCCAGCTGCTCTGCCTGATGGATTGCATCATTAATCGCGGCTTTACGCGCTTCGTCTTTGTATTTCTCCGGTTGCGCAACGCCCAGCGACACCGAACGGATTTCGTTCAGGCCAGCCTTCAGCGCGCCGTCCAGCAGTGAATTCAGCTTGTCCAGCTGACGCACGGTCACTTCAACAGCACGCACGGCGCGGTAGCCTTTCAGGATGCTTTTGCCGTTCTGGTAGTCGTAATCAGGTTGAGTACGCAGGTTCGCGGAGTTGATATCTTTTTTACCTACACCGTTCTGCTCGAGGAAAGAGAGATATTGCGCAACACGATCGTCCGCCTGCTTCTTGGCGGAGGCCGCATCTTTCGCAGCGACATTGACCTCAATTGCCAGGGTTGCAATATCCGGTACCGCGTCCACGCTTGCGGTGCCTGACGTGACGATGTGCGGGCCATCCGGCAATTCACTTGCCTGCACCGACACCGCACCGAAACTCACTAATGCCGCCAGGGCCATCACTTTAAACTTCACTGTCATTCCTCCATGTTGCGAAGAGTGCCCCAACAACAGGGCGCATGCCAGCAAGCTTAGCGGGTCTTGTTCAGTTGTCCATAAGACAACGCTTAGTTGAGCAATCCCTGTACATGATGAATGCCCTCCTTCGCCAGCTGGAAAGCGATAAACCACATCACCAGACCGACCAGCGTGTTAATGATGCGCTGCGCTTTGGCAGTCCGCAGCCGCGGAGCTAGCCACGCAGCCAGGATCGCAAGACCGAAGAACCAGAGGAAAGAGGCGCTGACCGTACCGAGCGCAAACCAGCGTTTGGGCTCAACGTCCAGCTGCCCACCCAGGCTACCCAGCACCACGAACGTATCAAGGTAAACGTGCGGGTTAAGCCAGGTGACCGCCAGCATGGTGACAATGATCTTCCAGCGCCCCTGCTTCATCACTTCGGCGCTCGCCAGCTCAAGATTGCTGCTCATGGCGGTTTTCAGGGCGCCGAATCCGTACCACAGCAGAAACGCCACGCCGCCCCAGGTTACCAGCGCCAGCAGCCAGGGGGACTGCATCAGCAGCGCGCTGCCGCCGAAAATCCCGGCGCAAATCAGCAGCAGATCGCTCACCGCGCAAAGCAGGGCAATCATCAGATGATACTGGCGGCGGATGCCCTGATTCATGACGAACGCATTTTGCGGACCGAGAGGGAGGATCATGGCCGCACCTAAGGCAAGCCCTTGAAAGTAATAGGATAACATGACGCAATTCTCACAGTGTTGTTCTGGAAGCCGACTATACTGCGCGAATCACATTAGAGGAAATTGATAATATTAATTGGGGATTAGCGGCGCTTATAAAAATAAAGCCCGGTGTCACTAGCGCTTACCGGGCCTACGGGTGAAGTTATTCCGCTTCTTTAACTTTTTTGACGTTTACGTCCATCTGCGGGTACGGGAAGCTGATGCCGTTGGCATCGAAGTCGCGCTTAATGCGCTCCAGCACGTCCCAGTAAACATTTTGCAGATCGCTGCTTTTGCTCCAGATACGCACCACGAAGTTAATCGATGACGCGCCCAGTTCGTTCAGGCGAACCGTCTGCTCTTTGTCTTTCAGAATGCGGTCGTCAGAAGCGATGATGTTCGCGATCAGCGACTTCACCTGATCGATATCTGAATCATACGCCACGCTGATGATGAGCTCGTTACGACGCACCGGCTCGCGGGAAAAGTTAATGATATTGCCCGCGATGATTTTCCCGTTCGGCACCACCACGATACGGCCGTCGACGGTACGCAGGGTGGTAGAGAAAATCTGCACCTGCAGCACGGTGCCGGCAATGCCGCCCAGATCAACGTATTCGCCGGAGCGGAACGGACGGAAGGTCACCAGCAGCACGCCTGCCGCCAGGTTTGAAAGCGAGCCCTGCAGCGCCAGACCAATAGCCAGACCGGCGGCACCGAGAACGGCAATAACGGAGGCGGTCTGCACGCCCACACGGCCCAGCGCCGCAATCAGCGTAAAGGCGATAATGCCGTAGCGCACCAGTGCGGAGAGGAAGTCAGCCACCGTGGCGTCAATGTGACGGGCCAGCATTACGCGGTTAACCGCGTTCGATACGATACGCGCCACGATCATCCCGACGATAATGATCGCAATTGCCGCAACGATGTTCACGGCATAGCTCAGCAGCAGCGCCTGGTTGCGCACCAGCCAGTTACCGGCGTGATTGATGCTGTCTACAACATCGAGTTGTTCCATTTATTCTTCCTTTTGTTAAACCAAAACACTAAATCCATCCCCCATGGAGACAGGCAGGTCAGTAAAGGGTAAACAAAAAGCGCATGTTTTGCCAAACAGATCACAAAATCAGATGTTGCAGCATGTTGAAAATGCATAAAAAAAGGCCCGCATTTGCGGGCCTTCCGATGCTGTTAGCAGCTCAAATTACAGAACGTCGATCGCGTTCAGTTCTTTGAAAGCCTGCTCCAGACGAGTCACCATGGACGTCTGCGCTGCGCGCAGCCATACGCGTGGATCGTAGTATTTCTTGTTCGGCTGGTCTTCGCCTTTCGGGTTGCCCAGCTGGCCCTGCAGGTAAGCTTCGTTGGTTTTGTAGTACTGCAGGATACCGTCCCATGTTGCCCACTGGGTGTCGGTATCGATGTTCATTTTCACTACGCCGTAGCTTACGGAGTCTTTGATTTCCTGAGCAGAAGAACCGGAACCGCCGTGGAAGACGAAGTTCAGGCTGTTGTGCGGCAGGTTGTGTTTTTTGGAAACGTATTCCTGAGAATCACGCAGGATGGTTGGAGTCAGAACCACGTTACCTGGTTTGTAAACGCCATGGACGTTGCCGAAGGACGCTGCGATGGTGAAGCGTGGGCTGATTTTGCTCAGCTCGGTGTAAGCGTAATCAACGTCTTCTGGCTGGGTGTACAGTGCAGAAGCGTCCATGTGGCTGTTGTCCACGCCGTCTTCTTCACCGCCGGTGCAACCCAGTTCAATTTCCAGGGTCATGTCCATTTTGGCCATGCGCGCCAGGTATTTAGAGCAGATTTCGATGTTTTCGTGCAGTGACTCTTCAGACAGGTCGATCATGTGAGAAGAGAACAGTGGCTTACCGGTTGCCGCGAAGTGTTTTTCACCCGCGTCCAGCAGACCGTCGATCCACGGCAGCAGTTTCTTCGCGCAGTGGTCAGTGTGCAGGATAACCGGAACACCGTAGTGCTCAGCCATCTGGTGTACGTGATGTGCACCGGAGATAGCGCCCAGGATTGCAGCACCCTGAGGAATGTCAGTTTTCACGCCTTTACCTGCGATGAACGCAGCGCCACCATTAGAGAACTGAACGATAACTGGCGCTTTAACTTTAGCAGCAGTTTCCAGTACGGCGTTGATGGAGTCGGTACCTACGCAGTTAACTGCTGGCAGAGCGAAGTTGTTTTCTTTAGCTACCTGGAACACTTTCTGTACGTCATCACCAGTGATAACGCCAGGTTTTACGAAATCAAAAATTTTAGACATGTTGCTTAGTCCTGTATCTTCGGCCGTTAGAAAAGGTGCGAGCTCTTAGAAGCGCGCTGAAAATTGGGCAGGTTTCCCTGCCCTTGAATGGCTTACTTCTTAGCGCGCTCTTCGAGCATTGCTACTGCTGGCAGTACTTTGCCTTCCACGAATTCGAGGAATGCGCCGCCACCAGTGGAGATGTAGGAGATTTTGTCAGCGATACCGAACAGGTCGATTGCTGCCAGGGTGTCACCACCGCCTGCGATAGAGAACGCTTCGCTGTCTGCGATAGCGTTAGCAACGATTTCGGTACCTTTGCGGAAGTTCGGGAATTCGAACACGCCAACAGGACCGTTCCACAGGATAGTTTTTGCGTTTTTAAGGATTTCAGCCAGTTTCTGTGCAGAAACGTCGCCCAGGTCCAGAATCTGCTCTTCATCTTTGATGTCGTTTACAGATTTCAGGGTCGCGGTAGCGGTTTCGGAGAACTCGGTCGCCACACGAACGTCAGTTGGAACCGGGATATCACAGGTACCCAGCAGGCGTTTGGCTTCGTCAACCAGGTCTGCTTCGTACAGGGATTTACCCACGTTGTGGCCCTGAGCAGCAACGAAGGTGTTCGCAATACCACCGCCGACGATCAGCTGGTCAGCGATTTTAGAAAGGGAATCCAGAACGGTCAGTTTGGTAGAAACTTTAGAACCACCAACGATAGCCACCATTGGACGAGCAGGCTCTTTCAGCGCTTTACCCAGCGCTTCCAGTTCATCGGCCAGCAGAGGACCGGCGCACGCTACGTCTGCGAATTTACCGATACCGTGGGTAGACGCCTGCGCACGGTGAGCTGTACCGAACGCATCCATCACGAATACGTCGCACAGTGCAGCATATTTTTTGGACAGGGTTTCGTCGTCTTTCTTCTCGCCTTTGTTGAAGCGAACGTTTTCCAGAACCACCAGTTCACCGGCAGCCACTTCAACGCCGTCCAGATAATCTTTCACCAGGCGAACTGGGTTGGACAGTTTGTCTTTCAGGTAATTAACGACTGGCAGCAGAGAGAACTCTTCGTTGTACTCGCCTTCGGTTGGACGGCCCAGGTGGGAGGTGACCATCACTTTAGCGCCCTGCTTCAGAGCCAGCTCGATGGTTGGCAGAGATGCACGGATACGCGCGTCGCTGGTCACTTTGCCATCTTTAACCGGTACGTTCAGATCGGCACGGATGAAAACGCGTTTACCAGCCAGATCCAGATCGGTCATCTTAATTACAGACATGGTGAATCCTCTCGTTGATTCTTAAAGTTTTGCAGACGCACGATGCGTCTTACCTGAAACCTTGAGCGGCCATTGCTAACGTGGTGTCGAGCATCCGGTTAGCAAAGCCCCATTCGTTATCACACCAGACCAGCGTCTTGATAAGGTGTGCGCCACTGACTCGCGTCTGCGTGCCATCGACGATGGCGCTGTGCGGGTCGTGGTTAAAATCTACTGAGACCAACGGTAATTCCGTATAGTCAACTATACCATGAAATGCTCCCTGTGCCGCTTTTTGCAGCAACAGGTTGACTTCACAGGCTTTTACCGGTTTTTTCACCGTCACGCTGAGGTCAATTGCCGTCACGTTAATTGTCGGGACACGCACGGCAATCGCTTCAAAACGGTCATTAAACTGCGGGAAAATTCGGGTGATCCCTGCCGCCAGCTTTGTGTCCACCGGAATGATTGACTGGCTCGCCGCGCGCGTGCGTCGTAAATCCGGATGGTAAGCGTCGATAACCTGCTGATCGTGCATGGCGGAGTGAATCGTGGTCACGGTGCCGGATTCAATGCCGTACGCATCGTCTAACAGTTTGATGACCGGAATAATGCAGTTGGTGGTGCAGGAGGCGTTGGAAACGATGAGGTGTTCAGCCTTCAGCTCATGCTGGTTGACGCCAAACACGACGGTCGCGTCGAGATCGTTACTACCGGGATGAGAAAACAGGACTTTTTTTGCGCCAGCGGCCAGATGCGCTTCGCCGTGTTCGCGGTTACCGTAAACACCGGTGCAGTCGAGCACCACATCCACGCCCAGTTCCCGCCAGGGTAGTCCTGCAATACTGCTCTCATGCAGTACGCGAATCGCGTCGTCACCGACAAACAGCTGCTCTCTTTCCTGGCGAACATCCCAGGCAAAGCGGCCGTGGCTGGTGTCATATTTCAACAAATGCGCCATGCCCGCAGCATCCGCCAGTTCGTTGATTGCCACCACGGTGATTTCCGCACGACGCCCGGATTCATATAAAGCACGAACCACGTTGCGCCCGATGCGACCGAAGCCATTAATCGCTACGCGTACGGTCATAGATCTCCTGCAAAGCTATCCCTGAGTTTGAGGTGGCTGAAAGAGTAATCCAGCTACGCCCGAAGGGGAATCCTTGCTATCACAAACTGCGATTGATTGGTCAATTGTCGAACATTTAATCGACTGAAACGCTTCAGCAAGAATAAGCGAATCGAGGAATAAAAGGAATGTCTGTCCAGATGAATAAGCGCGCTATATGACTTGCGTCACATTTTTGGTGGAATAATTTACGCCGAGGTAAAAGCAAAACGGTAACCGAAAGGTTACCGTTTTTAGTGTTTGCACCCTCTCCCGTGGGAGAGGGCCGGGGTGAGGGCATCAGCCCGCACCGTACAAGCGATTACAGCAGCTCTTTCGCTTTAGCGACAACGTTCTCAACGGTGAAGCCGAACTCTTCGAACAGCTGTTCTGCCGGAGCAGACTCACCGAAGGTGGTCATACCGACGATAGCGCCGTTCAGGCCCACGTATTTGAACCAGTAGTCAGCGATACCCGCTTCCACTGCCACACGCGCGGAAACCGCTTTAGGCAGAACGGATTCACGGTAAGTGGCATCCTGCTTGTCGAACGCGTCGGTAGACGGCATGGAGACCACGCGCGCTTTCACACCTTCGGCAGTCAGTTTTTCCCACGCTGCAACAGCCAGTTCAACTTCAGAACCGGTGGCAATGAAGATCAGCTGTGGCTGGCCCGCGCAATCTTTCAGCACGTAACCACCGCGCGCGATGTTCGCCAGCTGCTCTGGCGTGCGTTCCTGCTGCGCCAGGTTCTGACGGGAGAGGATCAGCGCGGTTGGACCGTCCTGACGCTCAACGCCGTATTTCCACGCCACCGCGGATTCAACCTGGTCACATGGACGCCATGTGCTCATGTTCGGGGTCACGCGCAGAGAAGCCACCTGCTCTACCGGCTGGTGAGTTGGGCCATCTTCGCCCAGACCGATGGAGTCGTGGGTGTAGACCATCACCTGACGCTGTTTCATCAGCGCGGCCATACGCACGGCGTTACGTGCATATTCAACGAACATCAGGAAGGTAGAGGTGTACGGCAGGAAACCACCGTGCAGGGAGATACCGTTCGCGATAGCGGTCATACCGAATTCACGTACACCGTAATGGATGTAGTTACCGGCAGTATCTTCGTTGATTGGCTTAGAACCAGACCACAGGGTCAGGTTAGATGGCGCCAGGTCAGCGGAGCCACCGAGGAATTCAGGCAGCAGAGGACCGAACGCTTCAATCGCATTCTGAGACGCTTTACGGCTCGCGATTTTAGACGGATTCGCCTGCAGCTTAGCGATGAATTCGTTGGCTTTCGCGTCGAAGTCAGACGGCATATCGCCTTTCATACGACGGGTGAATTCAGCCGCTTCCTGTGGGAACGATTTCGCATAGGCAGCGAACTTCTCGTTCCAGGCCGCTTCTTTCGCCTGGCCCACTTCTTTTGCATCCCACTGGGCATAGATCTCAGACGGGATTTCGAATGCAGGGTATTTCCAGCCCAGCGCTTCACGGGTCAGTGCGATTTCCGCGTCACCCAGCGGTGCGCCGTGGGAGTCATGGGTGCCCGCTTTGTTCGGAGAACCGAAGCCGATGATGGTTTTGCACATCAGCAGGGACGGTTTGTCGGTCACTGTGCGCGCTTCTTCTACTGCACGTTTAATCGAGTCAGCATCGTGGCCATCAACGCCACGCACAACGTGCCAGCCGTAAGCTTCGAAACGTGCTGCAGTGTCGTCAGTGAACCAGCCTTCAACGTGACCGTCGATGGAGATGCCGTTGTCGTCATAGAACGCAACCAGTTTACCCAGCTTCAGGGTACCGGCCAGGGAGCACACTTCGTGAGAAATGCCTTCCATCATGCAGCCGTCGCCCAGGAACGCGTAGGTGAAGTGGTCCACGATGTCATGACCAGGACGGTTGAACTGCGCCGCCAGGGTCTTCTCAGCAATCGCCATACCCACAGCGTTAGCAATACCCTGACCCAGCGGGCCGGTGGTGGTTTCTACACCAGCGGTGTAGCCCACTTCCGGGTGACCTGGAGTTTTGGAGTGCAGCTGACGGAAGTTTTTCAGCTCTTCGATAGGCAGATCGTAGCCGGTGAGGTGCAGCAGGCTGTAGATCAGCATAGAGCCGTGGCCGTTAGACAGCACGAAACGGTCGCGGTCAGCCCATGCCGGGTTCTGCGGGTTGTGGTTAAGGAAATCACGCCACAGGACTTCGGCGATATCAGCCATACCCATAGGGGCACCCGGGTGGCCGGACTTGGCTTTCTGTACTGCGTCCATGCTCAGCGCACGAATAGCATTAGCAAGCTCTTTACGTGAGGACATTTTAACTCCAGATCGGACTGTTAAAGGCCATGCCCTTGACGACAGCGCGTTTTGGGCTACGCCGGAAAAAAGTGCCAACAATGTAACCCAAGCCGCAGGGCATGTACATGGACCATTCTTTTGCAGCTTAAGAAATCTCTGGATCATGCTCGCATGTTGCGCAATCTGCTCGCCCGCGCCTGTAGATATTCCTTATACTTATCCCGCCCCGGCTTCGTTGCTGGTGCACTTTTCGGATTTTATTCAGATTAACGAGTACGGAAGCAACTTCATGAAAATGCGTGCAATAGTGCTGGCCCTGGGTACAACGCTCATGCTGAGCGGCTGTCAGAATATGGACTCTAACGGTCTGATGACCTCAGGTGCAGAAGCCTTTCAGGCCTACTCCCTGAGTGACGCGCAGGTTAAAGCGCTGAGCGATCAGGCCTGTAAAGATATGGACGGAAAAGCCACGCTTGCGCCGGCTGACAGTACCTACACACAGCGTCTGAATAAGATTGCTTCCGCGCTCGGCGATAACATCAACGGCCAGCCGGTGAACTACAAGGTTTACATGGCGAAAGACGTGAACGCCTTCGCGATGGCGAACGGCTGCATCCGCGTCTACAGCGGCCTGATGGACATGATGACCGACAACGAAGTCGAAGCGGTGATCGGCCACGAAATGGGCCACGTTGCGCTCGGCCACGTCAAGAAAGGGATGCAGGTTGCCTTAGGCACCAATGCCATCCGCGCGGCGGCGGCCTCTGCGGGCGGTATCGTTGGCAGCCTGTCCCAGTCGCAGCTTGGTGACGTAGGCGAAAAGCTGGTTAACTCCCAGTTCTCACAGCGTCAGGAGTCCGAAGCGGATGACTACTCCTACGATCTGTTGCGCAAACGCGGGATTAATCCATCTGGTTTAGCCACCAGCTTCGAAAAGCTGGCCAAGCTGGAAGCGGGTCGCCAGAGCTCCATGTTTGACGATCACCCGGCCTCAGAAGCGCGCGCGCAGCATATTCGCGACCGTATGGCCGCTGACGGAATTAAATAATATTGAAAGGAGGCAATTTTGCCTCCTTTTTATTTCGCATGAATTACTAACTAAAGCGCACGTATCGGTAACACCTCTGAAAGCCCCGTCAAATCTGCCCTTTCCTGCTGAAACGTCTGGTCACATATTTATTGCAATCGTTAACCTTTCCGGTAATTATCAAGCGCGCAGTAATTCAATTTAATATATTAAGACAGAGACGTTCCCTCCGTGAAAAAAGAATTATCGTTAATTGCTTTAAGTTTATTCGCCGCATTACCTGCCGCTGCAAGCCAGCAATCTGACAGCATGGGTTTTATCGACGACAGCCATTTAGACCTGTTTTTACGCAATGCGTATATCAGCCGTGATTACCATCAGGGCCAGCAGGATAAAGCCGAATGGGGTCAGGGTATCATCGCCACCTTTGAATCCGGATATACCGAAGGGCTGGTGGGCTTTGGCGTGGACGGCATCGCACAGTACGGCGTGCGCCTGGATGGCGGTCGCGGCAAGAGCGGCGCAGGCGGTATCGACTTCTTTAAACAGGAAGACGATGGGAGGGCCAAATCCGATCTAGCGAAATTTGGCGCAACCGCCAAAATGCGCATCTCAAATACCGTGCTGAGCTACGGTAACCAGCGCCCTGAACTACCTATCGTTAACGCCGATAACTCCCGCCTGCTGTTTGAAAGCTACACCGGTGCCATGCTGACCTCGAAAGAGATCGATGGGCTGGAAGTGAACGCCGGTTATTTCACCGACGAGCAGCGTAAAAGCGACGACCGCCACGACAGCGGCCTGAAAAGCCTGACCTTCGGGGGCGCAAGCTACCAGTTCAACGACCAGTTCAGCGGTGCGCTGTACGCCTCTCATAACGAAGAGGTGATGAACAAACAGTATCTGGGCCTGAATTTCAAACAGCCATTCAGCACCGGGCAGCAGCTGGTACTCGACTTTAACGGCTATAACTCGCGTCTTGATCAGGGTTACGCTGACAGCCTCGACACCGGCCGCAGCAACACCATCTGGAGCCTGGCGGCGAGCTACATCTGGGATATTCATACGTTCAAAGTGGCGTACCAGCAGAGCAGCGGCAGCACCGGCTACAACTACGGCGGCTATCGCGACAAGGGCGGCGTGGGTGACGGTGGCAATACCATCTGGCTGGCGAACTCCTACTGGTCTGATTTCAACGGTGAAGACGAGCGCTCATGGCAAGCGTCGTACGGCCTGGACTTTGGCGGCCTTGGCCTGCCGGGCCTGAGCTGGACCACCGCCTACGTGCGCGGCGATAACATCAAAACTTCTGAAACCAGCAACGGCAAAGAGCACGAGTGGTTTAACCAGATCCAGTACAAGGTGCAGGACGGCCCGGCGAAAGACCTGACGCTGCGCCTGCGCTACTCCGTACTGCGCGTCTCCAGCAACGCCAGCGAGTACAACGTGGGCGGGGATGAGATCCGCGCCTACGTGGAATACCCGTTTAACGTGTTCTGATTTACCCCCTAACCCTCTCCCCTTGGGGAGAGGGCTGGGATGAGGGGAAATCTCGCATATCAGTAAAGCGTCTTCTGCGGCGGCCCGGCAAACTTCAGCGCGCCAATCTGTCCCATCCGCACTTCCACCACCGACGGCCCCGGCATCGCAAGCGCCTCCGTCATTACCGCATCAAAATCCTCTGCCCGCTCAACGCTCCACGCCTGCAAGCCAATTGCCTGTGCCAGCAGGGTAAAGTTCGGCGTATGCAGTTCGTTATAATACTGACGCCCGCCGAAATACTTATCCTGGATGCCGCGCATCACGCCGTAGCCGCCGTCGTTCATGATCAGCAGCATCACGTTGGCTTTCTCCTGCGCCAGCGTCGCCAGCTCGCCTAAATTCAGGCTCAGGCCACCGTCGCCCACCAGCCCCACCACCTTACGTTGCGGGTTAGCAATCGCGGTACCGATGGCCATCGGTAGTCCCATACCAATTGCGCCAGCCAGCGAGTGGATATTCATCAGCGGACCGTTAGCGCGGAACAGACGACTGCCCCACAGGCTGCCGGAAACGGTGATATCGCGCACCAGCAGGCCGTCCTGCGGCAGGGCTTTCTCAATGGCGTCGTTAAGCTTCGCGTAGGCGCCGCACTGTTCGCGCAGCCCCTGCTCTGCTTTGGCAACCGCCTGCTGCACCTGCGTATCCCACTGCGCGTCGCCCCACTCCCGGCCCTGGGCTTTGTCGGCCAGCGCGCGAAGCAGCGTGGAGCAGTCGGCTATCAGCGTGTTATCCATCAGGTAATTGCGGCTCGCTGCCGCCGGATCGATATCAATCTGCACGCGCGGAGAGGGCAGCGCCAGCGTCCAGGAGCGGGTTTCGTTGCTGCGCAGGCGTGAACCGGCGATCAGCGTAAAGTCACACTGCGCGATAATCGCCTCCACCGACGGAGAATTATGGAACGCCCGCAGGCTGGCGCGATGGCTGTCCGGCAGCACGCCGCGCGCGTGGGTGCTGGAAATCACCGTCACGCCCGCATCCGCCAGCGTTTTCACGGCTTCAGCGCTTCCCAGCGCCCCGCCGCCCAGCCACAGCAGCGGCCGTTTCGCCTGCCTGAGCTGTGCCCACAATGCATCGACCGACGCGGGCTCCACGGCTGCAACCGAAGCCGGTTTCACCGGTGCGGTCACCAGCGACATTGGAATTTGGGCCCCCTGAATATCAATCGGGATCTCCACTGAAACCGGCCCGCACGGCGGCGTCTGCGCCTCCTGAATCGCTTTATGCAGAATCGCTATCGCCTGGTTGGCGTTGCTGATGCGGTAGGCCCGCTTTGAGCTGGCCTTCAGGAAGGTCAGCTGGTCGCGGGTTTCGTGGATAAACCCGGTGTCGGCATCCAGCCACGCTTTCTCCACCTGTCCGGTTAAATGCAGCAGCGGCGTGCAGGCGTTCATGGCTTCTACCAGCGCGCCGACCGCGTTGCCTGCCCCGGCGCCGGTGCTGGTCAGCGCCACGCCGAGGCCGGAAAAACGCCCGTGGGCGTCGGCCATGGTGACGGATCCCGCCTCGCCGCGCGCTGGCACGAAGCGAATGTTGCCACGCTGCCCCACCGCGTCCGCGATCGGCAGGTTGTGAATGGAGATGACGCCGTAGATGGCCTCAACCTGATACTGCTCCAGCGTTCTGGCGATGGCGACGCCGACGGTTATCATTTCACTCATTGCTCACCCTTTCTCAGTCGCACCAGTGGTTGACGCTATTACCCGTCGCCAGATAAATGCTCTTTTGCTGCATCCAGGCTTTAAGGCCCTGAATGCCCTTTTCGCGGCCCAGACCGCTCTCTTTGAAGCCCCCGAACGGGGTCGAAATCGCAAAAACTTTGTAGGTATTGATCCACACGGTGCCCGCTTCCAGCTGTTCGCTTAACCGCAGGGCGCGCCCGGTATCGCGGGTCCAGATCCCCGCAGCCAGGCCATAAACCGAGTCGTTCGCCTCGCGGATAAGCGTGGCTTCATCGCGAAACGGCATTGCCACCAGCACCGGGCCGAAGATCTCTTCCTGGCAAGCGCGGGCGCTATTCGTCAACCCTTCGATAATGGTCGGCAGGAAGAAGCTGCCGTTTGCCAGGTCAGGATCCGCCGGGATCTCCCCGCCGCACAGCACGCGGCCCCCCTCGCGCTTAGCCAGCTCGACGTATTCCTGCACGCTCTGGCGATGTTTCTCATTGATCAGCGGCCCAACGTGGACGCCGTCGGTGAAGGGGTGCCCCACGCGCAGCCCGCGAGTTAATTCCAGTAGCCGCGCCATCAGCGGCGCGTAGATGCTTTCGTGAATAAACAGGCGCGACCCGGCGATGCACGCCTGCCCTGCCGAGCTGAAAATGCCGTAGCAGATCCCGCGCGCGGCCTGCTCAACGTCGGCATCCTCCAGCACGATGGTCGGGGATTTTCCACCCAGCTCCAGCGAGGCCGGGATCAGCTTTTCCGCCGCCACGTGCGCCAGATGACGGCCCGTAGTGGTGCCGCCGGTAAACGAAATTTTCCGCACCTTTGGATGACGCGCCAGCGCATCGCCAATCACCGAGCCTTTTCCTGGCAGGACGCTCAACAGCCCGGCGGGCAGCCCGGCCTGTTCAAAAATCCGCGCCAACTCCAGCGCCATCAGCGGCGTGGCTTCGGCGGGCTTGAGGATCGCTGCGTTACCCGCGGCAATCGCCGGCGCGATCTTCTGCATCTCGCTGGCAATCGGCGAATTCCACGGCGTGATGGCGGCCACCACGCCAAGCGGCTCGTAGCGGCTCAGGGTCAGCAAATCCGGCTGGCGCGGCGTCGGAAGCTCGCCTTCCAGCAGCTCGCAGGCGGCGGCAAAGTAGCGCGCCGTTCCCGCCGCGCTCATCACCAGCCCGCGCGCTTCCGCCAGCGGCTTGCCGTTATCGCGGCTCTGCATCTGCGCCAGCGCATCCACGCGGGATTCAATCAGATCGGCGACCTTGTGCAGGATCTTCGCACGCATATGCGGCAGACTGTTGCGCCACGCGGGATCGCGCCACGCCCGCTCGCCGGCCTCTATCGCCTCCACGAGATCGTCGGGGCTTGCGGCATTCAGCGTCGCATTGATCGACCCGTCAGCCGGGAAATGGCTCTGCATCGGGTTACCGCCGCCGCGTCGCCACTGGCCGCCGATAAAAATCTTCAGATCATCCATCGTCGCTCCTCAGCTCAGGGACAGCTCGCGGCAGGCGCGAACCGCGCTCAGTGCCGCAAGGGTGGAGGTTTTGGGATTGGACGCCAGCGGCAGCCCGCTCAGCTCCAGATGGAACTCGCCGAACAATCCTTCGACGTGCAGCGTGTGGGTATTACGCTTCGTTGCCGGGTCGACCATGAGCTGCACGCGGGTGTCGTCCATCCCCACGCCGCCGAGCGCCACGGTTGCCGCCACGTTGGCGTTCGCCGGGAACAGGCGAGCCGCCTCGCGGGCGCTGCCTTCAAAGAAGACCTTCGCCTCTGAGACCGCGTTAAGATCGATAAGCTGCTCGGCGTAACTGCCGCGCCAGCTGGCCGGGCTTTTGCGCGACTGATAGGTGACGCGCTCAAGCCCGCCCTCTTTCGCCGCCGCCAGCCCGTCAATACCGGCAACCGCGCCGGAGAGCAGCGTCAGCCTGCCGCCCGCCGCGTGCAGGCGCTGCTCCAGCACGCTGTCCGCCAGCGCACCGGTGGAGATCACCGCCAGATGCCAGCCGCGACTTAAAATCGCTTCGCCATACTGCGCCACCGCCTGCTGGCTGGCACACTCCAGCACCAGGTCGGGCGTTTCCGCGCAGTCCACCGGCGAGGTCAGCGCCGTTACCGCATCACCAAACTGCGCGCGAATGGCAGCGTGGTGGGCTTCACGCGCCACGATCCAGCCGATAGCCACACCGGTGGGCAGACGCTCAATTACCGCCTGCGCCATGGCGCCAAACCCAATTAACATTACCTTTTTCATGATGCGTCCTTACAGATGGCGGCAGAAGCCGCCGGAAACGTCCAGCGCGGCACCGGTAGTAAACGAAGCCAGCGGCGAAGCGAGAAACAGCAGCGCTTGCGCGGGCTCGTGCGGCTTGCCGAGGCGCGCCATCGGAATGCCGCGCTTGCGCGCGATATCCGCCGTCCAGGCAGGCCAGCTCTGGCTTTTATCCGCCCGGTTTTCGAAGCGGCGCTGCCACTGCCCGGATTCCACCATGCCAAGCAAAATGGAGTTGACGCGAATGCCTTTGCCCACCAGCTCTTTTGAGAGAGTGAGCGTCATGTTCAGCAGCGCGGCGCGGGCGGCGGAAGTGGCAATCATGTGCTCCTCCGGCTGCAACGCCAGCAGGGAATTGACGCAGGTGATCGAGGCGATGTCGGACCGCTCCAGCAGAGGCTGAAACGCCTGAACCGGGTTGATCACCCCGAACAGCTTCAGTTCGGCCTCGTGCAGCCACGCCTCACGCGGGGTGTCGTGGAAATGCGCCACGTAGCCCTGCCCGGCGTTGTTGATCAGCATATCCGCCGCGCCAAATTGGGCCTGAACGGCATCCGCGAAAGCCTGCACCTCGTCAGCGTTCAGCACGTCGCAGCGGTAAGAGAAAATCTCCCCGTCGGGATAGTCGTTTTGCAGCGTCGCGTGGGCGCTGGCGAGCCGGTCCGGGTCGCGGCCGCAGAAGGCCACTTTTGCTCCCTCGCCCAGCAGCAGGCGCAGCGTTTCAAAGCCAATGCCGGAAGAACCGCCGGTGACTACCGCTACGCGGCCGTCAATGTGTGCATTCATCGCGCACCTCTTCGTTAATGCGTAAAAGCTGTTGGTTAAAAAACGCGTCGTTATCGAGATAGCTGGCGTGCCCGGCTTGCGGTATGGCGGTAAACGGCATGCGGTAGCGCAGCGCCAGCCCCTGTACCAGCTCGGGCTGCGTGATGGCGTCCTGCTCGCCGCACCAGACTTCAAACGTGCCGGAGTGCCGCTTGAGCCAGGTATGAATGTCGTCGTGCGCCAGCATCCACGCGGCGGCAAGGTAGCCTTCCGGACGCAGCGCGCGCATGCCCGCCGCGACGGTGGCGATATCGTCCGCGCGCGCGCCGGGGCGCAGCAGCTTCGTGGCGCGGGTCTGCGCGAGGATTTCACCGCCGAGCGCCATCTGCTGCTCGCGGCTGCGCCAGACCTGCTCCCGCTGCTCCGGGACAGCATTGCCGTAGCCCTGCGCGGCGTCCGCCAGCACCAGTTGCAGCACGCGCTGCGGATACTTCGCCGCAAAGGCGCTGGCGACCAGCGCGCCGAGTGAATGGCCCACCAGCACCGTCTGCCAGACGCCCGCGCGGTCGAGCATCGCCGCCAGCGCGTCGGCGTAATCCCCCGCGTTCGCACGCTCAACCGCCAGCATCGGGCTTTCGCCATAGCCGGGCATGTCCCACGCCAACACGCGAAAGCCTTCCAGCGTCATCTGCTTGTGCCAGGAGGCCGCGCCGGAGCTGATGCCGTGCAGCAGCATCAGCGGAATGCCGCTTCCCTGTTCACGAAACCCCGTCATCATGCCCCCTTAGTTCCGCTTCACTTTTGAGAGCGGATGGTCGGCCGGATAGGTCGGGATTTCCGGCTTGTTGGTTCCCAGCATGACGCACATCAGCGCCTCTTCTTCCCCGTGGTTAAACAGCCCGCGATAGATCCCCGGCGGGACGGAAATCAAATCGCGCTCGCGCAGCACGGTTTCGGTGTAGTTGTCGCCGTCCTGGATCATCAGCGTGATCTGCCCTTTAAGCATGAAGAACACCTCTTCCACGTCGTCGTGCAGGTGCAGCGGCCCCTCGCACTTCGACGGCAGCACCATGGTGGAGAAGGTAAAGTGATCCGCCTGCACGGTGTTGGTGTCGTTCGCCACGCCCGTTGCGCCGGTGCCGATGTAGCGCATCTGCGCCCGGCGGTACTTCGGGTCAAAATCGGCCTGGAACTTCAGCGCGTTCCAGTCGTACTTGCGGCCTTCGAAGCGCGCGATGCGCGACTCGACCCACTCTTCCATCGTCAGGTGGTCAGGCTTGATGCCAGATGTCTTGGTTACGGTTGAATCAGTCATGACACTCTCCTCAGTAACGTCTCAGCAGCGGCAGTAACAGGACGCAGCCCACCGCCGCCATCACCGCCAGAAAAATCAGCCCGGAATCCATGCTGTGGGTGAAGGCGATAAGCGCGCCCATCACCGCCGGCGACAGTGCGCCCGCAAAGTTTCCCAGCCCGTTGAAAATGCCGCCCGCCGTGGCGCTCACCCGCGGATGGGTGGCCTTCGCCAGCAGGGCGAAAATGTTGGGTGCACCGGTGCCCCACATGAAGGTGCTGAAGCTCATCGCCGCGATGATGGTCAGCGGGGTGTCAAGGTGCATCACCGCCGCCAGGCCTACCGCCGCTCCCGCCATCGAGATAAAGCAGGCCGCCGCGCGCTTATCGACCCGGTCCGAAAGCCACGCGCCAATCACCTCGCCCGCCAGCATGGCGATGAACGGCATCGACGACAGCCAGCCCGCGTGCTCCAGGTGAATGCCTTTCCCCTTAATCAGGTAGCCCGGCAGCCAGCCGTTGATGCCCCACAGGTAGGTCAGGAAGGCGATGTTAAAGATGCAGATGATCCAGAAGTGCGGGCTGACAAACAGCTCGCGGCGCGCGGCGCGGCGCTCGTCCTGCGACGCCTGCGAGGTGCCGGGTTTTGCTTCCAGACGGATCCCGCGCAGACCTACGCGCACGAAAATCAGCACCGGCACGGTGAGCATCGCCATCACGAAGAACGTGCTCTGCCAGCCGAAGGTGTTCAGTAGCCAGAGGGAGAGCGGGAAACCGATTGCCGCGCCCACCGGCGTGCCGAGCAGCCACAGCATGGTGGCGCGCGCCTGCAGATGCTGCGGGAAGTTGTGGCGCACGATGGCGAAGGCCAGCGGGAACAGCGGCCCTTCCGCCACGCCCAGCAGAATGCGCAGAACGATCATCAGCGTGTAGTTATGGGTAAAGCCCATCGCCACCATCAGCACGCACCACACCACCATCATTCCGGTGAGCAGGCGCAGCGGCGCGATCTTGTCGCCTAAGCCGCTTAAAAATACCGACGAAAAGCCGTAGCTGAGCAGAAAGGCGCTCATCAGAATGCCGAGGCGCGTGGTGTCGAAATCGATGCCCATCGCCTGCTGGAAATGGCCGTCGGAAAACAGCGCCGCGATGCTGATTTTGTCGAAAAACGCCAGCAGCACGCAGGCCAGCAGCGACAGCGGGATGGCCCAGCGCACCGTTTTTTCAGGCGTGCGGGTCCCCTCACCGCTTGCCTCAACGGGCGCGGTGTTGGTCTCTAATGTGGTCATGTCTCCCCCTACGGGTGCGGGTTAGCTATCGCAGTGACATCAGTGAAAAGGTCGGGTCGCCGAGCGGCACGTCGGACAGATCCCGCCCCGCCGCCATCCAGCGCTTCGCCAGCTTGACGGTGCGCGCGTCGTTGAACGCTACCAGCTGCGTCAGCCGCCCGCTCTCGTCCAGCGAGAAGTAAAGCGAATCTTCGCGCGCTACCGTTGTGCTCCCCGCCTGCGGAATGCCGAGGATCTGAATGTTGTGCTGGTATTGATCCGACCACAGCCACGGCGCGTCGTCATAGCCCGGCGCATCGGGGTTGAGCATTGCTCTCGCCGTCGCCACCGCCTGGTTCTGGGCAAAGGCCCAGGACTGGATGCACAGGCCGAAGCGATGGTGCTGAGCCACATCGCCCGCAGCGTAGATGAACGGATCCGACGTTCGCCCCTGGGCATCGACGACGATCCCTCGTTCGATGCGCAGCCCCGCATCGCGCGCCAGCTCCAGATTAAGATCGACGCCAATCCCCACCACCACCGCGTCAAAGGTTTCGCGCCGGCCATCGCAGTGGATAACCGGCAGGCCGCTATCGTCCTCCAGCTCCAGCGCGCCGCAGCCGGTACGTATCTCGACACCCTGCCCGCGATGGAGGGCTTCCAGGCGCTGCGACACCTCGCCGCTCACCGAGCGCATGCAGAGCGCGGGCTGCTGTTCGAACAGGGTGACCGCCACGCCGCTTTTGCGCGCGGACGCGGCAATTTCCAGGCCGATCCAGCCGCCGCCGACAATCGCCAGAGTTTGACTTTCCGCCAGACGCCCCTTCAGGCGCTGCGCGTCCTGCCAGTGGCGCAGGGTGTAGACCTGCGGATGGGAAGCCCACGCCTCATCCGGCAGGCGCGCCCGCCCTCCGGTGGCAATCAAAAGAATGTTGTAACTAAGATACTCGCCGTTGCTTAACCGCACCGTTTTCGCCGCTCGGTCGATCTGCTCCGCACGCAGCGGGCGGAACCAGGTCAGGTTCAGCGCCTGCTGCACCTCGTCGGTAAACAGGCGCGGGAGCGCCGCGTCCGGCTCCAGCAGAGACGCCTTCGACAGCGGCGGCCGTTCGTAGAAATCCCATTCCTCTTCTGCCACCACGCAAATCTCGCCGTCGAAGCCCTCGTCGCGCAGGGTTTTCGCCGCCCAGCCGCCCGCCTGGCCGCCGCCAATAATGACAATGCGCGACGTCATACCGCCTCCGGCTTTTTCTGCTGGCGGCGCGTGTCGTGGTCAATCCCGCCTTCCACCGCCCATTCGGTAAAGGAGACCAGCGAGTGCTCCAGCTCGCGCGGCTGCCAGTTTTCGGTCAGGTAGTCGTCGTTGGTGTAATACTCAAACGCGCCGCCGGTCGGGCTGTTGACGTACCAGAAATAGGCCGACGACACCGGATGGCGGCCCGGCCCGATAAAGGTGCTCCAGTCGTGTTTATTCATCGCAATCCCGCCGCCGATCACCTCATGAATATCACGTACCGTGAAGGCCACGTGGTTGAGACCGCGCCTGCGGTTCGGCAGTTGCAGCAGGAACAGGTTGTGATGGCCGCCGCGCGCGCCGCAGCGCAGGAACACGGCCCGGTTGATGTAGCGGTCAGAGACCTGGAAGCCGAGCACCTCGCGGTAGAATTTTTCCACCGCCGCCAGCTCTTCCACGAAGAACACCACGTGCCCAACGTTGATGGGCTGGGCGCGATCGTAAACCGGGCTCGGGGTGTCGATGCGGCGGACGTCGCCCCACTGGTTAATCGGCTCGACGTTCAGCTCTACCTCGGTCTGCTGGCTGACCTGCACGCGCAGGGTCATACCGTTCGGGTCGAGGCACTCCAGCGCGTCGCCCACCTCGCGAAAGCCGGGCTGCTGCGCCAGCTTCGGGCGCAGCGCGTCAAGATCTGACTGACTCTCAACCGCCCAGGTCATGCGGCGCAGAGTGTTGCCCGTCTCAAACGCTGGCGGCAGGTCTGGGCTGTCGATCGGGTTAAGCTCCACGCGTGCGCCGCTCAGGGTAGTAAAACGCTGGCCGCTGGCATCGCCCGTCAGGCCAAAATCACGCATAAATTTGGCGCAGTGCGTCAGGTCCTCCACGCCAAATTCCAGCTTTTCAATTCCGGTTACACTCATCGTTCGTTGCCTCATCTGGCCCAAATTGGGCGTAAACCATGCCCGACGCAGTCAAGCACCTGGCGTTAACTCACTGATTTAACTGGCCTGTGACAGATACCCTAAGAAGCCAGAAATTCTATCCGCCGCGAGGCGAACCTCGTTTTGCAGGCGTTCGCGGTCGGTCTGCGGGATCTCCTCCGACGGCACCAGAATGCTGACCACCGCCGCCACGCGTCCGCTTCGGTCATACACCGGGTAGACGATGGAGGAGATGCCGTGGCGGAAGAAGGATTCACCGATCACGTACCCACGGGCTTTATCCTGCTGCACCATCTGCCAGAGAGCTTCGCGGTCGTGAAGCTGCCCCGGCGTGTTGCCCGGCAGACGCTCGTGCGGGAACAACTGTTCAAAATCGGCACGGGATACATCGGTCAGCAGCATGCGCCCGAGCGAGGTGCAGTGCACCGGCAGACGGGTGCCAATGCTGACCTGATTGATGCGTGACCCGGCGGCGCTGACGCGGGCGACGTAGATAATGTCGCGCCCGTCGCGGATCGCCAGATGGCTGCTGCACTGGCTGACGTCGCGCAGCTGCTCGATCACCGGCTGGCCGACCTGCGCCACGTCCAGCGAAGCGATGTACTCAAAGCCCAGGCGCAGCACGTTCATGCCGAGCGAAAAGGTATTGGTGCGCGCGTTGCGCTCCAGAAAACCCATGTACTCCAGGGTCTGCACTACCCGGTAGGCGGTGGCCTTCGGCATATCCACCAGCCGGTGCAGTTCGGCAAAGGTCAGTTCGCGATGCTGCTCGCCGAAGGCCAATAGCAGCTGCAAGCCGCGCTCCAGCCCCGGCACCAGATACTTCACTTCCCGATCGTTTGCCATCATCGCCATACCTCAGTTAAAGACAAAGCCGCCGTTGACCGGGATCAGCTGCCCGGTGACAAACCGCGACAGATCGCTTAACAGCCAGACCACGCTGCCGGTCACATCTTCCGGCTGCTGCGCGCCCGCGAGTGCACGTCCGTTTTCGTAGAGCTGATGCCGCTCGACGGGCACATATTCGGTTGCCTCGACGCGGGTCAGCCCCGGCGCGATAGCGTTGATACGAATGCGCTTTTCGCCCAGCTCGCGCGCCATCGAGCGGGTCATGGCAATCACCGCCCCCTTACTGGCGACGTAGGCCATCAGGCGCGGGGCGCCCCACAGCGCGGTATCGGACGCCACGTTCACCATTGCCGCCCCTTCGCGCAGCAGCGGCACGGCGGCGCGCGTCACCAGCCAGGTGCCTTTGACGTTCACGCTCATCACGCGGTCCCACAGGTCCGGGTCGTAATCAAGCATGTTTTTACCGCCCACGCCGGTCGCCATCGCCGCGTTGTTCACCAGACCATCAATCTGACGGCGATCGCCAATGACGCTGAACACCTGCTCAATAGAATGCGGATCGGCCAGATCGATGACGTGCGACTCGATCGCATAGCCCTGTTCGCGGAGTGTATGCGCGCTCTCGGCCAGTTCGCCTTTGAGGATGTCGCACATCACCACCGACGCGCCCTGCTCCGCGCAGGCTCTGGCAAAGTGGTAGCCCAGCCCGCGCGCGGCGCCGGTCACGACGATGCGCTTTCCCCCCAGCAGTCCGTTCATCAGGCGGCTCCCTGCTGTTCTTCGCGCATTGCCAGCTGCTCTTTCGCGGCTTTTTGCATCATGCGGCGCAGGCGCGAAAGGCCGACGTCGTGCTGATAAAGGTACTCATGGTCGCGGGCGTTTGGCGCCAGGCTTTCCAGCACCACGCGGTCCTGCTCCAGCACTTCCCAGTGCAGCTTTTCCAGACGGTTGCGGTACATAAAGCGCCACATGTCGCGCTGCCAGCCCTGCACGCGGCGAATACGCCAGAAGAAGACACGGCAGTTGTCGTTATCCTCCGGCACCACCATGCCGACGATAAAGAAGTGGCCGCCCGGTCCGAAGCGCTTCTTATAAGGAATAGAGAGGCGCATCCAGCAGGTGCCGCTGTTGCCCAGCTCTACCCAGTCGAAGTTGACGCCGCTCTGCCCTTTCTTCTCAAAAATGAAGCCGGTTTTGGTCGGCTGGAGCACCATGTCGGCCTTGCGATCCCCTTCAGCCATCGAGTGCGACGACGAATGCAGATAGGTGCCGTGCATCGGGTCCATCACGTTTTCCAGCGCGTACTGGTAGTTGCATTTCCACGCGGCGGTGCAGAGGAAGTTGCTGAAGCTTTCCGTATCGGCAAGTTCATCCGGGAAGGTCAGCTCGTCCGGCTGCTGGTCAGCGGTGACGCCAAACCACAGGAAGATGGCGCCGTGCGCCTCCTGCACGTTATAGCTGCGCACGCACTGCTGACCGACCAGCGGACATTTATCCACGGCGGGCACGTCTTTCACCTCGCCGTTGCCCGCCACTTCCACGCCGTGATACCAGCAGGCGATGCGGTCACCGAGATTCCAGCCCATCGACAGGCGCGCGCCGCGGTGCGGACAGCGGTCTTCCAGCGCCTGGACCTGGCCGTCCTTGTTACGCCAGACCACAATCTGCTCGCCCAGGCGGGTAATCCCCACCGGCGCGGACTGCACTTCCCAGCTCGACAGCACCGGATACCAGAGGCCGCGCAGGCCTTTATCGAGATAATGTTGTACGGTCGTCGTCATCGCGTTGTCCTCAGTAGCCGTTAACCTGTAAGAATGCCTGGAAACTGGCGTTGCTCCACGGCTCGCCCTGCTGGTCGTGCATGCGCACCGCGTTCAGGCCTTTCACCAGCTCCGGTAAGGTTTCAACACCCTGCTCAAAGAGCTCTTCCAGCGTTGCAATGAGGTTCACCTCCCAGTTTTCCGGCTCGCGGCTGCGGGTTTGCCAGATGAGATTCTGGTAATCGCCTGGCTTATGAATGGCGCCGTTACCGCCTTCTGCAGGCGGGGTAAACTGGCGGCTTTCCGGCAGCGCCGGGTTGTAGTTCAGGGTGTTGCTCATGCCACGGTCTCCTCGACGAAGGTAATCTGGATTTGGTTTTCATAGACCCGAACCGGGTAGCGGTTAAGGTTGCGACCGCCGGGGCCGTGCAGGCACTGGCCGGTTTTAACGTCGAAGACCGCCTCGTGCAGCGGGCATTCCACCTTTCCATCTTCGACGAAGCCCTGGCTCAGGAGGGCATAAGCGTGCGGACATACGTCTTCCAGCGCGTAATACTCGCCGTCAATCAAATAAACGCCGATCTCTTTACCGTCGACGCTACCGCTAAAAGGGAAATCTTCCTGTACTTGTTCTGCGTCACATACGCCTATCCAGCTCATCACGATCCTCCAGGCTTTTGTTTCATATATGAAACTCTGTTTCTTATTTAATACGGTCAATATAAAAGCGATGAATGTTTCGTCAAGCGCCAATGTGAAGAATTTGTTAATCAAACAGCAATTAATTAACTAAGTGTGCAAAGGATCACGAAAAAATGCAGCGATATGAAATTTTCATTATTGCGGCGTGATAAATACGATTTATTAATGCCCTCAACATTTCAATAAAAGATATTGACTTCTTTTCTTTTTGTTCCTTAAAAATAAAGCAGCGTCACATCCTTGGTGTTTCACCTGTGAAACTAAATTTTAATTTACCCTTAATAAACAATTAGTTTCACCAGTGAATCATTTTAGTTCCGTGACAATCACTTTGATAAAAATATAAATAAATGAAAACGTAAGGCGGGCATGATGACGGCAAGATGGCAAGGTACAATTGCACTGTTATTACTGATTATTATTTCCTACGTCGACCGGGTTAATATTTCGGTAATGATTTTAAACCCGGAATTTGCCGAACATTTTCAGCTAAATGAAAACAGAATGTTACAAGGCATGCTAATGACCTGCTTTCTGCTGGGTTATGGTTTTTCGGCTTTATTATTAACACCGGTTATTGAAAGCAAACTTCATTATCGGCAGGGGTTATTAGGCAGTATTGTGATTTGGGCCGCGGTCTGTGCGTTCTCTCCCCTGCTCGGCTCGCTGATGGGGATGCTTATCGCCCGCGTGATTTTGGGCATTGCCGAAGGACCGCTCTTTTCGCTGAAGACGCGTTTTATTAGCGATAACTTTGGCGCGGAAGAGATTGGCAAACCCAACGCCGTGACCGCGCTGGGCGTCTCGCTCGGGCTGGCCGTGGGCTTTCCGCTGGTCACCTGGCTGATCGCGCATCTGGGCTGGGCCGGGTCATTTTATGCGCTCGCGGTGATGAATCTGGTGCTGGGTGGCGGGCTTATCTGGCGCTTTCTGCCTGCGCCACGCAGTCCGGGGAAGATGAAAAAACCGGGGTTTATGAAGACGTTTACCCTGGCCTGGCAAACGCCACTGCTGGGCTGGATCCTGCTGGTTGAAATCGCCACGCTGAGCTATCTGTGGGGAAGCAGCGCGTGGCTGCCCGCATGGCTGCGTGACGAGCATCACTTCTCGCTGCATGCCACCGGCATGCTTGCGGCGATCCCCTTCCTGCTGAGCCTGGGCTCTAAGTTTCTGGGCGGCGTGCTGCTCGACAAAATGCGCCCGGAAAAGGCGCCGGTGCTGTTTGTGGTGGGCGGAACGCTTACGGCGCTGTCCGTGGTCGGGCTGATGCTCAGCCATCAGCCCGCATGGCTGGCGCTGTTTATGCTGTCCGCCAATGTGTTCTGGGGACTTCAGGGGGCCGCCATTCCTGCGGTGATCCAACATCACGCCGCGCGGGACGCCGTGGGCAGTGCGTACGGCATTATCAATGGGATAGGCAATATCTTCGCGGCGTTTATTCCGCTGCTGATGGGGATGGTGATGAAATCGGTGGGGTCGGTCAGTTCTGGTTTTTCGGTGCTGGTCGTCTCGCAGGTCATTACCCTGCTCGCAGGAGGAATGCTGCTGCTGCGCATGCGTCGCGCAGCAGCAGTGAGCGCGTAAGGCTTATTCGCCTTTTTTCGCCGCCTGGATGTAAAGCATTTCCAGCGCCAGGGTCGCCGCGGCCAGCGCGGTGATCTCGGACTGGTCGTAGGCCGGTGCCACTTCCACCACGTCCATACCGACGATGTTCAGATCCTTCAGGCCGCGCACCAGCTTGATCGCGCGGTCTGACGTCAGGCCGCCGATGACCGGCGTACCGGTGCCAGGTGCAAACGCCGGATCCAGACAGTCGATATCGAAAGTCAGGTAAACAGGCATGTCGCCGACGATCTGCTTCACCTGCGCCAGAATATCGTCCACGCCGCGATCGTTAACCTGGCCCGCGTCCAGCACGGTGAAGCCGTTGTCTTTGTCAAACTCGGTGCGGATGCCGATCTGCACCGAGTGGTTTGGGTCGATCAGACCTTCGTTCGGCGCGGTGAAGAACATGGTGCCGTGGTCGAACTCGCAGCCGTTCGCGTAGGTGTCGGTATGCGCATCAAAATGCACCAGCGCCATTTTACCGAAGTGCTTCGCGTGGGCGCGCAGCAGCGGCAGGGTCACGAAGTGGTCACCGCCAAAGGAGAGCATGCGCTTGCCGGCGGCCAGCAGTTTTTCAGCATGGGCCTGCAGCTTTTCGCTCATTTCACGCGCGTCGCCAAAGGCGTACACCAGGTCACCGCAGTCCACCACGTTCAGGCGCTCGCGCATGTCGAAGTTCCACGGGAAGCGGTTGTGCTCCCAGGCCAGGTTAGTGGAAACCTGACGGATCGCCGCCGGGCCGTGACGACCACCCGCGCGGCCAGAGGTCGCCATATCGAACGGTACGCCGGTGATTACCCAGTCAGCGTCACTGTCGTACGGCTGGAAGTTCATCGGAAGACGTAAAAAACCAAACGCGTTAGATACCAGAGAGTTATCGTACTGATGACCTAAAGTGCTCATGTCCTGACCTCGTTTAAAGTCGATGCGTTAAAAACAGATGAAAAAAAATCCCCTCCGCGTCGTTAAACCCGACGAGGAAGGGATTGATTCGTAAATCGCTTATTGGGACGAATTATCGCCGGTAATGCATACGGGTTCAAGTGAGTATAGGGCATAGTGCGGTCTTTGCCCCTCACCCTAACCCTCTCCCCAAAGGGGAGAGGGAAATTGAACACCCTCTCCCCTTTGGGGAGAGGGCTGGGGTGAGGGGAAAGGCGGATGCCTTACTCGTCTTCCAAATACGTGTACCCGTACAGACCTGCTTCAAATTCCTCCAGGAACTGCTGCTGGAGCGCGTCGTCCAGACCAGTGTTTTTCACCTGATCGCGGAACTGGGTAAGCAGGGTTTTCGGATCCAGCTGAACGTATTCAAGCATGTCCGCTACGGTATCCCCTTCGTCGGACAGCTCAACTTCCACGCTGCCGTCAGGGAATACGAACACGTCAACCGCTTCGGTATCGCCGAACAGGTTGTGCATGTTGCCGAGGATCTCCTGATACGCCCCGACCATAAAGAAGCCCAGCATCGGCGGGTTCTCCGGGTCGTACTCCGGCATTGGCATCGTCGTTGCGATACCGTCGCCGTCAACGTAGTGGTCGATAGCGCCGTCGGAGTCACAGGTGATGTCCAGCAGCACGGCACGACGTTCCGGCGCGTGGTTCAGCCCTTCCAGCGGCAGAACCGGGAACAGCTGGTCGATACCCCAGGCATCCGGCATCGACTGGAACAGGGAGAAGTTGACGTAAATCTTATCCGCCATACGCTCCTGCAGCTCGTCGATAATCGGACGGTGCGCGCGGTTGCTCGGATCGAGCTGTTTCTGCACCTCATGGCACATGTTCAGGTAGAGTTGCTCCGCCCACGCGCGCTCCTGCAGGCTGAAGGTGCCTGAAGAATAACCCACGTGAATATCATGCAGATCCATCTGGCTGTCATGCAGCCATTCGCGCAGGGAACGGCGCGTGCCCGGCTCATGCATCTCCTGCCAGGTTTCCCACATGCTTTGCAGGGAACGAGGGGCATCATCCTGCGGAGGCGTCGCTTCGGTGATTTCGCTGCGCTCAACGCCAATGATGTTAGACACCAGCACCGTATGGTGGGCGGTGACCGCGCGGCCAGATTCGGTGATCACCGTCGGGTGCGGCAGGCCGTGCTCTTCACAGGCATCGCCAATCGCCCAGATGATGTTGTTGGCATATTCGTTCAGGCCGTAGTTCACCGAGCAGTCAGACTGCGAGCGGGTCCCTTCGTAATCCACGCCCAGGCCGCCGCCCACGTCGAAGCACTGAATATTTACGCCAAGCTTGTGCAGCTCAACGTAGAAACGGGCCGATTCACGCACGCCGGTGGCGATGTCGCGAATATTGGCCATCTGCGAGCCGAGGTGGAAGTGCAGCAGTTGAATGCTGTCCAGACGACCGCGCTCGCGCAGAATTTCCACCAGCTGCAGCACCTGGTTCGCCGCCAGGCCGAACTTGGATTTTTCACCGCCGGAGGACTGCCATTTACCGGAACCCTGCGACGCCAGACGCGCACGCACGCCAAGGCGCGGGATGACGTTCAGACGTTCGGCCTCTTCCAGCACGATGGCAATTTCGGTCATCTTTTCGATAACCAGATAGACCTTATGGCCCATCTTCTCGCCAATCAGCGCCAGACGAATGTATTCACGGTCTTTATAGCCGTTACAGACGATCACCGAACGGGTCATGCCCGCATGCGCCAGCACAGCCATCAGTTCCGCTTTGGAGCCGGCTTCCAGCCCCAGCGGTTCGCCGGAGTGGATCAGGGATTCAATCACGCGACGGTGCTGGTTTACCTTGATCGGATACACCAGGAAGTAGTCGCCTTTATAGCCGTAGGATTCACGCGCGCGCTTGAACGCGGCGTTAATGGAACGCAGGCGATGTTGCAGGATCTGCGGGAAGCAGAACAGTGCAGGCAAACGCTGGCCCTGTGCTTCGCGGGCTTTCACCAGTTTGGCGAGGTCCACGCGCGCTTCAGGGACGTCCGGATCAGGGCAGACGCTGATGTGGCCCAGTTCATTGACGTCGTAGTAGTTATTGCCCCACCAGGCAATATTGTAAGTGCGCAGCATCTTGCTGGCTTCCTGGGAGCTCATCGCAACCTCCTGCATAGAACGTAGTACACCCTGTTCGCCCGCTGACGAAGGCGAAAAAGAAGACATGTCGTCAGACATAGCGAACCTCAACTCTTTGTATTAAGTGTAAAACAGTTGACTACTATCGCAGCGTTGTACGGCGATAACAACCCATAAACGGCTCCGTTTCCCAGCAGAGTATGCTGAAAACCAGACCGTGCGACCGGTTTCTTATTCATATCATTGTAAAACACGTATCCGAACTCTGTATGACAAGGTTCGGCGAAACCACGAGAAAACTCTTGTATTAACAAGAGCGCCCTTGTTCAGTTTTCACAAAGCGTGACCGGCCCTGGAATCCTGAGAAGCGCCGAGATGGGTATAACATCGGCAGGTTTGCAGACTAGAAATGCGGGTTGCGGGAATCAATTGCGCGCCAGAACGGCAGCGCTGAATTAGCGGAAAACGATGGTTCATTATCTCGTATCACCTCCACGGCCGCCTCTGCTGAAACGGACCCCAAGCCAAAGCTAAAAGTTCACTGCTTAACCCGGCTGGAAGTGGCGACACGATGAGGTCATCGAGCGCTTTTTTTGTATGAGCCGCGCGCCGCGTTTTATACCGAGAAGGGGGCTAAAAAGCAAAACAAAAATGCGCGGGTTGCCAGCGCCGTCAGGAAAAATTTCCAGCAGACATTTCAACGCAGTGAGAGATGAATCAAAAAAAACTGGAAATCGGGCGAAGAAGTGACCTAAAATAGCCATCCAGATGTTAATCCATCTATACTGATTAACACTCATACTGCCAGTGTCAAAAACCTGCAGGCCTTGGTAGAATTATCTCCTTTGGCTATTCCACACAGCAGCTTGAGCTAACCAAATTCCTCTTAGGTGAAATAAAACATGGCAAAACACCTGTTTACGTCCGAGTCCGTATCAGAAGGACATCCTGATAAAATTGCTGACCAAATCTCCGATGCGGTGCTGGATGCGATCCTGGCGCAGGATCCTAAAGCGCGCGTAGCGTGCGAAACCTATGTCAAAACCGGCATGGTTCTGGTTGGCGGTGAGATCACCACCAGCGCATGGGTTGATATCGAAGAGATCACCCGTAACACGGTGCGTGAGATCGGCTATGTGCATTCTGATATGGGCTTTGATGCCAACTCCTGCGCGGTACTGAGCGCCATTGGCAAACAGTCTCCAGACATCAACCAGGGCGTTGACCGTGCCGATCCGCTGGAACAGGGCGCGGGCGACCAGGGCCTGATGTTCGGTTATGCAACCAACGAAACCGACGTGCTGATGCCGGCGCCTGTGACCTACGCACACCGTCTGGTGCAGCGTCAGGCTGAAGTGCGTAAAAACGGCACCCTGCCGTGGCTGCGCCCGGATGCGAAAAGCCAGGTGACCTTCCAGTACGACGACGGCAAAATTGTTGGCATCGATGCGGTGGTACTGTCTACTCAGCATGCCGAAGATATCGATCAGAAATCCCTGCAGGAAGCAGTGATGGAAGAGATCATTAAGCCGGTTCTGCCGACCGAATGGCTGAGCTGCGCGACCAAATTCTTCATCAACCCAACCGGACGCTTCGTTATCGGCGGCCCAATGGGCGACTGCGGCCTGACCGGTCGTAAAATCATCGTTGATACCTACGGCGGCATGGCGCGTCACGGCGGTGGTGCGTTCTCCGGTAAAGACCCGTCTAAAGTTGACCGTTCTGCGGCGTACGCAGCACGTTATGTGGCGAAAAACATCGTTGCTGCCGGCCTGGCCGACCGCTGTGAGATCCAGGTTTCCTACGCCATCGGCGTGGCTGAGCCAACCTCCATCATGGTTGAAACTTTTGGTACCGAGAAAGTGCCTTCAGAACAGCTGACCCTGCTGGTGCGCGAGTTCTTCGACCTGCGTCCATACGGCCTGATTCAGATGCTGGATCTGCTGCACCCAATCTATCAGGAAACCGCGGCATACGGTCACTTTGGTCGTGAACATTTCCCATGGGAAAAAACCGACAAAGCCGCTCTGCTGCGTGAAGCTGCCGGTCTGAAATAATCGACTGACGCGCGCTTTAGACAGGCCAGCCTTTGTGCTGGCCTTTTTTATATCGGGTGCCTGCCAAAAGCCGCACGACTGGAACCGATTACACCTCACCGAATATATCCTGCTTTCAGAATATTCTCTTTGCATGATCGCCTTTCTTCTGCTGTTACATTTCCTTTCAGTTAAGTCTGAAATGTATTCTTTCGCGATGCATATCACCTCATTTACCTCTATATTTTCAAAGCTTTAATTTTATTTACGGTTACAGGTTAGTGTAACCGATTACACCAATGTGATTAATCTCACATCTTTTTATGGGTCGCTCACCTACCCTAAACATCAATAAAACTGATAACCCAACTGGAGGGCATAATGCCTGACAATAAAAAACAGGGGCGTACGTCCAACAAGGCGATGACATTCTTCGTCTGCTTCCTCGCCGCCCTGGCAGGATTACTCTTTGGCCTGGATATCGGCGTCATTGCCGGCGCTCTTCCCTTCATCGCAGACGAATTCCAGATTAACGCGCATACCCAGGAATGGGTGGTCAGCTCCATGATGTTCGGTGCGGCCGTTGGGGCCGTCGGCAGCGGCTGGCTCTCCTTCAAGCTCGGACGTAAAAAGAGCCTCATGATCGGTGCGATCCTCTTCGTCGCCGGTTCCCTCTTCTCTGCAGCCGCCCCTAACGTTGAAGTGCTTATCCTTTCCCGTGTGCTGCTGGGCCTGGCCGTGGGCGTAGCGTCATACACCGCCCCGCTCTACCTCTCTGAAATTGCGCCGGAGAAAATCCGCGGCAGCATGATTTCCATGTACCAGCTGATGATCACCATCGGTATTCTTGGTGCTTACCTGTCCGATACCGCGTTCAGCTACAGCGGCGCATGGCGCTGGATGCTCGGCGTGATCATCATTCCGGCCATTCTGCTGCTGATTGGCGTCTTCTTCCTGCCGGACAGTCCGCGCTGGTTTGCCGCCAAACGCCGCTTCGTCGATGCCGAACGCGTGCTGCTTCGCCTGCGCGATACCAGCGCTGAAGCGAAAAACGAGCTGGAAGAGATCCGCGAAAGCCTGAAGGTAAAACAGTCCGGCTGGGCGCTGTTTAAAGAGAACAGCAACTTCCGCCGTGCGGTGTTCCTCGGCGTGCTGCTGCAGGTGATGCAGCAGTTCACCGGGATGAACGTCATCATGTACTACGCGCCAAAAATCTTTGAGCTGGCGGGCTACACCAACACCACCGAGCAGATGTGGGGCACCGTTATTGTCGGCCTGACCAACGTGCTGGCGACCTTTATCGCCATCGGCCTGGTGGATCGCTGGGGGCGTAAGCCTACTCTGACGCTGGGCTTCCTGGTCATGGCGATCGGCATGGGCGTGCTGGGCACCATGATGCATGTGGGCATTCACTCTCCAACCGCCCAGTACTTCGCGGTAGGGATGCTGCTGATGTTTATCGTCGGGTTTGCGATGAGCGCCGGCCCGCTGATTTGGGTGCTGTGCTCGGAGATCCAGCCGCTGAAAGGGCGTGACTTTGGTATCACCTGCTCTACCGCGACCAACTGGATTGCCAATATGATCGTCGGCGCGACGTTCCTGACCATGCTCAACACCCTGGGCAATGCGAACACCTTCTGGGTCTACGCCGGTCTGAATATCTTCTTTATTGTTCTGACTATCTGGCTGGTTCCAGAAACTAAGCACGTTTCACTGGAACACATTGAACGTAACCTGATGAAAGGTCGTCCGCTGCGCGAAATCGGCGCACACGACTGATCCTCATTGCGGGAGGCGCCTCTTGCGCCTCCCCGCTTCCCGCTTTATGCTCTGCCCCTATGAAAGCTCCCCGTCTCCCCATCGCCATTCAGCAAGCCGTTATGCGCAGCCTGCGGGAAAAACTCGCTCAGGCGAATCTGAAGCTCGGCCGCAACTATCCTGAACCGAAGCTGGTCTATCAGCAGCGTGGTACCGCGGCAGGCACCGCCTGGCTGGAATCATACGAGATCCGCCTTAACCCGGTGCTGATGATGGAGAACCAGCAGGCGTTTATTGAAGAAGTGGTACCGCACGAGCTGGCGCACCTTCTGGTGTGGAAGCACTTTGGCCGCGTCGCGCCCCACGGAAAAGAGTGGAAGTGGATGATGGAGGCGGTGCTTGGGGTTCCGGCGCGCCGCACCCATCAGTTCGAGCTGGAATCAGTGCGCCGCAATACCTTCCCCTACCGCTGCCAGTGCCAGCAGCACCAGCTTACCGTCCGCCGCCATAATCGCGTGGTGCGCGGTGAAGCGACCTACCGCTGCGTCAAATGCGGCGAACCGCTGGTCGCGGAGTAATCGCCTGAACTTTCAGGAACTTTCCTGATCTGACTGATTGCATACGGGAACAACATTCGTTACGTTGCGGGCTCGTTTTGACACGGAGTGTAAGATGTCCCGTAATTTCTCTCTTGCGGTCGCTTTTCTGACGACGGCGCTTTCCGGCCAGGCAATGGCCGACGGTATCAACAGTTTTTCCCAGGCCAAGGCAGCAGGCGTGAAGGTGAACGCCGATGTGCCGGGCGATTTCTACTGCGGCTGCAAAATTAACTGGCAGGGCAAAAAAGGGGTCGTTGACCTTGAGTCATGCGGCTATAAGGTGCGTAAAAACGAAAACCGCGCCAGCCGCATCGAATGGGAGCATGTCGTTCCGGCCTGGCAGTTTGGCCACCAGCGCCAGTGCTGGCAGGACGGCGGACGTAAAAACTGCGCCAAAGATCCGGTATATCGCCAGATGGAAAGCGATATGCATAACCTGCAACCTGCGGTTGGTGAAGTGAACGGCGACCGCGGTAACTTTATGTACAGCCAGTGGAACGGTGGCGAAGGCCAGTACGGCCAGTGCGGCATGAAGGTGGATTTTAAAGAGAAAGTCGCCGAGCCCCCTGCCCGCGCGCGCGGCAGCATCGCCCGCACCTACTTCTATATGCGTGACCGTTATGACCTCAACCTCTCCCGCCAGCAGACGCAGTTGTTCAATGCCTGGGACAAGCAGTATCCGGTGACGGAATGGGAATGCCAGCGCGACGAACGCATTGCCAGAGTCCAGGGGAATCATAACCCGTACGTCCAGCGGGCTTGCCAGGCGCAAAAGAGCTAACCTACACTACGGCAATTCGCTTATATCGCATGACATATGGAATTTTTGACTATGCGCATTCCCCGCATTTACCACCCTGAACTGATTACCGCAGGCCGCGAAATCGCCCTGTCTGATGACGCCGCTAACCACGTTGGCCGCGTGCTGCGCATGGGGGCAGGCCAGGCAATACAGCTGTTCGATGGCTCTAATCAGGTTTTCGACGCGGAAATCACGCGGGCGGATAAAAAAAGCGTGCATGTAAATGTCTTGCGCGGTGAAGTGGACGACCGTGAATCGCCGCTGCACATCCACCTTGGGCAGGTGATGTCGCGCGGGGAAAAGATGGAGTTCACCATTCAAAAATCCATTGAGCTGGGCGTAAGCCTCATTACGCCACTTTTTTCCGAGCGCTGTGGCGTTAAACTGGATGCTGAACGTCTGAATAAAAAGATCCAGCAGTGGCAGAAAATTGCCATTGCGGCCTGCGAACAGAGCGGCCGCAACCGAATCCCGGAGATCCGCCCGGCAATGGATCTGGAGGACTGGTGTGCAGAAGAAGAGAGCGGGCTGAAGCTCAATCTTCATCCGCGCGCCAGCGCCAGCATCAATACGCTGCCGCTGCCCGTCGAGCGCGTTCGGCTGCTGATTGGCCCCGAAGGTGGCCTGTCGGCGGACGAAATTGCGATGACGGCGCGCTACCAGTTTACTGATATTCTGTTGGGACCTCGCGTTCTGCGCACTGAGACAACGGCACTCACGGCCATCACCGCGCTACAGGTGCGGTTTGGCGACCTGGGTTGAAGTATTAACGGAGAAGAACATGATAAAGCTCGGCATCGTGATGGATCCCATCGCAAACATTAACATCAAAAAAGATTCCAGCTTCGCTATGCTGCTGGAAGCGCAGCGTCGCGGCTATGAGCTCCACTATATGGAGATGAACGATCTTTACCTGATCAACGGTGAAGCCCGCGCGCGCACCCGCATCGTTAACGTCGAGCAGGACTACGACAAATGGTACGAGTTTGGCACCGAGCAGGACATTGCCCTGGCCGACCTCAACGTGATCCTGATGCGTAAAGATCCGCCGTTCGATACCGAATATATCTACTCCACCTACATCCTTGAGCGTGCCGAAGAGAAAGGGACGCTTATCGTCAACAAGCCGCAGAGCCTGCGCGACTGCAACGAGAAGCTCTACACCGCCTGGTTCTCTGACCTGACGCCGGAAACGCTGGTGACCCGCAGCAAAGCGCAGCTGAAAGAGTTCTGGCAGAAGCACGGCGACATCATCATGAAGCCGCTGGACGGCATGGGCGGCGCATCTATCTTCCGCGTGAAGGAAGGCGATCCGAACATCGGCGTGATTGCCGAAACGCTGACCGAACTGGGTACCCGTTACTGCATGGCGCAGAACTATCTGCCTGCCATTAAAGATGGCGACAAACGCGTGCTGGTTGTAGACGGCGAGCCGGTGCCTTACTGCCTCGCGCGTATTCCGCAGGGTGGCGAAACCCGCGGTAACCTGGCGGCCGGTGGTCGTGGTGAACCCCGTCCGCTGACCGAAAGCGACTGGGAAATTGCCCGCCGCGTCGGCCCTACGCTGAAAGCCAAAGGCCTGATCTTCGTTGGCCTGGATATCATCGGCGATCGCCTGACTGAAGTGAACGTCACCAGCCCAACCTGCATTCGCGAAATCGAAGCGGAGTTCCCGATCTCGATCACCGGAATGCTGATGGACGCGATCGAAAAACGTTTACAGAAATAATCTGTGACAGCGCCCGGGTTTATCCCCATACTGGGCGCTGTCGCTTTTTAAACCAGGAAACAGTACCTCTGACAATGAATTTACAGCATCACTTTCTTATTGCCATGCCTGCTCTCCAGGATCCGATTTTTCGCCGCGCCGTGGTTTATATTTGTGAATACAATGAAGACGGCGCAATGGGCATTATCATCAATAAGCCGCTGGAAAACCTGCAGGTTGAAGGGATTCTGGACAAGCTGAAAATCTCGGCTGAAGAGCGCCTGCCGGAAATTCGGCTTGATAAACCGGTGATGCTGGGTGGACCTCTTGCAGAAGATCGCGGCTTTATTCTGCATACCCCGCCGGTTTTCTCGTCCAGCATTCGCATCTCCGACAACACCGTGATCACGACCTCGCGCGACGTACTTGAGACGCTGGGTACCGCAGAGCAGCCTTCTGAGGTGCTGGTGGCGCTGGGCTATTCGTCGTGGGAAAAAGGCCAGCTTGAGCAAGAGATCCTCGATAACGCCTGGCTTACCGCACCTGCGGACATGAATATTCTGTTTAAAACCCCGATAGCCGATCGCTGGCGTGACGCGGCAAAGCTGATTGGCATTGATATTCTGACCATGCCAGGCGTAGCGGGGCACGCCTGATGAGCGGAACACTTCTGGCCTTCGATTTTGGCACCAAAAGCATTGGCGTTGCCGTGGGTCAGCGCATCACCGGTACCGCGCGTCCGCTCACGGCCCTGAAGGCCAACGACGGCACGCCAGACTGGAATCTTATCGAACGTCTGCTCAAAGAGTGGCAGCCGGATGACGTTATCGTTGGGCTGCCGCTGAACATGGACGGCACGGAACAACCGCTGACCGCCCGGGCGCGTAAGTTCGCCAATAAAATCCATGGCCGCTTTGGCGTCTCGGTGAAGCTTCACGACGAGCGTCTCAGCACCGTCGAAGCGCGTGCAGGCCTGTTTGAGCACGGTGGCTTCCGGGCGCTCAACAAGGGCAGCGTAGACTCCGCTTCAGCCGTCATCATCCTCGAAAGCTATTTCGAACAGGGCTTTTAAACGAAGGGGGCTACAGCCGCCCCTGTGCCCGTCTCTCCGCCAGGCTCTGGTCAAAGTTCTGCATTCCTGCCTGCTGGCCGGTTTGAATAATGCCGGGCAGCTGCCACGTTTTTCCTTCACGAATAAGATTCGCCGCCGCTGCGGTGTTCACCAGCAGTTCATACAACGCGACGCGCCCGCCCTGCAGATCGGGAAGCAGCTTTTGCGCCAGCACCGCCCGCAGGCTGCCGGCCAGCTGGTTACGCACCGGATCTTTCTCCTGCGCCGGGAACGTATCGACCAGCCGTTCAATTGCCTGCGATGCCCCGCGAGTGTGGAGCGTCGCCAGCACCAGATGCCCGGTCTCCGCCGCCGTCAGCGCCAGGCGGATTGTTTCGCTGTCGCGCAGCTCACCCAGTAAAATAACGTCCGGGTCCTCGCGTAATGCACTGCGCAGCGCCTCCACAAATGATGGACTGTGCTGGCCTATCTCCCGCTGCTGAATCAGGCAACGTTCACTCTGGTACATAAACTCCACCGGATCTTCGAGCGTGAGGATGTGGCCGTCAGTATGGCGGTTGAGAAAATCGACCATTGCGGCCAGCGTGGTGGATTTGCCGCTGCCGGTCGCTCCCGTTACCAGAACCAACCCGTTGTCGCTGGACAAGAGTTCGGGAATGGCCCGCGGCACACCCAGCGAGGAAAGCTGCGGACAGGTGCGCGGCAACAGCCGCAGAGTGACGGATATCCCCTTCATCTGCTTAAACGCGCTCCCGCGCAGACGCTGGTCTTCCGCCACCGTCACGGCAAAATCGACCTGCCCGTTTGCCCACCAGGTTCCCTGCTGCTCGTCGTTGAGCCACGCTTTCAACAACGCCCCGACATCAGGCGGCGGAAACGGCGCCGGTTCAAGGCGGCCTAATCTGCGCCAGCGGGGTGGCAAATCACTGCACAGGTGTAGATCGGAGACGTTATGCTTTACACTAAGGGCCACAATTTCTTCCACATCCATAGACTACTCCTCGGAAAATGAACGACATTGCGCATAACCTGGCACAGGTTCGGGACAAAATCTCAGCCGCAGCAACGCGTTGCGGCCGTGCTTCAGAAGAAATTACGCTACTTGCAGTCAGCAAAACAAAGCCTGCGAGCGCCATCGCAGAAGCCATTGCGGCAGGCCAGCGGGCGTTTGGCGAAAACTACGTGCAGGAAGGCGTGGATAAAATTCGCTACTTCCAGGAGCAGGGTACTTCTGATCTGCAGTGGCACTTTATTGGCCCACTGCAGTCGAACAAGAGCCGTCTGGTGGCAGAGCACTTCGACTGGTGCCATACCGTTGACCGTCTGCGTATTGCCACACGCCTGAGCGACCAGCGCCCGGCAGAGATGCCTGCGCTTAACGTGCTGATTCAGATCAACATCAGTGATGAAAACAGCAAGTCCGGCATCGCCCTGAGCGAGCTGGATGCGCTGGCCGCAGAGGTGGCCGCCCTGCCTCGCTTAACCCTGCGCGGGCTGATGGCAATTCCGGCGCCTGAGTCAAGTTATGAAAGGCAGTTTGCCGTGGCACAGCAAATGGCTGTAGCATTTGAGGCGCTTAAAGCGCGCTATGAAACGGTAGACACGCTTTCACTGGGCATGTCGGATGATATGGAAGCCGCCATCGCGGCAGGCAGCACTATGGTGCGCATCGGCACAGCCGTTTTCGGTGCGCGCGACTACACCAAATAATAAGGAAACCTGAGGAACGCCATGAAGACGTTGACTTTCCTGCTCTCAACGGTCATTGAGCTGTATACGATGGCGCTTTTGCTACGCGTCTGGATGCAGTGGGCCCGCTGTGACTTTTACAATCCGTTCTCCCAGTTTGTCGTGAAAATTACGCAACCTGTCGTCGGACCGCTGCGCCGTATTATCCCGGCAATGGGGCCCATCGATAGCGCTTCGCTGCTGGTGGCGTTTATTCTGAGCGTGATCAAAGCCATCGTGCTGTTTATGGTCATCACCTTCCAGCCGATTATCTGGATTGCCGCCGTCCTGATTCTGATCAAAACCGTCGGTCTGCTGATCTTCTGGGTGCTGTTGGTTATGGCGATCATGAGCTGGGTGAGCCAAGGCCGTAGCCCTGTAGAGTACGCCTTGATTCAGCTGGCCGAGCCGCTGCTGCGTCCGATCCGCAACCTGCTTCCGTCTATGGGCGGCATCGACTTCTCCCCGATGATTCTGGTTCTGCTGCTCTATGTGATCAACATGGGGATCGCCGAGCTGCTTCAGTCTACGGGCGACATGCTGCTGCCGGGGCTGTGGATGGCGCTATGAGTGCAGTAAGCACCTGCGCTGACGGGCTGGTTTTGCGGCTGTATATTCAGCCGAAAGCCAGCCGTGACAGTATTGTCGGGCTGCATGGCGACGAGTTAAAGGTCGCCATCACCGCCCCGCCGGTTGACGGCCAGGCGAACGCGCATCTGACCAAATATCTGGCAAAACAGTTTCGCGTCGCCAAAAGCCAGGTCATCATTGAAAAAGGTGAACTTGGGCGACATAAACAGGTAAAAATCCTTAATCCGCAATCTATCCCGACGGAAGTCGCGGCTCTGACAGAACAGGACTAAACCATGCAGAAAGTTGTTCTCGCGACCGGTAATGCCGGTAAAGTGCGCGAGCTGGCCTCGCTATTAAATGATTTTGGGCTGGACGTAGTGGCTCAGACCGAGCTGGGCGTGGAGTCCGCCGAAGAGACGGGGCTGGCGTTTATCGAAAACGCGATCCTGAAAGCGCGCCATGCCGCACAGGTCACCGGCCTGCCCGCGATTGCCGACGACTCCGGTCTGGCCGTGGATTTCCTCGGCGGCGCGCCGGGAATTTACTCCGCACGCTATTCCGGCGTGGACGCCACCGACCAGCAGAATCTGGAAAAGCTGCTTGTCGCCCTGAAAGACGTACCGGACGAACAGCGCACCGCGCAGTTCCACTGCGTACTGGTCTATATGCGCCACGCGGAAGACCCGACGCCTATTGTCTGCCACGGCAGCTGGCCGGGCGTGATTACCCGTGAAGCGGCTGGCAACGGCGGCTTTGGCTACGACCCGATTTTCTTTGTCCCGACCGAGGGAAAAACCGCCGCGGAACTGACCCGCGAAGAGAAAAGCGCGATATCCCACCGTGGACGCGCGCTGAAACTGTTACTGGAAGCACTGCGTAATGGCTAATTTGCCGCCTCTGAGTCTTTATATTCACATCCCGTGGTGCGTGCAGAAATGCCCGTATTGCGATTTCAACTCGCACGCGCTGAAGGGCGAAGTGCCGCACGATGATTACGTTGCGCATCTGCTGGCCGATCTGGACGCCGATGTACCTTACGCACAGGGACGTGAAGTTAAGACCATTTTCATTGGTGGCGGTACGCCGAGCCTGCTGTCAGGCCCGGCGATGCAGACGCTGCTGGACGGCGTGCGTGCGCGCCTGAACCTGGCGGCGGATGCGGAAATTACGATGGAAGCCAACCCCGGCACCGTTGAAGCCGACCGTTTTGTCGACTATCAGCGTGCGGGCGTGAACCGCATCTCCATCGGCGTGCAGAGCTTTAGCGAACCAAAGCTAAAACGTCTGGGGCGCATTCACGGCCCGGAAGAGGCCAAGCGCGCGGCAAACCTGGCGACCGGGCTTAATCTTCGAAGTTTTAACCTCGATTTGATGCATGGCCTGCCGGATCAGTCGCTGGAAGAGGCGCTGGACGACCTGCGCCAGGCAATTGAACTGAACCCGCCGCACCTGTCGTGGTACCAGCTCACCATCGAGCCTAACACCCTGTTTGGCTCGCGCCCGCCGGTGCTGCCGGACGACGACGCGCTGTGGGATATCTTCGAGCAGGGTCACAGGCTTCTGACCGCTGCGGGCTATCAGCAGTACGAAACGTCCGCGTACGCGAAGCCGGGCTACCAGTGCCAGCACAACCTGAACTACTGGCGCTTCGGCGACTATCTGGGGATTGGCTGCGGCGCGCACGGCAAGGTGACCTTCCCGGACGGACGTATTCTGCGCACGGCTAAAACCCGCCACCCGCGCGGGTATATGGAAGGCCGCTACCTGGAGCGTCAGCACGACGTCGAAGCGGCGGATAAGCCGTTTGAGTTCTTTATGAACCGCTTCCGCCTGCTGGAAGCCGCCCCGCGCGCGGAGTTTGCGCTGTACACCGGGCTACCGGAGTCGGTGATCCGCCCGCAGATCGACGAGGCGCTGGCGCAGGGGTATCTCACCGAGAGCGAGGAATACTGGCAGATCACCGAACACGGCAAACTGTTCTTAAACTCCCTTCTTGAGCTGTTCCTCACCGAAGATTCCTGAAGGCTGATTCAGGATTTTGCATCCCGTTCTGCCGGCTGAGGGAAAGGCTGGCAGAGTGTGGGGATGGAAATTACTCGTTCTTATGCAAAACAGCTCAGACGTGAGCTGACAAAAGAAGAAAGGCGGCTTTGGTATCTACTGCGCAGCCGCCGTTTCGAAAATTATAAATTTCGTCGACAGCATCCGGTAGGTAATTACATTCTGGATTTCGCCTGCTGCGCGGCTCGTCTGGCTGTTGAGCTGGATGGCGGGCAACATGATGAGAATCAGGAATACGATCGTCAAAGGACGCTCTGGCTAAATCGAAAGGGCTGGTACGTCATTCGTTTCTGGAACAACGAACTCTGGGATAACGAAGAGGCGGTGTTAGAAAAGATCCTTGAAACACTGCAAATGCTGCAACCCTCACCCCGGCCCTCTCCCTGAAAGGGAGAGGGAGCAAACCATCCCCTCGCCCCTTTGGGGAGAGGGTTAGGGTGAGGGGTGAAGTAAATTACTTCAGCGTCCCCACCAGCGCCTTCCGGCTGTCTTCCAGCGACACCACACGTTTACACACGTCTTTGCCGAACTGCTGGAAATCATTTTCCTGGTTCTTCCACTCGTTCTGAATCGAGGTCTGCAAGCCGCCCAGGCTGCCCAGCACGCCCTGCAGCGGGTTACCGCCGCCTTTCAGCACCGCTTTCGCCCCCATCTCATTGATGCTGTCCTGCAGGATGCCGCCCATGGCCTGATTCACCAGCTGCTGCCCGTCAGCACGGACCTGATCGATCGCCTTATAGTGGAACGTCAGGCCGTCGGAGCGCGTCTCGATAATGCGGTTCATCTGTTCTTTAAGCTGCTTGTCCAGCTTCGTCAGGCGGGTGCGCATGTTGCTGCTCTCCCCCACCTCTTTGGTGATGATCTTATCCAGCGCGACGCGGCTTTTCTCAACGCGCGTCAGCGCGCCTTCATTAATCCACGGCAGCGCGGTACGCAAATCGGCCTGGTAGTCTTTCGCCTGCTCGCGCTGTGCGGCAGTCAGGGTGTACTGTTTGCCGTTAAAGGTGACGTTCCCTTCCGGCGTAATCACCAGGTTGCCGTTTTCGCCTTTGACCTGCACGGTTTGCGGGCTTAACACCACGTCATCACGCGGGGTGACGCTACATTGATAATCCGCATGGGCGGTGAATCCGGTTGCCATCAAAGCAACAGCCAGCAACGTTTTGCGCATCTTAAACACTCCCTCAGACAAAATGGGCCAGCTAATGCTGGCCCCTTACTGCTTTATTAGTCCCACCAAACGTCGAAAAGTTCGCTGACGCGAACATCTTCCAGCTTGTGGTCCTCAAGCCATTTACGTACCAGCGCCTGATGTTCTTCGGTGCATTTACCCACTTCCTGGGTGCAGATCAGACCTTCCCAGGCCAGATAGCCGCTACCGTCGAAGGCCAGTTTGTTTGGCTCGATCACCTCGTTGATGAACGCATCCACGTCCTGATCGATCTGCTCAACGCTGGTGCCTTCCGGGAAACGCCACGCAACGGAGAAGCCCACTTCCTGGAATTCTTCGATGTGCATCTTTTTACGCAGACGACGGCTACGATTCTTTGCCATTATTTCACCCTCTCGAACATTAAGTCCCATACACCGTGACCAAGACGATGGCCACGCTGTTCAAATTTCGTTACCGGACGCGAGTCCGGACGCGGTACATAGTCGCTGCTCACAGACTGGTTTTTATACCCATCCAGCGATGACATCACTTCCAGCATATGTTCCGCATAAGGTTCCCAGTCGGTCGCCATATGGAAGACACCGCCCAGTTTGAGCTTGCTTTTTACCAGCTCAGCAAACGGTGCCTGAACGATACGGCGTTTATTATGACGTGCTTTGTGCCACGGGTCAGGGAAAAAGAGCTGAACCATGGTTAAAGAATTGTCAGGAATCATTTTATGCAGCACTTCCACCGCGTCGTGACACATGACGCGCAGGTTCTCAACGCCCTCTTCATGGGCGGTTGCGAGACAGGCGCCCACGCCCGGGGAGTGCACCTCAATACCGAGGAAGTTCTGCTCAGGACGCGCCTTCGCCATGGTCACCAGCGAGGCGCCCATCCCAAAGCCGATCTCCAGCGTGACGGGCGCGTCGCGACCAAACAGCTCGGCAAAGTCCAGAGGCTGCTCGCTGAACTCAACGCCCATCACCGGCCAGTAGTTATCCAGCGCATGTTGCTGCCCTTTTGTCAGGCGGCCCTGACGGCGGACAAAGCTGCGAATACGGCGCAGCGGGCGACCGTTTTCATCAAATTCCGGTGAAATGACGTCGTTTTTCATAAAAGAGTTGTCTGCTTGTGAGAATGTTCGGGAAACGGGCATTATCCAAAGTTAAGGCTTCTATGCAAGCATGGGAAAGATCCGGTTTACAGCAGATTGACGCTGTGCTGCAATCTGCGTCCCTGATTATGCGAATCGATGACCATGCAAGCCTCTCAATTTTCAGCCCAGGTGCTGGACTGGTACGACAAATACGGGCGTAAAACCCTGCCCTGGCAAATTGAAAAAACGCCGTACAAAGTATGGCTCTCCGAGGTGATGTTGCAACAAACGCAGGTCGCCACAGTGATCCCTTACTTCGAGCGTTTTATGGCGCGCTTCCCGACGGTGACCGATCTGGCCAACGCCCCGCTGGACGAGGTGCTGCACCTGTGGACCGGTCTTGGCTACTACGCCCGGGCGCGTAACCTGCACAAGGCCGCACAGCAGGTCGCGACGCGCCACAACGGCAAATTCCCGGAAACCTTCGACGAGGTGGCGGACTTACCCGGCGTCGGGCGTTCAACCGCGGGCGCCATTCTCTCCCTGTCTTTAGGCAAGCATTTCCCGATCCTCGACGGCAACGTGAAGCGCGTGCTGGCCCGCTTTTATGCCGTCGACGGCTGGCCGGGTAAGAAGGACGTTGAGAAACGTCTTTGGGAAATAAGTGAAACGGTCACCCCGGCCAACGGCGTCGAGCGTTTCAACCAGGCGATGATGGATCTCGGCGCAATGGTCTGCACGCGTTCAAAACCTAAGTGTGAACTCTGCCCGGTAAACAACCTCTGCGTGGCCTACGCCAACCATTCATGGGCGCAGTATCCGGGTAAGAAACCCAAACAGACGCTGCCGGAGCGCACGGGCTATATGCTGCTGATGCAGCACGGCGACGACGTGTTCCTTGCCCAGCGTCCGCCGAGCGGTCTGTGGGGTGGTCTATACTGCTTCCCACAGTTTGAAAATGAAGACTTGCTGCGTGAGTGGCTTCAAAAGCGCAGGATTGCTGCCGATAACCTGACGCAGCTGACCGCGTTTCGCCATACCTTCAGCCATTTCCATCTGGATATTGTCCCGATGTGGCTTCCCGTGTCCTCATTCACCTCGTGCATGGATGAAGGCACCGCTCTCTGGTATAACTTAGCGCAACCGCCATCAGTCGGGCTGGCGGCTCCCGTAGAGCGCCTGTTACAGCAATTACGTGCCGGTGCAATGGTTTAGCATCGACAAGAAAAAGAGGAATGAGTATGGCCAGAACGATTTTTTGTACTTTCCTGCAGCGCGACGCTGAAGGCCAGGATTTCCAGCTTTATCCGGGGGATCTGGGCAAGCGCATCTATAACGAGATCTCCAAAGAAGCCTGGGGACAGTGGCAGAAAAAGCAGACCATGCTGATCAACGAGAAAAAGCTCAGCATGATGAACCCGGAGCACCGCAAGCTGCTGGAGCAGGAGATGGTGAGCTTCCTGTTCGAAGGTAAAGACGTGCACATCGAAGGCTATACGCCGCCGGAAAAATAACAGCGTGCGGGTGAACCCCGCCGTTAAAGCAAACACAACACGCACTCCCGGAATGATGAAAAAACTTTTAGCGCTAGCCCTTGTTGCGCCGTTGCTGGTCTCGTGTTCGTCCAAAAAAGGCGATGATTACAACGAAGCCTGGGTCAAGGACACCAACGGTTTTGACATTTTGATGGGGCAGTTTGCCCACAACATCGAGAATATATGGGGATTTAACGAAGTTCTTATTGCCGGACCGAAGGACTACGTTAAGTACACCGACGCCTATCTGACCCGTAGCCACATCAACTTTGATGAGGGTACGATCACCATTGAAACCATCGCAGGCACTGACCCTGCGGCACGGCTGCGTCAGGCGATCGTCAAAACCCTGTTGATGGGTGACGATCCGGGATCTATCGATCTCTACTCCGATGCCGACGACATCACCATCTCAAAAGAGCCGTTCCTGTACGGTCAGGTAGTTGACCAGACCGGACAGCCGATCCGCTGGGAAGGCCGCGCCACGAAATTTGCCGACTACCTGCTGCAGACGCGCCTGAAGAGCCGCTCTAACGGCCTGAAGATCATCTACAGCGTCACCATCAACCTTGTCCCGAACCACCTCGACAAGCGTGCGCACAAGTACCTTGGCATGGTGCGTCAGGCATCGCGTAAGTACGGCGTGGATGAGTCGCTGATCCTGGCGATTATGCAGACCGAATCCTCGTTTAACCCGTACGCGGTGAGCCGTTCGGACGCGCTGGGGCTGATGCAGGTTGTGCAGCACAGCGCCGGTAAAGACGTCTTCCGCTCGCAGGGGAAATCCGGCACGCCGAGCCGCAGCTACCTGTTCGACCCGCAGAGCAACATTGATACCGGGACCGCCTACCTGGCGATGCTGAACAACGTTTACCTGGGCGGCATCGATAACCCGACGTCGCGTCGCTACGCGGTGATTACAGCCTACAACGGCGGCGCGGGCAGCGTGCTGCGCGTCTTCTCGAACGACAAAGTGCAGGCCGCAAACATCATTAACAGCATGGCACCGGGGGATGTCTACTCAACCCTCACCACTCGCCACCCGTCTGCGGAATCCCGCCGCTATCTGTATAAGGTGAATACGGCGCAGAAGAACTATCGTCGCCGCTGATCGGCACACCTTCTCCCACAGGGAGAAGGTGTTCTGTTTCCCCTCTCCCTGTGGGAGAGGGTCAGGGTGAGGGCATCAGGCCGCACCCATCCCCCACCCATACGAAAACGTTATTTGCATCACAATCCAAACTGCAAATTAATGTGGATTGCATTTTTTTGCGGGAGATAACAAAACATATCGTTGCCAACTGATAGAATTGCATCAAATAACAACCCTGAATGTTCCAAAAACAACATATCTCCCGCTCACTTGTGAGGAAAGTAACATGAACCTTAAGCTGCAGCTTAAAATATTGTCGTTTCTGCAGTTCTGCCTGTGGGGTAGCTGGCTGACTACACTCGGCTCCTATATGTTTGTGACGCTCAAGTTCGACGGTGCGTCAATCGGTGCCGTATACAGCTCGCTGGGTATTGCGGCTGTCTTTATGCCAACGCTGCTCGGTATCGTGGCGGATAAATGGTTAAGCGCGAAGTGGCTGTACATGCTTTGCCATCTGGTGGGTGCGGGGACGCTGTTTATGGCGGCCGAAGTGACCACGCCGGGGGCGATGTTTATGGTGATCCTGCTTAACTCGCTGGCCTATATGCCAACGCTTGGGTTGATCAACACCATCTCCTACTACCGCCTGAAATCTGCCGGCCTGGATATCGTCACCGATTTCCCGCCTATCCGCATCTGGGGCACCATCGGCTTTATCATGGCGATGTGGGGCGTGAGCTTCGCGGGCTTTGAACTGAGCCATATGCAGCTCTACATCGGTGCAGCGCTCTCCGTGCTGCTGGCGATCTTCACCCTGACGCTGCCAACCATTCCGGTTTCTAACCAGCAAAAAAACCAGAGCTGGAGCACCATGCTTGGCCTGGACGCGTTCGCGCTGTTCAAAAACAAACGCATGGCGATCTTCTTTATCTTCTCCATGCTGCTGGGTGCAGAGCTGCAAATCACCAACATGTTCGGCAACACCTTCCTGCACAGCTTCGATAACGATCCTCTGTTTGCCGGGAGCTTTATCGTCGAGCACGCGTCGGTAATGATGTCCATCTCGCAGATCTCCGAGACGCTGTTTATTCTGACCATCCCGTTCTTCCTGAGCCGCTACGGCATCAAAAACGTCATGCTGATCAGTATCGCTGCGTGGATGCTGCGCTTCGGCCTGTTCGCCTACGGCGACCCGAGCGCGTTCGGTACCATGCTGCTGGTGCTGTCGATGATTGTTTACGGATGCGCCTTCGACTTCTTCAACATCTCCGGTTCGGTGTTTGTGGAAAAAGAGGTGAAGCCTGAAATCCGCGCCAGCGCGCAGGGCATGTTCCTGATGATGACCAACGGCTTCGGCTGTATTCTGGGCGGCGTAGTGAGCGGTAAAGTGGTGGAGATGTACACCACCAACGGCATCACCGACTGGCAGCCTGTGTGGCTGATCTTCGCCGCGTACTCGCTGGTACTGTTCTTCGCGTTCATCGCGCTGTTCAAGTACAAGCACGTACGTGAACCGCACGGTGCGCAGCCTATTGCGCATTGATCCTTGATGTCTTTTGCCCGGTGGCGGCTTCGCCTTACCGGGCCTACAAAAGCACGGAGAGTAGGCCGGGTGAGCATTAGCGCCACCCGGCTATTTTATTGCAGACAACACCCACCCCACCGACAGCAAATCCGCGCTGCCGCCCGGGCTCAGATTGCGTTCAATCAATGCCTTATCCATCTTAAGCAACGCCTCGCGATCCCAGCCGTTTGCCAGCAGTTCCCGCGCATAGCCCTGAACGTAGCGCAGCCCCTCAATGCCGCCGCGCGAAACGAGGTTGCTGTCCTGATTTATCGCCATCAGGCGTAACAGCAGGGCGTGAAGCGACTGTCCGTTCCACTGCGCCAGCGCCCTACGCGCCGTTGCAAAGCCGCTTTCGGCCTCACCGCGCGCGCCGGTTAAGCCGTACTGCTGAAACTGCCGCTCGCCCGCCGTCGCCCGTCCGCTGCGCGCGGCCAGCTCCCGCGACACCAGCCCACGGCAGATGTTACTTACCTCACAGCAGAGGCTGTTTGCCGAGATATTTTTCACACGTCCGGCGGCGAAGCATACTAAACCCAGGGCAAAAATCCCGCCCTTGTGGGTGTTCACTCCGTTCGTCGCAGCATACATCGCCTGCTCGCAGGCCATCCCCATCGGGCGGAGGATCCGTAGCTGCTCGCCAGCAGATTTATCCGCATGCGAGTTGCCCAGCTCGGCAAAGCGCGAAAACCACGGCGCAATCGCCGCAATGCTGCGGACGAACAGCGCGTGGTCCATATCGCGATGGGAGCCGTTATTGAGCTTGTCCACCAGCCCCGGCTTGGGCGTTAGCTCCAGCTCCTGCCACAGCGCCGCTTCGGCAAGCGCGGGCACGTCAGCCGGGCGCGGTTTAGTCGCGAGCAAACCAGTCATCTATCATCTTCTCCACGCGGGAAACCACCTGCTCAACGGGGTGATTGCGCGAACGAGAGCAGGCGTGGGCGGGCTCGTCGCAGATGAGGCAGCGCCTGAGATTTGCCCCCAGCGACTGACGCCCGACGTGGCCGTGCTGAGGACAGATTACGTCCAGATCCCACAGCCTGCCGAGCGGGTGCATCTGCTCCAGCTCCGCACAGTGCGCTTTGATTTCCGTCGCCGGATGGGCCACGCACCAGATGGCCTCAGGCCCGGTCGGGAGCCACAGTACCTGGCGGTCCAGCACCTGCCAGCGGTTTTCCCACAGCAGCTGGTCGCACATCTGCAGCGCCACGCCCATGGTATTGCGATAGCGCAGGCTGTCTTTGATTTCCCCCGGCGTGACCAGCGTGAGGGAAATCACCGGCTGTTGATAGTGCGTGAGCCAGTCAGCCTGACGGGCTGCGCGGCGCTCTTTCGCCGCCAGCAGTTCCTCCAGGCTGACACCCGTCCGCACGGGTGTCGCAATGGTCATATTCACTCCTTTACCTGTCGAACAGTGTCGATCACGCTGCCGTCGCGGTAGCGGATCACCCCGACGATTTTGTCGGTAAACTCAATCGGTTTCGGTACGCCGGTCAGGGAAATCGCCCGCTCGTAGAGCGCGCTGATGTCCACAACCTTCAGCCCGGCGTCCAGCAGCCGCTCGCGGATCTCCGGGCGCGCCGGGTTGACCGCAATACCGTGATCGGTGACCAGCACGTCGATGCTCTCACCCGGCGTGAGGCGCGTGGTGACCCGCTTCACGACCGTCGGAATGCGGCTGCGCAGCAGCGGCGCGACGACGATGGTCAGGTTCGCCGCGGCGGCCACGTCGCAGTGCCCGCCGGACGCGCCGCGCATCACGCCGTCGGAGCCGGTGATGACGTTAACGTTGAAATCGACGTCAATTTCGAGGGCGCTGAGGATCACTACGTCGAGCTGGTCGCAGCTTGCCGCCTTGCTGCCGGGGTTGGCGTAGACGTTGGTGGAGATCTCCACGTGGTTCGGGTTACGCGCCAGCGAGACCGCCGCCTGGCCGTCAAAGCACTGTGTGTCGAGCAGCTTTTCAATGAGCCCCTTCTCGTGCAGATCCACCAGGCTGCCGGTGATGCCGCCGAGTGCAAAGCGCGCCTTCACGCCGCTGCGCTCCATCTTCTCTTCCATAAAGCGCGTGCAGGCGGTCGCCGCCGCGCCGGAGCCGGTCTGCATCGAGAAGCCCGGTTTGAAGTAGCCGGAGTGTTCAATCACGTCCGCCGCATAGCGGGCGATCATCAGCTCGCGCGGGTTGCTGGTGACGCGCGCCGCGCCGACGCTGATTTTCGCCGGGTCGCCCACGCTTTCAACCTGCACGATGTAGTCCACCTGGTCCTGCACCAGGCTGGCAGGCATATTCGGGAACGGCACCAGTTCTTCGGTGAGCAGTACCACCCTGCGGGCAAAGTGCGCGTCCACCATCGCGTAGCCCAGGGACCCGCAGCATGATTTACCGTGCGTGCCGTTGGCGTTGCCAAACTCATCGCTGCACGGGACGCCGAGAAATGCCACGTCGATATTCAGTTCGCCGTCCTGGAGCAGCTTCACGCGCCCGCCGTGGGAGTGAATCTGCACCGGCTCGTCCATCAGCCCGTGGGAGATGGCGTCCGCCAGCCTGCCGCGCATGCCTGAGGTGTAAATTCGGGTGATGACGCCGCTTTCGATATGTTCGATCAGCGCGTCGTTGCAGGTCATCAGGGAGCTGGAGGCCAGCGTCAGGTTTTTAAAGCCCATTCGCGCCAGCAGCGCCACGACGGTGTTGATCACCCGGTCGCCTTCGCGAAACGCGTGATGGAAGGAGATGGTCATCCCGTCCTGCAGGCCGCAGCGCTTAACGGCCTCTTCAACAGAGGCGCAGAGCTTGCGGCTGTGTTTCGCGTCGCTGTCCGCCAGCCAGGGAGTAGCGCTGTGGGCGGTATCAAAGGGTTTTAAGTCCCGCAAATGGGGGAAATTCACGTGGAGAAGTTCTGTCTGATTCATTTTCTCATCCTTACCGACGCACGCCGGAGGCCGCCGCGCGCTCCAGCACCACCTGCGCGTGGTTAATAATTGGTGCATCCACCATTTTGCCGTTGAGCGACACCACGCCCAGACCGTTACGCTCGCCCTCTTCTGCCGCCTCAATCACCCTTCTGGCGTGATCCACCTCTTCCTGAGTCGGGGCATAGGCGTTGTGCAGCAGATCAATCTGGCGCGGATTAATCAGCGATTTGCCGTTAAAGCCCATCTTGCGGATCAGATCGACCTCGCGCAGGAACCCGGCCTCGTCGTTAACGTCTGACCACACCACGTCGAAGGCGTCGATGCCCGCGGCGCGGGCGGCGTGCAGCACGGCGCAGCGGGCGTAGAACAGCTCGGTGCCGTCGCCTCGCTCGGTCTGCATGTCCATCACGTAGTCAAAGGCGGCCAGCGCGATGCCGATTAAGCGCGGAGAGCTACGAGCAATCGCCACGGCGTTGATGACGCCAACGGCCGATTCAATCGCCGCCATCACGCGGGTGGAGCCGACCTCGCGGCCGCAATCCCGCTCAATGCACTCAAGATGGCCTTCCAGCTCGTAGATATCGTCCGGCGTGTCGGTTTTCGGCAGGCGGATCACGTCCACGCCCGCGCGCACGGCGGCCTCCAGATCCAGCAGGCCAAACGGCGTGCTGAGCGGGTTAATGCGCACCACGGTTTCGATATCCTGATACATCGGGTGCTGCAGGGCGTGGAACACCAGCATGCGCGCGGTGTCCTTCTCGCGCAGGGCCACGGCGTCCTCAAGGTCAAACATGATGGAGTCGGGGCGGTAGATAAAGGCGGTGGAGAGCATGGCGGCGTTGGCGCCCGGCAGGAACAGCATGCTGCGGCGGAGTTTGCTCATTTCAGCGCCCCCCAGTTGATGCCCTGTTCATCGGCGGCACGCATCAGCGCGCTTTGCAGGCGGGCGCGGATCACACAGTCCAGCGCCCCTTTGTCTTCAATAATGATGAGTCCCTGGCGCACGTTCATGGCGCGCAACGTGTCGTTGACCACCTGGCGAATCTGCTCGCCAAACTGCTTAATCACTTCACTGTGGATGACTATCTCCAGCTCGCCGTGAGCGGGAGCGATTTTCACCATCAGGTCGCTGGACTCCTGCGTTCCGGCCAGCGCCTCCCTTACAATTTTCATGATAAATTCCTGGTAGTTAAGCGACTTCCGCACTCGCACGGTAATGCGTTTCGAGATGCGCGAAGGTGGAGTCCGGGACAATCTCCCGGATCCGGGAAAACTGCTGTGTCTTCAGTAAGCGGCGCACTTCAGACGCTGATATGGCGTTGCCGGTGGCCTTGATGCGCGGCATTTCCACCACGTCGATATGCGAGGCCAGCAGGTCGTGCAGCGTCTGGTTGTACTGGCGGGTGATATCGCAGAACGGCTCCGAGCCGATGAAGCGGTGCGTGATGCCGAGCGCCGGGGCGATGAAGTCCCGGAAGATCAGCACGTCGATCTCGCTCCACGCCTGCTGCACTTTGCCGGTCTCCTTCAGGAAGTAGGCCGGGAAGGTGGCTCGGGAGATGATGTACTGCGAGCCTTCATGGACCACCACGTTCGGCAGATGCGCCACGCCCTCCCGCACCATCTCAAGACGGGCGCTAAACGGAAAGAACGAGGCGTCTTCACGCACCACGAACAGATGCAGGGCATCGCACTGCCCCGCCGCCTGCTCCACCAGATGGCGGTGGCCGAGGGTGAACGGATTGGCGTTCATTACTATCGCGCCAATGTTCTCCCCGCACCTGCGCTTCGCACGCAGGGAACGGCAGTAGCGTTCGATCCCCTGCGGGGTGTTCTCCATCAGCACCGCGTTGTTCCCGCTTTGGGCAATCGGCCAGAAGCCGCTGCGGGCAAAGCGCTCCCGGTTGCACGGACGGGTGCAGAGGAAGAGGTGGAAATGGCCGCGCTCCAGCGCCGCATTTTCCACCTCTGCCAGCAGCCGCGCGCTGAGGTTCTCGCCGCGAAGCTGCTCGTTGACCGCCACGCATTTGATGACGTTGGCGGCAAGCCCTGCGCAACCCACCAGCTGCGCGCCGGACCAGGCTTCGACGAACAGCGTGATGTCGTTGTCCAGGCCAAGGCCGCTGTCTGCCAGCAGGTAGCGGATCTGGCTTAAGCGTTCCGGGTGTTTCGCCACAACGGTGTGGCGAAAATCGATGGGTCGCGAGTGCATGCTGCCGCCTTAATTAATGTGCTGCCGCAAGCCCGACGGCTGGCGCTTCCACAATCACGTTGCTCAGATGACCGATATGCTCGATCTCCACCTCAATGCGATCGCCCTCTTTCATAAACAGCGGCGGGTTACGCTTTTTACCCACGCCGCCAGGGGAGCCGGTGATGATCACATCGCCCGGGCTTAAGCGGGTAAAGGTGCTGATGTACTCGATCAGCTCTGCCACCTTGTGGATCATGCTGCTGGTGTTGTCCTCCTGCACCATGCGGCCGTTCAGCCAGGTGCGAATTGCAAGACTGTGCGGATCCGGGATCTCGTCCGCCGTCGCCATCCACGGGCCAAACGCGCCGGTCTGACGCCAGTTTTTACCGGCGGTAAACCAGGTGTGCTGCCAGTCGCGGGCGGAGCCGTCCATGTAACAGCTGTAGCCCGCCACGTGGCGCAGGGCGTCGTCGCGGCTGATGTTCTCCCCGCCTTTGCCGATGATCACCGCCAGCTCGCCTTCGTAGTCGAATTCGCTGGAATGGCGCGGCTTCAGCACCGGCTCGTTGTGGCCGGTCTGTGAATCCGGGAAGCGGACAAACAGCGTCGGGGCCGGGTTATGCTGGTCAAACTCCTTGCGCTTGTCGGCGTAGTTCATGCCCACGCAGAGGATCTTTTCCGGCTGCACAATCACCGGTAAGAAGGTGATGGCGCTCAGCGGCACGTCCACCACATCGTTCAGGTAACGGGTGGCCTGCGCCAGCCCGTTGCCCTGCAGCAGCGCCTTGAGGTCGCTGTAGCGGTCGCCCAGACGGCGGCCCAAATCAATCACGCCGTCGGCCTGGACGATGCCGTAGCTGCGTTTTCCCTGGTATAAAAAGCTTGCGAGTTTCATTGTTCTTTCCTGAAAACTTAAACGAGGAAGTTGCCCAGAATCAGCAGTGAGATAGAGACGTTAATCGCCCCGCCGATACGGGTAGCAATCTGGGCGAAGGGCATCAGGCTCATGCGGTTGCCTGCGGTCAGGATCGCCACGTCGCCGGTACCGCCCTGGCCGCTCTGGCAGCAGGAGACGATGGCGACATCAATCGGGTGCATACCAATCTTTTTGCCGACGAAGAAGCCGGTCGCCACCAGCGCGGAGACGGTGCTGACGATCACCAGCAGGTTGCTGACGGTGAACGCCGCCACCAGCTCATGCCACGGGGTGATGGCCACGCCGACGGCGAAGAGGATTGGGTAGGTCACCGAGGTCTGGAAGAATTTGTACACCACCTGAGAGCCTTCCAGCAGGCGCGGAGAGGCGCCGTTGCAGAGCTTCACCAGTACCGCCATAAACAGCATGCCGACCGGGGCTGGCAGGCCAATCAGCTTGTGGCCGAGCATGCCCAGCATGTACAGCAGCACCGCCAGCAGCGCGCCGGAGGCGATGGTGGTGACGTCCGCTTTGCCGGAAAACGCAGGCTGAGAGACGGTGGCATCGGCATTCGCGCGGTTAGGCATCAGCTGGCCTTCGCCGGTCAGGTGCGGGTAGCGCTTACCGAGCTGGTTCAGGCAGCCGGAGATAATGATTGCCGTCAGACCGCCGAGCATGACCATCGGCAGCACGCGGCCGAGCGCCACGCCCTGGTCCATGTGCAGCAGGGTGGCGTAGCCGATGGAGAGCGGAATTGCCCCTTCCCCGACGCCGCCCGCCATGATCGGCAGAATGATAAAGAAGAAAATCTGGAACGGCTCAAGGCCCAGCGCCAGACCCACGCCCATCCCCACCAGCATGCCGACGATCTCGCCACACAGCATCGGGAAGAAGATGCGCAGGAAGCCCTGAATCAGCACCGTGCGGTTCATGCTCATGATGCTGCCAACGATAATGCAGCAAATGTACAGATAGAGAATGTTGGTGGATTTGTAGAACTTGGTGGTGGACTCGACCACCACGTCCGGCAGCAGGCCGTAATAGACCAGCGCGGAAGGGATAAAGGTCGCGCAAATCGCCGCCGCGCCGAGCTTGCCGACAATCGGCAGGCGTTTGCCAAACTCGCCGCAGGCGAAGCCGAAGAAGGCCAGCGTTGCCACCATCACCACGATATCGCTCGGCAGTTTTCCGCCCAGGCAGTCGATCGCAATCAGCGCGCCCGCCAGAACGAACAGTGGCAGAGGAATAATCCCAATTTTCCAGGTATCCATAATATGCCACCAGCGCTCCTTGAGCGAAGGCCGCTGAATTTCAATCGGGTCGTGGGTAACAGAGAAGGAATCGTCAGTTGTGCTCATAATAAGCCCCTTAGTTATTTTGTCCGTTCAGCTTAGAGTCACAAAGGCTTACTTTATGTGAGGGATGGCATATTAAAAGCGAAGTTTTAATGGCAGCTATGGTTTTAATGGTTTCTTTTATTTAATGTGATTTATGCCTTATTTATTAGCGTGGTTTTTATGGTTTCTTTTCTGAATTGAACAAGCAAATAACATTTAACTTAGCGGCATGAAGTACATAAGCCTTCAGGATAAATCATTTACAGCCCCTGCTGTGCAAGGGATCACAAGTTTCCCGTAAAGCGGGCATCCGCATGAAAAAAGATGATATATTGACGATCTTTGCCGCCACCTTGCGTGATAGTTATGAAAGTCTCTTTCCAGATTAAGCTGTTTATTTCGCTGGTTGCCTTTTTCTCAGTGCTTTTTGCGCTGCTGGGCGGATATTATTATGCCGATGTAGGAAAGCAGCTTTATCAGGAAATGAGTGCGCGCGCTAAAATACAGGCAGAAGAGATTGCACTTATTCCGTCATTGCGCAATGAAGTTGAACAAAAAGATATCAACGCTATCCATGATTTTATGCAGAAAATTGCTGCCCACAGCGACGCCAGCTTTATTGTCATTGGCGATAATACGGGACGGCATCTTTTTCATTCCGTTTTTGCCGACAGGGTGGGCACGACGCTGGTTGGCGGCGACAATGAAGCCGTGCTGCAGGGGAAGAGCACGACAACCATTCGTAAAGGCGGGCTGGGCATTTCGTTGCGCAGTAAAGCCCCCATCTTCAACGACGCCGGGCAGGTGGTTGGCATTGTCTCGGTAGGCTATCTCACCAGCTACCTGGATACCATTACCGTCAGTAAAGTGGTCAATATCCTCATTGCTGCCGTGCTGCTGCTGATCGCTCTCTTTATCTTCTCCTGGTTCTTTACCCGCAGCATTAAGAAGCAGATCTTCTCCCTGGAGCCGCGCGAGATCGGTCTGCTGGTGCGCCAGCAGAAGGCGCTGATGGAATCCATCTACGAAGGCGTGATCGCTATTGATAACGAACGGCGGATAGAGGTGATCAACCAGGCGGCGCGCAAGCTGCTGGGCCTGAGCCAGCCGGCGCGCGAGCTGCGCGGGCAGCTGATAAGCCAGGTGATCGATCCGGTCCCGTTCTTCGACACGCAGACGATGCTGGCGAAAGATACCCATGACGAGATTTGCCGCTTTAACGATCTCACGGTCATTGCCAGCCGGGTACACATCATGCTTGAGGGATCGCTGCAGGGCTGGGTGATCACCTTCCGCGATCGCAACGAGATCGACTCGCTAAGCGCCCAGCTCAGCCAGGTGAAACGCTACGTCGATAACCTGCGCATCATGCGTCATGAGCAGTTAAACCGGATGACCACCCTGTCCGGCCTGCTGCATATGGGCCGCTATGAAGAGGCGATTGGCTACATTCAGGCGCAGTCGGAGCATGCTCAGGAGCTGCTGGACTTTATCTCTTCGCGCTTCAGCTCCCCCACCCTGTGCGGCCTGCTGCTGGGCAAAGCCGCCCGCGCGCGGGAGAAAGGCGTCGAGCTGAGTTTCGACCCGGCCTGTCGGCTGGACAAACCGTTCCTGCCGCTGGGGGAACAAGAGCTGATTTCGATTATTGGCAACCTGCTGGATAACGCCATCGAAGCGACGCAGCGGTCGCCGCTTCCCCATGCACCGGTGGAGGTACTGATAAAACTCAGCGAACAAGAGCTGATTATTGAAGTCGCCGACCAGGGCGTTGGCATTACACCGGCGATCCGTGACCGAATCTTTGAACGCGGCATCACCACCAAAACGCGCGGCGATCACGGGATTGGCCTGTATCTGATCGAAAGCTACGTGACGCAGGCTGGCGGCACAATAGAAGTTGCCGATAACACGCCGCACGGTGCCATTTTCTCACTGTTTATCCCGGCCATGGGAACCGCCCGGCAACTGGAAGATACCGACTATGCAACATGAACTTATCGACGTACTGATTGTTGAAGACGAGAACGAACTGGCACAGCTGCACGCGGAGCTGATAAGCAAACATCCGCGCCTGAGGCTGGTCGGGATTGCCTCGTCGCTGGCCGATGCGCAGGTTCAGCTTGAGAGTAAACAGCCGCAGTTGATGCTGCTTGATAACTATCTGCCGGACGGCAAAGGCATCACCCTTATCAGCAACCCGATGCTGGCCCGCGCCAACTGCTCGGTGATTTTCATCACCGCCGCCAGCGATATGGACACCTGCAGCCAGGCGATTCGCAACGGCGCGTTCGACTATATCCTCAAGCCGGTCTCCTGGAAGCGGCTCAGCCAGTCGCTGGAGCGGTTTGTGCAGTTTGCCGAACAGCAGCGGGTCTGGAAGATTGTCGACCAGCAAAACGTGGATTCGCTCTATCAGCTACAGGCGAAAAACTACCGTCTGGACAACGGCAGCAAAGGCATTGAGGAAAATACGCTGGCGCGGGTGCAGGCGCTGTTTAACGACAAGGCTACCCACTGCTTTTCGGTAGATGAAGTGGTGAGCGAAACGGGGTTAAGTAAAACCACGACCCGACGCTATCTGGAACACTGCGTGGAGGCGGGTTTTCTGACGGTGGAGATGCTGTACGGCAAGATTGGGCACCCGAGGAGGATGTACAAGCGTAGTGCGGTTTGATGAAACCCAACCCCTCAACCCGACCCTCTCCCCAGAGGGGAGAGGGTGAAAAGACGGCTCCGTGCCATCCCCTCTCCCCTTTGGGGAGAGGGTTAGGGTGAGGGAGCCTACTTCAATACATACCCATACAGCCGCTTGATCCCGTCGGCATCCTTCTCGCTGTACACGCCCTGCAATTCCGGCGAGAAGCCCGGCAGCAGGTTGATGCCCTCCTCCAGCGCCAGGAAGTAACGCTGTACCGCTCCGCCCCAGACCTCACCCGGCACCACGCACAGTACGCCTGGCGGATAGGGCAGCGCCCCTTCAGCAGCAATGCGCCCTGCGGCATCCCGAATGCGAACCAGCTCCACCTCGCCGCGAATATAGGCCCGGTTTGCATCCTGCGGGTTCATTACCACCTCAGGCAGGCTCTCCTTGCGGAACATCGCCTTCTGCAGATCTTTCACGTCAAAGCTGACGTAGAGATCGTGCATCTCCTGGCACAGCTGGCGAAGGGTGTAATCCCGGTAGCGAACCGGGTATTTCTGGAAGATCGTCGGCAGCACGTCCGCCAGCGGCGTGTCGTCTTCAATATGCTGTTCAAACTGGCCCAGCATCGCCACCAGCTGCGCCAGCTTCTCGCTGCTTTCGGCAGGCGTCAGCAGGAACAGGATCGAGTTGAGGTCGCACTTCTCCGGCACGATGCCGTTTTCGCGCAGGTAGTGCGCCAGAATCGTCGCCGGGATCCCGAAATCAGTGTACTCCCCGGTTTCAGCATCAATGCCCGGCGTGGTCAGCAGCAGTTTGCAAGGGTCGACAAAGTACTGCTCGCGGGCATAGCCCTCAAACCCGTGCCATTTGGCCCCCGGCTCGAAGCTGAAGAAGCGAAGCTCGCTGGCGATAGCGTGAGTCGGATGATCCTGCCACGGCCGCCCCGCCACCACCGGCGGGATAAACGGTTTGATCATATGACAGTTGGCAATGATCGCCTTGCGCGCCTCAATGCCCAGCTCGACGCACTCCGCCCACAGCCTGCGTCCACTCTCCCCTTCGTGGATTTTGGCGTTCACGTCGAGCGCAGCGAACAGCGGATAAAACGGGCTGGTGGAGGCATGCAGCATAAAGGCATTGTTCAGCCGCTTGTGCGGGCAGAAGCGCGCCTGGCCGCGAATGTGGTTATCCTTTTTATGGATCTGTGACGTTTGCGAGAACCCGGCCTGCTGTTTGTGCACCGACTGGGTCACGAAAATGCCCGGATCGTTCTCGTTCAGCTCCAGCAAGAGCGGGGACGTTTCCGCCATCATCGGAATAAACTGCTCGTAACCCACCCAGGCGGAATCAAAGAGAATGTAGTCACACAGATGGCCGATCTTGTCGATCACCTGACGAGCGTTGTAGATCGTCCCATCGTAGGTGCCAAGCTGAATGATCGCCAGGCGGAATGGACGCGCCTCGTCGGCCTTCTCCGGCGCAGCCTCGCGGATCAGGTCCCGAAGATACGCGTCATCAAAGCAGTGCTCGTCAATCCCGCCGATAAAGCCAAACGGATTGCGTGCCGCTTCCAGATAAACCGGCGTCGCGCCCGCCTGAATCAGCGCGCCGTGGTGGTTAGACTTATGGTTATTGCGGTCGAACAGCACCAGGTCGCCGCGGGTCAGCAGTGCGTTGGTCACCACCTTGTTGGCCGCCGACGTGCCGTTTAGCACAAAGTAGGTTTTGTCCGCGTTGAACACTTTCGCCGCGAACTTTTGCGCGTGCTTGGCGGAGCCTTCGTGGATCAGCAGATCGCCCAGCTTCACATCGGCGTTGCACATGTCGGCACGAAACACGTTCTCACCGAAGAAATCATAGAACTGTCGCCCTGCCGGGTGTTTTTTGAAAAATGCCCCGTGCTGGTGGCCCGGACAGGCGAAGGTGCTGTTGCCCATCTCAACATACTGGCTCAGGGTGTCAAAAAAGGGCGGCAGCAGATCCTCTTCGTAACGGCAGGCAGCACTCTCCAGTTCCAGGAACTCCTGAGCTTTACCCGAGATGATCGCGGTGGCGCCGTCAGGTACGTCCGTTGGCTCCTGCGAAAAAATAAACACCGGTAAATGAAAGCCCGTGCGTTTCAGCAGTGCAAGAATGCCGCTGCGACTCTCAGCTGAAGTAATGACGACGGCCGCCACATCGGTAAAATCGGTGCTGTCCAGCGTCACCTTTTCACGGTGCGTAGAGACGGCGGAGACCAGCTCGCGGCTGACGGCAATTTTCATGGTTTTCATAGGCGCAGTTACCCTCACCGGGCGGTGAGACAGGGAGGAGAAAATTCGCGCAATAATGTCACCTTTTATTTTGAGGTGCAAGAAGGAATCAGTATGCACGAAACCACCCAAAGCTAAGGCCCGCGCAGCCCTGACGTGTCATAATAATGCAATATCAATGAGTAAATAACAGGAGTTAACCGTGGTTATCGGGCCATTTATTAACGCCGGAGCCGTATTGCTGGGCGGCGTATTGGGCGCAGTGTTGAGTCAGCGGCTGCCGGAGCGTATCCGCTCATCCATGCCCTCGATATTCGGCCTGGCGTCCTTAGGCATCGGCATCCTTTTAGTGATCAAATGTGCCAACCTGCCCGTCATGGTGCTGGCCACCCTGCTCGGCGCGCTGATTGGCGAGTTTTGCTATCTGGAAAAAGGCATCAATAATGCGGTAGGCAAAGCCAAAAACCTGATAGCCCGACCGGGCAAGGCGAAGCACGGCACGCACGAGTCGTTTATTCAGAACTACGTCGCCATCATCATTCTGTTTTGTGCCAGCGGCACCGGGATTTTCGGTTCGATGCAGGAAGGGATGACGGGCGACCCAAGCATATTGATTGCGAAGGCGTTTCTCGATTTCTTCACCGCCACTATTTTTGCCACCACGCTCGGCATTGCCGTGGCGGCGATTTGCGTTCCTATGCTGCTGATCCAGCTGGCGCTTGCCACCTGCGCCACCTTGATTCTCCCGCTGACCACGCCAGCGATGATGGCGGACTTTACCGCCGTCGGCGGTCTGCTGCTGCTGGCAACCGGGCTGCGCATCTGCGGGATCAAGATGTTTGCGGTGGTGAATATGCTGCCCGCCCTGCTGCTCGCCATGCCGCTTTCCGCGCTTTGGACGCACTTTTTCGCTTGAGAGTACGGCGAAATGGCGAGAGATTGCGCAGTCTGTAACGAAAACAACATTTTTCGTTGACGGCAACGGGCAGATCGGGTTTAATGCGCCCCGTTGCCCGGATAGCTCAGTCGGTAGAGCAGGGGATTGAAAATCCCCGTGTCCTTGGTTCGATTCCGAGTCCGGGCACCACTTATTAAAAGAACCCGCCCAAAAGGCGGGTTTTTGCTTTTTGGCTAATTCAGCAACTTGATACGCCCCTGTTTCCGTCCTTAGCTCACAAGGTACCTTGAGGGTGTCGGTGTAATATCCTGCCCGTTTATACAGCAAATCAGTGTTGACTCTATCTGCTTCAAGTGCCAACAGGTTTATCGCTGGATGCATGCCCCCCCTTTTTTACATCAGCTGTTTTTATTAGCTTGAAAGCCAAACAGGCAATGAGCCAATACGGATCCAATGTAAAGCAGATAGTCGGTTACATTGACTGAATCAGCCTGAGGGAGAATTCAAACTGGAATCTCTCAATAAGCCAGACAGCAGCGTGATAAATATGCATTCTCAGGTCGAGGATGATGACGAACTAGCAACTTTCAGCTTCGTTAATGGGTTGACGGTTGACTACAGCACCAGCCATAAGCCATTAAGAGAAAGCGTAGCCCGAAAAAATCCTAAGCCAGCGCGATGGGTCAAACCGGGAGAAATCGTCACCGTTCAAAACGTCGTTATTAATCACGGTAATTTATATTTCGGCGGGTAGTTAAAAACAAATTCATCAGGTGAATATGGCTATTTTTATAACGATGGCTCCGACGCCTTGCTGGTTAATGAGCCTTTCCCCATAGAACCTATTTCACGACATTATTATGATGAATTGCTGGGATACTGGCCCAGCTTTGCTACACTCTCCCCTCGTTGCCGTGGTGCCTATCTTGACTGGCTGGCAAGCGACCGAAACAATACATGGCCAACAACAAAATATTCTAACCTGAAGTTTTCAACATAACCATTTTCAAGATTTCTCCTTGCATTTTCTGCTGCCTAAGTGCTTGATGTTTTTCCAAAACCAACAAATAGTCACGAAAATGACAATGTATCTTACCTCTTAATAATTCAGGTAAGAATTTTAACTGCTCATCAGGAAACATCACTGGAGAGGATTTTTTTATTACCGTATCTGGCGAAGGTAATAACATAAAATGATAACCTTCATTCATTGCAATGCTGACTCCCTTCGGGTCAAAATCGCCAAAATAGATCGCAGCTTTCCCTGTTTTCAACCAGCAATGCTTCAACGCAACAGCCCCCTTACTATATGCCCTATCGCCACGGTAAATAATCAGAGGAGAAAGAAAATCGCATTGGGAATAATCAAAAAGCGCCAGTTGGTAGAAACAATCCTGATTCTCAACCACGATAAGAACATCAAACTGCATCAGCGTAATCTTACGCCAATCCATATCGACAGCCTCAATAGTCATCCCCAACTCATTGACCAAGGGCTGATTAAGACGGAGCAGCACACGATGCTGCTGTGGGCGAACTCCCGCCGTTTTAATCTCCTGATCACTTAACTGTGCGCTCTCAATGCGGCTCTTTAAACTAAGATCGTCACGAAAGTTCGCCTGTTTAAGACGTTGCTGGGTATCTGAAATCTTATTCAGCAATGCCACTGTAAAAAGGAACTCAGGCAGTAACAAACTGTTTGCTGGGATCAAATCCAGCTCAGTACACCAACGCAAAACCTGAGTCACGATTTTACCGCTAGTATTTTTCTTCTCGCTATATTTCGCTTTCAGGCGATGATCAAGTTTTTTAAGCCAGACGAGTGCGTTATACGACAACGATTCAGCTTCGGTCATTTTCCCCTCACGCCAATACTTACATCCGATATAATACGCAGATCATTTACCGGGCTGGCCTGGCGCTCATCACAACGCTGCCAGAAACGCGGTTTATCCGCTAGCGGCAATGAATGATATTCCGTAATGACCTGATAAAGCCATATTTCGCTGTCCCAGCTTAGATGATTTTCCGCCAGATAATGCAGTGCGCTAACTGGCCCAGATTGTCCGGCAGCAAAAACATAAAAATCCTCAACGTCCATTTTAAGCGCAACCTGACGAGCAGCGACCTCCTCATCAACGGGAGGCATTACTGAACCCGCACTTTTTGGTACGGGTGGGGGCATAACCGATGCACGAGGCAGAGCGAGCAATATCTCCGCCATAGCTTGTCGATCCACAGGCCTGTCGAGCGAAATGGAAGCTTGCAGTGAAAGTGATGTCGCAATGTTGAATATATTCGGCACTTCCCGGCGTTCAGGATAGCTAGCCGGTTGATATTGAGGATGCTGACGCAAAAAAGCAGCCATATTCGTCACTAACAGTGTACGTGACTGCTGTTGGCGAAATTTAGCCATCAGATCCACCAGACGCTGCTGAACGGCCAGTAGTGAACTATGGTGAAGACTGACGCGCAATTGTAACTGGCTCACTAATAATTTACGAAGTGAACTATTATTTTCAGCAAACTCGATCAATTCAGGGAAAGCGATTAAAGCCAGTCCATCAAGCAGCCGGCGAACCTGATTTTGCGCCCGCGCATTCTCATTAATTTTTTCATTCAACGTGCTGACGAAACCGAAATCGTTATTCAGACGATGCCAGAGGCTATCAATAGCCTCTTCAAATTGCCCGCTAAGATCGTGAATGAGCTCAGTCAGTCTCTGCATTTGTCGTTCAGCAATACTGTAATCGCCTTTATAATAAGCATCGCGCCAAGCCTGCACCTTATTGCGGATCTGCTCCAGTTTTTCTGCCACATCCGCATTAATTTGCCGTCGGCTCTCATCAGCAACCATGCTGGCGATGAGATCGCTTACCAGCGGGCGTAGCCTCAGCGGCTGTTGTTCATCAGGGCGATATACAATACGCGCTGCAATCAGCTTTTTTAATGTCTGGTCGCTAAAAGCCGTTTCATCAATAAACCCATCGACATAACCCTTCATCAAAGCGTGATGGTGTTTTCCCAACAACGCCAGCCGTTCAGCACCGTTTTTAAACAGGCCGGATAGCGGAGAAATTTCCTGCGCCATTATAAAAGCTCCTGCTGAACAGGCGGTTTGTCTTCAACTGGTAAATGCTCTTCATCACGGATAAAGCGGATCACGTCAATCAAATAATCAATTTTTCCCGTAGCAATAAATATCTGCTGCTCGGCGTTGGGTTGTCTGACATAGCCATGCTCTTTCAAACGCCGGAAAATTTGTTTGAGCTGAAGATCAATGGAATCACTCTTACAATTGAAAAAACGATCGCTGGAAAGCTGATTCAGACGCTGTTGCAGGCTCTGATTATCCTCTACACGCGTCATGATTTCCGACAACCTGATATAGTCACCAGCGGTCAGTGTACTCTCCCGCCCTTGCGTCTCCTGTATGAGCTGTAACCATTCAAGCAGAGGCAGCAGAGAAGAGATGATGTCCTTAAACTGATTCATCAGTTGGCTGCGGGTATCGCGATTCATCTCACAAAAGCCCGCATAATAGACAGTTTTAGTTTCATTACTGACAATTCTGTAGTTTAGAGGGCGCAAATAGCTATCCATCGCTTGCCGGGTAATCTCATCCTGTAAGTGACGATAAGAATCCGGGTCGTTGATACGGCAAATAAATTCCCCTGTCAGTAGCCTTTTGATTAAAAGTCCATGTTCCAGCATTACATTGCCTCCTGTTCCATCTGCGCCAGTCGGACAGAAAGGCGGCTCACTTTCGGCTGGATCCTTTTCAGCCTGCGCTGAGTCGGCTCAAGCTGGTCGACATCGAGCAAATAACGATGCTTAAACAGCATTAACACATCAGACTCCGCATTCGGAAAAGCGCCTACAATCACAATATTATTATGGCTACAGGCAATAAATAATTTCTCCACATTGTGGTAAGCCAGCGTCCCGATTTCATCAATAGGCCAGTGAATAACGGCGTCTGATTTGCCTCTTAACAAACGCGTGAACGCCAAAAGATATTTGCACAAGATCAGATAGGCCATACCGTGGCTTGATGCTTCCAGTAGCTGGCGATCGTTTTTGATAACAATATCTTCCCCACCTTCATTCAGGTGAAGTTCGAGATTTAATAACGATTCCATTGTAAAACGCTCATCGGCATGCAGCAGTTCAACTACATCCATAAGGGCATTCAAATAGCTTTCGGGAGGTAGTTGCTGACCAGACGAGCGCCAGTCACTATAGTTTTTAGCAAAGCGCTTTAATGGTTTCCAGAAGCGTAACTGGTCGATGGTCGATAAAATACGAACTTCTGATTTATTGATACCCTCCAGTTGCAAATCGTCGGTAACTGCATCGCTCAAACGCCGACTTTGGTGCGAGATCCGGCGATTGATATCACTGAAAACATCAAAGAATTTTTTCAGATCGCCACCGATATTCTCCCCCATTTCCAGCAATTGCTGCTGTTTATCTTTAAGAAGCTGTAGTAGTTTCTCAAGTATTGGCAATTGCTGCCGGGTCCTTGAAGGATCGGGTAATTTATCTATCTCAGAATCCAACAATTCAAAGAAAGTGGGGTCAGCGTCCTGATTAAAGCGCGACTTAAACTCATTCAGTTTGCTCTCCAGAGTACAGGTCAAACTGGCGTGTTGCTCCAACATATCGCTGGTACGCGACATCCGTTCATTAATATCAGCAGCTGCGTCAATATGAGTCGGAATCATTTCGGCCAAAGGCAAAGGTGATAATCGTTCCAGTAATATTTTTAACTGACCGACAAACTCACTGGCCTGTCGTATCTGCATCTCATACTCTTTTTTCTCATTATTAAGCCTGTCTTTTTTATTCTGATAATCTGCCTGTAATTGCTGTTTTTTCTGCAACAGTTCACGATTTAGTTGAGAGAGTGCACTTTCTTTATTCTGTTGTTCCTGGCGCAACGTCCCGTAGTCAACTTTGATAAAACGCAGCCATTCGGTTAACTCATCACGACGAGACTCAACTTCCTGAATATCTTTTTTAAGCGTTTCAATACGCTGCCGTAGTACATTGACTTCGCGGGGATCGATTCCCTTCTTCGCTAAATTATCGTCCATCGCCTGCTGGAAGATCTTAATCTGCTCCTCCATATCGGCGTATTTTTTATTTATCTGGCTAGACAGTTCCTCAATCTTCTCGTCAATAAGCTGCTGCTCACTTTGCAGGTCAATATTTAATTGCAAGGTTTGCGTATTATATTCTTCCGTCAACGCACCAATATCTTGTTCTTTCTGCTGCGTTAATTCGGAATGTGCTTTGTCTAAAGCCCTTAAACGGACGCGTTTTTCCTGCCGACGTTGTTGCTCCAGCGCATCATGCTTTGCGATTAAACGCGATCGGGCATCGCGAGCATAGCCAACTTCCTGGCTTTGACGCTGATGTTGCCTTTCATACTCTTCCACTTGTGATTTCAAACAGTTAACGTTCTGATGATGCTCCTGAAAAATGGCTTCGGACATGTTCTTCACTTCTTCAGCACGGGATCTGGTTTGCTCCGCCTTATCAAGGCTGTGTCGAATTGAAGCCTCATCTTGCGCAAAATCCTGCATATCCAACACGCTTAAATCCAGTTGCAGGCCGTACAGTGATTCCGACAGCTCGCCTGTTTCTGGTAGCAAATCTTTGCGTTCCAGCAGATTTTCATTCAGAACCTTACCCAGATTCTGTTCCCAGCCCTCATAATGTAAACGCAGAAAGTGACGTAAAGTACCCTGTTCAGGATCCAACTGACGATGCAGCCGCTGCAGTCGTTCTTCAGTCTGATGTAAGTTAGCACGGGCGTTGTGAAGCTGTTGCTCTACACTATCTTGCTTTATACGGGCCTCAGACAGCGTTGTCAGTGCATTTTGTCGCTGCTCAGCCAGTTGCAATAATCGCTCCTGAGCTTGCTCAATGCGTAGCTCAGCAAACTGGCGCTCTTCATGCTCTTGAGCTGTTAACTGGGAATGTTTAAGCTCAATGCTAACAGCCATTCGATCGCCTGAAATATTCTTCAGTTGTTCACCGTAGTGATTTTCCTGCTGTTGTTTTCGCTCTTCGAAGCGCTGCCAAAGTATCTCTTTCTGGCTGTCAGATTTATTCCTGACCGCCTCTTTTTCCCGCTGGCAGTCCTGAATTTTTTGTTGGGTCAGACGTTCCTGGCGGTAAACACTGTCTTTTAGTTTTGCTTTGTGCTGTTCAAATTCTCGGGAAAGTTCACCAACCTGCTCCTGCATAAGCCGGAATTGTTCGCTTTGCACTGAAAGCGCCTCGCGCCATTGAGGTAACTCTTCCATGTGCGTCTGTAACAGGCGTATCTCTTTGCGTTCATAACAGTCGTATTGATTCTGGATATGATCCAGCCATGCCTGAATCGTTTTCAGGTCGCTTTGCGTTTCGCTTAACCTATCATTCAGTGCATTACGCTGTTGATTAAAGCTATCCTCTAATTGAACGAGCTCCCCACGACGCTGGTGAAGCAACTGCTCTGCATCCGCGCGTTTCTGCTTCTGAATTTGTTCATCGTTTCTTAACAAGGGGTGGAGCGCGGCTAGCTGTGCCTCTGTATCATCCAGCTTGAGTCCCAGGCGCTGTATGAACTCAAACTCCTGTTGTAATTTATCGTAGCGCAGCGACTGGCGCATTTTTTGGATCCATTCCCGCGCAAAGCCGCTTTTTACTTTTGTTTGCGGGAGCGTCACGCCATCATCGGCAAAAATCGCCGCCAGCATGGTTTTGAGCGTTTCCATCTTGCCTTCACCGGCATGAACCGCGCTTACTAATTTCTCAATATGCCTGAGCTTGTGGCTACCGCTCACCAGACTAAACGATACAGCCAGGCGGCGTAGTCTCATTGCCTCCGTCGAATTACCGCGTAATGAGGCGACATCATTCTGAATGATACTACGGTACTCCGTCGTTGAACCTATTTTAGCTGAAACTGAGACGTCATCCCGGCAGCGCATCTGGGCAGACCATTCGTTATAACTCATCCCTTTCGCGCCATCTTCGGTATAACGAAGGAAAAAGTCTGGATGATAAGGTGCGCTAACAAAACGATATTCCACGCCCCCCTCACCTTTACCCGTAAGAACAACCAGGCAATTTTCACCCGTTTCTCGCTGGTATTCATAAATAATATAGCTATTGCTGAAAGGGAGATAAAACTCGTCGAACTTCTTCCGCGTTCTCGGCACCACTTTATTGGGCTGTTCACCATAGAAAACCGGGACAAGGCGTTGCAGAGTTGTTTTCCCGGAAGCATTAGTTCCACAAATATTGGTATGCTGCTCCAGTTGAATTTCAACAACACCAGGCAGGTGAGTGTGTATAAGAATGATGCGAAGCAGTTGTGGCATAATACCTCCCTGAACATAAAATAACCTCAGGATAGTACACCTAAAACCCTTTTTAAACATTGGGTTATTTCACAATTAGATCAGAAATCAGGCGATGTAAAAGTCTTTTCGAAAAAAAAAGGGAATTTACCAAAGGTTCGAGCCGAAATATTTTCTTGATTACTAATCCATCATTATGATTTAAAAGAAAAAATGAGGGTCAATCTCCTGGCCTTTACAATAAAAGGCAGAAGAATTTATCAAATAGATCAAATTGGTAAGTAATTGAAAATACCGAGTCAGGCACCAAATTCATATCAACGGACCTCCACGGAGGTCCGTTTTTGCATTCTTAGCCCGCCAAAATCATCGCCTCTACACACCCTTAACGACACCCGGACCACTGCGTCAGCAGAGCATACAATTTAGCCGGCTCCAGAGGCTTACGAAGCACCAGGTACCCTTCCTGCTCCGCCGCCAGCAGAACCGGCGAGTTAAATTCGCCGCTAACCATCGCGCCGCTCATGTCCGGCAGACGTTCAAAAAGCGCTTTCAGGATGTCGAAGCCGCTTTCGCCGGATCGCAGACGCTGATCGCACAGCACGGCGAACGGCGTGAAGCCGTCGTCGATTATGGCGAACGCTTCTTCAGCGGAGGCCGCACAGCGCACGTTGATCCCCCAGATGCGCATCAGACTCTCCCAGGCAGACGTCACCAGCGGGTCGTCATCGACGACCAGGCAGGAACCGCGTAGCGGCGCATAGCGTACCGGCACGGCGGTGCTGTCATCGGCGGGCGGGATGTCCGGCGCGATCTCTTCTCCAGCATATTGAGTGAAGCGCATCCAGAAGCGTGAGCCTTTACCTTCAATAGATTGCATCCCGTACTTTACCTTCATCAGTTTTGCACAGCGGGCAACCACGGCCAGACCCAGCCCGTGTCCGGCGCTGTCGATCTTCCAGGCCAGCTCGGGGCGGTAGTAGGGAGAGAAGATTTTACCTTTCTCGTCATCGGCGATACCGACCCCCGTGTCCCACACCTCCACCAGACACTCGTCACCGCGCGGTCGGATGGCGACCAGCACGCCGCCCTGCTGCGTGTAGCGAAGGGCGTTTTGAATCAGGTTAATCAGCGATTGTCGCACCAGCAGCGGATCGCCCATCACGTAGATGCGGCGTTTGGGCCGACGGGTGGACAGCCTGAGTGCGCGGCTGTTGGCCTCTTCGCGAAACAGCGTGATCACCGAGTCGAGCAGAGCGCCGATGTCTACTCTGGAAGGTGCAGTGAGCACGTTCCCGGATTCAATCTTGCTGAGGTCGAGCAGAGAATTGAACATCAAATGCACCGAGCGAACGCTCTGCTGCAGGTCAAGCAGTTGGGGCGTCAGGCTGTCGTCGCGGTTTCGGTGGATAATCGCTTCGATCAGAAAGCCCATGGCATGTACCGGCTGACGCAGATCGTGGCTGGCGGTCGTCAGGAACTGATTCTTATCCAGCAGCGCCTGCTCCGCTTCCTCTTTAGCCTGACGAAACTGTTCTGCCAGGCGTGAGCTTTTTTCCTCAAGCAGCGCTTGCTGAATGAAGAACGCGTGCGACGTTAACGCATGGCGGTAAATGGCGAAGCCGTAAAGCAGGTTCAGCATCAGCACAATGAACATCAGATCGTCCAGCCGCCAGATAATGCCGAGGTTCAGTACCCCCCAGGAGGCGAAGAAAAAGCACGTAAAGGTGCTGATGACCGGCGTCAAATGCGTCGCATTGGCGGCGACGATGGCGGCAATACTGATATTAAGGAGCAGGAAAAAGTCAAAGTTCTGCGTCTGCGGCGTAATTAAATAGAGAGATGAAATCCCCAGCCCGTGAATAAAAGCAATCTTATTTATGCGCGGAAGCCAGCGGCGCAGGACGTCCGCTTCATCATGCTCTTTCACTTCGCGCCGGTAGCGTCGGTGCAATATTCGGATTGCCACGGCACATAGCAGGTAAATAATTATCCAGGTAATGGTTGGGGCAAGTTCATCGCCCAGCAAATTAATCCAGATGGCGAAAGGAATACCGACAAATGGCACCGCGCTGAAGCTGAACACCAGCCGCATAAAGGTGTTGTTTAGTAAACGGATCTGCGCGGGAGGAGAGATGCCATCGTTCTGTAAGCTCTGGAAAAACCTCATTCTGATGATTCCCGCTTACCATGCAGAAGCGTGATGGCTTCGACCCGACTGTTAACACCTATTTTTTTCAATATATTGCTGATGTGTTCTTTTACCGTGGGCTCAGAAATTGAAAGCTGCGCGGCGATTCGCTTATTCGGCAGGCCGCGCATAATCATATTTAACACGTCTATTTGTCGCGGCGTTAAGTTAAATTTACTTAACTTCTCATTATTCGATTCAACGGAATATTCATTTCGCTCAGGAAACCAGGTCAAATTATCTGTAAGTGCAAAAACGGCCCGTGAGAACATTTCAGGCGGTTCACTTTTCAATACGAAACCGTGCCCCCCGGCGGCGTGAACTTTCTGCCAGATGTCATTATTGTCATCCCCGCTGACCACCAGAAGCCGTACCTGTGGGTAAAGTTGTTTAACTTCTTTGAGTAATTTCAACGCAGTTCCGGACGAGAGCCAAAAATCGATTACCAGCAAACGTGGCGGGCCATTATCCCTAATTTGACGGTAGCAATCCTCCTCATTCGTCACCACGTACGCCTGCTTAAATTGGCAATGTGTAATCAGAAAATTGGCGATGCCGCTTGCTACCAATGGATGGTCATCAACGACCAACGCATAATTGTGCCCCAAAGGATCCTCCTTTTACCTTCGCATATCTGAGTGTACGGATGATTTATTATCTACCCACCCTACTTTAGGAGGGTTTTATCGATTAGGAAAGGGAAATATATTATTCGCTGATTTGGGTAATTCAAAACATAAATACAATCAGTGAAATTAACTGATTGGATATAAAGGATAATTTATGAAAAAACCACTAATCTTTTTAAGCGTTACGTTGATGCTAGCCGGTTGTTCCACGCTTAAAACCGATCAGGCTATTCCACTCCTGCAGGCGGAGACCGCTAAAATGCTGGGGCTGGGCTCATCGGATGAAATAACCGTGACCAATGTTAATGGCGCCCAGCCGGATGCACTGGGAGGACAGAAACTGTCTTATCGCGCGACGACGGAGAAAGGGCGTATTTTCGATTGCTCATCGATGATGATGCCGGGGATTTTAGGATCAGCACCGACGCTGAGCGCGCCAACCTGTACACCTGTTGTCACACATAAATAATTAACGGCAAATCAAAAGGCGTACATAAATAACGCCTTTTACATTCTCTGACATATCTGAGTTTTCATATAAAAACGATTTTCCAGACATCACGCTAATGAGTACGGAGATAGCCCGTGAATAACTCTACATCGCATTCTTTAGCGGTTAAGACGCCGCTTTCCAGACTTTACCTCGCTCTATTTTCCGCGCCGCTGCTACTGCTTTCATCTGCCGATTTCGCGCGCGCAGCCGATGCATTTTTTGATGGCGACTCGCGTATTACCGAAACGCTGGGTTACACCGGCGATGTTTACGTTGGACGTAATCAACCCGGAAACCTGCTGATCGATAACGGCAAAATCACCGCCTATAACATCAACATCAGCCGGCTGTTCGACGGCCAAATTTATGAAAGCGTGGTCACGGTCCGTGGGCCAAACGCCGAGCTTAACGCGGTGAACGATCAGTATGTCCTGCGCGGCGACCTGAATCTTGGCCTCGGTACCCTGCGAGTCGAAGAGGGCGCGTTGGCCAGCGCAAAAGAGATCGTCGTCGGCACCACCCGAGGCTACGACAGCCACCTTATCGCCACGGGTGCCGGCTCTCGTGTGACCAGTAATTTTCTTAGCATAGGCACCGATCTGGGCGCACGCTCCACGCTGGCGATTGAGGACGGCGCGGCGCTCAGTACCGCCTACGATGCACGCATCGGCAACGGTACCGGGCCGGGTGAAACCGACACGCTGAGCCCGAAAGCCACCGTCACGGGGAGCGGCTCACAGTGGAATGTTGGCCGTACGTTAACGCTTTATGGCGACCTGGACGTGCTGAACGGCGGTGCGGTTAACGTTGGCAGCGTGCAGGTGGCGGGCGTCTCCGGGGCAGGTAAAACCGCCGAGCTGGTTATTGCGGGCAAAGACTCGCGCTTTACCAGCGGCAGCAGCGTGAGCGTGGGCGATTACGGCAATGGCGTGCTGTCTGTGATTGACGGCGGTTCATTTTCCGCTGGCAGCAATGCGCTGATCGTGGGGACTTCGGGTTCCGGTTCGAATCGGGGTGCACTCATCATCGGCAGCCGCGGCAACATGGACACCGGCACCGGTTTAACTGAGCCAACGCTTGGCACAGCGGGCGGCGCAGGTACTCTCGATGCGAATACGGCAATCAGCCTGCGCGGCGGGCTGTTCGGCAGCTATGTCTACTTCAACCATACCGACGGAAATTACGTCTTCAGCAACAAGATGAGCGGCGAAGGTGAGGTAATCAATACCTCCGGGCAGACAACGCTGAACGGCGATCTTTCAGCCCTTCAGGCGAACGTGACCGCACGCGGTGGCAAAGTCATTATTGCCAGCAACATCAACACCCAGCCAGAAGACGATATTTTTGATATTCAGACCCTTAGCGCCGAGAACGGCGGGACGCTGATCCTCAACGCGACGGCGGGAACCGACGTCAGCAACGGGCTGGGCTACAGCAGCGCCGCGTCAATCAAGGCCGGCGGTACGCTGGGGGGGAACGGCACGCTGGGCCAGACCGAGATCCTTTCCGGCGGGCATATTTCACCAGGGGATGGCGATATCGGCACGCTGACGCTGAAGCGTTATCTGAATTTTGTGGGTGAGTCTTTCTATGACGTCGATATCGCCGGTGATGGCCGCAGCGACCAGTTGCTGGTAGCGGGCAAAACGACCATCAGCGATCGGGCTCAGGTCCAGGTCACCGCGCTGGATCCGCAAACCAGCTACATAACGGGCCAAAGCTATCGCATTTTAACCTCCGACGGGGGAATTGACGGTCAGTTCGCGGGGGCGATTTCCAAATCCGCCTTCCTGGACGTCGCGCTGAACCAGAGCACCAACGCCGTCGATCTGACCATCGCACAGAAAGAGACCGGCGGCGAGAATCCTGGAGGCGAAAACCCGGGAGGTGAAAATCCAGGAGGAGGAAACCCAGGCGGTGAGAATCCTGGCGGTGAGAACCCGGGGGGAGAAAACCCTGGCGGTGAGAATCCGGGCAGCGGCAAGCCGGGGATTTTCCAGACCGTCGCCAATAGCAGCAACCAGTGGAATACCGCCGGCGCGCTCTCCACGCTGACGCAAAGCGGCCCGTCGCTGGCGCTGTACAACTCGCTGCTGGTGCTGAGCGCGCCGGAAGCGCGCGAGGCGTTCAACCAGCTGTCCGGTGAAGTTTATCCGTCAGTACAGTCCAACCTGATCGCCGGCAGCACGCAGGTGTTTAACGTGTTAAACCAGCGTATGCAGCGCGCGTTTGATAACGACAGTCTGCCGATACCACCGTTAGCGATGTCGCTGGTGCAGCAGCCGGAGCCGCAAAACAATGGCGTCTGGGGCCAGACCTTCAGCTCCTGGAGCCGAAACAGCGGTGACGGTAACGTGGGCAAGCTGGACGGCAATACCACCGGCTTTCTGCTTGGGGCCGATCGCAAGCTCGCGGACCATAACGTGCGTGTCGGCGGCTACTTCGGCTACAGCCGCGGTGATTACGACGTCGACAGCCGTCGCTCCTCAACGGATACCGACAACTACCACCTTGGCCTGTATGCAGCCGGTCAACAGGATGCGTTCTCCCTTCGCGGCGCGCTGGGCTACACCTGGCACAAGATCGAAGGCGAGCGCAATGTTGATTTCAGCGGCTTCTCGGATCGGCTGAAGTCGGACTACGACGCCAACTCGCTGCTGGCGTTCACCGAAGCGGGCTACCGTTTCGGCCAGCCTGATATGAATATCGAGCCGTTCGTCAATTTATCGTACATTCGGCTGCATACCGACAGCTTCAGGGAAGACGGCGGTGCCGCCGCGCTGAGCGTGCGTAACGAAACGATGAACACCTTCTATTCCACCCTCGGGGTGCGCGGTGTGACCGAGTTGCCGAAGAACGTTAACCTCTACGGTTCGTTGGGCTGGCAGCACGCCTATGGCGATAAGAATACCTCTTCGCGCATGGCGTTTGCGGGCAGCGACGCGTTCATTACTCAGGGTCAGGCCGTGGATGAGGACGTGATGGTGGGTGATATCGGCGTGAGCGTACAGCTGTCTCGTGCTGCGACGCTGGATGTGGGTTATCAGGGGCAATATGGTGCGGATACCCGCGTCAACTCGGTTAACGCTAATCTGCGCTGGTCGTTCTGACCTATCTGCATTTAAAAAACCCGCCCTCGTGGCGGGTTTTTGCTTTTGGCTTCTGACAATGTCAGGGATCGTTCCCAACCGCGTCCAGCAGTTTATTTTTAAAGATAAATAAACACGCCTCGTTGAAGTTCTCCGCCCCCAGGCGCTCCGACAGCGCCGTTCGTTTGCGGTAAAGGCTTTTAACCGACGTGTTCAGCTCATCGGCAATCGCCTCCATCGACATCCCTGCCCTCAGCAACCGCAGCATGATTGCTTCGTGCGTGCTAAGCCGCAAGTTAAGCAGCCATTTGGTGGACAGGCGCCTGCCCTTCATATTGAGCACCAGGTTAAATAACGACGCCATATCCGGCGCTGTAAGCGACGTGTTCATAAACAACTTCATACTGAGTAGATTCTCCTCGCGATGTCGCATATCCAGCATAACGCAGCAGATCGTTTTTTTTGTTCTGGCCGGATGGCGTATCAGGTAGTCATATAAGCGGAGCGGAGAACGACTATCAATCAACACAGAATATTCATCTGCACCGTTATCAAATATGTTTCTGTCAATCGAATCGAGCAGGATAATATCCGGGAAAAATAGCCTCATCCCCCTGACAAGATAGCGATCCTGAGTCACTAACACTATTGAAGTTGCCACTAACCATCCCTTTTAGATTAAAGCAAGAACGCGCCTTCAGAAAGAAGGCCGCCTTCGTTTTATAGCGCTGTAATATTAACGACAATATGTATTCTGGCGTTGAACATCCCTCAATACAGACATTGATGAGCAAGACTTCCTGTAGACTTTCATTCAATGGCTGGCATTAATTATAAATAAAAAACAACCTCAGAAAAGACACTTCTCTGAACATTAAGAATTTTTGTCATGAAACTTCCCAAACATGCACCAGAAAGTACTTTAAATGCTACAATCAAACCGCATTTAAAATATAAAAAAGCCAACCACTCAAAAAATAAAAATCAATAATATCAATTAGTTGTAATTATAAGCTCAATTCTCAATAATCACCAAAAGCATCTCATTCCAGAATTATCCCAAAACTTCCCATCAGCTTTTCACCATATTTATCCGGCAACATATCAGGTGTACATTACCTTCCACTCAGCTCACAAAGAGGAGGAACCATAATTACCTTTAAGTAAGTACCCCGTAACGTTAATGCATTCAGATTTAATGTTCTCATTTATGGCCTTTAACGAAGAGTTAAAAGGCGGCCGTGTTATGCAATGGATTCATGATAAACAAATGGCAAATAGATATGGAAAGATCGCTTCGCTTCAATACGTTATTCTTTTATCGCGTCCCAGGATTATTGTTTCTGCTATTTCTGTTTCCTGTTCTCGGTCAGGCAACGGAATCCGTTTATGAGCAACAGATTCAACAGGCGCGTAACGGTAATTACGCGCCGTTTCTCAATTACCTTCAGCGTTATCAGCAACAGCATGCTCTGACGCCTGAGCAAGTCGCGGACTGGTTACAGGTGGCTGCATGGGCTGGTCGCGATGACGAGGTGATTCAGGTCTGGCGGCGTTACGGCATTTATATGCCGCTGCCCGCTCGCGGCGTTGCTGCCGTCGCGCAATCCAGGCGAAATCAAAAAGCATGGCAGCCGGCTCTCGCGCTCTGGAAAGAGGCGCGTAGCCTTGCGCCGGATAATGACGATTATCGTATCGGCTATATTAAAACCCTGGCCGATGCCCGCATGGATACGCTCGCTCTGCATGAAGCCCGTCAGCTGGTGACGGAGGATCCCTCTCCGGCGCATCTTCAGACGCTCTCGTACGTCTGGTTACGCCAGGGAAAAAGCTGGGATCGGCTTTTAGCGGACACGCGCGCGCTGGCCCTCGCGCCGGAGAATAAAGCGCTCCTCAGCGAGCTGATTGATGCGCTAACGGATAGCCGGGTGAGTACCCCCGCGCTGATGCTGTCGCAAAGGGTAACGCTGCCCCCCGCGCAGCGACGCCGTCTTGAGCTTAATGCCGCCGCCGAATGGGTTCGGCTGGCCGATGTTCCTGGCAGAACGGAAAAGGAGCGTCTGCAGCTGGCGCAAACGGCACTGAATCGTTACGACGCCCTGCTCTCCCGCTGGCAAAACGAACCTCAGGCAGCGGAAGACGTCATCCTCGCCCGTATCGACAGGCTTGGCGCGCTGTACGCGCATGGCGATTACCCGCAGGTCATCCGTGAATATCAGGCGCTGAGGGACGCGCAGCATCCCGTGCCGGGCTGGGCCATCGGCTGGGTGATCTCCGCGTATCTGCAGGAGAAAAACGCGGCTGCCGCCTTCGCGCTTCTGCAACGCTATCCGCAATACGCCGCCGATCCGCAGGATGAGGAGCATGCGCTTTTCTACGCCTGGCTGGATACCGGGCAGTATCAGGCCGCCCACCGCTACGTTGAGCGCCAGACCCGCAACGTTCCGTGGACCCGCTACGATTTTGGGTCCCCTGTCCCTCAGCCGAACGATCGGTGGCTTACCGGGCAGTCGCTCAAATTTAACTATTTGCTCTCGACTAACGCCCTTCCGGAAGCCGAAAAGCTGGCACACCGTCTGGCGACAACGGCGCCGGGCAATCAGGGGTTGCAGATTGACTATGCCACCCTGCTTCAGGCACGGGGCTTGCCGCGCGCGGCCGAGAAAACGTTGAAAAGGGCGGAGGCGCTGGAGCCATCAAATCTGGAGCTAGAGCAGCAGCAGGCTTACGTCGCCATGGATCTGCAGGAGTGGCGACAGATGGATTTACTGGCCGACGATGTGCTTGCCCGCGCCCCCGTCGATCGCAGCGCCAGGCGTCTGGACAGACTCCGAACGGTCCACCACATGTCCGAGCTGCGCCTCAACGCGAGCAAGGGTTTGCACTCCGATAACCCCATCAGCGGGACGCACGACCTGAACCTGGACGCCACGCTCTATGGCCCCCCCGTGGCGGATAGCTGGCGGCTGTTTGCCGGCACCCGCTATGCGCAGGGGAATTTCGATGAAGGCAAAGGCACCAGCCATCACTTCCTGGGTGGCGTCGAGTGGCGTCCTCGCGACCTTCAGCTCGAAGCCGAGCTCTCCAGCAACCGCTATCACGGGGCAAACAAGCCAGGCGCTCGCCTCTCAGCAACGTACTTTCTCGATGATAACTGGCAGGTCAGCGGCAGCCTTGAACGCTTATCCCGCACCACGCCCCTGCGGGCCTTACGCAACGGGATTAGCGCCAACCGGGGTGAAGGCGGGGTGCGTTGGTATCAAAACGAGCGCCGTGAGTATCAGTTCAGCGCCGCCGTCAGCCGCTTCTCCGATCATAACCGCCGGCAGGAATACACCCTTGCGGGTAAGGAGCGTCTCTGGCAGACCCCGACCCTGACGCTGGATCTCGAACCGGGGATCGCCGCCAGTAAAAACAGCCTGCGGGACACGCTCTATTACAACCCGGCGCGGGATCTGTCCGTGACGGCTGCCCTGGCCGTTGACCATGAAATGTACCGCCATTACGACACCCTCTGGAGCCAGCAGTTCGTGGCGGGAGGCGGCAGCTACTGGCAGAAAAATCAGTCCGCTGGCGCCATCGCCCTGCTGGGTTACGGACAACGCGTTCAGTGGAACAACGTTATTGATACCGGCGTGATGCTGAACTGGGACAAGCGCCCTTACGACGGCAAACGCGAGAGCAACCTCTCCGTCACGCTTGATGCGACTTTACGCTTTTAAGGATGAATATGCTGAACACACGATTTTCCGCGAGCCTGATACTCATCGGCTGGCTCTGCCTCAGCGCGAGCGTCTGCGCGCAGGCGATTTCGTTCGTTGCGCCCAAAGCGCGGCCGCAGCCGGAGGCGAGCAAACCCTGGCCGCAGAACCAGTTTCTGGTGCTGGCCTACCACGACGTCGAAGACGATGCCGCCGATCAGCGCTACCTCTCCGTGCGCACCAGCGCGTTAAACGAGCAGATAAGCTGGCTTCTGCACAACGGCTATCACGCCATCAGCGTGCAGGACATTCTGGACGCGCATGACGGAAAAAAAACGCTGCCGCCAAAAGCCGTTCTGCTCAGCTTTGACGATGGCTACAGCAGCTTCTACACCCGCGTATGGCCACTGCTCAAGGCCTGGAACGTTCCTGCGCTTTGGGCGCCGGTGGGCAGTTGGGTGGATACGCCAGCAAACCAGAAGGTGAACTTTGGCGGCCTGATGACGCCCCGCGATCGCTTCGCGACCTGGGACATGGTGCGCGAGCTCAGCCAGTCCCCGCTGATTGAAATCGGATCGCATACCTGGGCCTCGCATTACGGCATCGTCGCCAACCCGCAGGGCAGCCGTGAACCGGCTATCGCCAACCGCTTTTATGACAAAGCCACGGGCCGCTATGAAACCGACCAGCAGTTCAACCAGCGGATCGGCGATGATGTCCGCAAGGTGACGGAGAAAATCACGCAGGTGACGGGCAAGGCGCCGCGCGCCTGGGTCTGGCCTTACGGCGCCGCAAACGGTACGTCGCTCGCCATCGCCAGACAGCAGGGTTATCAGCTGGCCTTTACCCTTGAGGACGGGCTGGGGAATGTGCAGGAGCTGGGCAACATCCCCCGCCTGCTGATCGCCGGGAATCCCTCGCTCAAGGCGTTTGCCAGTACGGTCAGCCAGGTTCAGGAGCGCGATCCCGTGCGCGTCATGCACGTCGATCTCGATTACGTTTACGATCCCGATCCGGCCCAGCAGACCCAAAACATCAACAGGCTGATCCAGCGGGTCTACGACATGAAAATCAGCCACGTTTTCCTGCAGGCGTTTGCCGACCCGCAAGGCGACGGCAGGATCAGGGCGCTCTATTTCCCCAACCGCCGGCTTCCGGTCCGGGCCGACCTCTTTAACTTTGTCGCCTGGCAGCTGCAAACCCGCGCGGGCGTGAAGGTCTTCGCGTGGATGCCGGTGCTCTCGTTCGATCTCGATCCTTCCCTGCCACGCGTGCAGCGTCAGGACGATCGAACCGGTCAGCTGCGCGAGGCCAATGAGCCCTATATCCGGCTTTCCCCGTGGGACCCGCAGGTTCGCCAGCAGGTGACGGAGATCTATGAGGATCTGGCCCGCCATGCCAGCTTCAACGGGGTCCTGTTCCATGACGATGCGGTGCTGACAGACGTTGACGTTGACGCTGCCGGGCAGGACACGACGCGTCAGAAAAGCCGGAGGCTTATCGGGTTTACTCGCGCCCTGGGCCAGGCGGTGAAGCATATCCGCGGCCCGCAGATAAAAACCGCGCGCAATATGTTCGTCTTACCCATTCTGCAGCCCGAAAGCGAAGCGTGGTTTGGGCAGAATCTCGATGATTTTCTGGCGGCCTATGACTGGACGGTACCGATGGCCATGCCGCTGATGGAGTCCGTTTCGGCGAACGAGAGCAATGCCTGGCTGACGCGTTTGATCAAAGCCGTCGCAACGCGGCCCGGCGCGCTGGATAAAACCATCTTCGAACTGCAGGCCAGAGACTGGGAGCAGAAACCGCAGCGCGCCGTTTCCGACAGCCAGCTTGCGGCGTGGATGCGCGTCCTCCAGCTTAACGGCATCAAAAACTACGGCTACTACCCTGACGATTTCATCAATAACCAGCCTGATATCTCACGCATCAGGCCCGTATTTTCTTCCTACTGGTACCCTGACAATGACTGATCGCATAATCGCCTTCTCTATTTTATGTCTGGTATTCGGGTTGCCGTTAGGCGTGGCAGCCCTCTTTACCGGCGAGCTGATTCTGGATTTTGTCTTCTTCTGGCCGCTGTTTATGTCCGTGCTCTGGGTCACCGGCGGGCTCTATTTCTGGTTTCAGCTTGAACGCCGCTGGTCGTGGAATAAAGACACGCCCGCCCCGGTACTTGCCGGCGAGCCGCTCATCTCCATTCTTATCCCCTGCTTCAACGAGGGACGAAATGCCCGGGAGACCATCAGCGCCGCGCTGGATCAGCGGTATGAAAATATCGAAGTTATCGCCATCAACGACGGCTCCTCTGACAACACGGCGGAGGTATTGCAGCAGCTTGCGCTGGAGCAGCCGCGCCTGCGGGTGATCAACCTCGCGGAGAACCAGGGAAAAGCCGTGGCGCTCAAAGCCGGGGCGGCGGCGGCCCGGGGCGATCTGCTGGTCTGCATTGACGGCGACGCCCTGCTCGACCGCGACACCGCAGCTTATCTGGTAGCGCCGCTGATTCAGTATCCCCACGTTGGGGCGGTTACCGGGAACCCGCGAATTCGCACGCGCTCCACGCTGATTGGCCGCATTCAGGTAGGCGAGTTTTCGTCCATCATTGGGCTCATCAAGCGGACGCAGCGGATCTATGGCCGGGTCTTTACCGTCTCCGGCGTCATCGCCGCCTTTCGCCGTCAGGCGCTGGCGGACGTCGGGTACTGGAGCCCGGACATGATCACCGAAGACATCGACATTAGCTGGAAGCTCCAGCTGCGCCACTGGGATATCTTTTTCGAGCCGCGGGCGCTGTGCTGGATCCTGATGCCGGAGACGCTCAAGGGCCTGTGGAAGCAGCGTCTGCGCTGGGCCCAGGGCGGCGCGGAGGTGTTTCTGGTCAACTTGCGCAAGATGGTGCGCTGGGAACATCACCGCATGTGGCCTCTGTTTCTGGAGTACGCGCTGTCAACGCTGTGGGCCTTCGCGTATGCGATAACGGTGCTGCTGTTCGTCATCAGCCACGTCGCGCCCATTCCCGCCAGGCTGACCGTTGAAACCCTGTTTCCCCCGGCGTTTACCGGGCTGCTGCTGGGCGTGATGTGCCTGCTGCAGTTCCTGGTCAGCTTGTACATCGAGCGGCGCTATGAGCGCAAGGTGGCAAGCTCGCTTTTCTGGGTGATTTGGTTCCCGATGGTCTACTGGATGATTGGCCTGTTCACCACCCTCGTCGCATTTCCAAAAGTCATGCTTAAACGTCAGCGTGCCCGCGCGCGCTGGATCAGTCCGGACCGGGGAAAAGGGAGCCTTCAATGAACGAAAATACCTTAATTTTGACTGAACATCGCTTGCTGCCACGTCTTTTTGATGCCGCGTTAACCGCGATGGCGTGGGGCGGATTTCTGTTTTTCCTGTATGCCAGGCTGTGGATGCAGTTAACCGAGGAGAGCGACCACCGGTGGAGCGTGATTATTGCCTCCTTTAATACGGTGTTGATCTATTTGCTGTTCGCCGCGCTCAACGGCTGGCTGCTGATTTTGTGGTATCAGTACAACCGCCGCCGCACGCACGCAAGGCGCCGCCAGCCGGGCTATTTTCGCCAGGAGGAGCTGGCCCGCAGCTTTAATGTCTCACCGCAGATCATCTCCGAGATGAGCCAGTACAACCTGCTGACGGTTTATCATGACCAGATTGGACGCATCATCGATCTGAAGATCAGCGAGCAGCTGGAAGAGGAAGAGCAGTAACGAAAAGCCCCCGCAGGATGCCCTGCGGGCTGAGGGATCCACAGTAATTTTTAAGCAGAAGCAATAACCTTGTTTCAGAACGGCTTTAGGCTTTCAGCGATGCCCTGGTCCGGCTGTAAATCGCTGAGGCGTTTGCCTTCCGGCCGGGGCGAGGCGCATGGATGCGCCGAGAGGGCGGGCTTTACAGGGACGTTACCTCCGCCCGTCCCCGATAAGCCGGAAGGAATAAGCCGAGGGCACCGCGAAGCGGCGATTTACCGCCGGGAGCCCGGGTCGCCAGGGTGGTGGCGACTGAGCCACCCTGGCACGTTCACAGGTATTGTCGTTAAAGAGTAGCAAGGAACATACAGTGAACGGAATGACCACCAGAGCCGTATGTTCCCCCTCACCCCAGCCCTCTCCCTCAAGGGAGAGGGGGTCGTCTGTGCAGACATTATGTTGTAGGGAACCCTCAACCCTGCGGGGGGATTTTTATAGCGAGTCTTTAACCACAATCAGCGGCTCAATATCGCTCTCTTTTTTCACCACCAGCGAATCGTCGCCGCGCAGGCAGGTCCCGCCGTAGTTTCCGCCCACGGTAAAAGTGCAGACCTGAATGTACTTGCCGTCGACGTTCGGCAGACACCACAGCTGCTGGTAGATGTTTTTACGGTCAACAAACTTGCCGCTGGATTTATCCAGCAGCTCGTCCTGGGCGCTGATGAGATCGATATTGCTGCCGCAGCGGCCGGCAATCGGCTTAACGGCGTATCCGGTCTGCTTCAGCAGGTCGTTAACCTCAAAATTGGTATCGAGCAGGTAGCGGTGGTTCGGGAACAGCTGCCACAGGACCGGGAGAATCGCCTTGTTTCCGGGAATAACGGTCCACAGCGGTTCGAAGACCAGCACTTCCGGACGCAGCAGAACATCAATCAGGCGCACTTCGCCCTCAGGATGTCCGGTGCGGATCGGCACGGCGGCATATTCGGTTTCGCTCACCTCGCGGATCTGCTCTATCGCCGTTTCCCACGCCCAGGTTTTCCACACGCAGTTGACGTGGCGACCTTCGTCGTCAATTAGCTGCCCGGCGGCATCCCAGCTCAGCGCGCCCAGCCCGTGCAGGATCTTGGTCTCGAACCCGGCCTGTATCAGCGAACGCTGAATAAAGAGCGCGTGATAGTCCTCTTCCACATCGTTGTCCTGCATGATGTGGACGAACGGCCGCGCGTGGCTGTGCTTCCATGCGCCGGTCAGCTCTTCCAGCAGCCCTTCTGCCGGGTTATGCCCGTTGCCGCGATAGCCGTTTTTCACCCACTCTTCAAGAATGAGCCCGCCTTCAGTGTGACAGGACGCGGAGTCGGCGTTGTATTCGTAAACCTTAATGCCGCGCTCATCCATACAGAAATCCATACGACCGGTGATCATATGGTGGCGACGCCACTGCCAGGAGAGGCGCAGGCGCGGCCAGAGGATTTTCGGGATGTCGAACAGCGCCAGCAGGCTGTCGTCTTTCAGCACTTTGTCGGTGGCGTGCAGGTACATCAGATGCAGTTCGTTGGTGGCCTTGATCAGCTCCTGCTCGGCGCTTTCGGTGATGGTGAAATACTGGCAGGGATCTTTGTTGATCACATGACCGTTCGCGCGGATATACGCCTGCTGAAGCGCATCGTCCTCGTTGAGCCATTTCCCGTCGAACTGACGTTTGTTTTTCAGCCGCGCGCCGCGGATTTTCAGCAGTTCGCCGTCAGGTTCAGGCTGGGGAATGCTGTGCTCCGTGTCATCCGTCTGGATCATCCAGCCGAGAATTTCGGTATCGCTGAAGGTGTCATGGAGGGTGTAGCAGCCGTTTTCCACGGTCATGCGCAGCTCCCGCGTCCACTGCTGCCCGAGCGGCAGTGGGGAGTGAATCACGTTCTGCTCCGCAATACGCACCTTATCGTCCAGAAGCTGGGTAATCACCGCCACGTGGCCGGTCTCGTGAAACTCTCCGCCCTTTTGCCAGATCAGCAGCGCGCCCGCGCGCGGCGCGCGTTTTGAGCCATTGGCAAAAGCCTGAAGGGGCAGAATGTTATCGTTCACCACCTGGCGTAAAAAGCGCAGGGAGAAGATCTCCCACGCCATGCCGACGTCGGTAAACACAAAGCCATAGTTGAGAAACAGGAAACGGCGGGCAAACTCAACGCATTGCCACTTGTGGCCCATGTATTCGTTGCCGATATAGCTGCGAAAATCCGCGTCTTCGGGGTATTTACGCGGATCCAGACTGCCGTAATTTGAAGAGTAAATCGCCACGCCACCGGGCGCATAGCCTAACAATGTCCCAAATGGCGCATCACTGCTTAACGTTCCTTTACGCATGTATCCAACCTAAAACAGGCAGGCGGCAATTTTTTAAGGGTTGTCGTCGTCTGCACGTTGTAATTAACCTGACAGAGGAGGATTTATCATACACCTACACTGACCGTTGCGCTCACATCGTTAAACGGTCGCTTCATCTCCTGCTAAACTCCCTCAACACATCACTCAAAAGGCAGGCCAACATGTCAGACAACACGTATCAGCCACCCAAAGTGTGGGAATGGAAAAAGAACGGCGGCGGCGCATTCGCCAACATTAACCGCCCAATTTCCGGTGCAACGCATGAGAAAGATCTGCCCGTGGGCTCCCACCCGCTGCAGCTTTACTCTCTCGGGACACCGAACGGCCAGAAGGTGACGATCATGCTCGAAGAGCTGCTGGCGCTGGGCGTGACGGGCGCGGAGTATGACGCGTGGTTGATCCGCATCGGCGAGGGCGATCAGTTCTCCAGCGGGTTTGTAGAGGTGAACCCGAACTCGAAAATTCCGGCGCTGCGTGACCACTCCACGACCCCGCCAACACGTGTCTTTGAATCCGGCAATATTCTGCTTTATCTGGCAGAGAAATTTGGTCACTTCCTGCCGAAAGACCCGGCGGGACGCACCGAAACCCTGAACTGGCTCTTCTGGCTGCAGGGTGCGGCGCCGTTCCTCGGCGGCGGCTTTGGCCACTTCTACAACTATGCGCCGGTAAAAATCGAGTACGCAATTGACCGCTTCACCATGGAAGCCAAGCGCCTGTTCGACGTGCTGGATAAACAGCTGGCGCGCGGTCGCTACGTTGCGGGTGAGGAGTACACCATCGCGGATATGGCGATCTGGCCGTGGTTCGGCTGCGTGGCGCTGGGCAGTGTCTATAACGCCGCCGAGTTCCTGGACGCCGAAAAGTATACCAACGTCCAGCGCTGGGCGAAGGACGTGGCGAACCGCCATGCGGTTAAGCGCGGTCGCATCGTTAACCGCACCAGCGGCGAGCTGAACGAGCAGCTCCACGAACGCCACGCGGCGAGCGACTTCGAAACCAATACGGAAGACAAGCGTCAGGCGTAACGTTCCGCCGGGCGGAGCCCCGCCCGGCAACCGGGATCCTTACCCAGGGCATGATTCGCCTAAAGGTTGAGTCGGTATTGCTGGCACTATCTGGGCGTTTTTCTCCCCTCAGCGCGAGAAACGACGTATCAACCGACAGCAGTCACAAAGGATCTGTTATGAAACTTATTAAAACAACGCTGGTTATCAGCGCCCTCATGTTTTCCACCTCTGGAATGGCCATCGACAAAACCGCTGCCGGCGCGGTAGCAGGCGCTGCCATTGGCGCAGCCACGGGCAAAGATCTGAAATCGACCGTGGGCGGTGCCGTGGTGGGCGCAGGTACGGGGGCGATGTTCAAAAAAGGCGAAAAAGGCAAAGACGCACGTAAGGGCGGTGCCGTGGGTGCCGTCGTTGGCGCGGGTGCGGCTGCGGTGACGGGCAATAGCGTGCTGAAAGGTGCGGCCGTTGGTGCGGGCACGGGCGCGCTGATTGGTGAAGCGACGCACTGATAGGGTGTTCTACCTTGTGAACCGATATGAATAATAAACCCAGCGATTGCACTGGGTTTTTTGTGTTGTCTGAATCAGATACGCGCACGTTCGAACAACCGACGCGCGGCTGGCGTTAACCCTGTCATATGAATGCAGGCGTGCACCATGCCCGGCAGCCGTTCGCAGCGTACTGGTACCCCCGCCTCGTCAAGCCGCCGCGCATACGCTTCAGCCTCATCGCGCAGGGGATCGTATTCACAGCTCAGGATGGTTGCCGGCGGTAACCCCCTCAGCGAGGCCATATGCAACGGTTCGGCACAGGGATGACGACGGTCTCCCAGATAGTGTTCCCAGCAAAACGCCATCGCATCACGCGTTAAAAAATAACCTTCAGCAAATTCACAATAGCTTTCGGTCGACATCTCGCGACTTAACGCCGGGTAGAGCAGCAACTGATGCTCTATATGAGGTCCGCCGCGATCCCGGGCCAGCAGCGTTGCCGCGGCAGCAAGATTACCGCCTGCACTGTCACCGCCCACCGCCAGACGGGTTGCATCTATCCCCAGAGCCGCGGCCTGTTCACTGGCCCAGCACAGTGCCTGATAAACATCTTCTAACGGCCTTGGGAAGGGGAACTCCGGCGCCAGACGGTAATCCACGGAGAGTATTTTCCGGCCAGTAGCATTAGCCAGTGCCTGACAGGGCCGATCGTACAGCGACAGCGACCCCAGACACCATCCGCCGCCGTGAGCAAACAGCATTGCAGGCTGCGCGATATCTGCGTTTGAGGCAGCAGGCGTATAGGCGCGAAGGCCGATAGCGTAGCCATCATCGGCGATAACAACGTAATGTTGAATGGCGTCACCGGTTTCCTCCTCGCCCTGTAGCCGCAACAAACCCGCGTCGGTGGCGGCACGCAAGTCGGCTAACGACGCTGGCTGTGGCGCGCCCGATGATGCAGCCAGAAAGTCAGCAATGTGTTTATCAAGCGGCACGATCGGTGTCCTCTGAGAGAAAGGGTACAATCAGCCCAATAAACGCCTCATAGCACTCTTCGGTAATAAAATGCCCGCAGTCAGCCACCGTCTCGCCCCGTAGATCCAGGGCATTACCCTGCAGGGTTGTCAGCGGCGCATCACGCGTCGCATGTTCCGCTCCCACCGTCAGTACCGGCATGGTTAAAGGCGTTTGCGCGCGGAGCTGGTTTTGCCTGATGGTTTCCGGGATCGCACGATAATAGTCAAAGCCTGCACGCAGTCCTCCCGGTGTCGAATAGGCGTCGATATACACCTGAGCAGCCACCCGATCGCGGCGATGTGCCCAGCGGTCGAAAATAAAGCTGAGATAGTGTGATTCACGCCCGCAGGTCAGGGTTTCGGGTAAATCCGCCAGTTGATTAAACATGAAGTGCCAAAGAAAAATGTTCTCTTCCGGTGCGACGAAAATCGGCGGCGGAGGAGCCAGTCCTGGGATAACCGCTTCGGTCAGCACAAGACGCTCCACCGCATCAGGAAAATCGCTTGCCATGGCGTAACCAACCCACATGCCAATATCGTGGCCCACTATGCGGTACTGTGAATGCCCCAGTTGCGCCATCAGTGTATGCAGGATGGCGCCAACGCGTCCGGTGTCATAGCCGTCGCGCGGTTTATCGGAATCCCCGATGCCGGGTGGATCAACCGCTATCGCCTGAAACCCCGCCTGCGCCAGCGCCTGCATGACGTAGCGCCACGTATACCAGGTTTGAGGCCAACCGGGTATCAGCAGGACCGGATGACCTTTGCCCGCTACGACGCAATGAATACGTTGTCCATCCACTTTCGTATAGACATGTTCTGCCCTGAGATCCTGGTTCAGGATCCCATCATATTGTTGTTCCATAAGAATTCCCTGTGATGTGACGTTTTAGCGAATGCCGAGTAATGCGTTGATTTGCTGAGCATTGACCGGCGCACCGGCGAAGTCATCGAAGACTTTATCGGTGATGTGAATAATGTGGTCGCGGATGAACGCTGCCCCTTCTCTGGCACCGTCCTGCGGGTTTTTCAGACAGCATTCCCACTCCAGGGTTGCCCAGCCAGCATAATCGTATTGGGTCAGCTTCGAGAAAATAGCCCCGAAATCAACCTGACCGTCACCCAGTGAGCGAAAACGCCCTGCGCGTTCGAGCCATGACTGATACCCACCATAAATCCCCTGACGACCGGTTGGATTAAATTCAGCATCTTTGACGTGAAACATGCTGATAACGTCCTTATATATATCAATAAATTCCAGATAGTTAAGCTGCTGAAGCACCATGTGGCTCGGGTCAAAAAGTATCCGGCAGCGTGGATGCGCCTTCACCCGCTGATAAAACATTTCAAACGTCACGCCATCGTGCAGATCTTCACTCGGATGAATTTCATAGCACAGGTTAATGCCATGTTCGTCGCAGGCGTTGAGCACCGGCATCCAGCGTCTGGCCAGCTCGTCAAAAGCGGTTTCAATTAACCCTTCCGGACGCTGCGGGAATGGGAACAGATAAGGCCATGCCAGCGAGCCTGAGAATGTCCCCAGATCGCTGAGGCCAAGCCGGGCGGAAGCCTTCACCGCCATCAGCAGCTGTTGCCGTGCCCACTCGCCGCGTGCTTGCGGGTTGCCGTGTATTTCCGGCGGCGCGAAGCTGTCGCACAGGCTGTCATACGCCGGATGGACCGCCATTAGCTGGCCAAAGATATGGCTGGTCAGCTCACTCACGACCAGGCCATGTTCCGCCAGCATGCCGGTAAGATCGTCACAATAGGTCTGGCTTTCCGCCGCCGTCGAAACGTCGAACAGCCGACGGTCCCAGGCCGGGATTTGTAATGCCTTAAAACCGGTTTCCGCGGCCCACTGGGCTATTGTCGGTAAACTGTCAAACGGGGCAACCTCGTCACTGAACTGTGCGAGATGAAGAGAGGGTCCTTTAAGGGTTTTCATCGTAAACTCCTATTGTTTGTCGATTGACAAACAATAGGAGTAAAATCAGTTAACCGCAAGCAAAACTTATAAATTCATTGGTAATCCCAACGAATTAAGCGATCCTGTTTGCAGTGAACAGAAGACAAACCGGAGCAACAAAATGGCAGGAAGACCGCGCCAGTTCGATCGCGACCAGGCGCTTATCAAAGCGCGTAACCTGTTCTGGCGACAAGGGTACGAAGGGACCTCAATGTCAGATTTGGTGGCTGAGCTGGGCATCGCTTCGGCGCGCATTTACAAGGCGTTCGGTTCAAAAGAACAGCTCTTTCGGGAAGCGATTGCTCATTATGAAAACGAAGAAGGCAGCTTCGCGGATCGCGCATTAACCACCGAGGGTGATGTACGGCAGGCAATCAAAACGCTGCTGAGTGATGCCATTACGCTTTATAGCCAACCTGGCAAGCCGCATGGGTGCATGGTGGTTGCTACAGCCGCTAGCGTCAGTGCGGAAAATGACGGCATTAAATCCTGGCTGGCTGAGCATCGCCTGCAGCGCACGCAGCAGATCATTGACCGGCTGCGGCTGGCGGTGCAAAACGGTGAATTGCCCGAAACGACCGATCCTGACAGTCTGGGAGACTTTTTTGCCGTCTTTTTACATGGCTTATCCGTTCAGGCTCGTGACGGCGTGCCGTCATCACGATTGCTGGCGTCCGCTGAGCAGGCGATGAGCATCCTGCCGCCCAAAGAGTGAGATCCAACAGACGAAAAAGCAGAAAGGCCGCACGGAGCGGCCTTAGCAGAAGGCTCACGCCGTCAGGCGGAACTTTTGCACCGAGCGCTGAAGCTCTTCGGTCTGGCGCTCAAGCGCCGCCGCTGCCGCAGAAACCTCTTCAACCAGCGAGGCGTTCTGCTGAGTGACGCCGTCCATCTGGGTAATGGCAATCCCGACCTGCGAAATGCCCTTGCTTTGCTCCTCAGAAGCCGATGCGATTTGCTTCATAATGGTCGTCACTTCCGTCACGTCGCGCAAAATCGCATCCATAGTGGTGCCCGTGTCGCCCACCAGCTGCGCTCCCTGCTCGACGCGGGTAACGGAATCAGCGATCAGCCCCTCAATTTCTTTTGCCGCGTTGGCGCTGCGGCTTGCCAGGTTACGGACTTCACCCGCCACCACGGCGAAACCACGCCCCTGCTCGCCCGCGCGTGCCGCTTCTACGGCCGCATTGAGCGCCAGAATATTGGTCTGGAAGGCGATGCTGTTGATCACGTTGGTGATTTCAGCAATTTTCTTCGAGCTTTCCGAAATACCGCTCATGGTGGTGACTACCTCTTCCACCAGCGAGCCGCCGCGGCTGGCGGTGGTTGAGGCCACATCGGCAAGCTGGCTGGCCTGACGCGCGCTTTCCGCGTTCAGTTTCACGGTAGCGGTGAGCTGTTCCATGCTGGCAGCCGTCTCTTCCAGCGCGGCAGCCTGCTCTTCGGTGCGGGAAGAGAGGTCGTTGTTGCCGCTGGAAATTTCCGTCGCGCCGCGCCAGATATTTTCACTGCCGGAGCGGATGGTGCTGACAGCTTCACGCAGGCTGTCCTGCATAGCGCTCAACAGCGGTACCAGCTGTCCCACACAGTTGCGGCCGAAAGGCTCAATGGGCTGGCTGAGATCGCCCTGGGCAATCTGGCGGAACTGCTGGCGAATACGCTCCAGCGGTTTGACCAGCATCGCCACCAGGTAGCGGTCGGTAAAAAGCAGGATCAGCAGGCCGATAATGGTGGCGACAATAATGACCGTGCGGGTCATGCTGGTCAGGCCGTCGACCACCACGCGGGTGCTGTCGAGCGTCTTCGCCGCGGCATTGTTGAACTCCTCGGCGGCCGCACCGAACGCACGGCTCAGCGGCGGAGTGACGTTGTTGGCCTGCTGGCGGTAGCCGTCCAGGGTCGCCTGCTTCGCCTGCTCCATTTGCGGCGTCACGCCCTGCTCAAGCAGCGCCTGCCAGGCGCCGATCACCCGGGATGAGATCTGCTCATCCATCGGGCCTGGTGAGATCGCCTTCATCTCGACCAGTTTTTTACCCATGTTGTCCAGCGCCTGTTGGGCAGAGGACAAATCCGGCGTGCCGCCAGCGGCTTTGACCTCCATGGCGCGGCTCAGACGGGTGACAAAGCGGAAATACTGATCGTTGCCCTGGCTAAGCACCATCATCTGTTTGACCAGTTGGCGATCGACTTCATTACCATCTGATACCCGTGAAAGGGACCAGGTGCTGTACAGCCCGACGCCCGCCCACATTAAACAAAAGATTCCGAGGATCGTCAGCATGACGAAACGGATCGTGAAATTACGAAGCATATTCATAAGTCTTCCTTGCCGTGAGGGTGAATTCGCCCAGAGGCGAGTGCTACTCTCGTTATCGGCAGGGTGCAGGGAAATTATAACGTTTTGTGATTATTTTTAGTTAGCGTGGCTTCACAGGTAACGCAGTCATGGTTAAGCATTACCTTTCAACATCACAGGGTTTGGGCATGTCGTCGCTTCTCTGCTTAATTTATGATTTGATAAACACAGAATAAAAACGCTGTTTCGAAAATCCATTAAATAAGAAAGGAGACATCATGTCCTGGTACCCTGACGCTACCCGCTACGAGAATATGCAGTACCGCTATTGCGGCAAGAGCGGCCTGCGCCTGCCTGCGCTGTCGCTGGGTCTGTGGCATAGCTTCGGCCACATCCAGCCCCTTGATTCCCAGCGCGCGCTGCTGCGTAAAGCCTTCGACCTCGGTATTACCCATTTCGATCTTGCCAACAACTACGGCCCGCCAGCGGGTAGCGCGGAAGAGAACTTTGGCCGCCTGCTGCGTGAGGACTTTGCCGCGTACCGCGACGAGCTGATTATCTCCACCAAAGCCGGCTACGACATGTGGCCGGGGCCGTATGGTTCGGGGGGATCACGTAAATATCTGCTCGCCAGTCTCGACCAGAGCCTGAAACGCATGGGCGTTGAGTATGTGGATATTTTCTACTCCCACCGCGTGGATGAAAATACGCCGATGGAAGAGACAGCCTCCGCGCTGGCTCACGCGGTTCAGAGTGGAAAAGCGCTATACGCGGGCATTTCCTCCTACTCTACCGAGCGCACACAAAAAATGGCCGCGCTGCTTCACGAGTGGAAGATCCCGCTGCTGATCCACCAGCCGTCCTATAACCTGCTTAACCGCTGGGTCGATAAGACCGGCTTGCTGGATGCGCTGGAAGCAAATGGCACGGGGTGTATCGCCTTTACCCCGCTGGCGCAGGGTCTGCTGACCGGAAAATACCTGAACGGTATTCCTGAAGGTTCTCGCATGCAGCGCGAAGGGAACAAAGTGCGCGGCCTGACGCAGAAAATGTTGACCGAAGCTAACCTGAAAAGTCTTCGTCTGCTTAATGAGATGGCGCAGGCGCGCGGGCAGACGATGGCGCAGATGGCGCTAAGCTGGTTGTTGAAAGATGAACGCGTGACGTCAGTGCTGATAGGTGCGAGCCGTCCGGAACAGCTGGAGGAGAACGTTCAGGCGCTGGAAAATCTGCGCTTTACTGATGACGAACTCAAGCGGATTGACCAGCACGTTGCGGATGGGGAGTTGAATTTGTGGCAGGCGTCGTCGGATAAATAGTGCAGTACGATGCTTTCGCCCCTCACCCTAACCCTCTCCCCAGAGGGGAGAGGGAACTTGAATACCCTCTCCCCTCTGGGGAGAGGGCAGGGTGAGGGGTAAGGTGTCTCTACTTCTTACTGATCTTATCGAGATACCCCATCACAAACGCCGACAGCACAAACGTCAGGTGGATAATCACATACCACATCAGCTTATTATCCGGCACGTTTTTCGCGTCCATAAACACGCGTAACAGGTGGATAGAGGAGATCGCCACTATAGATGCCGCAACTTTATTCTTCAGCGATGATGCGTCCATTTTTCCAAGCCAACTGAGCTTTTCTTTATGCTCGGCGATATCAAGCTGAGAGACGAAGTTCTCATAACCGGAGAACATCACCATCACCAGTAAGCCGCCCACCAGTGTCATATCCACCAGTGACAACAGAACCAGAATCAAATCTGCTTCCGCCACGGAGAAAATGTTAGGCAAGACGTGGAAAATCTCCTGGAAGAACTTGATCGTCAGGGCGACCAGCGCCAGGGAAAGACCGAAATAGACGGGTGCGAGCAGCCAGCGAGAGGCATACATTGCGTTTTCAAAGAAGCGTTCCATAAAATCCTGTCTGCAAACGAAACCAGCGCTCAGTATATCTCAACGGCGCTGACTGTTTGCAAGAACTAACCCGCACGTCACTCAGACGTTGTCCGGGTTGACCTCCGGACGCGCATACTCCGGCCAGACCAGCGCCACAAGCTCGGGGTAGGCTTCCAGACTGAACTCGCGAAAACACTGGCGCAAATTTAATACGTCCAGATCGGAACAGGAAACCTTCTCACCGTTAAGACAGCGCTTTTTAATATTGTCATAATATTTATAAACCGCCGAATTGAGGTCGCTACAGCGACGCTGAGCCTCAAACAGACCGGGGGTATCATTAATTTCCGACATTTTCATACGTTTAATTGTCGCGTGTAAGAAGTCGATATATTCATGATTCACCCGCCAGTACCAGACAGGCGTAACGGAGTTCATCAGAACAGAGAAATGGTCTTCTCCTTCCTCTTTTGTCATCAGCTCAGGCTGTGGCGGTTCACTGGTGTCTTTCGACACTTTCGTTTTATTGAACTCCTGCATCAATAAAAGCACACCAGCGGTCAGTAATAGTAATGTGATGACCGTAAAAAAAATGCTGTTCATGGGTTGGCTCCATTTTTTTTGATTTTAAAATTGCCTCATGATATTGTCAACGAATCTCACGCCTTTACCAACCCCACCCTGTTGAAAATAAAGGAAATTAAAATGCTGCCCGACTATCTCGTCCCGGCTAAGTACCACATTGCGCCTGTGGAACAGCAACCGATGGAAGAAGAAAAAAAGGCCAGTTTAACTCAGGGGAAAAGAAAGCTCTCTGATTTCGAGCCAGATATATTAATTGGCGTTTCCCGCACTGGCAAATCCCGTAATATGTTGCTGGAAGAGCATGATCGCCATATAAAAGACCGCTTATTTCGCGCTATAAAAATTGAAGCCTTCGTCCACCTGCTGAATGACCTGCAGGCCGAAGGTGAAATAGATGCCCAGAAACTAAGTCAAATAATGGCTGAAAAAACAAAAGAAATAAACGAGGCCGGCAATGAAATTTGGCTTAATCTAATTACACGAGAAAAAAACAACCCTATTTTTTATACCCTGGGGGAAGATTAACGTGAAAGAAGTTAAAGACAATGACGTTTATTTGACTTTAGATGATAAAAAAAGTGATGAATTTATCTTAAAGCAAAATATCGAGGCGCTGAGAAATGCAAAAAATGCCGAGATGACGCGTATTACACAAGACATGGTATCGATCCCGGCAACGCTGGTGCGTCTGAAATGGCAGAATCGCCGCGAGATTTATCCGTTACAGGTCAAAGAAGAAATTTACGGTGCCGTGATGAACGCCATCATCGAACAGCAACCAGAATTGAAAGAGAAACTGCTGGGACGTCTTGAGGCCAACTATCAGTATCTGCTTGCCAGAGAAGTTGCCACCCTGCGCCTGACGCGCAAACTGTCAGCCGGTGAATACCGTACGTCAAACGTCACCTGCGTTGCGCTCGATGAGGATGCGCTTGCAACCTCCTCTACCGCACCGACGGACGACAAAAACGCATAAACCGACAGGCATAAAAAAAGCCGGCTTTCGCCAGCTTCTGTATCACTTCGAGGCCGCTTTCTCTTCCCCGACCAGCCCAATCTTCAGATAACCCGCCTGATGCAGCGTGTCCATTACCTTCATCATGGTTTCGTAGTCGACGGTTTTGTCCGCCCGGAAGAAGACGGTGGTGTCTTTCTTGCCGCCGGTAAGCCGATCCAGCGCCGGAATAACGGAAGCATCCGTTACCGGGTCGTTACCCAGGAACATGGATTTATCCGCTTTCACCGACAGATAGATAGGCTTTTCCGGACGCGGCTGCGGCTGGCTGGAGGAGGCAGGCAGATTCACCTTCACGTCGACCGTCGCCAGCGGCGCAGCCACCATGAAGATAATCAGCAGCACCAGCATGACGTCGATAAACGGCGTCACGTTGATTTCGTGCATTTCGCCGTTATCGTCCAGATTTTCGTTGAGACGCATCGCCATACTATTAACCTACGCGCAGTTTAGACGCCGCATGGACCGGCTTCACGGCGCTGGCATTCAGGTCGAGATCGCGGCTTTGCAGCAGCAGAACCTGGGCGGCAACGTCTCCGAGAGTCGCTTTGTAGCTGCCAATCATACGCGCGAAGATGTTGTAGATAACCACCGCAGGGATAGCGGCAACCAGACCGATTGCCGTCGCCAGCAGCGCTTCCGCGATACCCGGCGCAACCACCGCGAGGTTGGTGGTTTGGGTCTGCGCAATACCGATAAAGCTGTTCATGATGCCCCAGACCGTACCGAACAGACCAATGAACGGCGAAATCGCGCCGATGGTCGCCAGATAACCATTGCCGCGTCCCATGTGTCGACCAACGGCCGCAACACGACGCTCCAGACGGAAACCGGTACGCTCTTTAATGCCTTCGTTATCTTCACTGCCGGCGGAGAGTTCCAGCTCGTTCTGAGCTTCATTCACTAACAGGGTGGTCAGGCTTTTCGCGTGGAAGGATGAGGTCATCTCAGAAGCCTGATCCAGAGAGCGGGCTTCTGCCAGCTGCTGCTGTTCCCGCTTGAGGCGACGCTTCTGCGAAAGCAGCTCGGCGCTTTTGCTGAAGAAGATAGCCCAGGTGACAACGGACGCCAGAATCAGGCCGATCATCACAATCTTAACCACGATGTCAGCATGATGATACATGCCCCAAACGGAGAGATCCGTCTGCATCAAATTATTACCCACTCTGTATCTCCAGGACGCAAATCACAAAATCTGAACGTAATAATATCAAAAAGTCGTCGAATTGATAGTCGTTCTCATTAGTATTTACATGGTGCCTTAATTTTCGCTCACTTTCCTTGCGCTTACGCAGTAAAAATTTCTTATGCGCTTTTTTGCTAATATTTTCTGCTTATTCGATAAGCATGCGGGTGCAGTTTTTTACAATCGTGGTAGTCTGGACGTCCAGACGTATAAAAACAGGGTTTGCAAATATGACGAAGAAGCATCTTGATACCACGCTGGTACAGGCTGGACGCAGCAAAAAATATACTCAGGGTTCGGTTAACAGCGTGATTCAACGCGCCTCTTCCCTGGTGTTTGACACCGTTGAGGAGAAAAAAATCGCCACGCGCAACCGCGCGAAAGGTGGGTTGTTCTATGGTCGTCGCGGCACCCTAACCCACTTTTCTCTGCAGGAGACGATGTGCGAGCTGGAAGGCGGCGTGGGCTGCGCGCTGTTCCCGTGCGGGGCGGCGGCGGTTGCCAACACCATTCTGGCGTTTGTGGAACAGGGCGACCATATCCTGATGACCAACACGGCCTATGAACCCAGCCAGGATTTCTGCACCAAAATCCTCAGCAAGCTCGGCGTAACGACCGGCTGGTTTGACCCGCTGATTGGTGAAGGCATTGCTGAACTTATCCAGCCAAACACGCGCATTGTGTTCCTGGAATCTCCCGGCTCTATCACCATGGAAGTGCACGACGTGCCGGCTATCGTTAAGGCCGTACGCAGCAAAGCGCCAGAGGCGATTATCATGATCGACAACACCTGGGCGGCGGGCGTACTGTTTAAGGCGCTGGAATTCGACATTGATATCTCGATTCAGGCGGCAACGAAATACCTGATTGGCCACTCTGACGGGATGATTGGCACCGCGGTATCCAACGCGCGCTGCTGGGACCAGCTGCGTGAAAATGCCTACCTGATGGGCCAGATGGTGGATGCAGACACGGCATACATGACCAGCCGTGGTATCCGCACGCTGGGGGTTCGCCTGCGTCAGCATCATGAAAGTAGTCTGAAAATCGCTGAGTGGCTGGCGCAGCATCCGCAGGTTGAGCGCGTGAACCATCCGGCACTGCCGGGCAGTAAGGGCCATGAGTTCTGGCAGCGTGACTTTACGGGCAGCAGCGGGCTGTTCTCGTTTGTGCTTAAAAAACGGCTCAATAATGACGAGCTGGCGAGCTATCTGGATAATTTTACCCTCTTCAGCATGGCCTACTCCTGGGGCGGTTTTGAATCCCTGATCCTGCCGAATCAGCCGGAGCAGATCGCGGCCCTGCGCCCCGGCGGTGAAGTGGACTTCAGCGGCACCCTCATTAGATTGCATATCGGTTTAGAAAACGTGGACGATTTAATTGCGGATTTATCTGCAGGGTTTGAACGTATCGTGTAGAGTGCGGGCTGAAAATGTACTCTCCGGACGCTTTTGTGAACACTGCAAGCAGAAAAGTCTGCATGAGTTGCGCCTGCGATCAATCCCGGCAGGTAAAATTGGGAGTACAATAGCGTTATCTCTGCTGTTCCACAGGAAAGTCCATGGCTGTTATTCAAGATATTATCGCGGCGCTCTGGCAACATGATTTTGCCGCCCTGGCGGATCCTCACGTCATAGGCGTCGTCTATTTTGTGATGTTCGCAACGCTGTTTCTGGAAAATGGATTACTGCCAGCCTCGTTTTTACCCGGTGACAGTTTGCTTTTACTTGCCGGGGCCTTGATTGGCAAAGGCGTCATGGACTTTACGCCCACGATGGTTATCCTCACCTCCGCCGCGAGCTTGGGCTGCTGGCTGAGCTATCTGCAGGGCCGCTGGCTTGGAAACACGCGCGTGGTAAAAAGCTGGCTGGCGCAGTTGCCCCATAAATACCATCAGCGTGCGACCTGTATGTTTGACCGACACGGCCTGCTGGCACTGCTGGCCGGGCGTTTTCTGGCGTTTGTTCGCACTCTTCTGCCCACCATGGCGGGTATTTCCGGGCTGTCTAACCGCCGGTTTCAGTTATTCAACTGGCTGAGCGGCCTGCTGTGGGTCGGTGTCGTAACCACGTTCGGCTATGCGCTGAACATGATCCCGTTTGTGAAACATCACGAAGATCAGGTAATGACCTTCCTGATGATCCTGCCGATTTTCCTGCTGGTGGCAGGGCTGGTAGGGACGATTGCGGTGGTGATCAAGAAAAAGTATTGCAGTGCCTGATCCCCTCACCCTGACCCTCTCCCCATTGGGGAGAGGGAAAAAAGCCTAAGCTCCCTGCATGGTTCGGATGCGTGATGCATCTTCTCCCGGCGTGACGCCGAAATAGCGCTTAAACTCCCGACTGAACTGCGACGCGCTTTCGTAACCCACCCGCATTGCCGCCGCGCTGGCCTTCATGCCGTCGTGGATCATCAGCATGCGCGCCTTATGCAGCCGGTAGGTTTTGAGGTACTGCAGCGGCGAGGTGCTGGTCACCGATTTAAAATTATGGTGAAACGCCGAGACGCTCATGTTCGCTTCCGCGGCCAGTTGGTCAACGCTGAGGTTTTCCGTGTACTGACTCTCAATACGTTTGAGCACGCGGCTGATCAGGCTGAAGTGGGTCTGTCGGCTCACCAGGGCGAGTAACGCCCCGCCGCCCGGGCCCAGCAGCACGTGGTAAAGAATTTCGCGAACGATCTGCTTGCCGAGAATACGCGCGTCCAGCGGCCTCTCCATGACGTCCAGCAGGCGCTCAATGGCGCAGAGGATCTCTTCCGACAGCGTCGCCGAGTTAATCCCGCTGGAGGCCATCGACGGCTGGAAGAGCTCGTCTTCGCCAATCTCCATCAGCAACTCCTGCAGCTGAAGAATATCAACGTTGACGCGAATACCCGCCAGCGGGACGGCCTCTGTCGCGAAGGTTTCACATTCGAAGGGTAAAGGTACCGTCAGGAGCAGATATTCATTGGTGTCGTAGCGGAACACGCGCTCGTTGATATAGCCAATTTTATGGCCCGAGAAGAGAAAAACGATGCCCGGCTGGTACATCACCGGCGTGCGCGTCCCGGGTTGCGTGCCGTAGAGCAGGCGAATGTCCGGCAGCAGGTCGCTGACGTTATTTTCTTTATCTATCAGTCTTTTAATCTGCTCCGTGAGCTGGTGGCAGATCGCTTCGCGGTTCATTTTACGTTACTCCGGGTACGGTTTCCGACCCTCACAGTCTGCGCATTTTTCCGAAGTTTCTCCAGCGCTCTGTAGAAATGGGCAAGACATCGGCAGGAATGTGCATTGAGGGCCTGGTCCCGGACGGCCACAATGAGCAGCATCAGGTAGCCATCAGCGCCACCACGGTTTTCACCCACTAAAGGGAACGAGCAATGAACAACTTTAATCTTCATACCCCAACCCGCATTCTGTTTGGTAAAGACGCTATCGCCGATCTGCGCGCGCAGATCCCTGCTGACGCCCGCGTGCTGATCACCTACGGCGGCGGCAGCGTGAAAAAAACCGGCGTGCTGGATCAGGTTTATAGCGCGCTGGACGGTCTGGACGTGCGTGAGTTCGGCGGCATCGAGCCAAACCCGTCTTACGAAACGCTGATGAACGCGGTGAAAATCGCCCGCGAAGAAAATATCACCTTCCTGCTGGCGGTCGGCGGCGGCTCCGTGCTGGACGGCACTAAGTTCATCGCGGCGGCAGCGCACTACGCTGACGGCGTTGACCCGTGGCACATCCTGGAAACCCGCGGCAGCGACATCAAAAGCGCGATCCCGATGGGCTCCGTGCTAACCCTCCCGGCCACCGGCTCTGAATCCAACAAGGGCGCGGTGATCTCCCGCAAAACCACCGGCGACAAGCAGGCCTTTATGAACGAACACGTTCAGCCTGTCTTCGCTATTCTGGATCCGGTGTACACCTACACCCTGCCTGCGCGTCAGGTGGCGAACGGCGTGGTCGATGCCTTTGTTCACACCGTGGAGCAGTACGTGACCTACCCGGTGAATGCCAAAATTCAGGATCGCTTCGCGGAAGGCATTCTGCTGACGCTGATTGAAGAGGGCCCGAAAGCGCTGAAAGAGCCGGAGAACTATGACGTTCGCGCCAACGTCATGTGGGCCGCAACGCAGGCGCTGAACGGCCTGATCGGCGCTGGCGTGCCGCAGGACTGGGCGACCCACATGCTCGGCCATGAGCTGACGGCGATGCACGGTCTGGACCACGCTCAGACGCTGGCCGTTGTGCTGCCCGCGCTGTGGAACGAAAAACGCGACACCAAGCGCGCCAAACTGCTGCAGTACGCCGAGCGCGTGTGGAACATCACCGAGGGTTCTGACGATGCGCGTATTGATGCTGCCATTGAAGCGACCCGCAGCTTCTTTGAAAGCCTGGGCGTGCCAACGCGTCTGTCCGGCTACGGCCTGGACGGCAGCTCCATCCCTGCCCTGCTGGCAAAACTCGAAGAGCACGGCATGACCCAGCTCGGCGAGCACGGGGACATTACGCTGGACGTGAGCCGTCGTATCTACGAAGCGGCACGCTAAGCGTTTTTGTCCTCCCGACTTTCGTTTTTTGACATTTCGTCCAGACTTAATGCACACCCCATCGTCGGAGTCCCCCTCCGACGATGCGCACCTGAAGGAGGAAAAATGGCAAACCAAACCGTAATCAAGCTGCAGGACGGCAACGTGATGCCCCAGCTGGGGCTAGGTGTATGGAAAGCCGGTAACGACGAGGTCGTCTCCGCCATTCATAAAGCACTGGAAGTCGGCTATCGGTCGATTGATACCGCCGCCGCGTACAAAAACGAGGACGGCGTGGGTACCGCGCTGGCCAGCGCCGGCGTACCCCGCGATGAGCTATTTATCACCACTAAACTGTGGAACGACGATCAAAAGCGCCCCCGTGAAGCGTTGCAGGAGAGCCTGGAGAAACTCCAGCTCGATTTCGTCGATCTGTACCTGATGCACTGGCCAGTTCCGGCCATCGACCATTACGTTGACGCCTGGAAAGGGATGATTGAACTGCAGAAAGAGGGGCTGGTGAAAAGCATCGGCGTCTGTAACTTCCAGGTACATCACCTGCAGCGTCTGATTGATGAAACGGGCGTCGCACCGGTGATTAACCAGATCGAGCTGCACCCGCTACTGCAGCAGCGTCAGCTTCATGCCTGGAACGCCACCCATAAGATCCAAACCGAATCCTGGAGCCCGCTGGCGCAGGGTGGTGAAGGCGTGTTCGATCAGAAAATTATCCGCGACCTGGCGGATAAATACGGTAAAACCCCGGCGCAAATCGTCATTCGCTGGCATCTGGACAACGGCCTGGTGGTCATTCCGAAATCGGTCACGCCGTCACGTATCGCCGAGAACTTTGACGTCTGGGATTTCCGGCTGGACAAAGACGAGCTGGGTGAAATTGCGAAGCTGGATAAGGGCAAGCGTTTAGGGCCCGATCCGGATCAGTTTGGCGGTTAAGTGCAGAAAAAAGCCGGGTGGCGGCTTTGCCTTACCCGGCCTACGCTCTGGCCTGTAGGCCCGGTAAGCGCAGCGCCACCGGGCTTTGTTACAGGTTTATCCGATCTTACGTTTTCCCGCTTTTTTAGTCCCCGCACCACCGTTCGAACGCTGATGCACAATCGGCGTGTGCTTGGTCAGCGCCGGGCGCGTATTGCGGTTCTGGCGACGCGCTTCGCGCATCTCATCCAGCGTCGGGGCCGGAACCAGGCAGTCGCGGCGCGAGCCAATCAGATGTTTTTTACCCATTTCTTCCAGCGCCTGGCGGATCAGCGGCCAGTTTTTCGGATCGTGATAGCGCAGCAGCGCCTTGTGCAGACGGCGCTGTTTATCCCCTTTCGGTACCACCACCTCTTCACTCTTGTAGCCAATCTTACTCAGCGGGTTCTTGCCGGTGTAATACATGGTCGTCGAGTTGGCGAGCGGTGACGGATAGAAGTTCTGCACCTGATCCAGACGGAAGCGACGCTGCTTCAGCCACAGCGCCAGGTTGACCATGTCTTCATCGCGCGTGCCCGGGTGCGCGGAGATGAAGTACGGGATCAGATACTGCTCTTTGCCCGCCTGTTTCGAGTAGGTGTCGAACAGCTGCTTAAAGCGATCGTAGCTGCCCATGCCCGGCTTCATCATCTTCGACAGCGGGCCTTCTTCGGTGTGCTCCGGCGCAATCTTCAGATAGCCGCCGACGTGGTGCGTCGCCAGCTCTTTGATGTAGCGCGGATCTTCCACGGCGATGTCGTAACGTACTCCGGAGGCGATGAGGATCTTCTTGATACCCTTCAGGTCACGCGCGCGGCGGTAGAGGTTGATCGTCGGCTCGTGGTTGGTGTCCATGTGCTCGCAAATGCTCGGGTAGACGCAGGAGAGACGACGGCAGGTCTGCTCCGCGCGCGGCGATTTGCAGCGCAGCATATACATGTTCGCGGTTGGGCCGCCGAGATCGGAGATCACCCCGGTAAAGCCCGGCACCGAGTCGCGAATGGCTTCGATCTCATTGATGATCGAATCTTCAGAACGGCTCTGGATAATGCGCCCCTCGTGCTCGGTAATTGAGCAGAAGGAACAGCCGCCGAAGCAGCCGCGCATGATGTTGATCGAGAAGCGGATCATCTCATACGCCGGGATACGGGCGTTGCCGTACGCCGGGTGCGGCACGCGCTTGTAAGGCAGCGCAAAGACGCTGTCCATCTCTTCGGTGGAGAGCGGGATCGCCGGCGGGTTGATCCAGATAAAGCGCTCGCCGTGCTTCTGCATCAACGCGCGGGCGCAGCCCGGGTTGGTTTCGTGGTGCAGAATACGGGACGCGTGCGCGTAGAGCACCTTGTCGGCTTTTACCTTCTCGTAGGACGGCAGCAGCACATAGGTCTTTTCCCACGGCTTCGGACGCGGCGGCTGCACAACGATAGCCTTCGCTTCCGCTTTCTTCGGCTCAACCGGCTTGTTATCCGCACACGGCAGATCTTCACCATACGGGTGCGGGATCGGATCGATTTTGCCCGGCATATCGATGATACGGGAATCTACCCCGCTCCAGCCCGGCAGCGCCTCTTTCACCATGATCGCGGTGTTGCGCACGTCACGGATGCTGCTCACCGGCTCGCCCTGCGACAGACGGTGCGCAACTTCCACCAGCGGACGCTCGCCGTTACCGTAAATCAGCATGTCGGCCTTGGAGTCCACCAGCACCGAGCGGCGAACCGTATCCGACCAGTAGTCATAGTGCGCGGTGCGGCGCAGGCTCGCCTCGATGCCGCCCAGGATCACCGGCACGTCTTTCCAGGCTTCTTTGCAGCGCTGGGTATAGACCAGGGTCGCGCGATCCGGGCGTTTACCCGCCACGTTATCCGGCGTGTAGGCGTCGTCATGGCGCAGCTTGCGGTCGGCGGTATAGCGGTTGATCATCGAGTCCATGTTGCCGGCGGTGACACCGAAGAACAGGTTGGGTTTACCCAGACGCATAAAGTCGTCTTTGCTGTTCCAGTCGGGCTGGGAGATGATCCCCACGCGGAAGCCCTGCGCTTCGAGCATACGGCCACAGATGGCCATGCCGAAGCTCGGATGGTCAACGTAGGCATCGCCCGTGACCAGAATGATGTCGCAGCTGTCCCAGCCCAGCTGGTCCATCTCTTCCCGGGACATCGGCAGGAACGGCGCCGGTCCAAAGCAGCCCGCCCAGTACTGGGGCCAGGAGAAGAGGTCACGATCCGGCTGGATCAGGGAGATTGCGCTCATAATGCTTCCGAAGAAAAAATAGACAAAAGGAGCGGGATTATACGCTGTTCATCCGTCAGATTTGAAGAAAAGGATGCAGGAAGCAGGCAGATATTCGTGGAAGTCGTTAAAATACAGCGCCCTGTTAATTTTGCATCATAATTACCCCTGACTCTCCCGGTCTTCAGCCGCCGGGAGGAATTCTGGCGTGGAGTTGCTTTGTGAAGTTCAACGATTCGTTACATGTGTCTCAGCTGCGGGTTGTGCTCCACCTCTGCGGTTTTTTGGTTCTGCTGTACAGCCTGTCGATGCTGCCGCCGATGGTCATCGCCCTGCTCAATAAAGAGCGGACCTACTTTGCGTTCCTGACCACCTTTTTGACCTTTTTCAGCCTCGGAGGGTTAACCTGGCGGGCAACCCGCCACGCCGGCATACAGCTGCGCACCCGCGACGGTTTCGTGATCATCGTGCTGTTCTGGCTGCTGTTTTCACTGATAAGCGCCATGCCGCTATGGATGGATGATGGCCTGCACCTCTCCTTTGCGGACGCGCTCTTCGAAGGGGTTTCCGGGATCACCACCACCGGGGCGACGGTGATCGGGGACGTCAGCGCCCTGCCGAAGTCTTACCTTTATTATCGCGCTCAGCTCAATTTCATTGGCGGATTAGGCGTCATCGTGCTGGCCGTCGCGGTTCTGCCGCTGCTGGGCATTGGTGGCATGAAGCTCTATCAGTCAGAGATGCCGGGTCCGTTCAAGGAGGAGCGCCTGACGCCCCGCCTTGCCGATACCGCACGTACCCTGTGGGTGACCTACTTCGCGCTGGGCGTGGCCTGCACCCTGGCCTACTGGCTGGCGGGGATGTCCTTTTTTGACGCCCTCTGTCACGGGCTTTCGACGGTGTCACTGGGCGGGTTCTCCACCCGCAGCGAGAGCATCGGTTTTTATGACAGCCACGCGATTGAGCTGGTTGCCGGGGCGTTTTCACTGCTCTCCGCGTTTAACTTCACCCTCTGGTACGTCGCCATTGTCCGACGCACCCTGAAGCCGATTCGCCGCAGCCCTGAGGTGAGATTCTTTCTGAGCGCCGCCGCGGTGATTATCGTCATCACCGCCTGGCAGGTCTGGCACGCGGGAATGTACAACCCTGTCGATAGCCTGGTGCACGCCTTCTTCCTGGCCAGTTCGATGATGACCGATAACGGCCTTTCGACAGCTGACTATGCCCAATGGCCCGCCCACACCATCTTCCTGCTGTTGAGCGCCAGCTTTTTTGGCGGCTGCGTAGGCTCAACCTGCGGCGGGATCAAAGCCCTGCGTTTTCTCATTATGTTCAAGCAGAGTATTCAGGAGATGAACCAGCTGGCCCATCCGCGCGCGCTGCTGAGCATAAAGGTGGGCAAAAGCGTGGTGAATGAACGTGTCCTGCGCTCGGTATGGAGCTTCTTTTTTCTCTACGTGATGATCACGGGCTTTTTTGTCTGGGCGCTTAATCTGATGGGCTACGACCTGTTTACGTCATTCGCCACGGTTGCCGCCTGTATCAACAACATGGGACTGGGATTTGGCGAGACGGCGTCAACGTTCGGCACGTTAACAGAGGGAGCGAAACTGCTGATGTGCGCGGCGATGATCTTAGGGCGTCTGGAAATTTACCCGGTGCTGATTCTGTTCTCGCGCTTTTTCTGGCGGGCTTAAAACATTCCCGGCGAACCGGGAATGTCAGGGGGTTAAGGCGCGGGGTTAATCAGCATCTGCCCCACGGAGCCCCTGTCCATCATCTCCAGCGTCTGGCTGTGGAACAGGAACGGGAAGTGCGGCCAGGAAGGCTGGCCGTAGTAGACGAGCAGTTCAACCTGGCCGTCCACCCAGACGGTATCTTTCCATCCACGGTCTTCCGGGAACGGCATCGCACCGTTAACGTTGCGGATCAGGAAGCTTACCCCTTCAATATGGAACGACTGCGGCATATCTGAACGCACCGTCCAGCGCTCCCAGGTGCCCTGCTGGGCGGTGATATCAATACGGTTCACATCCCATAGCGCGCCGTTAATGCCTGGATCGTCGCCCAGGCTGATATCACGGCTGCGCACCGGCGAACCGCTCACGATCTCCTGCGGCAGCAGACGCATCGGCAGGCTGTCGGTGACCAACGGCAGCAGGCCGGTTGGGCGCAGGGTTAACACCAGCGTGGAGACCAGAATGCTCGACGGCTCAAAGAACCCGCGAATACGATCAACAATGCTCGCGGCTTCACCACAGGTGACGGAGACTTCATCCCCGTTGGTCATATCCACCAGAATTTCACGACGCTCTCCCGGCGCCAGCGCCAGCTGTTTTACGGAGACGGGCGCGGGTAAAAAGCCCTGGTCGCCGGAGATGACGTGCAGCGGGCGGCCATCGCTCATCTGCAGCTGATAACGGCGCGAGTTAGAGGCGTTGAGCAGACGCAGGCGCACCCAGCCACGGGACACTTCCACGTACGGGCTCTGCGCGCCGTTAACCAGCAGCGTATCGCCGACGAAGCCACCGCTGCCCGGCTCGCTGTACTCCGGCGTACCGAAGTTATCCAGACGTTTGTCCTGAATGATGACCGGGAAATCATCCACGCCGTAGTGGTTCGGGATCGGCAGCGATTTGCTCATCTCATCTTCCACCAGCCACATGCCGGCCAGGCCGTTATAGACCTGCTGCGCCGTACGGTTAGGGGTATTGGCGTGATACCACAGGGTTGCCGCGCTCTGGCGGATCGGCAGGACGGGCGCCCAGTCGGCGTTGGGGGACATCATTCGCGCCGCGCCGCCAATCAGCGGGCCAGGAACCTGTAAGCCGCTGATGGTCATGGCGACGTTTTCAGCCGTACGGTTGCTGTAAATGAGCTTAACGTCATCGCCGTTCCACACGCGGACGGTCGGCCCGAGGTAGCGCCCGTTAATGCCCCACACCGGCGCGCGCGTGCCCTGGGTGAACGACCAGTGGCTGCGCTGAAGCGTGAGGAAAAGCGGCTGCCCGCGACGGGATTCAATCAACGGCGGAATGGGTAGCGGCTGTTGCTGCCCGGCGGCGCTGGCTGTCAGCGGCATCGCACCCGCACAAAGGGCAATCCCCGAAGCCTGAATAAACTGACGCCGACTGAGTGACATATAAGCTCCATCTGAAACGACTAACAACGCGGGAATTCGTTTTCCCTTTAACGCCGGATTAAACCTTACCGGCGGCTTCTCTTTCTGCGACTTCTTTGTCCAGCAGCGCAATATGCTGAGCCATCAGCTCGCGGCAGTGGGCTGCCAGCTCGCGCACCTGGTCTTTACCATACTTACTGGTATCGACGGGTGGCAGCATTTCGACAATCACCAGACCATTATTCAGGCGGTTAAGATTAATCTTATTAGAAGTATTGGAAACGCACACGGGAATAATTGGAACACCTGCCGCAATTGCGGCATGAAACGCGCCGGTTTTAAACGGCAGCAGACCGCGACCGCGGCTGCGCGTTCCTTCCGGGAACATCCAGATGGATATTTTGCGCTTTTTAAAATGGTTCACCACTTCCGCAATGGTGCCGTGCGCTTTTGCGCGGTTATTACGGTCGATCAGCAGGTTACCGGTCAGCCAGTACAGCTGGCCAAAAAACGGGATCCACAGCAGGCTTTTTTTCCCCACCGTTACGGTCGGCGGCAGAACAATATTGGAGGCCGTCACCATATCGTAGTTGTTCTGATGGTTAGCGATATAGATGGCGTTACCGAAATTCTCCGCCCCTTCAGGCAGGCGTTTTTCAACCTTCAGGCCAAACAGCGGCGCAAGGCGGCCGAACATATGGCCAAAGGTGGCAACATGCTTAGGATTACGCGGGCTGAACAGGCAGTAAATAGAGCCGAAAATACAGACCAGAATGCAGTAGATAACGGTAAGAATAAGACGAACAATATATAGCATAGCGACCTCTGAAGCCCTGACAGCTGACAATTATACTTCACCTGTGGCCAGGTAAGGACTTTATTACGAGCGCGTATTGTTAATCGCAACGCACGAATTAACAACGATTTTACGGGAAATTTTATTGAAATACCCCCTCCGGACAGAGGGGGTGTCACGGCATTACTCTTCGCTGTCGCCCACGCTGCTGCGCGCAGGGGAATCAATCTCCACGCGGTCGATACGCTGCAGGCCGCGCATCAGCGAACCGCGACGGCCGCGCTCGCCCACCACTTTCTGCAGCTCTTCCGGACGAAGCTTGATTTTACGCTTGCCGACGTGAATGGTCAGCGTGCTTTGCGGCGGCAGAAGGAAGAGATGCGCCAGGCCATCTTCACCTTTCGCGGCTTCCGCAGACGGTATGTTGATGATCTTGTTGCCCTTACCTTTCGACAGCTCCGGCAGGTCGCTGACCGGGAACATCAGCATGCGTCCGGCAGAGGTGATCGCCAGCAGCATGTCGCTCTCGTTCTCGATCACCAGCGGCGGCATCACGTGAGCGTTGTCCGGCAGGCTGATCAGCGCTTTACCGGCGCGGTTACGCGACACCAGGTCGTTAAAGGTACAGATAAAGCCATAGCCCGCATCGGACGCCAGCAGCAGCTTCTGGTCATCGGCCTCCATCAGCATGTGGTCAACCGTTGCACCCGGCGGCAGCGTCAGCTTGCCGGTCAGCGGTTCGCCCTGGCCGCGCGCGGAAGGCAGCGTGATCGGGTCAATGGCGTAGCTGCGGCCCGTGGAGTCGATAAACGCCACCGGCTGGTTGCTCTTACCTTTCACCGCCGCTTTAAAGCTGTCGCCCGCTTTGTAGCTCAGACCCGGCGCGTCGATATCGTGGCCTTTGGCGCTGCGCACCCAGCCGCTCTGCGACAGGACAATGGTCACCGGCTCGGACGGCTGCATGTCGTGCTCGTTCATCGCCTTCGCTTCTTCGCGCTCGTGCAGCGGAGAACGACGGTCATCGCCGAAGGCATCGGCATCCGCCTGCAGCTCTTTCTTCAGCAGGTTATTCATTTTGCGTTCTGACGCGAGGATCGCCTGCAGCTGATCGCGCTCTTTTTCCAGCTCGTTCTGCTCGCCGCGGATCTTCATCTCTTCCAGCTTAGCGAGATGGCGCAGCTTCAGTTCGAGGATCGCTTCGGCCTGGGTTTCGCTGATACCGAAGCGCGACATCAGGGCCGGCTTCGGCTCGTCCTCGGTACGGATGATCTCGATCACCTCGTCGATATTGAGGAACGCCACCAGCAAACCTTCGAGGATGTGCAGGCGCTTAAGCACCTTCTCCAGACGATGGTTCAGACGACGGCGCACCGTATCGCGGCGGAACGTCAGCCATTCGGAGAGGATCTCCAGCAGATTTTTCACCGCCGGGCGTCCGTCAAGGCCGATCATGTTCAGGTTGATGCGGTAGCTTTTTTCCAGATCGGTGGTGGCGAACAGGTGGTTCATCACCTGCTCCATGTCCACGCGGTTGGAGCGCGGCACGATCACCAGACGGGTAGGGTTCTCGTGGTCGGACTCGTCGCGCAGGTCGTCCACCATCGGCAGCTTTTTATTGCGCATCTGGGAAGCGATCTGCTCCAGCACTTTCGCGCCGGAAACCTGGTGCGGCAGCGCGGTGATCACCACGGCGCCGTCCTCTTTATTCCACACCGCGCGCATGCGCACGGAGCCGCGACCGTTCTGGTAGATTTTGCGGATTTCCGCGCGCGAGGTGATGATCTCGGCTTCGGTCGGGTAGTCCGGCCCCTGGACGATATCCAGCAGATCGTCCAGCGAGGTTTTTGGCTGCTCAATCAGAGTGATGGCGGCTTTCGCCACTTCACGCAGGTTGTGCGGCGGAATGTCCGTCGCCATGCCGACCGCGATACCGGTGGTGCCGTTCAGCAGGATGTTCGGCAGACGCGCAGGCAGCATTTTCGGCTCCTGCATCGTACCGTCGAAGTTTGGCACCCAGTCAACGGTTCCCTGACCCAGCTCGCCCAGCAGCACTTCGGCATATTTGGACAGGCGGGATTCGGTATAACGCATTGCCGCGAAGGATTTCGGATCGTCCGGCGCACCCCAGTTCCCCTGCCCGTCCACCAGCGGGTAGCGGTAAGAGAACGGCTGCGCCATCAGCACCATCGCTTCATAACAGGCGCTGTCGCCGTGCGGATGGTATTTACCCAGTACGTCACCGACGGTACGGGCGGATTTCTTGAACTTGGCGGTGGCGTTCAGCCCCAGCTCGGACATCGCGTAGACGATGCGGCGCTGAACGGGCTTCAGGCCATCCCCGATAAACGGTAACGCCCTGTCCATGATGACGTACATGGAGTAGTTCAGGTAGGCGTTTTCCGTGAATTCATGTAGCGCGAGGCGCTCTGCCATATCGCTCATTACGTGTGATTCCTCAACTCAGAAACCGAAGGGTTTCAGGCAATATTGCCGCAGATACTACCTCATCTGATGAATTGAGTCACAAAGAAAAAGGGCCGCATAAGCGGCCCTTTTCGGGTTATTTGTTCAGCTTGATGACCTGCTTCACGTCGATTTCAAATTCGTTCCAGTCTTTGTCGACTTTACCCTGCAGTTCGACTTTATCCTGCGGGGTCACGGTCACGCCGTTCCAGCGCTTGTGGTCAATCTCAACTACGACCGTGCCGGATTCATCGCGGAAGGTGTAGCGGTCATCGGACAGGCGCTCGGTAATGTTCCCGCGCAGCTTGACCCAGGCGTCGTCCTTCAGATCTTTGACTTTAGCCGCGGTGGTGAGGTTGGCGTTGTTATCGACAAAACCGCCCTGCTGGGTTTGCGTCTGGGTCTGTGTAGCGGATGGGCCAGTGAAACCGCCCTGAGCAGCAAAGACCGGCGCGGTGGTCATCATCATGATGGCAGCAATTGCAGCGAATTTTTTCATCGTAATCTCTCCCTTTAATGTCGTTTCACAATCCATTAAACAGGGTAAACCTTAACAACTTCTTAAGGGGAAAATTTATTTATTTTTACTGTACAGCAGGCGCTTGCAGAGGGTTTACTGACGGCATCAAGGAGGGAACATGCGCATTTTACTGGTAGAAGACGACAGGTTAATCGGTGATGGCATCAAAGCGGGCTTAAGCAAACTGGGCTTTAGCGTGGACTGGTTTACCGACGGGAAAACCGGACAGGCCGCGCTCGCCTCTGCGCCCTATGATGCCGTCGTGCTTGACCTGACCCTGCCGGAACTGGACGGTCTGGACATCCTGCGCGCCTGGCGTGAAAGCGGGCGCAGCGAGCCGGTACTGATCCTGACGGCGCGGGATGCGCTGAACCAGCGCGTCGAGGGGCTGCGCCTCGGGGCGGACGATTATCTCTGTAAGCCGTTCGCACTGATCGAGGTGGCTGCCCGCCTGGAAGCGCTGGTGCGCCGCAGCCACGGCCAGACGCGCAGCGAGTTGCGCCACGGCAAGGTGACGCTCGACCCGGCAAGCCTCATCGCGACGCTGGATGGCGAAACGCTGACGCTTAAACCGAAAGAGTTCGCCCTGCTGGAGCTGTTAATGCGTAACGCGGGCCGGGTGCTGCCGCGCAAGCTCATCGAGGAAAAGCTTTATACCTGGGACGATGACGTCTCCAGCAACGCCGTGGAAGTCCATGTTCATCATTTACGCCGCAAGCTCGGGAGCGAGTTTATCCGCACCGTGCACGGCATCGGCTATACCCTGGGTGACGCATGAAGCTGAGCCTGAAGCTGCGCCTGACGCTTCTCTTTTTAGCGCTGTCTCTGACGGCCTGGTTTGCCGCCAGCCTGGTGGCGTGGCAGCAGACTACCCACAAGCTCGATAAGCTGTTCGATACGCAGCAGATGCTGTTTGCCAAACGGCTGCTGACGATGGATCTTGACGAGATCCGCGCGCCGGAGCGCATGCGCGAGGTGCCGAAAAAGGCCAAACACGGGCATCTGGACGATGACGCGCTGGCCTTCGCTATTTACGCTTCAGATGGCACGATGATCCTTAACGACGGCGAAAACGGGCGCGATATTCCGTATCACTATCGTCGCGACGGCTTTGATGACGGACGGCTTCAGGATGACAACGACGAATGGCGCTTTTTATGGCTGACGTCGCCAGACGGAAAATACCGCGTGGTGGTCGGCCAGGAGTGGGAGTATCGGCAGGATATGGCGCTGGACGTGGTCAGCTCTCAGCTGACGCCGTGGCTGGTGGCGCTGCCGGTGATGCTGCTGTTGCTTATTGTCCTGCTGAGCCGGGAGCTAAAGCCCCTGAAAAAGCTGGCCCAGACCCTGCGTTCCCGCTCGCCGGACGCCACCGACGCCCTGCCCACTCAGGACGTGCCTGCGGAGGTGCGCCCCCTGCTCGACTCGCTGAACCATCTTTTTGCGCGTACCCAGGAGATGATGGCCCGCGAGCGCCGCTTCACCTCCGACGCCGCCCACGAGCTGCGCAGCCCGCTGGCCGCGCTGAAGGTGCAAACCGACGTGGCACAGCTTTCTCAGGACGATCCGCAGGCGCAGGAAAAAGCGCTGGCACAGCTGCACGCGGGTATCGACCGCGCCTCCCGGCTGGTGGATCAGCTCCTTACCCTGTCGCGCCTGGACTCGCTGGATAGCCTGGACGGCGTAGAACAGATAGCGATGGCCGACCTGCTGCAGTCTGCGGTGATGGATATCTACCCTTCGGCGCAGCAGGCGGGTATTGATATTCGTCTGAACATCAACGCGCCGGAGGTGACTCGCACCGGCCAGCAGCTGCTTCTGAGCCTGCTGGCGCGTAACCTGCTGGACAACGCTACCCGTTACAGCCCGCGCGGCAGCGTGGTAGACGTGACGCTGAACACCCGTAGCTTCACCGTGCGCGACAACGGCCCGGGCATTTCACCCGATGCGCTGGCGCGTCTCGGCGAGCGGTTTTATCGTCCGCCGGGTCAGGACGCAACGGGCAGCGGGCTGGGATTATCCATTGTGAAACGCATTGCCGCGCTGCACGGCATGCGCGTCTCGCTGGGCAATGCGCCTGAAGGCGGCTTTGACGTGAAGGTCAGCTGGTAAGGGATTATTGCACTACGCGCAAAAGACTTTGCACATTTTGCTCATTTTTCCGCTCCGCCCTCGCGCGTAGAATACCGGACATACTCTCAGCATCGAGGACAAAAAATGAGCAATATTCTGATTATCAACGGCGCAAAAGAATTTGCGCACTCTAAAGGCCAGCTTAATGACACCCTGACCGAGGTCGCGGACGGTTTCCTGCGCGACGCCGGGCATGATGTTAAGGTCGTACGCGCGGACAGCAGCTATGACGTGAAGGCCGAAGTGCAGAACTTCCTGTGGGCCGACGTGGTGATCTGGCAGATGCCGGGCTGGTGGATGGGCGCACCGTGGACCGTGAAAAAGTACATGGACGACGTATTCACCGAAGGTCACGGTTCGCTGTATGCCAGCGACGGCCGCACCCGTTCAGACGCGTCTAAAAAATACGGCTCCGGCGGCCTGATTCAGGGAAAAAAATATATGCTCTCCCTCACCTGGAACGCTCCTCTGGAAGCCTTCACCGAAAAAGATCAGTTCTTCGAGGGCGTGGGCGTCGACGGCGCGTACCTGCCGTTCCACAAGGCGAATCAGTTCCTGGGCATGGATCCGCTGCCGACCTTTATCGTTAACGACGTGATTAAAATGCCGGACGTCCCGAGCTATATCGCAGAATATCGCAAGCATCTCGCGAAAATTTTTGCTTAACTGGTAGCCTGGAATTAAAGGAGTAGTAACCATGCTTACAGTAATCGCAGAAATCCGTACTCGTCCAGGTCAACATCACCGCCAGGCGGTGCTGGATCAGTTCGCGAAAATCATCCCAACCGTACTGAAAGAAGAAGGCTGCCACGGCTACGCGCCGATGGTGGACGCCGCTACCGACGCGAGCTTCCAGTCCACCGCGCCAGACTCCATTATCATGGTTGAGCAGTGGGAAACCGTCGCGCACCTTGAAGCGCACCTGCAGACCGCGCACATGAAAGCCTGGAGCGATGCGGTGAAGGGTGACGTGCTGGAGACCCACATCCGTATTCTGGAGCAAGGGGTTTAAAACCTGCCTTCCCTCTCCTTCCGGGGAGGGAAATCTCTCTGACCTGCTATGCTTATTCTGACTTCATGATTAACAGGAGGATGGAATGGGTCTTTTTAACTTCGTAAAAGAAGCAGGCGAAAAGCTATGGGATAACCTGACCGACCATAAAGGTCAGAGCGACAAAATCACCGAGCACCTCAAGAAACTCAACATTCCCGGTTCAGACAAAGTTCAGGTTAACGTTACCGACGGCAAAGCCAGCGTGACGGGCGACGGGCTGACCCAGGAGCAGAAGGAAAAAATCCAGGTTGCCGTCGGGAACATCGCGGGCGTCAGCGAGGTGGAGAACAACATCACCACGACCGATGCCAAAGATGAAGCCACCTACTACACGGTGAAATCCGGCGATACCCTGAGCGCTATCTCCAAAACCGTGTACGGCGATGCTAACCAGTACAACAAGATTTTTGAGGCTAACCGCCCGATGCTCTCCAGCCCGGATAAAATCTATCCTGGCCAGACGCTGCGTATTCCTAAAGCGTGATCAGCAAGCCGGGGAAATCAGCTGCTTTTCTTCCCCGGTTTTAACCCACGATGTAACTCGTTGATGCGCTTCATCGACTTGATGGTGCGCTGCGGCTCGGTGGAGGCCACGGATAAAATAATCATCTCCAGACACAGCAGCACCGTGCCGTGGAGCGGGATTTTACCTTTCTCGCCGCCGCGTGGGACGTGGATCACCACGCTGGCCTCTTTGCTGAATCGCGAGTCGATGGCATTGGTCAGCAAAATCGTGGGAATACCCAGCCGTTTTGCTTCGCGCAGCGTGGTTTGCCCTTCCCGGTGCGCGGATTTTTGCGCCATCATGATCAGCACATCCCCGCGCTGGAGCCCGATCAGCTGCTCGGCCAGCCCTATTCCGGTACGGTTAAGCGGCGTGGCGGGTAGCCCCATCCGGCTAAAGAGTCTGGCGGTGTATTCGGCCAAAATCCCGGACGCGCCAATCCCAAATATGGCAACCTGCCTCGCCTGCGCCAGCAGCGAGACCGCCTGCGCCATCGCGAAGCGGTTATGGGGTTCAGACAACACTTCACAGGTATGCTGATGCCCCTCCAGCACGAAATCAATGCTCGCATTGACGTCGCTGGTCAGCGTATTTACCGTGGTGGAGATCTTTTCGCTGGAGGTCACGACCGGGCCAAACCACTGCTCCAGCGTCTGCTTCAGATCGCGCAGCCCGGCAAAACCCAGCGCCTGGATGGCGCGAACGACGGTGGCATCCGACGTTTTCAGCAGCGTCGCGATCTCCATTGCCGTCTGTTCCATCACCGCTTCCCGATTTTCATTGATATAGCGCGCCACCTGCAGCAGCCGAGGCGTGAGCTGGTGCGATCGCAAGCGGAGGCGGTCCCCGAAGAGATCAACTTTACGGCTCATCGTGACGCCTCCGGCAGCGGACGTCCGGCAATATGCGACTGCACCTGCGCGGCCATCAGCCCTAACGAGGCGAACGAGTTCGAGATGGCCTCTTCACGCGAGATCAGCACGTAATGTCCGGTCCGACAGGCATTCAGGAACTGGCACCAGCCCGGCATCACTGCATCCATCGCTGCCAGCTCATCCTGCGGTTTGCCGCCCGTATCCCCGCGCCAGGTGGCGAAAACGAAATCGGCATCCAGTTCCGGCAGCCGCTCGGCGCTGACGTCAATGCGCCCCCCTTCCGGGATGGACTCAATCAGCGGCGGGAAGGTGAACCCGGCATCACGCAGCACGCGCCCCAGCGAGTGGTAGCTGTGCATGGCGTTGATTTTCCCCTGATTGGCCTGAATCACCGACACGCTCACCTTGCGGGTATCAATCGTCGCCTTCAGCGCCTTAATTTGCTCCTGATAGCGCCGCTCCAGAATCCTGAGCCGCGCCTGCGTTCCGGTCAGCTGCGCCAGCTTGCGGTAGATCTCCGGCGCGCCGCCGTCGAGATGATCGATGCTCACCGTCGGGGCAATTTTCTCCAGCTGTTCCACCGGGGTGTTGCGCGTCGGTTCGGTAACGATCAGGTCCGGTTTTGCGGCGGCAATGGCTTCGATATCGATATCCGCAGTGCCGATAAACTTGATGTCGGAATTATCGAAGTCGACGCCGGTCAACATGCCGCTGGAACGCAAGAAGTGGCTGCCATCCGGCCGGGTGCGGCCATGGCTCGCCACCGGCGGTACGCCAAGCTCAATTAACGGAATGGTAATGTCCAGGTCGTGTAACGAGACGATCCGTTTCGGATGCACCGGCACCACCACCTTACGGTTCAGATCGTCAGTAAACGTCTGCGTCGGCTCGGCCGCGCTCGCCGCAAACCCCACCAGCAACAGCATCGAAAACAGTATGCGCATGTTAACCCTCTAAAATCTGTCCCGACGCTGCCAGAGCAGCAGCAGGAAAAATGGTCCGCCAATCAGTGAAATCACAATTCCCGCCGGCAGCTGCAGCGGGAGGAATGCCAGCCGCCCGACGTTATCCGCCAGCAGCACCAGCAGCGCCCCCAGCACGGCACTACCCGTCAGGAGCGCCGTTTGCCCGCCGCGGAGCAGCAGGCGCGCCATATGCGGCGCAATCAGCCCGACAAAACCAATGCTCCCCACGCAGGAGACGCAGGCCGCCGTCAGCACTACCGGAGCGAGAACCCTTAGAAGCGCCAGCCGCTGCGCGCGCACGCCAAGGCCCGCGGCGGCGTGGTTGCCGAGCAGCGCCACGTCGGCAGCGCGGGCGGTAAGCAGCAGCAGCGCAAACGCCGGAAGCGTCCAGACAGCGGCAATGCAAACCAGCGTCCAGTTTGCGGCGTGCAGGCTGCCCGCCAGCCACAGCATTGCCGTCTGCACGTCGCGCACGTCCGCCGTGGTCATAAAAACGCCCATTACGGCGGCAAAGACCCACGACACGCCGATGCCGATCAGGATGAATCGCGGACGTGAGATATCGCGCGCCAGGGCCATCACCAGCAGCGCGGTGAGCAGCCCCCCGGCCATGCCGACCAGCGGCCGCCAGGCCAGGCCCAGCGCCGGGAACTGAAATATCAGCAGCAGTACCGCCGCGCTACAGCCCTCTTTCACCCCGATAAGCCCCGGATCGGCCAGGCCATTTCGGGTAATAGACTGCATTGCCGCCCCCGCCATACCGAGCATCCCACCGCACAGCGCCGCCATAAGCAGGCGCGGCAGGCGGATATCCATCACGATATAGCGCGCCTCCGCCGTCAGGCTTTCTGGATAAAACAGCGCACGCCCGATGGCGGAAGTCGGGATGGGCAGAGAACCATGCGTCAGGCCAAAACCTACCAGCAAGCAGGCTGCCAGCGTCAGCACGGCCAGATACGCCAACGCCTTTGGACGGACCAACGCCGAGAAGGCGCCAACCCGAAGCGCACGCAGTCCGGCACGGTTCATTTGAACATCCTCGAGGCCATGAAGATAAAGACGGGGGCGCCAACCAGCGCGGTCATGATGCCGGTTGCCAGCTCCCAGGGCGAAAACAGCGTGCGGGCAGCGATATCCGCCAGCAGCAGAACCAGCGCCCCGCACAGGGCGGACAGCGGCACCATCACGCGCAGATCGACCGACACCAGACGGCGGACGAGCTGCGGCACCACGAGCCCGATAAAGCCGATCGGCCCGGCAATGGAGACTGCCGCACCGCAGAGCAGCGCGATGGCCAGCAGAGCGAACAGCCGGGTTTTCAGCAGCGATACGCCAAGCCCCTGCGCCATTCTGTCGCCCAGCGCCAGCATGTTGAGCGAGGGCGACAGCCAGAGCGCCAGCGCAAAGCCCACGCCAGCCACCCACAGGGCAGCGGCAATCGTTTCACCGCTGACCCCCGCCAAATCCCCCGCCAGCCAGGTGCGCATGGCGAGCAGCGTCTGTTCATCCAGGATGAGCACCGTGGCGGTAATTGACGAGACAAATGCCGACATCGCCACGCCGCACAGCGTGACTTTCATCGGCGTAAGCCCGGTGCGTCCGGACGAGGAGAACGTGAGCACCAGCAGAAACAGCGCCGCGGCTCCGGCGGCGGCAATCAGCGGGCGCCCAAACGGCAGCGTCATCCCCAGCGCGCTCGTCAGCACCACAGCCAGTGCTGCCCCGGCGTTGAGCCCCAGAATATGCGGTTCGCCGAGCGGGTTGCGGATCGTGGATTGCAGCAGCACGCCCGCCACGCCGAGCGCGGCGCCCGTCACCATCGCGGCGCAGAGGCGCAGCAGTCTGAGTTTGATAATGACGTTATGGTCGAAGTTACGCGGATCGAAGTGGAAGAGTGCTTCCACTACCGTTTGCGGGGCGATAAGGCGGGCGCCGATCCCCAGATGGGCAATCGCGCCCGTTGCCAGCAGCACGGCGAAAATCAGGAAAGCCAGAGAGGTGCGCATCATGGCTGTTTTGCGACCTGGCGAAACGGCATAAAGAACGGTTTACCGGTCAGCGGATTGATGGACATATGTACGTCGACATCAAACACCGCTTTAATAAGCTCAGGCGTGCAGGCGTCTCCCTCATGCAGTACGCCCTCAACTTTTCCCTGGCGTAAAAAGACCAGCGAATCGCCGTAGTTTACGGCGAAGTTAAGATCGTGCAGTACCACCACCACGGTACGTCCATGCTCGCGCGTCAGCGTATGCAGCAGTTCGAGGATCTCCACCTGATAGCGGAGATCGAGGAACGTGGTGGGTTCATCCAGCAGGATATACGGCGTTTGCTGCGCCAGCGCCATGGCGATCCAGCAGCGCTGACGCTGGCCGCCGGACAGGCTTTCCACGGGCATGTGGGCAAACTCTGCCGTACCGGTCAGGCGCAGGGCCTCTTCCACAGCCTGCTCGTCCTCGTCGCTCCACTGGCGCATAACGTTCTGCCAGGGAAAACGCCCGCGCGAGACCAGCTCAAAGACGGTTAACCCTTCCGGCAGCAGCGGAGACTGCGGCAGGATGCCAAGCTGGCGGGCGACGGCTTTCGTCGGCTGCGCGTGGATCGCCTTGCCGTCGAGAACCGCCGCGCCGCCAAGCGGCTGGAGCAAACGCGCGATGGTACTCAGCAGCGTGGATTTTCCGCAGCCGTTCGCCCCCACCAGAACGGTGATTTTCTGCTGGGGGATCGCAAGGGAAATATCATCAACGATGATTTTTTTCTGATAACCGGCGGAAAGATTCTCCAGAACCAGCCCCGGTTTTGTCGTGTTGTGAGCCACGTGCATGCCAACGTAATAAAAAAGGGAAACAAATATAAATAAAAATCATTCTCTTTTGAGAGTTTGAGGCCGCGCCATGTAGTAGTCAAGAGAAGAAACACCCTGAATAAACCAGGGGTAAGGGAGCGTTACTACACTGACAGGTAAAACATTAAGTGCCTAATTTTCAATAAGTTAATTGGTTATTACTGCGCTTTTCCGTTACGTTTCATAGATGTAGCCGATTTTTATCTTTTTTCATTTACTACTACATTTCCGCATGATTGAATGATTCTCAATTACATGTTCGATGCCGGTTCTGGCTAACGAGCAGACCATAAAGGGCAATGACTCACACGTTCTTCCGTGAATATGCTTCACGGATATTTTGGGATAACAGATGTAATGGCTACGTTCACACCTTCACTCTCTGGGGTAAAAGGGCGCGCGCTCTTTTCACTGCTGTTTATGGCGCCGCTGGTGCAGGCAGCAGACACCACGGCTAAAGACGGCGAAACGCTTACCGTCACCGCCGATCCAAATACTACGGCGGAGGCCACCAACGGCTACCAGCCGCTGAACACCTCCACCGCCACGCTGACCAACATGCCGATGCTGGATATCCCGCAGGTGGTGAATACCGTCAGCGATAAGGTGCTGGCGGATCAGCACGCCACCACGCTGGATGAAGCGCTCTATAACGTCAGCAACGTGGTGCAGACCAACACCCTGGGCGGTACGCAGGATGCCTTTGTACGCCGCGGGTTTGGCGCAAACCGCGACGGCTCGATCATGACTAACGGCCTGCGCACCGTCCTGCCGCGCAGCTTTAACGCCGCAACCGAACGCGTGGAGGTGCTCAAAGGCCCGGCCTCGACGCTTTACGGCATTCTCGATCCGGGCGGCCTGATTAACGTCGTCACGAAGCGCCCGGAGAAGACCTTCGGCGGCTCGATTTCTGCCACCTCTTCCAGCTTTGGCGGCGGCACCGGACAGGTCGATGTTACCGGCCCGATTGAGGGCACGCGCCTGGCGTATCGCCTCACGGGCGAGTATCAGGACGAGGACTACTGGCGCAACTTCGGCAACGAACGCAGCACGTTTATCGCCCCGTCGCTGACCTGGTTCGGCGACGATGCCACCGTGACCGTGCTCTATTCGCATCGCGACTATAAGACGCCGTTCGATCGCGGAACGATTTTCGATCTCAACACCAAACAGCCAGTGAATGTCGATCGCAAAACCCGCTTTGACGAGCCGTTTAACGTGACCGACGGGCAGTCCGATCTCGCTCAGCTTAACGCGGAGTATCGCCTCAACAGCCAGTGGACCGCGAAGTTCGACTACAGCTACAGCCAGGATAAATATAGCGACAACCAGGCCCGCGTTATGGCCTACGATTCAAAAACCGGCACCCTGACCCGCCGGGTGGATGCGACCCAGGGCTCGACCCAGCGCATGCACAGCACCCGTGCGGATCTGCAGGGCAACGTGGATATCGCGGGCTTTTATAATGAGATCCTTACCGGCGTGTCGTATGAAAATTACGATCTGCTGCGCACGGACATGATGCGCTGTAAGAACGTCAAAGGTTTCAATATCTATAATCCGGTTTATGGCAAACTCGACGAGTGTACAACCGTCTCCGCCGCTGACAGCGACCAGACGCTCAAGCAGGAGAGCTACTCGGCCTACGCTCAGGATGCCCTGTACCTGACGGATAAATGGATCGCCGTCGCCGGGCTACGCTACCAGTATTACACCCAGTACGCGGGCAAAGGCCGTCCGTTTAACGTCAATACCGACAGCCGCGACGAGCAGTGGACGCCAAAGCTGGGGCTGGTTTACAAACTGACGCCAGCAGTCTCGCTGTTTGCCAACTACTCGCAGACGTTTATGCCGCAGTCGTCCATTGCGAGCTACATTGGCGACCTGCCGCCGGAAACGTCGAATGCGTATGAAGTGGGCGCAAAGTTTGACCTGTTCGACGGTGTTACCGCCAACATTGCGCTGTTTGACATTCACAAGCGCAACGTGCTGTACACTGAAAGCATTGGGGGCGAAACCATCGCCAAAACCGCGGGCCGCGTGCGCTCTCAGGGCGTGGAGGTGGATCTTGCGGGGTCGCTGACGGAGAACACCAACATTATCGCCAGTTACGGCTATACCGACGCGAAAGTGCTGGAGGACCCGGATTACGCGGATAAACCGCTGCCGAACGTGCCGCGCCACACCGGCTCCCTGTTCCTGACCTACGATATTCACAATGCGTTTGCCGGGAATACCCTGACGCTCGGCGGCGGCGGGCACGGCGTAAGCCGTCGCTCGGCAACCAACGGTGCGGATTATTATCTGCCGGGCTATTTCGTAGCGGATGCGTTTGCGGCGTATAAGATGAAGCTGCAGTATCCGGTGACGCTGCAGGTGAACGTGAAGAACCTGTTTGATAAGACCTACTACACGTCGTCCATTGCGACCAACAACCTGGGCAACCAGATTGGCGATCCGCGCGAGGTGCAGTTTACGGTGAAGATGGAGTTTTGACGTAAAAAAGCCCGGTGGCGCTAGCGCTTACCGGGCCTACGATCCATTCCCTCTCCCTGGGGGAGAGGGTTAGGGTGAGGGCATCAGGCCTCGATATCCGCCATATCGCCTTTCTCCTGCAGCCAGTTACGTCGGTCTTCCGAACGTTTTTTGGCAAGGAGCATATCCATCACGGCGTTGGTTTGCTGTTCGTCTTCGTCGCTGATCGTCAGCTGCACCAGGCGGCGCGTGTTCGGATCCAGCGTCGTTTCGCGCAGCTGCATCGGGTTCATTTCGCCCAGCCCTTTAAAGCGCTGCACGTTTGGTTTGCCCTTCTTACGCTTAAGCTGCTCCAGCACGCCCGCCTTCTCTTCTTCCGTCAGCGCGTAGTAAACCTCTTTGCCAAGGTCGATACGGTACAGCGGCGGCAGCGCAACGTGGACGTGGCCGTTTTTCACCAGCGTGCGGAAGTGCTTCACGAACAGCGCGCACAGCAGCGTGGCGATATGCAGACCATCGGAGTCCGCATCCGCGAGGATACAGATCTTGCCGTAGCGCAGCTGGCTCAGATCCTCGCTGTCCGGATCGATACCGATCGCAACGGAGATATCATGCACTTCCTGCGAGGCCAGCACTTCGTCTGAAGAGACTTCCCAGGTGTTCAGGATCTTACCCTTGAGTGGCATGATCGCCTGATATTCACGATCGCGCGCCTGCTTTGCCGACCCGCCCGCCGAGTCCCCTTCCACGAGGAACAGCTCGGTACGGTTGAGATCCTGTGCGGTACAGTCGGCCAGCTTGCCCGGCAGCGCAGGGCCGCTGGTCAGCTTTTTACGCACCACTTTTTTGGCGGCGCGCAGACGACGCTGGGCACTGGAGATGGCCATTTCAGCCAGCATCTCAGCCGCCTGAACGTTCTGGTTCAGCCACAGGGTAAACGCATCTTTCACCACGCCGGAGACGAACGCCGCGCACTGACGTGAGGAGAGACGCTCTTTAGTCTGACCGGCAAACTGCGGATCCTGCATTTTCACGGAGAGCACGTAGGCGCAGCGATCCCAGATATCTTCCGCCGACAGCTTCACGCCGCGCGGCAGAATGTTGCGGTATTCGCAGAACTCGCGCATCGCGTCCAGCAGACCCTGACGCAGGCCGTTGACGTGCGTACCGCCGAGCATGGTCGGGATCAGGTTGACGTAGCTCTCAGTCAGCAGCTCGCCGCCTTCCGGGAGCCACAGCAGCGCCCAGTCCACGGCTTCGGTATCGCCGCTAAAGTTACCGACGAACGGTTTTTCCGGCAGCGTCGGCAGGCCGTTTACCGCTTCGCACAGGTAGTCGTTCAGACCATCGGCGTAGCACCAGGTCTGCTCGGTGTTGTTGACGTGGTCTTTAAAGGTGATTTCCACGCCCGGACAGAGCACTGCTTTGGCTTTCAGCAGGTGCGTCAGGCGAGAAACGGAAAAACGTGGGCTGTCGAAGAAGCTTCCGTCAGGCCAGAAGTGGACGCTGGTACCGGTGTTGCGTTTACCGCACGTGCCGACGACCTGCAGATCCTGCACCTTTTCACCGTTTTCAAACGCGATGTTGTACACCTGACCGTCGCGGCGGACGTTGACTTCCACGCGTTTGGACAGGGCGTTCACCACGGAAATCCCCACGCCGTGCAGGCCGCCAGAGAACTGATAGTTTTTGTTGGAGAACTTACCGCCCGCGTGCAAACGGCAGAGGATCAGCTCAACGGCGGGCACGCCCTCTTCCGGGTGGATATCCACCGGCATGCCGCGACCGTCGTCGATAACTTCCAGCGACTGATCGGCATGCAGGATGACGTCAACGCGTTTGGCATGGCCCGCCAGCGCTTCGTCCACACTGTTATCAATAACTTCCTGGCCCAGATGGTTTGGGCGCGTCGTATCGGTGTACATCCCCGGGCGGCGGCGAACCGGCTCAAGCCCGGTGAGGACCTCAATGGCATCAGCGTTATAGGTTTGCGTCATGATTTAAACTAGCAATTCGCATTGATTGTCAGTGGCTGTGCAGTCCAAGAAAATCGACAATCTGGGTGAAATGATTCTCAAAGCCCGTGAAAGCATGGTTTCCGCCCTCTTCTATAGTCTGGCGGCAGGAGGCGTAGTATGCCACTGCCTGGCGGTAATCCAGCACTTCATCACCCGTCTGCTGCAGCAGCCAGATGAGATCCGGCGCTTCAAGCGGGTCGACCTGCATAACTTTGAGATCGTAAATATGGCGTGACTCTAGCACATATTGCTGCCCGGTGTAGGGGTTCTCGTTTTCACCAAGAAAGTCCCTCAGCAACTCAAACGGCCGAACCGCCGGATTAACCACAACGGCCGGCAGCATAAAGCATTGTGAGAGCCAGGTGGCATAGTATCCGCCCAGCGATGAGCCGACCACGCCAAACGATTCACCGCCGTGTTCAAGCACGATCGATTCGAGCATTTCCGCCGCCTCTGCCGGGTATGGTGGCAGCTGCGGGATGATCATCTCAACATGGGGGTGATGTTCGCTCAGCCACTGGCGAAACTGCGTCGCTTTTGCGGAGCGCGGCGAGCTGTTGAATCCGTGCAGATAAAGGAGCGTAGACATCAGTAGCCTTCTGAAGCGGTATCCGGTCGGAACTCTGCTCCCGCCAGGCGGCAGACTTCCGTGGTCAGCGTGCCGTCGGCATGCAGTTCCAGCCAGCGCCAGCCCGGCGCGATGGTATCCAGCGTAAAGTTGGCGCAGTGCGGCTTAAACTGCACGCAGGTCGACGGCGTCGCCAGCATGCGGCGTCCGTTCCAGTCGAGATCCTGTTCCTGATGAATGTGCCCGCACAGCAGATTTTTCACCCGTGGGAATTTCGCCAGCACGCTATCCAGCGCCGCGGAGTTGCGCAGGCTGTGTTGATCCAGCCAGCTGCAGCCCGCCGGTAGCGGATGATGATGAAGTAACAGCAGGGTGTGACGTTCAGGCTCAGCAGCCAGTTTGGTCTCAAGCCAGTCGAGCTGAAACTCGCTTAACTCACCGTGCGGGACGCCAAACACCTGGCTGTCCAGCAGCAGGATCTGCCACTGTTCACCCGCAAAAACACATTTCGCCGGAGAAATTCCCGCATCCTGAAGGGCGCTGTACATCGCGGGCTGGAAGTCATGGTTTCCGGGCAGCCAGACGCAGGGCACGCTAAAGCTCGCGATGCCTTCAGCAAAATGCTGGTAGGCCGCGGAGGATTGGTCCTGCGCCAGATCACCCGTTGCGACAATCAGGTCGCAGTCGCGATGTTCAGCGTGAATGGCGCTCAGTACCGCCTGATAACTCTCCCAGGTATTAACCCCAAGCAAAGTTTCATGCTTTTCGGCAAAAAGGTGGGTATCGGTGATTTGTAATATCCTGACTGGCGCCCCACCAGCAACAGTCAGGTTCAACAGGCTTTCCAAATGGTGTCCTTAGGTAGGTTTATGACGCTAACAAACCGGAATCGCCATTGCTCCATGTGCTAAACAATATCTTAGCCAGTCGGCTAAAAACTGGTTAATTTGATGCTTTTCGTCGCGTTGATGCAACTTTTTATTCGGATAATCATACCGCGCCTTGAAGCGAAAGATCTGCTGACTTGAACACACTTCAGCGACCATCGCGTCGTGATAGAGACGCACCGTCATAGACGGCAGGCTCCAGTAGCTGATGCTGGGTGCCGTTTGCTCAATGTCCACCAGCGTAGTGTAGCGCGTTGATTCTGTTATCGTTAACCGATACTGCGCGTTGCTCACCTGATAGCTTACCGTTTCGCCGGGTGCGTCGTTTCTCGGCAGCAGGCGGCGCAGCTGGGCGAAATTGGTTTCGCACAGGCGCATCATTTCTGGGAAGTCAGGCGTATAGCGCTTCATTTTTTCCACTCGTTTCGTAATGTCTGATAATGCAGCTGCAGCCATTGCAGGGCGATGACAGACGCTGCGTTGTCGATTAAACCCTCTTCTACCCACTGATAAGCCTGCTCCCGGCTCACCACATGAACCCGAATATCTTCGTTTTCATCAGCCAGGCCGTGAATACCTTCTGCGGTCGTGGCGTCCACTTCGCCCACCATAATGGACAAGCGCTCGCTGGTGCCCCCCGGGCTTGCCAGATAACTCAACACCGGTTTTGTGCGGCCAACCACCAGCCCGGCCTCTTCCAGCGCCTCGCGACGGGCGACGTCTTCAACTGACTCGCCCTCTTCGATCATCCCGGCCACCATCTCCAGCAGCCACGGGCTTTCGCTGGTGTCATACGCGGCAATGCGGATCTGCTCCACCAGCACGACTTCGTCACGCACTGGGTCAAAGGGTAGCAAGACAGCCGCATGCCCGCGCTCAAAAATTTCACGTCTGATTTCGCCGCTCATTTCGCCGTTAAACAGGCGATGCCTGAAACGGTAAAGATCCATCGAAAAAAAACCGCTATAAAGCGTTTCTCGTGCAATAATTTCTACATCGTTTTTGGCGAATGTCACGGGCAACTTTTCTGGTTTTTGCATGAGTCGAGTCCTGGTAGCAATGGTGATGAAATTGTGAATTTCAAGGCTGTTTGGCTGCCGTTTGTAAGGCTATATGGTAGATTGGTGCAAATTACCGCCAGATGGCACGTAACGCCAACCTTTTGGTGTGGATGATTCTGTTAGAATCGGCAATTATTTTTTAATTAGATCAGCGCTAATACTGCTTCACAACAAGGAATGCAAATGAAGAAATTGCTCCCCATCCTTATCGGCCTGAGCCTGACGGGCTTCAGTGCAATGAGCCAGGCGGAAAACCTGTTACAGGTCTACCAGCAGGCACGTCTGGGCAACCCTGATTTACGTAAATCAGCGGCCGATCGTGATGCTGCGTTTGAAAAGATTAACGAAGCGCGTAGCCCACTGCTGCCGCAGTTAGGTTTAGGTGCAGATTATACCTACAGCAACGGTTTCCGCGACGCTAACGGCGTTAACTCCAATGCTACCAGCGCCTCACTGCAATTAACACAGACGCTGTTTGATATGTCCAAATGGCGCGCCCTGACCCTGCAGGAAAAGAGCGCGGGCATCCAGGATGTGACCTATCAGACCGACCAGCAGACGCTGATCCTGAACACTGCAACCGCGTACTTCAACGTGCTGAGCGCCATTGACGCGCTCTCCTACACCGAAGCGCAGAAACAGGCGATCTACCGCCAGTTAGATCAAACCACTCAGCGCTTCAACGTGGGTCTGGTAGCGATCACCGACGTGCAGAACGCCCGTTCACAGTATGACACCGTGCTGGCTAACGAAGTGACCGCGCGTAACAACCTCGACAACGCGCTGGAATCCCTGCGTCAGGTGACCGGAAATTACTACCCTGAGCTGGCGTCCCTGAACGTGGACAGCTTCAAAACGGATAAGCCGCAGGCCGTTAACGCCCTGCTGAAAGAGGCGGAAAACCGCAACCTGACGTTGCTGCAGGCGCGCCTGAGCCAGGACCTGGCCCGCGAGCAAATTCGTCAGGCGCAGGATGGCCATCTGCCAACTCTGAGCCTGAGCGCGTCGACCGGCGTCTCTGATACCACCTATAGCGGCTCTAAGACCAACTCTGCTCAGTATGACGACAGCAATATGGGTCAGAACAAAGTGGGCCTGAGCTTCTCCCTGCCGCTGTATCAGGGCGGGATGGTTAATTCCCAGGTGAAACAGGCGCAGTACAACTTTGTTGGCGCGAGCGAGCAGCTGGAAAGCGCGCACCGCAACGTGGTGCAGACCGTTCGCTCTTCCTTCAACAACGTCAACGCCTCCATCAGCAGCATCAACGCCTATAAACAGGCCGTGGTGTCTGCACAGAGCTCCCTGGACGCGATGGAAGCCGGTTACTCCGTGGGTACCCGCACCATCGTTGACGTGCTCGACGCGACCACCACGCTGTACAACGCGAAGCAGCAACTCTCAAGCGCGCGTTACCAGTACCTGATTAACCAGCTGAACATCAAGCAGGCGCTCGGTACGCTGAACGAGCAGGATCTGCAGATGCTGAACAGCGCGCTGGGCAAACCGGTCTCCACCTCTCCGGACAGCGTTGCGCCGGAGAACCCGGAGCAGGTTGCCGCCGTTGATAACTTCAACGCTAACGGCAGCGAGCCTGCTGCGCAGCCAGCGGCAGCGCGTACTACTACTACGTCCGCCAGCAAAGGCTCTAACCCGTTCCGTAACTAAAGTTGTTATCACGCCCTCTCCCACCGGGAGAGGGCGCATCTGCATCCCCTCGAACGTAAGCCAACGTAAAGATCCCCCTGATTCCGCCTCTCTTCGCTTCATTTTCAACCACTCATCCACTATCCTGAGCGTTATTACCACTGGGTCCTGGAAGACAAACATGAAACGGACAAAAACGATCAATCACGCGTCGTTCCGCAAAAGCTGGAACGCACGTCACCTCACCCCTGTTGCGCTGGCAGTAACCGCTGTCTTTATGCTGGCAGGCTGTGAGAAAAACGACGAAACGGTATCGCTGTATCAAAACGCGGACGACTGCTCTGCCGCAACCGGCCAGGCAGCAGAATGTAAAACCGCCTACACCAACGCGCTGAAAGAAGCGGAACGCACCGCGCCAAAATACGCCTCACGCGAAGACTGCGTGGCGGAATTTGGTGAAGGTCAGTGTCAGCAGACGCCGGCTCAGGCAGGTACTGCGCCGGAAAATCAGGCGCAGGCGCAGTCCAGCGGCAGCTTCTGGATGCCACTAATGGCAGGCTACATGATGGGCCGCCTGATGGGTGGCGGTGCAGGCTATCAGCAGCAACCGCTGTTTAGCTCGAAAAACCCGGCCAGCCCGGCTTATGGTCAATATACCGATGCCAGTGGCAAAGGCTACGGCGCAGCGACGCCGGGCCGCACCGTGACCGTTCCGAAAACCGCGATGGCGCCGAAGCCTGCAACCACCAGCACCATCACCCGCGGTGGGTTCGGTGAGTCTGTGGCGAAACAGACCAGCATGCAGCGTAGTGCAACAGGCACTTCTACTCGCTCAATGGGCGGCTGATCATGGAACGAGTCGGTATTACCGAGCGCCCGGACTGGCGCGAAAAAGCCACCGAATACGGTTTTAACTTTCACACCATGTACGGGGAGCCGTACTGGTGTGAAGATGCTTACTACAAACTGACGCTCGACCAGGTGGAAAAACTGGAAGAGGTGACGGCCGAGCTGCACCAGATGTGCCTGAAGGTTGTGGAAAAAGTCATCGACAGCGACGCGCTGATGACCAAATTCCGTATTCCGAAGCACACCTGGAGTTTCGTCCGGCAGTCGTGGAAAACGAATCAGCCCTCGCTTTACTCTCGCCTCGATCTGGCGTGGGACGGCGTGGGTGAACCGAAGCTGTTAGAAAACAACGCAGATACGCCAACCTCCCTTTATGAAGCGGCGTTCTTCCAGTGGATTTGGCTGGAAGATCAGATAAACGCCGGAAACCTGCCGGAAGGCAGCGACCAGTTCAACAGCCTGCAGGAAAAGCTGATTGAGCGTTTTGCCGAGCTGCGGGAGCAGTTTGGCTTCAACCTGCTGCATCTTGCCTGCTGCCGCGACACGGAAGAAGACCGTGGTACGGTTCAGTATCTGCAGGACTGCGCTGCTGAAGCTGAAGTGGCGACCGAGTTCCTCTATATCGAGGATATCGGCCTGGGGGAAAAAGGTCAGTTTACGGATATGCAGGATCAGGTGATCAGCAACCTGTTCAAGCTCTATCCGTGGGAATACATGCTGCGCGAAATGTTCTCCACCAAGCTGGAAGACGCGGGCGTGCGCTGGCTGGAACCGGCATGGAAGAGCATTATCTCTAATAAAGCCCTGCTGCCGATGCTGTGGGAGATGTTCCCGAACCATCCTAACCTGCTGCCAGCGTATTTTGCGGAAGATGATTTCCCGCCGATGGAAAAATACGTCGTTAAACCGATTTTTTCCCGCGAAGGGGCGAACGTCTCAATTATCGAAAACGGTAAAACGCTGGAAGCGGTTGAAGGACCGTACGGCGAAGAAGGAATGATCGTCCAGGAATTCTGGCAACTGCCGAAGTTTGGCGACAGCTATACGCTGATTGGCAGCTGGCTCATCAACGATCGGCCCGCCGGGATTAGCATTCGCGAAGACCGCGCGCTGATCACGCAGGATTTGTCACGGTTCTATCCGCATATCTTTGTGGAGTAAGACTGCGGCCTTGTGCCCTCACCCCAGCCCTCTCCCACTGGGAGAGGGTGCAAACACTAAAAACGGCAACCTGAGGTTGCCGTTTTGCTTTTATTATCCCACCTGCACCGACAGCATACTCAAACTGCCCATCTCAATGCCGTCAACCGGAATAGTAACCGGCTCCTGACCGTCCCATGCGCCCAAAACATAAAGCAGCGGCAGGAAGTGTTCCGGCGTCGGGTTAGAAAGCGAACCGCCTTCGTGATCCAGATAGTTCACCAGCGGATGCTCCTCAACCGGGCCTTGCCAGGTCAGATTCGCTTTGACGTAGTCGTTAAAAGCGGCCGCCCACGGGTAAGGCGTATTCTCACCGTGCCAGCGCGCCGTGCGCAGGTTATGCACCACGTTGCCGCTTGCCACCAGCATGATGCCTTCATCACGCAGGTTCGTCAGCTTGCGGCCCATCTCCAGATGCCAGGCTGCCGGTTTAGTGCTATCGATGCTCAACTGCACCATCGGGATATCCGCATCGGGGTACATTTTTATCAGCACGCCCCACGAGCCGTGGTCAAAGCCCCAGGCTTCTTTATCCAGCGCGACCGGGACAGGAGCCAGCAAATCCACCAGCTTTTGCGCCAGCTCAGGCGATCCTGGAGCCGGATAATGCGTATCGTACAGCGCCTGCGGGAAGCCGCCGAAATCATGAATGGTCTTTGGTGCTTTCATGGCGGTCACGCCAGTGCCACGGGTGAACCAGTGCGCAGACACCACCACAATCGCCTTCGGTCGCGGCAGCGTCTCGCCCAGATGACGCCAGGTACGGGTATAGACGTTGTCTTCCAGAACGTTCATTGGGCTACCGTGGCCTAAAAACAGGGCCGGCATACGGGAAGAAGACATGGTGGTATCCTTAGAGAAGATGTCAATTTGATGGTTCTACATTACGCGCATTCAGATAAAGATGAACGCAGATAACCATGAAGATCATCATCAGGAAATTTGAATGTTTTCACGTTTAATTAAGGCATTCTCATTAGACTTTACTGTCAGGATGTGACATAAAGATAAAACTAAAATCTTTACCAGTAATTGGTATCAATTATTGTCAATTTTTACCGGCTAAAAAATATGTCAAAAAAAGTAACATTATTATCGCAGACCCGTGCCTAAATAATGAGAATCAGCCTACACTTACATTCATCAGATGCTATATATCAAGATGTACTTAAAATAAGTTTAAGCTATAGTAATCGCATTCTCTCTCCGTCCTCCCGTATACTTAATTTGCATCCTGAAATTAATATTCAGAGTATGAATTCATTTGAAAAAGGATATTTTCATGTATATGGGTAAAAAAGTACTGTTAGCGGTTGCGATGGCTGCCATTGTATCGGGTTCTGCCTTCGCGGAAGAACAGGGTTCAGGCAAAATTAAATTTAAAGGCGTGGTTATTGATGCACCATGCAGCATTGCACCGGACAGCGTTGACAAAGAAGTTGACCTGGGTGAAGTGACCACTGCCGTTATTAATGCCAACAAAAAGTCTACTGCTGTTCCGGTTGATATTAACCTGGAAAACTGCCAGCTTGACGATCCTGCTGATGAGACCGACACGCCAATTACCAAAGTCGATGTCACCTTCACCAGCGCAGCAACAGACGCGACTGACACCAGTCTCATGACCAACACCTATGCCAGCGGCGCACAGAACGTGGGCGTTCGTTTGCTGGATAACGCCGAATCCAACATCACGCTGGGCGCGGCTAATGAAGTTGATCTGCTGGCAGGCTCCACTACTCAAACGCTGCACTTTAAAGCGTTAATGGAAGTGCCTGCAGGTAAAACCGCGACTGCCGGCCAGGTAGAAGCCACCGCCAACTATGTGCTGATGTACAAATAATACTACGCGACAAAACAGACCGACTGGCTTAATGCGTCAGTCGGTCCGCAACATTATTTTGAGTAACAGGATGATGACATATAAATTACAAAAAACAATCATCATTGCGTCCCTGTTAATGACGAAATTCACCTACGCCACTGAATTTAATATCAATGCCATTGATAAAGACCAGCGAGGCAGCGTCGATCTTTCTCTTTTTAAAGATGAAATAGCCGTCATACCCGGAAGCTATTTTGTTACCGTTTCTATTAATGACGTTCCACTGGCGAACGGATGGCAGCTTAACTGGAAAGCGTTTAATGATTCAGTACAGGTATGTATTCCGTCTGAACTGGCTGATACCTTTGCACTAAAAGATGATATTCGTAACGCTTTACCCGAAAAAGACGGATGCATTGATTTCACCTCCCGGCCCGATATTACCTTTACGTTTGAGCAAACAACCCAAACGTTAAAAGTTACCGTTCCGCAGGCATGGCTGCAGTATCGTGCCGCTGACTGGATGCCTCCCTCCACATGGGACAACGGCGTGCCGGGCGTATTGCTGGATTACAACCTGTTCGCCAGCCATTACCAGCCCAATAACGGATCGGCCTCGGATAACGCCAACACCTACGGGACCGCCGGTGCCAATATGGGGCCATGGCGGTTGCGCAGCGATTATCAGTACTCACAAACGCATACTGACGCCGGCTCTGAACATGACGGACGTTTTTCCCGTGTTTACATGTTCCGCCCCTTGCCTTCACTCGGGGCGAAGTTGACCCTTGGCGAAACGGATTTTCAGTCTGCCATTTTTGATGCGTTTACCTATACCGGCGCCTCCCTGATCAGCGATGAACGCATGCTACCATGGTCCCTGCGGGGTTACGCGCCACAAATTACCGGGATTGCGCAAACCAACGCGACGGTCACGGTCAGCCTGGCCGATCGCGTGATCTATCAAAGTAAAGTTCCGCCGGGACCGTTTGTTATTCAGGATCTTAACCAGTCGGTACAGGGCACACTGGACGTCAAGGTGACAGAAGAGGATGGGCGCGTCAGCACCTTCCAGGTCTCGGCAGAATCGGTGCCGTTTTTAACGCGTAAAGGTCAGGTTCGCTATAAGCTGGCGGCCGGAAAAGCGCGAAAAGACGCGTCTCATGACGTTGAAGATAACGCCTTTATGAGCGGTGAATTCTCCTGGGGTATGCTGTCACAAACCTCCCTTTATGGCGGTTCGCTCGCCGATGGCGATCGTTACCGGTCCGTTGCCGCCGGGATCGGACAAAATATGGAGTACCTGGGCGCCCTCTCTTTTGACGTGACGCAGGCGACCAGCCGGTTGCCCAATCAGAATAGCCAGACAGGTTACAGCTACCGCTTTAACTACAGTAAACGTTTCGATACCACCGGCAGCCAGCTTACGCTCGCCAGCTATCGCTACTCAGACCCGCAGTTTCTCAGCTACGCCCGTTTTCTGGATGATGACAATAACGACCGCCAGTCAGAAAAACAGACGCTCAGCGTGACGGCAAGCCAGTACATTTCAGCGCTATCGCTCAACCTCTATGTCAACATGCTGCGTCAAACCTGGTGGAATGACACCCCCTCCACAACGGGCAGCGTGACAGCAGGCTATAACTTTGACATTGGTCGCTGGAAAAACCTGGGCGTCACCGTGTCGTGGAGTAAAACGCACTATGAAGACGAAGACGACGATACGCAGTTCTACCTCTCACTGAGCGTACCGCTCGACCCCGATCATCGTCTGAATTACGACCTGCGTAACGGCGACAGTCTGAGTCAGAACGTTTCGTGGTATGACACATCAGACCGCAACAATACCTGGGGTATTTCCGCAGGTACCGAGAGCGAGAAATCAGATGCCGGCGCGCAGGTGAGCGGTAACTATCAACATTATTCTCCATATGGCGACCTGAATCTCTCCGGGAGTTATAAGGCTAATGAATACAACTCCCTGAGTGCCAGCTGGAATGGCTCCTTCACCTCAACGGCCAAAGGCGCTGCGCTGCATCGTCGCAGCTACGGTAACGAGCCGCGTGTGATGGTCAGTACCGACGGCGTAGGCAACATCCCGCTGAACATGTCGCGGGATGAAACCAACCGCTTTGGCATTGGCGTTTTACCGTCCATTTCCAGCTATTCGCCCTCCAGCGTGCAGGTCAATATGAACAATCTGCCCGACGGCGTAGACGTGGACACCCGCGTTGTGACTTCAACCTGGACAGAGGGCGCCATCGGGTACCGTCAAATTGCAACCCGCGCAGGCAACGATATTACAGGCATCTTACGTACGCCGTCCGGCACGCCGCCGCTGGGGGCGATTGTTCGCCTGCTGGATAACGATCGACAGATTGGAATGGTCGCGGATGATGGCCACGTCTGGCTGGGCGCCGTAGAGCCAGAACAGCAGTTCCGCGTAACGTGGGGGGACAATCAGCAGTGTCGCTTCGCGTTACCTTCACAACTCGAAAACAGTATGCAGTTGATACTGCCATGTCAGTAAGAAATCATGATGAAATTCACCCTACTTAAAAACCTGTGCCTGATGCTTATCGGCACCGCATTTGCCAGCCACGCAGCCGTTAACCTGGACCGCACGCGCATTGTCTTCCCGGAAAGCGACAAGGCCAGCAGCCTGAAGATAGAAAACCAGAGCAAAGCGCTGCCCTATCTGGCGCTCTCCTGGATTGAAGATGAGAAAGGCCGCAAGGAGGATACGCACTTCATGGCGCTGCCTCCGATTCAACGCATTGAAGCGGGCTCCGCGTCGCAGGTCAGGATCGTTAAGCAAGCGGCCACCGGCCAGTTACCAAAAGACAGGGAATCCCTGTTCTATTTCAACCTGCGCGAAGTGCCGCCAAAAAGCACCAGCGCCAGCGAAGAGCGCAGCGTCATGCAGGTGGCGATGCAGAGCAGGATCAAACTGTTCTGGCGTCCTAAAGCAATTACCAAAAAGCCCGGCGAGCAGGCAGAAATGCGGATGGAAATTTCAGCCACCGCGAAAGGGCTGACTATACATAACCCGACGCCGTACTACATCACCCTGGCCTGGCTCAGTAAGAATGCCAAAACCATGCTGCCGGGCTTTGACAGCCTGATGCTTGCACCCTTCGCAACGGCAACAACCTCTACCGGTGACTACCACGGTAATTATTACAGCATCGGCTATATCGACGATTACGGTGCGTTGAAAAAAGTCGACGTGCAGTGCGCGGGTACAGCGCACTGCAAACTAACCGAACGGAAGATCGAAAAAGATGCGAAATCTCGCTAATGTCCTGTTTATTTTGCTGGTTTCTGCACTGCCGTTAAAAGAGGCGCTGGCGCTGGACTGCTATCTGGGCGGCTCCGGCGGTCCCGTTGAGGAGACCAAAACCATCTCGCCGTTCGCCATTCCCAGCAATGCGCAGGTGGGCGAAAAAATTTGGGAATCAGATGACATCAAAATTCCGGTGACGTGCAACCACAACGTTGTCGGCGGTTTTGAACAAGAAGATATCTTCGCCTGGGTAAACCCTTATCCTGCCGCATCGGATCCCTATTATGAACTGGGCGTGACCTATGAAGGGATGGATTACGATGCAACAGGCCAGCCTAACGGCGTCGATACCCGCCAGTGTCTGGACAACCAAAACATCACGATTTATACCCCGGCGCAGATCCGGCAGATGGGCTGGGAAAACCTGATCTGCTCCGGTAATCCGGACGATATCCATACCTCGCGCACCTTTGTTGCTCGCCTGCGCTTATACGTCAAAATCAAAGCGATGCCGCCCCACGGCTACGTCAGCTCCCTGGGCGATTACATCGTTGTCCAGTTTGACGGAAAAGGCGGCGTGAACCAGATGTCGGACGCGAAAAACCTCAAATATCACATCAACGGTCTGCAAAACATTACCGTGCTGGATTGTGGGGCGACGTTCAGTATTTTCCCGGAGAATCAGGAGATCGATTTTGGCACCTTCAGCGCGCGCGATATTGTGAATCAGCAGACGCGTAGACGAACCTTTTCGGTGAAGACGACGAAGGTGCAGGATGCACAATGTTCAGATGGGTTCAAAATGGATTCGTCGTTCTATACTACGGAATCGCTCACCGCTGAGGACACGGCATTACTTATTGGGAATGGCTTGCAGTTGAGAATACTCAACGGAACTCAGCCCTACACCTTTAACCACTATGAAGAATATGCCGATTTTACGGGCAGCACGCTGCACTATCAGCAGGATTACACCGCAGAGCTGTCACCCGTAGAAGGAAAAGCTATCCAGTCCGGTCCTTTCGAAACCGTGGTGTTATTCAAAATTAACTACCACTAGCAACAAAAAAGCCGGGTTTCCCCGGCTTTTTCACATCAGCAACTTCAGCTGGCTTTGCGCTCGTGCGCCTGGCGGTACTCCACCAGATCTTCAATCGTCACCACCGGCATGTTGTGCAGACGCGCAAAGGTGATGCACTCCGGCGCGCGCGCCATGGTGCCGTCATCATTAGTGAGTTCGCACAGCACGCCAGCCGGTTTGAAGCCAGCCAGCGTCACCAGATCGATGGTCGCTTCGGTGTGGCCACCACGGGTCAGCACGCCGCCCGGCTGCGCACGCAGCGGGAAGACGTGGCCTGGACGGTGGAGATCGGATGGTTTTGCGTCATCGGCAATCGCTGCACGCACGGTCGTCAGACGGTCAGCCGCCGACACACCGGTAGTCACGCCATGGGCCGCTTCAATGGTCACGGTAAAGCCGGTCCCGAAGGCGCTGGTGTTGTTTTCAACCATCATCGGCAGATCGAGCTGCTGGCGGCGGTCTTCGGTAATACACAGGCATACGATGCCGCTGCCGTGACGGATGGTCAGCGCCATCTGCTCAACGGTCATGTTTTCGGCGGCAAAAATCATGTCGCCTTCGTTTTCACGGTTTTCATCGTCAAGCACCATCACACCGCGGCCTTCGCGCAGTGCATCCAGTGCATGTTCAACACGTTGAATTGAAGTGCCAAAAGAGGAAAGTAGCGTCTGATTCATGGTAAAAAAACCTCATTAACTTTATGGTTACCAGAATCAGGGCAGTCTTAGGAGCGCCGTACAAGCGGCAAAAAAATAACGTGAGCGGGCCATGCCCGACTGGATCGTTACTCTCTCCCATCCGGACTCTAACCGTCGGCCCCGGAATTACACCGGATCTGCTGACCTTTGAGAATTCACTCAAAGCGCTCGCGGGCTTTCAGCATGACGCTGATTTACCGCCGGTGGGGAATTTCGCCCCGCCCTGAGAATAAGCGAGATAACTATAACGCTATTGATTAACCTGGGCAATGCATAAGCTTCAAACAAATCTGCTTTATCCTGGGTCATGACGCGCTACAATGTTCATCAACACCGACTTATCAAGGGAAGCCATTATGATTGACCCGAAAAAAATTGAGCAGATCGCGCGTCAGGTTCATGAGTCCATGCCGAAAGGCATTCGTGAATTTGGTGATGACGTAGAAAAGAAAATCCGCCAGACGCTGCAGGCGCAGCTGGTTCGCCTTGATTTAGTCAGCCGCGAAGAGTTTGACGTGCAGACCCAGGTTCTGCTGCGCACCCGCGAGAAGCTGGCGCTGCTGGAACAGCGTCTGAGCGAGCTGGAAAACCGTAATGCACCGGAAGAAGTGAAGCCAGCACCGGCTATTCCACCGGTGGACGACCAGGGATAAGTGCGGCCTAATGCCCTCACCCCAGCCCTCTCCCACAGGGAGAGGGTGAAAAACGAACGGGCCAACAGGCCCGTTTTTTACTGACTGTCTTTCTGGATCTTCTTGATGATGTTGGTGGTTGAGCACCCGTCCTCAAAGTTGAGCACCATCACTTCACCGCCGTTGGCCCAGACCTCTTCGCTGCCCGCGATTTGCTCCGGTTTGTAATCCCCGCCTTTTACCAGCAGGTCCGGCAGAATGCCGGCAATCAGGCGCTGCGGCGTGTCTTCTTCAAACGACACCACCCAGTCCACCGCTTCCAGCGCACCGAGCACGATCATACGCTGCTCCAGTGGGTTCACCGGACGCGTTTCGCCCTTCAGGCGCTTCGTCGACGCATCGCTGTTGACCGCCACAATCAGGCGGTCGCCCAGCTTGCGCGCGTTCGCCAGATACGACACGTGGCCCGCGTGCAGAATGTCAAACACGCCGTTGGTCATCACCACTTTTTCACCACGCTTGCGCGCGGCGGCAACGGCCACCTTCAGCTCGTCTTCGGTCATGACGCCAAAACCGGTGTCGGCGCGGCCGCGCACCGCGTTTTCCAGTTCGATTGGCGAAACAGTTGAGGTACCCAGTTTCCCCACCACCACGCCCGCCGCGGCGTTAGCGAAGTAGCATGCCTCTTCCAGGGAGTTACCCGCTGCCAGCGTCGCCGCCAGCACGCCGATCACCGTATCGCCGGCACCGGTCACGTCGTACACTTCCTGCGCCTGGGTTGGCATATGCAGCGGCGCCTTGCCCGGCTGCAGCAGCGTCATCCCCTGCTCGGAGCGGGTCACCAGCAGCGCAGAGAGCTCGAAGTCAGCAATGATCTTCATGCCGCGCTCAACCAGTTCGTCTTCCGATTTACACTTGCCCGCCACCGCTTCAAACTCGGAGAGGTTTGGCGTCAGCAGCGTCGCGCCACGATAGCGCTCAAAATCGGTGCCTTTCGGGTCGATCAGCACCGGTACGCTGGCTTTGCGCGCCAGCTGAATCATCGTCTGCACGCTCGCCAGCGCGCCTTTGGCGTAGTCGGACAGCACCAGCGCGCCGATATTACCCAGCGCCTGGTTGATACGCTCGTGCAGCGGTTCAGGATCGACGCCTTCAAAGCCTTCTTCAAAATCGAGTCGGATCAGCTGCTGGTTGCGCGACAGCACGCGCAGTTTCGTAATCGTTGGGTGGGTCGGAACAGAAACGAAGTCGCACTTCACGTTCACGTCCGCCAGCGACTTGCTCAGCGCGCGCGCCGCATCGTCGATGCCGGTCAGGCCCACCAGACGCGAGTGCGCGCCCAGAGAGGCAATGTTCATCGCCACGTTTGCCGCGCCGCCGGGACGTTCTTCAATGGTGTCGACCTTAACCACCGGCACCGGTGCTTCCGGGGATATGCGGCTGGTAGGCCCATACCAGTAGCGATCCAGCATCACATCCCCAACAACCATTACTCCAGCACGTTCAAACTCTGGCAGTGTTACTTTCATTCCTGACTCCAGAAAGATTCACAATTTGCGCGCGATAATATCACACTTGATTTGTTACGCACGGTTCCACCAGCCACTTCTTCCAGCTGGCCGTTACCTGAGCACGTTCATGAACAAAACAGTCCAGCGCCACGTGCCCCGGCTGCTCCTGCAATGCCAGGTGATGAAGTTCATCGCGCAGCGTGGTGTAAGCGCGGGTTAAGGCCTGGGCCTCCTGCTCGTCCATGATGTCGTTTTGCGCCAGCAGCTCCAGAATGCGCACATTATCGGACCAGCGCGTCAGCTTCGGCTTGTCGTGGGCGTGCAGCAGCACCAGATACTGGGTGATGAATTCAATATCGGTAATCCCGCCCTCGTCGGCTTTAATATCAAAGCGATCGCGGTGTTTATTCCCGAGGTGCGCGCGCATTTTCTCGCGCATTTCGCGCACTTCCGTTTGCAGCGTGCTGCCATAACGCATGGTAGTCATAACCTCCTTGCGGATGACGTCAAACTGCGTTTTGAGCTGCGGATCGCCATAGACCACGCGAGCGCGCACCAGCGCCTGATGCTCCCACGTCCAGGCTTCATTCTTCTGATAATCGGCAAACGCGTCCGTTGAGGTCACCAGCATACCCGCCGCGCCGGACGGGCGCAGGCGCGCATCCACTTCATACAGAATCCCCGACGAGGTGCGGGTGCTGAACAGGTGCATGATGCGCTGGGCCAGGCGCAGATAGAACTGACGCCCGTCAATCTCGCGCTCGCCGTCGGTCATCACGTCCGCCGGGCAGTCGTGCAGGAAAATTAAATCCAGATCGGAGCTATAGCCCAGCTCCCAGCCGCCCAGCTTGCCGTAACCAACCACCGCAAACCCTCGCCCCTCACGGTCAGCAAGGTGTTTCGGCTGGCCGTAGCGCGCCACCATCTGCACCCACGCCTGATGGACAACCGCATCAATAATCGCTTCCGCCAGCCAGGTTAAGTGATCGCTCACTTTCATCACCGGCAGCGTACCGGCGATGTCCGCCGCTGCGACGCGCAGCATCTGGGCCTGCTTAAACTGACGCAGCGCCTCCAGCTGTTGCTCTTCGTCCTCTTCCGGCACGCGCAGCAGATACTGGCGCAGCTCGTCCCGGTAGGCGTCCGTCGCCGTTGGCTGATACAGCGTGTTCGGGTCGAGCAGTTCATCCAGCAACAGCGGGTAGCGCGCCAGCTTGTTGGCCACCATCGGCGACGCGGCGCAGAGGGAAATCAGGTGCTTCAGCGCCCCCGGAAACTCGCTCAGCAGCTCAAGATAGGTGGTGCGCGTGATAATCCCGCTCAGCAGCGGCATCATGCGCGACAGCGGCACCGGCGCGTCCTCACGCGAGCAGACCTCGCTCAGCAGGTGCGGCATCAGATGATCCAGCACCTGACGACCGCGCGGGCCGATGGCGCGCTTGTTCAGCTCCAGACGGAAATCAGCAATTAAGGCCACCACGCGATGGCGGGCATCGTCGCTTAAGTGCGCCAGCACCGGCGTGGTGTCATCTTCCTGAAGCGCGTCCTGCCACAGTTCGCGCCAGTGCTCGGAGAGCGCATCGTCCGGCGATTCACTTTCGTCGTCGCCGATCAGATCGTTAAAGATGCGGCGCACGCCTGCCATATGGGCATCCAGCCGTTCGGTCAACGTTGACCAGTCGTCCACGCGCATGCCCCAGGCCAGACGCGCCCGGTTAAGGTCATCGCCCGGCAGGGTCTGGGTCTGTTCGTCGTTGATGCTCTGCAGCAGGTTTTCCAGACGGCGCAGGAACAGATAGGCCTCGCGCAGGGTTTGCGCGTCGCCGTCCGGCAGCAGGTGCAGCTGCTCAATGGCGCTCAGCGTCGGCAGCAGCGAGCGGGACTGCAGCGACGGCTCGCGCCCGCCGCGGATCAGCTGGAAAACCTGAACGATAAATTCGATTTCGCGGATGCCGCCCGCGCCAAGCTTGATATTGTCCTTCAGCCCACGGCGGCGCACCTCGCGGGCGATCATCCCTTTCATATTTCGCAGGGACTGGATCACGCTGAAGTCGATGTAGCGGCGGAACACAAACGGGCGCAGCATGGCGCGCAGCTCGTTGGCGTAAGCGTCGTCGCTGTCGCCCATGATCCGCGCTTTGACCATCGCGTAACGTTCCCAGTCGCGTCCTTGCTCCTGGTAATAATCTTCCAGCGCGGCGAAGCTCAGCACCAGCGGACCGCTGTCGCCAAACGGGCGCAGGCGCATGTCCACACGGTAGACGAAGCCGTCCTGCGTCGGCTGGTCCAGCGCTTTAATCAGACGCTGGCCAAGGCGGGTAAAGAACTGGGCGTTGTCCAGCTCGCGACGCCCGCCGCGCGTGGAGCCGTTCTCCGGCCAGGCAAAGATCAGATCGATGTCGGAGGAGAAGTTCAGCTCGCAGCCACCCAGCTTGCCCATTCCCAGAATTAACAGCGGTTGCGGAACCCCTTCTTCGCTGCACGGCGTGCCCCACTCTTTACAGCAGACAGCATAGAGCCAGTCCCGCGCGGCGACGATCAGCGTCTGCGCCAGCTCGCTCAGCTGCTGCAAGGTGCTCTCTTCGCTCACCAGCTCCAGCGCCTGCGCCCAGGCAATGCGCACCATTACCCGGCGGCGGAACTGACGCAGAACGCGCATCAGCGTGGCCTCATCCGTTACATCTGCCAGCGCGGTGTGCAGCCAGCTGGCATAATGCCGCCACTCGTCAGCCTGCGGCGGCGCGCTTTCCAGCTCCGCCAGCCATTCCGGGTTAGCGCTGACGCTTTCCTGCACAAAATCACTGAACGTGAGCACGCTTTTCGCCTGCTCGCTTAACGATGACGCGGGTAACGACTCGGGCAGACGTTCGCAAACGGTCTGCCAGTGCTGCTGTAACTGCGAAGAAAGCGGCATATCAGGGGTTCCTTGCCAGAATTAACGTTTTCCGCTGTGCAGCCAGTACGGATCCTGCGAAATGGCCTCGTTGCGGAAATGCTCGATCTCAATCTGCTGACGGGTCTCAATGGCATGCTTAAGCCCCTGCCAGTTCTCCAGCCAGGCCTGCGCCTTCACGCCCTCATACGCACCGGACAGCAGCAACATACTGTCGATGTTACGCGCCAGACGGGGAAGCTGATCGCCGTACTGGTCGCCCAGCGGGTGTGCGAAGGTGGTTCTCAACTCGGCGGCGTGGCGGGAAAGATGGATATCCGCGAAGCGTTTGAAGTTATCCGCGATTTTGGTCTGCGCTTTTGCATCCAGGAAGGTGCGCCAGCCGCGCGTCACCAGAAATTCGGTCAACGCCAGTTTTGCCGCGGCATTTTGCGGGCTGTAAAGCGCGGTTTGCGCCGATACGTCGGAAAGCAGCAGCGTCTCGGTTTGGGTCAGCAGATCGCGTAAGTGAGCGCTTGCTTTACGCGGTACGATACCGCCAAACAGCGTCAGGGTATGACGCACCAGGCCAATAGCGGCCAGCACCTGTTTTTTGGCATTTTTCACGTTACGCGCCCACAGCTCCTCGTGGTACTGCCACTGAGAAAGCGCCAGCTCCAGCGCCGCTTCCATGCCCTGTTCAATGCTGGCTTTCGGCACGACGCGCAGAATAGGGGTCTCTCGCAGCACGCGTGGCGCATTTCCGGCAGCCAGGTGGTAGCCGCGCGCCGCTTTGCTCAGGCTGCCCTGACGTAACCCCGGCTGACTTACCAGCTTACGCGCCAGCTTCAGCACATCGCTCGCCTCCCCTTCAAGAAGTTCCAGCTCCAGCTCACAGATCGGTTCCAGGCTCTCACCCGCCTTCACCTCGCCTAAATCCAGCGCGATCTCAATGCGGCTCTTGCCTTCCGTCACCAGCCATTTCTCGCGAGCGAAATCGGTGCTGAACAGCGGCTGCACCTGTGTTGCCAGCGTGGCGGGCAGTTCGCCTTCCGGCCAGACTTCCGCCGGGAAACGTTCCAGCTCAAGTTCTGGCTTACTGATGTCGATATTATATTCCGGGCGCTGATGCAAACCGCCGACCACGCGGCCGGCGATTTTCATCGTCATCTCGTAGCGCCCGTGTGCGCCGCGGATGCGCAGCCCCATATCGTGGTTGCGCAGCCAGTTGTCCGGCGTTTCGTAGTAGATGTTGAGCAACTGTACGGGTTCATGGTGCTCGCCGGAGAGCGTATTCAGATGCTGACGGAGCGCGTCAACGCTGTCTTTTTCGACGATAAATTTTAATTCGATTTCCTGAGCCATAGCCTTGTACTTTTGCGGGCGTCACAGACGCGTCAATGAGGGCGAACTTCCTCGCCATTTATTTGTCAGTACATAGTATTTTGCGCCAAATTGCCATGCAATGAGCAATTTGTCGGGCGTAAATGTGTAGAGTCGTGACACAGATGATTCTGATTGCTGACGAATGCTTTGCGTAGAGACACTGTTGCCACTACTATCGTTCCACTATTTATGAAAATAACGACTAATGATGCTTAAATTACGCCTGATTGGACTTACTTTACTCGCTTTTAGCGCCGCAACCGCAGTGCACGCTGAAGAGAAGCGTTACGTTTCTGACGAACTGAACACCTGGGTACGCAGTGGCCCCGGAGATAATTATCGCCTCGTGGGTACGGTGAATGCCGGCGAGGAAGTCACCCTGTTACAGACCAACGCGGAGACCAATTACGGTCAGGTTCGCGACAGTTCCGGCCGTACCTCCTGGATCCCGATGAAAGAGCTGAGCACCGTGCCAAGCCTGCGCACCCGCGTGCCGGACCTGGAAAACCAGGTGAAGACGCTGACCGACAAGCTGAACAACATCGACGGGACCTGGAACCAACGCACCGCCGAAATGCAGCAGAAAGTGGCGCAGAGCGACGGCGTGATCAACGGTCTTAAAGAAGAGAATCAAAAGCTCAAAAACGAGCTGATCGTCGCGCAGAAAAAAGTGAACGCCGCGAACCTGCAGCTTGATGACAAACAGCGCACCATTATCATGCAGTGGTTTATGTATGGCGGCGGCGTGTTGGGCGTAGGCCTGGTGCTGGGCCTGGTCCTGCCGCATCTGATCCCAAGCCGCAAGCGTAAAGACCGCTGGATGAACTAATTCGTCTTCTCTGCCAGACTTACGTATTATCTTGCGAAAAGAGAAAACGGGAGTGTTGGGCGTGAAGAGTTATCTGGTCGGTGGTGCGGTACGTGATGCGTTGTTAGGTCTGCCGGTCAAAGATAAAGACTGGGTGGTGGTGGGCGCCACTCCGGAAGAGATGCTCGACGCGGGCTACCAGCAGGTAGGCCGCGATTTTCCCGTGTTTCTGCACCCGAAAAGCCGGGAAGAGTACGCCCTGGCGCGTACCGAGCGGAAATCCGGTTCCGGCTATACGGGCTTCACCTGCTACGCCGCGCCGGATGTGACGCTCGAGCAGGATTTGCTTCGCCGCGATCTCACCATTAACGCCCTGGCCCAGGACGAAAACGGCCATATCATTGACGCCTACGGCGGGCAGGATGACCTGCGCGACCGTCTTTTGCGTCACGTCTCCCCGGCATTTTCTGAAGATCCGCTCCGCGTTCTGCGCGTGGCGCGTTTTGCCGCGCGTTACGCCCATCTGAGCTTCCGTATTGCCGATGAGACGATGGCGTTGATGACGGCCATGACCGAGGCGGGAGAACTGGAACACCTGACGCCGGAGCGCGTCTGGAAAGAGACGGAAAATGCCCTCACCACCCGCAACCCGCAGGTCTTTTTCCAGGTCCTGCGCGACTGCGGCGCGCTGAAGGTGCTGTTCCCGGAAATCGACGCGCTGTTTGGCGTCCCCGCGCCGGCGAAATGGCACCCGGAAATTGATACCGGCGTGCACACGCTGATGACCCTGAGCATGGCAGCCATGCTCAGCCCTGACGTGGACGTGCGCTTTTCCACCCTGTGCCACGATCTCGGCAAAGGCTTAACGCCGAAAGAGTTCTGGCCACGCCACCACGGGCACGGCCCGGCAGGGGTGAAGCTGGTCGAGGGACTATGCCTGCGCCTGCGCGTGCCGAACGAGATCCGTGACCTGGCGAAACTGGTGGCCGAGTTCCATGACCTGATCCACACCTTCCCGATCCTGAAGCCCGCCACCATCGTGAAGCTGTTCGATAATATCGACGCCTGGCGCAAGCCGCAGCGCGTCGAGCAGATTGCGCTGACCAGTGAAGCCGACGTTCGCGGCCGTACCGGGTTTGAAGCGTCCGATTACCCGCAGGGGCGTTTGCTGCGCGAAGCGTGGGAAGTCGCAAAAGCGGTGCCAACGAAAGATGTGGTTGAGGCAGGGTTTAAAGGCCCAGAGATTCGCGAGGAGCTGACGAAACGCCGGATTGATGCAGTAGCGGCGTGGAAGGAAAAACGTTGCCCTCAGCCGAAAGAGTGAGGGCAACCCGTCATCAGAAGAAGACCACGTACACCGCAGCAGCGACGATAAAGCGGTAGATCGCGAACGGAATGAACGAGATACGCTTAATCAGCTGCAGGAAGGTTTTGATGGCAATCAGCGCCACGATAAACGCGGTGATGAAGCCGACGGCGAACATCGGAATGTCGCCAGCCGTCAGGAAGTGATAGCTTTTATAGACATCAAGCACGGTGGCGCCCATCATCATCGGCACCGCCAGCAGGAACGAAAACTCGGAAGCCGCGTAACGGCTTACGCCCATCAGCATCCCGCCTGAAATGGTCGCACCTGAACGGGAGAAGCCCGGCCAGAGCGCCAGACACTGGAAGCAGCCAATCATAAACGCCTGGCGATAGGTCATATCGTCCAGACCTTCCGCACGCGGGGTTTTTGGCTTCAGCACTTCCGCGGCAATCAGCAGGAAGCCGCCCACCACCAGCGCGTACATGACGTTAATCGGGTTAAACAGCGATTTAATGGTGTCGTGGAATACCAGCCCCAGCACCACCGCCGGGACCATCCCGAGCAGGATATGAATCAGCGTCAGGCGGCCTTTGCCCTCACCTTCGCGCTGCGGCAGCCGGCCAAAATGAATGCCGATCAGGCCAAACAGACGGCGCCAGAACATCACCACCACCGCCAGAATCGAGCCCAGCTGAATCACCACCTCAAACGTCTTTGCGGTATCGCCTTCAAAGCCCAGCAGATGGCCAACGATAATCATATGGCCCGTACTGGAAACCGGCAAAAACTCCGTCAATCCTTCGACCACACCCAGTATTGCCGCCACCAGCAGCGAGTGCATATCGCTCATCTATAAACCCCTAAAAAAAGATATAAAAAACGGTGTCCACGCGGACAACCGTGAAAGATACAGCCTTAAGACCGATATAACCTAAAATGGTTTAGCAATTATGACGTTAAATCTTCCCTTTCAGATTTGTGCCACGCTCGATAATCACGCCCACATTGGCCGCGCGCGCGACCGCACCCGGCTTGCTCAGCTTGATGCGTACCCACGGTGAGTTGAATTTGGTCAGCAGCAGTTCCGCCACCTCCTCCGCCACGCGTTCCACCAGCGCAAAACGTTGTCCTTCCACGTGGCCGATGACCGCTTCGCTGATGTCGGCATAGCTCAGACAGTCATTCACGTCATCGCTTTTTGCCGATTTGCGGTTATCCCATCCCATTTCGATATCGAACACCAGTTTCTGCTCGATGGTCTGTTCCCAGTCGTAAACACCAATTGTGGTGATTACCGAAAGTTGCTCTATAAATACAATATCCATCACGACCTGCCTGCTTTTTGGCTAAACCGGATACCACTTCCGGCGAATTATGCGTATTATCCACAGATGCTGAGAATACAGATACATTTTCAAAACGGAACAGCGTTATGAGTGCAATCGCGCCTGGAATGATCCTCCTCGCCTATCTTTGCGGCTCAATCTCCAGCGCCATTCTGGTCTGCCGCATTGCCGGGTTACCTGACCCGCGTGAAAGTGGTTCCGGGAATCCGGGAGCAACCAACGTGCTTCGAATTGGCGGCAAGGGAGCAGCCGTAGCGGTTTTGATTTTTGATGTTCTGAAAGGGATGCTACCCGTCTGGGGCGCCTATGCGCTGGGCGTTACGCCGTTCTGGCTCGGTCTTATCGCCATCGCCGCCTGCGTCGGCCATATCTGGCCCGTTTTCTTTGGTTTTAAAGGCGGAAAAGGCGTTGCGACGGCCTTCGGTGCGATTGCACCTATCGGCTGGGATCTCACCGGCGTAATGGCCGGGACGTGGCTGCTCACCATTCTTCTGAGCGGCTACTCGTCGCTGGGCGCTATCGTCAGCGCGCTGATCGCTCCGTTCTATGTCTGGTGGTTCAAACCCCAGTTCACCTTCCCGGTGTCAATGCTCTCCTGCCTGATCCTGCTGCGCCATCACGACAATATTCAGCGCCTGTGGCGTCGTCAGGAAACCAAGATCTGGACTAAGCTCAAGCGCAAGAAGAAAGACGCTAAATAAAGCGTTCGTTATGCCTTATAACCAAATGTGATTTTGGTCACCTTCTGCCTGTGGTAACTGTTAGAGACACAACACAACCACACAAAAAGAAAAATGGCAGAAATCACAGATACAACTCCCCTTTCAACGGCAGGAAGCGCCCCGGATGGCGACATCCAGTGGGTGCGCAGCGCATCGGACGTTTCACGTCTGGTTAACGACGGTTCTCAGGGCCGGGCCAACGCCCGTATCGTGGTGGGTATCGCGCTGGGCGGTATTTTTCTCGACGCCTACGATCTCGGCGCGCTGGCGTTTGGCATCAAGGACATTACCCGCGAATTCAATTTAACTCCCGCAGGCACCGGCATGGTAGCGTCGGCCATTACCTTTGGCGCTATCGTTGGGGCGCTGCTCGGCGGTTACCTCACGGATAAAATCGGGCGCTACCGCGTTTTTATGGCTGATATGGTGTTCTTCGTAGTGGCAGCCATCGCCTGCGCGCTGGCCCCGAACGAATATGTGCTCGCGGGCGCCCGCTTCGTGATGGGGCTCGGCGTGGGGATCGATCTTCCCGTGGCGATGGCGTTCCTGAGTGAGTTCGCCAGGCTGAAAGGCCCGGGAAATAAGGCCTCCAGCGTCGCGATGTGGTGCCCCACCTGGTATGCCGCCATCAGCGTCTCCTACCTGCTGGTGCTGTTCTTCTACGCCGCACTGCCGGAAAGCCACAGCGACTGGCTGTGGCGTTTGATTCTCGGCTTTGGCGCGGTGCCCGCGCTGGTGATTATCGCCATCCGCAGCCGCTATATGAGCGAATCTCCGGTCTGGGCGGCGAATCAGGGCAACCTGAAGGAGGCGGCGTCGATTTTACGCCAGTCCTATAACATCAATGCCCACGTGCCGCAGGATGCGCTCAGCCAGCCTGCACCTGTGGTGAATAAAGCGAAATGGTCGAACTATCTGAACCTGTTCCGCGGCATCTACTTACGCCGCACGACGCTCGCCACGCTGCTTTCCGTCGTCTCGTCATTTGCCTATAACGCCGTGGCGTTTGGCCTGCCGGTGATCATCTCCAGCTTCTTTGTGCAGTCGATGCTCACCACCATTCTCATTTCACTGGTGCTTAACCTGCTGTTTGCCTTCGTCGGCGGACTGCTGGCGGTACGCTACGTGCCGCGCTTCGGCGCCTGGCGGATGTCGCTTGCGGGTTATGCCTGCCAGCTTGTCGCATTGCTTGGCCTGGCGCTGATTGGCCGCCCTGAAGGCGCTTCTGAAGGGGTGCTTGCCGTCGCGATGCTGGCGCTGTTCCTGTTCGGTCAGGGATTTGGCCCGGGCGCGCATACCATGACGTTCGCCTCGCTGAGCTACCCGACCTCGCTGCGCGGCGTGGGCGTAGGCCTCAACCAAACGCTGATGCGCAGCAGCTCCACGCTGTCGCTGTTCCTGTTCCCGCAGCTGGTTGCGTCTCTCGACACTGCCGTGTTCTGGGTGATTGCGCTGGCGCCGTTTATCGGCCTGGCGTCGCTGCTGGCGATCCGCTGGGAGCCGTCCGGCTATGACGTGGATGCGGAGGACTACCGGTAACGACACATCGCTTCGGTGGGTTCACCCCCACCGAAGGGTTTTTACAAATCGTCGAGCAGCGTCCGGGAGAGTTTTTTTAGCATTTCAAGCTCATCATCACTCATCCGCATGCTGCAGCGAATCTGGTCCGGCAGCGCCATCACCCGTTTTTTCAGTTCTTTCGCCTTATCGGTCAGTACGACACTTTTCATCCTTTCATCCCCCACAACCGCGATACGGTTGAGGAATCCTTTTGCCTCAAGCTTCTGAACCAGCGGGGTCAATGTGCCTGAATCAAAATAGGTCTTATCGCTGAGATCGCGAAGCGGGATGTTGTCTTTCTCATAAAGCGCCATCAAAACAACAAATTGCGGATAGGTCAGATCCATCTCCTGCAGCAGGGGGCGATACTGGCGCACGAAGGCATTGGTAACCGAGTACAGCGAGAAACACAGCAAATCATCTAATATTTTGTTTTCTTTCATTTTTCTATCAACCTGAATCTGTTGTCTAAAAAAAATTATAAATAATGTTTGACCAAAAGTATCTTGTGCGCAAGTATTACACCAACAACTAAATAGCGCACTACTTACATATCCAATCAAATACGTTAAAAGAGGTACCACCATGAAAACATTAACCGCCATTCTCGTCTCTTCCGTCTTCGCGTCAGCAGCGGCATCCGCCCAAACCATCAATACTCCGGCCCCGACCGCAGGCGTACAGGCGTTTCTTAATGTCCTGAACTCTGGCAAAGGGAAACCGATGGAACAGATGACCCCGCAGGAGGCCCGCCAGGTACTGATCGGCGCACAACAAGGTGCCAAACTGCCGCCCGCTCAGGTTTCTGAGAAAACGATCCAGGTAAATGGCCAGGCCATAAAACTGAAAATAGTGAAACCTGAAAACGCCAGCGGCGCGCTCCCCGTCTTTATGTTCTTCCACGGTGGCGGTTGGGTGCTGGGTGATTACCCAACCCACGAACGCTTGATCCGCGATCTGGTTCGCGCATCAGGCGCCGCTGCGGTTTACGTCGATTACACCCCGTCACCTGAAGCCCATTTCCCGGTAGCAATCAATCAGGCCTATGAGGCGACAAAATGGGTAGCCGAGCACGGCCAGGAAATCGGCGTGGACGGTAGCCGTCTGGGTCTGGTGGGTAACAGCGTGGGCGGCAACATGGTGGCTTCCGTGGCGCTGCAGGCCAAACAGTTCAATGGGCCAAAGATTCGCTACAACGTCATGCTCTGGCCGGTTACCGATGCGAACTTTGATACTGCCTCGTATAACCAGTTCGAAAATGGCTATTTCCTGTCAAAAAACATGATGAAATGGTTCTGGGATAACTACACCACCAGCGCTGCCGATCGCAACAATATCCTTGCCTCTCCGCTTCGCGCCACGAGTGCACAGTTGAAAGGCTTCCCGGAAACGCTGATTCAGACAGCTGAGCTGGACGTTCTGCGGGATGAAGGTGAAGCATTCGGGCGTAAACTGGATGCAGCTGGCGTCCCGGTGACCGTCACGCGCTATAACGGCATGATCCACGACTACGGCCTGCTTAACCCGCTGAGCCAGGAGCCGACGGTTAAAGTCGCCCTTGAGCAGGCAGGTGCAGCATTGCATGAACACCTGAAATAGGATCGTCATGCTTCACGCTGAGCACGGCCCCGGGCCGTGCTTTTTTATTTCCTCTATCCATAAGCGACTCATATGACAGCCTTCATTTCCGCCAGGGCATACTGAAACGACCCCGATGGTGAGCAGATGGATGCAGCATGTTAGCAGCTCAGGTCACTGATAATACGTATAAAGGCTGGCAGGCGTCGCTTGCCCTGCAGTTTTGTCACGCCCCTGAGAAAACCCTCCTGCACTCCGCTCACCACGTCGGGCCGCTTACGGTTCAGCGGCCGTTTTACCCTGAAGGGGAAACGTGCCACCTTTACCTGCTGCACCCTCCCGGCGGCGTCGTGGGGGGCGATACGCTGGACATTTCCGTTCGGCTCGATGCCAAAAGCCACGCGCTTATCACCATGCCCGGCGCCAGCAAGTTCTACCGCAGCCGCGGCCCGCAGGCGCGTCTGAGCCAGCACTTTTACCTTGATAACGACGCCACGCTGGAGTGGCTGCCGCAGGACACCATTATCTTCCCCGGCGCGAACGCCGCGCTGCGCTCCGTTTTTCACCTGAAGGCCTCCAGCACGCTGCTGGCGTGGGAGCTGTACTGTCTGGGTCGCCCGGTTATCGGTGAGACCTTCAGCCACGGCACGATGGAGAGCCGCCTTGAAATCTGGGTCGACGGCGAGCCGCGCCTGATTGAGCGCCAGCATCTTAGCAACGGCGATCTCACGCCCGTCGGCGGGCATCCGTGGATCGGCACGCTGCTGTTCTATCCGGCCCGGGAAGAACATCTCGACACGGTGCGCGCGCTGCTCGCCCCGCTGGAAAATTATGCCGGGGCGACGCTTACCGATGACCTGCTGTCGGTGCGTTTTCTCTCCCACGACAACCTGATTTGCCAGCGGGTGATGCGCGACATCTGGCAATCGCTTCGCCCGCTTCTCACAACCAAAACCGCCTGTTCGCCGCGCATCTGGCAGACATAAGAGAAACGTTATGGAACTGACTCCCAGAGAAAAAGACAAGCTGTTGCTGTTCACCGCCGCGCTGGTTGCCGAACGCCGCCTCGCGCGCGGGGTAAAGCTCAACTACCCGGAATCGGTCGCGCTGATCAGCGCCTTCATTATGGAAGGCGCCCGCGATGGCGAAACCGTCGCCTCGCTGATGGAGGCGGGCCGCCACGTCCTGAGGCGCGATCAGGTGATGGAGGGCGTCCCGGAAATGATCCCGGATATTCAGGTGGAAGCCACCTTCCCGGACGGTTCCAAGCTCGTCACCGTCCACAACCCGATCGTCTAAGGAGCGCGTGATGATCCCAGGTGAATATCAGATCCAGCCCGGCACTATTGCGATCAATGTCGGGCGAGAAACCCAAAGCGTGATTGTCGAAAACCACGGCGACAGGCCGATCCAGGTCGGCTCGCACTACCACTTTTACGAGGTCAACCCGGCGCTGAAGTTTGACCGGGAAACCACCAAAGGCTATCGGCTGAACATCCCGGCGGGTACTGCCGTGCGCTTCGAACCCGGCCAGAAGCGGGAAGTGACGCTGGTTCAGGTGACGGGCGCGCAGCGCATTTTTGGCTTTCGCGGCGAGGTGATGGGCGAGGTGAAACATGGCTGACATTTCACGCCAGGCCTATGCCGACATGTTCGGCCCCACCACCGGCGATAAGGTCCGGCTTGCAGACAGCGAGCTGTGGATCGAAGTGGAGGACGATTTCACGGTCTACGGCGAAGAGGTCAAGTTCGGCGGCGGGAAGGTGATCCGCGACGGCATGGGCCAGGGACAGATGACCGCGGACGGCTGCGTGGATCTGGTTCTCACCAATGCGCTGATCGTCGATCACTGGGGGATCGTGAAGGCCGATATCGGCGTGAAAAACGGAAGGATCTTTGCCGTCGGTAAAGCCGGGAACCCGGACATTCAGCCTGGCGTGACGATCCCGATTGGCGCGGCAACGGAAGTGATTGCCGCCGAGGGGAAGATCGTCACCGCCGGGGGGATCGACACCCACATCCACTGGATCTGCCCGCAGCAGGCGGAAGAGGCGCTGGTCTCCGGCGTCACCACCATGATCGGCGGCGGCACCGGACCGGCGGCGGGCACCAACGCCACCACCTGCACGCCGGGGCCATGGTATATCGCCCGCATGCTGCAGGCTGCCGATACGCTGCCGGTGAATATCGGCCTGCTCGGCAAAGGTAACGGCTCCAACCCGGATGCCCTGCGCGAGCAGATCGCCGCGGGCGCCATCGGGCTGAAGATCCACGAAGACTGGGGCGCGACGCCTGCGGCGATCAACTGCTCGCTGGAAGTCGCGGAAGAAATGGATATTCAGGTGGCGCTGCACAGCGACACGCTGAACGAGTCCGGGTTTGTCGAAGACACGCTGGCAGCTATCGCCGGGCGCACCATCCACACCTTCCACACCGAAGGCGCGGGCGGCGGCCACGCGCCGGATATTATCACCGCCTGCGCGCACCCGAATATTCTGCCCTCTTCCACCAACCCGACCCTGCCCTACACGGTGAACACCATCGACGAGCATCTCGACATGCTGATGGTCTGCCATCACCTCGATCCGGATATCGCCGAGGACGTGGCGTTTGCCGAATCGCGCATTCGCCGGGAAACCATCGCCGCGGAAGACGTGCTGCACGACATCGGCGCGTTCTCGCTCACCTCGTCAGATTCACAGGCCATGGGCCGCGTCGGGGAAGTGATTATCCGCACCTGGCAGGTGGCCCACCGCATGAAGGTCCAGCGCGGCGCGCTGCCGGAAGAGACGGGCGAGAACGATAACTTCCGCGTGAAGCGCTATGTCGCCAAGTACACCATTAACCCGGCGCTCACCCACGGCATCGCCCACGAAGTCGGTTCGATTGAGGCGGGCAAGCTTGCGGATCTGGTGGTCTGGTCTCCGGCGTTCTTCGGCGTCAAGCCCGCCACCATCGTCAAGGGCGGGATGATAGCCTGTGCGCCAATGGGTGATATCAACGCCTCGATCCCTACGCCGCAGCCGGTGCATTACCGTCCGATGTTTGGATCGCTGGGCGCCGCGCGCCACGCCACACGGCTGACGTTTATCTCGCAAGCCGCCAGTGCGAACGGCATCCCGCAGCAGCTCAACCTACAGAGCGCCACCGCGGTGGTGAAAGGCTGCCGGACGGTGAAAAAAGCGGACATGATCCACAACGGTTTACAGCCGAACATCACCGTCGACTCACAAACCTATGAGGTGCGCGTCGACGGCGAACTGATAACCAGCGAACCGGCCGACGTTCTGCCGATGGCGCAACGCTATTTCCTGTTTTGAGGAGTAATGATGATCTATTTAACCCAACGTCTGGACCATGCGCACCCGATCACCGCCAGCGTCACGCTGCCGATTGACGTGCGGGTGAAAAGCCGCGCCCGCGTATCGCTGAACGACGGGCGCGAAGCCGGGCTGATGCTGCCGCGCGGCCTGCTGCTGCGCGGGGGCGACCTGCTGACCACCGACGACGGCAGTGAGGTGATCGAAGTGATCGCAGCGGCTGAGTCCGTCTCCGTGGTGCGCTGCACCGACCCGTTCCTGCTGGCCCGCGCCTGCTACCACCTGGGCAACCGCCACGTGCCGCTGCAGGTCACGCCCGGCGAGCTTCGCTATCACCACGACCACGTTCTCGACAACATGCTGCGCCAGTTCGGGCTGGACGTAACCTACGCCAGCCTGCCATTTGAACCGGAAGCGGGCGCGTACGCCAGCGATGCCCACAGCCACAGCCATTCTCACGCTCATTCACATTAAGGACTCCTCATGCGCAAGTATTTACCGCTGTTTCTGCTGGCCGTTTCCGTACCGGCGCTCGCCCATCCCGGCCACGGTGCCGACAGCTTTCAGGCCGGCTTTCTCCACCCGCTAACCGGGCTCGATCACCTGCTGATGTTAGCAGGCGCCGGCGTGCTCTCGGCGCTGAGCGGCCGCAAGCTCCTGCTGCCGTTTGCCACCCTCGGCATGATGCTCGTTGGTGCCATTGCGGGCAGCCTGCTCGGCGGCTTTAGCGGCATGGAGATGCTGATTATCGCCTCGCTGGCGGTCTGCGGCGTGATGATGTTTAAAACTGAAAACCGTCTGCTGCTGGCGGTGCCTGCCCTGGCGATGTTCCACGGCTGGGCGCACGGCGTGGAGATGTCCGGCCACAACTTCTGGCTCTTCACCAGCGGCTTTATGTTCGCCAGTGCCACGATGCTGTGCGCCAGTTTCGCCGCAGGGCTGCTGCTTCGCCGTCACGACGGCCTGCGTAAAACCTTCGGCGGCGGGCTGATCGTCTCCGCCCTGCTGGCGCTGATGAGCTGATGGAGCACGCCCGCCAGAGGCTGCGCCTGATGCAGCTCTCCAGCAGCAGCCTGCCGGTCGGGTCGTTTACCTGGTCACAGGGGCTGGAGTGGGCCGTTGAGGCGGGCTGGGTAACCGACGCCGGGGCCTTTAAACGCTGGCAAATTCAGCAGATGGATCAGAGCTTTTTCTGCGTCGATCTGCCGCTGTTTATCCGTCTTTATCAGGCCTGTGAGCGTAGCGATCTTACAAGTGCAAAACGCTGGACGGCATACCTGCTCGCCTGCCGGGAAACGCGCGAGCTGCGCGAAGAGGAGCGCAACCGCGGGGCGGCCTTTACCCGTCTGGTTAAAAGCTGGGAGCCGGACTGCCCGGCAGAGTGGCTGTCGCTGTTTGCGCAGAGCCAGCTCTGCGGCATGGCGTGGCTTGGCGTTCGCTGGGGCATTGGCGCGCATGAGCTGGCGCTGAGCCTCGGCTACAGCTGGATAGAGAGCGCGGTGATGGCGGGCGTCAAGCTGGTGCCGTTTGGGCAACAGGCCGCGCAGCAGCTGATTATCGAGCTGAGCGACCACTACGCCGCTGGTTTTGAACAGGCATTTTTACGTCGCGACGACGCGCTGGGGGCAGCAACGCCGCTCTCCGCCATCGCCTCCGCGCGCCACGAAACCCAATATTCACGACTATTCCGTTCCTGAGGAGTCAACATGGCTGATTACAAACATCCCCTGCGCGTGGGCGTGGGTGGCCCGGTAGGGTCGGGAAAAACCGCGCTGCTGGAAGCGCTCTGCAAGGCAATGCGCGACACGTATCACCTGGCGGTGGTGACCAACGATATCTACACCAAAGAGGATCAGCGCATCCTCACCGAGGCGGGCGCGCTGGAGCCGGAGCGCATCGTGGGCGTAGAGACGGGCGGCTGTCCGCATACTGCCATCCGCGAAGATGCCTCAATGAACCTGGCGGCGGTGGAAGCGTTGAGCGAGAAGTTCGGCAATTTGGATCTGATCTTCGTTGAAAGCGGCGGCGATAACCTGAGCGCCACCTTCAGCCCGGAGCTGGCGGATCTGACCATCTATGTGATCGACGTTGCCGAAGGGGAAAAAATTCCGCGCAAGGGCGGACCGGGGATCACCAAATCCGACTTTTTGGTGATAAACAAAACCGACCTCGCGCCGTACGTGGGGGCGTCGCTGGAGGTGATGGAGCGCGATACTAACCGCATGCGCGGCGAGCGTCCCTGGACGTTTACCAATCTTAAAGCGGGAGACGGTTTAGCGACGATTATTGCGTTTCTGGAAGAGAAAGGGATGCTGCGGATGTAGTTGTAAATTTCCCTCTCCCCTGTGGGGAGAGGGTCAGGGGGATTACGCCTCCGGCAGTTCCGCCAGCGGCCAGCGCGGACGCACGGACACGCTCAGGTCGGACGTTGCACCCGCATTCAGGCGCACCATTCCGGCGTAAGCGATCATCGCGCCGTTATCGGTACAGAATTCCGGACGCGCGTAGAACACTTCCCCGCGGCGCTTTTGCATCATCTCGGCGAGCTTCGCGCGCAGCGTGCGGTTAGCGCTGACGCCGCCCGCCATCACCAGACGCTTAAAGCCGGTCTGATCCAGCGCGCGCTTGCACTTGATCATCAGCGTGTCCACCACCGCATCTTCAAACGCGCGGGCGATATCGGCGCGGGTCTGCTCGCTGTCGTCGTTATTACGGATGGTATTCGCCGCGAAGGTTTTCAGCCCGGAGAAGCTGAAATCCAGCCCCGGACGGTCGGTCATCGGACGCGGGAAGACAAAGCGCCCTTCCGTTCCCTGTGACGCCATTTTCGAGAGCATCGGGCCGCCCGGGTAATCGAGACCCAGCAGCTTGGCGGTTTTGTCGAAGGCTTCACCGGCGGCATCGTCGATCGACTCGCCCAGCAGCTCGTACTTGCCAATGCCCGTTACGCTAATCAATTGGGTATGCCCACCCGAGACCAGCAGCGCCACAAACGGGAATTCAGGCGGATTTTCTTCCAGCATAGGTGCCAGAAGGTGCCCTTCCATATGGTGAACCGGAATGGCCGGAACATCCCACGCGAAGGCCAGCGACCGGCCAACCGTCGCGCCAACCAGCAGCGCACCGACCAGGCCCGGCCCCGCGGTATAGGCCACGGCGTCAATATCGGTTGAGCTTAATCCGGCCTCTTTCAGCGCCGCCTGAATCAGGGGAACCGTTTTACGCACGTGGTCACGAGAGGCCAGTTCCGGCACGACGCCGCCGTAGTCAGCGTGCAATTTCACCTGACTATACAGCTGGTTGGCCAGAAGCCCTTTTTCGTCGTCGTAAATGGCGATGCCGGTTTCATCGCAGGATGTTTCAATACCCAGTACACGCATGACTTGTTTTACCTCGTTTCAATACCGCGCAGTGTAGAGCCTGGGCGGGTTGATGTAAAACTTTGTTCGCCCCAGGAGGAAGGCTCGTGTATACTCCTCACCCTTATTAAAGTCCCTTTCAAAATCGCATCGGTGCTTTACAAAGCAGCAGCATTTGCAGTAAAATTCCGCACCATTTTGAAATAAGCTGGCGTTGATGCCAGCGGCAAACCGAATTTATTAAAGGTGAGAGTTACATGCCGGTAATTAAAGTACGTGAAAACGAGCCGTTCGACGTAGCACTGCGTCGCTTCAAACGTTCATGCGAGAAAGCAGGTGTTCTGGCTGAAGTTCGTCGTCGTGAGTTTTATGAAAAACCAACGACCGAACGTAAGCGCGCTAAAGCTTCCGCTGTGAAACGTCACGCGAAGAAACTGGCTCGCGAAAACGCACGCCGTACTCGTCTGTACTAATCTCTTGAGGGTCAACACCCTCAATTGACAGACAGAGTAGTAGTCGTAAGGCCGTGCTTCCGGAAGGAATGCGCGGCTTGTTTTCGTTTATAAGTCGCTTAAATTTTTGGGGCATATGGCCGGAAGAATCCCACGCGTTTTCATCAATGACCTGCTCGCCAGAACCGACATCGTCGATCTCATCGACGCGCGGGTAAAGCTGAAAAAGCAGGGCAAGAACTACCATGCGTGCTGTCCGTTCCATAACGAAAAAACCCCCTCCTTCACCGTAAACGGTGAAAAGCAGTTTTACCATTGCTTCGGCTGTGGCGCACACGGTAATGCCGTCGATTTTTTGATGAACTACGACAAGCTCGAGTTCGTTGAAACCGTCGAAGAGCTGGCGGCGATGCATAACCTTGAAGTGCCGTATGAAGCAGGCAGTGGGCCAAGTCAGATCGAGCGCCATCAACGGCAAACGCTGTATCAACTGATGGATGGCCTGAATTCGTTTTACCAACAGTCTCTTAAGCACTCTGCGGCTGAGCCTGCGCGTCAGTATCTGAACAAGCGCGGACTGAGCGACGATGTGATTGCGCGTTTCGCTATTGGTTACGCCCCGCCCGGCTGGGACAACGTGTTAAAGCGTTTTGGCGGCAATAGCGAAGATCGTAAATCTCTCATCGACGCAGGCATGCTGGTCACCAACGATCAGGGACGAAGCTACGACCGCTTCCGTGAACGGGTGATGTTCCCGATCCGCGACAAGCGTGGCCGGGTGATTGGTTTTGGTGGTCGCGTGCTGGGTGATGCCCTGCCGAAATACCTCAACTCTCCGGAAACCGATATTTTCCATAAGGGCCGTCAGCTTTACGGTCTTTATGAGGCGCAGCAGGATAACGCGGAACCTCAGCGTCTTCTGGTCGTCGAAGGCTATATGGACGTCGTTGCGCTGGCGCAGTACGACATCAACTACGCGGTTGCGTCGCTAGGTACGTCCACCACCGCCGATCATATTCAACTGCTGTTCAGGGTGACCAACAACGTCATCTGCTGTTACGACGGTGACCGCGCTGGACGCGACGCCGCCTGGCGAGCGCTGGAAACCGCGCTGCCGTATATGACCGACGGGCGTCAGCTACGCTTTATGTTCCTGCCCGACGGTGAAGACCCGGATACGCTGGTGCGTAAAGAGGGCAAAGCGGCGTTTGAAGCGCGGATGGAGCAGGCTCAGCCGCTCTCCACGTTTTTGTTTAACAGCCTGATGCCGCAGGTTGATTTGAGTACCCCTGACGGGCGCGCGCAGCTCAGTACGCTGGCGCTGCCGTTAATCAGCCAGGTGCCCGGCGAAACGCTGCGCATCTATCTGCGTCAGGAGTTAGGCAACAAGCTCGGCATTCTGGATGACAGCCAGCTTGAACGTTTAATGCCTAAACAGGCTGAAAACGGCACGGTTCGCCCCGCGCCTCAGCTAAAACGCACAACCATGCGTATACTGATAGGGTTGCTGGTACAAAACCCCGAGCTCGCGCCGCAGGTGCCGTCGCTGGCGGGTTTGAACCACGAAAAATTGCCCGGGCTTGGCTTATTTTCAGAACTGGTCAACACGTGTTTGTCTCAGCCAGGTCTGACCACCGGACAACTTTTAGAACATTATCGCGGCACAAAAGAGGCCGCTACCCTTGAAAAATTGTCGATGTGGGACGATATAGCTGATAAGGACATTGCAGAAAAAACGTTCACCGACTCGCTCAACCATATGTTTGATTCGATGCTTGAGCTGCGCCAGGAAGAGTTGATAGCTCGCGAGCGCACGCACGGCTTAAGCAGCGAAGAACGCCGGGAGCTCTGGATGATTAACCAGGAACTGGCGAAGAAATAAGTCAAAGACAACAGTATTTAACGGCTTAAGTGCCGAATATCGATCGGGAAGCCCCCGGCAGCCGCACTGAGAGGCAGCGGCAAAAATATAAGTACGCCCTCGCTTTAAAGGTTGGCAGCCCCATCGCCGACACCAATCAAACGAATTAAGTGTGGATACCGTCTTATGGAGCAAAACCCGCAGTCACAGCTGAAACTTCTTGTCCAACGCGGTAAGGAGCAAGGCTATCTGACCTATGCCGAGGTCAATGACCATCTGCCGGAAGATATCGTCGATTCAGACCAGATCGAAGACATCATCCAAATGATCAATGACATGGGCATTCAGGTGATGGAAGAAGCACCGGATGCCGATGATCTGTTGCTGGCTGAAACCTCCAACAACACTGACGAAGATGCGGAAGAAGCTGCTGCACAGGTACTGTCCAGCGTGGAATCTGAAATCGGGCGTACCACTGACCCGGTCCGCATGTACATGCGCGAAATGGGTACCGTTGAACTGTTGACCCGCGAAGGCGAAATTGACATCGCAAAACGCATCGAAGACGGGATCAACCAGGTACAGTGTTCTGTTGCCGAATACCCGGAAGCGATCACCTATCTGCTGGAGCAGTACGATCGCGTTGAAGCGGAAGAAGCGCGCCTGTCTGACCTGATCACCGGTTTTGTCGACCCGAACGCTGAAGAAGATATGGCGCCTACCGCCACTCATGTCGGTTCTGAACTGTCTCAGGAAGAGATGGATGACGACGAAGACGAAGATGAGGAAGAAGACGACGACAGCGCGGACGATGACAACAGCATCGACCCGGAACTGGCGCGTGAGAAGTTTGCCGAGCTGCGCACCCAGTACGAAGTGACGCGTGACACCATCAAAGCGAAAGGCCGCAGCCATGCCGCCGCTCAGGAAGAGATCCTGAAGCTGTCTGAAGTATTCAAACAGTTCCGCCTGGTGCCAAAACAGTTCGACTACCTGGTTAACAGCATGCGCGTGATGATGGATCGCGTACGTACCCAGGAACGCATCATCATGAAGCTGTGCGTTGAGCAGTGCAAAATGCCGAAGAAGAACTTCATCACCCTCTTCACCGGCAACGAAACCAGCGAAACCTGGTTCAACGCGGCTATCGCGATGAACAAGCCGTGGTCTGAAAAACTGCACGACGTGAAGGACGATGTTTATCGTGGTCTGCAGAAGCTGCAGCAGATTGAAGAAGAGACCGGCTTGACCATCGAGCAGGTTAAAGACATCAACCGTCGCATGTCCATCGGTGAAGCGAAAGCCCGCCGGGCCAAGAAAGAGATGGTTGAGGCGAACTTACGTCTGGTTATCTCTATCGCCAAGAAATATACCAACCGCGGTCTGCAGTTCCTGGATCTGATTCAGGAAGGCAACATCGGTCTGATGAAAGCGGTAGATAAGTTTGAATACCGTCGTGGTTACAAGTTCTCTACTTACGCGACATGGTGGATCCGTCAGGCGATTACCCGCTCTATCGCAGACCAGGCGCGCACCATCCGTATTCCGGTGCATATGATTGAGACCATCAACAAGCTCAACCGTATCTCCCGTCAGATGCTGCAGGAGATGGGCCGCGAGCCGACGCCGGAAGAGCTGGCCGAGCGCATGCTGATGCCGGAAGACAAGATCCGTAAAGTGCTGAAGATCGCCAAAGAGCCAATCTCCATGGAAACGCCAATCGGTGACGATGAAGATTCGCATCTGGGTGATTTCATCGAGGATACCACCCTCGAGCTGCCGCTGGACTCTGCGACCACCGAGAGCCTGCGTGCCGCGACGCACGACGTTCTGGCTGGCCTGACCGCCCGTGAAGCAAAAGTTCTGCGTATGCGTTTCGGCATCGACATGAATACCGACCACACGCTGGAAGAAGTAGGTAAACAGTTCGACGTTACCCGCGAACGTATCCGTCAGATCGAAGCGAAGGCGCTGCGTAAGCTGCGTCATCCAAGCCGCTCTGAAGTGCTGCGTAGCTTCCTTGACGACTAATCTGTCCTGACAGTGAAAAAGCTCCCAATCGGGAGCTTTTTTTTGTTTATTCCCTCTCCCCGTGGGCTGAGGGATCCCCACAAAATAATGCCTGCACAGACGACCCCCTCTCCCTTGAGGGAGAGGGCTGGGGTGAGGGGGAACATACGGCTCTGGTGGTCATTCCGTTCACTTCATGTTCCTTGCTACTCTGTAACGGCATGGCCTGTGAACGTGCCATGGCGGCTCAATCGCCGCCGCCCTGGCAACCCGGGCTCCCGGCGGTAAATCGCCGCTTCGCGGTTCCCTCAGCTTATTCCTTCAGGCTATCGGGTCGGGCATGAGCCTGCATCCCTGCAGGCCACGCCCTCTCGGCGCATCCATGCGCCTCGCCCCGGCCTTACGGAAACGCCTCGGCGATTTACAGCCGGACCAGGGCATCGCTGTAAGCCATTAATTCTTCTGAAGCAATATTTATCGCTTCCGGTTAAAAAATTACTGGGGATTCCTCAGCACCGTGGGAGAGGGCCAGGGTGAGGGTATCAGGCCGCAGAGGAGCTAAAGCCCCCGCACCATCAGTGCCTCATCCAGTTCCCGATACGCCTCCACCAGCTTATCCAGCGTCGCCCTGTTGAGCCCGCTCGGGTTCGGCAGCACCCACACCTGCGTAACGCCAATCATGATGCTCTGCTTGCCCCACTTCGTTCCACGCTGGCTAAACGCCTGCTCGTAGGCCTGCTTGCCGAGGATCGCCAGCGCGGCCGGCTGGTAGTCTTCAATCTTCTTCACCAGCTCTCGCCCGCCGCTGCGCAGCTCATGCAGGTTTACCTCGCTCGCCTGTACCGTCGGCCGCTCGACCAGCATGGTAATGCCGCAGCGTGTATCCAGCAGGTGCTGCTCCTCTTCGGGCTTGAGTAATCTGTCGGTAAACCCGGCCTGGTAGATCACCTTCCAGAAGCGATTTCCCGGATGGGCAAAGTGAAAACCGGTGTGCGCAGAGGACTTTCCTGGGTTGATACCGCAAAACACGACCCGCAGGCCAGGTGCAAGAATATCGTTGATCATCTTTACTCCCACTGATACATCGTTATGGAAGTATAAAGGATTGATTATGCGTTGTTTATAAAAACAGCAAGCAGGAGTGAATGGCTGGATTGCTGCGGGGAGTTACTTTATAATTCACCGCCACGGCCCCTTAGCTCAGTGGTTAGAGCAGGCGACTCATAATCGCTTGGTCGCTGGTTCAAGTCCAGCAGGGGCCACCAAATTTTAGCAGTATATACAAACATTTAGGCCACTCTCTCGAGTGGCCTTTTTGTTATCCACTTTTTGAGTGGCGATAAAATGGCGGTAAATAACTCATGGAATTTGTCTCTGGGCTTCTATCAACAGTCAATAGCTGGCTTACTCATAGTGGAGTTATCCCTGCATCCGCGTTCATTACCATCATGATTTTTTTGATAAAGGAGCACTTGGAATCTCGGAGAAAGAAAAAAAGCAAAGAAAACGAAATTTCTGCACTTAAAAAAATCTTTGCTCGCGAATGCGAACTAAATTGGTATCTGAGCTCTCAGATAGAACGACTGTGCAGGACGTTCAAGCCCTATGAAGATGATGCTGAAAACTGTCCCTATGAACTATCAATCTTGACTACACCTTCAGGTAAAACGACTTATGAAATTACTGGAGATGAACAGGGAATGGAGGGGGGAGCTTTGCCTCAAGCACACGCAGATGTTTTTAAAAAATTCATGTACGACGTCGTGAAACATGATGCTGAGTTTTATGAGCATCTTGAGTCTGCATATGAAGCAGCCCTAGAGCTTAGGCATCTGAGAGATTCTATTGTTGATATTCATCATACTGGTGAGAGGATCCACGTCGACAATTTGATGCTGGGGTTTTCTGGCTATGCGCTAATTGAACTTAAATCCATCAATATCGACATAAAAGCTCTATATAAATTCTGTACCGGAAAAAGCGTAATCATCGGAAGATTAAGGTAAGAACCCGCATTTAGCGGGATACTTTAGGGCCACCAGACACCGCAAGGGCTGACGAGAAATCGTCGGCCCTTTTCTTTTTCCGGGGATACTTTCAAGCGGTAGCCATAGTGATTGATGGTTAATTTATGACCGCTCTTCGGCGCCATGTTATTTGTGAACAAAGACATTCCAGATGGTATGACGATTTATACTGAAAAAACGTTAAAAATAATTCCTGCTAAATCCCCTACGGCTTGACTGTGCACTTCAACTTTTCTGTACTTACCTCGCCGGGTGAAGATTTCGAGTCCCGCATGAGCCGAGTTGTAAAAACCCACAAAAAAGCCAACCCCGCACTACCGCGGCGTTGGCCCTGTTTTAAAGACAGTAAAAACTTACAACAGGTTAAAAGACATAACGCATACCAAGGGTAAATTCATTAGAGACAATATGCGCTTTCATCTGTTCGTCTTTTAAGCCACGCGCGTTAGTAAAGTTGTTATACCCACTTTCGATCTTACCCATATCGATATAACGGTAGCCCAGATCAACATACAGACGCTCAACCGGCATGTAGCTTACGCCCGCCCCTAACGCATAAGTCAGATTGCTTTGTGTTGTCGAGGCATATTCACGTCCGGCGTTACCCTGCCAGCCGCCCGCTTTGATTTTACTCACGCCAAGCCCAGCAGTACCGTAAACAGACACACCGTAGCCCAATTCATAATCGCGATAGACATTCAGCATCAGACGTTCAGTTTCAGTCTGCAGGTGATTAAAGCTATTAGCGAATATGCTGGAGCCGCTGGTGTACTCCGTCTTTTGTTTGAAGGTATATTCACCCTCTGTACGCCAGCCGTTGCCAAACTGATAGCCCGCAGCAATCGCCGCGCCGCCAAAGTGCTCTTTCTCTTTACCGCCCACAAACTGCCCTACCCCAGGACGTGCGCTGGTATCCATCTCCTTTGCACGTTGTTCAACCTGGAGATATTTTGCGGAACCGTAATACCCTTCTTCCGTATTTGCCGCCAGAACGGTAGCCGGGATCATCGCGATCGGCAGGGCGACTACAATAGCTTTCATCTTCATCTACACTCCGTTGAAAAATTATTCCGCACGGCGAACGGTCGTCCGTCGATGTCAGGAAAAACAGTCAGTGAGAGGGATAATAAGCAGCCCGGCATAAGCAAACTATTCGTGTGATTACGCGTTTTACCAGGTAATTTTACGTAGGGATTGGTCTTGTTTTTTGATCTTTTCAACGACATTTCAATCGCTTACAGATTGTGGGAAACGCAGCAGCACAACCGCCCCCTCCGTCGGCACAGATTCCATTTCCGTCACCTCCAGCGTCGCGTTTTCCGGCATGCTGAGGCTATCGACCGTAATGCGGTTGACTCGCCATGGCGTCAGGTAACTGACCAACAGCTCACCCTTTGCATTCGTCGTTGAACCAAACTGGTTATAAAAGCCTACGCCCGGAGAGTCTGGCACCTCCACCAGCGCCACGGTGCTACCGAGCTGCTGCCCCAGCGTTACGCCTCCACTGTGGAACAACAGGCTGCCGCTGGCATCCGCATGATAATCGCGCCGGGTTCCTCCCCGCACCGTACTGAGGTTGACTTCCCCGGCATTGTATTGATAGCCCATGTTCGCCGACAGCGTGTCATTGCCATGCACGGTGTGCATGGCCTGCAGATCGTAACGCAGGCTGTAATCATTGAGCGCGGAACCGTAGACATTGATGCCGTGACTGTCTTCACCCCGGCTTGCCAGTTCGGTGACATAGCCGATATTACTTGTTGTTCCCCACAGGGAAACAGGCACGCTGACAGTGATCCCCACCGTGGTCTCATCTGGATTATTGCCATAGCGGTCATAGCCCCCGTACAGGCTCAGATCAATGTCGTGTACGGTAGTATTCAGACTCAGCGTGGCTCCCTGATTAGCGGAATCAGAGTCGCGCGATCTCAACCAGCGCCAGGACAGAATCAGGCTGGAGTCCTCACTGATGTTCTGATTAAGCTCCAGTTGTCCACGAAGTACGCGCTGGGTGATACCATCATCCCAGCCGTAGCCAGATTGTGCTGACTGCGCGATCTTCTCCTCGAATGACCGATAATGCTCTGCGCGCGGATACCACTGCAACTGCGCATTGAGGCTGGTTTCAGTGGTAAAAAATGCTTTCGCGTAACGCAAACGCCATACCTTACCGCGAAGCGTCTCTTCATTTAGCGTGTATCGTGCCGAGCTGATATCCCCCGAAAATGCGCCCCACCGACCTAAATTCCCGCCAAAACCTGCGACATAACTGAAGTAGTCATCTCCTTGCTGCAGCCCCGAAAACACCGTCACCTGCGGTGCGATCCCCCACGAAACCGTGCTTTGCCAGAAACGATCTTTATCCCTTTCAATACCGTGAAAAGGCTTATAACGTCCCGTGGCCAGCTCATAGCTGAACAACCCCTGATGCACCAGATTAGGCATGCTGGAATAGGGCAGCAGACGAGTACGCTCCGTACCATCACTCTCCTGAATGGTCATTTCCAGATTGCCATCCGGATTTGGTGGATAAAAATCCCGAATGGTAAACGGTCCAGGCGGAACGTGAATACGGTACACGCGCACCCCGTTCTGGTGAATTGTCACCTCCGCTTCCGTGCGGGCATAGCCGTTAATCCAGGGCGAATACGGTCGCCAGCTATCGGGGAACATCGCCTCATCGCTGGCAAGCGTCGCACCGCGAAAAGCGAAACTGTCGAACAGGTTTGAAGAGGTATTACTGTCGCCAAAAGTCAGACGCGAACGCAGCGGCGTAATGCTGCGCCAGAGTGACATAGCATTGCTGTACGAGCCGTGCTGCCCGTCTCTTTCACGCCAGAAGGTGTTTTGATAACGCAGTCGCCATGGGCCGATGTTGAGACCATTATCCAGCGCCAGCGTGGCATCGGTTCCGGAATGTTCCCAGCTGTACTGCGCCTGACGGCTATCCGCATCCAGACGATAGTTAACAAACAGCGCATTGATACCATCGTCCCAGCGACTGGTGCTGACACCGTTCTGCTGCGGGTTTATCGTCTCGTCGGGGAACAACAGCGTGAGCAACTGTGCATCCGGGCGATACCAGTATTTGAGGTTAAATGCCTCAGCAGACTGGGGCGTCAGGCAGCCTTTTGCATCCCATTCCAGACGTGCAATCACTGCATTCCGCACGCCCCACTCCTCCATCAGCGGCTGGCTAAGGCAAGGTCCGGAGGCTGAGACATCGAATGAGATCGACCCTTTATAGACGTTATTGAGGATAATCCACGTCTTTTTAATGGCCGCGTGGCTCTCTGCTGCCGGGAAAAGCAGCATAAATAACAAAATACGAAATAATGTCATAGCAGCAGGCAATGCAAAAAAGGTGAAGAGGCAAATGCCTCTTCACCTGATTTACATAAAAAGATTATTTTTGCAGGGATGCACGAGCTGCACTCAGCTCCTGCTGGATACCGCTCAGCTCGTTCTGTTTTTCTGACAGTTTACGCTGGTACTTAGCAATCTTCTTGTTGTCACCTTTGGCTTTTGCTTCACGCAGATCGGCCTGAATCTCGGCGATATCGTCACGTTTCTCAGCCAGTTTTTTCTCCAGCTTCTTCACTTCTTTCTGCGCGTCAGCCTGAACGCTTGCCGGGGTGCAGTGTGCTTTGACTTCAGCCAGCGCTTTTTTCAGGCCGTTAACTTTATAGGTATTGCCGTACTGCTGGGCAATACGGATCTCTTTTTCCAGCGCGGCAGCTTTCGCGGTGCAGCTTTCAGCAGCCTGAGCTGAAGTGAACATACCAACAGATGCGATAACAGCCAGTGCAGATGCTAATTTTTTCATTGGGATATCTCCTTTATTTATGAATTTCCTCGAACAAAAGAGTATCCCAGTGGCAGGTAGGCTTACGCTGTACGCCCGTCCTCATTCTGCTGTAGGACGGTCTTCCTCGGTTGTACTCCCGTATCTCGCCAGTGCTGTAACGCTGCACGCAGGTTGAGAATATGCTCCTCAAGCTGGCGAACACCATCACTGTCGACGACCCGCTCCTGCTCAAGGCAAAGCGCTTCCAGCGCCTGTTCCCCGAGCAACTGGATACCGCCCCGCAGCCGATGCAGAGATTCCGCCAATGGCGTATCGGGATCGTTTCTCCAGCGAGCAATATCGCACAGTGTCTCATCGATCACCGCGATCTGGAGTTCCAGAAACGACACCAGATGCTTATCATCGAGCAGCGCTGCGAGCAGCGTCAGTGTGGGATACAAAGCAGGAGATTTACCAGCCGGTCGCAGCGGTAACAGCAGCTCTTCCAGCGCCGCCAGCGTGACCGGCTTAAAGATACAATTACTCATGCCCGCCTCTCGCGCCGCATCCCGGGCAGACTCTCGTGCATCGGCGGTCATCCCAAGTACGATGACATCCGGATAACGCTCATTAATGATGCGTGACAATTCATAACCACTCATCCCTGGCATGTTGCAGTCGCTGATAACGGCATCCGGTTGTAGGGTTGTCAGGTTGTCGAGCAGCGCGTGTGGGCTGTCATAAGGGCTAACCTGATGCCCAAGCCATTCAAGCTGCTGGGTGAGCAGCATCAGTCCAACCGGGTTGTCATCCACCACCATAATGGTCAGCGCGGCGCGTTTGCCTGGTGGTGAAGAAGCATCAACCTCTCTCTGCGGCAACGGATCCATCATCGGCACTTTAAGCGTCACCGTCACCGTAGTGCCTTCCCCTGGTGCGCTGTGTAAATCCAGGCTTCCTCCCATCATATCGGCGAGCTGCCGGCAAATATAAAGCCCCAGCCCGCTCCCCTGCGCCAAATTGCGGCTCGGTCCCTGACTAAAAGGCTGAAAAAGACGCTGCCGGGTCGTTTCATCAATCCCCTCGCCCGTATCCTCTATCGTTAGCGCCAACAGCATAAACTTGCCGTCCTGCCATTGCGGCTGCGCACGTAACGTTACCTGACCGCTGTCGGTAAATTTGATGGCATTGCCCAGCAGGTTGATGACGATCTGACGAAAGCGCACCACATCCATCAGGACATCGCCTTTCAGCTCCGTGTCCATCTCAAGTACAAACCTCAGCGATTTTTGCGCCGCCAGCTCCTCAAACAGCAGTGCGCTGCTTTCTATCAGGGTTCGCAGCGAGGCTCGTTCCGGGCGTAACACCAGACGGCCAAACTCGATGCGCTCCACATCAAGGATGTTGCCGATGAGCAGTAGCAATGACTGCGATGCATCCCAGGCAACCCGTATCGATTGTCGATTTTTCAGGGTATCGTCAGGACGCTTCATGACCAACTCCAGCATGCCGATGATGATGCTAACTGGCGTGCGAATTTCGTGACTCATGGTCGCCAGGAAGGTGCTTTTCCCGCGCCGCAAGCGCTCGGCACGGTGTTTGGCCTCACGCAGCTTCTGGATTAGGCGCAGGATGCGCGCCCGCCGGATGCGTCGCCTCTTATAAATCCACCATGCCACCAGTGCCAGCAGCGCCCCCCCTGTAACCAATAACACCGCCAGCCACGCTTTTGACAGTGCCGACGTTGACACGGAGGCAAACATATTTCCCGCATTGCCGCCGCGCGTCAGGGCATGAAGATCTTCCGGCGGGATATTGATCAGCGCCTTATTGAGGATGGTAATCAGCGGCCAGGCCTGCCGCGATGTGCCAAAGGCAAAACGTAGCGGTTCGGTATCAATGCTGGCTAAAATTTTCAGCGAGGCAAACTCGTTACGGGTGAGTTGAGTATTGGCAACGATCAGCGGCACAACCATCAGGTCGTTTTCATGACGCACCACGCTGGCTAAACCGTGCCACCACGTATCAACTTTCGCCGTCTGACCACTGTTTTGTCGACCCAGCCAGCTATCCGGTGCTTCTCCACGCAGGCTCACCACTCTGGGCTGCCGCGTCTCTTTCCCTTGCTGCTTGCGCCCCACCATCACCCAGGAGTTATACAGCCAGGTTCGGGTCGTGAGCAGATCCGCTTGCCAGATCCCTTCCTGAGTCACGCCGGCAATCAGATCCGCCTCACCGCGGTTAACCGCCCTGAAGGCAGCATCCTGGCTGGAATAGCGGAGGATCTCAAAGGTGAATCCGGTGCGAAGACGAAGTGCGGTCAGCAGATCGGCAAGAATGCCTCGCAGCTCGCCGCGCTCGTTGAAAAAGGCAACAGGGGCATTATCCTGCGCCACCGCAACGCGTATCCGGGAATGTTCTTTGATCCATTTATGTTCAAGCGAAGTGTAGCGCGGCGGCTCCTCGCTCAGCGAGAGCGGGATCCCCCCGCTCCAGCGGCGGTGGATCTCGACGCTTGCATTCTCCGGCAGCGCCGTGAGCATCTTGTCCAGAATCGCGATCCAGACCGCCATTTTTGGCATAGCGGCGAAGGAAAATCCTGACGCATTGAACGTGCTCGCCACCGACCGAATGCTGACATTGCTTAAGTTAGACTGACTGGCCAGATAGCGTGCGCTGATCGCATCGCTGAAGAACAGATCGATTTTGCGAAAGGCCAGCGCCTCCAGAGCGTGCCGCGAGGAGGAGAAGTTCACAATGCTGGCCCCAGGATAGCGTGCCAGCACATCGCGACTGTTGTAGACAGGCGACACGGCGATACGTTTGACCACATCATCTGGCGAGGCATCCGTATTGACCACCTCCACCGGGATGTTGTCACTGTATGGCACACTCAGCAGTAGCCCCTGCTTTTGCTGGCTCGCTCCCGCCTGGGGAATAAAATCAGCCTTTCCCGCCCGAAGTGCGGACAGCGCCTCATCGTAGCTGAGGTAACGAACGACCTCGATATCTACACCCAAATTTTCCGCCACCAGCCCGGTAAAATCCGCATTAATACCGCCGTAGTCATTAAGCCCGGTCGTGATGTCATAAGGCGGCATCATCGGCCCCCAGACCGCCATGCGGATTTTGCGATGTTCGCGCACCCAGCGCCATTCGCTGCTGCTGAGCCCGGGTTCAATGACCTCTTCATGGCTGCGCGCCAGCAAGCGAAGGGATTCCTCCTGTGGCGCGGCAGACGCAGCAAATGTGAGGCAAAAAAGCAGGATAAAGGAAACAATATTCACGTGTCTGGCTCTGATGGGGAAATAAGATCGAACAGCTGTTCAAACTGTTCAACGCCGCTTTTCTTCATCATCCGCGCCTTATAGGTGCTGATAGTTTTATTACTGAGCGCCAGCCTGTCAGCCACCTCCTTGTTACTCTCGCCCTGTTTCAGATAGTTCAGCACGGCGAGTTCCCGGTCGGAAAAACGGGCCAGGAGCGTTTGGGCTTCATGTTTTTCTACCGACTTTTCAGCCATGCTGGCAAACATCCCTTCAGGAAAACAGTAATAACCATCGAGCAGCAACTGGCAAACAGGTTCAATACGTTCCAGCGCCAGGCTTTTATTAATAAAGCCGCTCGCGCCGGCCTGTAAGGTACGTGGCGCATAAACTGCCGCAGGCTGGTTGGTGTACACCAACACCCGGAGCGCCGGAAAGTGGTGCCTGATGCGCGGGAGAAGATCCAACCCGTCAGCATTTTTGAGTTCAAGGTCAAGGATCAACAGTGACGGAAGTTCACGGTGCAGCAGCGCCAGCAGGTTCTCACCGGAGGAAGTCGTCACGGTAAAAGCCGGATTTTTGTCCAGTAACACCTTGAGTGCAAAGCAGATTGCCGGATGGTCATCCACAAGCAAAATTTTCGTCATTATGTTTATTTCTTACCTAAGGGGTTAACCATATCATTATGCGGGGTACACCATAGCCGATCGCCCAGGGAATCGAGACAAGGCTTGTCTGTTTTCAGAAAATTTTTGTCTGCACAAAGAAATATCTGAGCAGAAGCTCGGACAGTGGTGACAATGCTGGAACTGGAACTGGAACTGGAACCGGAATTAATCAAAACCATCCTGCTTTTTTGCTTCCTGCTCACTCCCCCACCTCACAAACTGCGAATCTAAAGAAATCCCCCATCGCGCCGATCATCATCCGTGTGTATTATTTCCTGTAGCTTTTACAACAACTACCCTTAACTCAAATACTTAAGCGCCAAAGCGAAAGGCATCATGAGCACACCGATCAAACGGCTAGAAATCATTAAAAATGCCATTGAACTGGAAGATGACGACATCATCCAGAGCCAGCTGACACGCCTGAAAAATGAAGCGTTTGACGATGGGCTACAGGCAATCGTCGTGATGCTTGAGCAAAAGAACTACACCGCGGCGATGGCGGCCATTACCGCCTGGCTGCAGGGCCAGCGCGCCGTGACCCAATGGCGCGATCCGCAGGTGGCCGCCAGCAAGCTGGAGCTGAAGGCGCTGGAAGAGCGACTGCGCGATCTGATTGACCGCCGCAACGCACGCGTACAGCAGCTTGATGAGTTCAACGATCTCTATTTCTCACGTCTGGGCCCGCTGATGCAGCAGATCCTCGCCCTGCGTAAAACCCTGGCGGAGCTGAACCTGCGTCGTCAGCAGGCGGAGGCGCGTCGTCGCGAGGAAGATTACCGTCGCAGCCAGCGCTATATGGCGCAGGCGGTAGAGGTGCTGGCTACGCTCACCCAGCGCTGGCGCGATCTTCCGGCCGACTCCGTGCAGGCCGCTGAGGCGCGCAAGCATCTTGAGCAGCAAAGTAATCTGATTGCCAACCTGCTGGCCGAAGCGCTCGAACTGGAGAGCGGCTTAACGCGCGAAGAGGAGCCTGCCCGGCAGGCCCGCGACGAGGCCAACGAAGAGTACGAGAAGTATCGCGAACAACATCACGATGCCGAAGTGCGTCTGCGTAAGGGGAAAGATCTCTCGGAAGAGGATCGGAACGAGCTCAAGCGCCTCTGGCGGCAGGCGAGCAAGCTCTGCCATCCGGATTTAGTCGCAGACGATCTAAAAGAGGAAGCCAACGCGATGATGGTGCAGCTCAACCAGGCGAAGCAGCGCGGCGACGTAAAAGCCATTCGCTCGCTGGTGGCCCGCCTGCAGCAGGGCTTCGAACCATTGATGGCAAGCGACAGGCTGAACGATCTGGAACGTATCCGTAAAAAAATGGCGCAGGTCCGCGAGCAAATAGACACCTTAGTGCACGAGCTGGCGGAGCTGGAAAAAGAGGAGTCCTGGCTGCTGGTCTCGTCGCTGAGCAATATGGAAGCGTACTTCGCTCAGCAAGAGAAAGCGCTGCACGAGGTCCGCGCCTCGCTCGTACATCAGGTGAACGAAGCGCAGCTGGATTCGGCAGCCTGATTATTTAGCGTGCCAGTATGCGCTGGCACGCACCAGCTGCTGGTCAATCGAGTCGGTTTCAAACTGGCGGCTCAGGCTTTTCACCACCTTCCCTTCCCCGGTCAGCCAGATAAAGTAATCCTCAGCCGGAACGGTCAGCGCCGCCAGATGGTCCGCTACCGCCTGCACGTTGTGGCCCACCACCCATTTGATATTGAATTCGCTCAGGTGCGCCAGATAGCCTTTGTAAGATTCGTCCCCGACCGTCACTACCGCTTGAACCTCCGGGTGAACCGGCAGTTTAACAATGCTCTCTAAGCGCCGACGCAGCGCGGGCATGCCGGACTCGTCGCACACGTACAGCTGCCAGGCGTAATCCTCCGGCACCACCAGAGAACCGCGCGGGCCGCCGATGGTCAGCCTGTCGCCCGCTTTCGCCTCGACCGCCCAGCGGCTGGCAACCCCGCCGTCATGAATGAAGAAATCGAGCAACAGCTCATGATTTGCCTCATCGTACAGCGGCGTATAGTCGCGCGCCTGCGGACGCACGCCGTCGCCCCAGTCGATGCCTTCATCGGTGACCACCGGCGGAACAAACGTGGTGCCAGGTGCCGGGAAAAAGACTTTGGTGTGGTCGTCGAAACCGCGGGAGCTAAAGCCCTCCAGCGCCTCGCCGCCTAAAACAATGCGCTGAAAGCCTGCGCTGATGCGCTCAACGCGGCGCACCGTCAGCTCGCGAAAGCGCAGGTCATTACGCACGCGCTGTGGGTAACGGGTAGATGCCATTTTTAGCCTCTTGTCTTGTGAATACGATATATCGAAACTGATTTTTAAATGATAATGATTACTAATCAGTAAAAATGCAAGATCTTTTAGATTGCATCTGAATATATCTTAGATATAGTTTAGATATATCAAATTAAAGAGACTACTATGCGACACGAACACGATGGCGGCGGACGCCGACCGCGCTTTTTCGGCCACGGCGACCTGCGGCTGGTGATCCTGGACATCCTGACCCGCAGCGCGAGCCACGGCTATGAGCTGATCAAAGAGATCGAGAATCTGACGCAGGGGAACTACACTCCGAGCCCTGGGGTGATCTATCCAACCCTGGATTATCTTCAGGATCAGACCTTTATCACCATCACGGAAGAAGAAAGCGGTCGTAAGAAGATTGCGATTACCGCTGAAGGACAACGCTGGCTGGACGAAAACCGGGAACAGCTGGAACAGATCCAGGTGCGTATTAAAGCGCGCAGCGTCGGCTTTCAGCTGCGCAAAAACCCGCAGATGAAGCGGGCGCTGGATAACTTTAAAGCGGTGTTAGATCTGAAGGTAAATCAGGGAGAGCTCAGCGACGCGCAGCTCAAGCAGATTATCGGCGTAATCGACCGCGCGGCGCTGGAGATCTCCCAGCTGGATTAAGCCGGCGCGTGCTCGCTCACGCGGAAGACGCGTACCAGCTCTTTCAGGTGCATCGCCTGCTCGTTAAGGGATGCCGCCGCCGCGACGGACTCCTCCACCAGCGCAGAGTTCTGCTGGGTGGTGGCATCAATCAGGCCAATCGCGCTGTTGATCTGCGAGATCCCTTCCGTCTGCTCGTGGCTGGCCTGGCGGATCTCGCGCAGGATCACGTCCATCTCCTCCACGTTGCCGACCATCCCGTTGATCAGAGCGCTCGCTTTTTCCACCAGGTTCATCCCGTCCTGGGTCTGGCTGGTGGAGCTCTCGATCAGCTCGCGGATTTCACTGGCTGACGACGCGCTCTTCTGGGCAAGCTGGCGCACCTCGCCGGCCACCACCGCAAAACCGCGGCCGTGCTCGCCGGCACGCGCCGCTTCCACCGCCGCGTTCAGCGCCAGAATGTTGGTCTGGAAGGCAATGGCGTCGATCAGGTCGATAATGTCGGACATCCGGTTCGACGTCTCGTTAATCAGGCGCATTTTGCTGGTCACCTGCTTCATCATCTCCCCGTTGTTTTTGACCACCGTGGCGGCATCTGCCGAGAGGTTGGTCGCTTCGCCGGTGTGCGAGGCGGTGTTTTTCACCGTCGCGGTGATCTGCTCCATCGAGGCGGCGGTCTGTTCAACGGAGCTGGCCTGCTCTTCGGTGCGCGCGGCCAGATCCTGGTTCCCGGCGACAATCTGCGCGGCCGCGCTGGAGATATTCTCCGAACCGGTTTGCACCTGCTGCACAATGTCCAGCAGGCGGTTTTTCATCTCCATCAGCGCGTGCAGCAACAGGCCCGTTTCGTCCTTGCCGTGCGGCGTGATGCTGCCCGTCAGGTCGCCCTCTGAAATGGCATTGGCAAACTTCACCGCCTCGCCGAGCGGACGAGTAATAGCGCGCACGATAAACCAGCCAATCAGGCTGCCCGCCGCAACGCTAAACAGGGTGATCAGGATCAGCAGTAGCCGGTTGGATTTAAAGTCACCTTCCACCTGCTTCCCTGCGCTCTGCATCTCATGGTTCTGAATCGCAATCAGCTCCTGCACTTTGGCTTTATAGGCCTGCTGCACGGTGAGGGTGCGGGTCATCATCTCCTGGATTGCAGCCGCGCGATCGTTGTTCTGCACCGCCTGCAAAATGCGATAGCGCGAGTCCAGATACTGCTGACGAACGTCGCGGATCTCGGCAAGGACCTGCTGTGATTTCGGATCCTGCAACACGCTGTTTAGCTCACCCAGAATCAACGTAATATGTTCGCTGATCGTTTTAAGATGCTGCTGCGACTGCGCCGTGTACGTTCCCTTATCATCCAGTAACATGAGCTGCTGAGTGCTAATAAATTCCTGGAAGTTGTCGATTAACTGGTTCGCTTTTACCGTGGTCGGATAATCATGGGTAATGATGGATTGCATCCCGTTGTTAGCCCGGTTCAGACTCAGTAAGGACATACTGGCGCTAACTACCATCAGGACAATAAAGAATCCAAACGCCAGAAATAATTTCGTGCCGATCTTTACGTCATGTAAGAACATATTTTCTCCATCGATGTGATTATTTCTCAGACGATCGCTGTTATCGGTAACGAATCCGCTAACTTTATGACTTTGATCGTTTTTTTATTTCATAACCATCACAATGGATAGGTAGAGGCTATTAATACAGCCTCATCGATCGTTACCAGACCACCAGAACAGGGTTTTACAAAATAGCATCACGGAAAACTGACTTAGGCAGGAATAAATAACTGAGGCACTTTCTTTAGTTATTTAATATCTGATTAACAATAAAACATATTAATAGTCACAAGCAGAAATAAAAAAGCCGTTTATTCCTTACGGTATAAACGGCTTTTCCGGAACACTACTGGCTCAATGGAGCACCGTTACCGCATCCTTAAGACGCCCGGCGCGGTGTTTCACCATGGCAGAAATGTGCGCGCTCTCCTCGACAAGGTCGGCATTTTTCTGCGTGATGCTGTCCAGCTCCGCCACCGCACGGGTTAATTCTGACAGTCCGGTGGCCTGTTCGGACGTCGAGTGGCTGATCTGCGCGATAAGCTGCGTCACGTTTTTCACCTGCTCGACAATGTCATCCATCGTGCGGCCTGCGGCGTGCACCTGCTCAGAGCCGGACTGCACCCTGCTGGCGCTGGCATCAATCAGCTTACGGATATCGTTAGCCGCATTAGCGCTGCGGCTGGCGAGATGGCGGACTTCCCCCGCGACTACGGCAAAGCCTTTTCCCTGCTCGCCGGCCCTTGCCGCTTCAACGGCCGCGTTCAGCGCCAGGATATTGGTCTGGAAAGCGATATCGTTAATCAGGGTGGTAATCGAGCCAATTCGCTGCGTGCTGTCGGCGATGTCGTCCATGGTTTTGACGACGGTCTGCATCGCGTTTCCGCCCTCCGTCGCCGCGCTGCTCGCAGCCACGGAGAGTTTATCCACCTCAGCGGCGGTTTCAGAGTTGCTCTGAACGGAAGCGGCCATCTGGTTCATCGTTGCGACGGTCTGCTGCACGTTCGCCACGGTCTGACGCGTACGATCGTTCAGCGCTTCATTCCCCTGCGCCAGCCTGTCGCTGCCGTCACGGACGCTCATCACCTGGCTTGAGACGTCATTGATGAGCCAGCGGCACATCAGCCCCAGCTGTCCTACCGCGCGCAAGGTCAGCCCCAGCTCGTCGCTGCGGTTCAGATGCTGCACGCTGTTACGCTCGCCGGTCGCCACCTTCAGCGCCTGACGCGCCACGTTCTCGATCGGGCGGACAATCTGCTGCTCAAACAGCAGCGTACCCAGCAGCATTACCACGGCAGCCGCTGCGAGCGGTGCCCAGCCTGCGGAGGCTGACAGCAGGGTAGCGGCAAGCGCGGCAAAGAGTACCGCCATCACGCTGCGTACCCGCCAGCGCAGCGGCATTGCAGGAAGTTTACCCCGCCAGCCCTTACGCACCACCAGCCCTTTGTGAATACGTTTTTTACAGCTCCCGTTATTCAGCGCCCGGTAGAGCGGCTCCACGGCGGCAATCTCTTCCTCCGTGGCTTTGGTGCGGATCGACATATAGCCCGTCACCTGCCCGCGGCGTACCATCGGCACCGCATTCGCACGCACCCAGTAGTGGTCACCGTTTTTGCGTCGGTTTTTGACAATCCCGCTCCACGGCTCGCCCTGCTGCAGCGTGTACCACATATCGGCAAACGCGGCTTTTGGCATATCGGGGTGGCGCACCATATTGTGCGGCTGGCCCGTCAGCTCATCAAGCTGGTAGCCGCTCACCTGCACAAAGGTGTCGTTGGCGTGGGTAATGTAGCTGTGGACGTCTGTGGTAGACATTAAGGTGGTGTCATCGTCCAGAGGATAATTATTCTGGGTGACAAAGGAGGGAGAAGACATGATGGGCATTCCTTGCAGGTTATTCGAATGTTAATTTTGTGGTTTATTGTTTTTTCGGCGGTAAACAATTTATCTTTAGTTGTTAAAGTTGATGGAGATCGCAGATTTCACTTAAACCGCACTTTTTGTGAGATTTTATAATTCATTGATTTCAAATACTTTCACAAAGAAATTACCTACAAAATATGACCTGTTAACGCCCACTTAAGCCGCAAGCAATGCACTCCTTTAGTGCAATTGCCCTTTTCTGCCCCTCACAACGTATGTTGCCGTGTTCCGCGAAATCCCGTTTCGGTTGTATTGGCATGATTAAATATTGTGCAACAATATTTTAACCTGGCGTTTATCCCGATTTTCGTTAAGTCATCTGAAGTGGCGTAATCCCTGCAATACTTAAACCAGTATCATGTGATACGCGATCCCCGGGAGCACATTTTGAACAGGTTACCTTCCAGCGCCTCGGCTCTTGCCTGTACCGCGCACGCACTGAATCTCATTGAGAAGCGAACGCTCGATCATGAGGAGATGAAACAACTTAACCGAGAGGTCATCGATTACTTTAAAGAGCACGTCAATCCTGGTTTTCTGGAGTATCGCAAATCTGTTACCGCCGGCGGGGATTACGGAGCCGTAGAGTGGCAAGCGGGAAGTCTTAATACGCTTGTCGACACCCAGGGACAGGAGTTCATAGATTGCCTGGGTGGTTTCGGTATCTTCAACGTGGGGCACCGTAATCCAGTAGTGGTTTCCGCCGTACAGAATCAACTTGCGAAACAACCTCTCCATAGCCAGGAACTGCTCGACCCGCTTCGCGCCATGCTCGCGAAAACGCTGGCGGCCTTAACCCCCGGCAAACTGAAGTACAGCTTCTTCAGCAACAGCGGCACGGAATCGGTCGAAGCGGCGATTAAGCTCGCCAAAGCGTATCAGTCGCCGCGCGGGAAATTCACCTTTATCGCCACCAGCGGCGCGTTCCACGGTAAATCCCTGGGCGCACTGTCGGCGACCGCGAAATCCACCTTCCGCAAGCCGTTTATGCCGCTGCTGCCGGGCTTTCGCCACGTGCCGTTTGGCGACATCAACGCCATGCGCACCGTGCTGAGCGAATGCCGTAAAACCGGCGATGACGTGGCGGCGGTGATCCTGGAGCCGATTCAGGGTGAAGGGGGTGTGATCCTCCCTCCGCAGGGCTATCTGCCCGCCGTGCGTCAGCTGTGCGATGAGTTTGGCGCGCTGCTGATCCTCGACGAAGTGCAGACCGGGATGGGACGCACCGGCAGGATGTTTGCCTGCGAGCATGAAAACGTTCAGCCGGACATTCTGTGTCTGGCGAAAGCGCTCGGCGGCGGCGTGATGCCAATAGGAGCAACGGTTGCAACGGAAGAGGTGTTCTCGGTGCTGTTCGACAATCCGTTCCTGCATACCACCACCTTTGGCGGCAACCCGCTGGCCTGCGCGGCGGCGCTGGCCACCATCAACGTGCTTCTTGAGCAAAACCTGCCCGCGCAGGCGGAGCAGAAAGGCGACATGCTGCTGGACGGCTTCCGCCAGCTGGGGCGTGAGTACCCGGACCTGGTGCAGGAGGCACGCGGCAAAGGAATGCTGATGGCGATTGAGTTTGTCGACAACGAAATCGGCTACAGCTTCGCGAGCGAGATGTTCCGCCAGCGGGTGCTGGTGGCCGGCACGCTCAACAACTCGAAAACCATCCGCATTGAACCACCGCTGACGCTGACCATTGAGCAGTGTGAGCAGGTGCTGAAAGCGGCGCGTAAAGCGCTGGCAGCGCTGCGGGTGAGCGTGGAAGAGGCGTAAAAAATGCCGGGCCTACGTTTTGTTTTCTGTAGGCCCGGCTTTTTTAACGGTGGAACTCCGCCACCGTCATGGTAAAGCGCAGCACGTTTTTTCCCTCATTGGCATAGCCGTGCGCGGCTTCGGTTTTCGCCACCGCCGATGCGCCTGCATTAACCTGCGTCACCGTCTCGTCCACCGTCAGTGTCAACACGCCTTCGTTCACGTGCAACAGCTCAAAGGTTCCCGACGGATGCCCTGTCGAGGTGAAATACTCCCCCGGATGCATCTCCCACTGCCATAACTCAATCATATCCGGGCCCGCAGTGCCTGCCAGCAGCCTGGCGTAACCGCCCTGTTCGCCCTGCCACAGCACCGGAATCGCCGCTTCTTCGATAACGTGCACCAGCGGCTCGCTGGAGACGTTGACGATATCCGCCACGGAGATGCCGAGCGCGGCGGCCAGCTTGCACAGGATGGCGATGCTAGGGTTGGCTGCGCCCTTTTCGATCTCCACCAGCATCCCTTTGCTGACGCTGGCCCGGCGGGACAGCTCGTCCAGCGACAGCTTTTTCTCTTTCCGCCAGTTGCGGATGCGGTTCGCCACGGCCAGGCTTACCTGGGCAACATCGGCACCCTGCGCAGTCATTATATTGACTTTATCAGTCATTGGTCACTACCATGGTATAAAACAGTCAATACAGGATTATTTATGTCTCTCGTTACGCCGTCAATAGACTCACGTCTTGCCGGGATTGCCCCGGGCTTTCGGGCACTGAGCATTCTGGTTGAAGCTGCGCCGATTATCCACCCGGAGGTTGCGCCCGCCGCGCTGGCGCAGGCCTGCCGGCAGGTGTTGAATGATGATGTTCCATGGGCTGATGCACACCTTTCAGGCTGGGATGAGGTGTTCAAAGCCTTCGGTGCGAAGCCGAAACGCACGCCCTGTTCGGCCTCTGCCCTGCGCAAGCGGGTACTGAAAGACGGTTCGCTGCCGTCGCTGGATCCGGTCGTGGATATCTATAACGCGGTGAGCATTCGCTATGCCATTCCGGTGGGTGGGGAAAATCTCGCGGCGTACTCGGGTGCGCCCCGTCTGACGCTGGCCGACGGCAGCGAGCCGTTTGATACCTTCAAAGAGGGACTGCCGGTGGTGGAACATCCGGAACCGGGTGAGGTTATCTGGCGCGACGACCTCGGCGTCACCTGCCGCCGCTGGAACTGGCGCCAGGGGATACGGACGCGTCTGGACAGTCAGGCGCAATCCATGTGGTTTATTCTTGAAAGCCTGCCGTCGATGCCGCTTGCGGCACTGGAAGAGGCAGGAGAGGAGCTGGTCAACAACCTGCAGCAGCTGATGCCGGGAGCCACGGCTCAGGTCCAGCTGCTGACGCTGTAAGAGGACAACAAGGTGTTTCACGGATTAAGCGCGTTTCCGTTAACGCCCCTGAAAAATGGGATGTTTGACGAGCAGTCCTTCATCAATCTTCTGCGCCCCGTGGTCGACGCAGGCGTGGATTCACTGGGCATTTTAGGCTCAACGGGAAGTTATGCCTATCTGACCATTGAAGAGCGCGGCCGAATCACGCGCTGCGCGGTGGAGCATGCTGATGACGTTCCGGTCATCGTCAGCATCGGCGCACTTAGGCTGGACGATATTCTGCGTCTGGCTGACGACGCGCAAGCGGCAGGTGCATCTGGCGTGCTGATGGCACCCGTGTCGTACCAGCGATTAACGGAAGATGAAGCGTTTAATCTCTATGAAGCGGTGACTCGCCAGCTCTCCGTACCGCTGTGTATTTACGATAATCCCGCCACGACCGGTTTTGCGTTTAGCGATGAATTGTTATTTGCTACCGCGGCCCTGCCGAATGTGGGATCCATTAAGCTTGGCCGCGTGCCGGAGGAGCTGTCGCAGGTACGCGCTCGTCTCCCTGATACCGTCACGCTGGGCATTGCCGGCGACTGGCGGGCAGCATCTGCCCTGCAGGCCGGGTTTGACGTCTGGTATTCGGTCATCGGCGGGTTGTTTCCGCAAACAGCGCTGGCGATTGCCCGTTCGAAAGAGGCGGCGCAATCCGAGCGGCTGGAGCCGCTGTGGGAATTGTTCCGTCGTTACGGCAGCTTACGGGTGGTGGCAGCAGCGGCAGAAATGCTCGGGAAAGCGAAAACGCCCGCGCTACCCTTCCCGCTTCAGGCTATTCAGGGTGAGCCGCGCGAAGCGCTTGCTGCGATACTTGCGGATCTGGTGCTGGCCTGAATAACACCGGGTGGCGCTTGCGCTTACCCGGCATGACCGCTACTCCGGCAACAGCCCCACAAAACTGCGTTTTTTGCGCGGCTCCGACATCAGCTCCTCAAGCTTATCCACGCACGCCAGATAGTGCGGCGTTTGCTTGTGCGCCAGCACCGCCTCTTCGTCTTTATAGGCTTCGTAAATAAAGAACCGGGTTTTCACCCTTGGATCCTGCAAGACGTCAAAGCGCAGGTTCCCCGGCTCCCTGATTGCCCCCTCGTGGTTGGCGCGAAACACTTCCAGAAACTCGTCCACGCGCTCGGGTTTGATGTTGATCTCCACTAACGTCACGTTCATTTCGCTTCTCCCTGTTTCTCTTCCTGCCAGAACTGGAACGCGTCACGGGCGTTCCAGTTCTCGTGAACCACTTTCTTCACCGCCTTCAGCATGGCGAGCGGCGCGCTGGACTGGAAGATATTGCGCCCCATGTCCACGCCGGACGCGCCCTGGTCGATAGCGCGCCAGCACATCTCCAGCGCCTCGTGCTCCGGCAGCTTTTTGCCCCCGGCGATGACGATCGGCACCGGGCAGCTGGCGGTCACTTTTTCAAAGCCCTCGTCCACGTAGTAGGTTTTGACGAACTGTGCCCCCATTTCGGCCGCAATGCGGCTGGCGAGCGAGAAATAGCGCGCGTCACGCGCCATCTCTTTGCCCACGCCCGTCACCGCCAGCGTAGGCATGCCGTAGCGCGTGCCCGCATCGACAAGCTTGATGATGTTGTTGATCGACTGGTGCTCAAACGGGCTTCCGATGTACACCTGCGCCGCCACCGCGCAGACGTTCAGGCGCAGCGCGTCCTCCATCGCCACCGCCACGCACTCGTTCGACAGCTCGCCCAGAATCGAATTACCCCCGGAGGCGCGCAGCACCACCGGTTTGTTCGTCGCGGCGGGCACCTGGCTTCTCAGGATTCCGCGGGTGCACATCAGCACGTCGGTTTCACCAAACAGCGGCGCGATAGAGAGGTCGATGCGCTCAAGGCCGGTGGTCGGCCCCTGAAAATAGCCGTGGTCAAAGGCCAGCATCACCGTGCGGTTGCTTTGCGGGTTGAAGATGCGTGAAAGCCGGGACTGCATGCCCCAGTCCAGCGAGCCGCAGCCTTTCAGCGTGAACGGTACATTCTGCTGCGGCGTGCCGATGCCAAAATCCTTGCCGTCTTTGATGTCGTCTAAATCAGCCATTTGCTCCCCCGTCAGAAATCGTATTTATTGATGTTCTCTTTGGTGAACACCACGCGCTCCGGCAGCAGCACGATGCCGTTGCCCTTCGCCTCATACTGGTAGCCCTGTACGCTGTTCGGCTCGACCTTCAGCGCGCCGATATCTTTTACGTCCACGCTGTCGCCGACGTTAAGATCGCCTTTTTTCAGCAGGCGATCGGCGACATTGACCGCAATTTTGCCCTGTTGTACCACGTCCCACAGGCCGAAGGCCTTCACCGTGCCGCGCTCAACGTACGGACGCATCACGTTCGGCGTGCTGAAGCCGACAATCGCCACCCCTTCGCGCTTCAGGTTTTCCGCCGCCTGTGCCGCTGCCGGCAGCGCGTTGGCGTCCGGGGCAATGATCGCATCCAGATCCGGATACGCTTTTAAGATCCCTTCGGCGGTTTGCAGGGATTTGGTGGCGTCGTTATAGCCAAACTGGGTGGTGACGATCTGCCACTGCGGGTGATCTTTCTCGATTTTGGCTTTCGCCTCTTTCACCCACTGGTTCTGGTCGGTAACGGTGGGGCTTGAGTAGAAGAACGCCACTTTAGCGTTCGGTTTAGTGACCTGCTTGCCCGCCATCTCCACCAGCAGGCCGCCAAGCTGCTCCGGCGTCCCCTGGTTGATGTAGATGCTGCGGCACTCCGGCTTAGTGTCGGAATCCCAGGTCAGGACCTTGACGCCGCGCTGCATCGCGCGCTTCAGCGCCGGGCAGAGGCCGTCCGGCGACACGGCGGAGACGATAATGGCGTTATAGCCCTGGTTGACGAAGTTATTGATGAGCTGCACCTGGCCGGAGACGCTCGGCTCGGTTGGGCCGTCGTAGGTCACGTCCACGCCGAGGTCTTTCCCCGCCTCTTTTGCGCCGTTACCGCCGCTGGTGAAGAAGCCCACGCCTACCAGCTTCGGGATAAAGGCAATGCGGTCCGCCGCCTGCGCCGAGGCGAAGCTGAGGGCCATTGCCAGGACAAACAGTTTTGTTTTCATCTTACGCTCCGGATAGTTTTCTGAAGAGAGAACGCACCCACTCGCGGTGCAGACTCAGCGAACGTCCCATCACCACCACAACCAGCAGCGCCCCTGACAGCGCGCTCGACACCTGGTTTGGGATGCCGACCATCTGTAAACCCTGCTGCAGGTAGCCCACCAGCAGCGCCGCCAGCGCCGTACCGACAACCGAACCTGAACCGCCGTAAATATTGGCCCCGCCGAGCACGGCGGCGGTCAGCGCGGGCATGAGCAAATCGCGCCCCAGATCCGAACGCGCGGAGCCGAAATAGGAGACCATCACCAGCGCGGCAATCGCCGAGGCCACGCCCACCAGACCGTACAGCGCGTAGGGCATGCCGTTCACCGACAGCGCCGCATAGCGCGCCGCGCGCGGGTTCTGACCGATTAAAAACAGATGTCGGCCAAAGCGCCCCCGGTGGGTAATCAGCCAGAAGAAGGCGGTAATCACCGCGAACAGCACCAGCGGGATCGGCAGACCCAGCACCGTGAGGTTAGCGAACGCCGTGAAGCTGTCCGGGAAGCCGCCGATGCCCTCATAGCCCGTCGCCCCCGCCATGCCGGAGAGCAGCAGCGCGCCGCCGCCGTAGAGGTAGAGCGTGCCGAGGGTGATAACCAGCGGGCTGATGCCGGTGTAGTGAATAAGCGCGGCATTAAATAATCCGCACAGCAGGCCGAGCAGCAGCGTCAGCGGAACAGCGACCGCCATCGGCCACCCCGCCTGCATCATCACGCCCAGCGCGATGGCGCACAGGCCGATGGTCGAGCCGAGGGAGATGTCGATCCCGCCGCTGATGATCACAAGCGTGAGCGGCAGCGCCACGATGCCGATGCAGATAAAGTCGCTGGTGCTGAACAGCAGCATGTTGACGTCGAGCATGCGCGGGTTGATGGCGCCAAAGAGCAGGATCTCCAGCACCAGTAAAATCAGCAGCGCGCTTTCCCAGTTAAGCCTCATTTACGCCACCTCTTTTTTGCGTTTGGAAAACGGGGTGACATGCTTTCCCCCTTTGTTACCCGGCTGGAAGCGACCGTACTTCAGCGCCCGCTGATGACGCGCCAGCGCCTGGCGCAGGCGCCCGTCGAGCACCAGCACGCCCAGCAGCACCAGCCCGGCGATAAAGTCGTTCCACCACGCCGGGAGCCTGAACAGCACCAGCACGGTGTCGATTTGGGTCAGGAAGAAGGCCCCGAGCAGCGCGCCAACCAGCGTGCCCGTGCCGCCCAGCAGCGAAATGCCGCCGAGCACGCAGGCGGCGATGGCCTTCATCTCCAGCCCGCTGCCGGTCTGGTTGGGTACAAAGCCAATCTGCGCGGCAAAGACGATCCCGGCGCATGCCGCCAGCATGCCGTTCAGGGTAAAGGCGATCATGCGGGTGCGGTTCACCGCCACGCCCAGTTGGCGCGCGGCGGCGAGGTTATCCCCCACCGCGTAAAAATCACGCCCGAACGCGGTACGCGACAGCGTCCACGCGCCCGCGGCCGCGACGATCAATACCAGCATGCCGAGCGGCGAAATGCCGATGGCGGCTGGCTCAGAGAGGGATTTCAGCCCCGGCGGCAGCCCTTCAATCCACTTTCCGCCCGTCCAGAGCAGCATCGCCCCGCGGTACAGCCCCAGCGTGCCGAGGGTGGCGACAATCGCCGGGATGCGCAGCCCCACCACCAGAAACCCGTTGAACGCCCCGGCCAGCGCCCCAATAGACAGCGCGAAAAGAATGGAAACCGGCAGGCTGTAGCCGCTATTAAGCGCCACGCCGACGGCAATGGCGGACAGCCCGACGATGGAGCCGACGGACACGTCGATATTGCGGGTCAGCATCACCAGCGCGGCACCGATGGCCAGCAGGATCAGGATCTGCGAGCTGGCGAAGATCATCCCCAGCGTCTGTAAACTCAGGTAGGACGGGTTCAGCGCCACCAGCACGGCGAACAGCGCCAGAATGGCGAGAAACGCGCTCAGCTCGCGGTTTTTCAGTAAGGTCTTCATGATTGCCCTCCAAACGCCAGCGCCATCATCTTGTCGAGGCTGACTGCGTGGCGCGGCAGCTCGCCGCTGAGTACCCCCTGATGCATCACCAGCACGCGATCCGCGAGGCCCGGAAACTCGTCGAGATCGCTTGAGATCATCAGCACCGCCACGTTCTGCGCCGCCACGCTTTTAATGAGCTGATAGATGTCGGCGCGCGCCGAGACGTCCACGCCGCGCGTCGGTTCATCGACGATCAGCAGTAAAGGGTTGGCCTCCAGGCAGCGCGCCAGCAGTACCTTCTGCTGGTTGCCGCCAGAGAGCGTGCGCACGGTTTGATCCGCATGGTTGAGCTTGATCCCCAGCGCCCGGTGGTAGCGCTCCACCACCGCCGACTCCCGCTTGCGCTGCTGCCAGAGAGACGGCTCGTTCAGCGCCACCGTGTTCCAGCGGATCGGCGCGTCGAGGAACAGGCCGGACACCTGCCTGTCTTCCGGCAGGTAGACCAGCCCTTTTTCCAGGCGTGAACTTACCGGCTCGCCTGTAATGTCCTGATTCTCCAGCCAGACGCGGCCCCCGCGCACGGGCCGCAGGCCGTAGAGCGTTTCCGCAAACTCGGTGCGCCCGGATCCCACCAGCCCGGCCAGGCCGACGATCTCCCCGGCGTAGATCTCAAGGCTGAGATCGATAAACCCTTCTCCGGTAAGATCCTCCACCCGCAGTACCGGGAAATCCTGCGGCTGGGTGCGGCGGTTGCCCGGCAGTGCCAGCCACAGTTTTTGCGTATCGCTGAGAGATTTCTCCCGGCTGACCGGCGTCATGGCGGCGATCAGGGCGCCATCGTCAAACTGCGCGGTTTCGCCGCTCAGCACCACCGCACCGTCGCGCATCACCGAGACGTGGCTCGAAAGCATGCGAATTTCCGGCAGCTTGTGCGAGATAAAGACGATCCCGACGCCAAGATCCTGTAGGGCGCGGATCTGGCGAAACAGCCGTTCGGTTTCGCCGGGTGTGAGGGAGGCCGTAGGTTCGTCGAGGATCAGGATCCTCGCGTTGCGCATCAGCCCGCGCAGGATCTCCACCATCTGCTGATCCGCCACCTCCAGGGTGCTGGCGGCGGTGTCGAGGTTAAGCTGGCACTGCAGCTGCTGGAGCTTCTCCGCCAGCCGCTTTTCCAGATCGCGCTCACGCGGCAGGCGGAACAGGATGTTTTCCCGCACCGTCAGGTTGGGGAACAGCAGCGGCTCCTGCGGCACCAGATAAATGCCTAACCTGTGCGCCTGCACGGGCGTGAGCCGCGCATATGACTGCCCCTCGACAGAAAGTTCACCGCTGTCCGGCGTTTCGACCCCGGCGATGATCTTCATCAGCGTCGATTTTCCCGCGCCGTTTCCGCCCATCAGCGCGTGTACCTGCCCCTCAAGCAGCGTGAAATCAATACCTTTTAGAACCGGCACGCCTGAGAACTGCTTGCTGATATTCCGCGCGTCGAGAAGTGAGGTCATCATCGCTCCGTTATTGAACAAATGATTTTTAGATTTAATAATGTTCAAAAGCGTAGACGGTGAACTATATTTACAACCGTGCAGGGATCACAGTTTTATCGATTGAGATACAGATAAACCAGAAACGATCGAAATGATCCGTTTTGTCGCGTGGCTCACACTTTCCCTCCGCGCCATCACGAACATATGATCTAAATTTTTATAAGAGTTCAACTATGAGCGATAAACGCACTGCGGAAGAAGGACGGTTTGCCGGGCTGGCGCTGGCGGAAGAGGAGCTGGTTGCGCGCGTGGCCTGGTGCTACTACCACGACGGATTAACCCAGAACGACATCGGCGAGCGGCTCGGGCTGCCGCGTTTGAAGATATCCCGCCTGCTGGAGAAGGGACGGCAGTCCGGGGTGATCCGCGTGCAGATCAACTCCCGCTACGAGGGCTGCCTGGCGCTGGAAACCGAGCTACAGCAGCGCTTTGGCCTGAAGCTGGTGCGCGTGATGCCCGCGTTAAATACGCCGCCGATGAACGTGCGGCTGGGCATAGGCGCGGCGCAGTCCTTGATGGGCGTGCTGGAGCCCGGCCAGCTGCTGGCGGTGGGGTTTGGTGAAACCACCATGAGCAGCCTGCAGCACCTGAGCGGCTTTATCAGCTCGCAGCAGATCCGCCTGGTGACGCTCTCCGGCGGCGTCGGGCCGTATATGACCGGCATCGGCCAGCTGGACGCGGCCTGCAGCGTCAGCATGATCCCCGCCCCGCTTCGCGTGTCATCCGCCGAGGTGGCCGGGATCTTAAAACGCGAGACCAGCGTGCGGGACGTGATCCTCGCCGCCACCGCCGCCGACGTGGCGGTGGTCGGCATTGGTTCGGTGAACCAGCGCCGTGACGCCACCATACTGCGATCCGGCTATATCAGCGAAGGTGAACAGCTGATGTATGCCCGCAAAGGCGCGGTCGGCGACATTCTCGGCTATTTCCTCAATGCCGAGGGAGAATGCGTTGAGGAGCTGGAGATCCATAAAGAATTACTGGGCGTCACGCTCGATGAACTGGCGCAGCTGCCCACCATCGTTGGCGTGGCCGGAGGGGAAGAGAAAGCCGATGCGATTTATGCCGCACTGAAGGGCCGCCGTATCAATGGCCTGGTGACGGAGGAGACGACAGCCCGCGCGGTGCTGGCCCTGACGTAACGGGGTTGCCCTGCGCTAACAACGAGGCAAGCTCATGAGTTACCTTTTAGCGTTAGATGCAGGGACAGGCAGCGTTCGCGCCGTGATTTTCGATTTACAGGGCAACCAGATTGCCGTCGGCCAGGCCGAGTGGAAGCACCTGAGCGTGGAGAACGTCCCGGGGTCGATGGAGTTCGACCTCGAAACCAACTGGCAGCTGGCCTGCCGGTGCATTCATCAGGCGCTGGAGCGTGCGCGCCTGAGCGCGGCGGACATTCAGTCCGTCGCCTGCTGCTCGATGCGCGAAGGGATCGTGCTGTACGACCGCAACGGCGAGGCCATCTGGGCCTGCGCCAACGTCGACGCCCGCGCCAGCCGCGAGGTGGCCGAACTCAAAGAGATCCACGATTACCGTTTTGAATCCGAAGTGTATGACGTCTCAGGGCAAACGCTGGCGCTGAGCGCCATGCCGCGCCTGCTGTGGCTGGCGCACCACCGTCCGGATATTTATCGCAAGGCCGCGACTATCACCATGATCAGCGACTGGCTGGCGGCGAAGCTCTCCGGCGAGCTGGCGGTCGACCCGTCTAACGCGGGCACGACGGGCATGCTGGATCTCTTCTCCCGCGACTGGCGCCCGGCGCTGCTCGACATGGCCGGGCTGCGCGCCGATATCCTCTCCCCGGTGAAAGAGACCGGCACCGTACTGGGCGCTGTCACCAGAGAGGCCGCGCTGCAGAGCGGCCTGCGCGAGGGCACCCCGGTGGTGATGGGCGGCGGCGACGTGCAGCTGGGCTGTCTGGGGCTGGGCGTGGTCCGCGCCGGGCAAACCGCGGTGCTGGGCGGCACCTTCTGGCAGCAGGTCGTAAACCTGCCGCAGGTGCGCACCGACCCCGAGATGAACATCCGCGTGAACCCGCACGTGATTCCCGGCATGGCGCAGGCGGAGTCGATCAGCTTCTTTACCGGGCTGACCATGCGCTGGTTCCGCGACGCCTTCTGCGCCGAGGAGAAGCTGATTGCCGAGCGGATGGGGATGGACACCTATTCCCTGCTGGAGGAGATGGCGAGCCGCGTACCGGCGGGCTCCCACGGGGTGATGCCGATCTTCTCCGACGCGATGCATTTCAAGCAGTGGTACCACGCCGCGCCGTCGTTTATTAACCTCTCCATCGACCCGGAAAAGTGCAACAAAGCGACGCTGTTCCGCGCCCTGGAGGAGAACGCGGCGATCGTCTCGGCCTGCAACCTGGCGCAGATCTCTCGCTTCTCCGGCGTGACATTTGAGAGCCTGGTGTTTGCAGGCGGCGGTTCCAAAGGCGCCCTGTGGAGCCAGATCTTAAGCGACGTCACCGGGCTGCCGGTGCGCGTGCCGGAAGTGAAAGAGGCAACGGCGCTCGGCTGCGCGATAGCGGCAGGAGCTGGCGCGGGGCTGTTTGCGGATATGGCCTCGACGGGCGAACGGCTGGTGAAGTGGAGCCGCGAGTTCACGCCGAACCCGCAGCACCGCGAGCTGTACGACGGCATGATGCAGAAATGGCAGGCGGTGTACGCGGACCAGCTTGGGCTGGTGGACAGCGGGCTGACGACGTCGATGTGGCAGGCTCCGGGGCTGGTGCGGACATCCCCCTCACCCCGCCCCTCTCCCTGAGGGAGAGGGAGATTACGTCCCCTCTCCCCGTGGGAGAGGGTTAGGGTGAGGGCATCAGGCCACACCAATATTTGAATCCCATCACAATCACCGCATTCCCCTTTTCCCTTTTACTCCCCGCTGGCTAAATTAGTAACTCATCCGACCACATAACAATAATTTTACACTGGAAGAGACTATGAGCCGCTACCCGTCGTTATTCGCCCCTCTCGATCTGGGGTTCACCACACTCAAAAACCGCGTGTTGATGGGGTCGATGCACACCGGGCTGGAGGAGCATCCGGACGGGGCCGAGCGTCTGGCAGCCTTCTATGCCGAGCGCGCCCGCCACGGGGTGGCGCTGATTGTCACCGGCGGCGTGGCCCCTGCGCCTTCCGGCGTGGGCATGGAGGGCGGCGCGGTCCTGAACGATGCGTCACAGCTGCCGCACCACCGCATTGTGACCGACGCGGTACACCGCGAGGGCGGTAAAATCGCCCTGCAAATCCTGCACACCGGACGCTACAGCTATCAGCCGAACCTGGTCGCGCCGTCGGCTCTTCAGGCACCGATTAACCGTTTTAAACCTCACGCCCTGACCCACGATGAGATCCTGGCATTGATCGACGACTTCGCCCGCTGCGCGGCGCTGGCGCGCGAGGCGGGCTACGACGGCGTTGAGGTGATGGGTTCAGAAGGCTACCTGATCAACGAGTTCCTCGCCGCCCGCACCAACCAGCGCGACGACGAATGGGGCGGCGACTATGCCCGCCGGATGCGCTTTGCCGTGGAGGTGGTGCGCACGGTGCGCGAACGCGCGGGCGCGGACTTTATTATCATCTTCCGCCTGTCGATGCTCGACCTGGTAGAGGGCGGCGGCACGTTCGACGAAACCGTGCAGCTGGCGCAGGCGATTGAAGCAGCAGGTGCCACGATTATCAACACAGGCATTGGCTGGCACGAGGCGCGCATCCCGACCATCGCCACGCCGGTGCCGCGTGCGGCGTTCAGCTGGGTGACGCGGAAGCTGAAAGGCAAAGTGTCCGTTCCGCTGGTCACCACTAACCGCATTAACGACCCGCAGGTGGCTGAGGATGTGATTTCACGCGGCGACGCCGATATGGTGTCGATGGCGCGGCCGTTCCTCGCGGATGCCGAACTGCTGTCTAAAGCGCAAAGCGGCCGGGCGGATGAGATCAACACCTGCATCGGCTGTAACCAGGCCTGTCTGGATCAGATCTTCGTCGGAAAGGTCACCTCCTGTCTGGTTAACCCGCGCGCCTGTCATGAAACCAAAATGCCGGTGGTTCCGGCGGTCAATAAAAAACGCCTGGCCGTTGTGGGCGCTGGCCCCGCAGGGCTGGCGTTTGCGGTGAACGCCGCCTCGCGCGGGCACAGCGTGACGCTGTTTGATGCGCTGGCGGAGATTGGCGGTCAGTTTAATATCGCCAAACAGATCCCCGGCAAAGAAGAGTTCTATGAAACGCTGCGCTACTACCGCCGGATGATTGAGCTGACAGGCGTCGAGCTGCGGCTTAACCAGTTTGTAAATGCGGCGGATCTGATCGGTTTCGATGAGGTGATCCTGGCGAGCGGGATCGTGCCGCGAACGCCTGCGATCGAAGGTATCGATCATCCGAAGGTGTTGAGCTATCTGGATGTATTGCGAGACAAAACGCCGGTTGGCGAGAAGGTGGCGATTATCGGCTGCGGCGGGATCGGCTTTGATACCGCCATGTATTTAAGCCAGCCGGGCGAGGCCACCAGCCAGAACATTGCCGAGTTTTGCGTAGAATGGGGCATTGATACCAGCCTGAGCCAGTCCGGCGGATTACGCCCGGAAGGGCCGCAGCTGCCGAAAAGCCCGCGCCAGATCGTGATGCTCCAGCGTAAGGCCAGCAAGCCGGGCGAAGGGCTGGGCAAAACCACGGGCTGGATCCACCGCGCCACCCTGCTCTCGCGCGGGGTGAAAATGATCCCGGCGGTGAGCTACCAGAAGATCGACGACAAGGGTCTGCACGTCACGATCGGCGGCGAGCCGCAGCTGCTGCGCGTGGATCATGTCATTTTGTGCGCCGGGCAGGAGCCAAAGCGGGATCTGGCCGATCCGCTGCGCGAGGCGGGTAAAACGGTGCATTTGATCGGCGGGTGCGACGTGGCGATGGAGCTGGATGCGCGGCGGGCAATTGCGCAGGGCACCCAGCTTGCGCTGGTTATTTAGCGACGACGTCCCAGCTTCACCGACTTCAGCACCACGAATTTGTTATTGGTGGCAATGGTGACGCAGTTGCCGAAAATCTTCTTCAGCTTGTGGAAGTAGTCCAGGTGGCGGTTCGCCACGATGTACAGCTCGCCGTTGATTTTCAGGCAGCGGCGCGCGTGGTGGAACATCTCCCAGGCGACGTTATCCGTCAGGGCGTGCTTCTGGTGGAACGGCGGGTTGCAGAACACCGCATTAAAGCGGAAAGGCTCTACGCCGGAGAGCGCGTTGTTGATCATAAACTCGCAGCGATCCACCGCTTCCGGCATGTTGGTTTCCACGTTCAGACGGCTGGAGGCCACCGCCATCGGCGACTCGTCGCTGAACACCACGCTGGCTTCCGGGTTTTTCGCCAGCAGCGTCAGGCCAATTACGCCGTTGCCGCAGCCCAGATCGACGATCTCCCCTTCCAGGTTTTCTGGCAGGTGCTCCATAAAGAAACGCGCCCCGATATCCAGACCGGTGCGGGAGAAAACGTTCGCAAGGTTGTGGATGGTCCAGTCGGTCCCTTCCAGCTTCCAGCTCAGGGTCTCCGGCGCGTCGGCCAGCTCCGGCGCGCTGAACGTGCAGTTGATCAGGCGCGCTTTTTTCCAGGCCAGCGTCGTGGTGGTCGGGCCAAGGACCTTCTCGAACAGCTCCAGCGTCGAGGTGTGAATATCGCGCGCTTTGGCACCCGCGATGATGCGGGTTTCCGGCGTCACGACCTTACGCAGCGCGCGCAGCTGCTGCTCCAGCAGCGCCATGGTTTTTGGCACTTTAATCAGAACCACGCCCGGTGCCTGCGGGTAGTCCGCGGTGCTGTCGAGGAACTTCACGCTGGACTCGTCGAGGTCGTTATGGCGCAGGTTTTCACGCGTCGCCAGCTCGCTTAAGTAGGAATCGCCGATGCTGTAAGGCGTGTGCTCCGCAAGGGCGCAGCCGAGCGCGCCAAACGCGTCATTCAGGATCAAAACCGGGCCGCGGATTTCAGTCTCATCCAACTGCTGCAGCAGATATTCATCCGCCGCTTCCCACGCCTGAAGCGGGTTAACGTCGTCCGTTTCCGGGAAACGTTTAAGGTTGAGTGAACGGAAACCGTTGTCTAAGTGGCTCATCGGCCCTCCTGAATGGTAAAATTTGGCGTATCCCTGAAAAGGGTGCGTGAGTATACCCGTTTTATTGTCGATTTGGGGCGTTGATGAACCAACTAACTTATCTCCAGGGCTACCCGGAGCATTTACTTTCTCAGGTTCTCACCCTGATTGCCGAGCAAAAGCTCGGCGCGGTACTGGAAAAACGCTATCCCGGCACGCACGATTTCGCGACCGATAAGGCCCTCTGGCAGTATACGCAGGATCTGAAAAACCGGTATCTGAAGAGCGCGCCGCCGATTAACAAGGTGATGTACGACAATAAGATCCACGTGCTGAAAAACGCGCTCGGCCTGCACACTGCGATTTCCCGCGTGCAGGGCGGCAAGCTGAAGGCGAAGGCCGAAATCCGCGTCGCGACGGTTTTCCGTAACGCGCCGGAAGCCTTTCTGCGGATGATCGTGGTCCATGAGCTGGCGCATCTGAAAGAGAAAGAGCACGACAAAGCGTTCTATTCCCTGTGCTGCCACATGGAGCCGCAGTACCATCAGCTGGAGTTTGACACCCGTTTGTGGCTTACGCATTTATCGTTAAATGGTAATGCGGAATAGCGCACTGGTTTTGCAATAATCCCGTGCTAAAGTGGCTTAAGGTTCCCCGCTACGGAGTACGTAAACGTTTATGATACGTTTCGCTGTCATTGGTACGAACTGGATCACGCGCCAGTTCGTCGACGCCGCCCACGAAACCGGCAAACTTAAACTCACCGCAGTTTACTCCCGCAGCCTGGAGCAGGCGCAGAGTTTTGCTAACGACTACCTCGTCGAACATCTCTTTACCTCCCTTGATGAGATGGCGCAAAGCGACGCCATTGACGCGATCTATATCGCCAGCCCGAACTCCCTGCACTTCCCGCAAACGGCGCTGTTTCTCAGCCATAAAAAGCATGTGATCTGCGAGAAGCCGCTGGCCTCGAATATTGAGGAAGTGGAAGCGGCCATTGCGCTTGCCCGCGAAAATCAGGTGGTGCTGTTCGAAGCATTCAAAACCGCAAGCCTGCCGAATTTCCTGCTGCTGCAGCAGTCCCTGCCGAAAATTGGCAAAGTGCGCAAAGCCTTTATCAACTACTGCCAGTATTCGTCGCGCTATCAGCGCTATCTCGACGGCGAAAACCCGAATACCTTTAATCCGGCCTTCTCAAACGGCTCCATCATGGACATTGGTTTTTACTGCCTGGCCTCTGCGGTCGCGCTGTGGGGCGAGCCGCACGGCGTCACGGCCACCGCCAGCCTGCTGGAGAGCGGCGTGGATGCGCACGGTTTAGTGGTGCTGGACTACGGCGATTTTAGCGTCACGCTGCAGCACTCCAAGGTGAGCGATTCCGTGCTGCCGAGCGAAATTCAGGGCGAAACCGGGTCGCTGGTCATCGAGAAAATCTCCGAATGCCAGAAGGTGAGCTTTGTGCCGCGCGGCGGGAAAGCGCAGGAGCTGACGCAGCCTCAGCATATTAACACTATGCTCTATGAGGCAGAGGTCTTCGCCCGTCTGGTGGAAGACAACGAAGTGAATCACCCTGGCCTCGCGGTTAGCCGCACCACGGCGAAGCTGCAAACGGAGATCCGCCGCCAGACCGGCGTAGTTTTCCCGGCAGACGGCGTGAGCGCGGAAGCTATCGCGTAAAGGTGTGTAATGAAACGGCGCAGACCATTGACGAAACCAATGGTCTGACATATTTTGTTACCTGCAAAGGGGAGTAACTTCTTCGCCGGTGGATCGTCATTACGATGCGTGCAAAACCGCATCCGGTCGCCGGGCAACCTTCGTGGTTGTAAGTGAGACCTTGCCGGGAGGCGAGGTCTATGCATAAAAAGCTAACGGCTATCGTCTTCTGACCATAGCCGTTTTTGTTTTTTATGTGTAAGGAAAATAGTATGCATTCTGTCGGCACTCCAATGCTGTGGGGCGGATTCGCGGTTGTCGTGCTCATCATGCTGGCGATCGACCTCTTTTTGCAGGGTCGTCGCGGCGAGCACGGCATGAGCGTCAAGCAGGCCGCCGTCTGGTCGCTGGTGTGGGTTAGCCTCTCACTCCTTTTCTGCGCCGCCTTCTGGTGGTATCTGGCCTCGACCGAAGGCCGTGCGGTGGCCGATCCTCAGGCGCTCGCCTTCCTCACCGGCTATCTGATTGAAAAAGCCCTGGCGGTTGATAACGTCTTCGTCTGGCTGATGCTGTTCAGCTACTTTGCCGTGCCTGCGGCCCTGCAGCGCCGCGTGCTGGTATACGGCGTGCTGGGTGCCATTGTCCTGCGTACCATCATGATCTTCGCCGGCAGCTGGCTGATTACCCAGTTCGAATGGCTGCTGTACGTGTTCGGCGCGTTCCTGCTGTTCACCGGAGTCAAAATGGCGCTGGCGAAAGAAGACGATACCGGTATCGGCGATAAGCCGCTGGTGAAGTGGATCCGCGGCCATCTGCGCATGACCGACAAGATCGAGAGCGAGCACTTCTTCGTGCGTAAGAACGGCCTGCTGTTTGCTACCCCGCTGCTGCTGGTGCTGATTCTGGTCGAGCTGAGCGACGTGATTTTCGCCGTAGACAGCATCCCGGCAATCTTCGCGGTGACCACCGACCCGTTCATCGTGCTGACCTCTAACCTGTTTGCGATCCTCGGTCTGCGTGCCATGTACTTCCTGCTGGCAGGCGCGGCGGAGCGCTTCTCGATGCTGAAGTACGGCCTGTCGGTGATCCTGGTGTTTATCGGTATCAAGATGCTGATCGTCGATTTCTACCACATCCCAATCGCTATCTCGCTTGGCGTGGTGTTCGGCATTCTGCTGGTGACGCTGCTTATCAATACCTGGGTTAACCGCCAGCACGATAAGAAGCAGCAGGTGGAGTAAAACGTTCGGTGCGGGCTGATGCCCTCACCCCGCCCCTCTCCCACAGGGAGAGGGTGAACACACTTTTGTAACTCAACAGTTAAAAAATATGATGCAACACGTAAAATCCAGCATTTTACGCTTCCGCCTTTCGCTCCTTTCCCTGATACTCAACCAGGCAAACAAATACTTACATCCGGACACAAATGTGACTTAGAGCACATCCAGGATGGAACGCAATTTCACTCAGGAATAACGTATGAGCACACAATCACGCGGTCTGTTCGCGCGCCTGGCGCAGGGCAGCCTTGTAAAACAAATTCTGGTCGGGTTGGTACTGGGTATTCTGCTGGCGATGGTGTCAAAACCTGCCGCGGAAGCCACGGGGCTTCTCGGCACCCTTTTCGTTGGCGCGCTGAAGGCCGTCGCACCGGTACTGGTGCTGATGCTGGTGATGGCGTCGATTGCCAACCACCAGCACGGACAAAAAACCAACATTCGCCCAATTCTGTTCCTGTATCTTCTGGGAACCTTCTCTGCGGCCTTAACGGCCGTTGTGTTTAGCTTCCTGTTCCCGTCCACACTGCACCTGACCAGCGCGGCCGGTGATATCACGCCGCCGTCCGGCATTGTCGAAGTCCTTCGCGGCCTGCTGATGAGCATGGTTTCTAACCCCATCACCGCGCTGATGAGCGGAAACTACATTGGTATTCTGGTCTGGGCGATTGGACTGGGCTTCGCGCTGCGTCACGGCAACGAGACCACGAAAAACCTGGTGAATGATATGTCGAACGCCGTCACCTTTATGGTGAAACTGGTGATTCGCTTTGCGCCAGTCGGTATTTTCGGGCTGGTCTCTTCCACGCTGGCGACCACCGGTTTCGACGCGCTGTGGGGCTACGCGCAGCTGCTGGTTGTTCTGGTCGGCTGTATGCTGCTGGTGGCGCTGGTGATCAACCCGCTGCTGGTGTTCTGGCAGATCCGCCGTAACCCGTATCCGCTGGTGCTGACCTGCCTGCGCGAGAGCGGCGTGTATGCCTTCTTCACCCGCAGCTCTGCGGCGAACATTCCCGTGAACATGGCGCTGGCGGAGAAGCTGAACCTGGACCGCGATACCTACTCCGTGTCGATCCCGCTGGGCGCAACCGTGAACATGGCGGGAGCGGCGATCACCATCACCGTGCTGACGCTGGCGGCGGTGCATACGCTGGGTATTCCTGTTGATCTGCCAACGGCGCTGCTGTTGAGCGTGGTGGCGTCGCTGTGTGCCTGCGGCGCATCCGGCGTGGCGGGCGGTTCGCTGCTGCTGATCCCGCTGGCGTGCAATATGTTTGGCATCCCGAACGAGATTGCGATGCAGGTTGTTGCCGTCGGCTTTATCATCGGCGTGCTGCAGGACTCCTGTGAAACCGCGCTGAACTCCTCTACCGACGTGCTGTTCACCGCAGCGGCCTGTCAGGCGGAAGACGCGCGTTTAGCGAAGAATGCCCTGCGAGGTTAATAGCAAAACGGCAACCCTGAGGTTGCCGTTTTTAGTGTTTGTACCCTCTCCCCGTGGGAGAGGGCATCAGCCCGCACCGATTAAAGCGTCACACCACTCTTAAAGATCGCCAGCTCGCGGAAGTCGTTCTTCTCATTGCAGGTCTGCCTGCCGTTAGCAAACTCCACGATAGTGTCCACGAACTCCGTCAGCAGCTGCGGCATCGCTTTGCCGCGGATCAGCTGGCCCGCATCAAAGTCGATCCAGTGTTTTTTCTTCGCCGCCAGCTCGCTGTTGGTGGCGATTTTGACCGTCGGCACAAAACCGCCGTATGGCGTACCGCGACCGGTGCTGAACAGCACCATATGACAGCCCGCCCCTGCCAGCGCGCTGGTGGCGACCGCATCGTTACCCGGTGCGCTCAGCAGGTTCAGACCGTGGGTTTTCAGGCGTTCGCCGTAGCGCAGAACATCCACCACCTGGCTGGCGCCCGCTTTCTGGGTGCAGCCGAGGGATTTCTCCTCCAGCGTGGTGATCCCACCCGCCTTATTACCCGGCGACGGGTTTTCATAAATCGGCTGATTGTGGGCGATGAAGTACTGTTTGAAGTCATTCACCATGGTAACGGTCTTCTCAAACGTCTCTTCGTCGCGGCAGTGGCTCATCAGAATGCGCTCCGCGCCGAACATTTCCGGCACTTCGGTCAGCACCGTCGTACCGCCGTTGGCGATCACGTAATCCGAGAAGCGGCCCAGCATCGGGTTGGCGGTGATCCCGGAAAGGCCGTCAGACCCACCGCACTCCAGCCCAAACTTCAGCTCGCTCAGCCTGCCCGGCTCGCGCCTGTCGTGGCGCATCACCTCATAAAGCTGGTGCAGCAGCTCAACGCCCGCCTCCACTTCGTCGTCCTGATGCTGGCACACCATGAAGTGCACGCGCTCAGGAGCGAATTCGCCCAGCGTGTCGCGGAAGGCATCCACCTGGTTGTTTTCGCAGCCGAGGCCGATCACCAGCACCGCGCCCGCGTTCGGGTGGCGCACCATGTTTTGCAGCATGGTGCGGGTGTTGATGTGGTCATCGCCCAGCTGCGAGCAGCCGTAGGTGTGGCTGAACAGATGCACGCCGTCGGTGCCTTCGGCATTGTTGGTCTCTTTCAGGAAACGCGTCTGAATTTGACGCGCAATCCCGTTCACGCAGCCGACGGTCGGCAGGATCCACAGCTCGTTGCGGATCCCCACCTCACCGTTAGCGCGGCGGTAGATCTGCACTTCACGATCCGCCGCCTGCACATTTTCTTCGGGTAAATCAGGTTGATAGCTGTACTCGTCCAGATCGCTCAGATTCGTGCGCGCGTTGTGGGAATGAATATATTCACCCGGCGCAATATCCGCCAGCGCATGTCCGATGGGCAAACCGTACTTCACCACGTTCTCCCCCTTTGCAATGGGGAACAAGGCAAACTTGTGTCCACGTCCAATGGCCTGGCGTAACGTGACCAACTGGTTGTCAAAGGTCACTTCCGTGCCTTCGGTTAAATCAGCCAGCGCGACGGCCACGTTATCCAGCGAATGGATTTTGATGTATTGCATATCAACCTCAGAAGGCCTTAGTTCAGTTCAATGGCGAAGTAGTCACGCGCATTGTTAAAGCAGATGTTTCTCACCATGTCGCCCAGCAGCTGGAGATCCGCTGGCGCTTCACCCGCATGCACCCAGCGGCCAATCATCTGGCACAGAATGCGGCGGAAGTATTCGTGGCGCGTGTAAGAGAGGAAGCTGCGGCTGTCGGTCAGCATGCCGACAAAGCGGCTCAGCAGGCCCAGCTGCGCCAGTTGCGTCATCTGCCGCTCCATGCCGTCTTTCTGATCGTTGAACCACCAGCCGGAGCCGAACTGCATCTTGCCCGGCATCCCTTCGCCCTGGAAGTTGCCGACCATGGTGCCCAGCACTTCGTTATCGCGCGGGTTCAGGCAGTACAGAATGGTTTTCGGCAGCAGGTTCTGTTCGTTCTGTTTGCTCAGCAGTCTGGACAGCTCTTCCGCCAGCGGACGGTCGTTGATGGAGTCGAAGCCCACGTCCGCGCCCAGCAGTTTGAACTGGCGCTGGTTGTTATTGCGCAGCGCGCCGATGTGGTACTGCTGTACCCAGCCGCGACGCGCGTATTCCGCACCGAGGAATACCAGCACCGCCGTTTTGAACTGCGCCACTTCATGCTCGCTTAAGCCTTCGCCGGAGAGACGACGCGCCAGGATGCTGTCCAGTTCGGCTTCGTTTGATTCCGCAAAGAGCACCACGTCCAGCGCGTGGTCAGACACTTTACAGCCGTGCGCCGCGAAGTGATCCAGGCGTTTAGTCAGCGCGGTTTGCAGGTCAGCGAAACGACGAATATCGGTATCGGACACTTCCGCCAGCTTCGCCATGTAGTCGTTGAAGGTGGCCTGTTCGATGTTGAAGGCTTTGTCCGGGCGCCAGCTTGGCAGCACTTTGATGTCAAAAGAGGTGTCTTTGGCGACAACGGCATGATGTTCCAGGGAGTCAATCGGATCGTCGGTGGTGCCCACCATCTTCACGTTCATCTGCTTCATGATGCCGCGCGCGGAGAAGTTATCCTGCGCCAGCAGCGCATTGCACTGGTCCCAGATCTCATCCGCCGTCGCGGGAGAAAGCAGCTTGCCGGTGATGCCAAACGGACGGCGCAGTTCGAGGTGCGTCCAGTGGTAAAGCGGGTTACCGATGGTGTGCGGAACGGTCGCTGCCCAGGCATCAAACTTCTCGCGATCGGTCGCGTCGCCGGTACACAGGCGCTCAGCCACACCGTTGGTACGCATCGCACGCCATTTATAGTGGTCACCCTTCAGCCAGATGTCATACAGGTTTTTGAAACGGTAATTTTCGGCAACCTGCTGCGGCGGTAAGTGGCAGTGGTAGTCGAAAATCGGCTGGTCTTTTGCGTAGTCGTGGTACAGGCGGCGAGCAAATTCGGTATCTAAGAGAAAATCTTCGGTCATAAACGGCGTCATTATCGTCTTCCTCATTACGGGAGCGTCAGAAAGCGTATGTTCATATGCTGCAAAGTTATCACACCAATTTCCACCCGCCGACGTTTTTTTCGTGAGTGAGATCAATAAACGTCGACAAATAAATTACCCAAATTGGGGTAAATCACTCTACAGGCCGCGTCGATACTGGCTTCACCCGCAACGAATAATGACCCTACAAAGGATCATACATTTGTGATGTCACTCACCTTTTAAAGTTGTATGACAAGTTATCTTTTCGCCGTCGCAAACATTCAGCCGACGGAATGCATTACCGGTGTGAGAAACATCGGGTTTAACGGTACGGATACCAACTTATGCACGCTTACTTATGGCAAGGTTCGGGCCGTTCCGGGACATTCTCCCGGTTATGCCCCTCCCGTTACACAGCTGCTCCCGGAAACGGTTGAGAGGTTGCCGTGCTCTGGCGCGGAAATAACATAACGATGAGGTTTTAGATGCGTAAAATTAAAGGGTTACGTTGGTATATGATCGCGCTGGTGACGCTGGGCACCGTGCTGGGCTACCTGACGCGTAACACCGTGGCAGCCGCGGCGCCGACGTTGATGGAAGAGCTGCATATCTCCACGCAGCAATACTCTTACATCATTGCCGCCTATTCCGCGGCATACACCATCATGCAGCCAGTCGCTGGCTATGTTCTGGATATTCTCGGTACCAAAATCGGCTATGCCTTCTTCGCCATCGCCTGGGCGGTGTTCTGCGGCGCAACCGCGCTGGCAGGCAGCTGGGGCGGTCTGGCGCTGGCCCGTGGCGCGGTAGGGGCAGCGGAAGCGGCGATGATCCCGGCGGGGCTGAAAGCCAGCTCCGAGTGGTTCCCGGCAAAAGAGCGTTCTATTGCGGTCGGCTACTTCAACGTAGGCTCGTCCATCGGCGCGATGATTGCGCCGCCGCTGGTGGTGTGGGCTATCGTGATGCACAGCTGGCAGATGGCGTTCATCATCTCTGGCGTGCTGAGCTTTGCGTGGGCAATGGCGTGGCTGGTTTTCTATAAACACCCGCGCGATCAGAAAAAGCTCTCCGAAGAAGAACGCGAATACATCATTGGTGGTCAGGAAGCGCAGCATCAGACCAACAATGGTAAGAAGATGTCCGTCTGGCAGATCCTGGGCACCCGTCAGTTCTGGGGTATCGCCCTGCCGCGCTTCCTGGCTGAACCGGCCTGGGGGACCTTCAACGCCTGGATCCCGCTGTTCATGTTCAAGGTCTATGGCTTTAACCTGAAAGAGATCGCGATGTTCGCCTGGATGCCGATGCTGTTCGCTGACCTGGGCTGTATCGTGGGCGGCTACCTGCCGCCGCTGTTCCAGCGCTGGTTTGGGGTGAACCTGATTGTTTCCCGTAAGATGGTGGTGACCATGGGTGCACTGCTGATGATTGGCCCGGGCATGATTGGCCTGTTCACCAGCCCCTACGTCGCTATCGCGCTGCTGTGCATCGGTGGTTTTGCGCACCAGTCGCTGTCCGGCGCGCTGATTACGCTCTCCTCTGACGTCTTTGGTCGTAACGAAGTGGCAACCGCCAACGGCCTGACCGGGATGGCCGCGTGGACCGCAAGTACCATGTTCGCGCTGGTCGTCGGCGCGCTGGCGGATACCATCGGCTTCAGCCCACTGTTCGCGGTGCTGGCAATCTTTGACCTGATGGGTGCGGTGGTTATCTGGACGGTGCTGAAAAGTAAATCCGCAGAGGAGCTGGCGAAAGAGTCCCTCGGGAAACCGGCTACGCAGAGTTAGCGAAAATACGTTTCACCGAAGCCGCCCGCGGGCGGCTTTTTTAATGGCAAAATCTGGAGAGTATTCCGTGAAAGTGGTATAACAAATCATCTGCCGTACCCTGCCTGGAGCGCATATGGAAATCACCGAACCACGTCGTTTATATCAACAACTTGCTGCTGAGCTGAAAGATCGCATCGAGCAAGGGGTCTATCTTGTCGGTGATAAACTTCCCGCCGAGCGCTTTATCGCGGATGAAAAAAGCGTGAGCCGCACCGTAGTGCGCGAAGCGATTATCATGCTGGAAGTGGAAGGCTACGTCGAGGTACGCAAAGGTTCCGGCATTCACGTTATTTCTAATCAGCCTAAGCACTCTCCGGTGGCGGATGAAAGTCTGGAATTCGCCAGCTACGGTCCGTTTGAGCTGCTCCAGGCTCGCCAGCTGATCGAAAGCAATATTGCCGAATTTGCCGCCACGCAGGTGACCAAGCAGGACATCATGAAGCTGATGGAGATTCAGGAAAACGCCCGCAAGGAAAAATGTTTCCGTGATTCCGAGTGGGACCTGCAGTTTCACGTTCAGGTTGCCCTGGCCACCCAGAATACGGCGCTGGCGGCAATCGTTGAGAAAATGTGGACTCAGCGCGTTCACAACCCCTACTGGAAAAAACTGCACGATCACATCGATTCCCGCACGGTCGACAACTGGTGTGACGATCACGACCAGATCCTTAAGGCGCTGATTCGTAAAGATCCCCATGCAGCGAAACTGGCCATGTGGCAGCACCTGGAAAACACCAAGCAGATGCTGTTCAATGAAACCAGCGACGACTTCGAATTTAACGCCGACCGCTATCTTTTTGCTGATAATCCTGTCGTTCACCTCGATACGGCCCCGAGCGGCGCAAAATAGGTGACCTTTCTGCCGGCAGGCGCTTCGCTGCGCCTTCCCGCCTGAGTGGGTAAGCAAAACATATATAGTGTCAGCCTTTGTAAAATCCCTCGCTCACTTTCAGGGCTTACGCCAAAATCACCTCACCCTGCAAATTCTGTGACGCAGAACGTCGGGCTTTGTTACAATTGGATTCACTTCGTTATTTTGAAAGTTAGTGCTTGCTAACCAGCCAATTAACAGGGAACAGTGTTGGCCACAACTCAATGTGTCCGCGAGCGACCATAATGAAATCACAACAATGTCGCCGTGCTGTTTGTCCCGGATAACAGGCGAGACGTTAACCGATTTCCAGGAACACTGAATGGAACTTTTGACCCAACTGCTGCATGCCCTTTGGGCGCAGGATTTTGAAACGCTGGCCAACCCTTCCATGATTGGCATGCTCTATTTTGTCTTGTTTATGATCCTGTTCCTTGAGAATGGTTTGCTGCCTGCGGCCTTCTTACCGGGTGACAGTTTGCTGGTGCTTGTCGGCGTGCTGTGTGCCAAAGGCGCAATGGCGTTCCCGCAGACCATCTTATTACTGACCGTCGCGGCCAGCCTTGGCTGCTGGGTGAGTTATATCCAGGGAAGATGGCTGGGCAATACCCGAATAGTACAGAACTGGCTTTCCCATCTGCCTGCGCACTATCACCAGCGGGCACACCACCTGTTTCATAAGCATGGGCTTTCCGCGCTGCTGATTGGCCGCTTTATCGCCTTTGTACGCACCCTGCTGCCCACCATTGCCGGGCTGTCCGGGTTGAGCAGCGCACGCTTCCAGTTCTTCAACTGGATGAGCGGCCTGTTATGGGTTCTGATCCTGACGACGCTGGGCTATGCGCTGGGTAAAACGCCGGTCTTCATGAAATATGAAGATCAGCTGATGTCCTGCCTGATGCTGCTGCCTGTTGTTCTGCTGGTCTTCGGCCTGATTGGCTCGCTGGTTGTCCTGTGGAAGAAAAAATACGGAGCGCGAGGTTAACGATGGTTATCTCACCGCTCGCCATGCGCCGCTTTGCCTGCGCCTTTATTGCACTGGTGATGCTCAGCGCTATACTGCTGGCCTGGAACACGCTTTCACATCAGGACGCTACGCTGGCCATTCGTCCGGTAAACCAGGGGGGCGGTGTGCCTGACGGTTTTTCTGTCTGGCATCATCTGGATGCAAACGGCATCCGTTTTAAAAGCATCACCCCGCAGGACGATGTTTTACTGATTAAGTTTGATTCCCGTGCGCAGAGCGCCGCCGCGAAAGCCGTTCTTGACCGTACGCTGCCGCACGGATATATCATTGCCCAGCAGGAAGACGACAACTCGCCGGCCGCATGGCTGTCGTTGATTCGCGATACGTCGCATCGGTTCGGATAACTTCCAGGATTCCGAATCTTTTCACTCACTTTGGTGAATCCCCCGTTTACTTACTATGCTTAAGTACGCGGAGCACCCCTCGAATGTACTCCGCATAATTTTGGATAGCGGCTAACCCCGCAACACAATGGAAGGTTTCGATAATGAAATTCCGCATTACCCTGGCTCTGGCCCTTTTATCTTTAAGCACAGCGACCTTCGCAAACTCTCTCTGTCAGGAGAAAGAACAGGATATTCAGCGTGAGATCGGTTATGCCGAAAAGCATAACAATCAGCACCGTGTTGATGGTCTTAAAAAAGCGCTGAGCGAAGTGAAAGCGAACTGTTCAGACAGCAAGCTGCGTGCCGATCACCAGAAGAAAATCGCTGAACAAAAGGACGAGATAGCCGAGCGCCGTCAAGACCTGCAGGAAGCGAAAGAGAAAGGGGATGCGGAAAAAATTGCTAAGCGCGAGAAGAAGTTGAAAGAGGCGCAGGACGACCTGAAAGCGCTGGAAGCTCGCGATTATTGAGTTAACGGAAATCTCAACAGGAGAGAATCATGTCAAAAGATACGACGTCTGAACATCTGCGCGCTGAACTGAAATCCCTGGCCGATACCCTTGAAGAGGTGCTGAACTCCTCTGCCGATAAGTCGAAAGAAGAAGTGAGCAAGCTGCGCAGCAAAGCGGAGCAGGCGCTGAAAGAGAGCCGCTACCGCCTGGGTGAAACCGGGGATGCGCTGGCGAAGCAGACCCGCGAAGCGGCTGCGCGTGCGGACGAATATGTACGTGATAATCCATGGACGGGTGTTGGAATTGGTGCCGCAGTAGGTGTGGTACTGGGTGTCCTGCTGACGCGTCGTTGATATGGAAGATCCTCGTCACGCACAAGGGCCTGCTAATAACGTCCTCGGCATCGGCCAGCGTATTTTAACGACGCTGGTCGGGATTGCCGAAACGCGCGTCCGGCTGGCAGTGGTCGAACTGGAAGAGGAGAAAGCGAACCTCTTCCAGATGCTGCTGATGCTCGGACTGACCATGCTCTTCGCCGCGTTTGGTCTGATGAGCCTGATGGTGTTAATCATCTGGGCCATTGACCCGCAGTATCGACTCAACGCGATGATTGCCACGACCGTCGTTCTGCTGGTCGCGGCGTTGATTGGCGGCATATGGACACTGCGTAAAGCACGCAAGTCCACTTTCCTGCGCCACACGCGCCAGGAGCTGGCTAACGATCGCGCCCTGCTGGAGGATGACAAGCCGTGAGCGATAAAGCGGAACGTCAGAAGCGAAAAGCGTACCTGTTAAGTCAGATCCAGCAGCAACGGCTGGATCTGTCTGCCAGCCGCCGTGACTGGATCGACGCGACGCGACGGTTTGACCGTGGCTGGAATACCTTCCTGAGCCTGCGTTCATGGGCGCTGGTCGGCAGCAGCGTGATGGCTATCTGGACGGTTCGTCATCCGAATATGCTCATCCGCTGGGCCCGACGCGGTTTTGGTGCCTGGAGCGCCTGGCGTCTGGTGAAAGCGACGTTGCGACAACAGCAGCTGCGGTGATAAACGCAAAACGGTAACCCTGGTTACCGTTTTTTTTCGCCCTCTCCCCGTGGAAGAGGGTTGGGGTGAGGGAACCAGCGCGCACCTGGCCTTACTCAATATCTTTGAAGAAGATTGACAGTTTTCCTTGCTAACAATTGCCACCCGCCCCGTTTATTATCCTCTCCATCGACAGCAGAGCCGCGGTATCTACCCGGAATTGCAGACAAATAATGTTCAGCCGCTGATGTGGTTTCCTGGAGAGTAAAATGAAAAAATTAGAAGATGTTGGTGTACTGGTCGCACGTATTCTGATGCCAATTCTGTTCATCGTGGCAGGCTGGGGCAAAATCACCGGATATGCGGGTACTCAGCAATATATGGAATCCATGGGCGTTCCGGGGTTCCTGTTGCCACTGACTATTCTGCTTGAGTTCGGCGGCGGCCTGGCGGTTCTGTTCGGCTTCCTGACTCGCACCACTGCGCTGTTTACCGCAGGCTTTACCCTGCTGACCGCGTTCCTGTTCCACAGCAACTTTGCGGAAGGCGTGAACTCACTGATGTTCATGAAAAACCTGACCATCGCGGGTGGCTTCCTGCTGCTGGCTATCACAGGTCCAGGCGCATACAGCATCGACCGCCTTCTGAATAAGAAGTGGTAAGCACGCTATACTGATTGAATCCAAAGCGAGGAGATATCTCCTCGCTTTTGCTATCTGACGGAGGAGAAAAAATGGGACAACTCGTAGACGGCGTCTGGCAGGATGTCTGGTATGACACTAAATCCACCGGAGGACGCTTTAAGCGCTCTGTTTCGGCCTTCCGTAACTGGCTGACCGCCGACGGCGCGCCTGGCCCAAGCGGCGAAGGCGGCTTCGCGGCGGAGAAAGATCGTTATCATCTGTACGTTTCTCTCGCCTGCCCGTGGGCACACCGCACGCTGATTGTGCGCAAGCTTAAAGGGCTCGAATCTTTGATTCCGGTTTCGGTGGTCAACCCGCTGATGCTGGAAAACGGCTGGACGTTCGACAGCGATTTCCCCGCCGCGACCGGTGATGACCTGTATCACCACGATTTCCTTTACCAGCTCTACCTGCGCGCCGATCCGCACTACACCGGACGCGTTACGGTGCCGGTGCTCTGGGACAAGAAAAACCAGACGATCGTCAGCAATGAGTCCGCGGAAATCATCCGCATGTTTAACACCGCGTTTGACGCGCACGGTGCCCGCGCCGGAGATTATTACCCGGTCGAGCTGCGGGATAAAATTGACGAGCTGAACGGCTGGATTTATGACAACGTTAACAACGGCGTCTACAAGGCCGGTTTCGCCACCAGCCAGGAAGCCTACGACGAAGCGGTCGGGAAAGTCTTTGAATCCCTGGAACGGCTGGAGCAGATCCTCGGCCAGCACCGCTATTTAACGGGCGATCGCCTGACGGAAGCGGATATCCGCCTGTGGACCACGCTTATCCGCTTCGATCCGGTTTACGTCACCCACTTCAAGTGCGATAAACACCGCATCAGCGATTACATGAACCTGCACGGTTTCCTGCGCGACATCTACCAGATGCCAGGGATCGCGGAGACGGTCGATTTTGACCATATTCGCACCCACTACTTCCGCAGCCACAAAACCATCAACCCAACGGGCATTATTTCCGTTGGCCCGTGGCAGGACCTGGATGAACCGCACGGGCGCGACGTTCGTTTTGGATAAATACGGAGGGCATCAACAGATGCCCTTTTTTAATTCACAATCTCCATCTATCCTTATCTCGATCGCTTAAAAAACAAGTGATTGACCGATTATTGAGGCAAGGAAAAAATGGACTGGTATTTAAAAGTACTGCGCAACTACATTGGATTTGGTGGCCGCGCCCGCCGCAAAGAGTACTGGATGTTTGTTCTGGTGAACTTCGTCCTGATTATGGTGCTGGGCATCGTGGATAAAATTCTCGGATGGGAGCGCGCCGGCGGTGAAGGCGTACTCACCACGATCTATGGTTTATTGGTTCTGCTGCCTTCATGGGCCGTGCTGTTTCGTCGTCTCCACGACACCGACCGTTCGGCATGGTGGCTGCTGTTGCTGTTGATCCCGCTTGTCGGCTGGATCGTGATTTTGATTTTCAACTGTCAGAGCGGGACGCCGGGCGAAAACCGCTTTGGTCCGGATCCTAAGATCGGCGCGTAAATTCCTGCCCGGTGGCGCTTACGCTTACCGGGCCTGTACGCTTATTTGTTGTGATGCGCAAAGAGCTTAGGTATTTCTCGCAAACACCACGATTTGGCTTCGCCCATGCTGTCGCGGCGCCACGCCATAATAATGTCCACTTCGCTGGTATACTCCGGGCTCACAACCCGCAGTCGCCCTTCCGCAATATCTTTCTCCACAAACGGATACGGCATCGTCGCCACGCCCAAACCGGCCAGCAGCGCCTGCCTTTTGTCTTCCAGTGACGTGACCGTCAGACGAGGCTGTTTATCCAGCAGCTGAACCGTCAGCACCGGACGCTCACGCGCGGTATCCGCCACCGCCACGCCGCGATACTTCACGCGCGTGACCTCAGAAAGCGGTTCCGGCTCCTGATGAATCGGGTGATCCGGCGCGGCAACGTAGACGTTCATGACGCTGTAAAGCTTGCGGGAGTTGATTTCCGAGGATGAGCGGAAGTGCATATCTGGCGCAATGACGATATCCGCCCTGCCCGTCTCCAGACGCTCCCACGCCCCGGCCAGCACCTCGGTGATGATCGACAGTTGCGTGTTGGCCTTCGCCGCCAGGCGGTCCACCAGTGGGAACAGCGCTTCAGTGGGCACCAGCGCTTCGGTGACTAACGTCAGATGGGTTTCCCAGCCGCGCGCCAGCGCTTCGGCGTCCGTGGTGAGCTTGTCTGCTGCTTCCAGCAGCACGCGGCCGCGCTCCAGCAGCATTCGGCCCACGTTGGTGAATTTTGTTCGATGACCGGAGCGATCAAAGAGCACGACGTCCAGCTCTTCCTCCAGTTTTTGCATGGTGTAGCTCAGCGCAGACGGAACGCGCCCCAGTTCATCTGCCGCCGCGGCAAAACTGCCCCGCCGGTCAATCGCGTCCATGACGCGCAGCGCCTCAAGCGTCAATGCTCTCTCTTTAGCCATCTCGTTCTCATTCAGGAAATTTGAACATACCGGGCAGAATATCTGGCTAACAATGCAGCGTCCATACCTTTACCATTGTTTTAGTGTAAAGAGAGGTCAAGTTTATGATTACGACAAGAACAGCTAAACAGTGCGGACAAGCCGATTTTGGCTGGCTGCAGGCCCGCTACACCTTTTCCTTTGGACACTATTTTGACCCGAAACTCCTCGGTTACGCTTCACTGCGCGTATTGAATCAGGAAGTGCTCGCCCCGGGCGCGTCCTTCCAGCCGCGTACGTACCCGAAAGTCGATATCCTGAACCTGATCCTGGAAGGCGAGGCAGAATACCGCGACAGCGAGGGCAATCATGTCCAGGCAAAGGCTGGCGAAGCATTGTTGATTTCCACGCAGCCGGGCATCAGCTACAGCGAGCATAACCTCAGCAAAGACAAAACGCTGACCCGCATGCAGCTGTGGCTGGACGCCTGCCCTGAGCGGGAAAACCCGCTTGTGCAGAAAATAGATCTGAAGGGCGATAAACAGCAGCTGATTGCGTCACCTGACGGCAGCAAAGGCAGTTTACAGCTACGTCAGCAGGTGTGGCTGCACCATATCGAGCTGAAAAAAGGTGAACAGGCGAGCTTCCAGCTGCACGGTCCGCGCGCCTATTTGCAGTCCATTCACGGTACGGTGCACGCGGTGACGCACACGGAAGAGAAAGAAGCGCTGACCTGCGGCGACGGGGCGTTTATTCGTGATGAAGCGAATATTACCCTGGTGGCGGATACGCCGCTGCGCGCGCTACTGATTGATTTGCCGGTTTAAAGAACGCCCTCACCCTAACCCTCTCCCACAGGGAGAGGGAACCGATAGAGCCCTGAACTCGCTACACCTTACTCGCCATAATCTCAATAATCTGCCGGTCCGTGGCCTGCATTGCGCGGCACGCCAGCGCGCACAGGTTGGCGATCGACTGCTCCACGTCGTGCGCCACAATGCCCTCGTTGCCCGTCACGGCAGTATCATCCAGTGCCATCATCACGGCTTTCCAGGCGCTGCTGACGCTGGTTGAAACCTTCATGGCGCAGCTGTTAGACGCCCCATCGCAGATCGTCCCGCTGACGTCACCGATCATACTGCCGATCGCCATAGAAATGGTCTGGTAAGAACCGCCCATCAGCCACGCCATCCCCGCCGCAGCGCCCATCGCTGCCGTTGTCGCCGCACAGAGTGCGGACAGGCGCGGAAGCTGATAATGAATATAGATCGCCGACAGATGCGAGAGCATCAGCGCCCGCGCCAGCCGTTCATCACCAGCCTGAACGTGCTCAGCGACTACCACAACCGGCATGGTGGCGGCGATCCCCTGATTCCCTGAGCCAGAATTGCTCATCGCTGGCAGCGTCGCGCCCCCCATACGGGCGTCCGAGGCCGCGCTGGTGCGGATAACAATGTCTGAACCCAGATCCTGCCCCATCCATCCGCGTGAGCGCTGTTTACTGAGCGTCGCGCCAATGTGCAGACCCCAGCTGCCGCTTAAACCTTCACGGGAGAGCGCATCGTTCAGACGCCCCGCATCGAGAATGAAGCGGATCGCCTCGAATGGCACCTGCTCCACAAACTCAAGGATCTGCGAGAGCGTGGTATTTGACAGAACAGCCAGCGGATCGTTACTTACCTCGGCCTGCCGATCGTCAAGCCTGAAGCGCGTTTCGCCCTGACAGACCACCTCCACCACGCGGGTATGCCCACCCGCGATGGTCACCATGGCCGAAGCCTCTCCGGCGTAAACGCAGGCACGCGAGTAGAGGATCTCCTCGCACGGCTCCTGCAATTTCACCTGCACCAGACCAGCGTTAAGCATTGCTTTGGCGCGCGCCAGCGCATCGGCGGTGACATCTTTCAGCACCTCCAGCCCCGCCTGCGCATTGCCCCCCATCGCGCCCAGCGCAGCTGCAATGGGCAACCCGACCATGCCGGTGCCCGGCACCGTTACGCCAAGCCCGTTCTTCATCAGATTCGGCGATACCCACGCCTCAATCTTCGTGACGTCGCCAGGCAGTTGCTCTGCGGCAATCGCACAGGCCAGCGCCAGAGAAACGGGCTCGGTGCACCCCAGCGCAGGCTTAACTTCTTCCTGCACTACGCGAATAAATTGATTCCATAAAGGATGAGTTTGCTTAGACATCGTTACGACCTTAATTACCCTCAGGAGAATGCGAGGAAAGGAGAAACACAAAGCAGCAGTCCGGTGATGACGATTATCACCAGCGATACGCCTTTATACTTATGCAGGGCCGGGACCTTGTAGACCAGCCATGCAGGGATCAGGCAGCCCACCATGCCAAAGATAGGGCTACAGATGGAGGTGAAGCTCAGCACCGGCGCGTTTAACACGATCGCGCTCCAGGCCAGCAGGATAGCGAACAGCATAATCCCGCGCTGGACGGCATTTTCATTGATTTTCTCTGCCGGCATTTTGCGGCGCAGGATGTTCATGACGATCCCCTGCGTGGCCTCGCGGAAGCCGAGGTAGACGCCGAAAAACGCGGTCATCACAGCAAAAATATTGAGGATCACGCTGACGATTTTGACCCAGCCCGCGCCGTCACCGCTGATAAACTGCGCCGCAATCGCCAGAGCCGAAATGTTCTGCTCGTAGGCTTTGACCGCCTCGTCATGCCCCATCGCTAGCGTAAAGGAGACGGCGTAGAAAAAGACCGTCACAAACAGCACGCCAAAGGCAATATTCATCGCCCGCAGCGCTTTATGGCGCGCCACCTCAACGGACTTTTCCCGTGAACGATACGAAATCACCATCGGGCTTAAGGTCTGAATAAACAGAATGGAAGTTAAGGTAAACGGCAGCGTGATGATGGCGTTTTTAATCAGCAGCCCCATCGGCGGCAGCATGCCCACGTTGGCTAAATGCCAGAGTCCAATCATCGTAAGACCCAGCGCGGCAACCACGAATAATTTGGTCAGCACCATCAGGCTGGAAACTTTAAACAGCAGCTTTTCACCGCGCGACGAAATAGCGACCAGAATGCAGATCAGGAATAAGCCGTAAAACGGGTTTTCCGAGAGCAAACCGTCGGTCACGCCGAAGGTATGCAAATACGAGGCGCTGTCGTTGGTGATAGCCGTGGAATAGACGAACATCCAGATCACCAGCATCACGAAATAGAGCGCGCCTAATAAGATGCCCCAGTTTTTACCTAAATAACCGCTAATCACGCTCGGGTAGTCTTTACATTCCGGGGATTCCGCCAGCGTATTAATAAATAATCGCTGGAAGAGGTACATGGCCGGATAACCAATAATCGACGAAAGTAAAAAGACCCACAGCCCCATTAATCCCACCTGAACCGGGAGAAAAACAATCCCCGCGCCGATAGCCATCCCGATACTCATGATGACCCAGCCCGTGTCGGTGCTGTCGAATTTAATCGCCTCTCGCCACTCGCTTTCGCTCATTCCCGCCCGCCTTGCCGCAGGGGAATCACTCACAATCACACTGCTGTTTGTTGCCATATTCATGGGGCACTCGCTTATTTTGTAGGGTAAACAGTTGTTTTTATTAGGTTCCGATCGCCAGCGATTGCGATTCAGAGAGCAGCAGGTGTTTATATTTGGTGTGAGAAAATCATAGCCGGAGCGAGGGAGAAAAAAGTCACAACTTTAATATGGATTTTCTGACGCTGGAGGAAAAGTTGCTACCTGAGGATTAAAAGAGAAGGGTATTTTCTAAATGTGACGACATTCACGAAATTAAAAGCCTCCCCAAAGGAGGAGGCACAATGGCAATCTGAATTACATAGCCTGCGTAAACGTTCGCGAAATCACATCCTGCTGCTGCTCCCGCGTCAGGGCGTTAAACCGCACCGCATACCCTGAAACGCGGATCGTCAGGTTCGGGTAATTCTCAGGATGCGCAATGGCATCGAGGAGCATTTCCCGGTTCATGACGTTGACGTTCAGATGCTGCCCGCCCTCAATGGACGCTTCGTGATGGAAATACCCGTCCAGCAGCCCGACCAGGTTGGTTTTACGCACCAGCTCATCCTTGCCCAGCGCCTGCGGCACGATGGAGAAGGTGTAGGAGATCCCATCTTTTGCATAGGTGAACGGCAGTTTGGCCACCGACGTTAGCGAGGCCACCGCCCCTTTTCTGTCGCGACCGTGCATCGGGTTCGCGCCAGGCGCAAACGGCGTGCCGCCGCGGCGTCCGTCCGGCGTGTTGCCGGTCTTCTGGCCGTAGACCACGTTGGAGGTGATGGTCAGGATCGACTGGGTCGGCACCGCGTTACGGTAGGTTGGCAGCGTCTGAATTTTCTTCATAAAGCGCTCCACCAGGTCGCAGGCGATGCTGTCCACGCGATCGTCGTTGTTGCCATACTGCGGATAGTCCCCTTCTATCACGAAATCGACCGCCAGACCGGTGTGGTCGCGCACCGGCTTCACCGTGGCGTATTTAATGGCCGAGAGAGAATCCGCCGCCACCGACAGCCCGGCAATGCCGCAGGCCATGGTGCGATAGACGTCCCGGTCGTGCAGCGCCATCAGCGAGGCTTCGTAACTGTACTTGTCGTGCATGTAGTGAATGAGATTCAGGGCGCTGATGTACTGCACCGCCAGCCAGTCCATAAAGTGATCGAGGCTCGCCATCACGGTGTCGTAATCCAGCACGTCGTCCAGCAGCGGCTCGGTTTTCGGGCCGACCTGAATCTTCAGTTTTTCGTCCACCCCACCGTTGATCGCGTAAAGCAGCGTTTTGGCGAGGTTGGCGCGCGCGCCAAAGAACTGCATCTGCTTGCCGATCACCATCGGGCTGACGCAGCAGGCAATGGCGTAGTCGTCGCTGTTGAAGTCCGCACGCATCAGATCGTCGTTCTCGTACTGCAGCGAAGAGGTGACGATCGACACCTGCGCGGCGTATTTCTTGAACGCGATCGGCAGCTGTTCTGACCAGAGGATCGTCAGGTTCGGCTCCGGCGCAGGCCCCATGGTGTGGAGCGTGTGCAGGTAGCGGAAGCTGTTTTTGGTCACCAGCGTGCGTCCGTCCAACCCCATGCCGCCGATCACTTCCGTCGCCCAGATCGGATCGCCGGAGAAGAGCGTGTCGAACTCCGGCGTGCGCAGGAAGCGCACCATGCGGATCTTCATGATGAAGTGGTCGATAAGCTCCTGGGCCTGGACTTCATTCAGCCGCCCTGCCTGCATATCGCGTTCGATGTAGATATCGAGGAACGAGGCCGTGCGCCCCAGCGACATCGCCCCACCGTTCTGGGATTTTACTGCGGCAAGGTAGGCAAAATAGACCCACTGCACCGCTTCCTGGGCGTTCATCGCCGGACGTGAGATATCAAAGCCGTAGTTCGCCGCCATCTGCTGGATCTGCAGCAGCGCGCGCTTGTGCTCCGCCAGCTCTTCACGCAGGCGGATCGTCGCCTCCAGATCTTCACCGCGCTCCAGCCTGCCCTGCAGATCGGCAAACTGCAGCTCACGCTCGCGCACCAGATAAGCGATCCCGTACAGCGCCACGCGACGATAGTCGCCGATGATGCGTCCGCGCCCGTAGCCGTCCGGCAGACCGGTCAGCACGCCGGATTTACGGCAGCGCATCATCTCCGGCGAATAGACGTCAAATACGCCCTGGTTGTGGGTTTTGCGCAGGTCGGTAAACAGGTACTCGAACTGCGGATCCATCTCCCGACCGTAGGCTTCGAACGAGCTGCGGATCATATTGATCCCACCGTAAGGGTGCAGCGCACGCTTAAGCGGCTTATCGGTTTGCAGGCCGACGATCGTCTCCAGATCCTGGTCGATATAGCCAGGCCCGTGGGCCGTAATGGTGGTGGCAATGTTGGTGTCAAAATCCACCGGGGCATGGGTGGCGTTCTCCTGGCGAATGCCGACCATTACCTTCTGCCACAGCGCCGTCGTTGCTGGCGTCGCCTGCGCGAGAAAAGCTTCATCGCCTTCATAAGGGGTGTAGTTATGCTGAATAAAATCGCGGACGTTAACGGCGTTTTTCCATTCTTCACCGCGAAACCCGGCCCATGCGTCGCTGTAGGGCGCGACGCCCGTATCGATAGTTACTTTCATGTGATTCTCGCTTTATCAGGCGTAAGCCGCGGCCGGAGTAACCTTCCCAAGACGGAGGGCGTCCAGCGCGATCATTTTTTCTTCGTTGGTAGGGACAACCGCGCAGACCACGCGGGAGGTATCGGTGCTGATGATGCGCTCACCCGCGCTGCCCGGCAGGGCGTTTTTGGCGTCGTCGAGGTGGATGCCGAACACTTTCAAATGTTCCGCCACCAGCTCACGGACGAGCGTCGAGTTTTCGCCAATGCCGCCGGTAAAGATCAACCCATCCAGACGGTGCAGCGACGCGGCGTGACCGGCAATATGCCGCGCAATGCGGTGAACAAAGGTGTTTATTGCCAGCTTCGCCCGCTCATTGCCTTCGTGCCAGGCTTTCTCCAGTGCGCGTAGATCAGAGGAGATGCCGGATATACCCAGCAATCCGGACTCTTTGTTGACCACGCGCTCCAGGTCCTCTAAGGACTGGCCGGTCTGCTGGGCAATCCACGCCATCGCGCCGAAGTCAACGTCGCCGCAGCGCGTACCCATCACCAGCCCTTCCAGCGGCGTCATACCCATTGAGGTATCGACGCTTTCGCCGTTGCGCACCGCGCAGATAGACGCCCCGTTGCCGAGATGGGCGATCACCAGGCCGCTGTCATCGGGGGACAGCCCGAGAAGCGTATGCGCCTGCGCGGCCACGTAGCGGTGAGAGGTGCCGTGAAAGCCGTAACGGCGCACGCCCAGCTCTTCAAAATAGCGGTACGGCAATCCGTACAGATACGCCTGCGGCGGCAGCGTCTGGTGGAAGCTGGTGTCAAACACTGCCACCTGCTGCACGCCGGGGAACAGGCGCTCTGCGGCTTCCACGCCGCTCAGGTTGGCGTAGTTATGCAGTGGCGCCAGCGGGGAGACCTGGCGGATCTGCGCGACCACCTCTTCCGTGATCAGGGTCGACTCGCTGAAGAGGTCACCGCCGTGGGCAATGCGGTGGCCAATCAAGGCCACGCTGCTCATCAGGTCGCGTTTCTCCAGCTCCAGGGCGATGGCAGCCAGCGCCCCTTCGTAGTCCTGGTGAGCCAGTCTGGCCGGCTCCCCCCCGTTCACGGAAATAAAGGCCTTCCCGGTGTTGATCCCATCTGCAATGCCCGTCATCAGGGCATCGCAGCTTGCTGCATCCAGCACCGAAAACTTAACAGAGGACGATCCGCAGTTAATAACCAGTACTACCGGAAACTCAATCATCATATGACTCCGCTCTTCCTGAGCTTTGGGTTAGAACAGTTTGTAAACGATATTCAGAATGGTCAGCAGGCCCACAACCGTGACGAAGATGTTCTCGGGTTTGCCCTTATATTTCGCCATGGCTGGCGCTTTGCGGATGGCGTACATCGGCAGCAGGCACAACAGAGAGGCGATGATTGGCGCCCCCATGGCTTCAATAAGGTCCAGAATGTTCGGGTTGGCGTATGCCACAACCCAGGTGGAGCCCATGATGAAGACCATGCTGATGGTGTTCAGCTTGCCAACAGAGACTTTCTTCTTATCGCCCTTGTAGCCAAACTTGAGGATCAGGCCGTTCAGCCCTTCCAGGGTGCCCAGGTAGTGGCCGAAGAAAGATTTGAAGATCGCGACCAGCGCGATGATGGAGGCACCGTATTCCAGTACCGTCGCGAACGTCGATTTGGTTCCGGACATCGAGGCAAAATGGTTCGCCAGGTAGGAGAGCACCGGAATGTTCTGCGCCTTGGCGTCCGCCATGTTCTGCGGAGAGAGCGTAAACAGGCAGCTAAAGGCGAAGAACATCACCACGGCCACCATCAGCAGGCTGGCGCGACCGATGATTCTGGAACATTTCTGCTCGGTGAACTCTTTACCGAACTCAGGTTCGTACTCTTCGCGCTTGGAGACCACGAACGAGGAGACGATAGGCGAGAAGTTAAAGGAGAAGACCATGATGGAGATACCCAGCCACACCGTGACCAGAATGCCGTCATGACCGGTGAAGGCGATATCGCTCAGGTTGACCTGGTCGATCACCGCCGAGTTCCAGTACGGGATCAGCGACAGGGAAATCAGCACCAGGCTGGCGATAAACGGGAACACCAGGAAGCTCATGACCTTCACCATCAGGTCTTTACCAAACCAGATAACAAAGGCCATCAGCAGCAGCAGGAACAGCGCGACAAAGCCACGGTTCAGCGCGGGCAGCTGGAGCTGGTTTTCCCAGAAGGTCATAAAGGTGTTGGTAATGGTGACGCCGTAAATCCACAGCAGCGGGCAAATGGCGAAGAAGTAGAGGAAAGTGATCACCACCCCGCCGGTCTTCCCAAAGTGCTCTTCCACCGTTTCGGTGATGTTGCCGGAAACGTTGCTGCCGGACAGACACAAACGCGCCAGCGCGCGGTGGCAGTAAAACGCAATCGGGAACGCGAGAACCAGCATCAGCAGGATAGGGATCAATCCACCAAAGCCTGCGCGAATGGGGAAGAACAGCACGCCCGCGCCAATGGCGGTACCAAACAGGCCAAGCGTCCAGGTAGTATCAGACTTACGCCAGGAGGACGTTTTGGACTGGCCAACGATAATGCTTTCTGTGTTGCTCATAGGTCACCTTTATGCGTCAACGAAGCCGGTAATTTGGGAAACGCGGGAGAGATCGATATTGCCGCCGGAAATAATGCAGACGGTTTTACGGCCCTGAATATAGTGGTCAAGCTTGCCGCTTAATAATGCCGCGCAGGCCAGCGCACCGGCGCCTTCCGTCACCACTTTATTTCGCTGAATAAGGGCAATCATGCTGTTGCGAATATCGTCTTCGCTCACCAGTACAATGTCGTCGACCAGTTCACGAACAATTTCGAAGGTTAATTTACCCGGACGAGACACATCGCAGCCGTCAGCTAACGTGCCGGTAACGCGATGGTTGGTTATTTCTCCGGCCTGATACGATGCGGCCATTCCGTGAACGTTTTCAGACTGTACGCCGATAATATTAATGGTCGGGTTGATGGATTTAATCGCCGTGGCAATCCCGGCAATTAATCCGCCGCCGCCGATAGGGACAATCACGTTATCCACGTCGTACAAATCTTCGAGAATTTCCAGGCCGATGGTGCCCTGGCCGGCGATCACTTTCGGATCGTCATAAGGCGGGATAAAAATGCGCCCTTCCATCTCGACGATTTCGCTCACTTTGGCGATGGTGTCGTTGAAGTTTTCGCCGTGCAGCACCACCTCTGCCGAGTAGTCGCGCGTCGCGGCGACTTTGGATTTCGGTGCGCCCATTGGCATCACCACTTTGCCGTCGATACCGAGCATCGCACAGGAGAGCGACACTCCCTGCGCGTGGTTTCCTGCGGAGCAGGCGACGACGCCTTTGCGTTTTTCAGCATCGGTCAGCGAGCTTAATTTATTAAACGCACCGCGAATTTTAAACGAGCCGGTACGCTGCATGTTTTCAAACTTGAGGAATATCTCACCTTTACACCGTTCGCTGAGATAATTTGAGCGCGGCATGCCGGTTTTATAGATTTTTCCTGCCAGTCGCTTTCTGGCATCCTGTATATCTTCAATGGTTACCGGGAGATCGTAAGTAATGTGCATAATGTCCTCGTTATAATAATTCATTGTTTTCAGGCAAAGTCAGGGTATCAGAGCGTTAAAAAGCGGCGCCCCGGGTGTTTTAAAGCGTGATTATTTTTATCGTCGTCTTTCGATATTCATCGAAGAATATTGTTTTGCCAGTTCGACTAAAACTGATGCCGATTTTTTAATCCTGTAATTTTTTGACCATACGGCGGCATAACGCGCCACGGGTAATTCATCTTCCACTGGCAGCACAATAAACTGGTCCGAGCCGAAAGGCGCAATCATATCGCGCGGAATCACCGTGAGATAATCGGCATTCAGGACAAGGTTATAAATGGTGACGACGGAATCGGTCTGGACGATGTTTTCAATGCTGATGTGGTTGTCTTGCAGGGTGGTCAGGAGTTCTTTGTAGTAGCCCATATCGGTTTGCGGCATCACCCACTGCTCGTGCGTGAGCGATGCCAATGTCGTCGGGCCGGTGCACGTTCGTGATTTACTGGCGACCAGCACAAACTCGGACTCGAACAGCGGCTCGACGTGCAGATCCTGCAACAGCATTTCATCACTCAGCGTGCCGATGGCAAAATCCAGCCGACCGTCGCGAATGGCCGGAAGAAAAGAGGAGAGCTGGGCTTCATACATGGATACGCGTGCTTTCGGGAACACTTCCCTGAATTTTTTGATCATCCCGGACAGGAAGGTGAAACCAATCAGCGACGGATAGCCAAAGGAGACGTCCATGACGGTGCTAAAACTGAGGCTGTTAATCTCGCTCACCATGTTTTTCATCTCGCGGGTGATCGACTCAGAGTACGAGAGCAGAACCTGGCCCGCGGCAGTGAGTTTTACGCCGGTGTTTTTACGTACCATCACTTCCACGCCGAAGTAGGACTCAATATCGCTGATGATTTTGCTGACGGCGGGCTGCGTCAGGCCCAGCTGTCTTGCGGCAGAACCTATGGAGCCACTTTTAATGACTTCCTGAAATACCACGAGGTGCTGTGTTTTCGGTAGAATAATAGTGTTCATAATATTCTGCGCTTATTTCCCTATGACGGGGTGGATTCTACTCAATAATGTTTCAAGGGGTATGTGCTGTTACTCACAATTTGCTTTTTCACACTATTCACATGAATAATCAAAACCCTAAAAAGACTTTACTAACAATGAGATGAATGCATCAAGGCAGACCATTACGCTGATATTGATCAACAAAAACAGGAGTAATAAATTTATTTTATGGCAATAACCTTGATAAATTTTCCTGCATTAAAAAAATCAATAAAGACGATCTTTCAGGCAATTAAAGGCCAATAAATAACCGTTATTCAGTTGAAACATTCTTTCAAATTATCAAATTCTGCAGAGGCTTTTTGGCCAGCTTTTGATAAAGAGTGGAACAGGTCACACATTCACAGCCTGAATGTTTTTGATTTCAATATATCCATATCAACCAGGAAAACATTCAGGATCATACAGATAACAATCATAACAAATTGACAATACTGTAAATTCACTGTTTTTCAGCGTGAAATTTTGTGATGGAGATCGTCTGCAGATTCAGGATAGACATTGAAGGGATAAAAACAGTGAAATGTGCTTAATGTCGCAAATATGAGAATTGATGTCGTTTGTCCGGTGCCGGTTGCCGCTTCGCTTACCCTGACCTACAATCACAGAAAGCAAAAACCCCGCCGAAGCGGGGTTTCCTGAGAAGTTGAAGCTGACCGATAAGCCGGGTTCTGTCGTGGACAGTCATTCATCTAGGCCAGCAATCGCTCACTGGCTCAAGCAGCCTACCCGGGTTCAGTACGGGCCGTACCATGTGAACCCCTATTTGGCCTTGCTCCGGGTGGAGTTTACCGTGCCACGGACTGTTACCAGCCGCGCGGTGCGCTCTTACCGCACCCTTTCACCCTTACCTGATCCCGCTTGCGCGGGCCATCGGCGGTTTGCTCTCTGTTGCACTGGTCGTGGGTTTCCCCCCCAGGCGTTACCTGGCACCCTGCCCTGTGGAGCCCGGACTTTCCTCCCCTCCGCCCGTCTCCCCCGAAAGGGACGACGACGAAGCGGCGACTGTCTGGTCAGCTTCGGCGCGCAGTATAGAGGGTTTGCGCGCCGCTGTCACCCTCAGGTGCGGGTAAGATGCTATTAACGCGCCACTTCCACCTTCGCCAGTTTTTCGTAGTAGCACGCAATCGCGCTGTGATCGGCCGTGCCCAGGCCATCGGCACGCAGCGCCTGCATCATCTCCATGACCGCAGCGGTCAGCGGCAGCTGCGCACCCACGCCGTGAGAGGTGTCCAGGGCGTTCGCCAGATCTTTAATGTGCAGGTCGATGCGGAATCCCGGCTTGAAGTTACGGTCCATCACCATCGGCGCTTTGGCATCCAGCACGGTACTGCCCGCCAGGCCGCCGCGAATAGCCTGATAGACCAGATCCGGATTGACGCCCGCTTTGGTTGCCAACGTCAGCGCTTCAGACATGGCGGCAATGTTCAGCGCCACAATCACCTGGTTCGCCAGCTTGGTGACGTTGCCCGCACCAATATCTCCGGTATGCACCACGGATCCCGCCATCGCTTTCATCAGGTCATAGTATTTGTCGAACACGGCTTTATCGCCGCCCACCATCACCGACAGGGTGCCGTCGATGGCTTTCGGCTCGCCGCCGCTGACGGGCGCATCCAGCATGTCGACGCCCTTCGCTTTTAACGCCTCGCTGATTTCACGGCTGGCAAGCGGGGCGATAGAGCTCATATCAATCAGCACCAGGCCGGGCTTCGCCCCCTCGATGATGCCGTTCTCCCCCAGCGCAACCTCTTTGACGTGCGGGGAGTTTGGCAGCATGGTGATGATGACATCGCACTGCTCGGCAATGGCTTTAGCGGTGGTGGCCGTTTCCGCACCCGCCGCCATCACCTCCGCCACAGACTGCGAATTATGATCGGATACCACCAGTGAGTAACCCGCTTTGATGAGGTTCTTACTCATTGGTTTACCCATGATCCCAAGACCAATAAAACCCACTTTCAGCGTCATAATCTGTTTCCTCAATGATGGTTATTTTTTAAAAGCGTCCGCTAATTTCTGCGTCGCTGAGCGGAACACGCCGAGGTCGCTGCCGACGGCAACAAAGGTGGCCCCCCACTCCAGGTAGCGACGGGCATCTGCCTCAACCGGCGCCAGAATGCCGCACGGTTTACCGTGCGCTTTGGCGCGGGCAAAGATGTGCTGGATTGCGCGCTGCACGTCAGGATGGCTGGCGTTACCCAGATGACCAAAGGCGGCAGCCAGATCGCTTGGGCCGACAAAGATACCGTCCACGCCGTTTGTGGCTGCAATCGCGTCGAGGTTATCAACGCCCTGCTGGCTCTCGATCTGAACCAGAATGGTGATGTTGTTATTGGACTGAGCGAAGTAGTCCTTAACGGTGCCAAACATGTTGGCGCGGTGCGAAACGGAGACGCCGCGGATCCCTTCCGGCGGATAGCGCGTTGAGGCCACGGCCAGCGCCGCCTGTTCTTCGGTTTCCACAAACGGGATCAGGAAATTGTAGAAACCGATATCCAGCAGACGCTTGATAATCACCGGATCGTTAGTGGGCACACGCACTACCGGGGCGCTGGGGCTGCCTTTCAGCGCCATCAGCTGCGGAATAAAGGTGCTGATATCGTTCGGCGCATGTTCGCCGTCCAGCACCAGCCAGTCGAACCCGGCCAGGCCCAGCACTTCGGTGCTGATAGGGTTTGCCAGCGCGGACCAGCAGCCAATCTGAATCTGGTGCGCCGCAAGAGCCGCTTTAAACGTATTCGGGAAGATATCGTTATTCATCTCATATACCTTTTTAATTCCGCAGTTTTAGCCCGTATTATTCATTTCGAAACAGATTCTTTTTATATTTATTTCTCTGACTGAATGTTGGCGCAATAAAATCGTCATTCAGTATAATCGGCTCTGTGTGACATCACATTGTCTTAATGCTCAAGTATCACGCTGCATCTCAACGCTATTTTGAGCATACGCACAAAGCAGTGGGCGCTAATGCACAGAATCAAGGATTAGTCCGCCTGAAACGATCGCGATCACATTTTCACTTTTCCCGTCCTGACATGCTTTATTTCTTCGATAAGAAAACGATTATCCAGGAGCTATATTTCATAGCTGAAACTTTGCCGGAGAAAAGTGAATAATGGCCGATATTGCAATTAGAGAGGCATCGCCGACGGCGTTTTATATTAAGGTTCACGATACGGATAACGTGGCGATTATTGTCAACGACAATGGCTTAAAAGCAGGCACCCGCTTCCCGGACGGGCTTGAGCTGATTGAGCACATTCCGCAGGGACACAAGGTCGCGCTGGTCGATATTCCTGCCCACGGTGCAATCGTCCGTTACGGTGAAGTCATAGGCTATGCGGTACGCGCTATCCCGCAGGGTAGCTGGATTGAGGAGTCGCTGGTTGAACTGCCCAAAGCACCGCCGCTGAATACCTTGCCGCTGGCTACCCGTGTTCCTGAACCGCTTCCTCCGCTGGAGGGCTATACCTTCGAAGGATACCGCAACGCGGACGGCAGCGTGGGAACCAAAAACCTGCTCGGCATTACCACCAGCGTGCACTGCGTGGCGGGCGTGGTGGATTACGTAGTGAAAATCATTGAGCGCGATCTGCTGCCGAAGTACCCGAACGTCGACGGCGTGGTGGGTCTTAACCACCTGTACGGCTGCGGTGTGGCGATCAACGCGCCAGCGGCGGTCGTGCCGATCCGTACCATTCACAATATCGCCCTTAACCCGAACTTTGGCGGCGAGGTGATGGTGATTGGTCTCGGGTGTGAAAAATTGCAGCCAGAGCGCCTGCTGCAGGGCACCGAAGATGTCAAAGCCATCCCGGCTGACGAGGCCAGCATCGTGCGCCTGCAGGACGAACGCCACGTTGGCTTCCGTTCGATGGTCGACGATATTCTTCAGGTGGCGGAGCGTCATCTGGACAAACTCAACCGCCGCCAGCGCGAAACGTGCCCGGCATCGGAACTGGTGGTGGGCACTCAGTGTGGCGGCAGCGATGCCTTCTCTGGCGTGACGGCTAACCCGGCGGTGGGCTATGCGTCCGATCTGCTGGTGCGCTGCGGCGCCACGGTGATGTTCTCCGAAGTCACCGAAGTGCGTGACGCCATCCATCTCCTTACGCCGCGCGCCGTTAATGAAGAGGTGGGGAAACGCCTGCTCGAGGAGATGGCCTGGTACGATAGCTATCTCGATATGGGCAAAACCGACCGCAGCGCCAACCCCTCTCCGGGCAACAAGAAAGGCGGTCTGGCAAACGTGGTGGAAAAAGCCCTCGGTTCGATAGCTAAATCCGGCCAGAGCGCGATTGTGGAAGTGCTCTCTCCGGGCCAGCGGCCAACCAGGCGCGGTCTGATCTATGCGGCTACGCCTGCCAGCGATTTTGTTTGCGGCACCCAGCAGGTGGCGTCCGGCATTACGGTACAGGTCTTTACCACCGGGCGCGGTACGCCGTACGGCCTGATGGCGGTCCCGGTGATCAAGATGGCGACCCGCACCGAGCTGGCAAACCGCTGGTATGACTTAATGGACATCAACGCGGGCACCATTGCCACCGGGGAAGAGAGTATTGAAGACGTGGGCTGGAAACTGTTCCACTTTATTCTGGACGTTGCAAGCGGGCGGAAGAAAACGTTCTCGGACCAGTGGGGGCTGCATAATCAGCTGGCGGTGTTTAACCCGGCACCGGTGACGTGAGTTTGCTGTAAACCTCGCTTAGCATGGCTTCGGCCATGCTTTTTTTTCTTTCATTTCTTTCGCATTCTTACCTTTCGTTTCGATTCTTTCATTTTTAAGATACCAATCACAAAATAACATTCCGAAACCCTATACTCTCTTTCGCATAAACAAAACGAAAGGTTTCGGAGGAAAGATGTTCATCATCTCGTCGAAAGCGATGCTGTTAAAAGCACAGCGCGAAGGGTACGCCGTACCGGCATTCAATATTCATAATCTCGAAACGCTGCAGGTGGTCGTTGAAACGGCCTCTGAGATGCGCTCCCCTCTGATCGTCGCGGGTACGCCAGGTACGTTTAGCTATGCCGGAACCGGGAACGTGGTCGCCATCGCCAGCGATCTGGCCAAAACGTATAACCAGCCACTGGCGATCCACCTCGATCATCACGAAGATTTCGACGATATCGCGCAGAAAGTACAGAGAGGGGTCCGCTCTGCAATGATCGACGGCTCTCATCATCCGTTCACTGAAAACGTGGCGCTGGTGAAGAGAGTGACAGACTACTGCCACCGCTACGACGTTAGCGTGGAGGCTGAACTTGGCCGTCTTGGCGGTCAGGAGGATGACCTGGTCGTCGACAGCAAAGACGCGCTTTACACCAACCCGCAACAGGCACGCGAATTTGTTGAATTAACGGGTATCGACTCATTGGCCGTCGCCATCGGTACCGCGCACGGCCTCTACACTGCCACGCCGAAACTTGATTTTGAACGTCTGGCAGAGATCCGCAATCAGGTCGATATCCCGCTGGTGCTGCACGGCGCTTCAGGTTTATCTACGGCCGATATCCGTCAGGCCATTCGCCTCGGTATCTGCAAGGTCAACGTTGCCACAGAACTCAAAATCGCCTTCTCGAATGCGCTGAAAACCTATCTCGCTTCACATCCCGAAACCAGTGACCCGCGACATTACATGGTGCCCGCCAAACGTGCCATGAAAGAGGTGGTGCGCAAAGTCATTAACGATTGTGGTTGTGAAGGAAAACTCTAAAGTCCTGACCCGGAGGAAATGTGAAAGATATTATTGCCCGCCATAAGGCGGGAGAGCATCTCGGTATTTGTTCTGTCTGTTCAGCGCACCCGCTGGTTATCGAAGCCGCATTACGGTTCGATCTGCATACCGACAACAAGGTACTGATTGAGGCCACCTCAAATCAGGTGAACCAGTTCGGCGGGTACACCGGTATGAAACCCGCTGATTTCCGTAATTTCGTTCTGAAGATTGCTAAAGAGGTGGGCTTTCCGCATGAACGTTTGATCCTGGGTGGCGATCATCTGGGGCCAAACTGTTGGCAAAACGAACCGGCAGACGCGGCGATGGAGAAATCCATCGCATTGATCAAAGCCTATGTCGCGGCAGGGTTTAGCAAGATCCACCTGGACGCCTCCATGTCCTGCGCCGACGATCCTGTTCCACTCCCGCCAGGGGTGGTGGCACAGCGTGCTGCCCGACTGTGTAAAGCGGCAGAAGAGACGGCCACTGAAGAACAAAAAGCGGCGCTGACCTACGTGATTGGTACTGAGGTTCCCGTTCCAGGCGGTGAGGCCAGCAGTATTAGCAGCGTGCATGTTACCCGTGTGGAAGATGCCGCGCAGACGCTGGAAACGCATCGTGAGGCCTTTGCCGCGCTCGGTCTGGACGAGGCGATGACGCGCGTGATTGCGATAGTCGTGCAACCCGGCGTGGAGTTCGACCATACGCAAATTATTCACTACCAGCCGCACGCGGCAGAGGCGCTTTCCGGCTGGATCCGCCAGACCCCCATGGTCTATGAGGCGCACTCCACCGACTACCAGACTCGTCAGGCCTATCGCGCTTTGGTTCGCGATCACTTCGCGATCCTGAAAGTCGGTCCGGCGCTTACCTTTGCCCTGCGAGAAGCCATTTTTGCCCTCGCGCAAATGGAGAAGGCCCTCATCGCCCCTGAGCAACGCAGCCATGTGCTTGATGTGATCGACGAAGTCATGCTGAACGAGCCGGATTACTGGAAGAAGTATTACCGCCCCACCTGGAGCCAGGCAATGGTGGATATTCACTTTAGCCTGTCCGATCGCATTCGCTACTACTGGCCGCACCCGCGCATTCGCCAGAGCGTTGAGAAGTTAATTGCTAATCTGAACGCAACCTCCTTGCCTCTGGGGCTGATCAGCCAGTTTATGCCCGTCCAGTTCGAACGATTGTCGATGAATGAGATCGCCGCAACACCGCAAAATCTCATCATCGACAAAATACAGGATGTATTACGCGCCTATCGATTTGGCTGCACCCCTGAACCCGTCTGATGCCGGAGAATGTATGAGTCACGTTTTTGTCCGTACCGGAATTGAGTTTGAAACCTGCCAGCAGGCGCTGGCGCATATTGGCGAGGAGATGCTGGCTAACGGTGTTGTACACGCCACCTACCCTGCCGCCCTTATGGAAAGGGAGATGAACTACCCCACCGGCATTGCTCTTGAACGCCATGCGGTCGCTATTCCGCACTGCGAAGCCATACATGCGAAACGCCCCGCGATTTACCTGATTCGCCCGGACAAACCGGTGCATTTTCAGCAGGCTGACGATGATGGCGAGGTCGCCGTCTCACTCATCATCGCGTTAATCGTTGAAAACCCTGCGGCGCAAATGAAATTGCTGCGCCGCCTTTTCAGTGAGCTACAAAACCCGGACACGCTGGACATGCTGCTGGCGGTGCCCGCAGAGCGCCTGGCCGATCGTTTCCGGGAGACGATCCTTGAGCCTGTCGCCTGTGCCCAGGTTTCATAACATACTGATAATAAAAAGGAGTACCCTATGAAACGCAAAGTTATTGTTGCTTGCGGCGGTGCTGTCGCCACCTCAACCATGGCAGCAGAAGAGATCAAAGAGCTGTGTGAAGCCCACCACATTGAACTGGATCTGGTCCAGTGCCGGGTGACTGAAATCGAAACCTATATGGACGGCGCAGATCTAATTTGTACCACGGCGAAAGTTGACAGAGCCTTTGGCGACATCCCGGTGGTGCACGGCATGCCGTTTGTATCCGGCGTCGGCGTCGAAGCCCTGCAGCAAAAAATTCTGACCATCCTCGAGGGGTAAGATCATGTTTACCGAAATCATGCGGTATATTCTCGACCTCGGTCCCACCGTCATGCTGCCCATAGTCATCATCATCTTCTCGAAGCTTCTGGGGATGAAGCTGGGCGATTGCTTTAAATCCGGCCTGCATATTGGCATCGGCTTCGTCGGGATCGGGCTGGTTATCGGCCTGATGCTTGACTCCATCGGCCCGGCGGCCAAAGCGATGGCTGAGCAGTTCCAGATTAACCTGCACGTGGTGGACGTCGGCTGGCCGGGTTCATCCCCAATGACCTGGGCATCACAGATTGCACTTATTGCTATCCCTGTTGCCATTGGCGTTAACGTTGTCATGCTGGTGACGCGGATGACCCGGGTAGTAAACGTCGATATCTGGAACATCTGGCACATGACCTTCACCGGTGCGATGCTGCACCTGGCAACCGGCTCTTACTGGCTGGGGATCCTGGGCGTTGTGGTGCACGCAGCCTTTGTTTACAAGCTTGGAGACTGGTTTGCTAAGGACACCCGGGACTTTTTCGGTCTGGAAGGGATCGCCATCCCTCACGGCTCGTCAGCTTACCTTGGCCCGATCGCCGTTCTGGTCGATACGATTATCGACAAAATCCCAGGCGTGAAGCGTATTCATTTTAGCGCAGACGACGTGCAAAAACGTTTTGGCCCGTTTGGCGAACCGGTCACGGTTGGGTTTGTGATGGGACTGGCTATTGGCCTGCTGGCTGGCTACGACGCTAAATCGGTTCTCCAGCTGGCCGTTAAAACCGCCGCCGTGATGCTGCTGATGCCGCGCGTCATCAAACCCATCATGGATGGCCTGACGCCGATTGCTAAACATGCCCGTAAACGTCTGCAGGCGAAGTTTGGTGGGCAGGAGTTCTTGATCGGTCTCGATCCGGCGCTGCTGCTGGGCCATACGTCCGTCGTCTCCGCCAGCCTGATTTTCATCCCACTAACCATTTTGATTGCGGTTCTGGTGCCGGGCAACCAGGTGCTGCCGTTCGGTGACCTTGCCACCATCGGCTTCTTTGTGGCGATGGCGGTCGCGGTGCATCAGGGCAACTTGTTCCGCACGCTTATCTCTGGCGTCATCATCATGGGCATTACGCTGTGGATTGCGACCCAGACCATCGGCCTGCATACCCAGCTTGCGCAAAATGCTGGCGCGTTGAAAGCAGGCGGACTGGTGGCCTCCATGGACCAAGGCGGTTCACCCGTCACCTGGCTGCTCATCCAATTGTTCACCTGGCAAAACGTGGTGGGGTTCATCGTGATTGGCGCGATTTACTTCACCGGCGTCCTGCTCACCTGGCGACGCGCCCGCGTATTTAACGCGGCAGAAAAGAACGTCGCTAACCCGCAAAGCCAGACGATGTCTTGATATCCGGGGAGCCAAGCTCCCCCTCTTTTTCTGGAGTGAATATGAAATCAGTGGTAATTCACGCTGAGGGCAACGTGCGTGTTGAAGAACGTCCAATCCCTCAGATTCAGGCTGCGGATGATGTGCAGGTGCGCATTGCCTGCTCAGGATTATGTGGCTCCGATATCCCGCGAATTTTTGCCGGAGGGGCGCATTATTATCCCATCACCCTGGGACATGAATTTAGCGGTTATGTCGAAGCCTGTGGTACCGAAGTGCACGATCTCAAAGCAGGCGATCCGGTTGCCTGCGTGCCATTACTGCCCTGCTTTTCCTGTCCGGCATGTGAAAAAGGCTATTACTCGCTCTGCAAGCAGTATCAGTTTGTCGGATCTCGTAGCGAAGGCGGCAACGCGGAATATATCGTGGTGAAGCGCGCAAACCTGTTCCGCCTACCAGCAGAGATGGCAATTGAGGATGGCGCTTTTATTGAACCCATAACCGTAGGGCTACACGCGTTTCATCTCGCTTCCGGCTGCGAGGGTAAGAACGTCATAATTGTCGGCGCAGGGACGATTGGCCTGCTGGCGATGCAGTGTGCGCTGGCATTGGGCGCCAACAGCGTAAGCGCGATCGATATCAACGACGATAAGCTCGCGCAGGCAACAGCGCTGGGGGCAACTCAGGTGTTTAATAGCCGAGCTCTGGGCGCAGACGACATCCTCAACGCCTTGAGCGACAACCCGTTTGATCAGTTGGTTCTGGAGACTGCTGGCACACCGCAAACCGTCACGCTCGCCATTGATATCGCCGGGCCGCGCGCCCAGGTCGCTCTGGTGGGTACGCTGCATCACGACCTGAACTTACCTGCGGCGACATTTGGGAAGATACTGCGTAAGGAGTTGACGCTTCTGGGAAGTTGGATGAATTATTCGGCCCCGTGGCCGGGTGAAGAATGGGAAACCGCAGCCCGCCTGCTCACAGAGAAAAAACTGCAGCTAAAGCCCCTTATTGCTCATACCGGCGATAGCGACAGCTTTGCTCAGGCCGTGCAAGGACTAAACGGTGCGCCTATGCAGGGCAAAATCATGCTGCGCTTCGCGTAGTGCTTCGAGCCAGCAACCTGAGCTGGCTCACATTTGCTTTCGAATATTGTCATACACCTTTCGCATCCCTTCGATTAGAATAGAGGCAGTTAATTATCAGGCAATTCAATATGAACTCATTTGAGCGACGCAATAAAATCGTTGACCTCGTCAACGCTCAGGGCAGTGTCATGGTGCTGGATCTGTCAAATATGTTTGGCATTTCAGAAGTAACGATTCGAACAGATCTCCGCCTGCTGGAAGAAAAAGGATTGGTCACGCGTTTTCACGGTGGCGCAGCAAGACCCGGCAGCAGCCTGGCGGAAAGCGAAAATCAGGAAGTGGTACTGGAGGATCGTTATCAGCTGGCGAGCGACCCGAAAAAGCGGATCGCACAGGCTGCAGCATCCATGATTGAAGAAGGGATGACGATCATTCTCGATAGCGGTAGCACCACCATGCTCATCGCCGAAGCACTCACCAAAAAAGCCAACATCACCGTCATCACCAACAGCCTGCCTGCCGCGTTTGCCCTCTCGGAAAATAAAGATATTACGCTCGTGGTCTGTGGCGGTACCGTGCGCCATAAAACCCACTCTATGCATGGCACCATCGCCGAGCGCTCTCTGACCGGGATAAGCGCGGATCTGATGTTTGTCGGCGCGGACGGTATTGATGCCACCAACGGCATTACAACGTTCAATGAAGGCTATTCGATTAGCAGCGTGATGGCTGCCGCAGCGCATAAGGTGATTGCCGTGCTGGACGCCAGCAAGTTCAACCGCCGCGGGTTCAACCAGGTGTTGCCGATGGAAAAAATCGACTGTGTGATAACGGATGATGGGATCGGAAAGCACGAAAAAGAACTGTTGGGTAAAACGGGCACCGAGATCATTACGGTTTAGCGAAAGACGCAGATCGGCGGATGACCTGCGCAATTTTCTTTTCCGACATTTATTACGACATTTATTCCGACACTCTAGATTTTGTAGGCCGGGCAAGCGCAGCGCCGCCCGGCAAAAAAGGCGGAGTATGGATCACTCCCCCTGCTGCTCCAGCGCATGCTTATACAGCGCATTTTTCTTCACGCCGTGGATCTCCGCCGCTAATGCCGCCGCTTTCTTCAGCGGCAGTTCCGCCTGCAGCAGCGCCAGCGTGCGCAGCGCGTCGGCTGGCAGCGCGTCTTCCTGCGCCTTATGTCCTTCGACAATCAGCACCATTTCACCCTTGCGGCGGTTTTCGTCTTCCTTCACCCACGCCAGCAGTTCACCCACCGGCGCACCGTGAATGGTTTCCCAGGTTTTGGTCAGCTCGCGCGCCAGCACCACGTAGCGACTCTCGCCCCAGACGGTGACCATATCTTCCAGGCTTTCCAGCAGACGGTGAGTGGATTCGTAGAAAATCAGGGTACGCGGCTCGGCCTCCAGTTCCTTTAACACATCGCGGCGGCCTTTGGATTTGGCGGGCAGGAAACCTTCATAGCAGAAGCGATCGGACGGCAGACCCGCCGCGCTCAAAGCAGCAATGGCGGCGCACGGCCCCGGCAGTGGCACAACGCGAATACCGGCTTCACGGCAGGTACGCACCAGATGATAGCCAGGGTCGTTAATCAGCGGCGTACCGGCATCGGAGACCAGCGCAATGTTCTGCCCCTCTTTCAGCTTCGCCACCAGCGTTTCGGCTTTTTGTTGCTCATTGTGATCGTGCAGAGCAAACAATCGGGCGTTAATCGCGAAATGTTGCAGCAGCAGGCCGGTGTGTCGGGTGTCTTCAGCCGCAATTAAATCAACAGTTTGCAATACAGTGAGGGCACGTTGGGTAATATCAGACAAATTCCCGATAGGAGTAGGTACAATATAAAGCTGGCCTTGAGAATTATCTGCCGTTTCGTGTTGTTTCATTGTTTCGTCCGTATTGCCGATTTAATATTGAGCATTGCGTAAAAAAAATCACTGGATACAGTATGGTACCGTTAACGTTTCTTCGAAAAAAAGCCACGCGCAGCGTGCCGCTTCTGCTCGCAGCACTGATATTTGCAGGCTGTGGCACCCAGGCACCTGACCAGAGCACCGCCCATCTTCAGGGCTCCGCTCAGGCTGATTCTGGCTTTTATCTGCAACAAATGTCGCAGAGTACAAATGATACCAGGATCAACTGGCAATTACTCGCCATTCGTGCACTGCTGAAAGAGGGGAAAACCCAGCAGGCTGCCGAGCTGTTCGGCCAACTGCCGAAAGAGCTTAACGATACCCAGCGTCTTGAGCAGAGCCTGCTCTCTGCCGAGCTGAAGGTCGCGCAGAAAGACTATGAGAGCGCGAAAAAGATCCTGGGGAGCATCGACCTGAGCGCGCTGGATAAAAACCAGCAGGCGCGCTTCTGGCAGGCGGGCATCACCGCTGAACAGGGTCGTCCTTCCCTGACCCTGCTGCGCGCCTTGATTGCCCAGGAGCCGCTGCTCGCCGGGGCCGACAAGCAGAAAAACATTGATGCCACCTGGCAGGCACTTGCCTCGATGACCCAGGATCAGGCAAAGGCGCTGGTCATCAACGCGGACGAAAACGTGCTCCAGGGCTGGCTGGATCTGCAGCAGATGTGGTTTAACAACCGCAGCGATCCAAAGATGCTGAAGGCCGGTATTACGGACTGGCAGACGCGCTACCCGCAAAACCCGGGTGCGAAAATGCTGCCAACCCAGCTGGTAAACGTGCAGAACTTTAAGCCAGCGTCCACCAGCAAAATCGCCCTGCTTCTGCCGCTCAACGGCCAGGCGGCAGTGTTTGGCCGCACCATTCAGCAGGGCTTTGAAGCAGCGAAAAACGGCACGACGTCGGTAACCGGCAGTGCGGTTCCCGCGCAGGCGGCTCAGGCGGCTAACGTGAATGACGTTGTCAGCCCGTCCGCCGCAGAGACCAGCGACCTGACCACGGCGCAAGCGCCGGCGCAGGGTACGATGCAAAACCCTGTGACGGCTCCGACGACGCCTCCGGCTTCACCTGCACCGGCTACTACAGCACCTGCTACTCAGGCTCCGGCCGAGACGCCAGCGCCTGACGCAACAGCAGAACAGCCTCAACCGCAGCCTGCACAACCCGCAGCCCAATCTGCTGCGCAGCCGCAGGCCGTGGCAACCACCAGCGCCAACCCGGGCGCTGAGTTGAAAATCTACGACACCAGCTCGCAGCCGCTTGACCAGGTTCTGGCGCAGGTTCAACAGGACGGGGCGAGCATCGTTGTCGGTCCGCTGCTGAAAAACAACGTGGAAGAGCTGATGAAGAGCAATACCACGCTGAACGTACTGGCGCTCAACCAGCCCGAGCAGGTTCAGAACCGGGCCAATATTTGCTATTTCGCGCTTTCCCCTGAAGATGAAGCCCGCGATGCGGCGCGCCATATTCACGAGCAGGGCAAACAGGCTCCGCTGCTGCTCATCCCACGCAGCGCGCTGGGCGATCGCGTGGCCAATGCCTTTGCCGATGAGTGGCAGAAGCTCGGCGGCGGCGTGGTGCTGCAGCAGAAATTCGGTTCCGTCTCTGAACTGCGCGCGGGCGTAAACGGTGGAGCGGGTATCGCGCTTAACGGCAGTCCTGTCACCGCGAGCCTGCCACAGCAGCAGAGCGTGACGATTGGCGGCCTGACGATCCCTGCCCCACCTACCGACGCGCAGATTAGCGGTGGCGGTAAAGTGGATGCAGCCTATATCGTTGCCACGCCGCAGGAGATCGCCTTTATCAAACCGATGATTGCGATGCGTAACGGCAGCCAGAGCGGCGCAACGCTCTACGCCAGCTCCCGCAGCGCGCAAGGTACTGCGGGCCCGGATTTCCGTCTGGAAATGGACGGCCTGCAGTACAGTGAAATTCCAATGCTGGCGGGCAGCAACCCGGCGCTGATGCAGCAGGCGCTAAGCTCCGTACGTAACGACTACTCTCTGGCGCGTCTGTATGCGATGGGCGTCGATGCATGGGCGCTGGCGAACCACTTCACCCAGATGCGTCAGGTGCCGGGCTTTGAGCTTAACGGCAACACCGGCGATCTGACCGCGACGCAGGACTGCGTGATTAACAGGAAGTTATCATGGCTCAAATACCAGCAGGGGCAAATCGTCCCGGCCAGTTAAGCCGTAAAGAGACCGGCGATGCGTGGGAGTTAAAAGCGCGTCGCTGGCTTGAAGGCAAAGGACTGCGCTTTATCGCCGCTAACGTCCGCGGGCGCGGCGGCGAAATTGATCTGATCATGAAAGACGGTCAGGTGATTGTGTTTGTAGAAGTCCGCTTTCGACAGTCTTCCCGTTTTGGCGGTGCTGCCGCCAGCGTGACGCTCGCCAAACAACATAAATTATTACAGACTGCCCACTTGTGGCTTGCCCGCCATAATGGGAGCTTTGATACTGTGGATTGCCGTTTCGATGTGATAGCCTTCACCGGAAATGAGATCGAATGGCTTAAAAACGCTTTTGGCGAAGACGCATAATTAAGATTTAAAAGGGATAACGTGCTCGAAAGAATTAAAGTGTGCTTCACAGAAAGCATCCAGACTCAGATTGCCGCGGCGGAAGCCCTTCCGGACGCGATCTCTCGCGCTGCAATGACGCTGGTGCAATCCCTGCTTAACGGCAACAAAATCCTCTGTTGTGGCAACGGAACCTCAGCCGCCAACGCACAGCATTTTGCTGCCAGCATGATCAATCGCTTTGAAACAGAACGCCCGAGTTTACCTGCCATTGCACTTAATACCGATAATGTGGTCTTAACAGCGATTGCTAACGATCGTCTGCATGACGAAATTTACGCGAAGCAGGTGCGCGCCCTGGGGCACGCCGGCGATGTGCTGCTGGCCATCTCCACGCGCGGCAACAGCCGGGACATCGTCAAAGCCGTTGAAGCCGCCGTTACCCGCGACATGACCATCGTCGCCTTAACCGGCTACGACGGCGGTGAGCTGGCGGGTCTGCTCGGGCCGCAGGATGTGGAAATCCGCATTCCGTCTCACCGGAGCGCACGTATTCAGGAGATGCATATGCTCACGGTGAACTGCTTATGCGATTTGATCGATAACACGCTTTTCCCTCACCAGGATGATTAAGGAGTTTTTATGAAGGCTTTATCGACCCTCGCAGTCCTTATGTCTGCATTACTGCTTCAGGGATGTATTGCTGCGGCCGTTGTGGGTACCGCTGCAGTGGGCACCAAAGCGGCGACCGATCCGCGCTCTGTGGGCACACAGGTGGATGACGGTACGCTGGAGCTGCGGGTCAACAGCGCGCTGTCGAAAGACGAACAAATCAAGAAAGAAGCGCGTATCAACGTGACGGCTTATCAGGGCAAAGTCCTGCTGACCGGCCAGGCACCGAATACCGAGCTCTCCAGCCGCGCTAAGCAGATCGCAATGGGCGTTGAGGGCACCACGGAAGTCTTCAATGAAATCCGTCAGGGTCAGCCAATCAGCCTGGGGACCGCGTCGTCTGACACATGGATCACCACCAAAGTCCGCTCCCAGTTGCTGGGCTCAGACCAGGTGAAATCCTCAAACGTGAAGGTAACGACCGAAAACGGTGAAGTGTTCCTGCTGGGTCTGGTGACCGACCGTGAAGGGAAAGCGGCGGCGGATATCGCCAGCCGGGTGAGCGGCGTGAAGCACGTCACCACCGCGTTTACCTACATTAAGTAATCCACACCTGACTGAAGGCCCGGTGAGCGCGAGCGCCACCGGGCTTTTTTACATCAACGCAATACCCCCGACAATCACCCCGCTCAGCGCCACCAGCCCCGCCGTCAACCACAGCGCTTTCGCCGGGAAAGATTTACGCAGCATGATGAGCGACGGCAGGCTGATTGCCGGCAATGTGATAAGCAGCGCCAGCGCCGGTGCGGTGCCCATTCCGGCCAGCATCATGGTCTGGACAATCGGGATCTCCGCCGCTGTGGGGATCACAAACAGGCAGCCTGCAACGGCCATCGCAATCACCCACATCAGCGTGTTGTCGATCGCGCCATCCGCATGCGGGAAGAGCCAGACGCGCGCCGCACCCAGAACCAGGACAGCCAGGATATAGACCGGAATGGTGCTCCAGAAAAGCTGCCACAGCGCCTTACCCCAACGAGTAAAGAAACCGCCCTGCGGTTCGCTGACGTCCAGCCCAACGGCTGCGGGTTCGACGGCAGTATCCTTCACCAGCTTTTGCACCAGCGTCGCCACCACCAGCACCGTCAGCAGCCCGGCAACCAGACGGATAGCGGCAAAATGCCAGCCGAGCACAAAGCCCATAAACACCAGCGTCGCCGGATTAAGAAGCGGGTTCCCCATCCAGAACGCCAGCGCACCGCCCATGGATACGCGCTGGCGGCGCATACCCGCCGCAACTGGTGCGGCACAGCAGGAGCACATCATGCCCGGCAGGGAGAAAATCGTGCCCAGCAGCGTGCCCTGAAAGCGCGGTTGACCGAGAGTTTTCACCAGCCAGTTACGCGGGATAAGCACCTGAATCAGCGATCCCAGGATCACCCCTAAGACGGCAGCTTTCCACACCGCGAGGAAGTAGACCATGGCATAATCCCACGCCGCCTTCAGCGGGCTGGCATCAGCCTGAACGAGAATAGATTTACCGATGCTGTGCGTTTCGGCGGCGGTGAAGGCTTTGCCGTAGTACGGCTGCCATTTCACATACCAGAGGCCAATGATGACCACGAGAAAGAAGAGTGCGGGCTTCCACCATTGGACAGGTGTTGCCGCCTGAGATGAAGACTGACCAGTCATACCATTCCCCGGAGAGTGTTATTTAATAAGCCGGAGAAGTTTACGCCTCGCCCTGCGCGATTTCACGCAGTTTTGCCGAAGGGATGATATTGACGCCCTCCTGCGACGGTGCCAGCGCCTCTTTCAGCATCGCCTGCGCGACGTCCCGCGCCTCAATGGACTTCCAGTTACCCGGTAGGATGCGAAACAGCGGGGCGAAAAAGGATTCGTTAAAACGCCGTTCGTCGCGGTGCCCCATCAGCATCGAAGGCCGCACGATTGTCAGACGCTCCCACTTTTGGGCAATCAGCGCCTCTTCCATTTTGCCCTTCACCTGATTGTAAAAAAACGGAGAGCCGGTGCTGGCACCGTGCGAGCTGACCACCAGGAAATGTTTTGCCCCCAGCTTTTTCGCCGTCAGGGCTGTGTCCACTACCAGCGTGTAGTCCGCATGAACAAAGGCTTCTTTACTGCCCGCCTCACGCCGCGTCGTGCCCAGGCAGCAAAAGGCGATATCTATCGGGTCCTGCACCTGCGCCAGCGCGTCGGTGAGCTGGGGGTCATGCGGGTTAAAGACGCCGGAGATGTCCAACAGCGGGCGACGCGTCGGTGCGGCGATGTAGTTAATATGGCGGTCCTGGATCAGCAGCCGCAGCAGATGCCCGCCCACCAGCCCGGTTGCGCCTGTAATCAGTACCTGACTCATCTTATCCCCTTTACAGAATTGTCCGTTTGCGAACTCAGCGTGGTCGACCACACTTAGAAGTCTGTTACAGGTAAGTATTTACCACAAGCGGAGAAAAATCAGTCTGAAGCCAAAACAACGGAGGAAGCATGGGCAAGAAAATCGCAGTCTTGATTACCGACGAGTTTGAAGATTCAGAATTCACCTCTCCTGCAGAGGCGTTCCGCAAGGCGGGACACGAGGTTATTACCATTGAGAAAGAGGCGGGCAAAACGGTGAAAGGCCATAAGGGCGAAGCGACCGTGACCATCGATGAAACCATCGATAACGTTAGCCCCTCAGATTTCGACGCCCTGCTGCTGCCAGGCGGCCATTCACCGGATTCACTGCGCGGGGACGAGCGCTTCGTGACTTTTACCCGGGACTTTGTCTCTACCGGCAAACCGGTCTTTGCCATCTGTCACGGCCCGCAGCTGCTCATCAGCGCGGAGGTTGTTCGCGGGCGTAAGCTTACCGCCGTGAAACCGATCGTTATCGATCTGAAAAATGCAGGGGCCGAGTTTTACGATCAGGAGGTGGTCAATGACAACGACCAGCTGATCACCAGCCGGACCCCGGACGATCTTCCGGCGTTTAACCGCGAAGCGCTACGCCTGCTCGGCGCGTAACCAGTGCAGCTTCTTGCCAAAGCCCAGGGTGTTGTCGGTAAATTTCAGCTCATCGAGGCGGATTTCCCACACCGGGGCTTTTAGCGCAGCGGCAACCGGGAAGCGGCGCGTGTAGTGCTTACGACGCGCGTCGCTCTCTTCTCCGTCCAGGCGACGGATTTCCCCTTTAAACTGTACCCCACGGATCAGCGCGACCGTTTTCGGCTGGCCATTTACCGTGCCCGCGACTTTTGCCTGCTGACCGGTCATCTGCGCATGACGCGTTTTGTCTTCGCTCATGACGTAAAAAGCGACGCGCTCCGGATCGTAGTAGTAAAACGCGTTTGCGCACCACATCTCACCCTCGTTGTAGACGCACCAGGTGACAACATGCTGCTTCGTCAGCCAGCGGTTAATGGCGGCCAGTGTTTCCATTTTCGTTCTCTCTCATGCTATGGTGCGTTCACCTTAACATACTGAATCTGTTTACCGTGTGCTGGTTTCTCTATCTTGTCCGAACCGCTGATAACGCCCTCTACACCGGGATCACAACCGATGTGGCGCGGCGTTTTTTACAACATCAAACGGGAAAAGGGGCAAAGGCGCTGCGGGGGAAAGGGGAATTACAGCTCGCCTTCTCAGCGGCAGTCGGCGACCGTTCGCTGGCGCTCAGGCTGGAATACCGCATCAAGCAGCTGACGAAGCGCCAGAAAGAGCGCCTCGTGACCGGAGACGGCTCCTTTGAGGCGCTACGCGAGAGCCTGATTAAAAGCGATTGAAATGATCGTGGTAGTCCACCAGACCATTTACGCCGTTCAGGGCATCATCCGCCAGGCGATGCACCTGGAAGGCGGATTCGGTACCCGGCCAGCGGCAGCGCAGATCGTAATGCGCGGCCTGCTCGAAGCCTAAACGGCCATAGAATGCCGGATCGCCCAGCGTGACCACGGCGGCATAGCCAAACTCATTAAGCGAGTCCAGCCCTTCATAGACCAGCTGGCGCGCCAGGCCCTGCCCGCGGTAGTTTTCATCTACCGCCAGCGGTGCCATGCCCACCCACTGAAGATCTTCACCCTGAACGATCACCGGGCTGAAGGCCACATAGCCGACAACCTGACCTTCGTCATCGGTGGCAACCAGCCCCAGCGTAATCAGGCCGTCTTCACGGAGATCGTGGACCAGTTGGGCTTCCGCATCGCTCTCAAAAGCGCGGCGTAATAACGCATCGATACCCGGTGCATCAATCCCAATTTCGACTCGAATCAGCATGGCTCACCTACTGAAGTGTGTTTACTGTCCGGCGGGGATTTCAGCCCCGCCTCAACGAAATCTGCCATTTGCATCAACATCACGCGCAGCGCTTTCGGCATCTGCTCCAGCTCAATGGCATCCATTAAATTCTTAACGTACAGGCCAAGCTCCGTGTCGCCCTCAATCACCAGACGGCGCTGGAAGAAGAGCGTATCCGGATCCTGCTTGCGCGCGGCAATCATCAGCAGGTCGCTGGCGTTGGCGCTAAAGCTCACATCCGCCTCGGCGGACTCACGAACGATCAGCTGGTCGTTCTCAACCGAAGTAAACCAGCGCAGCCCGATGTCACGAACCTCAATGCTTAACCAGCGGCCTTCCAGAAACTCCAGTTCACCGTCCTGCAGCGCCTGACGGAACTGCCAGCTCAGGACCTGCTCCAGTACCTGCCGTTTAAGCGCGAACGGCGCCAGCCTGACCGGCACGCTCAGCATTGATGGACCGAATTGTACGAGACGTGAACGCAGTTTATCCAGCACGAGCTTTACTCCCTGATAGCTATAGTCCCGCTATTTTGCCATATCCGAAGCGCAACATAGCGGCGTAAATCAACAAACTGTCGTCCGACGTACCTCATTATTGGTGCCATCAATACGCCATTAGCTGCCTTAAATCAAAAATTGTCGCGTATGGGTTAATTAAAATCCCAGCTCGTTAACAATTTTGCTATCGACTACATCAGGATAATTTATGGAGCTGCTCTGCCCTGCCGGAAACCTTCCGGCGCTTAAGGCGGCCATCGAAAATGGGGCCGATGCGGTCTATATCGGGCTGAAAGATGACACCAACGCCCGCCATTTTGCTGGCCTCAACTTTACGGAGAAAAAGCTTCAGGAAGCCGTTAACTTCGTTCATCAGCACCGCCGCAAGCTGCATATTGCCATCAATACGTTTGCCCATCCTGACGGTTACGCCCGCTGGCAGCGCGCGGTGGATATGGCAGCACAGCTGGGTGCCGATGCGTTAATCCTGGCCGACCTCGCCATGCTTGAGTATGCGGCAGAACGCTATCCGCATATTGAGCGCCACGTCTCTGTTCAGGCATCTGCCACAAACGAAGAGGCGGTGCGTTTTTACCATCAAAACTTTGACGTAGCCCGCGTGGTGCTGCCGCGCGTGCTCTCTATTCATCAGGTTAAGCAACTCGCTCGCGTCACGCCAGTACCGCTGGAAGTATTTGCCTTTGGTAGCCTGTGCATCATGGCAGAAGGCCGTTGCTATCTTTCTTCTTACTTAACCGGTGAATCGCCGAATACCGTCGGGGCCTGCTCCCCTGCCCGCTTCGTTCGCTGGCAGCAGACCCCTCAGGGACTGGAGTCTCGTCTGAATGAAGTGCTGATCGACCGCTATCAGGACGGTGAAAACGCGGGCTACCCGACGCTTTGCAAAGGCCGCTACCTGGTCGACGGCGAGCGCTACCACGCGCTGGAAGAGCCCACCAGCCTTAACACGCTGGAGCTGCTGCCGGAGCTGCTGGCCGCCAATATTGCCTCGGTGAAAATTGAAGGTCGCCAGCGCAGCCCGGCCTACGTGAGCCAGGTGGCGAAAGTGTGGCGTCAGGCCATCGACCGCTGCATGGCGGACCCGCAGAACTATGCCCCGCAAGCGGCGTGGATGGAGACGCTCGGTTCGATGTCCGAAGGCACGCAAACCACGCTGGGCGCGTATCACCGTAAATGGCAGTGAGATAACCATGAAATATTCATTAGGGCCGGTGCTCTACTACTGGCCAAAAGAGACGCTGGAAGATTTTTACCAACAGGCCGCCACCAGCAGCGCCGATGTGATTTACCTCGGTGAGGCGGTGTGCAGCAAACGCCGCGCCACCAAAGTGGGCGACTGGCTGGATATGGCGAAAAGCCTGGCCGGCAGCGGCAAACAGGTGGTGCTTTCAACGCTCGCGCTGGTGCAGGCCTCGTCCGAACTGGGAGAGCTGAAGCGCTACGTCGAAAACGGCGAGTTTCTGCTGGAAGCGAGCGATCTGGGCGTGGTGAACATGTGCGCCGAACGCAGGCTGCCGTTTGTCGCGGGCCATGCGCTGAACTGCTATAACGCCGTCACCCTGCGTCTGCTGCTCAAACAGGGAATGACACGCTGGTGTATGCCGGTGGAGCTCTCCCGCGACTGGCTGGCAAACCTGCTGAACCAGTGCGACGAGCTGGGCATTCGCCATCAGTTTGAAGTGGAAGTGCTGAGCTACGGCCATCTGCCGCTGGCCTACTCCGCTCGCTGCTTTACCGCGCGCTCGGAAGACCGCCCGAAAGACGAATGTGAAACCTGCTGTATCAAATACCCGAACGGGCGCAGCATGCTGTCGCAGGAAAATCAGCAGGTATTTGTTCTGAACGGCATTCAGACCATGAGCGGCTATGTCTATAACCTCGGTAACGAACTTGCGTCGATGGACGGGCTGGTGGACATGGTGCGCCTGTCGCCGCTGGATACCAGCGTGTTCGCGATGCTGGACGCCTTCCGCGCCAACGAAAACGGCGCGTCGCCGCTGCCGCTGACGGCAAACAGCGACTGCAACGGTTACTGGAAACGTCTGGCCGGGCTGGAACTTCAGGCCTAAAAAAGGCTCACTTTGTTAACAACGGTTATCATTTTTTAATGCAGTATTAAAGATTGACCGTCGACAAAGTGAGCTGTTATGACTGACAAAACCATTCCGTTTTCGGTGCTGGATCTGGCGCCGATCCCACAAGGCTCCTCCGCGCGAGAAGCCTTTTCGCACTCTCTCGATCTGGCTCAGCTCGCCGAAAAGCGTGGCTATCACCGCTACTGGCTGGCCGAGCACCACAATATGGTGGGCATCGCCAGCGCCGCTACCTCTGTACTGATTGGCTATCTGGCAGCAAATACCACCACCCTGCACCTGGGCTCCGGTGGCGTAATGCTGCCGAACCACGCCCCGCTGGTGATTGCCGAGCAGTTTGGCACCCTGAATACCCTCTATCCGGGGCGTATTGATTTGGGTCTTGGCCGTGCGCCGGGCAGCGATCAGCCGACCATGCGCGCCCTGCGCCGCCATATGAGCGGCGATATCGACAACTTCCCGCGCGATGTGGCCGAGCTGGTGGACTGGTTCGACGCACGCGATCCGAACCCGCACGTGCGCCCGGTACCGGGCTACGGCGAGAAGATCCCGGTGTGGCTGTTAGGCTCAAGCCTCTACAGTGCACAGCTCGCCGCACAGCTGGGGCTGCCGTTTGCGTTCGCCTCCCACTTCGCGCCGGATATGCTGCATCAGGCGCTGCATCTCTATCGCACGAACTTCAAACCGTCCGAGCGTCTTGAGAAGCCGTACGCGATGGTGTGCATCAACATCATTGCCGCCGACAGCAACCGCGACGCGGAATTCCTGTTTACCTCAATGCAACAGGCGTTTGTGAAGCTGCGTCGCGGTGAGACGGGCCAGCTTCCGCCGCCGGTGGAGAATATGCATCAGCGGTGGTCCGCCTCCGAGCAGTACGGCGTGCAGCAGGCGCTGAGCATGTCGCTGGTGGGCGATAAGGCAAAAGTGCGTCACGGTCTGGAAGCGGTGCTGCGTGAAACGCAGGCGGATGAAATTATGGTTAACGGCCAGATTTTCGATCACCAGGCGCGCTTGCACTCGTTTGATTTGGCGATGCAGGTGAAAGAGGAGTTGGTGGGGTAGTTTTTTGCCGGATGGCGGCTTCGCCTTATCCTGCCTACGGTTTTCTCCCTCTCCCTTCGGGAGAGGGTCGGGGTGAGGGGATCAGGCCGCACGATTTACTGATACACAGGCAACAGATTAAAGCTCGACAGCACGTGGACCACCGCGTTACCTACCCCAAACACCAGGATCAGGGCAATCATCGGCTTTCCACCCCAGACGCGGAATTTTGGACTGCCGAAGCGTTGACGTGATTTACGCGCCAGCAGCGCCGGCACAATCGCAGCCCAGATGGTTGCCGCCAGTCCTGCATAGCCGATGGCGTACAGGAAGCCGTTCGGCCACAGCAAACCGCCCACAATCGGCGGCAGGAAGGTCAGCAGCGCGGTCTTGAAGCGCCCAAGCGCGGAATCATCAAAGCCGAACAGATCCGCCAGGTAGTCAAACAGGCCCAGCGTAACGCCCAGGAAAGAACTCGCCACCGCAAAGTTGGAGAAGACCACCAGCAGCAGATCCAGGCTCCGGCTGTTCAGCACGCCGCTCAGGGCCTGCACCAGCACGTCGATGTTACCGCCCTTCTGCGCAATGCCGATAAATTCCGGACGCGGGATGTTACCCATCGTCCCCAGCAGCCAAATCACATACAGCCCCAGCGCCAGCAGTGTGCCGTAGACGAGGCATTTCACGATGGTGCGCGGATCCTTGCCGTAGTACTTCATCAGGCTCGGCACGTTACCGTGGTAGCCAAACGATGCCAGACAGAACGGCAGCGTCATCAGCAGGTACGGCGTGTAGGAGGTGTTCACTTCCGCGACGTTAAACAGCGTGGCGGGCGTGACGTGCCCCAGCAGGCTGCCGAAGGTCAGGAAGAAAGTGATGACCTTAGCGCCCAGCACGATGGCCGTCATGCGGCTCACCGCTTTGGTACTCATCCAGACGATAAACGCCACGCCCAGGGCAAAGCACAGTCCGGCCAGACGCGCCGGAACGTTCAGCGACATTTCAGCAAAGGTATGATGAAGAATCGAGCCGCTCGCCGAAATATACGCGTAGGTCAGAATGTAGAGCACAAACGCGATGGAAAGGCCGTTCACCAGGTTCCAGCCTTTGCCCAGCAGATCTTTGGTGATGGTGTCGAAGCTGGAGCCAATGCGGTAATTCAGGTTTGCTTCAAGGATCATCAGCCCGGAATGAAGCATGCAGAACCAGGTAAAGACCAGCGCCGCCAGCGACCAGAAGAACCACGCACCGGACATGACCACGGGCAGGGAGAACATCCCGGCACCGATAATGGTTCCGCCGATAATCACCACGCCGCCAAGCAGCGAAGGTGACGTTTGGGTGGTGGTTAGTGTCGCCATACAGCCTTGTCTCCAGTTAATCATGCGGTTCTGCATTTTAGTGTGACGCACTGTACCAGTACAAGAGTACAAAGGGAATAAAAAAAGCCCCGATAGCGTGTATCGGGGCTGTATATTTTACTTTACGTCGGTGCGTAAGACTTACGCGTCACCGAAACGACGACGGCTGGTGCCTTCTTCACGGCGCGGGCCACGGTTTTCGCGGCGTTCGCCGGAGAAACGACGACCTTCGCCACCGCGACCTTCGCTGCGGCCGCCTTCACGACGCTCGCCGCCGAAACCGCGACCACCGCCACGACGTTCACCGCCGCGGTCAGGACGTGGCTGTGCATCGCCCAACAGCTGCATGTTCATCGGCTTGTTCAGGATGCGGGTGCGAGTAAAGTGCTGCAGTACTTCGCCCGGCATGCCTTTTGGCAGCTCGATGGTAGAGTGGGATGCGAACAGCTTGATGTTACCAATGTAACGGCTGCTGATGTCGCCTTCGTTAGCAATCGCGCCAACGATGTGACGAACTTCAACGCCATCATCACGGCCCACTTCAATGCGGTACAGTTCCATATCGCCCGCGTCACGACGTTCACGACGTGGACGGTCTTCACCGCCACGCTCTGGACGATCGCCGCGTGGACCGCGATCGTTGCGGTCGCCACGACGTTCGAAACGATCGTCACGGTCACGGAACTCGCGCTTAGGACGCATCGGTGCATCTGGTGGCACGATCAGGCTACGTTCGCCCTGAGCCATTTTCAGCAGTGCTGCTGCCAGGGTTTCCATGTCCAGCTCTTCGCCTTCAGCGGTAGGCTGGATCTGCGACAGCAGCGCACGGTACTGATCCAGATCGCTGCTTTCCAGCTGCTGCTGGACTTTTGCGGCGAATTTTTCCAGACGGCGTTTGCCCAGCAGGTCTGCGTTTGGCAGGTCTGCTTCTGGAATGGTCAGCTTCATGGTGCGTTCAATGTTGCGCAGCAGACGACGCTCGCGGTTCTCAACGAACAGCAGCGCACGGCCAGCACGACCCGCACGACCGGTACGACCGATACGGTGAACGTAAGACTCGGAATCCATCGGAATGTCGTAGTTTACAACCAGGCTGATACGTTCAACGTCCAGACCACGTGCTGCCACGTCGGTTGCAATCAGGATATCCAGACGACCGTCTTTCAGACGCTCCAGCGTCTGCTCACGCAGGGCCTGGTTCATGTCGCCGTTCAGCGCTGCGCTGTTATAGCCGCTACGCTCCAGGGCTTCAGCCACTTCCAGGGTCGCGTTTTTGGTACGCACGAAGATAATCGCCGCATCAAAATCTTCCGCTTCCAGGAAACGCACCAGCGCTTCGTTTTTGCGCATGCCGTAGACAGACCAGTAGCTCTGGCTAATGTCCGGGCGAGTGGTCACGCTGGACTGAATACGCACTTCCTGCGGCTCTTTCATGAAGCGGCGGGTAATGCGACGGATCGCTTCTGGCATGGTTGCAGAGAACAGAGCGGTCTGGTGACCTTCCGGGATCTGCGCCATGATGGTTTCTACGTCTTCGATGAAGCCCATACGCAGCATTTCATCTGCTTCATCCAGTACCAGGCCGCTCAGTTTAGAGAGGTCCAGAGTACCGCGCTTCAGGTGATCCAGCAGACGGCCCGGCGTACCGACGACAATCTGTGGGCCCTGGCGCAGGGCGCGTAACTGCACGTCATAACGCTGGCCGCCGTACAGGGCTACCACGTTTACGCCGCGCATATGTTTAGAGAATTCCGTCATTGCTTCAGCAACCTGAACAGCCAGTTCACGGGTTGGAGCCAGGACGAGGATCTGCGGTGCACGCAGGTCCGGATCGATGTTGTTCAGCAGCGGCAGCGAGAACGCTGCGGTTTTACCGCTACCAGTCTGGGCCATGCCCAGCACGTCACGACCAGAGAGCAGATGCGGGATACATTCTGCCTGGATCGGAGATGGTTTTTCGTAACCCAGATCGTTAAGGGCTTCAAGGATAGGAGCCTTCAGGCCCAGATCTGCAAAAGTGGTTTCGAATTCAGCCATGTAGTACGAGTGCCTCAATGTCAATGGCGGCCAGTCTACTTAGCTCATCGTGAAAATGATTAGCAATTTTCATTGAAAAGTGTGAACCGGCTCAAAGTAGGTGTATTGACGAACAACAACGCCCTCACCAGTGAAGGTGATGGCAATCAAAAGATTACGGGCTGATGTTTATGTCGTCAGCTATTGCTGGTCCGATTCTGCCAGGTCGTCTTGCTCCTGGCCCAAGAGCGATAATTCCAACAATGCATAACGGTGCTCAACGAAGTTATGTACGTTGTTAGCAACCGCTAATTTGAACAGTGCCGTAGCGCTGTCCATATCCCCCAGACTTAGGTAGTACTTACCTAAATAGAAGTTGGTTTCACTGAGATGCTCAGCGAGCGAGGTGTTATCCGTTGCGTCCGCCTTGAGGCGTTCCATCAGCGTTGCTTCGCTAATGTTGCCCAGGTAGAACTCGACAATGTTCCATCCCCACTGTTCCTTATCCGATTTATCGAAGCGCTGTTTCAGGGCTTCTTTTGCCTGCTTCTCATCGAGCTTCCGCTCAACGATGTAAAGCCACAGGCTACGGAAAGGATCATTAGGATCGTCTTGATAAAACGCCAGCAGATCATCTTGCGCTAACTTATCACGACCGCCGTAATATAATGCGATACCGCGATTCAAGTGCGCGTAGTTGTAAGTTGGATCAAGCTCAAGTACAGAATCAAACGCTTCATAGGCAGCATCAAAATTGCCTGCCTGCGTTAAATAAATGCCTAAGTAATTGAATACTTCAGGCATATCAGGTCGGATAGCCAGCGCTTGTGAAAAATCATTTCGCGCTAATGCCCTCAGACCGAGACTATCATACAACACTCCGCGCTCATATAAAAGCTGTGCGCGTTCGTCATCGGTTAAAGCCCGACTGGCAAGTATTTGTTCCATGCGTGCCAGAATCACTTCCTGTTGCAAAGTCGGTTGCAATGGCACTGCGAGGACTTCGCTCTTACGCCAGGCAGAGTTGCTGCATCCTGCCAGCGTTAAAGCTGTCGCAACGAAACACCAGCGCAAAAAAGGCTTCATTTCCCACTCCCGAAGACAACTATTGGATGAACGTCCTGTCCCCCGGCGGCTTAACAAGGCGTCCTGCCTGATAACAGGCCCTCCGCGAAGCGGAGGGCAAATGGCAACTTACTCGCCTTGCTGTTCAGCAGCCGGAGCTTCCGGCGCCGCAGCAGGCTGAGACTGCTCGGTTGCTTCTTTAATGCTCAGACGGATACGGCCCTGGCGGTCAACTTCCAGAACTTTAACCGGTACTTCCTGGCCCATCTGCAGGTAATCGGTCACTTTCTCAACGCGCTTGTCAGCGATCTGAGAGATGTGAACCAGACCTTCTTTACCGCCACCGATGGCAACGAACGCGCCAAAGTCAACGATACGGGTCACTTTACCTGCGTAGACGCGGCCCACTTCGATTTCTGCAGTGATTTCTTCGATGCGACGGATCGCGAATTTCGCTTTCTCGCCGTCGGTTGCTGCGATCTTCACAGTACCGTCGTCTTCGATTTCGATGGTGGTGCCCGTCTCTTCGGTCAGCGCACGGATTACGGAACCGCCCTTACCGATAACATCTTTGATCTTGTCTGGATTGATCTTGATGGTGTGAATACGCGGAGCGAATTCAGAGATATCACCGCGTGGCGCGTTGATAGCCTGTTCCATCACGCCCAGGATGTGCAGACGCGCACCTTTAGCCTGGTTCAGAGCAACCTGCATGATCTCTTTGGTGATACCTTCAATTTTGATATCCATCTGCAGCGCAGAGATACCGTCGCGGGAACCCGCCACTTTGAAGTCCATATCGCCCAGGTGGTCTTCGTCACCCAGAATGTCAGACAGAACAACGAAGTTGTCGCCTTCTTTCACCAGGCCCATTGCGATACCCGCAACGGCGGCTTTGATTGGCACGCCTGCATCCATCAGCGCCAGAGAGGCACCACACACGGAAGCCATGGAAGAAGAACCGTTGGATTCGGTGATTTCAGACACCACACGTACGGTGTACGGGAATTTGTCTGCTTCTGGCATTACTGCCAGCACGCCGCGCTTCGCCAGACGACCGTGACCAATTTCACGACGCTTCGGCGAGCCAACCATACCGGTTTCGCCTACGGAGTACGGAGGGAAGTTGTAGTGGAACAGGAAGCTGTCAGTGCGCTCGCCCATCAGTTCGTCGATGATCTGCGCGTCACGTGCGGTACCCAGGGTCGCGGTTACCAGCGCCTGCGTTTCACCACGGGTGAACAGCGCAGAACCGTGAGTACGTGGCAGTACGCCAGTACGCACGTCCAGACCACGGATCATGTCTTTTTCACGGCCATCGATACGCGGCTCGCCTGCCAGTACGCGGCTACGAACAACGTTTTTCTCGATAGCGTGCAGAATTTCGCTCAGCTCGTTAGCGTCCAGCGTTTCGTCTTCAGCGATCAGGGTGGCGATGGTTTCGTCTTTGATCGCGTCAACCTGAGCATAACGCTCCTGTTTGTCGGTGATGCGGTAAGCGTCACTCAGACGAGATTCTGCCAGTGCTGCAACGCGTGCGTTCAGCGCGTCGTTTGCCGCTTCTGGCTGCCAGTCCCAACGTGGTTTACCGGCTTCTTTCACCAGGTCGTTGATGTTCTGGATAACAATCTGCTGCTGCTCGTGACCGAACACCACAGCGCCCAGCATCTGGTCTTCGCTCAGCAGTTCAGCTTCGGATTCCACCATCAGCACAGCCGCTTCGGTACCGGCAACCACCAGGTCCAGCTTACTCTCTTTCAGCTCTTCCTGAGTTGGGTTCAGCACGTACTGGTCGTTGATGTAACCGACGCGCGCGGCACCGATTGGACCATTGAATGGAATACCAGACAGTGACAGGGCAGCGGAGGCACCGATCATGGCAACGATGTCCGGGTTAACCTGTGGGTTAACGGAAACAACGGTTGCGATAACCTGCACTTCGTTAACGAAGCCTTCCGGGAACAGCGGACGAACCGGGCGGTCAATCAGACGCGCGATCAGGGTTTCGCCTTCGCTTGGACGGCCTTCACGACGGAAGAAGCCACCCGGGATTTTACCGGCAGCGTAGGTACGCTCCTGGTAGTTAACGGTCAGGGGGAAAAAGTCCTGACCTGGTTTAGCTTTTTTCTGGCCAACAACGGTAACGAATACCGCGGTGTCATCCATGCTTACCATAACGGCAGCAGTCGCCTGACGTGCCATCATGCCGGTTTCCAGCGTCACGGTATGTTGACCGTACTGGAATTTACGAACGATCGGATTCAGCAAAATTCTGTCCTTTCTTAAATGTATGACAGCACACCACCGGCGTGCTGTCGATTTAACCCGACCTTCTTCGCATCCTCGCGACTAATGACAACCGACACCCCCATGGGTGAAGCCTCTCATTAGCCGCGCGAACCTCTGCAATGAAGATCATTTATAGCAACAATACAATAGTTTCCATTGAATTGCTGCCGTCTGGTTGAAAAAAGGGGCCATCAGGCCCCCTTTTCTGAAACTCGCAAGACTTAGCGACGCAGACCCAGACGCTCGATCAGCGCGGTGTAGCGTGCAACATCTTTACGCTTCAGGTAGTCGAGCAGTTTACGACGCTGAGAAACCATGCGCAGCAGACCACGACGGCTGTGGTGATCTTTTTTGTGCTCTGCAAAGTGACCCTGCAGGTGGTTAATCTGTGCAGTCAGCAGTGCAACCTGAACTTCGGTAGAACCGCTGTCGTTAGTACCACGACCAAACTCAGAAACGATTTTAGCTTTAGCTTCAACGCTTAGAGACATTTTCAAACTCCAAAGTATAAAGAATGTAAGGGTGCCGATCTCTAATTCAGCGACCCCATGTACGCCCTGCAGATTGTTAAACAATTTACCGGACGTTAAGCGGCGATATTCTACTCGTCTCCCCTGCTTATCGCAAGGTGAGCCGTTATCGCCGTCACGCGTCGACCGGATATTCGACGACCAGACGACGCGGCGCAACGCGCCCTTCACCGTCCATTTCGCCCATACCGATGAATTTTCCTTCCTCACCTTCCGTCACGCGCACAAGCCCTTCCAGCGGTGCATCCGCCGTGCGAACCGGATTGCCGTTCTTAAAGTAAACGGACGATGTTAAAGGAAGATTAACTACCGGGAAGTCCGCAGCCGGACTGTCCATTGGCATCAGCAAAGGATCTAACAAATCTGCCGGCGCGATCCCCTGCGCTTCCGCCTGTTCAACCAGCGCGCGCAGCTGCTCAAGCGTCACCATGCGTTCCACCGGATACTTGCTGACCGCCAGACGACGCAGGTAGATCACATGCGCGCCGCAGCCCAGCTTTTCACCCAGGTCGTCGATGATGGTGCGAATATAGGTCCCTTTCGAACAGTGCACTTCCAGCTCAAGCTCATCGCCTTCGTGGCGAATGAACAGCAGCTCATACACGGTAATCGGACGGGCTTCACGCGGAACCTCGATGCCCTGGCGTGCATATTCGTAGAGTTTCTTACCCTGGTATTTCAGCGCCGAATACATCGACGGCACCTGCATCGTGTCCCCGCGGAAGCTCTCCAGCGCCGCATCAAGCTGTTCAGCGCTGAAGGTCACCGGGCGCTCTTCCACCACCTGACCATCCGCGTCGGAGGTATCCGTACGCTGGCCTAGCTTCGCGATAACGCGATAACGCTTATCCGAGTCGAGCAGGTACTGGGAAAACTTTGTCGCCTCCCCCAGACAGACCGGCAGCATACCGGTCGCCAGCGGATCGAGCGCGCCGGTGTGGCCCGCACGGTTGGCATTAAAAATACGCTTCACTTTTTGCAGCACGTCGTTGCTGGATGCACCCTGCGGTTTATCCAGCAGCAGCACGCCATGCACGTCACGACCGCGACGACGAGGACGACTCATCAGTCCTCCTTGCTGTCGTCCGTCGGGTTAACACGACGTTCGTCGTCATGTTTCACCACGCTGGTCACCAGGTTGGACATGCGCATACCTTCAACCAGCGAGTTGTCGTAGAAGAAGGTCAGCTCTGGCACGATACGCAAGCGCATCGCTTTGCCGAGCAGAGAGCGGATAAACCCGGAGGCTTCCTGCAGTGCTTTAATGCCGTTTTTCACCGCCGCTTCGTCCTGATCGTTCAGGAAGGTCACGAACACTTTGGCATAGGCCAGGTCACGAGACATTTCCACGCCAGAGACGGTGGTCATCATACCGATACGCGGGTCTTTAATTTCGCGTTGCAGGATGAGTGCGATCTCTTTTTGCATTTCCTGCGCCACGCGCTGTGGGCGACCAAATTCTTTCGCCATAATAAATTCTCCAGACAAAAAAGGGGCTAAAAGCCCCTTTTAAAATTATTGCCGGGTGGCACGAGGCAATCCCGGCCTACATATGGACTGATCCCGACGGGATTAGTCGATGCTGCGTTGGATCTCGATGATTTCGAACACTTCGATCATATCGCCAACGCGAACGTCGTTGTAGTTCTTCACGCCGATACCACATTCCATGCCGTTACGGACTTCGTTAACGTCATCTTTGAAGCGGCGCAGGGATTCCAGCTCGCCTTCGTAGATAACCACGTTGTCACGCAGTACGCGGATTGGGTTGTGACGTTTGATGGTACCTTCGGTAACCATACAGCCCGCGATCGCGCCGAATTTCGGTGATTTGAATACGTCACGCACTTCAGCCAGACCGATGATCTGCTGTTTCAGCTCAGGAGACAGCATACCGCTCATCGCCGCTTTCACTTCGTCAATCAGGTTATAGATGACGGAGTAGTAGCGCAGATCCAGGCTTTCCGCTTCGATCACGCGGCGAGCAGATGCATCAGCACGCACGTTGAAGCCAACCAGGATGGCGTTAGATGCTGCAGCCAGGGTCGCGTCGGTTTCGGTGATACCACCTACGCCAGAACCGATGATCTTCACTTTCACTTCGTCAGTAGACAGTTTCAGCAAGGAGTCGGAAATCGCTTCCACAGAGCCCTGAACGTCGGCTTTCAGTACAACGTTCACTTCGTGCACTTCGCCTTCGGTCATGTTCGCGAACATGTTCTCGAGTTTAGATTTCTGCTGACGAGCCAGCTTAACTTCACGGAATTTACCCTGACGATACAGAGCAACTTCACGCGCTTTCTTCTCGTCACGCACTACGGTCACTTCGTCACCCGCAGCCGGAACACCGGACAGACCCAGGATTTCCACTGGAATGGACGGACCCGCTTCCAGCACTTCCTGGCCCAGTTCGTTACGCATCGCACGAACGCGGCCGTATTCGAAGCCACACAGAACGATGTCGCCCTTGTTCAGGGTACCTTCACGAACCAGAACGGTAGCAACCGGACCACGACCTTTATCAAGGAAGGATTCGATTACCGCGCCGCTCGCCATACCATTGCGAATCGCTTTCAGCTCCAGAACTTCAGCCTGCAGCAGGATAGCGTTCAGCAGGTCGTCAATACCGGTACCCGCTTTAGCAGATACTGGGATGAACTGCGCTTCGCCGCCCCACTCTTCCGGCATAACACCGTACTGAGACAGTTCGTTCTTCACGCGGTCCAGATCGGCTTCTGGCTTATCGATTTTGTTGACTGCAACAACCAAAGGCACCTGCGCCGCTTTTGCGTGCTGGATAGCTTCAATGGTCTGTGGCATGACGCCATCGTCTGCTGCAACAACCAGTACAACGATATCCGTTGCCTGAGCACCACGAGCACGCATTGAGGTGAACGCTGCGTGGCCTGGGGTATCCAGGAAGGTGATCATGCCGTTTTCAGTTTCTACGTGGTAAGCACCGATGTGCTGGGTAATACCACCCGCTTCGCCGGAGGCAACCTTCGTAGAACGAATGTAGTCGAGCAGAGAGGTTTTACCGTGGTCAACGTGACCCATGATGGTCACAACCGGTGCACGCGGTTCAGCCGCAGCGCCAGTGTCACGGTCGCTCATTACTGCTTCTTCCAGCTCGTTTTCACGACGCAGGATAACTTTGTGGCCCATCTCTTCGGCAACCAGCTGTGCGGTTTCCTGGTCGATAACCTGGTTGATGGTCGCCATTGCGCCCAGCTTCATCATCGCTTTGATGACCTGAGAGCCTTTAACCGCCATCTTGTTCGCCAGATCGCCAACGGTGATGGTTTCACCAATCACAACGTCACGGTTAACCGCCTGAGCTGGCTTCTGGAAGCCCTGCTGCAGAGAAGAACCTTTACGCTTACCGCCTTTACCACCACGAACCGCTGCACGTGCTTCTTCGCGATCAGCTTTAGATTCAGCGTGTTTGTTGCCTTTCTTCGCCGGACGCGCGGCTTTTGCATTACGACCACGGCCACGACCGCCTTCTACTTCACGGTCGTTATCATCTTCAGCCTGACGCGCATGCTGAGAAGTGGTCACGTGATAGTCGCTGGTATCTTCAGTCAGTTCAGCGGTATTCACGCCATTCTTCTCGTTTTCTTCTGCCATACGGCGCGCTTCTTCAGCGACGCGGCGAGCTTCTTCTTCCAGCTTACGGCGGGCTTCTTCTTCCGCTTTACGCTTCAGCTCGGCAGCTTCATTTTCACGGCGGGCTTTTTCAGCCTGGGCGGTTTTGGTCATTTCGTCTGTCTGTTGATTGCTCACTTTGTCTTTTTCCGCAGCGTCACGCTTCACTTTATCACTGGCGTCGCGTTTCGCTTTTTCTGCGGCCTCACGTTCAGCTTTTAATTCTGCTTCACGTTTGGCGGCTGCTTCCGCCTCACGCTGAGCTTGTTCTTCCGCTTCACGCTGTGCCTGCTCTTCCGCGGCAAGGCGCTCTGCCTCTTGCGGATCACGTTTTACAAAGGTGCGCGTCTTGCGGACTTCAATTTGTACCGATTTACTTTTGCCACCGGTACCAGGGATGTTTAACGTGCTGCGCGTTTTGCGCTGCAGCGTTAACTTGTCAGGCGTAGAACCGTGTTCACGGTTCAGATGCGTTAACAAGGTTTGTTTTTCTTGCGCGGTCACCGAGTCATCAGCGGACTTCGGGATCCCTGCATCAGCAAATTGCTGTACCAGGCGGTCCACGGAGGTCTGAATCTCAGCAGCCAGCGATTTTACAGTTACATCAGTCATGCTGTTCCTTCCTGCTACAGTTTATTACGCTTCGTCGCCGAACCAGCAAATATTACGTGCGGCCATGATGAGTTCGCCGGCTTTCTCGTCGGTTAAACCTTCGATATCGGCCAGGTCATCAACGCCTTGCTCAGCGAGATCTTCCAGCGTACAAACACCACGGGCAGCCAGCTTGAACGCAATCGCACGATCAAGACCTTCCAGATTCAGCAGGTCATCAGCCGGCTTCTTATCGCCAAGGCTTTCTTCCTGAGCCAGTGCCAGGGTGGTCAGTGCGTTTTTAGCGCGTTCACGCAGGGCTTCAACGGTTGGTTCATCCAGACCGTCAATTTCCAGCAGCTCTTTCATTGGCACATAGGCCAGTTCTTCCAGCGTAGAGAAACCTTCTTCTACCAGAACAGTGGCGAAGTCTTCGTCAATGTCGAGGTATTTGGTGAAGGTATCGATCGCTGCATGGGCTTCAGCCTGATGCTTAGCCTGCAGGTCATCAACGGTCATGACGTTGAGTTCCCAGCCGCTCAGCTGTGACGCCAGACGTACGTTCTGACCGTTACGGCCAATCGCCTGCGCCAGGTTGCCCGCTTCAACAGCGATATCCATGGTGTGTTTGTCTTCGTCAACAACGATAGACGCCACATCGGCCGGAGCCATTGCGTTGATCACAAACTGCGCCGGGTTGTCGTCCCACAGAACGATATCAATACGCTCGCCGCCCAGTTCAGTAGAAACCGCCTGAACGCGCGCACCGCGCATGCCGACGCAAGCCCCGACCGGATCGATACGCTTGTCGTTGGTTTTCACCGCAATTTTCGCACGGGAGCCCGGATCGCGAGCTGCTGCTTTGATCTCAATGACTTCTTCGCCGATTTCCGGCACTTCGATGCGGAACAGTTCAACCAGCATTTCTGGTTTAGAACGGGTCACGAACAGCTGCGCACCACGCGCTTCAGGGCGCACGGCGTACAGAACACCACGAATACGGTCGCCCGGGCGGAAGTTTTCACGCGGCAGCATATCTTCACGCAGGATCACGGCTTCAGCGTTACCTGGCATCCCTTCGGATTTAATTTCCAGAGAGATGTTGTCGCGGTTCACTTTCTTCACCACACCGGTGATGATTTCGCCTTCCTGATCGCGGAACTGATCGACAACCAGCGCGCGCTCGGCTTCGCGCACTTTCTGCACGATAACCTGCTTAGCGGTCTGGGTGGTGATACGGTCGAAGGTGACAGATTCAATCTGATCTTCAACGTAGTCACCCACGTTCAGACTTTCGTCTTCAAAACGTGCGGCTTCCAGGGTGATCTCTTTGGTCGGCTGGGTCACTTCTTCAACGATTACCCAACGACGGAATGTATCGAAGTCACCGCTTTTACGATCGATTTCTACGCGAACATCGATCTCTTGTTCGTATTTTTTCTTGGTTGCTGTAGCCAGTGCACTTTCCAGCGCTTCGAAAATTTTCTCGCGCGGCAGTGATTTCTCGTTGGAGACGGCTTCAACAACAGCCAAAATTTCTTTGTTCATCGCGGGCTTTTCACCTCAATCCAGACTGTTAAAAGTGGGGAACCAGGTTCGCCTTCTGGATATTACTCAGCGCGAACACTTCATCTTTGCCTTCGACTGTCACCGTGATCATTTCACCATCAACGGCTTTGATAATTCCCTGCCATTTACGGCGGTTCTGTACGGCCATACGCAGAACGAGAGCCACTTCTTCACCGGTAAAGCGCACATAGTGCTCGGCCGTGAACATCGGGCGATCCAGGCCAGGTGAGGAAACTTCCAGGTTGTACGCAACGGTAATTGGGTCTTCAACATCAAGAACCGCACTCACCTGGTGGCTGACATCAGCACAATCATCAACATTGATGCCATCTTCACTATCAATATAGATGCGCAGCGTCGATGTACGGCCGCGAACGAATTCGATGCCGACCAGTTCGTAGCCCAGTGCTTCGACCGGTGCAGTAATCATCTCTGTTAATTTTTGCTCTAATGTGGACAAGCCCACCCCCAAGACATAAAAAAAGGGCGTAAAGCCCAGTTATTCTGTAGTCAGATAACAAAAAACCCCGATAAATCGGGGCTTTAGATAACTGAACCCTATAGCCACAACTGTGGCCTGGAGCACTCTCCGAAAGAATTTTTTCAAATCCAGCTACGAAGGCTCTAAGTCTTCACAGTATATTTGAAAAAGAACTTTATGGGAAAGTGGTTGCGGGGGCCGGATTTGAACCGACGACCTTCGGGTTATGAGCCCGACGAGCTACCAGGCTGCTCCACCCCGCGCCTGAAACGTGGCAAATTCTACGCGTTTTGGACAGAATTTGCAAATAATGCTGGGATTTGGTACCGAAGACGGGACGTAAAATCGGCGTTTAGTATATTGATAGTTGACCCCACCTGTCAAGGCGACTTCCGCCAGACAGAACAGACCAAAATTTTTACAAAAAACGCACGAGTCTCTTCCGGTATTCGATAAAAGATGATTAAATGAATACTCACTTATTTTGCATAAAAATGCACAAGAGAACGAAAGCGGTCTCTAATCAGTCAATCAAGCAGGGTTTTATTCTATGACGACGATTCTCAAGCATCTTCCGGTAGGACAACGTATTGGCATCGCTTTCTCAGGCGGCCTGGATACCAGCGCTGCACTGCTGTGGATGCGCCAGAAGGGAGCGGTTCCGTATGCATATACTGCGAACCTGGGTCAGCCGGATGAGGACGACTATGATGCTATTCCTCGTCGCGCTAAAGAGTATGGTGCAGAAAACGCACGACTGATTGACTGCCGTAAGCAACTGGTTGCAGAAGGTATCGCGGCTATTCAGTGCGGTGCGTTCCATAACACTACCGGCGGCCTGACCTATTTTAACACCACCCCGCTGGGCCGTGCCGTCACTGGCACCATGCTGGTTGCCGCCATGAAAGAAGATGGCGTGAACATCTGGGGTGACGGCAGCACCTATAAAGGTAACGATATAGAACGTTTCTATCGTTATGGCCTGCTGACCAACGCAGAACTGCAGATCTACAAGCCGTGGCTGGACACCGACTTCATCGACGAACTGGGCGGCCGCCATGAGATGTCCGAGTTTATGATTGCCTGCGGTTTTGACTATAAGATGTCCGTCGAGAAAGCCTACTCCACCGACTCCAACATGCTGGGTGCGACGCACGAAGCGAAAGACCTGGAGTTCCTGAATTCCAGTGTGAAGATCGTTAACCCGATCATGGGCGTGAAGTTCTGGGACGAGAACGTGAAGATTCCGGCAGAAGAAGTGACCGTACGTTTCGAACGCGGCCATCCGGTTGCGCTGAACGGCAAGACCTTCTCTGACGATGTGGAACTGATGCTGGAAGCAAACCGCATCGGCGGTCGTCACGGTCTGGGCATGAGCGATCAGATTGAAAACCGTATCATCGAAGCGAAAAGCCGCGGCATCTATGAGGCTCCGGGGATGGCGCTGCTGCACATCGCGTACGAGCGTCTGCTGACCGGCATTCACAACGAAGACACCATTGAGCAGTATCACTCTCATGGCCGTCAGCTGGGCAAACTGCTGTATCAGGGTCGCTGGTTCGATCCACAGGCGCTGATGCTGCGTGATGCGCTGCAGCGTTGGGTGGCAAGCGCGATCACCGGTGAAGTGACGCTGGAACTGCGTCGCGGTAACGACTACTCCATCCTGAACACCGTGTCGGACAACCTGACCTATAAAGCAGAGCGTCTGACCATGGAGAAAGGTGAGTCTGTGTTTTCTCCGGACGACCGTATTGGTCAGTTGACCATGCGTAACCTGGACATCACCGATACCCGGGAGAAGCTGTTCAACTACGTTGAGAATGGTCTGCTCTCCGCGAATTCCGGTAACGGCCTGCCGCAGGTTGAAAACCTGGAACACAGCGATAAGAAGTAATCGCTGATGTAACATGCAAAAGGCGCCCACAGGGCGCCTTTTTGTTTGGCTTTTGTAGGGCGGGTAAGCGCAGCGCCACCCGCCATTTTGCCCGGTGGCGCTGCGCTTACCGGGCCTACGAACGGCAAACGCTACAGACGAAAAAAAAGACGTCTTTCGACGTCTTTTTTCTGGAATATTGGTACCGAGGATGGGACTCGAACCCACAAGCCCGTTAGGGCACTACCACCTCAAGGTAGCGTGTCTACCAATTCCACCACCTCGGTACGGAATACTTACTGCGGGATATCGCTGGTTGGCTTAGCCGGTGCAGCTGGCTGAGTCTGCTCAGTTTTCGCTGGCGCGCTCAGATTTTCCCACTCACTTCCTTTACTGGTCTTGTTGCTATTGATATTGCCCAGCACCAGACTGATGATGAAGAACAGCGTAGCCAGAATCGCCGTTGTGCGGGTCATGAAGTTCGCAGAACCACTTGAACCAAACAGCGTACCGGAAGCGCCTGCTCCGAAGGAGGCTCCCATATCAGCGCCTTTACCTTGCTGCAGCATAATCAGCGCTACGAGAGCGATGGCTACAATAAGGAAAACAACTAAAAGAGCTTCGTACATAATCAACCTGTTCCTTGCGGATTTGCCGCATACCAATGCTTCGACCAATTAGCAGGATTTTTGTTTCCCACTGAAGCGGGTGTGAATACTAACCAAAGCGAATGGCCTTCGCAAGGGCATTTTCGAGGCATTGTATCAACTGCGGAAAAAAACAGCAAAAAGCCATTAATTGCTTAAAACAAAGGCGACAAAAGTCGCCTTTTTAAACACTTACTCAGAAAATTTATGCAGCTTTCACGGCATCCGCGATACGGTGCGCAAATTCAGTGACCTGCGCTTCGTCTTCACCTTCCACCATCACGCGGATCAGCGGCTCGGTACCTGACTTACGCAGCAGCACGCGCCCACGGCTGCCCAGAGCCGCTTCAACGTCAGCCATTACCGCTTTCACGTTGTCATTTTCCAGCGGATCGCCTTTACCGGCAGTGAAACGCACGTTCACCAGAATCTGCGGGAACATTTTCATCCCGCTGCACAGATCGTGCAGGCTCATATGGTTGCGCGCCATCGCGGCAACCACCTGCAGCGCGGCTACGATACCGTCGCCAGTAGTGGTTTTGTCGAGCAGGATCACGTGACCAGAGTTCTCGGCACCAATACGCCAGCCTTTCTCCTGCAGTTTTTCCAGCACGTAGCGGTCGCCCACTTTCGCACGGACAAATGGAATACCGAGCTGTTTCAGCGCCAGCTCCAGACCCATGTTGCTCATCAGCGTCCCAACCGCGCCACCGCGCAGCTGGCCCTGGCGCAGGCCTTCACGGGCAATGATGTAGAGGATCTGATCGCCGTCGACTTTATTACCTTCGTGGTCAACCATGATCACGCGGTCACCGTCGCCGTCCAGGGCAATGCCCAGATCGGCTTTTTCCGCCAGCACGCGCGCCTGCAGGGCACGCACGTCCGTCGCCCCGACTTCTTCGTTAATGTTCAGACCATTCGGCTCGCAGCCGATGGCGATGACTTTTGCACCCAGCTCGCGGAACACATTCGGAGCGATGTGATAGGTTGCGCCGTTTGCACAGTCCACCACAATTTTGAGGTGCGCCAGGCTCAGCTCATTCGGGAAGGTGCCTTTACAGAATTCGATATAACGGCCCGCCGCATCGACGATACGGTTCGCTTTACCCAGCTCAGCGGAATCAACACAGGTGATCTCTTTTTCCATTTCAGCTTCAATGGCCTCTTCCACTTCGTCCGGCAGCTTGGTGCCGTCAATGGAGAAGAACTTGATACCGTTGTCGTAGAACGGGTTATGAGACGCCGAGATCACAATCCCCGCTTCTGCACGGAAGGTGCGCGTAAGGTAGGCAACAGCAGGTGTTGGCATTGGGCCTGTAAAGGAAGCTGAAAGCCCTGCAGCCGCCAGACCTGCTTCCAGCGCAGATTCCAGCATATAGCCCGAAATACGGGTATCTTTACCAATAATGATCTTACGTGAACCATGACGCGCCAGTACCTTGCCAGCAGCCCAGCCGAGCTTCAGAACAAAATCAGGGGTGATTGGAGCATCGCCTACGCGCCCACGGATACCATCGGTACCAAAATATTTACGATTACTCATAGCGTTTGTTTTCCTTCGCTGCCAGTGTGGCTTCCACCACACGCATGGCTTCTACTGTTTCTTTGACGTCATGGACACGGATAATGTGCGCGCCTTGCATCGCCGCAATTACCGCGCAGGCCAGGCTGCCACTCAGGCGCTCCCCCGGTCCTACATTCAGCAATTGCCCAATCATCGATTTCCTCGACATCCCTACCAGCAGCGGCAGGTCAAAGTGATGAAATTCTGATAAGCGCGCAAGCAACGCATAATTGTGTGAGAGATTTTTACCGAAACCGAACCCCGGGTCGAGCAGCAATTTCTCTTTTGGGATGCCTGCACGCTCACAGCGTTCAATATGCTCAATAAAGAAGCGATTCACGTCGGCAAAGACATCATCATACTTCGGTGCTTCCTGCATGGTTTTCGGTTGCCCCTGCATGTGCATCAGGCATACCGGCAGGCCGGTTTCTGCAGCGGCCTCGATCGCTCCCGGTTCGGTCAGCGAGCGGATATCATTAATAATGTGAGCACCCACTCTCGCCACTTCACGGAACACTTCTGGTTTGGACGTATCGACGGAGATCCACACCTCGAAACGTTGCGCGATGGCCTCAACCACCGGCACCACGCGCGCCAGCTCTTCTTCCACCGAAACATCTGCCGCGCCGGGACGCGTCGATTCACCGCCAACGTCAATGATGGTGGCACCCGCGTTGATCATTAAATTTGCGTGCTTAACCGCGTCGATAAGCGTGTTGTGCGTGCCGCCGTCAGAGAAGGAGTCAGGGGTAACATTCAGGATCCCCATCACATGCGGATGTGAAAGATCGAGATGCGAGTCCTGGGCGAAGAGTTTCATGGTTAAATCCCTGGTTTTAGTATGGTTTAACGGAAAAGAAAAACCCCGGAGCAAGCTCCAGGGTTTGAGGTACAGACAAACGCTTCAACAGCAGTGACTTACTTGTCGCCCAACTGTTCTGACATGGTGTTGCCCGGGTTTGGCGTACGCGGTTCATCGACCGGACGCGGCGCACGCGGGGTGCCATTGTTGTCAGAATTGTTGGAAGCACCTGGGTCTTCCCAGCCTGCTGGCGGACGCACTTCGCGGCGAGCCATCAGGTCGTCAATCTGGGGTGCATCAATGGTCTCATATTTCATGAGCGCATCTTTCATCGAATGCAGGATGTCCATATTGTCGTTCAGGATCTGACGCGCGCGACCGTAGTTACGTTCAATCAGCGCTTTCACTTCCTGGTCGATGATACGTGCCGTCTCATCGGACATATGTTTCGCTTTCGCCACAGAGCGGCCCAGGAATACTTCACCCTCTTCCTCTGCATAAAGCAGCGGACCGAGTTTGTCGGAGAAGCCCCACTGAGTCACCATGTTACGCGCCAGGTTTGTCGCCACTTTAATATCGTTCGACGCACCGGTAGACACGTGTTCTGGCCCGTAGATGATCTCTTCTGCCAGACGACCGCCGTACAGGGTCGAAATCTGGCTTTCCAGCTTCTGACGGCTGGCGCTGATCGCGTCGCCTTCAGGCAGGAAGAAGGTCACACCCAGCGCACGGCCGCGTGGAATAATCGTCACTTTGTGCACCGGATCGTGTTCCGGCACCAGGCGACCGATAATCGCATGGCCCGCTTCGTGGTACGCGGTGGACTCTTTCTGCGCTTCCGTCATCACCATGGAGCGACGTTCCGCACCCATCATGATTTTGTCTTTCGCTTTCTCGAACTCCACCATGGAGACCACGCGCTTGTTACCGCGTGCGGCAAACAGTGCAGCTTCGTTGACCAGGTTAGCCAGGTCCGCACCGGAGAAGCCAGGGGTACCACGCGCAATGATTGCCGCGTCGATATCTGGCGCCAGCGGTACGCGACGCATATGGACTTTCAGAATCTGTTCACGACCGCGAACATCCGGCAGACCGACCACAACCTGACGGTCGAAACGGCCTGGACGCAGCAGCGCGGGGTCAAGTACGTCCGGACGGTTAGTTGCCGCGATAACGATGATACCTTCGTTACCTTCGAAGCCGTCCATCTCAACCAGCATCTGGTTCAGGGTCTGTTCACGCTCATCGTGACCACCGCCCAGGCCTGCGCCACGCTGGCGGCCTACGGCGTCGATTTCATCGATGAAGATGATGCACGGTGCCGCCTTCTTGGCCTGCTCGAACATGTCACGCACACGAGACGCACCGACACCCACGAACATTTCCACGAAGTCAGAACCTGAAATAGTAAAGAACGGCACCTTCGCTTCACCCGCGATGGCTTTCGCCAGCAGGGTTTTACCGGTACCCGGAGGGCCGACCATCAGAACGCCTTTCGGGATCTTGCCGCCCAGTTTCTGGAAACGGCTCGGCTCACGCAGGTATTCAACCAGCTCACCCACCTCTTCTTTCGCTTCGTCACAACCGGCGACGTCAGCAAACGTGGTCTTAATCTGGTCTTCCGTCAGCATACGCGCCTTGCTCTTACCGAACGACATGGCACCTTTGCCACCGCCGCCCTGCATCTGGCGCATAAAGAAGATCCAGACGCCGATAAGAAGCAGCATCGGGAACCAGGAAATGAAGATAGAAGCCAGCAGGCTTGGTTCTTCTGGCGGCTCGCCTACCACTTTGACGTTTTTGGTCAGAAGGTTATCAAGCAGCTTAGGATCGTTCACCGGGATGTAAGTCGTGTAACGGTTACTATCTTTCTTGGTAACGTTGATCTCACGTCCGTTGATACGCGCTTCGCGAACCTGGTCCTGATTGACCTCTTGCAGGAAGGTAGAATAATCCACCTTGCGGCCATTCGACTCGCTGGGCCCAAAGCTCTGGAATACTGACATCAGCACAACGGCAATGACCAGCCAGAGTATTAGGTTTTTCGCCATGTCACTCAAGGGATTAACCTCATATTACAACTGTGTTAAAAACAGCGTCAGGATACTCTATATCCAGTTTCATTCAAACTTTCGCCTGAAATCTACCGGTTATCATTTTCGCCCGGTCGCTACAATATACACTTCTCGGGAACGGGCCCGGGAAGAGTCCGGCTTACGAACTTTAACCTTCGCAAACAGGGAGCGAATTTCCTTAAGATACTCCTCGAAACCTTCGCCCTGAAACACCTTCACAACAAAACTACCACCAGGCGCTAGTACATCACGACACATTTCTAACGCTAGCTCCACCAGATACATGGCGCGGGGGATATCCACCGCCGGTGTTCCGCACATATTTGGTGCCATATCCGACATGACAACCTGGACCTTACTGTCACCAACACGATCAAGTAACGCTTTCAGCACTAATTCATCACGAAAGTCACCCTGAAGGAAGTCGACACCAACGATGGGATCCATTGGTAAAAGATCACACGCGATGATTCGGCCCGTTCCGCCGATCTGCGTTACCGCATACTGGGACCATCCGCCCGGTGCCGCACCGAGGTCAACAACCGTCATCCCCGGCTTAAAAAGTTTGTCACTTTGCTGTATTTCATCAAGTTTAAACCAGGCACGGGAACGTAACCCCTTTTTCTGTGCCTGTTGAACATATTTATCGCTAAAGTGTTCCTGAAGCCAGCGGCTGGAACTGGCAGAACGCTTTTTACCTGTCATTTAACATTTCCGTCCTGGTTCATCGTTGCTTGCCTGTGACGTAAATTTCTACGCAGCTATTTGGCGATATAAGGGAGATGGCGGTAGAATGAACCGTTTTCAATCCCAACGTAAGCAAAAATATACGATGAATCTGAGTACTAAACAAAAACAGCACCTTAAAGGTCTGGCACATCCGCTCAAGCCTGTAGTGATGCTTGGCAACAATGGTTTGACCGAAGGGGTGCTTGCCGAGATTGAACAAGCGCTGGAACACCACGAGCTGATCAAGGTGAAAATCGCCTCTGAAGACAGAGACACTAAAAACCTGATCGTGGAAGCCATCGTGCGCGAAACCGGCGCCTGTAATGTACAGGTCATCGGTAAAACGCTGGTGCTCTATCGCCCATCTAAAGAGCGTAAAATCTCGCTGCCACGCTAAGGATATCCTGAATCAATCACATTTTCTGTGTGAAACGAGGGATTTCTTTCAGCAGGCGAGCAAAATGCCATGCTCCTTGAGTTGATAAAAGGCCGCTACGCGGCCTTTTTCTTTTCTTTACAATGTATCAACATCTTAGTAGAGAAGCGAATTACAGGTATTCAACCTTAATAATTTCGTATTCCACTTCGCCGCCAGGGGTGCGGATGGTGACAACATCGTCCTGCTCTTTGCCAATCAGGCCACGAGCAATCGGTGAGTTCACCGAAATCAGGTTCTGTTTGAAGTCGGCTTCATCATCGCCCACGATGCGATAGGTCTGCTCTTCGTCGTTGTCCAGGTTCAGAACGCTGACGGTAGAACCAAAGATCACGCGGCCATTGTTAGGCATTTTGGTGATATCGATAACCTGCGCGTTAGACAGTTTCGCCTCGATATCCTTAATGCGCCCTTCACAGAAACCCTGCTGCTCGCGCGCCGCATGGTATTCAGCATTCTCTTTCAGGTCGCCATGCTCACGGGCTTCCGCGATAGCGGCGATGATTTCAGGGCGACGCACGGATTTCAGGAAATCCAGCTCTTCGCGCAGTTTTTCGGCACCACGTAAGGTCATCGGAATAGCTTGCATTTGTTATACCTCTTAAACATTCCTGTTGGGAGCAGTGTTCCCTGCTCCTGCCCCCCTAAGCGGGCAAGAAGCAAAAAGAAAACCGACCCGGGAGCGACGCCCCAGGTCAGCAGCAATTTTTCAATTTGATACGCATTTTACCGCGAAGTTCACTATGGGTCATCGTTTACTTTGCAGTGCTATGCACCGTAGTATGACGGTTTGTTTTCGGGTTGTTAGCGCGAGATTATGCGATTTTCCAGTTTTATCATCGGATTGACTACCAGTATAACGTTCACCGCCCAGGCCGCGAATGTTGATGAGTACATTAATCAGCTCCCCGCAGGCGCGAACCTTGCCCTGATGGTGCAGAAGGTTGGCGCACAGGCTCCCGAGATTGACTATCACAGTCAACAGATGGCGCTGCCTGCCAGTACCCAGAAGGTGATCACAGCCCTCGCCGCCCTGCTTCAGCTCGGGCCTGACTTCCGTTTTACCACCACGCTTGAAACCAAAGGTAATGTCGAGGGAGGCGAACTGAAAGGCGATCTTATCGCCCGTTTCGGTGGCGATCCCACCTTTAAGCGCCAGGATATCCGCAACATGGTGGCGGTGTTAAAAAAATCCGGCGTGACAAAAATCGATGGCAACGTGCTGATCGATACCTCCATTTTTGCCAGCCACGATAAAGCCCCAGGCTGGCCGTGGAACGACATGACGCAGTGCTTTAGCGCCCCGCCTGCGGCCGCGATTGTTGACCGCAACTGCTTCTCGATTTCCCTTTACAGCGCGCCAAAACCGGATGATTTAGCGTTTATTCGCGTGGCATCTTACTATCCGGTGACCATGTTTAGCCAGGTGCGTACGCTGGCTAAAGGCTCCCCGGATGCCCAGTACTGCGAACTGGACGTGGTGCCTGGCGATCTTAACCGCTACACCCTCACCGGCTGCCTGACGCAGCGCGCCGATCCGCTGCCGCTGGCCTTCGCGATTCAGGATGGCGCAGGCTATGCGGGTGCGATTCTCAAGGATGAACTGAAGCAAGCGGGAATAACCTACTCCGGCACGCTGCTACGCCAGACGCAGGTCAACCAGCCGGGCACGGTCATTGCCAGCAAACAGTCACCGCCGCTGCATGATTTATTGCGGATTATGCTGAAAAAGTCTGACAACATGATTGCCGACACCGTATTCCGCATGATTGGTCACGCGCGCTTCGGCGTGCCGGGAACCTGGCGCGCGGGCTCAGACGCTGTTCGACAGATCCTGCGCCAGCAGGCGGGGATCGATCTGGGTAACACTATCGCCGTCGATGGTTCCGGATTATCGCGCCATAACTTGATTGCCCCGGCCACCATGATGCAGGTGCTTCAGTACATTGCACAACATGACACTGAGCTAAACTTTATCTCAATGCTGCCGCTGGCAGGACACGACGGTTCGCTGCAGTATCGCGCTGGGCTTCACGCTGCGGGTGTGGATGGCAAAGTATCCGCTAAAACAGGTTCACTGCAGGGGGTGTATAACCTTGCAGGCTTCATCACGACCGCCAGCGGACAGCGCATGGCATTCGTGCAGTATCTTTCCGGCTATGCCGTCGAACCGACCGACCAGCGCAACCGTCGTATTCCACTGGTTCGCTTCGAGAGCAGGCTTTATAAGGACATCTACCAGAATAACTAACGATGAAACTACTCATAGTTGAAGACGATCTGTTATTACAGGAAGGACTGGCGCTGGGGCTGGCCAATGAAGGCTATGCCCTGGACTGTGCTGGCACCGCGGCAGAGGCGGATGCCCTGATCCAGAGCGGCGAATACAGCCTGGTGATCCTTGATTTAGGTTTGCCGGACAAAGACGGCGCGACGCTGCTCACCCAGTGGCGTCGCCGCGGCATCGCCAATCCGGTGTTGATCCTGACCGCACGCGACGCCATTGAAGATCGTATTACCGGCCTTGATGCTGGTGCCGATGATTATCTGGTGAAGCCCTTTGCGCTCGCAGAACTTCAGGCTCGGGTGCGAGCGTTAATACGCCGTTATCAGGGCCATAGTGATAACTTACTAACCGACGGGGACATTACCCTGAATCTGCAAACCCAGCAGGTCCTGCGCCAGTCCCAGCCCGTTGAAGTCACACCAAAAGAGTTCGCCTTGCTCACGCGTTTGATCATGCGAAGCGGACAAACGGTACACAGAGAAACCCTTCAGCAGGATATCTACTCCTGGCAGGACGATCCGGGGTCAAATACCCTCGAAGTCCACATCCATAACCTGCGGCGTAAGCTCGGCAAAGACCGGATTAAAACCGTCCGCGGCGTTGGCTACCGTCTGGAGAGCCAGAAATGAACAGCATGCGTCGGCGATTAATGGTGTTGCTGGCGGTCATTCTGTTATTTTTCCAGCTGATAAGCGTCATTTGGTTGTGGCACGAAAGCCGGGAGCAGATTGGCTTTCTGGTGAACGAAACGCTGTCGGCAAAATCACGTAACAACCACGTCGAGAAAGAGATCCGCGAAGCGATTGCCTCGCTGCTGGTTCCTTCTCTGGTGATGGTTGGCTTTACGCTGTTTTTCTCGTTCTGGGCGGTCACCTGGATAACCCGGCCGCTGAACAAACTGCGCGTGAGCCTGGCTAACCGTTCGGCGGATAACTTAACCCCGCTTCCTATGTATTCCGACATGGAAGAAATCGGCGCCGTGACCACCTCGCTCAATCAGCTGCTCGCCAGGCTGGACAGTACCATCCAGCAGGAGCGTCTCTTCACGGCGGACGCCGCCCACGAACTGCGAACGCCCCTTGCCGGAATCAGACTTCATCTGGAGCTGATGGCGCAGTCAGGCTCCCCGCAGGCCACGGCGTTAATCAGCCGTATCGACCAGCTGATGCACACCGTTGAGCAACTGCTGATGCTGGCCCGTGCCGGCCAGGCGATGGCGAGCGGCCACTATGAAACCATCAACTGGACGGACACGATCATCACGCCTCTTGGTCTTGAGCATGAAGCCAAAGCGCATACGGTGATATGGCCGGACAAAAGTGCGCTCACGGTACAGGGAGACGCGGTACTGCTGCGGCTGATGCTGCGCAACCTGCTGGAGAATGCCGGGCGTTACAGCCCAACAGGCACCACGATTACCGTAACGCTTACCGAGGTCGAAGGCGGTACGCAGCTCAGCGTTATCGATCAGGGGCCAGGTATCGACGAAGCGCACCGACAGTCGATCACGGAGCCGTTCCGTCGCCTCGATCAGCGTTACGGCGGCAGCGGCCTGGGCCTGAGTATCGTACAGCGCATCCTGCAGCTTCATCACGGTAAGCTGATGCTGGAGAATGGCGCTGAAGGCGGCCTGATAGCAAGCTGCTGGCTGCCCTCAACGCTGGAATGAAAAAAGCCCCCCTGGATGGGGGCTTCGGACAGATATTAGTGCTTGTAGATGAACTCGACGCCTTCTTCGTCATCTTCATCCCAGTCATCGTCCCAGTCGTCTTCCTCTTCCGCTTCCAGCTCTTCGAGCTGCTGGCGGTGGTAGTCATCCCACATGAATTCGACTTTTTCTGGCTGTTTCGCTTCTTCAGCCTGAACGACCGGGTTCTCGATGATGAAGGTCATCACATCCCAGCAGAGATCTTTCACGCCAACCTGGCTTGCCGCGGAGATAAGGTAGTATTTATCTTCCCAGCCCATCGCTTCAGCAATCGCTTTGGCTTTCGCTTCGGCTTCCGCTTTGTCCATCAGGTCGATCTTGTTGAAGACCAGCCAGCGTGGTTTACTCGCCAGTTTTTCGCTGTATTTTTCCAGCTCGCCGATGATAATGCGGGCGTTCTCAACCGGATCGGAACCGTCGATTGGATCGATATCAATGAGGTGCAGCAGGACGCGGCAGCGCTCAAGGTGCTTCAGGAAGCGAATACCCAAGCCAGCCCCTTCCGCAGCGCCTTCGATCAGGCCAGGGATATCAGCCACGACGAAGCTCTTTTCATTATCCATACGGACAACGCCAAGGCTTGGCACCAGCGTGGTAAACGGATAGTCCGCCACTTTTGGTTTCGCCGCAGAGACAGCACGAATAAACGTCGATTTACCGGCGTTTGGCATACCCAGCATGCCCACGTCTGCCAGAAGCATCAGCTCCAGCTGCAGATCGCGCTTATCGCCCGGTGTACCCATCGTTTTCTGACGCGGGGTACGGTTAACGGAAGATTTGAAACGGCTGTTGCCCAGACCGTGCCAGCCGCCTTTTGCGACCATCAGGCGCTGACCATGCTTGGTCATATCACCCATGGTTTCACCGGTGCCCTGATCGATAACGCGCGTACCGACCGGAACCTTAATGGTCACGTCTTTACCGCGTTTACCGGTACAGTCACGGCTCTGGCCGTTCTGGCCGCGTTCAGCGCGGAAGGATTTTTCGAAGCGGTAGTCGATCAGCGTGTTGAGGTTTTCATCCGCCTCCAGCCACACGTCACCACCATCTCCACCATCACCGCCGTCAGGGCCGCCACGAGGAATATATTTTTCACGGCGGAAGCTTACACAACCGTTACCGCCATCACCTGCCACGACCAGAATCGTCGCTTCATCAACAAACTTCATTTTACTCTCCGTAACTCATTCGCCTGAGCGGGGGACTACTACGACCGCTTCATTTTTGCGCCAACGTCCCCAAAGACGATGACCAATGGCGGAATACATCGCGCCCGCAACCACGACAAACGCACCGAGATAGCCCAACAGGTTGAGCATCGGTCTGACGAAGACATCGGGCCAGGCCATTGATAACAAATCTGAAAATAACAGCGTAAACAGCGGGGTAAGCGTGATCAACGCGCTCACCTGTGCTGCCTGCCAGCGCGCCATCGCTTCCGCCAGCGCGCCATAACCGACCAGCGTGTTAAGCCCACAAAAAATGAGGCACGCCAGTTGCCAGTCGCTCAGTTGGGCAATGACGCCCGGCTTCGCTAACGGCAATAATGCCACTGTACACAAAGTGTACAGCAAAAAAAGGATCTGCTGTGAAGCAAGGCGACGCAATAACACCTTTTGCGCGACGCCATAGCTCACCCAGACCGTTGCTGCTCCCACGCCGAAGATCACGCCCCAGGTGTAGTCCGTAAGCCGGGTAAAAATCTCGATCAGGCTGGTGTTGAAAAACATCACCAGACCACAAAGCAGCATGGTTGCCCCGATAATCTGCGTCCCGCGCATCTTCTCTTTGAGGATGAACACGCTGGCAACCATCATACCCACGGGTGAAAGCTGGCCAATCACCTGAGACGCCGTAGGGCTTAAATACTGCAGGGAAGAGCTGAACAGGATGAAGTTACCGAACAGACCGCCCGTCGCAATGGCCAGTAACACCAGCCAGCGAGGTTTACGGAAGAGTCGCAACGGTGGAAGCTTACCTTTAATTGCAAGGATGGTCCCGAGACCGATGCTTGCCATCAGAAAGCGATAAAAGACCACCGTAGGCGGCTCCATCACTTCCAGTACCTGCTTCATTGCAATTGGCAGCGCACCCCAGCACATTGCGGTCGTGAGCGCCAAAAGAATACCAATGCCGGCCTGCTGCTTCATGCCCGTTTTCCCTACAGAAAATTTTCCGGGTTTCCAATGTAAAAAGCCCCGCAACACGTTGCGGGGCTTTAATCCGTTACCGGACCGAGAAAACCTTACTCAGCAACGATGCTGATGTATTTACGGTTGTTCGGGCCTTTAACTTCAAATTTCACTTTACCGTCTGCTTTAGCAAACAGAGTGTGGTCACGACCGCAACCTACGTTGTTGCCAGCGTGGAATTTGGTACCACGTTGACGAACGATGATGCTACCCGCCAGAACGGATTCGCCACCGAAACGCTTAACGCCAAGGCGTTTAGCTTCTGAATCGCGACCGTTACGTGTGGAGCCGCCAGCCTTTTTATGTGCCATTTAAATCTCTCCTCAGGTCTTAGGCGCTGATGCCAGTAATTTTCACATCAGTGAACCACTGACGGTGGCCCTGCTGCTTACGGTAGTGTTTACGACGACGAAACTTAACGATTTTAACTTTCTCGCCACGACCGTGTGCAACAACTTCAGCTTTGATAACGCCGCCATCAACGAAAGGAACGCCGATTTTGACTTCTTCACCGTTTGCGATCATCAGAACTTCTGCGAACTCAACAGATTCGCCAGTTGCGATGTCCAGCTTTTCCAGGCGAACGGTCTGACCTTCGCTTACTCGGTGTTGTTTACCACCACTTTGGAAAACCGCGTACATATAAACTCCGCTTCCGCGCACGTCCTCGTATGAATCAGAGTGCGCTATAAATATTCACAATAGGGCGCGAATATTACGCAAAACGCGAGCCTTTGACAAGTGCTACCGTCAATACATGAAGAAAAAAAACACAACACGTACGGTAACGTTTATCTGAGCCGTTTTTTCAGTACAATCAGCACTACTATTGATAAACCGAAACCCTTCGTTACCCCATTGAAGATGGGATCAACAGGATAAAAAGCCCGGCTTTTGCGATGAATTTAGAAAAAATCAACGAGTTAACCGCGCAAGATATGGCGGGTGTAAATGCAGCAATCCTGGAGCAACTCAACTCTGACGTTCAGCTGATCAATCAGTTGGGCTATTACATTGTCAGCGGCGGCGGTAAACGCATTCGCCCGATGATTGCCATTCTGGCTGCCAGAGCCGTTGGCTATCAGGGAAATGCCCACGTGACGATCGCCGCGCTGATCGAATTTATTCACACCGCGACGCTTCTGCATGACGATGTTGTGGATGAATCCGATATGCGTCGTGGCAAAGCCACGGCAAACGCAGCCTTCGGGAACGCCGCCAGCGTTCTGGTCGGGGACTTTATCTATACCCGCGCCTTCCAGATGATGACCAGCCTCGGCTCTCTGAAAGTGCTGGAGGTAATGTCAGAAGCCGTCAACGTCATCGCTGAAGGCGAAGTGCTGCAGCTGATGAACGTCAATGACCCGGATATCACCGAAGAAAACTACATGCGCGTTATCTACAGCAAAACAGCGCGCCTGTTTGAAGCTGCCGCCCAGTGCTCGGGCATTCTGGCTGGCTGTTCCGAGGCGCAGGAAAAAGGATTGCAGGACTATGGACGCTATCTGGGCACGGCCTTCCAGCTGATTGATGATTTGCTGGACTACAGCGCGGACGGCGAAACGCTCGGCAAAAACGTTGGCGATGACCTGAACGAAGGCAAACCGACCCTGCCGCTCCTTCACGCGATGCGCAACGGAACAGCCGACCAGGCGAAAATGATCCGTGAGGCGATCGAACAGGGAAATGGTCGCCATCTTCTGGAACCTGTACTGGAAACCATGGCCATCTGCGGCTCACTGGAATGGACCCGTCAGCGTGCTGAAGAAGAGGCTGACAAAGCCATCGAAGCTCTCCAGGTTATTCCAGACAGCCCATGGCGCGACGCGCTGATCGGTCTTGCCCACATCGCTGTTCAGCGCGACCGTTAATCTTGCCCCACCTCCCCGCCCCCATCGCGGGGAGGTTCAAAAACGCACCAATAAATTCCGTATTCATGTAAATTCATCGGGTTAGAGCCCGCATGAATAAAGCCATGCCTTATTCTGAATATCCCTTCAAGTAACGCGAACTTTTTAGAACACGAATGTGAAATGGGTATAGTAAGCCAGTCGTTTCAGAAGAAACGGCGTAGGTGAATCCGAACTTAAGGACAGCGTTATGGATACGAAATTTATCGACTGGCATACGGCAGATATCATTGCGGCACTGCGCAAAAGAGGTACGTCACTTGCAGCAGAGTCCCGCCGCCATGGTCTGAGTTCTTCCACCCTGGCCAACGCCCTGACCCGCCCCTGGCCAAAGGGAGAATTAATTATCGCGACGGCGCTGGAAACGCACCCGTGGGTGATCTGGCCTTCACGCTATCACGATCCAGTTACTCATGAATTTATCGACAGAACGCGCATGATGCGCCAGAGAAAAGTAAAAACAGAACCGCAGGAATAACGGTTTTTGTGACAGGAATAGCAACCCCCCGGTCATTTCTGGCAGGGGGCTGCCGGAACGATTACTCGCCCTTCACACGCTCGATATTGGCACCCAGCGCGCGCAGTTTGTCTTCGATACGTTCATAGCCACGATCGATGTGATAAATACGATCCACCACCGTAGTGCCTTCCGCGATACAGCCCGCCAGCACTAGGCTTGCAGACGCACGCAGATCTGTTGCCATTACCTGAGCACCGGACAGTTTCTCAACACCGTGGCAAATCACGGTGTTACTTTCGATCTCAGCATGTGCACCCATACGGATCAGTTCCGGGACGTGCATAAAGCGGTTCTCGAAAATAGTCTCGGTGATCACACCGGTACCTTCCGCCACCAGGTTCAGCAGGGTGAACTGTGCCTGCATATCGGTCGGGAATGCCGGATGCGGCGCCGTACGCACGGTTACCGCTTTCGGACGCTTGCCGTGCATATCGAGGCTGATCCAGTCTTCACCGGTTTCAACATCGGCACCCGCTTCACGCAGTTTCGCCAGCACCGCATCCAGGGTATCTGGCTGCGCGTTGCGACATACAATTTTACCGCCAGAGATCGCCGCAGCCACCAAGAAGGTGCCGGTTTCGATACGGTCCGGCAGAACGCGATACACACCACCGCCCAGACGCTCAACGCCTTCGATGGTGATGCGGTCAGTACCCTGGCCGGAGATCTTCGCGCCCAGCGCCACGAGGAAGTTGGCGGTATCCACGATCTCCGGTTCACGCGCGGCGTTTTCGATGATGGTGGTACCTTCCGCCAGCGTCGCTGCAGACATAATGGTGACAGTAGCGCCAACGCTCACTTTGTCCATGACAATGTGCGCGCCTTTCAGACGGCCATTGACGGAGGCCTTAACGTAACCTTCTTCCAGCTTGATCTCTGCACCCAGTTTCTCCAGGCCAAAGATATGCAGGTCAACCGGACGCGCGCCGATAGCGCAGCCGCCCGGCAGAGAAACCTGACCCTGACCGAAACGCGCCACCAGCGGGCCAAGCGCCCAGATAGAAGCACGCATGGTTTTCACCAGATCGTAAGGCGCAGAGAAGTTGTTCACGTTGCTGGCGTCAATCCAGACGGAACCGTTGCGCTCAACTTTAGTGCCCAGTTGGGTGAGCAACTTCATAGTGGTGTCGATATCTTTCAGCTTCGGTACGTTCTGAATTTCTACCGGCTCTTCCGCGAGCAGCGCAGCAAAGAGGATTGGCAGCGCGGCGTTTTTCGCGCCAGAAATTGTGACTTCGCCCTGGAGACGCGTTGGCCCCTGTACACGAAATTTATCCATTGTGTGCTCTCTTATAAATTCAACCGTGCTGCGGGCCTGTCGCCCTCAGCTCAAAAACCGTTTAGTTTGCGATCGCGTGCCCACTCTTGCGGGGTGAACGCTTTAATCGACAGGGCGTGGATGCGGTTATCCGCAATATATTCCATCAGCGGCGCGTACACAGCCTGCTGCTTCTTCACACGGCTCATACCGTCGAACATCTCACCCACAGCAATAACCTGGAAGTGACTGCCATCGCCAGTGACGTGGGCTTCCTGAAGGGAGAGTGCATTCATCAGCACTGTCTGGATTTCATGATTTTCCATGGGCTCTTAATCATCTGATAGTGAAAACAAGCCCAACATCTTAGAGCAAAGTGGCGTCGTCTTAAACAAGCAAAAAGCCCCGACGATGAAACTGTCAGGGCTTTCGGAAGTAACGCACTGAAAATATTAACGAGGCAGTACGTCCTGAGGCAGATTGTAGAGTTGCGCAAGGGTAACGACATTATCGCTCGCGCCATGAAGCATGACGCTTGTTCCCTGCTTTTTCCCCACGGCAACCAGATGGGCAAGCAGCGCAACGCCTGCCGTATCCACCCGCGTGACGTCGGTTAAGTCGATAAGCGTCACGCCCTGCATCGCTTCATGACGTTTGTCCCACAGCGGGTTCAGCAGATCCTGGTCCAGCTCACCGGACAGCTTTAACGTCTCACCTTCACGTGACCAGCGGAGTTGCTGCGACATTACTTCTTCTCGTCCAGAGTAATTTTCTGACGAGAAATAGACTGCAGCTGTGCGGTCAGGCCATCAATGCCCTTGGTGCGTAGCAGGTCGCTCCACTCGTTCTGTTTAGTGGTGATCATGCTCACCCCTTCGGCGATCATGTCATACGCCTGCCAGTGGCCGGTCTGGCTATTTTTACGCCACTGGAAATCCAGACGCACCGGCGGACGGCCGTTAGGATCGTTGATCGTCACGCGGATAGGAATGATGGTGGCATCGCCCAGCGGCTGCTCTGGCGCAATCTGATAGGTCTGACCGTGGTACATCGCCAGCGCCTGGCCGTAGGCCTGTTTCAGGTATTCACGGAATGCAGCAAAGTAGGCTTCACGCTGCGCAGGCGTCGCATCTTTGTAATAACGCCCCAGCACCAGCGCTCCCGCATATTTGATCTGCACATACGGCAGCAGTTCCTGGTCAACCACGTCACGCAGATAATCAGGATTCGCGCGAATTTTTGGCTGTTCGTTTTTGAGACGGTCGAAGGTTTTCTTCGCAGCTTCGTCCATCAGTTTGTACGGGTTGCTCTGATCCGCAGCATGTGCCGCAGTGAGAGGGGCAATGACCAGCATGGCAACCATTAACAGTCGTTTAAACATGAATGACTTCTCCTGAATTAATTCGCAGCACCAGGGGTCGGCGCAACGTTGGTATGGTCTTCACTCTGCGCAGGGGCATCGTCAGACTTTTTATCATCCCCTTTACTGTTGTAAAGGAACTGACCAATCATATCCTCCAGCACCATCGCGGACTTCGTATCCTGGATAACGCTACCGTCTTTAAGGATAGTCGTTCCCAGCTCGGGGTCTTCAAAGCCCACGTTAAGTGCCAGATATTGTTCGCCCAGCAGGCCGGAAGTACGGATAGAAAGGGAGCTGGTGTCCGGAATGTGGTTGTAACGTTCTTCGATATCCATCGCGACGCGCGGCAGATACGTTTTTTCATCAAGCGTAATGTCAGATACGCGGCCTATCACCACACCGCCAATGCGGACCGGCGAGCGTGCCTTCAGCCCACCGATGTTGTCGAAGGTGGCATAGATACGATACGTCGGCTCAGTGCGTACTGAGGTGATATCTGCCGCTCGCAGGCAGATAAAGAGTGCCGCCAGCAGCGCCAGCAGCAGGAACACGCCGACCCAAATTTCATTTTTTCTCGTTTGCATGAACTCAATTCCCAAACATCAGTGCGGTGAGCACAAAATCCAGACCCAGTACGGCCAGCGACGAATGTACGACTGTACGTGTAGTTGCACGGCTAATGCCCGCCGACGTCGGGATGGCATCGTAACCATTGAACAATGCAATCCAGGTGACCGTAATGGCAAATACCACGCTTTTAATCAGACAGTTAACCAGATCCATGCGCAGATCGATGGCGTCCTGCATTGCGGACCAGAAGAAACCAGCATCAATACCTTTCCAGTGGACCCCAACCAGCGAACCGCCCCAGATCCCCACGGCGACAAACAGAATAGTCAGTAGCGGCAGCGAGATCACCCCCGCCCAGAAACGCGGCGAGATCACGCGACGCAGCGGATCGACCGCCATCATCTCCATGCTGGAGAGCTGCTCGGTGGCACGCATCAGGCCAATCTCAGCCGTTAATGCTGACCCTGCGCGCCCGGCGAACAGCAGCGCAGCCACAACCGGCCCCAGCTCGCGTAAAAGCGAGAGCGCCACCAGCATCCCGAGGCTGGTTTCCGCACTGTAGGTTGTCAGGACGAGGTAGCCCTGCAGCCCCAGCACCATGCCAATAAACAGACCGGAAACAATAATGATGAGCATCGACAGCACGCCGACATTATAAAGCTGACGCACCAGCAGAGGGGCGTGCTTGCTAAACTCCGGCTTGCCGACCAGCGCGTTGAATAACATCAATCCGGCACGCCCGAACGTCCTGATGGTTTTTATGCCACGGTGTCCGAGAGCGGCCAACGCATTTAACAGCATGAGTGGCTTAACTCCCTATTCCCAGTAAATCGTCACGATAGTCGCCCGCCGGGTAGCGGAACGGTACGGGTCCGTCAGCAATACCGTCAAGGAACTGCCGCACGCGCGGATCGCAATTTTCCTGCAGCGCCTGAGCGCTACCGTGTGCGACGATCTTTTTGTCCGCCACGATATAGGCGTAATCGGCAATGCTCAATACTTCCGGTACATCGTGAGACACAACGATACAGGTGACGCCGAGCGCGCTGTTCAATTCAGAGATGAGCTTTACCAGCACGCCCATCGTGATGGGATCCTGTCCGACAAACGGTTCGTCGAACATGATTAAATCGGGCTCTAATGCAATGGCTCGCGCCAGCGCGGCGCGGCGCGCCATCCCGCCGGACAGTTCCGAAGGCATCAGCTTCGCGGCCCCGCGCAACCCCACAGCTTCAAGCTTCATCATCACCGTGCTTTTCAGCAGTTCAGGCGGCAGGCTGGTATGCTCGCGCAGCGGATAGGCCACGTTATCAAAGACGTTCATGTCGGTGAACAACGCCCCCGACTGAAAGAGCATACTCATACGTTTGCGGACAGTATACAGGCGCGAGCGCGACATCTCCGGGACGTTTTCGCCATCGAAGAGGATTTCACCGCTATCCGGTGGGATCTGACCACCTATAAGGCGCAGGAGGGTCGTTTTACCAATCCCGGACGGCCCCATGATGGCGGTGATTTTGCCACGCGGTACGGTCAACGAAATATCATCGAATATCAGACGATTGCCACGTGAAAAACTCACACCGCGGACATCGACTAAATTCGCCATCGTTTGGCTCATTTATAGTTCCTTTCTTACCCTGCTCACGTTAAGGCGTACAGCCTGAATCAGCCCTTAACCCAGCATTTTTACAGAATATTAGCCGTTGAGGTTAGCGAAAGCTGGCATTTGTTTTACTTTTCCGGCGCATAAAGTCAAAATTAGGAATTCGTTACGCCTCAGACCGTATGCAGTCCAGCCATTCCCGCGCGATGGACCGACAAGTATACCTGAAGAAAGGACTTTTGATGCTTTTAGCAACAGCACTGTTAATTATTGGTTTACTGTTAGTGGTCTACAGTGCTGACCGTTTAGTCTTTGCTGCATCTATCCTGTGTCGCCTGATGGGAGTACCGCCTGTTGTCATCGGGATGACCGTGGTCAGCGTTGGCACATCACTTCCTGAAATCATCGTCTCCGTCTCGGCGTCGCTGCATGGTCAGTTAGACCTGGCAATTGGCACCGCGATTGGCTCTAACATCGTCAATATATTACTGATTTTAGGCCTTGCGGCACTTCTCCATCCATTTCGCGTGCATTCTGATGTTCTGCGCCGTGAATTGCCGCTAATGTTAGTCGTAAGCCTGCTGGCAGGGTGCGTATTTTATGACGGTGTACTGAGCTACAGCGACGGCATTTTCCTGCTGGCGCTGGCCGTCATCTGGCTGCTGTATAGTGTTAAAATTGCCCGCCAGGCGGAAAAGCAGGGTCAGGACAGCCTGACGCGTGAGCAGGTTGCCGAACTTCCGCGCGAAGGCACGCTGCCGGTCGCCCTGCTCTGGCTTGGCGTCGCGCTGATCATCATGCCAATGGCAACGCGCATGGTCGTGGATAACGCGACGGTGCTGGCAAACTATTTTGCCATGAGCGAGCTGACGATCGGCCTGACGGTTATTGCTATCGGCACCAGCCTGCCTGAGCTGGCCACCGCCATTGCGGGGGCGCGTAAAGGGGAAGATGACATCGCCATTGGTAATATCATCGGTTCCAACATTTTCAATATCGCCATTGTGATGGGCCTGCCGGCCCTGATTACGCCAGGGCCCTTTAATCCCCGGGCGTTCTCGCGCGACTACGGCGTGATGTTATTGGTCAGCGTGATATTTGCCCTGCTTTGCTGGCGGCGGAAACGACAGATCGGCAAAGGCGCAGGCGCGCTGCTGACGGGTGGATTTATCGTATGGATGGCGATGCTGTACTGGCTCTCGCCTCTTCTCTCTGGGTAAACGGAAACGCATTATGTCGCAAATAGAATTGCAGCCGGGTTTTGACTTTCAGAAAGCAGGCAAAGACGTTCTGGAGATTGAACGTGAAGGTCTGGCGCAGTTAGATCAGTACATTAATCAGGATTTTAGTCTGGCATGTGAGAAGATGTTCTACTGTGCCGGCAAAGTCGTGGTGATGGGGATGGGTAAGTCCGGCCACATTGGACGCAAAATGGCAGCAACATTTGCCAGCACCGGAACCTCGTCTTTCTTTGTACACCCTGGGGAAGCCGCGCACGGCGATCTGGGGATGGTCACGCCGCAGGATGTCGTTATTGCGCTGTCCAACTCCGGTGAATCCAATGAAATTCTGGCGCTGATCCCCGTACTGAAGCGACTGCAGGTGCCCCTGATTTGCATGACCAGCCGTCCGGAAAGTAGCATGGCGCGAGCGGCCGATATTCACCTGTGCGTTAAAGTACCGAAAGAGGCCTGTCCGCTGGGCCTGGCGCCGACGTCCAGCACAACTGCCGCGCTGGTCATGGGCGATGCCCTTGCCGTCGCGCTGCTCGAAGCCCGCGGTTTTACGCCGGAAGATTTCGCGCTTTCCCACCCGGGCGGCGCGCTGGGGCGCAAGCTGCTGCTGCGGGTAAACGATATTATGCACACCGGGGATGAGATCCCTCACGTCAGTAAAGAAGCCTCCCTGCGTGATGCGCTGTTGGAAATCACCCGCAAGAATCTGGGTATGACGGTCGTGTGCGACGATCTGATGAAAATTCAGGGGATCTTCACCGATGGCGACCTGCGTCGCGTGTTCGACATGGGTGTAGATGTCCGCACGCTTGGCATTGCCGACGTGATGACGCCCGGTGGCATCCGCGTGCGTCCGGGAACGCTGGCCGTGGATGTGCTGAACCTGATGCAGTCCCGCCATATCACCTCCGTTATGGTTGCCGATGGCGACCAGTTGCTGGGTGTGGTACATATGCATGATCTGCTGCGCGCTGGCGTAGTGTAATAAAGGATAAGACAATGAGTAATGCGGGTGCATCCCTTGCAACCTGTTATGGTCCGGTCAGTACCCAGATGATGGCAAAGGCGGAAAACATTCGTCTGCTCATTCTGGATGTGGATGGCGTACTTTCCGATGGCCTGATTTACATGGGCAATAATGGTGAAGAGCTGAAAGCGTTTAACGTTCGCGACGGCTACGGTATCCGCTGTGCGCTCACTTCGGGTATCGAGGTTGCTATCATCACCGGACGAAAAGCTAAACTGGTAGAAGACCGCTGTGAAACCTTAGGGATTACCCATCTTTACCAGGGTCAATCCGATAAGATGGCAGCGTTCAACGATTTACTGGGTAAACTGGCTATCGCACCGGAGAACGTGGCTTACGTCGGGGACGATCTGATTGACTGGCCGGTGATGGCTAAAGTCGGTCTCAGCATCGCGGTTGCTGATGCTCACCCGCTACTGATCCCGCGCGCTGACTACGTTACCTGCATCAACGGTGGCCGGGGTGCCGTCCGTGAAGTCTGCGATCTGCTTCTGCTGGCGCAGGGCAAGCTTGATGAAGCCAAAGGGCAATCGATATGAGTAAAACCAGACGTTGGGTTATCATTCTGCTTTCGCTTGTCGCACTGGTATTGATTGGCGTGAACCTTGCCGATCGCGACGATACGCAAACGGAAGTGGTCAACAATAACGATCCAACCTATAAAAGCGATCACAGCGACACCGTGGTCTATAGCCCGGAAGGTGCGCTGAACTATCGCCTGATTGCCCAGCATGTTGAATACTTTTCCGATGACGGCGTTTCGTGGTTTACCCAACCTGTCATGACCACATTCGATAAAGACAAAGTGCCGACGTGGTCAATTAAGTCAGATCGGGCCAAACTGACAAATGATCGTATGCTTTATCTGTATGGCCACGTTGAAGTCAACGCCCTGACCGCTGACTCGCAACTGCGAAAAATTACGACGGATAATGCCCAGATCAACCTGGTAACCCAGGACGTGACGTCGCAGGATCTGGTCACACTGTATGGCACAACATTTAATTCCAGCGGTTTAAGAATGCGCGGGAACTTACGCAGCAAGAACGCCGAGCTGATTGAAAAGGTTAGAACCTCCTATGAAATTCAAAACAAACAAACTCAGCCTTAAAGTAATTATCGCCAGCGCGATGCTGGCGGCCAGTCTCCCCGCGCTTGCTGTAACGGGCGATACCGACCAGCCGATCCATATCGAGTCCGACACCCAGTCTCTCGATATGCAGGGTAACGTCGTTACCTTCACGGGTAACGTCGTCATGACGCAGGGCACCATCAAAATTAATGCCGATAAGGTGGTCGTTACCCGTCCGGGCGGCGAGCAGGGCAAAGAGATTATTGATGGCTACGGCAACCCGGCCACCTTCTACCAGATGCAGGACAACGGCAAGCCGGTGAAGGGCCACGCCTCGCATATGCACTATGAGCTGGCGAAGGATCTGGTCATCCTGACCGGAAACGCCTATCTGGAACAGCTGGACAGCAATATTACCGGTGACCAGATTACCTATCTGGTGAAAGAGCAAAAAATGCAGGCCTCCAGCGAGAAAGGCAAACGCGTGACCACCGTGCTGGTTCCGTCGCAGCTGCAGGACAAAGGCAAGGGCCAGGCCCCGGCACAGAAGAAGAGTAACTAATTCGCTATGGCAACATTAACTGCAAAAAATCTCGCGAAGGCTTACAAAGGCCGCCGTGTCGTAGAAGATGTCAGTCTGACCGTCAACTCCGGCGAAATTGTGGGCCTGCTTGGCCCGAACGGTGCGGGTAAAACCACCACCTTCTACATGGTGGTTGGTATTGTGCCGCGCGATGCCGGCAACATTATTATTGACGATGAAGACATCAGCCTGCTGCCGCTGCACGCGCGCGCGCGCCGTGGCATCGGCTATCTGCCGCAGGAAGCCTCTATTTTCCGTCGTCTGAGCGTCTTTGATAACCTGATGGCGGTCCTGCAAATTCGCGACGACCTGACCAACGAACAGCGTCAGGATCGCGCCAACGAGCTGATGGAAGAGTTTCACATCGAGCACCTGCGCGACAGCCTGGGCCAGGCATTGTCCGGGGGGGAACGCCGTCGTGTTGAGATTGCGCGCGCGCTGGCCGCCAATCCGAAGTTTATCCTTCTGGATGAACCGTTTGCGGGCGTTGACCCAATCTCCGTTATCGACATTAAACGCATTATCGAGCATCTGCGTGACAGCGGGCTTGGCGTGCTGATCACCGACCACAACGTTCGTGAAACGCTGGCGGTATGTGAACGCGCGTATATCGTGAGCCAGGGCAATCTGATCGCCCACGGTACGCCGCAGCAGATCCTCGAAGACGATCATGTTAAGCGCGTCTATCTTGGGGAAGACTTCAGACTCTGATAGGGTAGAGGTAACGTAACGCCGAACCGGAGAAAAATGCTCTGAACATGAAGCAAGGTTTGCAATTAAGGCTCAGCCAACAGCTGGCGATGACGCCGCAGCTACAGCAGGCAATTCGCCTGTTGCAGCTGTCCACGTTAGAACTTCAGCAGGAGCTCCAGCAGGCGCTGGACAGCAATCCCCTGCTGGAGCAAGCCGATCTTCATGACGAGGTAGATACCCAGCAGTCACAGGATACAGAAGCGCTCGACACCGCGGATGCCCTCGAACAAAAAGAGATGCCGGACGAGCTTCCGCTGGATGCCAGCTGGGATGAAATCTATACCGCCGGGACCCCTTCCGGCACGCGTGCAGACTACCAGGACGACGAGCTACCGGTCTACCAGGGCGAAACCACCCAGTCGCTGCAGGATTACCTGATGTGGCAGGTAGAGCTTACCCCCTTCTCCGATACCGACCGCGCCATTGCCACGTCGATTGTCGACGCCGTTGATGACACCGGTTATTTGACCGTCACGCTGGACGACATTCTGGAAAGCATGGGCGATGAAGAGATTGAGATTGAGGAGATTGAAGCGGTACTGAAACGCATTCAGCGCTTCGATCCGGTCGGGGTGGCCGCGAAAGACCTGCGCGACTGCCTGCTGATCCAGCTTTCTCAGTTCAGCAAAGAGACGCCGTGGCTCGACGAAGCGCGCTTAATCATCAGCGATCATCTGGATCTTCTGGCTAACCACGATTTCCGCACCCTGATGCGCGTGACGCGCCTGAAGGAAGAGGTGCTGAAAGAGGCGGTAAATCTGATCCAGTCTCTCGATCCGCGTCCCGGTCAGTCGATCCAGACCAGCGAACCCGAGTACGTTATCCCGGACGTGCTGGTCAGAAAACACAATGACCGCTGGGTCGTTGAACTGAACTCTGACAGCATCCCTCGCCTGCAAATCAACCAGCAGTACGCCTCTATGTGCACCAGCGCGCGCAACGACTCCGACAATCAATATATTCGCAGCAATCTTCAGGAAGCGCGATGGTTGATCAAGAGCCTGGAGAGCCGGAATGATACCCTGCTGCGCGTGAGCCGCTGCATCGTCGAACAGCAGCAGGCATTCTTTGAGCAGGGCGAAGAGTATATGAAACCGATGGTACTGGCGGATATCGCCCAGGCCGTCGAGATGCATGAATCCACCATTTCCCGCGTCACCACGCAGAAGTATCTGCACAGTCCGCGCGGTATTTTTGAGCTTAAGTATTTCTTCTCCAGCCATGTGAACACCGAGGGCGGCGGCGAAGCGTCATCAACGGCGATTCGCGCACTGGTGAAGAAGTTGATCGCCGCGGAGAACCCCGCGAAGCCACTAAGTGACAGTAAGTTGACCACCATGCTGTCCGATCAGGGTATTATGGTGGCACGTCGTACTGTTGCGAAGTATCGAGAGTCTTTATCCATTCCGCCGTCTAACCAGCGTAAACAGCTGGTCTGACACAACCGATAAGGAAGACACTATGCAGCTCAATATCACAGGACACAACGTCGAGATTACTGAGGCCTTACGTGACTTCGTGAACGCTAAGTTCGCGAAACTTGAACAGTATTTCGAAAGGATCAACCAGGTCTACGTTGTGTTAAAAGTGGAGAAAGTGACTCATATCTCGGATGCGACCCTGCATGTAAACGGGGGTGAGCTCCATGCCAGTGCGGAAGGGCAGGACATGTACGCGGCTATCGACGGCTTGATTGACAAGCTTGCGCGACAGCTCAATAAACATAAAGATAAACTGAAACAACACTAATTGTCCGGGCAGTTAACGGGTGCAGGACGGCCTGTTGTGAAACACAACAGGCCATTTGTACAGTTAGCGCTTAGGTGAAATTATGATAAACAACGATTCCGCTCTTCAACTGAGCAATGTCCTTAACCAGGAATGTACCCGCAGTGCCGTTCACTGCCAGAGCAAAAAACGTGCGCTGGAGATCATCAGTGAATTGGCTGCAAAACAGCTGGGCCTGCCGCCGCAGGTGGTGTTCGAAGCGATTCTGACCCGTGAAAAGATGGGCAGTACCGGTATCGGCAACGGTATCGCGATCCCGCACGGCAAGCTGGAAGAGGACACCCTGCGTGCCGTCGGTGTGTTTGTGCAGCTGGAAACGCCAATCGCTTTTGACGCCATTGATAACCAGCCCGTCGATCTCCTCTTCGCGCTGCTGGTGCCTGCCGACCAGACCAAGACCCATCTGCATACGCTTTCGCTGGTTGCTAAACGTCTGGCGGATAAAACCATCTGCCGTCGACTGCGCTCGGCCCAAAGTGATGAAGAGCTTTATCAAATTATCACTGAAGCAGAAGGCAATCAGGATGACGCATAACCAGGTGATGGCCTTCACATCTGTTGTCCTGAGGAGAAACGGAACATGGTGCTGATGATTGTCAGCGGTCGTTCAGGGTCGGGAAAATCCGTTGCCCTGCGTGCGCTGGAAGACATGGGTTTTTACTGCGTCGATAACCTGCCGGTCGTGTTATTGCCCGATCTGGCACGCACGCTAGCGGAGAGACAAACCTCCGCCGCCGTCAGTATCGACGTGCGTAACATGCCCGAATCCCCGGAGATCTTCGAACAGGCAATGAGTAACCTGCCTGACGCGTTCTCGCCTCAGCTGCTGTTCCTTGATGCCGACCGCAATACCCTGATCCGCCGCTACAGTGATACCCGTCGTTTGCACCCGCTATCCAGCAAGAATCTCTCGCTGGAGAGCGCAATCGATGAAGAGAGCGATCTGCTGGAGCCGCTGCGCTCCCGAGCCGATCTGATAGTCGACACCTCAGAGATGTCCGTTCACGAGCTGGCGGAAATGCTGCGTACCCGCCTGCTGGGCAAACGCGAGCGTGAACTGACGATGGTGTTCGAATCCTTCGGCTTTAAGCACGGTATTCCGATTGATGCGGACTATGTTTTCGACGTGCGCTTCCTGCCGAACCCGCACTGGGATCCCAAACTGCGTCCAATGACCGGCCTGGATAAACCCGTCGCGGCGTTCCTCGACCGGCACACAGAAGTTCACAATTTTATCTACCAGACGCGAAGCTACCTTGAGCTATGGTTACCTATGCTGGAGACAAACAATCGTAGCTACCTGACAGTGGCGATTGGCTGTACCGGCGGTAAACATCGTTCGGTCTACATCGCCGAACAGCTGGCCGACTATTTCCGCTCGCGCGGTAAGAACGTTCAGTCCCGTCATCGCACGCTGGAAAAACGTAAAACATGACCGTAAAACAAACCGTTGAGATCACCAATAAGCTGGGCATGCATGCGCGCCCGGCGATGAAGCTGTTTGAGCTGATGCAGGGTTTCGATGCAGAAGTGCTGCTGCGTAATGACGAAGGCACCGAAGCGGAAGCCAACAGCGTGATTGCGCTGCTGATGCTGGACTCCGCCAAAGGGCGTCAGATTGAGGTAGAAGCCACCGGGCCTCAGGAAGAGGAAGCCCTGGCGGCGGTAATTGCGCTGTTTAACGCCGGGTTCGACGAAGACTAACGTTCCCCCCTCGGCGGGTGGCGCTGCGCTTACCCGCCCTACATAAGATTATTACGCTGCATAAACCCCTCTCCGCCCAGCTGATTCATCTGGCGCATGATCCACGCCTGACGGCTTCGCACGTACCCTGACGGGGCGCTGGCCTTAAAGCGGATAGGATTAGGCAGTACAGCCGCGAGCAGCGCTGCCTCCGACATGCTCAGCCTGCTGGCTGGTTTATTAAAATAGCGTTGTGATGCAGCTTCGACACCAAATACCCCCTCGCCAAACTCGGCGATATTTAGATAAACGGTCAGAATACGCTTTTTGCTCCAGACCGTTTCCATTCCCAGGGTGAGCCCCGCTTCCAGCCCTTTTCGCACCCAGCTTCGGCCATCCCACAGGAACAGGTTTTTTGCCGTCTGCTGCGACAGCGTTGATGCACCGCGCACGCGGTTTTCATGACGTTCATTGTGGGCCAGCGCCTTTTCAATCGCGGCCACATCGAACCCCCAGTGCTCCGGGAATTTCTGATCTTCCGCCGCGATAACCGCCAGCCCCATGAACGGAGAGATGTCCTCCATGCTCACCCAGTCAGAATGGGCAACATAGCCGAAATCACCGGAGAACCACGCGCTAAGCTGGCGCTCAACCATGACCGCTGAAAACGGTACCGGCAAAATGCTGAACACGGCCAGCCCGCCTCCCCAGAACACCGCCAGCACGAGAAAGGTGCGTAGAAGAAGGCGTTTCCCCCATGCGCCTGCGGAAAACTGACGCCTCATTCTGTCAGCACCAGCACCCGGGCTACCAGCTTTTCAATGCCCACGGCAGCTTCCGCAATATTCTGCGCCAGCATATACGCGGGCGTGGTGACAACCTTGTTGTCTTCATCCACCACAATGTCATCGACCGGGCACGGAACGTGTTCGCCTCCCATTTCCTCGACGATCTCTGCGGTATCAATATCTGTTCCGATCGTCAGCCGTAGCGGGAAATCGAAAATGTTTGGCAGCATGGCCGGTGCGATACAGATAAAGCCCAGCGGCTTGCCCGCCTCATGCATCGCCAGCGTCAGCGCTTTTAAATCAGGGTCCACCCTGCACGCGGCGCCTTCGGCGGCAAAGGTGCTGAGGTTTTTCGCGGCGCCGAAGCCGCCCGGAACAATGAGTGCATCCAGCTCAGCGGCCTCTGCCTGCGCCAGCGGATGAATCTCTCCCCGGGCAATACGCGCGGCTTCAATCAGCACGTTGCGCGTTTCAGCCATCGGCTCACCGGTCAGATGGTTAATCACATCTGCCTGATTTTTATCTGGCGCGAAACAAATAACCTCGGCTCCCTGTTTAGCCAGGGCCAGCAGCGTGATTACGGCTTCATGTATTTCTGAACCATCAAAAACACCGCATCCGCTGAGGACGACACCAATTTTTTTCATCTTGACGATCCTTCTTTGCAACTCGCTGAAGCGCATTAATAATTTTGATTAAAACGCTATGCTTCACACATTTCACTGATTCATGTAACAAACCATTTAAGATTTGCTATCTTATCTGCGTGCGGCCTAAATTTTTCCGGCGGCGCCCATTCGAAAATTACTTTAAAAAACAGGCGCAGCCACGATTTCCCTGGTGTTGGCGCAGTATTCGCGCACCCCGGTCTAGCCGGGGTCATTTTTTTCTGGCGTCCACCCAGGCTTTAAGCACCGCAACGTCGTTCTGCCACTCTTGTTTCATCTCTTCAACCCAATCACCCACGTTATCTTCCCATGCAGGTAAATCAGGCGACTGAATCTGTTGGCCCAGCTGCTGCAGGTGGCGTAATCCGACCGAGCCGGCCGCGCCTTTGATTTTATGCCCTTCATCGACAATGCCCTTCTGGTCACGCGCAGTCAGGTTTGACTCCAGCACGCTCAGATAGCCCGGCATCATTTTTTCAAACACCGCCAGACCGTCGGTAATCAGTTTCGGGCCCACCAGATCGATGTACTGCTCCAGCATCGCGGTATCGAGTATCGTTTGGGCTTTAGCGCTATCAACAGGCGTCATGGTGCTCTCCTCTTCATCGTGGGTATCCCAGAACTTCTTGATCATGGCGGTCAGAGCAGGCACCGCCAGAGGCTTGCTGAGTACATCGTCCATACCGGCGTCGAGATACTCTTTTTTATCTTTCAGTACGTTCGCCGTCAGCGCCACCAGCGGCGGCAGTTCGTCAGCCGCGTACTGACGCGTCAGCTCACGCGAGATATCCAGCCCGGTCATATCCGGCAACTGGATATCCAGCAGAACGAGGTCATATTCGCCCGGTGTAAACATCTCCAGCGCGGCCTTACCGGTCATCGCGACATCCACGCTGTTGCCCAGTTTTTCCAGCACCGAGCGCGCTACAATCACGTTAAGCTCAATATCCTCCACCAGCAGGACGTGCAGCGCAGGTAGCGGCATATCGTCGTTTTCAAAGGTATCCTCTACCTCTTCCGCAACCGCCGGCGCATGCACCGTCAGCGTGAAGGTTGACCCTTTGCCTGCCTGGCTGGCAACGGTGATGTCACCGCCCATGCTCTTCGCCAGCCGTTTAGACACAGCCAGGCCAATCCCGGTGCCGGTGGCCGGTTTTCCGCCGTTGCTGTCCTTCACCTGGTAGTACATCGCGAAAATTTTGTCCTGCTCCTCCTGCGGAATGCCAATCCCGGAATCCTCCACCTCGAAGTGCAGCATGTCACCTTCGTCATAGCGGATACGCACCGCCACCTGCCCCTTCTGGGTAAATTTCACCGCGTTGCTGATGAGGTTCCACAGGATCTGACGCAGCCGCGTGCCGTCGGTAACGACCTTATGCGGCAGCGGCAGGGTGGGCTCCATGACAAAATTCAGCCCCTTCTGCTGCGCCTGCAGACCAGACAAGTTTTCCAGATCGGCAAGGAAGCTGGTGAAATCAACCGGCTGGTTATCAAGCTGAACCTTACGGCGCTCCATTTTATCCATATCAATAATATCGTTGAAAATATTACCCAGCGTGACCGCCGAGACATGGATAGTCTTGAGGTATTTTTCCTGCTCTGCGGTCAGGTCGGTGTCGAGCAGAATGCGGCTCAGCCCCACAATGCCGTTGAGCGGCGTACGCAGCTCGTGGCTGATGGTGGAGATAAAGGTGGTCTTGTCTCGGCTGGCGCGCTCCAGCGCGTCCTGATAGCGCTTACGCTCGGTAATATCACGGCCGAAGCCCATCAGGCCGTGGCGCTTCCCGACGCGGTCATAGTACGGTACCTTGCGGATCTCAAAACAGGCTTTGCGCCCGTCCGGGTAATCCAGCCACTGTTCGTAGGTCAGTGAGACGTTATGGCGGAACACTTTTTCGTCCGTCTCCATGACCTTGGCGGCCGCCTCTTCGGAGTAAACGTCCTGCGGCTTCAGGTGAATAAGCTGCTTCTCGCTTTTCCCGGTCAGGAGCTCCATCGCCCGGTTACAGCCGGAAAACTCTTTATCTTCGTTACGGTAGAACACCAGGTCCGGCGACGCGTCCAGGAACGAACGCAGGAAGGAGGATTGTTGCTCAAGCTGGATCTGCGTCACCTCGCGCTCTTTCATTTCGATTTTCAGCTGTTCCAGCGTGGCCTGACGCTCGGCCTCCGCCTTCTCACGATCTGAAATTTCCTGATTCAGCTGCGCGATGTTGTCTTTAAGCTGAACGTTGAGCTTCAGGTCACGCTCGCGCATCTCCTCAAGCTTATCGACCAGTTTTGATAAGCGCTGACGGGACTCCTCCAGCTGTTCGACCACCACGGAAAGGAAATAGACCGCCCAGGGGGTAATGAGCAAGCCAAAGAAGATAGAGCGGATGACGTCGATACTCTCGACCTGGCCATGCAGAACCATGGTGACGGCCATTTGCACGACAATGGCCAGAACGACCAGCGCCAGCGCCAGCAGCATGGAGAAACGCACCAGCCCAAGCTTCATCATCAGGTCGACGTAGTACTGGGCAAGCATTCGAATTTGCTTCATAGAGGATCCCTTCACGACTTTATCGCTCAATAATACTCAAATTCGAGGCGGGACGTTGAGGGTTGTGAGAAAAAGTGCGGGGTGAAACAGGAGATTAGCCTCGCCTCCGGTTCAGCGGAGGCGAGGAGAGGTCAATCAGGAGCGTTTCAGCAGCAGCCAGAGGCTGATCAGGAGGAAACTGGCGCTCGGCAGCAGCGCACCAATAATCGGTGGGATGCCATAAACCAGCGTCAGCGGACCGAAGATCTGATCAAGAACGTAGAACACAAAGCCGAAGCTGATACCGGTCACGACGCGCACGCCCATCGGCACGCTACGCAGCGGGCCAAAGATAAACGACAGCGCCATCAGCATCATCACCGCCACGGACATCGGCTGGAAGATTTTGCTCCACATGTTGAGCTGATAGCGCCCGGCATCCTGCCCGCTCGACTTCAGGTACTTCACATAGTTGTGCAAGCCGCTGATAGAGAGCGCGTCAGGATCCAGCGCCACAACCCCGAGCTTATCCGGCGTGAGGTTGGTCTTCCAGGTGCCGGACACCGTCTGCGAACCGGTGATCTGCTTTGGATCGGTCAGGTCAGATTCATCAACCTGCGACAAACGCCACTGTTTATGTTCCGCGTCAAACTTGGCCGAAGAGGCGTGTCGGACAGACTCCAGACGGCGCTGGTCATTGAAAGCATAGATGCTCACCCCGCCCAGTTCATCATTACCCTTTACCCGTTCGATGTAGACGAAGTTTTTACCGTCTTTCGCCCATAACCCTTGCTGAGTCGAGAGCAGTGAACCGCCGTACATTGCCTGCGCACGATAGTTACGCGCCATCTGCTCACCCTGCGGTGCCACCCACTCGCCAATCGCCATGGTCAACAGCACCAGCGGGATTGCGGTTTTCATTACCGACAGCGCAACCTGCATGCGGGTAAAGCCCGAGGCCTGCATAACGACCAGCTCACTGCGCTGCGCCAGCATTCCCAGCCCCAGCAGTGCGCCCAGCAGGGCCGCCATCGGGAAGAAGATCTGCACATCTTTTGGCACGCTGAGCAGGGTGTACATCCCCGCCCCCATCGCGTCATAGCTACCCTGCCCGGCTTTTTTCAGCTGATCGACAAATTTGATAATGCCGGAAAGCGACACCAGCATGAACAACGTCATCATGATGGTGGTAAAAATGGTTTTACCGATATAGCGATCAAGAACGCCAAACGCCTGCATTAGATGGCTCCTTTACGCGAGAATCGGGCACGTATGCGGCGCACAGGCACCGTATCCCACAGGTTTAATCCCAGCGCCAGTAAGATGTACAGGCTGTTAACGAACCACGTCCAGACCATCGGATCCAACTTACCCTTCGCGCCGTTAGAGCGAATCGAGGTTTGCAGCAGGAAATAGATCAGGTAAAGCAGCATCGCTGGCAGCATAGAGAGCACACGGCCCTGGCGCGGGTTCACCACGCTCAGCGGAACGACAATCAATGCCATCATAAACACGGTGAATACGAGCGTAATACGCCAGTGGAATTCAGCACGCGCTCTGTCGGTATCGGTGTTCCACAGCGTACGCATATCCATTTGCTCGGTATCCGTTGGATCGAGCGCTACCGCCTGATGGCCGATAATAGCCTGATAGTTCTGGAAATCCGTAATACGGAAGTCGCGCAGCATCGCGGTGCCTTCGAAACGGGTGCCTTTGTTCAGCGTGACTATCTGAGAACCGTCTTTGCGCTGAGCGAGCTGGCCCGAGTCGGCAACCACCACTGACGGACGCGCGTTACCTTTGGGACGCAGCTGCGCCAGGAATACATCGTTGAATTTACTGCCGTCAACGCTCTCAATAAACAGCACGGAGTTTCCGTCAGTTGCCTGCTGGAACTGACCCTGCGCGAGCGCCGCCATGCCGGGGTTTGCTTTCGCCTCGGCCAGCACTTCGTCCTGATGACGGGAAGACATAGGACCCGCCCACATTACATTCACCGCCGCAACAATGCCCGTGAACAGCGCCAGTATCATCGCCGCTTTCACCAGTACGGCTTTACTCAGGCCGCAGGCATGCATCACCGTGATTTCACTCTCGGTATACAGCTTACCGAGCGTCATGAGCAGGCCGAGGAATAGGCTCAGCGGCAGAATAAGCTGCGCCATTTCCGGGATCCCCAGACCAAGCAGGGAAAGCACCAGATTCGTTGGAATTTCGCCGTCAACGGCCGCACCGAGGATCTTAACCAGCTTCTGACAGAAAAAAATCAGCAGCAGGATGAAGAGGATCGCCAGTTGGCTTTTGAGCGTCTCCCGCACCAGATATCTTATGATTATCACTTTAAATACGCCCGTAAAAACCCGTCTCTTTGCAGGAATTTCGCTTGTTTCATGGCTTAAACGTCATTTATTCTCTTGAGTCGTCGAAATCATCGCTAAGATTAAAACATCCAGCGGATTCACGCTTCAGGACTTTTTCTGACGTGTCGAAACCGTAGTAACGTAAGATTAACACGAAGTCACCACAACAGCGGACATGAGTTACGAAAGGTTTCAATTCTATCTGTAGCAGCCGCCGTTGTCTTTAAGATTCAGGAGCGTAGTGCATGGAGTTCAGTGTAAAAAGCGGTAGCCCGGAGAAACAGCGGAGTGCCTGCATCGTTGTGGGCGTCTTTGAACCGCGCCGACTCTCCCCGATCGCCGAGCAACTCGATAAAATCAGTGACGGCTATATCAGCGCCCTGCTGCGCCGTGGCGAACTGGAAGGCAAACCTGGGCAGACGCTGTTACTGCACCATGTTCCGAACGTCCTGTCAGAGCGTATTCTGCTGATTGGCTGCGGCAAAGAGCGCGAGCTGGATGAGCGCCAGTATAAACAGGTCATTCAGAAAACCATTAATACGCTGAATGATACCGGTTCAATGGAAGCCGTCTGCTTCCTGACCGAGCTGCACGTCAAAGGCCGTAACACCTACTGGAAAGTACGTCAGGCAGTCGAAACCGCAAAAGAGAGCCTGTACAGCTTCGATCAGCTTAAGACCAACAAAAGCGAGCCGCGTCGTCCGCTGCGCAAAATGGTCTTTAACGTGCCAACCCGTCGCGAACTGACCAGCGGAGAGCGCGCCATCCAGCATGGCCTGGCGATTGCCGCCGGCATTAAAGCGGCAAAAGATCTCGGCAACATGCCGCCAAACATCTGTAACGCCGCCTACCTCGCCTCTCAGGCGCGCCAGCTGGCTGATTCCTACAGCAAAAACGTCATCACCCGCGTTATCGGCGAACAGCAGATGAAAGAGCTGGGCATGCACTCGTATCTGGCGGTAGGTAACGGCTCGCAGAACGAATCCCTGATGTCTGTCATCGAATACAAAGGTAACCCGTCCGAAGATGCGCGCCCTATCGTTCTGGTTGGTAAAGGCCTGACCTTCGACTCCGGCGGTATCTCCATCAAGCCTGCCGAAGGCATGGACGAGATGAAGTACGACATGTGCGGCGCGGCGGCAGTTTACGGCGTGATGCGCATGGTCGCGGAACTTCAGCTACCGATTAACGTCACTGGCGTGCTGGCAGGCTGCGAAAACATGCCTGGCGGTCGCGCGTACCGTCCGGGTGACGTCCTGACCACCATGTCCGGGCAGACCGTTGAGGTGCTGAACACCGACGCCGAAGGCCGTCTGGTGCTGTGCGACGTACTGACCTACGTTGAGCGCTTCGAGCCTGAAGCGGTGATTGACGTGGCAACACTGACCGGTGCCTGCGTGATTGCCCTGGGCCACCACATCACCGGCCTGATGTCGAACCACAACCCGCTGGCGCACGAGCTTATCGGCGCGTCTGAGCAGGCTGGCGACCGCGCATGGCGCCTGCCGCTGGGTGACGAGTATCAGGAACAGCTGGAGTCTAACTTTGCGGATATGGCGAACATTGGCGGTCGTCCTGGCGGGGCTATCACCGCGGGCTGCTTCCTGGCGCGCTTCACCCGCAAGTACAACTGGGCGCACCTGGACATCGCCGGCACCGCATGGCGCTCCGGTAAAGCCAAAGGCGCAACCGGTCGTCCGGTGGCGCTGCTGTCGCAGTTCCTGCTGAACCGTGCGGGTTTTAACGGCGACGAGTAAGCCAAAACGGCAGTAAACCGTAGGCCGGGTAAGGCGAAGCCGCCACCCGGCTTAAGCATTTAAAGTGAGCACAAGAAGCCCCATATATGAAGAATGCAACGTTCTACCTTCTGGACAACGACACCCATCAGGATGGCCTCAGCGCCGTTGAACAGCTGGTGTGTGAAATTGCCGCAGAACGTTGGCGCGCAGGTAAACGCGTTCTGATTGCCTGTGAAGATGAACAGCAGGCGATTCGCCTGGATGAAGCGCTGTGGGCGCGCCCGCCGGAGAGCTTTGTGCCGCACAACCTGTCGGGCGAAGGTCCGCGAGGCGGGGCCCCGGTCGAAATAGCCTGGCCGCAAAAGCGCAACAGCAGCGCGCGCGATATTCTCATTAGCCTGCGGACAGACTTTGCAGATTTTGCCACTGCTTTCACAGAAGTGGTAGACTTTGTCCCTTACGAAGAATCCTTGAAACAACTGGCGCGCGAACGCTATAAAGCGTACCGCCTGGCTGGTTTTAACCTGAATACGGCAACCTGGAAATAATGGAAAAGACATATAACCCACGCGATATCGAACAGCCGCTTTACGAGCACTGGGAACAGCAGGGCTATTTCAAGCCTAACGGCGACGAAAGCAAAGAGTCCTTCTGCATCATGATCCCGCCGCCGAACGTCACCGGCAGTTTGCATATGGGGCATGCTTTCCAGCAGACCATCATGGACACCATGATCCGCTACCAGCGCATGCAGGGCAAAAACACCCTGTGGCAGGCGGGAACTGACCACGCGGGTATCGCGACCCAGATGGTGGTTGAGCGTAAAATTGCCGCTGAAGAAGGTAAAACCCGTCACGACTACGGTCGCGATGCGTTCATCGACAAAATCTGGCAGTGGAAGGCGGAATCCGGCGGCACCATTACCCGTCAGATGCGCCGTCTCGGCAACTCCGTGGACTGGGAGCGCGAGCGCTTCACCATGGACGAAGGCCTGTCCAACGCCGTGAAAGAAGTTTTCGTCCGTCTGTATAAAGAAGACCTGATTTACCGCGGCAAACGCCTGGTCAACTGGGATCCGAAACTGCGCACCGCCATCTCTGACCTGGAAGTGGAAAACCGCGAGTCCAAAGGCTCCATGTGGCACATCCGCTACCCGCTGGCCGACGGCGCAAAAACCGCAGACGGTAAAGATTACCTGGTGGTTGCCACCACTCGTCCGGAAACCCTGCTGGGCGATACCGGCGTGGCCGTTAACCCGGAAGATCCGCGTTATAAAGACCTGATCGGTAAATTCGTGGTGCTGCCGCTGGTAAACCGCCGTATTCCAATTGTGGGCGACGAACACGCCGACATGGAAAAAGGCACCGGCTGCGTAAAAATCACCCCTGCGCACGACTTTAACGACTATGAAGTCGGTCGTCGTCACGCCCTGCCGATGATCAACATTCTGACCTTTGACGGCGATATCCGCGAAAGCGCAGAAGTATATGACACCAAAGGCAACGAATCCGACGTCTACTCCAGCGAGATCCCGGCTGAGTTCCAGAAGCTGGAGCGCTTTGCCGCGCGTAAAGCGATTGTGGCTGCCGTCGACGCACTGGGCCTGCTGGAAGAGATCAAACCTCACGATCTGACCGTGCCGTACGGCGACCGTGGCGGCGTGGTTATCGAGCCTATGCTGACCGACCAGTGGTACGTGCGTGCCGACGTGCTGGCGAAACCGGCTGTTGAAGCGGTTGAGAACGGCAGCATCCAGTTCGTGCCGAAGCAGTACGAAAACATGTACTTCTCCTGGATGCGCGACATTCAGGACTGGTGTATCTCCCGTCAGCTGTGGTGGGGTCACCGTATCCCGGCATGGTACGACAACGAAGGCAACGTTTATGTTGGCCGTAGCGAAGACGAAGTGCGTCAGGAAAACAACCTGAGCGCGGACGTTGCCCTGCGTCAGGACGAAGACGTGCTGGACACCTGGTTTTCCTCCGCACTGTGGACCTTCTCCACCCTTGGCTGGCCTGAGAACACCGACGCGCTGCGTCAGTTCCACCCGACCAGCGTAATGGTCTCCGGCTTCGACATTATCTTCTTCTGGATTGCCCGCATGATCATGATGACCATGCACTTCATCAAAGACGAAGACGGCAAGCCGCAGGTTCCGTTCCATACCGTCTACATGACCGGTCTGATCCGCGACGACGAAGGCCAGAAGATGTCCAAATCCAAGGGTAACGTCATTGACCCACTGGATATGGTTGACGGTATTTCTCTGGAAGAGCTGCTGGAAAAACGCACCGGCAATATGATGCAGCCGCAGCTGGCGGAGAAAATCCGCAAGCGCACCGAGAAGCAGTTCCCGAACGGAATTGAGGCTCACGGTACAGACGCCCTGCGCTTCACCCTGGCGGCGCTGGCCTCGACCGGCCGCGACATCAACTGGGACATGAAGCGTCTGGAAGGTTACCGTAACTTCTGTAACAAGCTGTGGAACGCCAGCCGCTTCGTGCTGATGAACACCGAAGATCAGGACTGCGGCTTCAACGGCGGCGAAATGACCCTGTCTCTGGCGGACCGTTGGATCCTGGCGGAATTCAACCAGACGGTGAAAGCGTTCCGCGAGGCGCTGGACAGCTACCGCTTCGATATCGCGGCGGGCATCCTGTACGAATTCACCTGGAACCAGTTCTGCGACTGGTATCTTGAGCTGGCGAAGCCGGTAATGAACGGCGGCACTGAAGCGGAGCTGCGCGGCACGCGCAACACGCTGATTACCGTTCTGGAAGGTCTGCTGCGCCTGGCGCATCCGGTCATTCCATTCATCACCGAAACCATCTGGCAGCGCGTGAAGGTCATTGCGGGCATCAACGCCGATACCATCATGCTGCAGCCGTTCCCGGCATTCGATGTGGCTAAAGTTGATGAAGCGGCGTCTGCGGATACCGAGTGGCTGAAACAGGCGATCGTTGCGGTACGTAACATCCGTGCTGAAATGAACATTGCCCCGGGCAAACCGCTTGAGCTGCTGCTGCGCGGCTGCAGCGAGGCTGCCGTTCGTCGCGTCACCGAGAACAACACCTTCCTGAAAACCATGGCGCGTCTGGAAAGCATCACCGTGCTGCCTGCGGATGACAAAGGTCCGGTTTCCGTGACCAAAATCATCGACGGCGCCGAGCTGCTGATCCCGATGGCAGGTCTGATCGACAAAGACGCCGAGCTGGCGCGTCTGGCGAAAGAAGTGGCGAAAGTCGACGTGGAAATTGGCAAAATCGAAAGCAAGCTGGCGAACGAAGGCTTTGTCGCCCGCGCGCCGGAAGCGGTCATCGCCAAAGAGCGTGAGCGTCTGGTTGCCTTCGCCGATGCGAAGACCAAGCTGATCGAGCAGCAGGCGGTTATTGCAGCCCTGTAATGCTTTACCCCTTACGCTTCAGGGCGTAAGGGGTACCCTTCCTGAAAACTCCTCGCTTGCACTCCCTTTTCTGCGGTGCTATTAACAGCAACTGTGTGTCAACTTTTGTAATGAGTAATGCTATGAGCGTGATTACCCCCGTCGCGGCGACGATGCGTCGGATCACTGAGCAGGACAATCCGGCTATCGCCGCCGTTATCCGCACCGTTTCTGCAGAGTATGGGCTGACAGCGGATAAAGGTTATACCGTTGCGGACCCGAATCTTGATGAACTGTTTAAGCTGTACAGCCAGCCGGGTCACGCCTACTGGGTGATTGAGCAGGACGGCCAGGTTGTGGGCGGCGGTGGCGTTGCGCCACTGAGCTGCAGCGAGCCAGATATCTGCGAGCTGCAGAAAATGTATTTCCTGCCGTCGGTTCGCGGACAGGGTCTGGCGAAAAAGCTGGCGCTGGTCGCTCTGGAACACGCGCGCGCTCATGGGTTTAAACGCTGTTACCTCGAAACCACCGCCTTCCTCAAAGAGGCTATCGGCCTGTATGAACACCTCGGCTTTGAGCATATCGATGCGCCGCTGGGCTGTACCGGCCATGTTGACTGCGAAGTCAGGATGCTGAAAAGTCTGTAATTTTCGTTCCTGCCCTCTTCTGTTAAGCGGCTGTAAACTGAATGCTCTACACTCTCAGTTCACACCACAACGGGGGAAACACGATGTCGAAGATAAAAAGCTACGCCGCACCGCAGGCGGGTGCAGAACTTGAGCTGTACGAGTACGATGCGGGCGAACTAAAAGCAGAAGACGTCGAAGTACAGGTTGATTACTGCGGGGTCTGCCACTCGGATCTCTCGATGATCGACAACGAATGGGGCTTTTCCAGCTATCCGCTGGTTGCCGGGCACGAAGTCATTGGCCGCGTCGTGGCGCTCGGTAGCGCCGCGCAGGACAAAGGGCTGAAAGTGGGCCAGCGCGTAGGCATTGGCTGGACAGCACGCAGCTGTGGTCACTGCGATGCCTGTATCAGTGGCAACCAGATCAACTGCCTTGAGGGCGCGGTACCCACCATCCTGAATAAAGGCGGCTTCGCCGACAAGCTGCGCGCCGACTGGCAATGGGTCATCCCGCTGCCGGTCAGCATTGATATCGAATCCGCCGGTCCGCTGCTGTGTGGCGGCATCACCGTCTTTAAGCCCCTGCTGATGCACCATATCACCGCCACCAGCCGCGTGGGCGTGATTGGAATCGGCGGTCTGGGCCATATCGCCATCAAGCTGCTGCATGCGATGGGCTGTGAAGTCACGGCGTTCAGCTCGAACCCGGCAAAAGAGAAAGAGGTGCTGGCGATGGGCGCGGATAAAGTGGTAAACAGCCGCGATCCGGACGCGCTGAACGCGCTGGCGGGTCAGTTTGACCTGATCATCAACACCGTGAACGTCGATCTCGACTGGCAGCCGTACTTTGAAGCACTGGCCTACGGCGGTAACTTCCACACCGTAGGTGCTGTGATGAAGCCGCTGCCGGTTCCGGCCTTTACCCTGATCGGCGGGGATCGCAGCGTGTCAGGCTCCGCGACCGGTACACCGTACGAGCTGCGCAAGCTGATGAAGTTTGCCGGACGCACCAAAGTGGCCCCGACCACCGAACTGTATCCCATGTCGAAAATCAACGAAGCGATCCAGCACGTGCGTGACGGCAAAGCCCGCTACCGCGTGGTGTTGAAAGCGGATTTCTGATGTGACATTGCCAGGGAATCTGCGGCCTGATGCCCTCACCCCAACCCTCTCCCACTGGGAGAGGGCGCAAACACTAAAAACGGTAACGGTTGTTACCGTTTTGCTTCTACCATGGCCTTAAACACCTCTGCCACCGCGACCGCCCCTGGGTCCATTACCCCGTCCAGATTCTCTTTATTCACATACGATGAGCGCCCCGCACCGGCTTTCTGCATTTTCGCCGTTGCCTCTGCCCCCTTCTGTGCCGCCTGCGCCGCTGACTGAAGATCCTTTTTCTGCAATGCCTCCAGCGCCGGCTGCAGAGCGTCGATCAGGGTACGATCGCCGAGATCTGCCCCACCGTACTGCTTCATTTGCGCCAGCCCGCTGAGCAATGCCTCGGGTAGCGACTGACCATCGTGAAGCTTTTGCCCCGCCGCGGTAAAGAAGATCGACATCAGCACCCCGCTCGATCCGCCCATCACCGTGGCCAGCCGCTCGCCCACCAGCAGCAGAAGCTTAGGCACATCATTAAGCGGAAGCGCGTTCTCCTCCAGGCGCTGCGCAATATCCCGCGCCCCTTGCGCAAAGGTGGAGCCGGTATCGCCGTCGCCCACTTTGGCATCCAGCGCGTTCAGGCGATTTTCCAGCTGTATGAGCGTCTTCGTCACCTGTGAAACAGACTCCTTCACCTGCGGGTTTTCAGATGGGGTATATTCCACGCGATCGTGAATAGCGCTTTGCGGAACGGTACGCAGGGGGGCAAACGCCACGGGTTTTTGCCAGCCCAGCGTTTCCACCTCTTCATGCAGCGCTTTCTCGAACAGGTCGTTGAGCTTCAGCAGCGTCAGAGAAAAGCCCTTCATGTCCAGGGCGCTCACCAGCGGTGCCGGGCCAATAAGATAAGCAATGTTCTCTTTCAGCGCCGAGTGAGCCAGCTCTTTGGTCAGCAACGCCATTTCCAGCGCCGAGACGCCGCCGAGGTTGTTAATCAGCACCGCGAAACGCCCCTCACCCGCCTGCGCTTTGAGCGGGGTAACCAGCGTGTCGATAATCGCTTTGCTGTTTTGCGTATCAACTACCGAGGCCCCCGGCTCCCCGTGGATCCCCAGCCCCAGTTCGACATGGCCCTGCCTGATACGCCCCTCTTCATCGTCGCTGCCCGGCAGGTTACAGGTTTGCATCGCAACGCCCAGGCTCCAGAGGTTATCGCAGGCCTGCTTCGCAATATCCCGCACCTCGCTCAGGGATTTTCCGTGCTCCGCGGCATAGCCCGCAATCTTATGCACCAGCGCCGTACCGGCAATGCCGCGCGGCTGCTTGTTGTCGGGCAGCGCGATATCGTCCGCCACAATCACCATCTCGACCTTCAGGCCGTAGCGTTTGGCCTTTTCTGCCGCCAGACCAAAGTTCAGGCGATCGCCGGTGTAGTTTTTGACGATCAGCAGACAGCCGCGATCGCCCGTCACCGCCACAATGGCATTCAGTACCGCATCCACGCTCGGGGAGGCGAACAGATCGCCACAGACTGCCGCCGTCAGCATGCCTTTACCGACAAATCCGGCGTGTGCAGGTTCGTGCCCGGAGCCACCGCCGGAGATCACCGCCACGCGGCTTTTATCCCAGTCGCCGCGTGCCACTACGCGGATAGCCGGATCGATATCGAGCTTGACGAGATTCGCGTGTGGCGCAGAAAGGAGTATGCCTTCAATGGCATCGTTGACCAGCTGTTTGCGATCGTTAAAGAAGAATCTGGACATAGTTTCCCACTATTTTGTGAACCGTATGCAAAAGCATAGTCCGCGCTGGATAATGCGCCGCAAAGTCAGGAATTTACTTAACCAAATTGCTATCAGGTTGCCTATACTCCACCCAGGACTAAGAGAGGAAGCGCATCATGAGTACACCATTGTTAATTGCCCGGACGCTGGAAAAAGAGCTGTATTTACTGCCCGCGATGGCGAACCGCCACGGCCTGATCACCGGTGCGACCGGGACGGGGAAAACCGTGACCTTACAGAAGCTGGCGGAGTCGCTTTCAGAGATTGGCGTGCCGGTCTTTATGGCTGACGTGAAGGGCGATTTAACCGGCGTGGCTCAGGAGGGTACCGCTTCTGAAAAACTGCTTGAGAGGCTGAAGAATATTGGCATCACGAACTGGGCACCGCACGGCAACCCGGTGGTGGTCTGGGATATCTTTGGTGAGAAAGGCCACCCGGTGCGCGCCACCGTCTCCGATCTCGGCCCGCTGCTGCTGGCCCGCCTGCTCAACCTCAACGACGTGCAGTCCGGGGTGCTGAATATCATCTTCCGCATTGCCGACGATCAGGGGCTGCTGCTGCTTGACTTCAAGGATCTGCGAGCCATTACCCAGTATATCGGTGATAACGCCAAATCCTTCCAGAACCAGTACGGCAATATCAGCAGCGCCTCTGTCGGGGCCATTCAGCGTGGGCTTCTGACCCTGGAGCAACAGGGTGCCGAGCACTTCTTCGGCGAGCCGATGCTGGATATCAAAGACTGGATGCGTACCGACAGCAATGGCAAAGGCATCATCAACATTCTGAGCTCTGAGAAGCTCTACCAGATGCCGAAGCTTTACGCCGCCAGCCTGCTGTGGATGCTCTCCGAACTGTACGAGCAGCTACCGGAAGCGGGCGATCTGGAAAAACCAAAACTGGTCTTCTTCTTCGACGAAGCGCATCTGCTGTTTAACGACGCACCGCAGGTGCTGCTGGATAAAATTGAACAGGTCATTCGCCTGATCCGCTCCAAAGGGGTTGGCGTCTGGTTTGTGTCGCAAAACCCGTCGGATATCCCGGATAACGTGCTTGGCCAGCTCGGTAACCGCGTGCAGCACGCCCTGCGCGCCTTTACGCCGAAGGATCAGAAAGCGGTAAAAGCCGCGGCGCAAACCATGCGTGCCAATCCGGCCTTTGATACCGAAGCGGCGATTCAGGCGCTGGGCACCGGTGAAGCGCTGATCTCGTTCCTTGATGCGAAGGGCAGCCCCTCCATCGTGGAGCGCGCGATGGTGATCGCGCCCTGCTCGCGCATGGGGCCTGTTACTGACGATGAACGTAACGGCCTGATTAACCACTCCCCGGTTTACGGGAAGTACGAAGACGATGTGGATCGCGAGTCCGCGTTTGAGATGCTGCAAAAAGGGGTGCAGGCGACAACCGAATCGCAGGATGCGCCTGCCGCTAAAGGGCAGTCTGTCGCCGTGGATGACGGTATTCTCGGGGGGCTCAAAGACATCCTGTTCGGCAGTACCGGGCCGCGCGGCGGCAAGCGCGACGGCGTGGTACAGACCATGGCGAAAAGCGCGGCGCGGCAGGTTACCAATCAGATAGTGCGCGGCATGCTGGGAAGTCTGTTAGGCGGACGTCGCCGGTAGACGGGGGACCCAGGGGCGGCCAAGCGCCGCCCCCTGCACGCCGTTCTCCTGCAGATAGCGGTCGATTTCCACCATCCCCGTCCAGCGGTTCTCGCACCAGAGCGGTGCCAGAAGCGTTGGACGGCGGGCGCTGGCCGAGATGCGGTGGTAAACAATCTCCGGCGGTGTGTGACGAATCATCTCCCCCGCCGTCACCGTATATTCCTCAAGCTCAATACCGCTTAACCGCCCGGCCTCCCAGGCTTTCGCCATAATGCTTCCCGTAACGATATGCAGGGGATGCAGTTTGATGCCGTCCACGCCGGTTTCAACCACCTTTTCCAGCGTCTCCAGGCCGTGCTGTCGACCTTCACCAGGCAAGCCGACAATCAGATGCGAGCAGACTTTTAACCCGCGCTCGCGGGCCAGCCGCGCGGTGCGCTGGTAGCAGGCGAAATCATGTCCACGATTAATGCGGTGCAGGGTTTTGTCATGTGCAGTCTGCAGGCCCAGCTCCAGCCAGATCTCGTAGCCCTGCTCTTTGTACTCGCTGAGTAGATCCAGCACCGCGTCCGGCACGCAGTCCGGGCGCGTGCCAACGCATAGCCCGACAATATTGGCCTGCATGACCGCCTGCTGATACATGGAACGCAGCACCTGCACCTCCGCCCACGTGCTGGTGTAGGCCTGGAAATAGGCCAGATACTGCTTTGCACGGTTGACCAGGCTGGCCTGGTGCGCGAGTTGTTCCGCGATAGAGTGATGCTGCTGGGCCTCGTCAGCAAAGGACGCAACGTTACAGAAGGTACAGCCGCCGCGCCCGATGGTGCCGTCGCGATTCGGGCAGCTAAAGCCGCCGTGCAGCGTCAGCTTATGAACCTTTTGGCCGTATCGCTGCAAAAGATCCCCACCAAACATATTGACTAATTTCTGTAACTGCATAATCTGATAGACCGTCCCGAAGAAAGGGGACAAGCCTGCCATTTTTAGCCTCTGTCGGCGATGACCTGGATCAATCGCCCTGGACGGCCTTTATCTGTATGAATAAATACTCAGGATTACTGCAATTTCATTCACGCTATCTGTGATTACTTTTCCTTATGTTCTGACTGTTTTTTTCATTTATAGCGGCAACACTGAAAAACAGTGATTTTATGCGGGTTTGAATACGCCACCAGATTATTGTTCTGCTATAAATCAGCATTTCAGCACGCTGCATCAATAATACCGCTTTCATATAGTGAGTCAGATCACACTCCTTCACGGCTCCCCAGGCCTTTAGATGATTATAAAAATAGTTAAATAGCTTTTAAAAACAAACAGATGAACACCCCTTAGCACATATTTGTATAAATAAGATTGCCATTTGACCTGTGTACCAATTCCCGATAAGTTGGAAATCCGCTGGAAGCTTTCTGGATGAGCGGCCTGCTCATCATATTTATGCAGTAATTGAGATTCCCTCTGAAGCAAGTCCTCAAACTTGTTTACCTGCGCGAAAGGATGAAAAAGAGGGCGAATGCGAGGTCCGCGTATGAAACGCAAACCCCGTCGCCATGCTCTTTCTGCGCCTGTGCGCCACGGTAAAGTTCAGTGGGAAGCCCGACGAGCCTGGGGAGGTTCACTGATATGTTGTACGATAAATCCCTTGAGAAGGATAACTGTGGTTTCGGCCTGATCGCCCACATAGAAGGCGAACCTAGCCACAAGGTAGTGCGTACTGCTATTCACGCACTGGCCCGAATGCAGCACCGTGGCGCTATTCTTGCCGATGGTAAAACCGGCGACGGTTGCGGCCTGCTGCTGCAAAAACCGGATCGTTTCTTCCGCATCGTGGCGGAAGAGCGCGGCTGGCGTTTAGCCAAAAACTACGCTGTCGGTATGCTGTTCCTGAACCAGGATCCTGAAAAGGCTGCCGCTTCACGCCGCATCGTCGAAGAAGAACTTCAACGTGAAACCCTGTCGATTGTCGGCTGGCGCGATGTGCCAACCAACGAAGGGGTGCTCGGTGAAATCGCCCTCTCCTCGCTGCCTCGCATTGAGCAGATTTTCGTTAACGCACCTGCGGGCTGGCGTCCGCGCGATATGGAACGCCGTCTGTTTATTGCCCGCCGCCGCATCGAAAAACGCCTCCAGGACGATAAAGAGTTCTACGTGTGTAGCCTCTCGAACCTGGTCAACATCTATAAAGGTCTATGTATGCCGGCTGACCTGCCGCGCTTCTACCTGGACCTGGCGGACCTGCGTCTGGAATCGGCCATTTGCCTGTTCCACCAGCGCTTCTCCACCAACACCGTGCCACGCTGGCCGTTGGCGCAGCCGTTCCGCTATCTGGCGCATAACGGCGAGATCAACACCATCACCGGTAACCGCCAGTGGGCACGCGCCCGTACCTATAAGTTCCAGACCCCTCTGATCCCTGACCTGCACGATGCCGCACCGTTCGTGAACGAAACCGGCTCGGACTCCAGCTCCATGGATAACATGCTGGAACTGCTGCTGGCGGGCGGGATGGACATCGTGCGCGCCATGCGTCTGCTGGTGCCACCGGCCTGGCAGAACAACCCGGACATGGATCCTGAGCTGCGCGCGTTCTTCGACTTTAACTCCATGCACATGGAGCCGTGGGACGGCCCGGCGGGCATCGTCATGTCCGACGGCCGCTTTGCTGCCTGTAACCTGGACCGTAACGGTCTGCGTCCGGCGCGCTACGTCATCACCAAAGACAAGCTCATCACCTGCGCCTCTGAAGTCGGTATCTGGGATTACCAGCCTGACGAAGTGGTTGAGAAAGGCCGCGTAGGCCCGGGCGAGCTCATGGTGATCGACACCCGCGGCGGCCGCATTCTGCACTCCGCCGAAACCGACAACGATCTGAAGAGCCGCCACCCCTACAAAGAGTGGATGGCGAAAAACGTGCGTCGTCTGGTGCCATTTGAAGATCTGCCGGACGAAGAGGTGGGCAGCCGCGAGCTGGACGACGATACGCTTGCCAGCTTCCAGAAACAGTTTAACTACAGCGCGGAAGAGCTGGACTCTGTTATTCGCGTACTGGGTGAAAACGGCCAGGAAGCGGTCGGCTCCATGGGCGACGATACCCCGTTTGCCGTGCTCTCCAGCCAGCCACGCATCATTTACGATTACTTCCGTCAGCAGTTCGCGCAGGTCACCAACCCGCCGATCGACCCGCTGCGTGAAGCCCACGTAATGTCGCTGGCGACCAGCATCGGTCGTGAGATGAACGTCTTCTGCGAAGCCGAAGGCCAGGCGCACCGTCTGACCTTTAAATCGCCGATCCTGCTGTACTCCGATTTCAAACAGCTCACCACTATGACCGAGGAGCACTACCGCGCCGACACGCTCGACATTACGTTCGACGTGACCGAAGCGAGCCTCGAAGAGACGGTGAACGCGCTGTGCGACAAAGCCGAGCAGATGGTGCGTAACGGCACCGTGCTGCTGGTGCTGTCTGACCGCAATATCGCCAAAAACCGTCTGCCGGTGCCTGCGCCAATGGCGGTGGGTGCTATCCAGACGCGCCTGGTGGATAAGAGCCTGCGCTGCGACGCTAACATCATTGTTGAAACCGCAAGCGCGCGCGACCCGCACCACTTTGCCGTGCTGTTAGGCTTCGGCGCGACGGCGATCTACCCGTACCTGGCCTACGAAACGCTGGCCCGCCTGGTGGATACCCGCGCGATCGACAAAGATTACCGCACGGTGATGCTGAACTACCGTAACGGCATCAACAAAGGTCTGTACAAGATCATGTCCAAAATGGGCATCTCGACCATTGCCTCCTACCGCTGTTCGAAGCTGTTTGAAGCGGTCGGCCTGCATGATGAGGTCGCCAACCTCTGCTTCCAGGGCGTGGTCAGCCGCATCGGCGGCGCTGGTTTTGCTGACTTCCAGCAGGATCTGGTGAACCTGTCCAAACGCGCCTGGCTGGCACGTAAGCCGCTGGATCAGGGCGGTCTGCTGAAATACGTTCACGGCGGCGAGTACCACGCCTATAACCCTGACGTGGTGCGCACGCTGCAGCAGGCGGTTCAGAGCGGCGAGTACAGCGATTATCAGCAGTACGCCGAGCTGGTGAACAACCGTCCTGCGGCGACGCTGCGCGACCTTATTGCCCTCAATCCGGGCGATGAAGCGGTCAGCATTGACGAGGTTGAACCTGCATCCGAACTGTTTAAACGCTTTGATACCGCGGCGATGTCCATCGGCGCGCTGAGCCCGGAAGCCCACGAAGCGCTGGCGGAAGCCATGAACAGCATCGGCGGCAACTCCAACTCCGGCGAAGGCGGTGAAGACCCGGCGCGTTACGGCACCAACAAAGTGTCTCGTATCAAGCAGGTGGCATCCGGTCGCTTTGGCGTAACGCCTGCGTACCTTGTCAACGCCGACGTGATTCAGATTAAAGTCGCTCAGGGTGCTAAACCGGGCGAAGGCGGTCAGCTGCCGGGTGATAAAGTCACCCCGTACATCGCCAAACTGCGCTATTCCGTGCCGGGCGTGACGCTGATCTCCCCGCCGCCGCACCACGATATCTACTCTATCGAGGACCTGGCGCAGCTGATTTTCGACCTGAAGCAGGTCAACCCGAAGGCGATGATCTCCGTGAAGCTGGTTTCCGAACCGGGCGTCGGCACCATCGCCACCGGCGTGGCGAAAGCCTATGCGGATCTCATTACCATTGCCGGCTACGACGGCGGCACCGGCGCAAGCCCGCTCTCTTCCGTGAAATATGCGGGCTGCCCGTGGGAGCTTGGCCTGGTGGAAACCCAGCAGGCGCTGGTGGCGAACGGCCTGCGTCACAAGATCCGCCTGCAGGTGGACGGTGGTCTGAAAACCGGCCTCGACATCATCAAGGCGGCGATTCTGGGTGCGGAAAGCTTTGGCTTTGGTACCGGCCCGATGGTTGCGCTCGGCTGTAAATACCTGCGTATTTGCCACCTGAACAACTGTGCAACGGGCGTTGCAACCCAGGACGAGAAGCTGCGTAAGAACCACTATCACGGCCTGCCGTTCAAAGTGACCAACTACTTTGACTTCATCGCCCGTGAAACACGCGAGCTGATGGCGCAACTGGGCGTGAAGCGTCTGGTGGACCTGATTGGCCGCACCGACCTGCTGAAAGAGCTGGAAGGCTTCACGGCGAAGCAGCAGAAGCTGGAGCTGAGCAAGCTGCTGGAAACCGCGCAACCGCACCCAGGCAAAGCGGTCTACTGCACCGAGAACAACCCGCCGTTCGATAACGGCGTGCTGAACGCGCAGCTGCTGCAGCAGGCGAAGCCGTACGTGGACGACAAGCAGAGCAAAACGTTCTGGTTTGATATCCGCAACACCGACCGCTCCGTGGGCGCATCCCTCTCCGGTTATATCGCGCAGACGCACGGTGACCAGGGGCTGGCTGCCGACCCAATTACCGCGCACTTCAGCGGTACCGCGGGTCAGAGCTTCGGGGTCTGGAACGCAGGCGGCGTTGAGCTTATCCTTACCGGCGATGCCAACGACTACGTCGGTAAAGGCATGGCAGGCGGTCTGCTGGCGGTGCGTCCTCCGGTCGGCTCAGCCTTCCGCAGCCACGAAGCGAGCATCATCGGTAACACCTGCCTGTACGGCGCGACCGGCGGCCGTCTGTTCGCAGCAGGTCGTGCGGGCGAGCGTTTTGCGGTACGTAACTCCGGTGCCATCACCGTGGTGGAAGGCATTGGCGATAACGGTTGTGAATACATGACGGGCGGGATTGTTTGCGTTCTGGGTAAAACCGGCGTGAACTTCGGCGCTGGCATGACGGGCGGTTTTGCCTACGTACTGGATGAAGACGGTGAGTTCCGCAAGCGCGTGAACCCGGAGCTGGTGGAAGTGCTGGATGTTGATACGCTGGCTATCCATGAAGAACACCTGCGCGGCTTGATTACCGAACACGTGCAGCATACCGGTTCTTCGCGCGGCGAAGAGATCCTGGCGAACTGGCCGGCGTTCTCTGCGAAATTCGCGCTGGTTAAGCCGAAGTCCAGCGATGTTAAAGCCCTGTTGGGTCACCGTAGTCGTAGCGCAGCAGAGCTGCGCGTGCAGGCGCAGTAAGGAATTCAGATGAGCCAGAACGTATACCAGTTTATCGACCTGCAGCGTGTTGATCCGCCAAAGAAACCGCTGAAGATCCGCAAAATTGAATTTGTTGAAATCTATGAGCCGTTTTCAGAAGGCCAGGCCAAAGCACAGGCAGACCGCTGCCTGTCCTGCGGTAACCCTTACTGCGAATGGAAATGTCCGGTGCACAACTACATCCCGAACTGGCTGAAGCTGGCCAACGAAGGGCGTATTTTTGAAGCCGCCGAGCTGTCTCACCAGACCAACACCCTGCCGGAAGTATGCGGTCGCGTGTGTCCTCAGGACCGTCTGTGTGAAGGCTCCTGTACGTTGAACGATGAGTTTGGCGCGGTGACCATCGGCAACATCGAGCGCTATATCAACGATAAAGCGTTCGAAATGGGCTGGCGTCCGGATATGACCGGCGTGCGTCAAACCGACAAGCGCGTGGCCATCATCGGCGCGGGCCCGGCGGGCCTGGCCTGTGCGGACGTCCTGACCCGCAACGGCGTGAAGGCGGTGGTCTTTGACCGTCATCCGGAAATTGGCGGTCTGCTGACCTTCGGTATCCCGGCCTTTAAGCTGGAAAAAGAGGTCATGACCCGCCGCCGTGAAATCTTCACCGGCATGGGCATTGAGTTCAAACTGAACACAGAAGTGGGCCGCGACGTGCAGCTCGACGACCTGCTGAAGGATTACGACGCCGTGTTCCTGGGTGTGGGCACCTATCAGTCCATGCGCGGCGGTCTGGAGAACGAAGACGCGCCGGGCGTATACGACGCGCTGCCGTTCCTGATTGCCAACACCAGGCAGATCATGGGCTACGGTGAAACGGCTGATGAACCATTCATCAGCATGGAAGGCAAACGCGTGGTGGTGCTGGGCGGCGGTGATACCGCGATGGACTGCGTGCGTACCTCCATTCGTCAGAATGCGGCACACGTCATCTGCGCCTACCGTCGTGACGAAGAGAACATGCCGGGCTCGAAACGCGAAGTGAAAAACGCGCGTGAAGAGGGCGTGGAGTTCCAGTTCAACATCCAGCCTCTGGGTATTGAGGTGAATGCCAACGGAAAAGTGAGCGGCGTGAAGATGGCTCGCACGGAGATGGGCGCGCCGGATGCGAAAGGCCGTCGTCGCGCGGAGATCGTGGCAGGCTCTGAGCATGTGATCCCGGCCGATGCCGTGGTGATGGCGTTTGGTTTCCGTCCGCACAGCATGGAGTGGCTGGCGAAGCACAGCGTGGAGCTGGATTCGCAGGGCCGCGTAATCGCGCCAGAAGGTAGTGATAATGCGTTCCAGACCAGCAACCCGAAAATCTTCGCCGGTGGCGATATCGTTCGCGGTTCTGACCTGGTGGTCACGGCGATTGCCGAAGGCCGCAAAGCCGCTGAAGGGATTATGAACTTCCTGGAAGTGTAAAAAAAACAGGCCCGATTGGGCCTGTTTTTTTATTTGACGACACGTAGTGCCGGACGACCACCGCGCGGTGGCGGATCGTCATCAGGATCGTTGTCGTCCTCACGATCGGGCTTGTCGCCATCAATCACGGACATTACCGTTTCGCTTTCGCTGGCGGTGATGCCTTCGTCATCATTCAGGCTGGCAACCTCTTCATCGTATGCCGCTTCCGGCTCGAACATGGTTCCCGCACCGTTTTCACGCGCGTAGATCGCCAGCACCGCAGCCAGCGGTACGGAAACCTGACGCGGCACGCCGCCGAACCGCGCGTTGAAGCGCACTTCGTCGTTTGCCAGCTCCAGGTTACCAACTGCACGCGGGGCAATGTTCAGTACGATCTGTCCGTCACGTGCGTATTCCATCGGAACCAGCACGCCCGGCAACGTCACATCCACAACCAGGTGCGGCGTGAGCTGGTTATCCAGCAGCCATTCATAGAAGGCGCGCAGCAGATACGGACGGCGTGGGGTAAGTTGTGACATTTCCACAGTCATTAGCCTCGGCCGAGACGCATTTCACGTTCCGGTTCAGTTAAAGATGCCAGGAAAGAGTCGCGCTCAAATACGCGAGTCATATAGCCTTTCAGCTCTTTTGCGCCAGGGCCGCTGAACTCAACGCCCAGGGTTGGCAGACGCCACAGCAGCGGGGCCAGGTAGCAATCCACCAGGCTGAACTCATCGCTCAGGAAGAAAGGTTTCTGACCAAACACAGGGGCAATTGCCAGCAGCTCTTCACGCAGTTGCTTACGCGCAGCGTCGGCTTCAGAAGCGGAGCCGCTGGTGATGACGTTCATCAGCGAGTACCAGTCTTTTTCGATACGCTGCATGTACAGGCGGCTTTCACCACGCGCAACAGGGTAAACAGGCATCAGCGGCGGATGCGGGAAACGCTCATCCAGATATTCCATAATGATACGGGATTCCCACAGGGTCAGCTCGCGATCCACCAGCGTCGGTACGCTTTGGCTCGGGTTGAGATCGATCAGATCCTGAGGCGGGTTATCCTTTTCCACATGCTCGATCTCAAAACTGACACCCTTCTCGGCCAGTACGATACGAACCTGATGGCTATAAATGTCAGTAGGACCAGAAAACAGCGTCATTACCGAACGTTTGTTGGCAGCGACAGCCATGAAAACCTCCAGGTATATTCAGAATTTTTACTGCTACCAGCCCAACAGGGGCCAGCCAGATGTTGTATCGCCCATCCCAGAGAAAACACATTGTTCAAGAATCGAACAAAAATCGAGTATTCACCGATATTTGGGCAGAAAATTGGATGATAGTTTACCAGATTTTGATGGCTTTGTGGTGAGGGGATTCTGGAAATGTGGAAAAAGAGAAGATATATGAAATGTTACTGTGGATAACCTGCGCATTATCCATAAAAAAACCCGCCGAAGCGGGTTTTTCGCCAATCGTTCTGCGTAAGCAGAATGGATTAACGTTTGGAGAACTGTGGACGACGACGTGCTTTACGCAGACCCACTTTCTTACGTTCAACCTGACGAGCGTCACGAGTAACGAAGCCAGCTTTACGCAGTTCAGAACGCAGGGATTCGTCGTACTCCATCAGAGCGCGGGTGATACCGTGACGGATCGCACCTGCCTGACCGGAGATACCACCACCTTTAACGGTGATGTACAGATCCAGTTTTTCTACCATATCAACCAGTTCCAGCGGCTGGCGAACTACCATGCGGGCAGTTTCGCGACCGAAGTATTGTTCCAGAGAACGCTGGTTGATTACGATTTTACCACTGCCCGGTTTGATGAAAACGCGAGCTGCGGAACTTTTGCGGCGACCAGTGCCGTAGTATTGATTTTCAGCCATTGCCTATAATCCCGATTAGATGTCAAGAACTTGCGGTTGCTGTGCCGCGTGGTTGTGCTCGTTGCCTGCGTAAACTTTCAGTTTACGGAACATAGCACGACCCAGCGGGCCTTTTGGCAGCATGCCTTTAACCGCGATTTCAATCACACGCTCAGGACGGCGGGCAATCATCTCTTCAAAGGTCGCTTCTTTGATACCACCGATGTGGCCGGTGTGGTGGTAGTACATTTTGTCAGTACGCTTGTTGCCGGTAACAGCAACTTTGTCAGCGTTCAGAACGATGATGTAATCACCGGTATCAACGTGCGGAGTGTATTCCGCTTTATGCTTACCGCGCAGGCGACGAGCCAGTTCAGTAGCCAGACGGCCCAGAGTTTTACCGGTCGCGTCAACAACATACCAGTCGCGCTGTACGGTTTCTGGTTTAGCTGTAAAAGTTTTCATTAAAAGCTTACCCAAATAATAAGTTACACGTTGGTGAACACCCAAACGTTTAGTCAGTTGAGGTTCACACGACAAAGTCCGGCAAACCTACCCCTTCGAATAGCACATGCCGACACATAGAAAGTTTCGGGAAAAAAACCTTCTCGTAACGTGGGGTCGCAAGATTATAGAGAAGTTGAGGTCAAAGATCGACCCTTAAATGTGATTTGGAATGGGTTTTTCGGGGTTAGATATTGTGCGGTCTGGTGCCCTCACCCCCAGCCCCTCTCCCACAGGGAGAGGGTGGCGTTTGTTAAGGCCTGGTGCCCTCTCCCCCAGCCCCTCTCCCACAGGGAGAGGGTGGCGTTTGTTAAGGCCTGATGCCCTCTCCCCTAGCCCCTCTCCCACGGGAGAGGGTGGCATTTATGGCATATGTTCCAGCTTCAGGTATTCCTCGCTCTGCATCTCCTGCAGGCGCGACAGGCAGCGCTGGAACTCAAACTTCAGCCGCTCTCCCTGATAGATCTCATATAAAGGTACCTCGGCGCTGACCACCAGCTTGACGTGGCGCTCGTAAAACTCGTCCACCAGCGCAATGAAGCGCCGCGCTTCGCTCTCCATCAGCCGCGTCATCACCGGCACATCCATCACCATCACGGTGTGGAACAGGCGCGATAGCGCAATGTAATCGTGCTGGCTGCGGGCATCCACGCAGAGCGTCGCAAAGGAGACCGCCAGCGTTTGGTTTTCTACGCCAAGGGTTGGCAACGGACGATGGTTAATCTCCAGCGTCGGGGCGTTTTCGCGTGTTGCACCCGCCAGCGCCAGCCAGAGCTTATCCATCTCGCGGGTGGTCTCTGCATTTAACGGTGAGAGCCACAGGTGCGCCTGAGTCAGCGTACGTAACCGGTAATCTACCCCAGCATCAACATTCATAATGTCACAATGCTGTTTGATGGCGTCAATGGCGGGCAGGAAGCGCGCCCGCTGCAGGCCGTTGCGGTAAAGTTCATCTGGCGGGATATTCGACGTGGCAACGAGCGTGATCCCGCGGGCAAATAGCGCCTTCATCAGGCCGCCCAACAGCATGGCATCGGTGATGTCAGAAACGAAAAACTCATCGAAGCAGAGCACGTCCGTTTCAGCCTTGAACCTGTCGGCCACAATCTCCAGCGGATCGCTTTTGCCCTGCAGCGCAGTCAGCTCTTCATGCACCCGCAGCATAAAGCGATGGAAGTGCAGACGCTGTTTACGCTCACCCGGCAGGCTGAGATAAAACAGATCCATCAGCCAGGTTTTTCCGCGCCCGACGCCGCCCCACATGTATAAACCGCGCACCGGAGCCTGATCCTGCGGCGTTTTTTTACCGAGCAACCGCCCAAACGCGGCCTTGAGCCCACCACTCTGTTCTACTTCAGCAGGTTTTGCCGTGAGCGCCTGATAAATCATCTCCAGACGGTTTACCGCCTCACGTTGAACGTCATCAGGCTGATGAGTACCCTCATTCAGGGCCAGTTGATATCGCGATGCAGGTGACAGGTTTTGCATAATCTTATTGTTATTCCTTCAATTAACGCTCACCAGCAGGCGTGACTGATGAAAAAAAGGCCGTTCTACACTACGCGATGATACGTCAGGATTCCACTTCTGCGGAAATAGCGGTTATAGTGGCATTATCAGGCACAGGCAGGAGCCGAGCCAACACCCTACGGAACAACAAGACAACGGGAGAAGTTCATGACCTGGGAATATGCGCTAATCGGTTTAGTCGTCGGCATCGTGATCGGTGCTGTGGCCATGCGTTTCGGTAACCGCAAATTGCGTCAGCAGCAGTCACTGCAGTACGAACTGGAAAAGAACAAAGCAGAGCTGGAAGAGTATCGCGAAGAGCTGGTCAGCCACTTTGCCCGTAGCGCCGAGCTGCTGGACAACATGGCGACCGACTACCGCCAGCTGTATCAGCATATGGCGAAAAGCTCCAGCAGCCTGCTGCCGGAAATGACCGCGGAGACTAATCCGTTCCGCAACCGTCTGGCCGACTCAGAAGCCGGTAACGATCAGGCGCCCGTTCAGATGCCACGCGACTACTCTGACGGCGCGTCCGGCCTGCTGCGCGGTGGCGCAAAACGCGATTAACCGCACAACATAAATATATTTTACGGGCGCATCTCTTGCGCCCGTCCTTTCTTCCCGTCCCCAGCTATTATTTAGTCAAACACCTCATTGTTCAGCGGTATAAAATTCAATAACATCATCATGATTTTGGGCCGTTCTTCTTTCATTCCAGGATACGAGAGTCAGCATCAATGAAGAAAAAAAACCAGCTGTTGAGCGCTTTAGCGTTAAGTGTCGGGTTATCTCTCTCGGCGTCCTTCCCTGTCGGTGCGGCGCTGCCTTCGCAGGTGCCGGGGCAGGCAGCTATTCCCAGCCTCGCGCCGATGCTGGAAAAAGTGTTGCCCGCGGTCGTGAGCGTTCAGGTAGAAGGCACGGCGGTTCAAAGCCAGCGCGTACCGGATGAACTGAAAAAATATTTTGGCGATGAGTCCCCCAATCAGCAGGCTCAGCCTTTTGAAGGCCTGGGCTCTGGCGTGATCATTGATGCGGCCAAAGGCTATATTCTGACCAACAATCATGTCATCAGCCAGGCCGATAAAATCAGCGTCCAGCTGAACGATGGTCGTGAATTTGACGCCAAATTGATTGGCGGCGATGACCAGAGCGACATCGCGCTGTTGCAGGTGCAGAACCCAAGCAACCTGACCCAGATTGCCATTGCGGATTCCGACAAACTGCGCGTTGGTGATTTTGCCGTCGCCGTCGGCAACCCCTTTGGTTTAGGGCAAACCGCCACCTCCGGCATTATCTCGGCGCTGGGACGTAGCGGCCTGAATCTGGAAGGTCTGGAAAACTTCATCCAGACAGATGCCTCAATCAACCGTGGAAACTCCGGTGGAGCACTGCTTAACCTTAATGGCGAGTTGATTGGCATTAACACGGCGATTCTGGCCCCGGGCGGCGGAAGCATTGGGATTGGCTTTGCGATCCCGAGCAATATGGCTAAAACGCTGTCGCAGCAGCTTATTCAGTTCGGTGAAGTCAAACGTGGGCTGCTGGGCATCAAAGGTATGGAGATGAGCGCGGATATCGCGAAAGCGTTCAATATTAACGTGCAACGCGGTGCGTTTGTCAGTGAAGTGCTGCCAAACTCCGGCTCGGCAAAAGCAGGCATCAAATCGGGCGATGTGATCGTCAGCCTTAACGACAAGCCGCTGAGCAGCTTTGCTGAACTGCGTTCGCGTATCGCCACCACCGAACCGGGGGCCAAGGTGAAGCTGGGCCTGATCCGTGACGGTAAGCCGCTGAACGTCGAAGTGACGCTGGATAAGAGCACCTCGTCATCTGCCAGCGCGGAGCTTATCGCCCCGGCGCTGCAGGGGGCAACGCTGAGCGACGGGCAGCTGAAAGACGGTACGAAAGGCATTCGCCTCGACACCGTCGAGAAGAGCAGCCCTGCCGCGCAGGCCGGATTGCACCAGGAAGACGTCATCATTGGCGTGAACCGTAATCGCGTGCAGTCCATTGCCGAACTGCGCAAGGTGCTGGAGAGTAAACCGGCGGTCATTGCCCTGCAGGTCATGCGTGGCAATGAGTCTATCTACATTCTGTTGCGCTAAGCATTTGCGATTCCGGGCATCACCGCTGCGTGTGATGTCCGGATAACTCATGTTATGCTGCAAACCGTTCCTTTTTTGACGACACGCGCATCATGCTTTTAAAGCTCTTACGTTCCACTGTCATCGGTTTGATTGTCGCTGGCCTGCTGCTGCTGGCGATGCCGTCTTTGCGTCAGTTCAATAAGCTGTCGGCTCCCCAGTTTGACAGCACGGATGAAACGCCGGCGACCTATAACCAGGCCGTTCGCCGTGCCGCCCCTGCCGTGGTTAACGTTTATAACCGCGGCCTTAATAGCTCAGCACATAATCAGCTGGAGATCCGCACCCTTGGCTCCGGGGTGATTATGGACGAGCGCGGCTACATTATTACGAACAAACACGTGATCAACGATGCCGATCAGATCATCGTCGCCCTGCAGGATGGTCGCGTGTTTGAGGCGTTGCTTGTGGGTTCAGACAGCCTCACCGACCTGGCCGTGCTGAAGATTAACGCCACGGGCGGCCTGCCGGTCATTCCGATCAACCGCAAACGCACGCCTCACATTGGCGACGTCGTTCTGGCTATCGGTAACCCTTATAACCTCGGACAGACGATTACCCAGGGGATCATCAGCGCAACCGGTCGCATTGGCCTCAACCCGTCAGGACGGCAGAACTTCCTGCAGACGGATGCGTCAATCAACCACGGTAATTCAGGCGGCGCGCTGGTCAACTCGCTGGGCGAACTGATGGGCATCAACACCCTCTCATTCGATAAAAGCAACGACGGCGAGACGCCAGAAGGGATCGGCTTTGCTATTCCGTTCCAGCTGGCGACCAAGATTATGGATAAGCTGATCCGCGACGGGCGCGTGATACGCGGCTATATCGGTATCGGCGGGCGCGAAATTGCGCCGATGCATACTCAGGGTGGCGGTATCGATCAGATTCAGGGCATCGTCGTCAACGAGGTCGCACCAGGTGGACCGGCGGCTAATGCGGGGATTCAGGTTAACGATGTCATCGTCTCGGTCAACGGCACGCCGGCAGTCTCTGCGCTGGAGACGATGGACCAGGTGGCCGAAATTCGCCCTGGCTCTATCATCCCTGTGGAAGTCATGCGTAACGATAAGAAACTGACGCTGCACGTGACGGTTCAGGAATACCCGGCCACTAACTGATAAGCATAAAAAAAACGGAGCGATAAGCTCCGTTTTTTTATCGGGTGGCGTGCGTTTTACTTGTTAACGAACTCTTCACCCAGGGTGATATCTTTCTTCAGCGTGTCCAGCATGCCTTCCATCGCGTTTTGCTCAAACGCGCTCAGCGTACCGATAGACTTACGCTCTTCAATACCGTTTTTGCCCAGCAGCAGCGGCTGAGAGAAGAAGCGGGCATGTTCGCCGTCGCCTTCTACGTAAGCGCATTCAACAACGCCTTTCTCACCCTGCAGGGCGCGAACCAGTGACAGACCGAAACGGGCAGCCGCCTGGCCCATAGACAGGGTTGCAGAACCGCCACCCGCCTTCGCTTCCACCACTTCGGTGCCCGCGTTCTGGATACGTTTGGTCAGGTCAGCCACTTCCTGCTCGGTGAAGCTTACGCCTGGGATCTGCGACAGCAGAGGCAGAATGGTCACGCCAGAGTGGCCGCCGATAACCGGCACTTCCACTTCTGTTGGCTGTTTACCTTTCAGCTCAGCAACGAAGGTGTTGGAACGGATGATATCCAGCGTGGTCACGCCGAACAGTTTGTTTTTGTCGTAAACACCCGCTTTCTTCAGCACTTCGGCTGCGATAGCAACGGTGGTGTTCACCGGGTTAGTGATGATACCGATGCACGCTTTCGGGCACACTTCAGCGATCTGCTGCACCAGGTTTTTCACGATGCCCGCGTTGACGTTGAACAGGTCTGAACGATCCATGCCTGGCTTACGCGCCACGCCTGCAGAAATCAGGACCACATCAGCACCCTGCAGCGCAGGACGCGCATCTTCACCGGAGAAGCCTTTGATTTTTACAGCGGTCGGGATGTGGCTCAGGTCAACCGCCACGCCTGGGGTTACCGGAGCAATATCGTACAGGGAGAGTTCTGAGCCTGAAGGCAGTTGGGTTTTCAGTAGTAGGGCAAGCGCCTGGCCGATACCACCAGCAGCGCCGAGGACTGCGACTTTCATCCTAAACTCCTTATTATGGTTAACTTAAGTATCTGTAAATCCGTTGCCGCGACCTTAAATCAGCAAGTCTTTAATTACAATTTTCGAAGCTAAAGAATTTGAGGTCGCACGACTTTATCTCTCACCAGAAAGCTATCTGACGCCAGATGGCAACGAATTAAGAGGTGGTTACAATACACCCTGCCCCGCCACCAAAACAACATCATTTTGATAACATTTAATTTACTTTTAAGCTTATTTGCGCGGCGTGACCCAGGCATGTTTTCTGATAACGAAATCTGATAAAATCTCTCCCTTTCATAACATTATTTCAGCCTGCCGCTGAGCAGATAATTTGCATAAAAATTCATCCACATGCATAATAATGTTGTTTCTTTCGTCATATTCCGGGTGACTTATGCGAAGCTCGTCTAAGCAAGAAGAATTAGTAAAGGCGTTTAAGGCGCTACTTAAAGAAGAGAAATTCAGTTCTCAGGGAGAAATTGTTCAGGCGCTGCAGGAACAAGGCTTCGATAACATCAACCAGTCGAAAGTCTCCCGCATGTTAACCAAGTTTGGCGCGGTGCGTACCCGCAACGCCAAGATGGAGATGGTCTATTGCCTGCCGGCAGAACTTGGCGTGCCGACCACCTCCAGCCCGCTAAAGAATTTGGTTCTGGATATCGACTATAACGACGCCGTTGTGGTCATCCACACAAGCCCGGGCGCCGCGCAGCTGATTGCTCGCATGCTGGACTCGTTAGGTAAAACAGAGGGTATCCTCGGTACCATTGCCGGTGATGACACCATCTTTACCACTCCGGCTAGCGGTTTCTCCGTAAAGGATCTCCACGAAGCGATTCTGGTTCTGTTCGAACAGGAACTGTAATGCTCTCTCCCCGTAGCGCCGCTGCGGGGATCATTCTGCTCTCATATCATTTCCCCCTTTATTTCACTGCCCCTGCTTTGACGATTAGTGCTTTTTACCACTCATTAACATTCACCCAGTGAATAACAATCCCGTAAATCGCACAAAAAATCAAAATGCAATATCCCTATGATTTACTTATAAATATCAGCACAGACTGCTCATAAAACACCCAATAATATGCAATTTGGTTATAAAAAATCGGGCGTTTAACACGTAATAACAAGGGAAACCATTAGTCTGGTATTAATTTTTGGCGTTATTAGTGTATACTTGATTTTGTGATGAGGGTCACGAAACAAGACCCCACTAAAAAATTCGACGAGGTAAGAATCATGAAAATCAAAACTACTGTAGCGGCGCTGAGCGTCCTGTCTGTCCTGTCCTTCGGTGCTTTCGCGGCTGACGCTATTAATGCTGACCAGGCGCAGTCCCGTGAGGCAATCGGTACGGTTTCTGTCGGCGCTGTTGGCACGTCTCCAATGGACATGCATGAAATGCTGAACAAAAAAGCGGAAGAAAAAGGTGCCTCATCCTATCGCATCATCGAAGCACGTTCCGGTGACCACTGGCACGCCACCGCTGAGCTGTACAAATAAGTTTTAGTAATCACTGAAGACGTAACTCTCCACTCAACGGCACCAGGCATAAAAATAGCGGTACAACCCTTCTCGCCGTTGAGCAAAAAACCTGTTCAGGAGTAAAGACTATGAAAACCAAATTGATCATCGCAACCCTGGGTCTGGCATCCGTTCTCTCTTTCGGCGCAAGCGCAGCCGTACAGCAAGTGAATGCCGATCAGGCACAAAATCTGCAGCCAATGGGCAGCGTCTCCGTGACGTCAGTCACCGGCTCCCCGATGGACATTCGTCAGGAGCTTGCCGCCAAAGCTGAAAAAGCAGGCGCCAGCAGCTATCGTGTCACCGAACTGAATCAGGGTGACCACTGGCATGCCACGGCTGAACTGTATAAATAAACCCTCGTCGTATCTCATCATACGACTTGCCCCTGGCCTCGTGGTCAGGGGCTTTTTTTCATTCAATGCCGCGCGTTAAAGCGCAGCTGCCCTTCAAGCTCTTCTTCTGCTTCATCGAACAGCAATATCAGCGCGCCAAAACGTCTGCGCAGCTTTTCAGGAAGATGAATAAACTCAATCTCCAGCGGTAGCGGCAACATACTGCCGGTGACCACATCCCAAAGCGTATCCAGATTCGTCACGCTTTCCCGTTCAAGATCAAACGCCCGGATAAATTCCCGATAAAAGTCTTCCTGACTGTCGATTTCGTCAAAATCAAACGTATAAGTTTTCATTGCCAGCCACCCAGTCCAGGCGGGCGGCAGATGCCGCCCTGTCTATTATAATCCCCCGATATGCAGGGTTTTAACTTCCAGATACTCTTCCAGCCCCAGCACGGATCCCTCACGTCCAAGACCGGATTCTTTCACGCCGCCAAAAGGCCCCAGCTCGGTAGAAACGGCGCACTCGTTAATGCCAATCATCCCGCTCTCGATTGCCTGCGAAACGCGGAAAACCCGGGAGAGGTTCTGGGTGTAGAAGTAAGCCGCCAGCCCGTAGGGCGTGTTGTTGGCGCGCTGGATGACTTCGTCTTCCGAGGTGAAGCGGAAACAGGCCGCAACCGGGCCAAACGTCTCTTCCTCTGCCAGCTTCATGCCTTCGTGGCAGTCGCCCAACACGGTTGGCATCCAGAAATTGCCGCCCAGAGGATGGGGTTTACCACCCGCCAGCACGGTCGCCCCCCGTGCGACAGCATCTTCAACGTGCTCGCGCACCTTGTTGACCGCCGCAGGTTCGATCAGCGGCCCAACGACCACGCCCTCTTCAAGACCATTCCCCACCTTAAGGGTAGTAACCGCATCAGCGAGCTTATTCACAAACTTGTCGTAGACGGTTTCCTGAATGTAGAAGCGGTTCACGCTGACGCAAACCTGCCCCGCATTGCGGAACTTGTTGGCGATAGCGCCCTTAACCGCTGCGTCAATGTCTGCATCCTCGAAAACGATGTACGGGGCATTTCCCCCCAGCTCCATGGAGACTTTTTTCATGGTTTCCGCGGCGTTACGCACCAGCGTTTTGCCGACGGAGGTTGAACCGGTAAAGGAGATTTTACGCACGTCGTGGCTGGCCATGATCGCATCGCTGATCTCATGGGTGTTTCCGGCCACCGCGTTGAGCACGCCATCCGGCACGCCCGCCTGTTTTGCCAGAGTCAGCAGCGCAAAGGCGCTGAGCGGCGTGTTATTTGCCGGTTTGATGACGCCGGTACATCCGGCCGCCAGCGCCGGGCCTAACTTGCGGGTGAGCATCGCCATCGGGAAGTTCCAGGGCGTGATGGCCGCGACGACGCCGATGGGCTCACGGGTCGCAAGAATGCGCGAGCCGGGCTTGATCGGCGGAATAATTTCACCGTTCGCGCGTTTGGCCTCTTCGGCAAACCACTGGATAAAGCTGGCGGCGTACTCCACTTCCCCTTCCGCCTCTTTCAGGGGCTTACCCTGCTCGGTGGTCATTAACCGCCCGAGCCAACTTTTATTCTCAATAATCAGTTCGTACCAGCGGTAAAGAATGGCCGAACGCTCTTTCGCGGTTTTGGCACGCCATGCCGGGAAGGCTTTGGTGGCCGCTGCAATCGCTTCTTCGGTTTGCGCTTTACCCGCTTTCGCAACTTTAGCGATGACCTCACCGGTCGCGGGGTTCAGCACATCAAACGTTGTGTCCAGCGTTTTCCAGAGGCCGTTAACCAGATAGCCGGTCTGAAAAAGGGTGTTGTCCTGAAGCGCCTGGGTCGTCATGTGTCCTCCCTTCCTGAATGTATGTACGTGCTGGAATAAGTATAGCCACAAAAAAACCGACGCTTTTGGCGTCGGTTTTTTACGTCGGTCAGTTATCAGTTAGGGCATTCTGGTAGCGATGCAGCATAAACACCAGCCGCCCTACCGGCTCTGTCACCTGTGGCGGCGCCTGCCAGTGTTTGAGCTTTTCCTGATAAATATCGAGTTCTTCAAGCAGTTGGGTAAAGTAACGGCGGCGTTTGTCATCGCTGCTGGCGGAAAGCACATGGTCGGCGGTACGACGCAGCTGACGGTGGAAGGCCGAGAGATCGTCGTTGATCGGCACCGGCGCGTTACGCAGACGTTGGTGCGCAATGATCATGGTTAATGCCAGGCGGAACTTCGCGATATCCCCCGGAAACTTGTTCAGCAGTAAAAACAGCTGCTGATAGAGCGCGGGCAGGTGGTTCTGTTTACGGCGCGCGGTATTGGTGGTCATCGACGACACGGCAGCCGACACGAACTGGTTCAACAGCACGCGCCCCGTCCGGGCCTGCGAGTTATCCCGTACCAGCAGAATCACCATCATCGCCAGGAAACACCCAACAAGCTGACCTAACGCGCTGTCGAGGAACTGGCTGAAATGGAAGGTCATCGGGTTATCCAGCACGATGATATTAATCGTACTCGCCAGCGCCCCCAGCGATCCCAGTCGCCGCTTTTGTACCTCAATGCCGATAAAGAACGCCATTACCGCCAGGCTGATACAGAGCAGCAGCATGCTCTGCTGCGTCGACGGAATGATGACCAGGAAATAGAGCGCGCCTATCGGCAGAGCGGCAATGGTGCCGTAGAGGAAATCAATGGCGACCATGCGCGGGTTAGGCAGACGCATCGCCAGCGCGGTCACGACAGCAATCATCACCATCGCGCCGCTGCCGGACGTCCAGCCCGTCCACAGCCAGAAAAGCGTACCGAGCATACAGGCAAGCGTGGTACGCCAGAAGTTGACCATCGCGTGGTGCCGCTCGGCAGATTCCGCCTTGATCACCACTTCGCCCTGGAGCACCTCTTCTTCCGCCGCGCTGATTTTAGTGTTGCTGATTACACCGCGTTTCAGCAGCAGATAGCGCGTCGCGGCGCCGACCCAGGTGTAGATGGTCACCGGCGTGTCGCGCTCCCCGGTCCAGGCAATCACACGGCGCATGCGCTTAAGCTGCTTATGCACGTCCTGTACGGTGTCTACCGGCTCGGCAAACAGTTCGCGGAACGTATCGGTGACCGCTTCCGGGCGGGTGTTCTGGATGAGATAGGTTTCGCACGCCTGGGTAATCAGCGTCAGAGAGACGGTGTTAAGGGCTTTAAGGCGACGATTCGCCCGGGCCCAGCGCGACGACTCCATATTGAGGTTGCTGCGCATCCCTTCCAGGGCCTGCGTACGGCGTACCAGTCCGCTCCACGCTTTATCCACCTCTTCGCTGTCGCCGTGTTTAATGCACAGCTGCATCAGCTGGTACTGGGCAACGATCAGCGCGTCCAGCTCGCGATCCACCTCTTGCTTGATCGAGCGCGGGGAGAAAAGCAGGTCAGCCACGATCGCGCAGACAATACCAATCACAATCTCGCTGCAGCGCTCCACGGCAAACTGCGGCGCGAGCAAGGGTTCGGACTGGATCGTGATAACAATAATTAGCGCGGTATAGCCCGCCAGCCCCCAGGCGTAGGAGTTCTCCACTTTTACCAGAGACGAAATCCAGGTGCAGAAACCCGCCCAGATACAGCACACCATGAGCATCAGCAGCGGCGTGCGGATCATCAGAATAATAATGGTCAGCGCCGCGAAACAGCCGATAAAGGTTCCGATGATACGCAGCATCCCGCGATAGCGGATCGCACCAGAGTAGGGCTCCCCGCCCGCGGCGAAGGCAGGGCCCGCCGCAACAATCGCGGCGGTGAGCACCGCCCAGCGAGGGGTTTCAAGCTGGAAATGGAAGCCGACAAACAGCGCCAGCACAATGGCGCACGCCAGCTTCACGGCGAAGCGAATGTGCTGGCTGGCGATGGAAAAGATACCCATGGCGATTAACCAAACTCGCGCAGGCGGTGGGCAATTTTACGGAAGAGCGAATCCTGGCTGGCATCCCGATCTTTTTCGCCGGTGATCACCACCGTCGCGGTAGTGCCCGCTGGCCACAAGTTGCCCTGCTGTTCATCCAGATGAATACGTACCGGCACGCGCTGTGCCAGACGCACCCACTCCAGGTTGGAGTCCACCGTCGCCATCCCTTTGGCATCGTTAGAGCTGCTGGAGTTGGTTACCCCTGCGGCAACGCTGTCGACGGTGCCCTTAAAGACGCGGTTGCTGCCAAGCGGCGTAACTTCAGCCCGGTAACCCGGACGAACCCCCTCCAGCTTGGTCTCTTCCATATAGGCGAGCACGTAGAAGGAGTTCTGCTTAACCAGCGCCACGGCGGTTGAGCCGCGGGTAATGAACTCCCCGGCATAAACGTTGAGGTTGGTCACCCAGCCATCGGCTGGTGCGCGGATCACGGTACGCTCCAGGTCCAGCTTCGCCAGATCGCGCGTTGCCTGCGCTTTCGCCAACTGGTGCAGCACGGTTTGCAGCACGTTGTTGGACTGGTCTATCTCTTCGCGGGACATGGCCTGTACGCCCAGCTGGTTACGACGACCCGCCTCGCGGCGTTTCTCAGCGGCCAGCGCCTGGTAATAGGCCACGTCGGCTTCCGCTTCCTCCAGCGCTTTCTGGTAGCGAGGCTGGTCGATGGTGAACAGGACCTGATCTTTTTTCACGAGCTGGTTATCGTGAACGTTGACCGCCGTGATAAGACCGGCCACGTCAGGGGCTATTGCCACCACGTCGGCGCTGAAGCGTGCATCACGCGTCCACGGTGATTCGGTGTAGTAGACCCAGGCACGGAAAATAGCGATGAAGGCGAGGATAACCAGCGCCATTGTGATGGCAGTGCGGGAGATTTTTCTTGTTAGCGTTTTCACATCAACCTCAGACAAACATGCGCGATATCAGGTAAAACAGGCAGCAATACAGCGCGGTATTGAACAATGCAGGGTGCCAGACAAAATCGTAGATCCCGGTAGGGACCAGCACCTTGCGCACCAGCCAGAAGATCGCCAGTGATAAAAGAAGCTCGAAAAATATCGGTGGGAACGACAGACCGAACACCACGATAACGGGAAACAGACTCATGTTAACCTTGATAAGAGAGAGTGCAGGCTTCAGAATTTTTTAGCGCACGCCACCGCAGGAGAGCAAGAAACGCCGGGCGAGAATGGCGCAGCCGTTATGTAATTAATAATATATTAACGTAACTGTTATGCTGTTATCTATAATATGTGATCTAAATCACTTTTAAGCTAGAGTGAACAATGGAACGTTTAAAACGCATGTCGGTCTTTGCCAAAGTGGTTGAACTGGGCTCGTTTACCGCCGCAGCACGCCAGCTTCAGATGAGCGTCTCATCCATCAGCCAGACGGTGTCCAAACTGGAAGATGAGCTTCAGGTTAAGCTGCTCAACCGCAGTACCCGCAGCATTGGGCTGACGGAAGCGGGTAAAATTTACTATCAGGGTTGCCGACGCATGATGCATGAAGTGCAGGATGTTCATGAGCAGCTCTATGCCTTCAACAACACCCCCATCGGTACGCTGCGCATCGGGTGTTCTTCAACTATGGCACAAAATGTTCTCGCTGCCATGACGGCAGACATGCTGAAGGAGTATCCAGGCTTAACGGTAAATCTGGTGACGGGCATTCCCGCGCCGGACCTGATTGCCGACGGGCTGGACGTGGTGATCCGCGTCGGCGCGCTGCAGGATTCCAGCCTGTTCTCGCGCAGGCTGGGCAGCATGCCGATGGTCGTCTGCGCCTCGAAAAGCTATCTGGCGCAGTACGGCGTCCCGGAGAAACCCGCCGATCTCACCAACCACTCGTGGCTGGAGTACAGCGTGCGGCCCGATAATGAATTTGAGCTGATTGCACCGGAAGGGATCTCTACCAAACTGCTGCCGGAAGGACGGTTTGTTACTAATGATCCGATGACCATTTCGCGCTGGCTGGTGGCCGGTGCCGGGATCGCCTACGTGCCGTTAATGTGGGTGATCAACGAGATCAACAGTGGCGTGCTGGAGATCCTCTTCCCGCGCTACCAGTCCGATCCGCGTCCGGTGTACGCCCTGTATACCGAAAAAGACAAACTCCCGCTCAAGGTACAGGTGTGTATTAACTATCTGACCGAGTATTTTGTGGACGTGGCGGAGCTGTTTCAGGGGATGCGGGGAAGAAGGAAAGAGTAGGTCTTTCCCCTCACCCTAACCCTCTCCCCAACGGGGAGAGGGGACTGCTCCGTGCGGTCTTTTCTCCCTCGCCCCTTTGGGGAGAGGGCCGGGGTGAGGGGGGGGAATTACGCCGTGCCGCCCACCGTCAGGTTGTCCACTTTCAGCGTTGGCTGGCCCACGCCAACCGGCAGGCTCTGGCCCTCTTTACCGCAGACGCCCACGCCGTTATCCAGCTTCAGATCGTTGCCGACCATGGAGATCTGCTGCATGGCTTCAATACCGGAGCCAATCAGCGTCGCACCTTTGACCGCTTTGGTCACTTTTCCTTTCTCGATCAGATACGCTTCTGACGTGGAGAAAACAAACTTACCGGAGGTGATGTCCACCTGGCCGCCGCCAAAGTTTGGCGCAAAGATACCGTAGTCCACGGATTCGATAATCTCCTGCGGTGTGGATTTGCCCGGCAACATATAGGTGTTGGTCATGCGCGGCATCGGCAGGTGCGCGTAGGATTCACGACGGCCGTTACCCGTTGGCGCTACGCCCATCAGGCGCGCGTTGAGTTTGTCCTGCATATAGCCTTTCAGCACGCCGTTTTCGATCAGCACGTTGTACTGCCCTGGCGTACCTTCATCGTCGATAGCCACCGAGCCGCGACGATCGCGCATGGTACCATCATCCACCACGGTGCAAAGCTCAGAGGAGACGAGCTGCCCGATCTGGCCGCTGAACACGGACGTTCCGCGACGGTTAAAATCGCCTTCCAGACCGTGGCCCACCGCCTCGTGCAGCAGCACGCCCGGCCAGCCTGCGCCCAGCACCACCGGGAATGAGCCCGCCGGTGCCGCGACGGCATTCAGATTCACCAGCGCCATGCGCACGGCTTCTTTCGCCCACGTGTCGGCGCGAGCTTCACCGTCAACGTCGCCCAGGAACCAGTCATAGCCGAAACGACCGCCGCCGCCGCTTGAGCCGCGCTCGCGTTTGCCGTCGTCATCGACCTGCACGCTGATTGAAAGACGCACCAGCGGACGCACATCGGCCGCGAGCGTACCGTCCGTTGCCGCCACCAGAATCAGTTCATACACACCGCTCAGGCTGGCGGAGACTTCTTGTACGCGTTTGTCGGCGGCACGCGCCACTTTGTCCACGCGGCGCAGAATGTCCAGCTTCTCTTCGCGGCTCATGCTCTGCAGCGGATCGATGCTGGTATAGAGCGCAGAGTGCTGCACTTCACCCAGGGTTTTCACGCGACCGTCGCCGGCATCGCGCACAATGGTACGCGCGGCCTGCGCGCTCTGCTCAAGCGCGGCCAGGCTTATCTGGTCGGCATAAGCAAAACCGGTTTTTTCGCCGCTCACGGCACGCACGCCGACGCCCTGGTCGATGTTGTAAGAGCCATCTTTGATGATGCTGTCTTCTAAAACCCAGGATTCGTGATAGCTCGACTGGAAATAAAGGTCGCCGTAGTCGAGACGGCGTTCGGTCAGTTGACCAAGAATGGAGAACAGGTCCTGATGGCTCAGGCCGTTCGCTGCGAGCAAATGTTCACTTACCAGGTTCAGACTCATCGTATTGCTACTCGTTCGTTGCCGCCCGTGGCGGTATAAAGATCGTATTTATTGAGAGTGAGGCAATTACCTGCCCACGTCAAATCATTGCTGTGCATCTTTGCGCGGCTGGCGCAGCACCTCGTTAATCTGCGGTTTATCGACCGGACCGGTAATGCGGTAGCGCAAAATGGAGACCTTGCTCCACAGCGGCCCCAGCACTTTACTGGCGGCAAACACCGCCGCACCGACAATCGGGTTCACCACAAAGGCCGCCGCCACGCCAACGCTCGCGGAAATTTCCGGCGCCACCACGGCTTCCATATCCAGCTCGCGACGCACGAGGTTGACCGAGCCCTTCATGGCGATATCCGCTTCAAGGCCATCCACCAGCGTGTCGTCCGTGTGCAGAACGCCGTCCTTGATCCACGCCGTACTTCTGATGGAATCGTAGTAGAAGCCTTCGCTGAAGGTGTCGCTAAAATCAAAGCGCAGCTTGCGCAGCAGCGCATCAAAACTCAGCAGGCGCAGGATCTGTCCGGCGCGCCCCGTGCTCACGTCGGCGATTTCGCCTTTGCCAAAGTGTGTTTTCAGAATGCCGTTCAGTGACGCTTCGTCCGGCTTCCAGGGGGCATCACGCCAGTGAAGATCGTAATTGATGTTAAATGACGAACCGCGCAGCGGCGTGCTGATGCCAAAGAAGTTGGCTGCCGCATCCAGCTTGTTGCCTTTAATGTCACCCTTCAGGGACGTTCGCTGCTCGCCCGGGTTATTCACCCATTCCCCGCCCGCCGTCATGCGGCCAAAGCCAGTGTCGATCAATCCACCGGAGAGCTTGAGCGTATTCCCCTGGATGGCAAAATCACCGTCGATACGGCCGTACTTTTGCCCCCACAACCAGCACTCCGCGCAGCGCAGCTGCACATCGGGCCAGCCGCTAAAATCGACGCGGGAAGTATTACTCAGCGGCGAGGCATTCGCCGGTTTATCTTTACCCGCGGCGGCCGGGTTGTAATAGAGATAGCGAATCGCTGCCTGCCACGGCGCGTTGTTGCGCATGGTCAGCGTGCCGTTGATCTCCCGGCCCTGTGCCTCCACTTTTGAGCCGTTAGCGGTTGGCTGAGAGACAATGCTCAGGTTGTTCCATTGCTGTCCGCCCAGCATCAGCGACGGCGTGCGTACGGTAATGGTCTGCGGGAACTGGGCGGCCTCATCAACGTTTTGCCCAACGCCTTTCTGGAACAGCGCCAGCCACTCCGCGCCGTCCATCGGCGGGAGGTTAAGCTCAACGCCCGCATGCTCAGGCAACGGCGGCGTGGTTTTGCTGTCCGTCGTCCAGATGGCTTTGTCGAGGGTGAGCTTGCGGTTAAGCAGCCAGCGGCTGTTGAAGTGGTTTGTTCCGCCCGCGCTTCCGGTCAGCGCGAAGCTGTCCAGATTGCCATCCACGTTAAGCTTCACCGGCAGCGACTGTCCGGCCTGTTTATCCAGCGGCGCAGGCAGCTGGCTTTGAATATTCTTCAGGTCACCCGTAATGTCGACCTTATACTGTGCCCCCGCGTGATAAGGCAGATCGATTGCCACTTTGCCCTGCCAGGCGACCGCGCCCGCCACTGACGCCTCAATCGGCTTCGGCAGGACCTCCATACGCGACGGCTGCCAGTTGCCGTCCAGATTGACGGCCACCTGATAAGCCTTTTGCCCCTCGGCTGTCGAGAAGTCGATATTCACGGGCTGATTAAACCAGCTGGCGGTAAGCGGCTCGCTTTTCAAATTACCGTTCACAAAGCTGAACTGTCCGCTGAGGTTTTTGAGGGTGCTATCAAGCGGTTTAATGTACAGGCTGTTGTTCTTCAGCCGGACGTCACCTTTGGCGGTGGTCATCTCACCGTCCAGCGGGATATCAAGATGTAAGCGAGCATTCACATCGCCATCGAGCTGGAGCTGCTGAAGGGTCGCCGCCAGCGACTCTTTCAGTGGCGTCTCCTCAAAGTACGGTCCCACCGCTTTCCCCGGGCCGTTGATGTCGGCATCAATCAGCAGCTTCTCTTTTGAGTAGTCCGGGATGTTGGCCGTCAGGTTGCTGGCCGTCACGCCGCCCAGCGCCACGCTGTCGGACTTCATCCATAGTCCGTCGTTGAGGAAGTTAAGCTCGATATCCAGGTTTTTCAGCGCGGGCCAGCCCGGCTGGAACGCGAAGGTCGCGTTATGCAGCGGCACCAGCACCTGAAACTGGCCTTCATTATGTTTGTACGGGAAAAGATGCGGGTTACCGCCGTAGACCAGCGTGGCATTGTCCGCCTGACCGCCCTGAATTGCGCCGCTCAGATAGTCGACCAGCGCCTTACCCATCAGGTTTTCCGGGAAGTATCGCCAGGCCTGAGAGCCGTCATCGGTGCTGATCCCGGCCAGAATGCCCAGCCACGGCTCATCACCTTCAGGCTGCAGATAGCGGAAATCGCCGCGCGCGTGAACCGCTTTGGCTTTCACATCGATATGGCGGCCATCAAGCTGGAAACCTTTGTCGTTACGTAGCCAGTTAAGCACAGCGCTGCCCTGTTCAATTTCCAGCGGCGCGCGGAAGACCGTCTCGTAAGGCATTTTGGCGTTGTGCATATTGGCCGTCAGCCTGCCGTTATCCACGCTGCCTTCCAGCTTGCCGCTGAAATGCTCCGCACCCGGTAGCATCTTCCACTGCTTCCAGGCAAGGTCTTTCCAGGATGCCTGGAAACGGGTTTTTTCCGTCGCCTGGAGCGGGATATCCAGCGCCAGAGAATCAATATTTCCGCTCGGCTGCGTCGCCAGCCAGATCTCGCCCAGGTCCGGAGAGAGTTTTGCGGCCATCGAGCGCAAGCCTTCAATGGCCGCCAGATCCAGGTTACTGGCGCGGATGCGCAGCTCATCGCTGCGTTTGCTGGCCGCGCCGCCCACGTCCTGCTCTGGCATCCAGGCCAGCGTCAGCGCACCGCGCGGCCACGGCTTGCCGTCCATCGTGATACGCGTATCGGGGATGGCAAACTGCCAGCCCTCTTTCTCCTGCGTCACGTGCGCGGTGAGGTTATCGACGGAAAGCTGATGCTGCTGTTTTTCGCCCTTCCAGCTCGCGCCCCCCTGCTTCAGCCAGATATCGCCGCTGGCAAATTTCCCTTTCGTCAGGGTCATCCAGCCCTCAAGGCTGAAACGGGCGGTTTCCAGCTGCATATTTTGCTGTAACCAGTCGCCGAGCCAGGGCTTCACGTCCACATCGTCGGCCTGCAGCCAGACTTTACCGTTGTTTAGCAGGCCATCATCGTCCCGCAGGTCCATACGCACCTGCATGACGCCGTGCTGGCCATTCAGGCTGGAAAGGTTGACCTGCCCTTCGGCGCGGTGTCGATCCTTGCCATTAAGCCAGGTCAGCTGCGGGATCGCCAGTTCGGCGCGCTGGCCAGAAAGGGTAATAAAGCTCACTTCGCTGTCGCGCAGATCGAAATGATCGAACTGGCGGAGGAAGAGATCGCTGAAGCGGTTGGCTTCCAGGCCCTGATTGTTATCACCGCCCGTCAGCGGCGTATTGGTCAGAAACTGGAGTTGATAAAAGGTGAGATCGCGAAACTGCCAGCGCAGATGCAGCAGGCTTTGCCAGACGTCCAGCGCCAGGGTGACGCGTTTGATTTTCAGATAACCGCCGTCTTTCAGGCTTGCGTTGATATCCCGGACATCGAGCGTCGGGCCAAAATTCTGCCAGCTGGCGCTGACCTGGCTTACGTCCACCGGCACGCCGGTGGTGGATTCGATTTTCGCCAGCAGCTGCGGACGCCAGCTGTCCAGATGCGGTAAAACGAGGCGTAGCCCGCTCACGAGCAACGCGACAATCACGACCAGCGTTGCCCCTGTAAGCAATAAAATCCCCGGCAATCGCCTCACGCATCTCTCCTTGTCAGCTTTCGTCACGCAGCGAACTGCGTTTTACATCATTACGACGTCAAACTGCTCCTGGTTATAGAGCGGTTCAATTTGTACTTTTACCTGTTTGCCGACAAAGATTTCCACTTCCGCCAGCGCGTGCGACTCTTCGCCTTTCAGCGCTTCAGCCACCGCAGGGGAAGCATAGACCAGAAAACGATCGGAGTCGTAGGCATGATGCACACGGACGATTTCACGCATAATTTCGTAGCAGACGGTCTCAACCGTCTTTACCGTTCCGCGTCCATGGCAGGTTGGGCATTCATTACACAGCACATGCTCAACGCTTTCACGGGTACGCTTGCGCGTCATTTCTACCAGCCCCAGCTGTGAGAAACCGTTGATGCTGGTCTTAACGCGATCTTTACTCAGCGCCTGCTCCAGCGAGTGCAGCACGCGACGGCGATGGTCTTCATTACTCATATCGATAAAGTCGATGATGATAATGCCGCCGAGGTTGCGCAGACGAAGCTGGCGCGCAATTGCCTGCGTGGCTTCGATGTTGGTGTTGAAGATGGTGTCATCCAGATTGCGATGGCCGACAAACGCACCGGTGTTGATATCAACGGTGGTCATCGCTTCGGTCTGATCGATGATCAGGTACCCGCCGGACTTCAGTTCGACCTTTCGCTCCAGGGCGCGCTGGATCTCGTTCTCGACGTCATAGAGATCGAAGATCGGCTGACGCCCGGTGTAATGCTCCAGCAGGCCCGGCATTTCCGGGATGTATTCAGCGGTAAACTCCAGCAGCGCTTCATACGTCAGGCGAGAGTCCACGCGGATGCGGTCGAGCTGCGCATCGGCAAAGTCACGCAGCACGCGCTGCGCAAGCGCCAGTTCACCATAGAGCTGGTAGCGGGTCTGGTTGCGTTTTTTACGCTCCATCACTTTGGTCCAGACGCGCTTCAGGTAAGCCGCATCCGACGCCAGGTCTTCTTCGCTGATCCCTTCTGCGGCAGTGCGGATAATAAACCCGCCCTGTTCATCGCAGTAGGCGCTGACCACTTTCTTCAGACGCTCGCGCTCGCTTTCGCTCTCAATACGCTGCGAAACACCCACGTGCGACGCGCCAGGCATAAAGACCAGATAGCGGGAAGGTAAGGTGATGTCGGTGGTCAGACGGGCACCTTTGGTACCGAGGGGATCTTTCACCACCTGCACCATCAGATCCTGTCCCTGACGCACCAGTTCAGAAATATCGCGCACGGCAAACTGCTTTTGCTCTTCGCCCGCGACGCACTCGGTGTGCGGCATGATGTCGGAGGCATGTAAAAATGCCGCCTTATCCAGTCCAATATCTACAAAAGCCGCCTGCATACCCGGCAGTACACGACTGACACGACCTTTGTAGATATTGCCTACTATTCCGCGCCGCGCTTCACGCTCAATATGAATTTCCTGAAGAATGCCACCGTCAATATAGGCCACACGGGTTTCCGATGGCGTTACGTTTACCAACAATTCAGCCGTCATAATTATCCCTTCCCTCACGCAGTGAGTTAAAATTACTCAGCAACTCATACGTTTCCACCAGCGGTAAGCCGACTACGGCGTGATAGCTGCCATTAATCTTCCTGACAAAACAGCCACCCAGCCCCTGAATACCGTATGCACCTGCTTTATCCATCGGTTCACCGCTGGCGATATAAGCGGCGATCTCGTCGTCGGTTAGCACTCTGAACGTGACATCCGTAACCACCAGGCAATCCAGCACGTGCTGGCTGTCCGCCAGCGCGACGGCTGTCATCACCTGATGCGTTTGTCCGGACATTTTGCGCAGCATGCGCGCCGCATCGGCTGCGTCATGCGGTTTCTCAAGGACTTCACCGTTAAGGATAACGATGGTATCTGCTCCCAGCACGGGCAGATCGCGCGGCACGCAGGCCACGCCCGCCTGCGCTTTCTCGCGTGCCAGGCGAGACACGTACTGCTGAGCACTTTCGCCCTCAGCACGTTTTTCTTCAATGCCGGTCACGATGCGTTCAAAAGAGACCCCTAACTGCGTCAGGAGTTCCTGACGGCGCGGGGAGCCGGAAGCAAGATACAGAGACGTCATAGAAACCTTTTATTGCACAGCAAACTGCTGGCGAACCTTACGCATCAGCAGGAATAGCCACGGCCAGAGCACACCGTTTACTACACTACTCCAGAACACTTCCGGTCGGAAAGAGACGTTGATCACTAAAAACTCTGCCCAGAAAACAACGATATCCGCAGCAAGCGACAACAGCATCACGACCAGGGCCTGTTGCCAGAGCGCGAGGTTACGAAAGAGCTGGAATTTCAGTGCGACGAGGTACGCAATAATGCTCATGGACAGGGCGCGCACGCCCAGCGTAGAGCCACTAATGAGATCCAGTATGGCACCCATCACAAAACCCGTGCCGACATTTACGCGGTGCGGCAGGGCAAGGATCCAGTAAAGCAAAATGAGCAAGACCCAGTTTGGCCGGAAAACGAGAATGTTATCCGGCCAGGGCATAATCTGCAGCAACAGTGCGATGAGGAACGAGAGCCAGATGACCCAGCGTCCCTGGCTACGATAACTTGCCACTACTGCCCTCCCGAAGAGAGTTTAGGCGGTGGCGGCGCGTCCGGCAGCGGCTGCGTTAAACCGGTTGCCGGCGCGGGCACTGGCGCAGGCGGCCCCATAGAGTCCGCTGGCGGGAGAACTTGCGGCATCATCTGCATCAGGCGCTCGTTCGCCACGCGATGCACCTCTTCAGGCGTCATCGGATTAGCACCGTTACGATCGGCGCCCCAGAGCAGCAGCAGGTAGCGCAGACGCTGTAAACCGGCGGTTGGACGGGCCTGAATCACGGTGTACGCACGCTGAGTATCCAGCTTAACCGAAGAGACCACCGCAACCGGGTAGCCCTCAGGGAAGCGTCCACCCAGACCGGACGTCACCAGCACGTCGCCGACACGGATGTCCGTGTTAGCCGGCAGGTGTTCCAGCTGCAGATCGTCCGTGCAGCCGTTACCGGCCGCAATCACGCGGATATCGTTACGCAGGACCTGGATCGGCAGTGCGTGCGTGGCGTCACAAATCAGCAGCACGCGGCTGGTCAGTTTGGCGACGGCAACAACCTGGCCTACTACGCCCTTATCACTGATGACGGGCTGACCTTCATACACCCCGTTCACGCTCCCTTTGTCGATCACAACCTGATCGCTGTAGGGGTCGTTCACGGTGGAGATCACCTGGGTAACCATCTTCTGCTCGTCCTGACGCAGCGGCGAGCCGAGCAGTTCACGCAGACGCGCGTTTTCCTGCTTGTATTGCCCCAGCATCAGCAGTTCGCTGTTTTTCAGCAGCAGTTCCTGGCGTAATGCCCGGTTTTCAAGTTCGAGCTGGTCTCGTGAAGACAACGTTTGAGAAACGGAGTCGAGCAGTTCACGGGGACCATTTGATATAAAGTAGAAAGGACTGACGGCGGTATCCATGTACGTTCGGATCTGGCTGAACGTACCGAGGCGGCTATCGGCAATAATGACGCCAAGCGCAACCAGAACCGCCAGAATGAGGCGAAACTGTAGCGATGGGCCACGGCTAAAAATTGGCTTCATAGGCTATGCGTATTCTCGTGTCAGAGAGAAAGGGTAGCGATTCGCTACCCTTTCACCATGACTACTCTTCGCTGAACAAGTCGCCGCCGTGCATGTCGATCATTTCCAGCGCCTTGCCACCACCACGGGCGACGCAAGTCAGTGGATCTTCTGCAACTACGACAGGAATACCTGTCTCTTCCATTAACAGGCGGTCGAGGTTACGCAGCAGCGCACCACCACCGGTCAGAACCATACCGCGCTCGGAGATATCGGACGCCAGCTCTGGTGGACACTGCTCCAGCGCAACCATTACCGCGCTCACGATGCCCGTCAGTGGTTCCTGCAGTGCTTCCAGAATTTCGTTGGAGTTCAGGGTAAAACCGCGTGGCACACCTTCCGCCAGGTTACGACCACGTACTTCGATCTCACGCACTTCATCGCCCGGATACGCAGAGCCGATTTCGTGTTTGATACGCTCTGCGGTGGCTTCACCGATCAGAGAGCCGTAGTTACGGCGCACATAATTAATGATGGCTTCATCGAAGCGGTCACCACCGATACGTACGGAAGAGGAGTACACCACGCCGTTCAGAGAGATCACGGCCACTTCAGTGGTACCGCCACCGATATCCACCACCATAGAACCGGTAGCTTCGGAAACAGGCAGGCCAGCACCGATGGCCGCAGCCATTGGCTCTTCAATCAGGAACACTTCACGTGCACCTGCCCCCTGGGCAGATTCACGGATTGCGCGACGTTCTACCTGGGTTGCGCCAACCGGCACACACACCAGAACACGCGGGCTTGGGCGCATGAAGCTGTTGCTGTGAACCTGCTTGATGAAGTGCTGAAGCATTTTTTCAGTCACGAAGAAATCAGCGATAACGCCGTCTTTCATTGGGCGAATGGCGGCGATGTTGCCAGGGGTACGACCCAGCATCTGCTTCGCGTCATGACCCACTGCGGCCACGCTTTTCGGCGAGCCTGCACGATCCTGACGAATGGCCACAACAGAAGGCTCATTCAATACGATGCCTTGTCCTTTTACATAAATAAGGGTATTCGCGGTACCCAGGTCAATGGACAGGTCATTGGAAAACATGCCACGAAATTTTTTCAACATACTAAGGGATAATCCTGAAAGCTGGGGCGGAAAACAAAATCCGCTTACTTTACCAACCACACGCAGCAGCGACAAGGCGCAAAAATCATCTGCAACGGTGAAAATTTGTGCAGTACGTTTCCTGATGTTACAAATTCATCCCCTGACTCCCTCAGGGCTGAGTAAACAGTCGTGTTCCTCACTGGCATTTGTAACCCGTTAAAGGTCGTTCACTGGCTTTTTGCTCGACATACTCAAAGCTACAGGCGCGATATTCTACGTGAAAACAACGTAAACGGCAGGTCAAACAGAGTATCTTTGCAAATATTTTTTCACGTTGGTGTCAAGCGGCTGAGAGGCGGCAAAAAAATCGCCCTGACCGCCCGTCACCCCGCGCTCTGTTAACATCTGCCATTCGCCTCTGGAGCGCACGCCTGCGGCAAATACCTGTGTTCGTGTTCCCTTGCACGCTTCAACCAAACTCTGAACCAGCAGCTGGTTTTCCGTGCGCTTTTCAATATTTCTTACCAGCCCCGGATGTAGCTTTAATAGCTCCACATCCAGCTCCTTGATCCAGTTGGTACTAACCAGCGTTAAACCAGCCTGCGTTACCGCGACACGCGCACCGAGCGCGTTGATCAAACGGACCACTGGACGCAACCGGCTGATGTGTTGACCTACATCCGCCTCAGCAAGTTCAAAAATAATGTGTTTGCGTTGCGATTTTTCGCATTGCATTAATGTATCACGCAGCCAGCGCTGAAAACGCGGACGTATTAATGACTCAACGGTGACCTGTAACGCCAGATTCTCTTCCGGCCAGAATGATAAAAACGGAATCAAGCGTGTAATTTGCTGGCGGTCATACTCTTCGGAGAGCCCAAATTGCAGCACCATTGGCAGATATTCCGCAGAAATAACCTCTTCCGTCCCGTCGAAAATACGGCACATCAATTCCCGGTGATGGACATAGCCGTTTTTCATGACCGCCGGTTTTTGATATATACGTGGCCCACCACGACTCAGCATTTGCTCAATCAACGTACGCCAGCGCACGTTTCCGCGGCCTTTTTCTGGCAGCGAATCATCATAGACAGCCCATCCGTTCGCCCCCTGTAGCACGGCGTTGCGGGTGGCCGCTTCCGCATGCTCCATCACCTGTTCTGTCGACTGTCCGCCGCGCCAGGCGCAGATCCCCATATGGACCATATCGTCTCTGTCGAGCATTTTGCTCTGCGGCAGCGCGTCGACGGCCTTCAGCAGCTGGCTGGCAATACTTTCTGATTCCTTCAGCGTGCGGTGCGGCAGCAATACGGCAAAATCGCTGCGGTGGTAGCGGGCCAGCAGAGCCCCCGGGTAGCGCAGAATAAAGGTGGAGAGCAGGTTGATCAGCGTAAAGAGATTTTCTTCCGCCGCCCGCTGCCCCCATGTGTCGCGCAGCAGATCGAAATCAGGCAGGCGAATCATCATCACCACCCCGTGCGTGCCCACTTTCTCCGGGTCGTCGAGCAGCGTGGCGAGTTGGTTGTCAAAGAAAAGGCGGTTGTTAAGGCCGGTTTTATTATCCTGCGCGGCATAAGAGCGGATCAGCGTATCCATACGGCTGCGCTGGTCGCTGGCAAACTGGATTTCTGAGAGCAGCGTATCCAGCGCGCTGCTGGCGCGTGACGGCCATTCATGGACCGAGCCGCGAACCTGCGGGCCGCGTTCACCGTTCAGGATACGTACGGAGCGGATCTCCAGCAGTTCCTGACCAGAGAGCTGGCGGCGCAGCCAGCGGACCGCGAGGAAAATCAGCAAAATAATGAAGGCGACGGCGACAGTGAGCGGCGCGGTGGTCATCATGGAACGGAAATAGCTGGCCATCGGATCAAGGTAGACCATGCGTATGGTCATACCCGGATTTTTGAGGGAGTGCACCGTCACTTCCCGATACTGGCTCACCACACCCGCAGGTCGATAGCTGTCCTGCCGTTCATGGCTTAAAACCGGATGCTTTCCCTGCTGAATGTCGATCTGGATAATATCAACCGGCACCATCAACTCATCCAGCTCCCGGGAAAGCTCAGGAAGTGGAGTGGTCAACAGACGCGTATCAATGACCGACGCAACGGACTGCACCCGGTTGACCAGTTTGTCCTGAATGGCGTTATAAAAGCTCAGAGAGCAACCAAGAAGCGTGACAAAGATGGTAAGCCCCGTCAGCAGGGTGATAAAAGCCGAGAACTTCGTCGTTAATCGCATCCTTGAGATTACTCCGTGGGTTGATGGGGTAGCGAGTAAGCGCTAACTTGCATTTCAAATGCGGCATACTACCAAACCTGGCGTATCTGGCAATTTATTGCGTTAAATCGGCATTGCTTTACCCTGAGCGAGTATAGTCTTCAGGAACTATTTTCCAATCATCTGAGCCGTGAGGACCCCGTATGCAGGCTTTAATCTTAGAACAGCAGGACGGCAAAACGCTTGCCTCAGTACAGGCCGTAGAAGAGACTCGCCTGCCGGAAGGCGAAGTTACCGTCGACATCGACTGGTCCAGTTTAAATTATAAAGATGCGCTGGCGATCACCGGTAAGGGTAAAATCATCCGAAATTTCCCTATGGTGCCGGGTATTGATTTTGCTGGCCGGGTTCATAGCAGCGAAGATCCCCGTTTCCATGCGGGCCAGCAGGTGCTGCTCACCGGCTGGGGCGTGGGCGAAAATCACTGGGGCGGCCTGGCAACGCAGGCGCGCGTGAAGGGTGACTGGCTGGTGCCCATGCCGAAAGGCATGGATGGCCGCAAAGCGATGATCGTCGGTACCGCAGGCTTTACTGCCATGCTGTGCGTGATGGCGCTGGAAGAGGCGGGTGTTCGCCCTGAGTCAGGTGAAATTGTTGTGACCGGGGCCAGCGGTGGCGTGGGGAGCACGGCGGTCACGCTGCTGCACAAGCTGGGTTATCAGGTTGCGGCGGTGTCCGGCCGTGAAAGCACGCATGATTATCTGCGTCAGCTCGGTGCCAGCCGCATTCTTGGCCGCGATGAGTTTGCCGAGACCCGCCCGCTGGAAAAACAGGTCTGGGCAGGCGCGGTCGATACCGTCGGTGATAAGGTGCTGGCAAAAGTCCTGGCGCAGATGAACTACGGCGGCTGCGTGGCAGCCTGCGGCCTGGCGGGCGGATTTGCCCTGCCAACGACCGTGATGCCATTTATTCTGCGTAATGTCCGCCTGCAGGGCGTGGATTCCGTGATGACGCCTGCGGCTCGCCGTACTGAGGCATGGGAGCGTCTGGTGCGCGATTTGCCGGAATCTTTCTATACGCAGAGCGCCACCGAAATTACGCTCAGCCAGGCACCTGAATATGCCAGTAAGATTATGGATAACCAGTTCCATGGTCGCGCGCTGGTGAAAATCGCCTAATCTTCAAATTTTCGTGACATATTCGCGCGAATCCTTCTCCTCCGTCATGCTTAGGAAAACGCATGATGGAGGATGCCATGAAAAATCGAAAACTGACGGAAGCCGACGTAACGTCTGAGTCTGTCTTTATGCTACAGCGCCGCCAGATCCTGAAAATGCTTGGCATCAGCGCCACCGCCCTGACGCTCTCTCCAGCGGCACACGCCGATCTGCTCGACTGGTTTAAAGGCAACGATCGCCCGAAGGCTCCTTCCGGCGCCCCGCTTACCTTCACCAAACCCGAGCAATGGCAGAACAAACTCGCGCTTACGCCGGAAGATAAAGTCACCGGCTACAACAACTTCTACGAATTTGGTCTGGATAAAGCCGATCCTGCCGCCAATGCCGGCAGCATGAAAACCGATCCGTGGACGCTGAAAATCGACGGCGAAGTGGCAAAACCCCTGACGCTGGATCACCACGATCTGACCACACGCTTCCCGCTCGAAGAGCGTATCTATCGCATGCGCTGCGTAGAGGCCTGGTCGATGGTGGTGCCCTGGGTAGGCTTCCCCCTGCATAAGCTGCTGGCGATGGTTGAGCCCACCAGCAACGCAAAATACGTCGCCTTCCAGACGCGCTTCGCCCCGGACGAGATGCCGGGCCAGAAAGACCGGTTCATTGGCGGCGGGCTGGAGTATCCGTATGTAGAAGGGTTACGCCTCGACGAAGCCATGCATCCCCTTACCCTCCTGACCGTCGGCGTTTACGGCAAGGCGCTTCCGCCGCAAAACGGCGCTCCCATCCGTTTAACCGTGCCGTGGAAATACGGTTTCAAAGGGATTAAATCGATCGTCAGCATTAAGCTGACCCGCGAACGTCCGCCAACGACATGGAACCTGGCGGCACCGGGTGAATACGGCTTCTTCGCCAACGTGAACCCGCATGTGGATCATCCCCGCTGGTCGCAGGCGACGGAACGCTTTATCGGCTCCGGCGGTGCGCTGGACGTAAAGCGCCAGCCCACGCTGCTGTTTAACGGCTATGCGGATGAAGTGGCCTCGCTGTACCGTGGCCTCGATTTACGGGAGAACTTCTGAGTGCGATTAACGGCAAAACAGATCGCCTGGCTGAAAGTGCTTCTGCACCTGGCCGGGTTACTTCCTTTTATATGGCTGTTCTGGGCCGCCAGCCAGGGCCTCTTTAGCGCCGAACCGGCAAAAGATATCCAGCATTTTACGGGTCGGATGGCTCTGAAATTTTTGCTGGCTACCTTGCTCGTCTCGCCGCTGGCGCGCTACGCTAAACAGCCACTATTGATACGCACCCGTCGGCTTTTAGGGCTATGGTGTTTTGCCTGGGCGACCCTGCACCTCACCAGCTATGCCTTGCTGGAACTGGGAATTAACAATCTGACACTGCTTGGCCGCGAACTGGTGACTCGACCTTATCTGACGCTGGGTATTGTGAGCTGGGTGATTTTACTGGCGTTAGCGCTGACCTCCACGCAATATGCGCAGCGAAAGCTGGGCCGTCGCTGGCAGCTGCTGCACAACTTCGTCTATCTTGTCGCGATCCTCGCCCCCATTCATTATCTGTGGTCGGTGAAGATCCTCTCTCCGCAGCCGATCCTTTACGCGCTGGCGGCCGTAGCGCTTTTAGCATGGCGTTACAAGAAGTTCCGCCAGTGGTTGCGATAGTTCGCGAAACTGTGCGTTTTCCCGCAGATTACCTCTCAACCGCAAATCTTTTTTGGATTGCGGTTGATAATCTTCCCTGATAAGACCAGTATTTAGCTGCCAAATGCTACGAAATCGTTATAATGTGCGACCTTGGTTCGCCTGACAGCGGTTTTGGGCCTCTGAAAAGGTGACATTTGCGCTTCGACGGTATATTTTGTTTTTTACCCGAGAATCGCAGGAGATAGCGGCATAATGACTGATAAGTTCCATATCTTAGTTTTAAACGGACCGAACCTGAACATGCTCGGCACCCGTGAGCCAGAGAAGTACGGCACGCTGACATTGAGCGAAATTGTTAACCGTCTGAGCACGGAAGCAGAGTCACTGAATGTGGATTTGGATCATTTTCAGTCAAACGCGGAGTACGCAATCATCGACCGTATTCATCAGGCTAAAGACAATGTGGACTATATCCTGATCAATCCGGCCGCGTTTACGCACACCAGTGTTGCTATCCGCGACGCACTGCTCGCGGTGAGTATCCCGTTTATCGAGATCCACCTGAGTAACGTGCACGCCCGAGAGCCGTTCCGCCACCATTCGTATCTGTCGGATATCGCTGCTGGCGTTATCTGCGGACTGGGCGCAGACGGCTATTCATACGCTTTACAGACAGCGGTAAAACGCTTGTCACAATCACACTAAACAAGAGTACGGAACCCACTCATGGATATTCGTAAGATTAAAAAACTGATCGAGCTGGTTGAAGAATCAGGCATCTCCGAACTGGAAATTTCTGAAGGCGAAGAGTCTGTACGCATCAGCCGTGCAGCCCCAGCCGCTAGCTTCCCGGTAATGCAGCAAGCTTACGCTGCGCCAGTGCAGCAGCCTGCGCTTTCCGCAGCCGTTGCGCCAGCAGCAGCTGAAGCCGCACCTGCCGCTGCAGCAGAAATCAGTGGTCACATCGTACGTTCCCCAATGGTTGGTACTTTCTACCGCACCCCGAGCCCGGACGCGAAGGCGTTCATCGAAGTGGGTCAGAAAGTCAACGTAGGCGATACCCTGTGCATCGTTGAAGCGATGAAAATGATGAACCAGATCGAAGCAGACAAATCAGGTACTGTGAAAGCGATTCTGGTCGAAAGTGGTCAGCCGGTTGAATTTGACGAGCCGCTGGTCGTCATCGAGTAACGAGGCGTACATGCTGGATAAAATTGTTATCGCCAACCGCGGCGAGATCGCACTGCGTATTCTTCGTGCCTGTAAAGAACTGGGCATCAAGACCGTCGCTGTGCACTCAAGCGCGGATCGCGATTTAAAACACGTATTGCTGGCGGATGAGACGGTCTGTATTGGCCCGGCTCCGTCCGTAAAAAGCTATCTGAACATCCCGGCTATCATCAGCGCCGCTGAAATCACCGGCGCGGTGGCAATTCATCCGGGTTACGGCTTCCTCTCTGAGAACGCCAACTTTGCTGAGCAGGTCGAACGCTCTGGCTTTATCTTCATTGGCCCGAAAGCCGATACCATCCGCCTGATGGGCGACAAGGTGTCTGCAATCACCGCGATGAAAAAAGCCGGTGTTCCAACCGTACCAGGCTCTGACGGCCCTCTGACCGACGACATGGATGCTAACCGTGCTCATGCTAAGCGCATTGGCTACCCGGTTATCATCAAGGCGTCCGGCGGCGGCGGCGGTCGCGGTATGCGCGTTGTGCGCAGCGATGCTGAACTGGCGCAGTCCATCTCCATGACCAAAGCGGAAGCGAAAGCGGCTTTCAGCAATGACATGGTGTATATGGAAAAATACCTGGAAAACCCACGCCACATCGAAATTCAGGTGCTGGCCGACGGTCAGGGTAACGCGATCTATCTGGCAGAACGTGACTGCTCCATGCAGCGTCGTCACCAGAAAGTGGTCGAAGAAGCGCCAGCGCCGGGCATTACCCCGGAACTGCGTCGCTACATCGGCGAGCGTTGCGCCAAAGCGTGCGTCGATATCGGCTATCGCGGGGCGGGTACCTTTGAGTTCCTGTTCGAAAACGGCGAGTTCTACTTCATTGAAATGAACACCCGTATTCAGGTTGAGCACCCGGTTACCGAAATGATCACCGGCGTTGACCTGATCAAAGAGCAGCTGCGTATCGCTGCAGGCCAGCCGCTGTCCATCAAGCAGGAAGAAGTTGTGGTCAAAGGCCATGCGGTAGAGTGCCGTATCAACGCCGAAGACCCGAACACCTTCCTGCCAAGCCCGGGTAAAATCACGCGTTTCCACGCGCCGGGTGGCTTTGGCGTGCGCTGGGAATCTCATATCTACGCCGGTTACACCGTACCGCCGTACTATGACTCAATGATTGGCAAGCTTATCTGCTACGGTGAAAACCGTGACGTGGCGATTGCCCGCATGAAGAACGCACTGCAGGAATTGATCATCGACGGTATCAAAACCAACGTTGATCTGCAGATGCGTATCATGAGCGACGAGCACTTCCAGAATGGTGGGACGAACATCCACTACCTGGAGAAAAAACTCGGCCTGAACGAGAAGTAAGAGAGCTGTGTTGCTAAAAGGCCGGATTATCCGGCCTTTTTTATTTCTGGGGATCGCAAAGCCCCATCATGTACAATCCCCGCTTTCTGCATCCACAAGGGACTAAAAATGGACAAACGTTTTGTTCAGGCCCATAAAGAAGCGCGCTGGGCGCTGTGGCTGACCCTTCTCTATCTTGCCGCATGGTTAGTAACCGCTTACATACCTGATTCAGCTATCGGCATTACCGGCCTCCCACATTGGTTTGAAATGGCCTGCCTGCTGGTGCCGCTGGTGTTTATCCTGCTGTGCTGGGCGATGGTGAAATTCATCTATCGCGATATTCCGCTGGAGGACGATGATGCAGCTTGAAGTCATTCTGCCGCTTGTCGCATACCTGCTGGTCGTGTTTGGTTTATCCATCTATGCCATGCGTAAAAGAGCGACCGGCGCTTTCCTGAATGAGTATTTCCTCGGCAGCCGTTCGATGGGCGGCGTTGTACTGGCGATGACGCTGACTGCGACCTATATTAGCGCCAGCTCGTTTATTGGCGGCCCCGGTGCGGCCTACAAGTACGGGTTAGGCTGGGTATTGCTGGCTATGATCCAGCTGCCTGCCGTCTGGCTTTCGCTGGGCATACTGGGCAAAAAATTTGCTATTCTGGCGCGCCGTTATAATGCCGTGACGCTCAACGATATGCTCTTTGCCCGCTATCAGAGCCGCTTGCTGGTGTGGCTGGCGAGCTTGAGCCTGCTGGTGGCCTTTATCGGTGCGATGACCGTACAGTTTATCGGCGGAGCACGCCTGCTGGAAACGGCGGCCGGAATCCCTTACGAGACGGGCCTAATTATCTTCGGGGTAAGCATCGCGCTGTATACTGCGTTTGGTGGATTCCGCGCCAGCGTGCTGAACGATACGCTGCAGGGAATGGTTATGCTCATCGGCACGATCGTTCTGCTGGTGGGCATTGTCCATGCCGCGGGTGGACTCACTCACGCGGTGGAAACCCTGGAAGCGATTGACCCGAAACTGGTCTCGCCGCAGGGCGCAGATGATATCCTCTCTCCGACCTTTATGACCTCATTCTGGGTGTTAGTCTGTTTCGGAGTGATTGGTCTGCCGCATACCGCCGTGCGCTGTATCTCCTATAAAGACAGTAAAGCCGTTCACAAGGGCATCATTATCGGGACAATTGTGGTCGCGATCCTGATGTTTGGTATGCATCTGGCGGGGGCATTAGGGCGCGCGGTGATCCCCGATCTTACCGTGCCGGATCTGGTGATCCCGACTCTGATGGTTAAAGTGCTGCCCCCGTTTGCCGCCGGGATCTTCCTCGCCGCACCAATGGCCGCCATTATGTCGACCATCAACGCCCAGTTACTGCAAAGTTCCGCTACGATCATTAAAGATCTCTATCTGAACCTGCGCCCTGAGCAGGTTGAAAATGAACGTCGCCTGAAGCGGATGTCTGCCGTCATTACGCTGGTGTTAGGAGCTTTACTGATGTTAGCCGCATGGCGTCCGCCGGAGATGATCATCTGGCTGAATCTGCTTGCGTTTGGCGGTCTGGAAGCCGTTTTCCTGTGGCCGCTGGTATTGGGTCTTTACTGGGAACGCGCGAACGCTGCAGGCGCGCTGAGCGCAATGATTGTTGGTGGTGTGCTTTATGCCATCCTTGCGACATTTAAGATTCAGTACCTGGGCTTCCATCCGATTGTGCCTTCGTTACTGCTAAGTTTACTGGCGTTCGTGGTGGGGAACCGTTTCGGTCAGCCCGTCCCACAACCCGCTATGATTTCTCCTGATAAATAAAGAGTTTTGCCATGCCGTGGATCCAACTAAAACTGAACACAACCGGCGCGAACGCCGAAGAGCTGAGCGATGCGCTGATGGAGGCAGGCTCCGTCTCCATTACCTTCCAGGACACGCATGACACGCCGGTCTTTGAACCGCTGCCAGGCGAAACGCGCCTGTGGGGCGATACCGACGTGATTGGCCTGTTCGATGCCGAAACCGACATGAAAGAGGTGGTGGCAATTCTGGAAAACCATCCCCTTCTGGGTGCGGGTTTTGTGCATAAAATCGAACAGCTGGAAGACAAAGACTGGGAACGGGAGTGGATGGACAACTTCCACCCGATGCAGTTCGGCAAACGTCTGTGGATCTGCCCAAGCTGGCGCGAGGTTCCCGATGAAAATGCCGTCAATGTGATGCTTGACCCAGGCCTGGCGTTTGGCACCGGTACCCACCCAACCACGTCCCTGTGCCTGCAGTGGCTGGATGGTCTGGATCTGGAAGGTAAGACGGTGATCGACTTCGGCTGCGGTTCCGGGATCCTCGCGATTGCCGCCCTGAAACTGGGCGCGGCGAAAGCCATCGGGATCGATATCGATCCGCAGGCCATTCAGGCCAGCCGCGATAATGCCGAGCGTAACGGCGTCTCCGATCGCCTGGAGCTGTATCTGCCTGATGCGCAGCCAGAAGCCATGAAAGCCGATGTGGTGGTCGCTAACATTCTCGCGGGCCCGCTGCGTGAACTGGCGCCATTAATCAGCGTGCTGCCCGTTGAGGGCGGTATGCTGGGGCTTTCTGGGATCCTGGCAAGCCAGGCGGACAGCGTTTGCGAAGCCTACGCCGATCTTTTCGCTCTCGACCCTGTTGTGGAGAAGGAAGAGTGGTGCCGTATTACCGGTCGTAAAAAATAAGTATTTAGCGTGGTCCTCTGACCACGCCTTTTCCCCTCTAATATTCCTCCCACCCCCTGTCTGCCTCCGGTAAAATAACCATACAAATCATATTGATATGTTTTGATTTGGATAATAAAAATTCACAGGAAGAATATTATGAAACACGTTTATAGCAAGGCAGCGCTGTTAGCGCTGAGCATGATCTCGGCTTCAGCATGCGCATCACACTGGAGCTACAAAGGTGAAAGTTCACCGGAGCACTGGGGCGAACTGGATGAAGCGTACAAAACCTGTAACAGCGGAATGAACCAGTCTCCCATAAATATTGATTCGACCGCTAACGCCCATCTCACTCCGCTACAAACGCACTACATTGACGGCCCTGTAACGCTGACAAACAATGGCCATACCATTCAGGCAAGCGAGCAGGCCGACACCCGCGACAGCATCACTCTGGATAAACAATCCTGGACGCTACAACAGTTCCACTTCCACGCGCCGAGCGAAAACACCGTGCATGGCAAGCATTACGCGATGGAAATGCATCTGGTGCATAAAAATGAGAAGGGAGAACTGGCAGTGGTTGCGGTCATGTTCGACAAAGGGGCCGAGAATCCGGAGCTTGATAAACTGTGGAACGTGATGCCTCAGCAGGCTGAGCTGAACGTCTCCATCAAACAGGATCTCAACATGAATAAGCTGCTGCCGGAAGATAAAACGTACTGGCGTTTTAGCGGTTCGCTCACCACGCCACCCTGTTCAGAAGGCGTCACCTGGATCGTGCTTAAACATCCTCTGACGGTCTCCGCTGAACAGCTTGAGAAATTCACCCACACAATGCATCACGATAATAACCGTCCGGTACAGTCCCTGCATGGTCGTCTTGTGGTCGAATAACCTGCATTTTTTGCCCTGAGATCATGTTCTAAAATGCGACGTAGATCGCAAACAAGCGGGATAGTCTGCTGCTAAAAACAGCAGATTATCCCGCTCATATGTCGCATTTCTTCAGAATTGATGAGAAGTTACGGGAAATTGTAAGCGCCCATAAAACAACCATTCACGCATAACCTAATGATTTAAATAATGAATAATTTTCAACGTAAAGATTGAGCGGCGATTCCTTGATCTATAACAGTGGATTGTTCAAAGTTTGGCCTTTCATCTCGTGCAAAAAATGCGTAATATACGCCGCCTTGCAGTCACAGTATGGTCATTTCTTAACTCATGCGCATCGGACACCACCAGCTTAGAAATCGCCTGATCGCAGCCCCTATGGCAGGTATTACCGACCGGCCGTTCAGGACGCTGTGCTATGAGATGGGAGCCGGTTTAACCGTATCCGAGATGATGTCGTCTAACCCGCAGGTTTGGGAAAGCGATAAATCCCGCCTTCGGATGGTGCACATTGATGAACCAGGGATTCGCACCGTGCAAATTGCCGGAAGCGTGCCTGAAGAGATGGCAGATGCCGCGCGTATTAACGTGGAAAGTGGTGCCCAGATTATTGATATCAATATGGGTTGCCCGGCCAAAAAGGTGAATCGCAAGCTTGCAGGTTCAGCCCTTCTGCAATACCCCGACCAGGTGAAAGCTATCCTGACGGCGGTTGTCAGCGCAGTGGACGTTCCTGTTACGTTGAAGATTCGCACGGGTTGGTCGCCGGAACACCGTAACTGTGTAGAGATTGCCCAACTGGCCGAAGATTGTGGTATTCAGGCCCTGACCATCCATGGACGCACTCGCGCCTGTTTGTTCAATGGTGAAGCTGAATACGACAGCATTCGGGCAGTTAAGCAGAAGGTTTCCATTCCGATTATCGCGAATGGCGACATAACTGACCCGCTTAAAGCCAGGGCTGTACTCGACTATACGGGAGCTGATGCTCTGATGATAGGACGTGCAGCTCAGGGAAGACCCTGGATCTTCCGGGAAATCCAGCATTATCTGGACACTGGGGAGCTGCTTGCCCCGCTGCCTCTGGCAGAGGTAAAGCGCTTGCTTTGTTCGCATGTTCGGGAACTGCATGACCACTACGGTCAGGCAAAAGGGTACCGAATTGCGCGTAAACACGTCTCCTGGTATCTCCAGGAGCACGCTCCAGATGACCAGTTTCGGCGCACATTCAACGCCATTGAGGATGCCAGCGAACAGCTGGAGGCGTTGGAGGCATACTTCGAAAATCTTGCGTAATGAAATAAAGAGCTGACAGAACTATGTTCGAACAACGCGTAAATTCTGACGTACTGACCGTTTCTACCGTTAACTCTCAGGATCAGGTAACTCAAAAGCCCCTGCGTGACTCGGTTAAACAGGCACTGAAGAACTATTTTGCTCAACTGAATGGTCAGGATGTTAATGACCTGTATGAGCTGGTACTGGCTGAAGTTGAACAGCCACTGTTGGACATGGTGATGCAATACACCCGCGGTAACCAGACCCGCGCTGCGCTGATGATGGGTATCAACCGTGGTACTCTGCGTAAGAAACTGAAAAAATACGGCATGAACTGATACTAATCAGTTAAATTCTTGTTTAAAAAGGCGCTACCTGGCATGGGGATGCGCCTTTTTTATTGCTTTGTTCTGTCACCGTCAACGCTTTGTAAACCTTCGCTTATCCCGCTTTTAAACCGTTTCTTTTCGTGTATATTTCCACCACTTCAGTGGCTCTCTTCACGCGGAATGACACAATGATTCGTAAATACTGGTGGCTGGTTGTCTTTGCAATCTCGGTTTTCCTTTTCGATGCCCTCCTGATGCAGTGGATTGAACTGATGAGCACCGAAACCGATAAGTGCCGCAATATGAACTCCGTGAACCCGCTGAAATTAGTGAACTGTTCAGAACTCGATTAACGACCTGACGCCGCTTCCTCTCCCCCGTATTACCCACTAAAAACGGGGATTTAAATTCCTTTGAGCCGTTACCTGACGGTGATAATGTCTCGCCCTTCTCAACCTCTCCCGCGTAACGTCACACTCGAGTAGAACCGACCATGCTGGTTAGCCAATACAACCCTATCCTTGTAGTCCTCTCCTTCGTTGTTGCCATCCTTGCGGCTTACACCGCGCTGAATATGGCTGCACGTGTCGCCGGGAGTCAGGGCGTCGCAGCGCGCATCTGGCTGGTGGGAGGCAGCGTTGCAATGGGCATTGGCGTATGGGCCATGCACTTTATCGGCATGCTGGCGATGGACCTCTCCATGAGCATGAGTTACAACGCGAGCCTGACGATGTTATCCATGGTCATTGCCGTAGGGTCGTCACTGTTTGCACTATGGCTCGTCAGCTGTGAACAGCTGCGCTTGCGCCGCCTGCTCCCCGGCGCTCTGGTGATGGGAATCGGGATTGTTGCCATGCATTACACCGGTATGGCGGCACTGGAGGTGATGCCAGGGATCATCTGGGACACGTTGTGGGTAGCCATTTCGGTCGTGATTGCTCTTGCCGCTTCGCTTGCAGCATTGTGGCTGACCTTCCGCCTGCGCCACGAAGCAGCGCAGGTGGTGCTGATGCGCCAGGGAGCCGCCATCACGATGGGAATTGCCATCGCCGGTATGCACTACGCCGGGATGAAAGCCGCGCAGTTTCCAATGTCCACAATGGTTCACCATGAGGGTATTAACGGCAGCTGGCTGGCCGTGCTGGTCAGCGTCGTCGCGCTCTCTATTCTTGGGATAACCCTGCTGGTGTCGATGCTGGATGCTCGCCTGCAGGCACGTACCGCCCTTCTGGCCTCGTCGCTGGCAGAAGCGAACCGGGAACTTGCGCAACTGGCGTTGCACGATACGCTGACGCGTCTGCCCAACCGTATCCTGCTGGAGGACCGGCTCGATCAGGCCATCAGCAAAGCAGACCGTGAAGGTACCCATTTCGCCCTGATGTTCATGGATCTCGACGGTTTTAAAACCATCAATGACGCCTACGGCCATGATGTCGGTGACAGGCTGCTGGTCGCCGTTACGCAGCGTCTGCTGCATCTCCTGAAGGGCCAGTTTACCCTTGCACGTATTGGCGGTGATGAGTTTGTTCTGCTTGCTGAGGGAGAAGGGCCGGACGATGCAGCCTCGCTGGCAAATTCGCTGGTGCGGGCGATCGATAGCCCGTTCACTCTCGAACCCTACGAACTGGTGGTAACGCTTAGCATTGGTATCGCCCTGTACCCTCACGACGGCAAAACCGAACGTGAACTGATGTTTAACGCCGACGCGGCGATGTACCACACCAAGCATATGGGCCGAAACGGGTATCACTTTTTCCAGCCCTCTATGAACACGCTGGCGCAGACCCATCTTCAGTTAATGAACGATCTGTGGATGGCTATCGATCGCAATGAACTGCGCCTGCTTTATCAGCCAAAATTTCACGCGCCCGCTGGCCCCCTCCTCGGGTTTGAGGCGCTGCTGCGCTGGCAGCATCCGAAGCAGGGTTTACTGACGCCGGATCTTTTCCTGCCGCTGGCGGAAAAAACCGGGCTTATCATTCCTATTGGTAACTGGGCGATCAATGAAGCCTGTCGCCAATTGCGAGAATGGCATCTTCAGGGGCATCGGAACTGGTCAATGGCGGTAAACCTGTCGACGTTGCAGTTTGAACAGCCCTCGCTGGTTAAAACAGTGCTCGACTGCCTGGAGCGTCATCACCTCCCGCCGGAAATGTTGATCCTGGAAGTCACGGAAACCACGGCAATGAGCAACCCCGATGAGAGCGTGCGGGTGCTGACAGAGCTGACGGATGCAGGTGTGAAAGCTTCGATTGATGATTTTGGGACCGGATATTCGAGCCTGCTGTATCTCAAGCGTTTACCGGCCTGTGAACTGAAGATAGACAGAGCGTTTGTGAAAGAGTTAAGCGGGGAAAGCGAGGATGCCACCATTGTCTCTGCGATTGTGGCCCTCGCGAAAACGCTCAACCTGAAAGTCGTGGCTGAAGGTGTGGAAACCGAAGCGCAGCAGGCCTTTTTGACGGAACTGGGCTGTCATACCTTACAGGGTTATCTGTTAGGTAAACCCACCAGCGCGCAGACCATCGAGGCGCTTTGCGCACGGGGTGAAATGTTGCCTGGCGCTGAGCTGTAGTCATCACGAGGCGACACTCGCAAGACAGGGAGTGTCGCCAGAATACTGTCGACCAGGGCTGGCGCCTGCTGATAAAGATTAAAACTGTCGGTATTCATTAACCAGTTTTTAATGATGCCGCTAAAGAAACCGTGGAATACGATCATGGTCAGTTCAACGTTCACCTGCGACGAAACAATGTTCTGAGAAATACAATTCTCCAGAGTGACGCGCAAAAAATCATAATTGAACCAAATGCGTTTCCGAATTTCATTTTCTGAAATCATATCGCTAGTAAATTCACACTTATGATACAAGATTTGTAACAGCGCACATTGACGAGGTTCGTGCGCGATATATTGCAGCGCAGTAATAAATTGCTCACGAAGCATTAACAACGGATCATCACTCTCGGAGAAAGAGAGCCTGTCGCGAATGATGTCACGCAGCGGTAATTGCTGTTCCCAAATGGCATTAAATATTTCTGCTTTACTGTTAAAGTGCCAGTAGACAGCACCGCGAGTAACCTTTGCGGCATCTGCGATATCGGTCAGCGTCGTGCTGGCTACGCCCCGCGTCGCAAACTGCCCGATAGCCGCTTCAATCAACTGCTGTCGGGTTTGTTGAGCCTCTTCTTTCTTTTTACGCGCCATTGGCAGCTACTCTTAACTCACTGGGTATATATGTAAAATCAGGTTCGGATGGCTGGAAGTATTCACTAAACCCCGTTTTATTTTTGCACAAAAAAAGTCAATTTACTTAATCTATAATTAATGCAAATACATTCTTAAAATCAAATTCATGAAATGAATACTTTATCCATTAAGCTCTATTGACCTGATTTACCGGGCAGAAGTATATCCGTATTTTCTACGGGACTGATTCTGATTTTCCTCCAGGGCCTCGTTATTCGCACTTATAAATTAAAAAACATTAAATACCCTCATTATTATACGCAGCTACATTTTATTTTTTCCCTCTGCCCCAACTACCGATCTACGGCAAACATCGGTTAATGGGTATTTAAAGGAACAGTAATGACGAATCATTTCAGACGTTTACCCTTAGCCGGTTTCATTGTCTGCGCTGTGCTGCTCACTGGATGCGATGGCCAGGAAAATCATCAACAACATGCGCAGGCGCCTCAGGTCAGCGTCCATATCGTGAAAAGCGCGCCGCTGGCTGTCACAACTGAACTACCGGGCAGAACCGATGCGTTCCGCGTTGCGGAGGTTCGTCCACAGGTTAGCGGTATTATTCTGCGTCGCAACTTCACGGAAGGTAGCGATGTAAAAGCAGGGGATTCACTGTATCAGATTGATCCTGCGACCTATCAGGCGGCTTACGACAGCGCGAAAGGCGAGCTGGCAAAGGCGCAGGCGGCGGCCAAAATTGCACACCTGACGGTGAAACGTTATCTGCCTCTGGTGGGGACGCAGTACGTCAGCAAGCAGGAGTATGACCAGGCCGTGGCCACCGCCCAGCAGGCAGATGCCAGCGTCGTCGCCGCAAAAGCGGGCGTTGAAAGCGCACGTATCAACCTTGCGTATACCAAAGTGACGTCCCCTGTCGATGGCCGCATCGGTAAATCCAGCGTAACGGAAGGGGCGCTCGTCACGAACGGACAGGCCGCGGCGCTGGCAACGGTCCAGCAACTCGATCCGATTTATGTCGATGTCACCCAGTCAAGCAATGAATTCATGCGACTGAAGCAGACGAGCCTGCAAAAAGGAGATACGGCCAGCAGCGTTGAGCTGCTGATGGAGAATGGCCAGCCCTATCCGCTGAAAGGCACACTGCAGTTCTCCGACGTTACGGTGGATGAAAGCACCGGCTCAATCACGCTGCGCGCCATTTTCCCGAATCCTCAACACATGCTGTTACCTGGGATGTTTGTTCGCGCCCGTATAGATGAGGGAACACAGCCAGATGCCATTCTGGTTCCGCAGCAGGGCGTGACCCGCACGCCGCGAGGCGACGCAACCGTGCTGGTGGTTAATGATAAAAACCAGGTTGAATCACGGACCGTCGTTGCGCCCCAGGCCATTGGCGATCGCTGGCTGGTGACGGAAGGGCTGAAAAACGGTGACCGCGTGATCGTCAGCGGATTACAAAAAGTCAGACCCGGCGCTACCGTCGTCGCCACGCCAGATACCACCACGACTCCCGCCGGTTAAGGAACGACGACATGGCTAATTTCTTTATTCAGAGGCCAGTTTTCGCCTGGGTGCTTTCCATCATTCTAATGATTGCTGGCGGCCTGGCTATTCTCAAACTGCCCGTCGCCCAGTATCCAACGATTGCCCCGCCTGCCGTGGCGATTTCCGCAACCTACCCCGGCGCTGACGCCCAGACGGTGCAGGATACCGTGACCCAGGTTATCGAACAGAACATGAACGGTATCGATAACCTGATGTATATGTCTTCCACCAGCGATTCAGCGGGTAACGTCACCATTACGCTGACCTTCGAATCAGGAACGGATCCGGACATCGCCCAGGTGCAGGTGCAGAACAAGCTGCAGCTCGCCATGCCGCTGCTGCCGCAAGAGGTACAGCAGCAAGGGATTGGCGTTGAGAAATCCAGCAGCAGCTTCCTGCTGGTCGCCGGTTTTGTTTCGGACAACAAAAACCTTACTCAGGATGATATCTCCGACTATGTCGCCTCGAACGTCAAAGATGCCATCAGCCGAACGACGGGCGTCGGCGACGTTCAGCTGTTTGGTGCCCAGTATGCGATGCGCATCTGGCTCAACAGCAATGCAATGAATAAATACCAGCTGACGCCGCTGGATATTATCAACCAGTTGAAAACGCAGAACGACCAGATTGCGGCAGGCCAGTTGGGCGGCACGCCGTCTGTGCCCGGGCAGCAGCTGAATGCCTCCATCATCGCGCAAACCCGCCTGAAATCACCGGAGGAGTTTGGCCGCGTGACGCTCAAGGTAAATCAGGATGGCTCGATGGTTCACCTGAAGGATGTCGCTCGCATTGAGCTGGGTGGCGAAAACTACAACATGGTGACCAAAATTAACGGGCAGGCCGCCACCGGTCTGGGGATTAAGCTGGCAACCGGGGCAAACGCGCTGGATACAGCGGCAGCCATCAAGAGCAAACTGGCACAACTGCAGCAGTTCTTCCCGCAGGGGCTTAAAGTCGTCTACCCCTATGACACCACCCCATTTGTGAAAATTTCTATTCATGAAGTGGTGAAAACCCTGTTTGAAGCGATCGTTCTGGTCTTCCTGGTCATGTATTTGTTCTTACAAAACCTGCGGGCGACGCTCATCCCAACTATCGCGGTGCCGGTGGTTCTTCTGGGTACCTTCGCGGTTCTGGCGGCGTTCGGTTTCTCTATCAACACCCTGACGATGTTCGGGATGGTGCTGGCGATAGGGCTATTGGTTGATGACGCCATCGTGGTGGTCGAGAACGTTGAGCGCGTGATGGTTGAGGACAAGCTGCCACCGAAAGAGGCCACGCAGAAGTCGATGGGGCAGATCCAGGGCGCGCTGGTGGGGATCGCTATGGTCCTCTCGGCGGTCTTTGTTCCGATGGCCTTTTTTGGCGGCTCGACGGGAGCCATCTATCGCCAGTTCTCACTGACTATCGTTTCCGCCATGGCGCTCTCCGTGCTGGTTGCGCTGATCCTGACGCCCGCACTGTGCGCAACGTTACTTAAACCCGTCACTGGCGATCATCATGAGAAAAAAGGGGGGTTCTTTGGCTGGTTTAATGCACTCTTTGACAAGAGCGTGGAGCACTACAGTAACAGCGTGAGCGGTATTTTGCGTAAGACCGGTCGCTATCTGGTGGTGTACGTCATAATTGTTGGTGGGATGGCGGTGCTGTTTCTGCGCTTACCCACCTCCTTCCTGCCCGAAGAGGATCAGGGGGTGTTTATGACAATGGTTCAACTCCCGGCTGGTGCGACCCAGACGCGGACTCAGCAGGTTCTCGACCAGGTTCAGGACTACTACCTGAATAAAGAGAAGGCGAACGTTGAATCCGTGTTTACGGTGAACGGCTTTAGCTTTAGCGGCCAGGGCCAGAACTCTGGTATTGCCTTCGTCAGCCTGAAGCCCTGGGAAGAACGTTCGGGGGAAGAAAATAGCGTTGAGGCAATCGTCGGCCGTGCGACAAAAGCATTCAGCCAGATTAAAGACGGCCTTGTGTTCCCGTTTAACCTGCCGGCTATTATCGAACTGGGAACCGCAACGGGCTTCGACTTTGAACTTATCGATCAGGCAAACCTGGGGCATACCCAGTTGACGCAGGCGCGTAATCAGCTGCTCGGCATGGTGAAAGAGCACCCTGATCTGCTGGTTCGCGTGCGTCCTAACGGTCTGGAGGATACCCCGCAGTTCAAGCTGGATGTCGATCAGGAGAAAGCGCAGGCGCTGGGTATTAGCATATCTGACGTCAACCAGACGATATCGACGGCATTAGGTGGTACCTATGTGAATGACTTTATCGATCATGGCCGCGTGAAAAAAGTTTACGTCCAGGCGGATGCGAAATTCCGTATGCTGCCGGGGGACATCAACAACCTCTACGTACGCAGCGCGAATGGGGAAATGGTGCCGTTCTCATCCTTTAGCAGCGCTCACTGGGTTTACGGTTCTCCTCGTCTGGAACGCTACAACGGCATGCCGTCCATGGAAATCCTCGGTGAATCTGCCCCTGGAAAAAGTACCGGTGAGGCCATGGTGATGATGGAAAGCCTGGCGGCAAAACTGCCTTCCGGCATCGGCTATGACTGGACGGGAATGTCTTATCAGGAGCGCCTTTCCGGTAACCAGGCGCCTGCACTGTACGCCATTTCACTGATCGTGGTGTTCCTGTGTCTGGCAGCGCTGTATGAAAGCTGGTCCATTCCCTTCTCCGTTATGCTGGTTGTGCCGCTGGGCGTCATCGGGGCCCTTTTCGCGGCGTCGCTGCGCGGGTTAAACAATGACGTCTATTTCCAGGTCGGCCTGCTGACGACGATTGGGCTATCGGCGAAAAACGCCATCCTGATCGTCGAATTTGCTAAAGACCTGATGGAGAAAGAAGGTAAAGGGATCGTTGAAGCCACCCTGGAAGCCTCAAGAATGCGCCTTCGTCCGATCCTGATGACCTCCCTGGCCTTTATCCTTGGCGTCATGCCGCTGGTGATCAGTACCGGGGCCGGGAGCGGTGCGCAAAATGCCGTCGGTACGGGCGTGATGGGAGGCATGCTTTCCGCAACGCTTCTGGCAATTTTCTTCGTGCCCGTCTTCTTTGTGGTGGTCCGGCGACGCTTCACCAGCCATAAAGAGTAATGTATCCCTGAAAGGCACCTTTTGGTGCCTTTTTTATTTTTAATATAAACAATGGATTAGATATTAGAGGGTTGAGTATTAAAAATGCATGAGTTTGCATTAAGTAAAAACGCCATCTTACCACTTCATAATTTCTCCATAAATTCATCCTGAACCCGACTTTTCTCCATGATTTTTACAAACTACATAATTTGAGATTATTCCTCGTGTAACGGGGACTTACCCTGGTGGTAAAATAATCTCCAGTTCGTTAATAGCCCTCCTGGCTTTGTAGCGAATGAGAAATAATACTGAGGTAACATCATGAAAAGATTCATTTCCGTTGCACTTCTCGCTGCGCTGCTTGCTGGTTGCGCGCACGACTCTCCATGTGTACCGGTTTACGATGACCAGGGTCGACTGGTTCATACCAATACCTGTATGAAAGGCACCACCCAGGATAACTGGGAAACAGCAGGTGCTATCGCCGGCGGTGCTGCCGCAGTGGCAGGTTTGACGTTGGGTATTGTTGCCCTGACGAAGTAACATCTGTTCAGAAAGCGCGGCTCTGGCCGCGCTTTTGCTTTTAATGGGTGCAGTATTTTCAAATAAGTAAAAAAATAGCCCCGTAATTATTCACGTAATTAATCTAAGACTGAAGTCAGTCACAACTTTTTCGCATACTCATTCAAATTACTTATTCTATCGTGATGATTTTCACACATTAATATTATTGAATACCCTGCCAATATTCACCCTGGAAACTATCTCTTCTTTTTCCTGACCCGACTCAAAACTTTTGCTCCGATTTGTGGCACAGGTTGTAATTTCGCACCGTTTCGGGGCGCTCGTTTTATTTAAGCCTGTCTACACTCAGCATTAAGCGTTCACTCGTCTCTTATTTCGTCGAACGCAAAACTGGCATTACGTTTGCTTTATAAACGTTGGCCAACGCCACAGACAGGTTAAGCGCTTAAAACGCTTCTATAACGATAAATTTCGCCACACAGGATGCATTATGAAAAAGACGATGATAGCCAGCCTGGCCGCTGCAGGCATGTTGTTTGCCGTAGCCGGTCAAGCCCATGCGGGAACGACACTGGATGCCGTTAAAAAGAAAGGTTTTGTTCAATGCGGTATCAGTGATGGTTTGCCTGGCTTCTCTTATGCCGATGCGAACGGCAAATTTACCGGTATTGATGTGGATGTCTGTCGTGGCGTCGCCGCTGCGGTTTTTGGTGATGACAGCAAAGTAAAATACACCCCGCTGACGGCGAAAGAACGCTTTACGGCGCTGCAGTCCGGTGAAGTCGACATGCTCTCCCGTAATACCACCTGGACCTCTTCCCGCGATGCAGGCATGGGGATGACATTTACCGGCGTGACCTATTACGACGGCATCGGCTTCCTCACCCACAACAAAGCGGGCCTGAAAAGCGCCAAAGAGCTGGATGGCGCCACCGTGTGTATCCAGGCGGGCACCGATACCGAGCTGAACGTCGCGGATTATTTCAAAGCAAATAAGATGAAATACACCCCTGTTACTTTCGACCGCTCAGATGAGTCAGCCAAAGCGCTGGAATCCGGTCGCTGCGATACGCTGGCCTCTGACCAGTCACAGCTGTATGCCTTACGCATTAAACTGAGCAACCCGGCAGAGTGGGTTGTCCTGCCTGAAGTGATCTCCAAAGAACCTCTCGGCCCCGTTGTACGCCGTGGCGATGAAGACTGGTTCTCCATTGTTCGCTGGACGCTGTTTGCCATGCTTAACGCTGAAGAGATGGGCATCAACTCGAAAAACGTCGATGAGAAAGCGGCGAATCCTTCTACCCCGGATATGGCGCACCTGCTCGGTAAAGAAGGTGATTTCGGCAAGGACCTGAAGCTGGATAACAAGTGGGCTTACAACATTATCAAACAGGTGGGTAATTACGCTGAGATCTTTGAGCGTAACGTGGGATCGGAAAGCCCGCTGAAGATCAAACGCGGCCAGAACAATCTCTGGAATAACGGCGGTATTCAGTACGCCCCACCAGTACGTTAAGTCATAGTTGTAACGGGCACTGCTCGGGCAGTGCCCACTCCAGAGTCATGGTTACTGAGGTTTCTTTATGTCCCATCGCCGCTCAGCCGTAAAAGGATCGCTATCCTTTTCTCATCCCGCGGTCCGCGCCTGGCTATTCCAGATTATTGCTATTGTTGCGGTTGTTCTTATCGCCGTGTATCTCATCCATAACACCATCACGAACCTGAATAATCGCGGTATCACCTCCGGGTTTGCGTTTCTGGATCGCAGCGCAGGGTTTGGGATTGTTCAGCACCTTATTGACTACCAGGAAGGTGACACGTACGGACGCGTGTTTGTGGTCGGTTTACTGAATACGCTGCTGGTATCCGCACTGTGTATTGTCTTCGCTTCCATCCTGGGCTTCTTTATTGGGCTGGCGCGCCTTTCTGAAAACTGGCTCCTGCGGAAACTTTCAACCATTTATATTGAGACATTCCGCAACATCCCACCGCTGCTGCAGATATTTTTTTGGTATTTCGCGGTGCTGCGTAACCTTCCTGGCCCCCGCCAGGCCGTCGATGCGTTTGAGCTGTTTTTTCTCAGTAACCGTGGGTTATACATCCCCTCTCCACAGGTAGCCGAAGGGCTTTACGCCTTTATCGTCGCCGTTGTTATTGCACTCGCCATTTCTGTCGGCCTGTTTCGCTATAACCGTAAGCACCAGATTAAAACCGGGCAGCTTCGTAAAACATGGCCAACTGGCGCTGTGCTACTTGTTGGCTTACCGTTAGTTGCTCACTGGCTTTTTGGTGCGGCCTTGCACTGGGATATTCCCCATCTGCGCGGGTTCAACTTCCAGGGAGGGATGGTATTAATTCCTGAACTGGCCGCATTAACGCTGGCGCTTTCGATTTATACCTCCGCATTTATTGCGGAAATCATCCGTTCCGGGATTCAGGCTGTGCCTTACGGTCAGCACGAGGCGGCACGCTCACTCGGTTTGCCGAATACCGTGACGCTTCGCCAGGTCATTATTCCTCAGGCTCTACGAGTGATTATTCCGCCTCTTACCAGCCAGTATCTTAACATTGTCAAAAACTCATCGCTGGCTGCTGCCATTGGTTATCCGGATATGGTGTCTCTGTTCGCCGGAACCGTGCTTAACCAGACCGGACAAGCCATTGAAACCATCGCCATCACCATGTCTGTCTATTTGATCATCAGCCTGGTGATTTCATTGCTGATGAACCTTTATAACCGTCGTATAGCACTGGTCGAGCGCTAAGGATCTATGATGACAAAAGCGATACTGTCGCACTCCTCGCGCCCTGCCAGCTCGACAGGTGGACGTTTCATTCTCTGGGCGCGCAAGAATCTGTTCTCCAGCTGGAGCAACAGCCTGCTGACGATTGTCTGCCTGTGGCTCATGTGGGAATTGATTCCTCCCCTGCTGAACTGGGCATTTTTACAGGCCAACTGGGTCGGTTCAACCCGAGCTGACTGCACAAAAGCCGGTGCCTGCTGGGTATTTATTCATGAACGTTTCGGTCAGTTCATGTATGGATTGTATCCCCATGAACAGCGCTGGCGGATTAATCTGGCGCTGGTTATCGGCCTGCTCTCTGTCTCGGTCATGTTCTGGAAAAAGCTGCCTCATCGTGGACGCTATATTGCCGTCTGGGCAGTGGTTTATCCGATTATTGTCTGGGTGCTGATGTATGGCGGTTTCCTGGGGCTGGAACGCGTTGAAACACGCCAGTGGGGCGGTCTGACGTTGACATTGATTATCGCTTCAGTGGGGATAGCCGGCGCGCTACCGTGGGGGATTTTACTGGCCCTGGGACGTCGTTCAAAAATGCCGGTCGTCCGCGTGCTCTCCGTTATCTTCATTGAGTTCTGGCGCGGAGTACCGCTCATCACCGTACTGTTTATGTCGTCGGTCATGCTGCCGCTGTTTATGGCAGAGGGTACAACGATAGACAAACTGATCCGTGCCCTGGTCGGGGTGATTCTCTTCCAGTCCGCCTATGTCGCTGAAGTTGTACGCGGTGGCCTGCAGGCGTTGCCCAAAGGCCAGTATGAAGCGGCGGAATCGCTGGCGCTCGGTTACTGGAAGACGCAGGGGCTGGTGATCCTTCCGCAAGCGCTCAAGCTGGTTATCCCTGGGCTGGTCAATACGATCATTGCTCTCTTTAAAGATACCAGCCTGGTGATCATCATCGGATTGTTCGATCTCTTTAGCAGCGTGCAACAGGCAACCGTTGACCCTGTCTGGCTGGGCATGTCCACCGAAGGATATGTCTTTGCCGCTCTGATCTACTGGATCTTTTGTTTTAGCATGTCGCGCTACAGCCAGCATCTGGAAAAGCGCTTTAACACCGGGCGTACACCGCACTGAGGAAATTATGAGCCAAATAACTATGACACCCGCCGACGCGATGATTACGCTGGAAAACGTGAATAAATGGTATGGACAGTTTCATGTCCTGAAAGACATTAATCTTAAGGTAAAGCAAGGCGAACGCATCGTCCTTTGCGGCCCTTCCGGTTCAGGTAAATCCACAACCATTCGCTGTATTAACCATCTTGAAGAACATCAGCAAGGACGCATTGTTGTAGATGGCATCGAGCTGAATGAAGATATCCGCAATATCGAACGCGTGCGCCAGGAAGTGGGTATGGTATTCCAGCACTTTAATCTTTTTCCACACCTGACCGTTCTGCAGAACTGTACGCTTGCGCCTATTTGGGTCCGAAAAATGCCGAAACAGGAAGCGGAAGCGCTGGCGATGCACTACCTGGAACGCGTTCGTATCGCGGAGCATGCCAATAAGTTTCCCGGCCAGATCTCGGGCGGGCAACAGCAGCGTGTGGCTATCGCCCGTTCGCTGTGCATGAAACCCAAAATCATGCTGTTTGACGAACCGACATCTGCGCTGGATCCCGAAATGGTGAAAGAGGTACTGGATACCATGATTGGGCTGGCGCAATCCGGTATGACGATGTTGTGCGTAACGCATGAGATGGGTTTTGCCAGAACGGTAGCTGACCGGGTGATCTTTATGGACCGCGGAGAGATTGTTGAGCAGGCGCCGCCGGATGAGTTCTTTGCGCATCCGAAGTCAGAACGTACGCGAGCATTCCTGTCGCAGGTGATTCATTAGCCGTTTGCTCTGCCGGGTGGCGGCTTCGTCTTACCCGGCCTACCGTTTTTTCTGAGCATAAACGCAAAAAGGCCATCCTTTCGGATGGCCTTCTCACTTATTTGATGTCTGGCAGTTCCCTACTCTCACATGGGGAGACCCCACACTACCAT